>SVCA01000002.1 GCA_015058625.1 Pseudoselenomonas ruminantium | reverse complement strand
TTTAATCATGTTGCATGATTATTTGCATTGTTTAGTTTTCAAAGAACAATCTTGTTCAGCGCTTCTTTCGAAGTGCCCGTCGCTTCAAGCGACCCATTTATCTTATCGCATCGGATTTGACTTGTCAAGAACTTTTTTGAAATTTTCTTTTTTGTCAAAACTCGAAAGCAATCACTTACAATCCCTTGCCAGTCAAGGCTTGCTGAACTGTGTTTTTCGCTCTCGCTCCTGGCGACTTGTATTATATTACACGAGTCAGTCCTGTCTGTCAACACTTTTTCTTAAAAAAATAAATTTCTTGTTATAAATTAAAAATCGCTGGAACGAGCCAGCGATTTTCAATATCTTTGCTTTAGTCATTAAAGAGTTCTGTGGAAAGATAGCGGTCACCCGTATCGGGCAGCAGAGCCACGATGTTCTTGCCCGCAAATTCCGGACGCTTGGCTAGCTGAACGGCGGCCGCAAGTGCTGCACCGGCAGAGATACCGACCAGCACACCTTCGCTATGGGCAAACTGACGGCCATACTTAAAGGCATCTTCATTGCTGATGGGCAGGACTTCATCATAGACTTTCGTATCAAGCGTTTCTGGTACAAAACCTGCGCCGATACCCTGAATCTTGTGCGGGCCTGCCGTCCCTTTGCTGAGTACCGGCGAGCTTTCCGGCTCTACGGCTACGACATGCACAGCAGCGTTCTGCTTTTTCAGATAACGGCCTACGCCCGTAAGCGTGCCGCCCGTGCCGACGCCAGCGATAAAGGCATCCACCTTTCCTTCCGCATCCTGCCAGATTTCCGGGCCGGTTGTGGCTTCGTGAATCGCAGGATTTGCCTGATTCGTGAACTGGGAGGGAATAAACGCATTGGGCGTTTCCTTTGCCAGTTCTTCTGCTTTGGCAATCGCCCCTTTCATGCCCTTGGCGCCATCGGTCAGCACAATCTGCGCACCATAGGCCTTCAAGAGATTACGGCGCTCCACGCTCATGGTTTCGGGCATAGTCAGAACAGCCTTATAGCCACGGGCTGCGGCAAAGCTGGCCAACCCAATGCCCGTATTGCCGCTGGTCGGCTCGATAATCACCGTATCTTTGGTGATTTTGCCTTCCTTTTCCGCCTGTTCAATCATAGCTTTGGCAATGCGGTCTTTGACACTGCCGGCAGGATTCAGATATTCCAGCTTGACCAAGATATTGGCCTGCAGGTCATTTGCTTCAATGAAATTATTCGCTTTTAAGAGCGGCGTATTGCCGATAAGCTCTGTTACACTGTTATAAATCTTTGCCATGACAAAATACCTCCTTGTCGTTATTTGGCAGCTGCAAAACCTTTTTCGAGGTCTGCAATGATGTCATCAATATGTTCCGTACCGATGGATAGACGGATAGTGCTCTGGGAAATGCCCTGATCGGCCAGTTCTTCGTCCGTCAGCTGGGAATGCGTCGTGGATGCCGGATGAATGACAAGGCTCTTAACATCAGCCACATTGGCGAGCAGGGAGAAGATTTCCAGATTGTCGATAAACTTCCAAGCCGCTTCTTTGCCGCCCTTGATTTCAAACGTAAAGATGGACGCACCGCCGTTCGGGAAATACTTTTCATAGAGCGCATGGTCCGGATGATCCGGCAGGGACGGATGGTTAACCTTAGCCACCTGCGGATGCTTGCTCAAGAATTCCACCACTTTCTTCGTGTTTTCTGCATGGCGGTCAAGACGCAGGGAGAGTGTTTCTACGCCCTGCAACAGCAGGAAAGCATTGAACGGGGAAATGGTTGCGCCTGTATCGCGGAGCAGGATAGCGCGGATATAGGTGACAAAAGCAGCCGGGCCAACTACATCGTAGAAGGATACACCATGATAGCTCGGGTTCGGTGCTGCAATGCCGGGATATTTGCCGCTGGCTTTCCAGTCGAACTTGCCCGCTTCCACGATTACACCGCCCAGGGTCGTACCATGACCGCCGATGAACTTCGTTGCCGAATGTACGACGATATCTGCACCATGTTCAATCGGACGAATGAGGTACGGCGTGCCAAAGGTGTTGTCGATAACCAGCGGCAGGCCATGTTTGTGTGCGATTTCGGCGATAGCATCAATATCGGGAATATCGCTGTTGGGGTTGCCGAGCGTTTCGAGATAAATGGCTCTCGTGTTTTCCTGGATTGCCCCTTCCACTTCGGCAAGGTTGTGGGCATCGACAAAAGTGGTTTCCACACCAAAGCCCGGCAGGGTATGAGCCAGCAGGTTGTAGCTGCCACCGTAGATGGTCTTCTGTGCTACGATATGACCGCCATTTGCTGCCAAAGCCTGAATCGTGTAAGTGATGGCTGCCGCACCGGAAGCAACCGCGAGAGCTGCCGTACCGCCTTCCAAAGCGGCGATGCGCTTTTCAAATACATCCTGCGTGGAGTTGGTCAGGCGCCCATAGATGTTGCCGGCATCAGCCAAGCCAAAACGGTCAGCCGCATGCTGGCTGTTGCGGAATACATAGGAAGTAGTCTGATAAATAGGTACTGCACGCGCATCCGATGCCGGGTCCGGCTGTTCCTGTCCTACATGCAGCTGTAAGGTTTCAAATTTGTACTGGCTCATAAATAAAATCCCCTTTCATCATCAAAAAGAGGTTCCAAAAGCTCCCTTTAATCCAAGGGTCTTGCTTCTGGAACCTCCAATTTTTTTGGTCAGTTCTTTTCTCTTTTTCGGTTGTATGCCAAATGTTTTTGGCATGTCTATATGTTACAGTATTACACCTAGTATGTCAATAGTATTTTAGAAAAATTTTCCATATTTTTTCGCTGCCAAAGGCGGAGGGGCGGGCAGGCAATACCTTTCGTCCGCTTAGACAGGCTTGTCAAACGCTCCCGAAAGCCATCGTCTGCCCGCTCCTCCTTAGGCTTTGCACTGCGATGTAAACTGCTTTCATGCTGTTTATGACCACTTTATTGTAAAAGTGACAATACGCTGGCAGAACTTTGGTTAGCCTGCGCCAGCATGGATTGTGCTGCCTGTGCCAATACGTTGCTCTTAGTGTATTCGGTCATGGATTTGGCCATGTCGGCATCACGGATGACAGATTCCGAAGCCTGTGTATTTTCGCTGGCAGTAGTCAGGTTGTCGATGGTAAATTTCAAACGTGACTGATACGCCCCCATGCGGGTATTTTCATCAAGCGCATAATTAACCGCATTATCTATCGATGACAGCGCCGCCACTGCAGCTTCACGAGGAATTACTTTTACATTGCTAAGTCCCATGGACTCTGTGCGCATATCATTAATATACACTTTGAGATTTTCGTTAGCTTTGGTTCCGGTATGGATGGTCAAAGGATTTTTTAAGTCATATTCAATTTGTTCAGGTATTTCCACCGGCGTACTGGATATTTCTGTGATTACCCCTTTTCCATATGCCCCAATCCATGATTGATAATCAGAAGTTGCCCCTGCTTTTGTGAAATAATATCCTGATGATATTCTCGGATTGCTGTCATAAATTGCCACTCTGGCTGCTGCTGTCGGGTTATTCGGTTCAGACAAGGCAAATGAGCCATGAATAATCCTCAAATCATGTACATTAGAAACTACAACATTATTAGCCGTATCATTCGGTGATGTCGGCTTACCTGCCGCACTGGCAATTCCATTAAACAATGCTGCGGTCAATGTAGGAATATCTGTTACTCCCTGTATGCCGATAATATATTGATGAATGTTGCTCTGCCCCGAAACACTCCCACTGTATGTCGAAGCAGTCGTGTTGCTGTCAAAAACGATATTCGTGATATCATCGCAATCACGGCAAACCAAAAAGAATCCCTGCTGATCCAAATCATTCGGAAAAGATACTCCGCTCATGGTAGACGGTGAACTAGGCGTCCCTATAATAGCGATAGAATGATATCCATTTCCCTGCTGACCTGCGACCATATCATTCCCCCACTGATAAAGGTAACTACCATGCGTCGGTGGATTAACTGTGGAAAAGGTGCGGACAAACTGCTCTATCGCTGTGTTGGCATTATTTTTCATGGTGACATAGCCCAAAAAAGTATTAGCAACACTCAAACTTCCAGGGATTACAAATGACGTAGGCTCTTCATATCTACCATCCAACAAAATTTTGCCATTATAATTAGTCGTAGCTGCAATATCATCAATTTCAGACTTACGTTGTTCAAACTCCTTTTGTATTGTAGCCCGGTCTGCATCAGTGTTATGGTCATTAGCTGATTTTATAGCCATAGCCTTCATATCGCGCAGATTATCAATGATATCCTGAATTCCACCCTCGGCAACGCGTACAAGATTGCTGCCAGTCTGTGCATTGACGATATCCTGATTCAGTCCGCGAAGTCTTACCCTCATCTTTTCTGATATAGCATATTCCGAAGCCCCATCTTCAGCACCATTTAATTTCATACCTGAAGATACTTTCTGCAAACTCTTGGACAGCTTATTGTTATTCTTGTTCAATTCCCCTAAAACCAACTGAGCTGCTGAATTATTTTTTATAACCATAGCCATGCCGAATCACCTCCATGCAACAAAACACGAAATGGCACGACAGCTTCCCTTATTATATGCATACAAAAACAACCATCAGACGTAACACTTTTTTCTGTTACGCCTGATGGTTGTTCTATATCCCAATATATAAAATCAGAGTTCTTCTCTTCTCTTCTCTTCTCTTCTCTTCTCTTCTCTTCTCTTCTCTTCTCTTCTCTTCTCTTAAAGAGTCTGATTCTGCTATCCATCCCTGTCAACCTCCATCGGAAATTTTACTTTCCAACAAACTCCCTATATGTACTATATCGAACAAACTGACAGTAAATTAAGTTATCTGCAAAAATTTCTGCACGCAAAAAGCCCGGTGGCTGATGATGCTTTTCCGCAGCTTTTGACAAGCTTGTCTATGGCGAAGGAAAAGTATTATCAGCCTCTGGGCGTCTTAGCATATAGATGTCAATCAAAAAACGAATTACTTCTGGCTCTCACGGATAATCTGCGTAAACTCCTCCCAGCCAATCCGGTCGAGCATATTGCGGAAGCGTTCGCCCTTATGGGCATGCTGTTCAAAGTAATCCAGCGCCGCATCAAGGGCCTTGCGCAGTTTGTCCTCGCCGTAAATCAGCGGCACAATCTTCTTGCCGATGGCAATGCGGTTGCCATAAAGCCCGCCAAAGGACACAACAAAACCGGTCTTTTTCTCGAATGCCTCGAATTTGCAGTCCTTGGTGCATTTGCCACAGAAATAGCATTTTTTCCTGTCCCAAAGGATTTTGCCTTTTTCCTTGTCCAAAGTCAGTGCGCCCCGCGGACAAATTTTTACGCAGGCACCGCAGAGCTTGCACTTATCCTTCTGCCAGACGGGTTTTACGCCGCCCTTGATGCCGATATCGTTTTCCTCGGTCTTCAGGCAGTTGTTATGGCAGCCCGTAAAGCCCACCTTGAACTTATGCGGCAGCATTTTTCCTGCGTAGCGCTCGGCAAATTCTTCAGCCAGCTTTGCGGTATCAATCAGGCCCGAACGGCAGACAGCATTGCCCTGACAAGCCGTAATCGTACGCACCTGCGCGCCGCAAAAACCTGTATCCAAACCACCTGCGGCCAAGGCCTTTTTGACTTCCTCGATATCCTGCTCTTTGATAAAGGGAATCTCAATGCCCTGCCGGGAAGTCAGATGCACATAGCCTTCGCCAAATTTTTCCGCCACTTCCTGCACGGTCTGCAGCTGGGCAGCGGTGAACCTGCCACCCACGCTCTTTAAGCGCATGGAAAAACAGCCGGGCTGTTTCTGCTGCATAAAACCGTGGGCTTTGAGCTTCTTGTAATCATATGCCATAGTATCAGCTCTCCTAAATTTTTTTCTTTAAGTATACCCTCAAATCCCTTCGCCGTCTATGCCGCTGAAGACTTCCCGTTCGGTGCGTTCAAGGCGCACGATTTCGCCGTCTTTGACCACCACGATAAGTTCGCCGTTCTGCGGCAGGTGGTTCATTATATAACGCATCGCCTTCTGGGAGAACTCACCATGCGCTTCTTTTTCTGCCGCGAGCACAATGCCGCCGCCCGCCACATCATAGCCATCCACCAGCACAAAGCGGCCTGTAGCCTGATAGTCCTGAAAGCGGTCAAAGGCGATTTCCTCTTTGAGCTTCAAAATCACCTCTGCCACATCATTAAGCCGGATTTCCTTGACGGTATCCGCCGCCCGCTGGTCAAGGCTCGACGCATCGATAAGCTTTTCAATGCTTTCCACCTGCGCTTCCACTTCCTGCGTGCCGAGTTTTAGCTTATAACGGCGGTTGAGCTGCAAGGGCTTTTTGCCAAGCCAGAACAAGGACACACGCAAACGCTTGCCGGTAAGCGGCGGTGTATCACCAGCCCGCGTGATGATTTCGCCCCGCTGGTTGAAGAATTCATCGGCGACCTGTATGCCTGTAGACGCACCGGCAAAAGCCTGTGTGCACTGGTCTTTTGCCTGCCAATAGGGGAACGCCACCACTTTGGTCTTGCGGCCGCCGGGATAGATGGCGATTTCATCGCCCACAGCCAATTGCCCGGCTTCAATTCTTCCCGCAATAATGCGGCGGGAATCGAATTTATACACATCCTGAATCGGCAGGCGCAGAGCGCGGTCAACTGCCGCCTGTTCACCTTCCAACAGGTCTAAGGCTTCCAACAATGGCTCGCCCTGATACCACGGCATCTGTGCCGACTTGCTGGCGATATTATCCCCCTGCAGGCCGGACACAGGAATATACTTCAAGGGATAAATACCCAGTTCCGCCAGAAACGCCCCCATATCGTGCTTGATTTTGACAAAGGCGGTTTCCGCATAATCTGCCAAATCCATCTTATTGACCAGCACATAGACCTTTTTGATGCCCAACAGACTCAGCATGTAGGCATGGCGGCGGCTCTGTTCCTGCACGCCCTGTTTGCCGTCTACGATTAAAAGCGCCGCTTCGGCACCTGCCGCGCCGGAAATCATATTCTTCAAAAATTCCTTGTGCCCAGGTGCATCAATAATCACATAGTCGCGTTTTTGCGTGGAAAACTGAATGCGTGTCGTGTCAATCGTAATGCCCTGCTGTTGTTCTTCCTCAAAGGCATCCAGCAAATAGGCGTATTCAAAGGCCTTGCCCGTATCGTGCGCGATTTTTTCCACCTTGTCAATGGCTCCCTGCGGCAGAGAATCCGTATCGTAGAGCAGACGGCCGATAACCGTGGATTTGCCGTGGTCTACATGGCCTACCACAACGATATTCAAGCCTGCTTCTTTCTGTTCTCCTGTTTTCCCCATTACATATACCCCTCTTTCCGCAGTTTCTGCATGGCATAGGAATCTTCCTGATCCTGCTTGCGCCCGGCGCGTTCGCTCGTGGTCGTGTGCTTTAATTCCTCGATGATTTTATCCAATGTATCTGCATCCGATTCAATCTGTCCCGTGCAGCAGGCACAGCCCAACGAGCGGTATCGCCTGCCGTTCTTGGCAAAATACAGGTCGATGATGGGAATATTTTCCCGGCGGATGTACTCCCAAATATCCAGCTCATTCCAGGCGAGCAGCGGATGGACGCGGATATGATGGCCTTTCGGAAAATCCGTCTTGAACTGGTCCCAAAGCTCCGGCGGCTGGTTGGCATAGTCCCAGGCATCGTCCTCCTTGCGCTCACTGAAGACGCGTTCTTTGGAACGGGAACCTTCCTCATCACGGCGCACGCCCACAATCAGACCATCAAAGCCGTATTCCTTGACCACCTGTTTGAGCCCTTCGGTCTTTAATGCCTGACAGCAGGCCAGCCGCCCCTTGTCCGGCCCCATGCCGGCATCAATAGCCGCCTGATTGGTATGGACAATCAAATCCAGATTCAGTTCCTTGGCTACCCGGTCACGATAGGCAATCATTTCCGGAATCTTGTGCTTGGTATCCACATGGATAAACGGAAAGGGGCAATGACCGTAAAAGGCTTTTTTCGCCAGCCAGAGCAGGACCGTTGAATCCTTGCCGATGGACCATAACATCCCCAGCTTGCCCAGTTTTTTGTAGGCTTCCCGTAAAATATAAATGCTTTCTGCTTCCAGCTTGTCTAATTTATCGGCTGTTTCGCTTGCTTGTACCATAACGCTCCCCCATTTAGCTAATATTGATTGGCTTCCTGCTTGGCCGTGACGATCTCCTCCTGGCTGCCGTCCGGCCACTGCATCTGCCATTTGATTTCTTGTTCATTGTTCTCTGCATAGAGCCGCCCGCCGCGGCCGCCCAAATCCGCCGCCAGATAATAATAGATGGCCTTTTGCGGGCATTCCTTGACACAGGCGGTGCAGCCCCAGCAGTCCCGCACATCACGGATAACGGCTTTCCCCGCACGAAGCTGCAGAAGATTTCCCGGACATACCTCGGTGCACAGGCCACAGCCCACACATTTATGTTTCTCGATGGCGATACTCATGAAACCGCCTCCTTTGTCGCTGCTGCCAGCGGACGGCGGATAATCTTAATCTGACCTTCTTCCAACCGTGAATTGATAAATACCTTGAACTCGTCGCGCATCTCTGGATAGTCCAAGTGCTCGGCAAAACCCGGCCAGCGTGTTTCCTTGCGCGCCGCTAGATGCGCCAAAAGCGCCTGACAGACGAGAAGCCGTTCCCGCAGCTCAAAAATCTTCAGCATTCCATAGGCATCTGGCGCCCGCAAATTATCGCTGAGACCTTGCAGTCGTTCGATATGCCTGCGGGCAATCTTTAAGGAACTTTCGCTATAACCATAATGGCTCTTGATGCCCCCGGCATATTCATCCATGGCCTGCTGCATGGCTTCTTCCAGACTTTCTGCCGTATAGGGGCTGTCCTCTGTGCCATAAAAATGCTGTACCTGTTTGCAAATCGTATCTTTTATGCCGGTCAAATCCATTTTTGCTGCCGCCGTAACCGCAAATCGGGCCGCAGATTCGGCGGCGATTTCTCCTTCAACCAAAGCCCCCGTCACATATTTTTGCGGACAGCCCCCGGCCACATCCCCGGCGGCAAAGAGTCCCGCAAGGGTTGTTGACCGGTCAGCACCAATCCAATAGCCGCTGGCGGTATGACCGCCCACCACATAAGGTTCGGAGCCTTCGATTTCCACATCGAACTCCTGCGGACTTAAACCGCTTTCCCGCCAAAAGAGCGTTTGTGCGGGTGCCATATTGAGATAGGCTCGTTCCAAAGCCGCGGCCTGCTCCGGGCTGATGCCATGCGTAGCCAGATAGCAGGGGCCATGGCCGGACAAATTTTCCTTGACCACCGCCCAAAGGCGCTGTGCCGTGGTATTGCCGTATTTTCCCTGATACTTTTCCCCGCGGGAGTTGACCTGCGGTGCGCCCACGCCCTGTGCAATCGTGCCGGTGGGCGCGATTGTCCCCTTACAGCGCAGAGCGATAAAGCGCATCTCGAAAGTGGTCATCTCGGCTCCCGCCCGCAGCCCCATGGCATAGCCTGCGCCAGTATTAAACGGACTGTACCACATCTTATGGCGGGAGCTGCCGGGATGATTGGGCTGATAAAGCCCTGCCGCGCCGCCCGTGGAACAGATTACCGCCTTGGCGGTAAAGACCACGATTTCTTCCTGTTTCAAGTCAATCCCCCATGCCCCGCAAACCTTGCCGTCAACCACGAGATAATCCACGATATTGACATGATTTCTGACTTTGACATTTGACTGGTCAAGTACGGCGCGAGCCAGCAGCGGCTTGATATTTTCCCCATTTATCCTGATATTGCGCCAGCCCCGCGAAGCATAAGAGCCATCGGGATTTTTCTGTATCACCAGCCCCAGTTTTTCGAGCTTGGCGGTTACATCATTGAGCCCTTCGCTCATGGACAGGAGCAAATCCTCCCGCACAATACCTGCCGCATCTTCTTTGGCATAAGCCACATAATCCTGCGGCGTATGTCCCGGCGTGATATAGGCGTTCAGCGCATTGACCCCTGCCGCGAGGCACCCGCTGCGCTTGATATTGGCCTTGTCCACCAGCAGGACCTTTAACTCCGGATGCTTTTCCCCCAGCGTAAGCGCCGCATAACAGCCTGCCGCCCCGCCGCCGATAAGCAAAATATCCGCCTGTTCTTCTCGTACATTCATATCCTCATCTGCCTTATCAAATCACTACGGACTCCTGCCGTTTGGCGCGGTTTTCGATAATCCGTGTCTGCCCTGCATCCAGACTGTAAATGCGATGGATAAAGGCCAGTGCCTTATCCCCGACCTGCAAAGGTTCCTTTTCCAGACTGCGGGCCGCCCGCAGAATCTGGCCGCGAACCTCAATATCCACCGCCATACTGCTGCCCCGGAAATAGGTAGCCTTCACCACACCCTGCTCGGCACCCAATGGCAGTGAAATCTCCCGCTCGTCCTTGGCCAGCTCAATAAACTCCGGACGAATGATACCCTGATGATTTCCAGCCTGATTATGCTCGTCCTCAAAGCCCTTAAAGTGCGTATAGTCCTCCACCTTCACAGACTCGCCGATAAAATCCGCCACAAACGGCGTCTGCGGCGACTGATAGATTTCTACAGGACTGCCCGCCTGCTCAATGCGACCCTTGTTGACGATAATGATTTTATCGGCCACCTCTACGGCCTCGTCCTGGTCATGGGTCACAAACAGGCTCGTAATGCCCAAGTTATGAATCGCCTCCCGCAGCCAGCTCCTGAGTTCCTTGCGCACCTTGGCATCAATGGCGGCAAAAGGCTCATCGAGCAGCAAGACTTTGGGATTGGGTGCCAAAGCCCGCGCAAAGGCCACCCGCTGCCGCTGACCGCCGGAAAGCTGCTGCGGATAGAGCTTGGCGACTGCCGTAAGCCCCGTAAGCTCCAACAGTTCATCCGTGCGCACCTTAATGGTATGGTCGTCCACATTCTGTACCCGCAGGCCAAAGGCGAGATTATCCCGCACCGTCATATGACGGAACAGCGCATAATTCTGGAACACAAAGCCAATCCCCCGCTCCCGTGCCGGAACATCATTGACCAGCCGCCCGGCAATCCAGATATCGCCCTTGTCCGGCTGTTCCAGCCCCGCCAGCATCCGCAGGAGCGTGGTCTTGCCGCTGCCGGAAGGACCTAAGAGCCCCGCGAGCTGTCCTTTTTCCACGCCAAAGCTTGCATCATCAGCCGCCTTAAAGCTGCCAAAATATTTTTCGATATGTTTCAGTTCTACTTCATAACTCATGTTCACCAGTCCTTTCCGCTCTTGTCAGATTCCATTCCACCAGATTGCGCAAGATAAGCACCACCACAGCCAGAATCACCAGAATCGACGCCACGGCAAAAGCCGCCGTAAAATTATATTCATTGTAGAGAATTTCAATATGCAGCGGCAGGGTGTTGGTCTTGCCCCGGATATGACCAGACACCACCGACACAGCCCCAAACTCGCCCATCGCGCGGGCACTGCAGAGGATAATGCCATAGAGCAGCCCCCATTTGATATTCGGCAGGGTAATCTGCCAAAAAATCCGCCAGCCGCTGGCTCCCATAAGCGCCGCCGCTTCTTCCTCCTGCCGCCCCTGTGCTTCCATCACCGGCACAATGCTGCGGGCGATAAAGGGCAAAGTCACAAAGATGGTTGCCAGCACAATCCCCGGCACCGCAAACACCACCGCCACCTGATAGGCCTGCAAGGTATCATAGAACGGACTTAACCTGCCGAACAGCATGATAAAGAACAAGCCCGCCACTACCGGCGATACCGCAAAGGGCAAATCAATGATGGCGCCTAAAAGACTCTTGCCCTTGAAGTCAAACTTCGTCAGCAGCCACGCCGCCGCCAGCCCAAACACGGTATTGGACAGTACCGCAAGAATTGTAGCTTCCACCGTCAGCCATAAAGCCTTTTGGGCAAAGGGTTCGCTGATGGCCCGCATATAAGCCGCCCAGCCTTTAGCCAAAGCCTCCACGCCAATCAAAACCAAAGGCAGAACCATCATCACGACCAAAAACACCGCCCCCAACAAAATCAACGACCACTTGATTAACGTTTCCTGCCAGGCTCTCTCCGCAAGTTTTTCTTTTGCTTTAACACTTGCTAATTTGCTGACTAGTTCCATCAGCCACACCTCCTGACTTTGCCAATAGCTCCCATTTGTTCCACATGCTCATAACGCTCCCCCCAGTCAGCATAACAAAAAGAGGCTCCGCAAATCACCCGTACAGGCAATCTGCAGAACCTCCAATTTTTTTGGTCAGTTCAACCCGATTTACACTTTTTCACCATCGCCGCTCTTTGACGATGACTTTATGTTACATTATTACACCTATTATGTCAATAGGTATAAGGAGAATTTGCCAAATAAATTTTCCGCTCATCGCTTATTCAGTTTTTTATCAGCATAAATTTTTGTTCCCTTGATGGAAGCATCTAGAGACAGGCCCTTTTTCGTCATCTGGTACACCCAGATGCCATTGGCAGCAATCGAGGCACCTTCTACCGCACCACCTGCCTGTCCGTCACTGGCTGAAGCATCTGCCGAGCTGGCAAATTTGATATCCCCGGAGATAAATGCTTTCCAGGCCTGTTCCGTACCGATGACAAAAATCAAATCATACTCTTTAATGCCCAGGCCAATCCCCAGCCCTAATTCCTTCATCCGCATATAGACTTTTTCGCCAGTTGCATTGTTAACCGCCAAACCTCTGCCATGTGCATCCCCGAACAAACCAAGCTTCATGCCCGTATTGCTCAAAGTCGCATAAGCATAGCAATTATTGATAACATTTTCGGCAGAAGGAACCTTTTCATACAGATTGTGCAGCGCCTTTACCGACAGATTATCAATCTCCGCCCGCTCTTTGTCGATTTTCTCCTGACTGGTAGCCGCAAACGAAGTAGCCGTCATCAGACAGACCAACAGCGCTGCCATCAGCAATGTAAACATTTTTTTCATCACATACGCCTCCTCATTAATCATATTTTCCCCAAATCGATTTACCCTAAAAATTCGCCACCCAAACAAATAAATCCTGCCACCAATCCGTCAGAAAAACGGCAGGAAAAAACTTACTGCTACCGTTAACCTCTAACTATAGGAAAGGACTACAATCTTATCTTGGCGCAGGTGCTTGCTTTTTGACCGGAGCGCACCGCCGAAGGCTGGCTCCAAAAAGAAAAAATCTAAGTCAACGGCTGAAAGCCGCGACGTGGTAACCGGAGCATCCCCCTAAGTTAACGGCACAACCGAAGGAGCCATTTGCGCGCAGGTCAAAAAGTAAGCACCTGCGCCATCGCACCTAGTAGCCTATCCGTTTATACGCAAAACCGCCGAATCTCCCCGAGCTTTTTATAAAGATTCTTCCCCGGACACAACGTATCATTCAAATCCCGATGCCCCACAATCACGCCCTTTTTCAGCGGGTCAAGCCCATATTTCTTACAGAGCCAGCGGCAAAGTTCCTTAACCGAATCCATCTGCGCTTCCGTGGGCTTGCCGATTTCAAAATTCCCCGCCAGACAAATCCCCAGAGAATGTTTATTATGCCCCAGCGCATGTGCACCGATTGCCCGCGGCCGCCGCCCCTGCTCAATCATGCCATCCTTGCGAATCAGATAATGATAGCCAATCCCCGCCCATTTCCGTTCCTCCTGATGGAATTTATGAATAGCCGCTGCCGTAGAATCCTTATCCACATTTGGAAAGCCCGTATGATGAATGACCAAAGCATCCGTAACCGGGCGCTCCTCGTATTCCGTAAACTGAAAAAAGCGTTTATAAATCATCGGCTCATAATAAGAAGCCTCCACGATTTTCTGCCCATCCGCCACACCAAGCAAACAGGCCGCCCCCAAACACAAAAACTCCCGCCTGTTCATCGTCAATCCTCCTCACCAAAAGTCACGCATACTTCATCACTTTGCTTATATCACAAGATTCGCCCCCACCAAAACCAAATCCTGCCACCAACCATTTAAGCACAAAAAGCACCCGCACCAAGAAACGTCTTTACGAAACGTAACTTGGCGCAGGTGCTTGCTTTTTGACTGGAGCGCACTGCCGAAGGCTGGCTCCGCTAAGAAAAAATCTAAGTAAACGGCTGAAAGCCGCGACGTGGTAACCGGAGCATTTAGCTAAATCAACGGCACCACCGAGGGAGCCATTTGCGCGCAGGTCAAAAAGTAAGCACCTGCGCCGAGCCACTACCGTCCCTTAACGTATCGTTCATTATGCTCCTAATCTCTGCAGCCGATAATGCTGATACCCATTCAAGATAAGCAGCACCAATAATGACATCCCCAGCATCACAATCGCCACCGCCGCAGCCGCCTGATAATCAAACTGCTCCAGCTTCGTCATAATCAGCAGCGGCGCAATCTCCGTTTCATAGGGCATATTCCCCGCGATAAAGACCACACTGCCATACTCGCCAATCCCCCGGGCAAAGGCCAGCGCAAAGCCACTGATTAACGGTGTAATAAGTTCCGGAAAAATCACCTTACGAAAGGTCAAAAATTTTCCTGCCCCCATAATGGCCGCAGCTTCCTCCAAGGAACCATCCAAATCCCTGAGCACAGGCTGGACACTGCGCACAACAAAGGGTATGCCCACAAAGATAAGCGCTATCGTAATGCCCACCGCCGAGAACGCCGACGGAATGCCTGCGGCATAGAAGAACTGGCCCAGCCAGCCATTTTCCACATAGAGCGTAGTCAGTGCGATACCTGCTACTGCCGTCGGCAGGGCAAAGGGCAGATCGATAAGCCCATCCATCAACCGCTTGCCGGGAAAATCGTAGCGCACCAGCACCCAGGCCAAGAGCAGGCCGAATACGGCATTAATCACCGCCGCCGCCAGCGCACAAGCAAAACTTAACATATAGCCATGCACCATGCGGTAATCCGTCACCTGCCGGATAAAGCTTTCCCCGCTCATACCGCTGGCATAGAGCACAAACGCCCCCAGCGGCAAGAAAATCAACAATGACAGATAGAAAAACACAATTCCCAAGGCGAACCCGCCGCCCGGTATAACCTGCCCGAGCCTCAGCATACTACTTCCCCCTTACTTCTGATAAATCTGGTCAAAGGTGCCGCCATCAGCAAAATGTTCCTTTTGGGCTTTCGTCCAACCGCCAAAGGCATCATCAATGGTAAAGAGCTTGAGTTCGGGGAACTGGCCCTTATACTTTTCAAAGACGGCCTTATTGCGCGGACGATAGAAATTCTTGGCGGCAATTTCCTGACCGTTTTCGGAATAGAGATAATTAATGTAGGCCTCAGCCACCTTGCGGGTGCCCTTCTTGTCCACGACCTTATCCACCACCGCAACGGACGGCTCGGCCAAAATGGACAGGGACGGTGCCACGATTTCATAATCCGGCGAATCCTTGAGCGTAATCAACGCTTCATTTTCCCAGGCAATCAGCACATCACCCTGCCCGCGCTGTACAAAGCTGGTCGTTGCGCCACGGGCGCCGGAATCAAGCGCCACCACATTCTGGAACAGCTTTTTGATAAAGCCCTTGACCTGCGTTTCATCGCCATTGAATTTTTGACGGGCATACTCCCATGCTGCCAAGTAGTTCCAACGGGCACCGCCGGAGGTCTTGGGGTTCGGCGTGACGATTTTCACATCATCCCGTACCAAATCGTCCCAGTCGTGGATGTTCTTGGGATTGCCCTTGCGCACGAGAAAGACAATAGTCGAAGTATAGGGCGCGGAGTTATCGGGAAACTTCTTCAGCCAGTCCTTGTCGATAAGCCCTGCCTGCGCGATTTCGTCCACGTCATACGCCAGGGCGAGCGTCACAACATCGGCCTCCAAGCCTTCAATAACCGAGCGGGCCTGCTTGCCGGAACCGCCATTGGACTGACGGAATTCCACATCCTGACCGCTTTCCTTCTTCCATTCCTCCGTAAACACCTGATTAAATTCGGCATAGAGTTCGCGGGTCGGGTCATAGGATACATTCAAAAATTCCCCTGCCCCTTTGCCGTCGGCATTATTTGCCGCCTGTTCACTGCCGCAACCGGCAAAACCAACTGCTGTAAGTATTCCTAATGCCACACTTGCCGTTTTCCACCACTTCATTATGATTACCTCCCCAACATAAATATAAATAATTTCCTATATAAAATAAGAGGCTCCACAAAATTCCCCGCAAGGAATTTGTGGAACCTCCAATTTTTTTGGTCAGTTCACTGAACCGTATTTACTTCACACAAGCATTTAACACTTATGTTCATTTGCGATGACCTTATGTTACACTATTACACCTACCGTGTCAATAGGCAAGGCAAAATTTTACCTCCGTTTCCTCAGCAGCCGTATCCTCTACCACTGCCTGATCGAGCACAAAATGAATGAATTCATCCACGGCGTCCTGACTCGGCACCTTGGCGGTGTACATCTGATTGCCCATCTGCGGTACCATCATTTCCGGCATGCGCTCACACATGACAAGCTGTGCGCCATAACGCTCCATAATCTCGCCATGGGTATGCACATACTGATGGCAGTCACGGCGGCTGGCATAGACACAGTAACAATGTTCACCGCTGTCCGGCAGTTTCCGATAGTTGTCCGTCACCATATCTGCCCAAACCTGATACACATCGGTGGAGTGGGCAAAGTCAATCATATCCGGCGTATAGCCGCCCGCAGGGCGCATATTGACTTCGAGTCCTACAAAATCCCCGACATCACCCAAGCCCGCCTTTGCCTTGGTCAAGCGGAAAAATTCCAGATGGACAAAGCGGCTCTTGACGCCAAACGCCTTGACCGTAGCCCGGCCTACGCCTTTTAACTCCGCCGGAGCATGGGCAGCCGTATAATAGGACAAGTCCAGCTGTTTGAGCACGATATCCATAACCGAAGGCGGCCAAACCGTCATGGACTCCAACAGCGGCTTGGAATCCGCATCGATAATGGCATCATAAGAGCAGATATCCCCGGTGATAAACTCCTCCATCACATAGGGCACGGGCAGATTTTTGGCAAAGAATTCCTGCAAGTCCCCATCATTTTCAAGCTTGAATGTATCGCAGGCACCAACGCCCACATCCGGCTTGACGATTACCGGGTAATCCACTACCGCGATAAACTTTCTTGCCGCTTCAATGTCCGTGATTTTATGCAGACGCGCCGTCGGCACACCCGCCTTGGCATAAAATTCCTTCATGGCGGACTTATTCTTGATGCTGGCAATATTTTCATACTGGTAACCCGTGGTCACATGAAAATCCGTGCGCAAACGGGCATCCTGCTCCAGCCAAAATTCGTTATTGGACTCAATCCAGTCAATCTTCCCGTGCTTAAAGGCAAAATACGCCACCGCGCGGTACATCTGGTCATAGTCCGACAAATCCGGCACGAAATAGTATTCCGTTAAGGAATCCTTCAGCCGCTTGTCCAACGCATCATAGGGACAGTCGCCAATCCCCAGCACGTTTACGCCATTTTTATGCAGGCGGTCACAGAAATTCCAATAATGTTTGGGAAAATGCGGGGAAATAAATACAAAATTCATTTGCCATTAGCCTCCAATTCTTGTTTCATCCAGCATATAGGGCAGGAAGTACAAAATCTGCTTCTGCCACCAACACCAGTCGTGGTTCACATCATAACCCCAAAAATCCGTCCAGCCATGGATACCCTTGGCCTGAAAAATATCTCCCATAATGGCGGTCGTACGGCGGCCTTCGTCTTCCCAGGCGCCCTGACCGACACAGAAAATGATGGGCTTTTCGTTGTACTGCCGGATATACGGATGGTCAGGCGGCATCTGCGCCAAAAAATCCATCGGCGAATTTTCATAAAGTGTTTCATTCAGCCAGCCATCAAAGAAGAACTTGGCATCGTAAACGCCCGACAGGGACAATATCCCCGCAAAAAGTTCCGGACGTCGCAGGAATAAGATTGCTGCATGCAGGCCGCCCAAACTGCAGCCGGTCACGATGGGCAGTCTGCCCGTGCCATTCCTGTCCGCGATAAAGGACAAGACCTCCGCCACGATATAGTTATAGTACGCTTCCTGACGGCTGGCACGCCAGCCCTTATCGCCCCAGACATTTGACCAGGTTTCCGTATCCACCGTATCCACGCAAAAGAGCTGTATCCTTCCTTCATTTAGATACCCAGACAGCGTATCAATCATGCCGAAGTTCTCGAAATTATCGCTCATGGCATCCTGCGTGGGAAACACCAGTACCGGCGTTCCCTTGTCCCCATAGATGCGGATGCTCATATCCCGCTGCAAGCGCTCACTGTACCAACTGATATGTTCTTTTACCATTTCATCATCCCCTTATCCCTTCTTAAGAAAAACTCCAGACTTTTCCCGTCTGGAGTTTACCCGTTATTTATCTTTGACTTGTCAAATACCATCGCCATCCATAAACCGCTGTTTTTCCAAACGGTCAAAATGGGTAACTGTACCCTGTTTTACGATGATGCTCAAGCGGCCATAATAAAGGCTGGCAAGCTCCCGCTCAATGGTGCGGCGCAAATTCCGCTCGGTATCCTCCGACCATTCCGCAGGCTTGGGAATGCCCTGCCATGGATGCACACGCATCTTTTCGGTACGCTCCACCTGAATCAGAACACCATTTTGGGCAATCAGTACCACTTCCCCGAAGTACAGGCCCCGTAAAACCGACATAATGTAATTCAATACATCAACAGGTACATCCTTCATATACATCTCTCCTAAATGACGATAGCATTATGTTACACTATTACACCTATCATGTCAATGGGTGTAATGAAAAATGTTAAATTTTTGCTAAAGTGTCATTCAGTTCAGAAATAATATCCTCCACCTGTTCCAAGCCTACGGACAGGCGCAGCTGTCCGAACGTGATGCCCACAGCGGTCAAATCTGCGGGTGAATATGACCTGTGCGAAGTCTTGGCGGCATAGGATAGCGTAGTCGCTGTGCCCGCCAGACTGGGTACATATTTAATGGTAGACAGCTCCCGGATTATGGTTGCCGCTTCTTTTTCTCCGCCCCGCAGATTGAAGCTCAGCATGCCGCCGAACAGCCCCGGCGCAAACTGCGCTTTCGCCCTTTTATGGCTGGGCGAGGATTCCAAGCCCGGATAAAAGACTTTTTCAATCTTGGGGTGCTTTTCCAGAAACGCTGCCACCTGCAGGGCATTGCGGGAATGAGCCGTCACCCGCAGACTAAGCGTGCGCAGGCTGCGAGCCAAAAGCCAGCTGTCCTCTGCCCCGAGCACCGCACCGTAAAGGGTCAGCGTCTTGTGGATTTTGTCGATGATTTCCTGACGGCCCGCCGCCGCACCGGCGACAATATCGCTATGACCGCCCAGATATTTCGTGGCGCTGTATAACACCACATCCGCGCCGAGAAGCGCCGGCTTTACCACGACTGGCGTAGCAAAGGTATTGTCCACAAAAAAGAGCAGGCCATGTTCGTGGGCGACCTTGGCGGCAGCTGCCATATCCGGCACTTCCATCAAGGGATTGCTGATGGATTCCGTATAAATCAGTTTTGTCTCCGGGCGGATAAAGTCGGCGATATTTTCGTGAATAAAATCCACAAACGTCACGCTGACGCCAAAGCGCGCCAGTTCATTTTCCAGAAAATCGTGCACGCCGCCATAGAGCACGGGCGAGGAAATAATATGGTCACCCTGCTTGACTACCGAAAGGATACTGAGTGTGATAGCCGCCATGCCGGAGGAAAAGGCCAGCGCCGCCTCCGTTTCATCGGCAGCCGCGATGATTTCACTTACCGCTTCTGTATTGGGATGTTTTATGCGGCTGTAAATATAGCCATCATCTTCCCCTTCGTAAATCCTGTCCACCGAAGACACATCGTCAAAGGCAAATACCGAAGTACGATAGACAGGCAGTACCTCCGGCACCGATGAAGACTTATTTGCCTGTTTATAAAACTGGCCGTCACCGGTATGAAGCAAGCTGGTTTGCAAATTTTTCCCCATAAACTTTCCCCTCAATTCTCAATGTGTATTCTTCGCGGCCAGTTTATTGCCCAGGAATTGAATCAGGCAGACAATTGCCACCAATACAATGACCGTGCCCACCGTCACATCCTCCTGAAAACGGTTATGCCCGTATTTGATGGCAAAATCGCCCAAGCCGCCGGCACCTACCGCCCCCGCCATAGCGGTAAGGCCTATCAGACTGACGGTAGTAAGCGTTATCGCGCGTACAATCGGCGCAATGCTTTCCCGCAGATAAACCTTGAAGATAACTTCCCACGGACTGAGCCCCATCGCCTGTGCCGCCTCAATCACGCCACTGCCGATTTCCGTCAAAGCCGATTCCACCTGACGGGAAAAGAACGGTACGATACCACAAACCAAAGGAATAATGGCTCCCTTCACTCCAATACCAGTGCCTACCACCATTCTGGTCACGGGCAGAAGCAATGTCAATAGGATGATAAAGGGCACGGAACGGAAGGCATTGATGGATTTATCCACCACTTGATAGATTGTATGGCGTTCCAAAATGCCGCCCGGTTTCGTGACAATCAGCACCACGCCAAAGATAATGCCCAATATAAAGGAAATACTGCCCGAAATCCCCACCATGACAAAGGTATCAATAATTGCTTGATAAAACTCCGGCAGTTTCTGCATCAGATTCGGAAATACGGTATTAAGCAGCTCCATCTTTAATCACCTCCACCGTCACATTGCGTCCGCTCACATAGTCAAGTGCCTCCCGCAGCTGGTTACGCGCCCCTTTCAAGATGGCAACCGTACCGCCTAACGGCAGCCCCTCCACCAGCTCGACATCGCTGAACAGGATATTGACCGTCACATCAAATTTCTTGGAAATATAGGAAATCAAAGGTTCTGATACATTCGTTTCCTGATAGCGCATCTTCACCAACTGTTCATCCGCAGAAAGCTCCGCAATCTCCGCATTGTCCTCAATCAGCTGATAGATTTCCGCAAGATTGGAGGTGGTATTGATAAAACTTTTGGTAATGGGCTGCACAGGCTGGGCAAAGAGCGAATACACCGTATTTTCCTCTACGACCCGGCCATGCTCCATGACCGCCACGCGATGGCACAATTTCTTGATGACATCCATTTCATGGGTGATGACAACCACGGTGATGCCCAGTTCCGTATTCAAACGGTTTAGCAGGCGTAAAATGGATTTGGTCGTCTGCGGGTCAAGAGCGCTGGTCGCTTCATCACAGAGCAGGATTTCCGGGTCTGTCGCCAGTGCCCGGGCAATCGCCACGCGCTGTTTCTGTCCGCCGGAAAGCTGTGACGGATAGGCCGCCGCCCGGTCTTCCAGTTCCACAAAAGCCAATAGTTTATTTACCTTTTGGACAATTTCTTCTTTGGATAAACCGGAATTTTCAATGGGCAGGGCGATGTTCTGCGCGACAGTTCGGGATGGCATCAGATTAAACTGCTGGAAAATCATGCCGATTTTCTTGCGCTGTTCCCGCAGTTCCTTGGGCGACAAGCTGAGCATATCCACACCATTCACCATAACGCTGCCGGAGGTCGGCCGTTCGAGCAGATTGATACAGCGCACGAGCGTAGACTTGCCTGCCCCCGAAAAGCCGATAATGCCGTAAATTTCTTTATCGGCAATCGTCAGATTCACATCCTGCACAGCCGTTACCTGCTTGTCCTTGATGGTAAATGTCTTATTAACATCCTTTAAGACAATCATCCCTGCCACCTCACTTCATTAACGATCCCAGGCCGGAATGTACTGACCGTGGAAATCTTTCTTATAGATTTCCTTGGTCTTTTCCGACTGATAAGCCTTGACAATTTCTTTATAGAGTTCCTTGTCCTTGTCCTCCGTACGCGCAGCAATCACGTTGATAAAGTCATTGCCCTTGTAGTTCTGCACACCATCCTGGAAAATAGCATCTTTATCCGGCACCAGACCTGCGTCCACGGCGAACTGACCATTAATAATCGCAGCCGCTACATCGGGCAGCAAGGAAGCCGTCTGGGATGCATCCACCTGTACAATTTCAATCTTGGCTATATTTTCCTCAATATCACTAAGCTCCGGCGTGGAACCAGCCGTGCTCTTTAAGCGGATAAGTCCCGCTGCCTGCAGCACGCTGAGGGCACGGCCAAAATTTACCGTATCATTGGGTACGGCAATCTTATCTCCCGGCTTAATATCCTTGATGTCATGGACGTTCTTCGAGTACAGATTCAGTGCCGATAGCATGGTATCGCCAATCGCTGTAATCTCATAGCCATGTTTCTTGATTTCATTGTTCAAATACTTATGATGCTGGAAGGCATTGAGTTCAATTTCCTTGTTGGCAAGCGCGGCATTGGGCTGCGTATAATCCGTAAAGACCACCAGCTCAATCGCCACATTTTTCTCCTTAAACTTATCTATGACCGGTTTCCAAATGACTTCCTCTGCTGCACCGGACACACCAATTCGCACCTTCTGAACATCGGCGGCTTTATTATCCCCACAGCCTGCGGCCATAACGCCCAGCACCAGCAATAACGTAAATAATAATCCCTTGACCAATTTCTTCATCATCATCAACCCTCTTTCTTGGTTCTGCCATCAATTAAACCGCCCGCCTAAGTCAGCGTGGCGCTAACTGCGATTGCCGTTAGCGGTAAACTCCTGCCCGAAAGCTTAGCCTGTGCTTGCAAAACAGACAAAATAAAAGAGGTTTTGCACAGAAAAATATCCTATGCAAAACCTCTGGTTCTTCCAGTCAGTTTCTCCGCCATTTGGCGATGAACTCATGTTACACTATTACACCCACTATGTCAATAGGCATTAATGATATTTACACATAAATTTCTCTTTAACCGTCAGTTCGTCTTTCTTTCACATACTTTTCTGCCACCGTTATCGCTGTCAAAATATCCGTGATACTATGTTTATCTGGTGGCCGATATTTTTATCTTAACCATATGCCTGCTCCTCACCGCGTCTGCCGTGGTATCTTTTTATAGATGTCAGACAGCCGTTCCAGTGCTGCCTGTAAAGTGTCCTCGTTCTTGGCAAAATGCAGCCGCATGTAGCTATTGATATCTTCATGGAAAAAGGCAGAGCCCGGCACCGCACCCACGCCGACTTTTTCAGCCAGCACTTCACAAAACTCCGTATCGCTGTCATAGCCAAATTCAGAAATATCCACCATCACGTAATAGGCCCCCTGCGGTTCAGTAAACGAGAGGCCAATATCCCGAAGACCATTTAGTAATAAGGTCCGGCGTTTGGTATAATGCGCTTTGAGCTCTTCATAGTATTCATCACCGAATTGGAGGCCCACCACTGCGGCTTCCTGCAAGGGGGCGGCCGCCCCCACCGTCAGAAAATCATGCACTTTTCTAGCCACTTCAATGACCGCTGCCGGCGCAATGACATAGCCCAGCCGCCAGCCCGTTATGGAGTAGGTTTTAGAAAGTGACCCGCAGGAAATCGTCCGTTCCCACATCCGGGGCAACGTGGCAAAATATATATGCTGATAGGGCGCATAGACGATATGCTCATAGACTTCATCCGTAATTACCCAGACATCGTATTTTTCCGCCAGGTCAGCAATTACCTGTAATTCCTGCCGCGTAAACACCTTGCCAGAAGGGTTAGACGGGTTACAAAGAATCAACGCCTTGGGATGCTGACGAAAAGCCGCTTCCAGCGCGTCAACATCAAAGTCATAGGTTGGCGGCTTTAAGGGGACATAGACGGGCTCTGCGCCACAAAGAATAGCATCGGCCCCATAGTTTTCATAGAATGGCGAAAACACCACCACTCTATCCCCCGGCTCTGTCACGCTCATGACTGCCGTCATCATGGCTTCTGTGCCGCCACAGGTGGTGACAATTTCTGTTGCAGGATTTACGGCTAAACCTGTAAAATGCTCCTGCTTTTGCGCCAGGGCCTGCCGGAAATTTTCCGCTCCCCAGGTAATGGAATACTGATGGGGCCCCGCGGCGGCCACTTCTGCCAGCCGCTGTCTTAAAGCCTGCGGTGGCTCCCAATCGGGGAAACCTTGGCTTAAATTGATGGCATCATATTTTAGCGATACTCTTGTCATCCGGCGAATAACCGAGTCCGTAAACGTTTTTGTCCTGCTTGCTAATACTGGCATTTTTATCACAATCCTTCCCCTAATTCCCCTTATCGGACAATGGTCCCGACATCGGCAGCGCCAAAATCGCGGCAATGCAAAATACCAGCGGCGCTGATGGCTTCTCTGCCATAGCGCTTCTTATCCTCCCCCACGGGACAGGCAGCGATACAGCGGCCACAGGGATAATGAAACTCCTGTTTGAGCTGTTGATGGCACAGGGCGCATTTATGCTTGTCCATCTTTGCGATAACCTGCCCCGGAACCGGCGAAAAGACCTGCTGCGGGCACGCCTTGACACAAATCTGACAGCCCACACAAATATCCTTTTTTATCATATGGTCTGCGGGCAAGTCCGCATCGGTAATCACCGATACCAGCCGAATACGGGAACCGTATTTCTTCGTGAGCAGCGTATGATTCATGCCAACCGTCCCCAGGCCCGCATAGAGTCCTGCCAACACCTGCGAAAAGGCCGCCTCCGGCCGCTTGACCAGTGCCGATATATCCCCGTAACAATCCCGCGGAAAGAAATGCGCCCGATAACCTGCTTCATTGAGGAAGTTGGCTATGCGATAGGCGGCATTATCCAGCAAGCGATTGGTGGTATTGTAAAGCTCCGAATAAACAACGGATGGCGTTGTCTCAATCATCGAGGGCATAATCTGCATGCCCATGACGATGACATTGCGGCTCCAGGGCCAGATATTCTGCGGCCAAAATTCCGCACTTTGATGCGGCTCCTGCTCCCAACGTTCCACAGGAGCAATTCCCAGCATATTGATATCCATAGCCTTAGCCCGACGTTTAATAGATTCCTTCAGCTTGACCCGGTCCGACCTGGGCATAACCATCCCTCCCTAAATATGCCAGTGCATAGTTAATATGCAAATCAGCGGCGATGTCCACGGCTTCCTCGGCGGGGGCCAGCTTCTCATTATGCAGTACCCTGGCCGAAGCGGAACCCTCTCGATAAACACCCACATGGGCATAAGCCCCGGGGCT
Organism: Pseudoselenomonas ruminantium; assembly: GCA_015058625.1. Classification (GTDB taxonomy): domain Bacteria; phylum Bacillota; class Negativicutes; order Selenomonadales; family Selenomonadaceae; genus Selenomonas_A; species Selenomonas_A ruminantium_N. The sequence continues at coordinate 404,129 of SVCA01000002.1, read as the reverse complement.
TACCTGCAAATACTCTGAAAAGTCATCCGCCGCAAAGCCAAAAAGCGGCTGCTCGCTGATTTTCACCTTATCCTGTCCCCATAAACTTGCTGCTACGTCAGCCACTTCCTGCCGGGCTGTCTCATCATTGATCAGCGCTTTAGCAAAGCACTCGTATTCGCAGTATACCTGCACCCCATAGCCCAGAGCTGTACTATCCGCCAGCTCACTGATTTTTTCCTTTAACTGCTGGCGGCTGTCTTCAGAAAAAGCTCGGAAACTTCCTTCAATAACGGCACTATCCGCTATGATATTGTAAGAATTACCAGCCTTAAAGGTACCAATGCCAATATTGACCGGTTCCGAGGCTGGCAGTAATCTGCTGGGAAGCTTAGCGATTTCTCCTACCAGCACCGCACCGGCCTGCAGAGCGTCACGTCCCAAATGGGGTTTGGAAGTATGCGCCTTCTGCCCCGTAAGGGTGATACGAAAAAAATCACAGGAAGCCGCATCGGCTTTGCGCGAGAGCACGATTGTCCCCACCGGCACATCAGGAGCGATATGCACGCCGAAAGCTCGGTCATACCCAGTCAGCAGCCCTTGTTCCTGAAAATACTGGGCGCCATGACCAAATTCTTCCGCCTGCTGAAAGGCCAAGAGAACCGTGCCCGAAAAACTTGCCTGCACCTCAGCCAGTTTCTTAGCCGCCGCCAACAGGGCTGCTGCATGGATATCGTGTCCACAGGCGTGCATAACCCCGGGATTTACAGACTTATACGAAAGATTCGTCTGTTCTGCAATGGGCAGGGCGTCGATATCCGCGCGCAGCAGTATCTTCCGGCCGTTATCCTGCCGCCCCTTTATCCAGGCAAAAGTTCCCGTCTCTCCGACATTCTGATACGCAATGCCAAACTCCGTCAGCTTTTCCCGAATAAAGTTGGCCGTATTGTATTCCTGCCCGCTGAGCTCCGGGTGCTGATGAAGATAGCGACGGCTCTCCCTGGCAAATTCTGTATCGCAATGCTGCATATCCATCACCTCATTTCTTGCGGAAACCAAAAAGAGGTTTTGTATAGAAATTGCCTCTATGCAAAACCTCTGGTCCTTCCAGTCAGTTTCCTCGTTTAACGCTGACCTTATGTTACAGTATTACACCAATCATGTCAATAGGTGTAAACAAAATTTGCCCAAAAATTTTTCCTCAACTGTATTTTACAGTGCCTGTCATGGCCGCAATATTCTGCACCGGAGTTTTGGTAGACAGGCCGCAGGCCGGGCTGATGATATCAATCTTATTGTTCACCAGCCGTTCCGTCACCTGCTGTATCACATCTGGTGTCTGCAGCTGCAGGGCAAAGGTGCTGACATTGCCCATGACCACACCGCCATCCCGCACCTCTTTGATATCTAGCAGATTGACCATGGCATCGGTGCTGATGGCATCCCCCCGGATAGCGGACAATGGCTTTTTCACTGCGTCCAGCCGCCCGCAGATATGCACGATGGCCTTGGTATCCATGGCATGGATGGCATCCAGCAGCTTGTTGAGATAGGGTACGGCGTAGTCACCGAACATCTTGGGGCCAAGGATTTCTCCCGTGGCCGTGGGATCTGCAATGGTGATCACCGAAAAACCACTGTCCACCAGCACCCGGGCATATTCGATCAGGAAATCCGTCACATAATCCAGCACCCGATGGGCATTCTCCTTATCCTTCCGCAGCTCCTTCAGGAACACCATGGGGTCCACGATGGAAGCCGCTGTAGATACCGGTCCCGTGAGGCTGCCGATAACGGGAATATCCGGCTGCTGCCGGCTGATGGCAAAACCAGCCTCCGCAATAGCCGCAATCCGCCCCTCTTTCACCAATTCCTTCGGATCACGCTGGATGACATCGGCGCTATGTGCATAGTATTCCTTGGCAATCTTGGGTTCGCAGTCGTGATTGCCAAAGTCGATCTCGCTGCCCAGGATTTCCGCTTCCACGGTCATGCAGTAAGGAATACCGAAGTTCTCAAAACCCGTACGCTGCTGCACCGCCGTGGAGAGCCTGGCCATGTCCGCCGCACTCTTATGCACTTCCGGGAAAAACAGCCCGCATTCATCCATCACATCGGTAGTAGCGCTGTTCATCATGCCGCCGGGGCAGATGACCGGCGGGCGGTCAACCGTTTTTCCTGCCAGCACCCGGTCCAGTCTTTCTTTCGGCGATAGTTCATTCATAGGCATCCTCCTAAGCCGTCTGTCTGACCTTTTCTTCCAGTCCCACCAGTTCCTTGGCAATGCGGGCGGCTTCAGCCGCATTCACCGCATAGGCATCGGCTTTTATTTTCTTGGCAAAGCCTGGCGAGATGGGACCGCCGCCAATGACCACCTTGTAGTTTTCCCGTAGCTGCTTTTCTTCCAGCAGGTCAATGACCTCCTTCATGGCCGGCATGGCTGTGGTCATCAGGGTGGACAGGGCAATGATCTCGGCCTCATACTCTTTGGCTGCCTGCAGGAAGGCCTGGGGCTTGATATCCCGCCCCAGGTCGATAACCTCAAAACCGGCGCTTTCCAGCATGATCTTCACGAGGTTCTTACCGATATCATGAGTATCCCCTTCCACCACGCCAATGACCACCACATGTCTTTCGCTGTTTTCCTGACGGACAATATGGGGTTTCAGGATATCGATGCCCGCATACATGGCATCGGAACAGAGCAGCAGTTCCGGGATGAAATATTCCTCCTGCTCATAAAGCTCCCCCACCTTGTCCATGCCCCGGGAAAGGCCATCTTCGATGGCCGCATAGGCATCGTAACCCTCTGCTACCACCTGGCGGGCCAGTTCTGCCGCCCGGTCTTCATCCATGTCCACCACAGCCTCATAGAGTCCCTGGTGCAGTTCCTGCTCAGTTGCCATAATTTCTTTCCTCCTCATCAGCCAGTGATTCCCTAAGCTGTAATTGATACACGCCCCCATTGCAAAGCGGACTGTAGGACCGCTGCACGCAGCCATGCCCCCAAAAACGCCCGCGGGACTTATGGATAGCTTCCAGCAAGGCTTCTCCATAAGTCAGCTGCAGCACATCAAATGCTATCTTATCCGAGGTACAAAAGCCGGCTTTTTCAAAGCCCACCGAAGTGACATTGCAAAGATGTATAGCCACCCTTTGCGTGGCCGCTTCCATTTCCTTCAGCACTTCCCAGGAGATCCTGCCGCAGATCTGTTGGTAAATCTGCGGCGAGACCAGACTACTGGCCACCGTGGGATCCGCATAGGAAAGCAGGCTTACCCCATGGCACTCTGCCTCCTGGGCATAACGGGCCAGCTCCTTGCCAATCCGGGCGCATATCTGATGGAGCTTTCCGGGCTGCCGGTAAAGCCCCTTGTATATTTCCTTGGCCGAAATCAGTTGACCTAAAACGGTAAAGGGGCCTTCGATATTCAACATGATATTTTCTCCCTGGGCCTGCAAAATGGCAGCCGCCCGCAAGACCTCCGCCAGCCGCCCCTGGGAAAAATCCAAATGAGGCAATTCCTCAATATCTGCCAGCCGCTCATAACGGAAACGGGTAACCGCCGGCACGCCGTACAGAGAATTAAGGGATACCTCCGCCCCCAGGGCCTCGGCTTCGATGGTTACACAGAAGGGCAGCTTCACCCAGACATCGCGGTTCAGCCGCTTGACTTCCAAGGCCGCCCGCACCATATCCTCCGCCTTGCTGAACACCGAGGTATATCTTGCTCCGGCATTGCGGCAGAGGTCTTCAGTGATGGGGCGTTCCGGCTCTCCCAGGCAGGGAAAATCCTCCTCTCTCATAGGCTCCTCCTTTCCCGTCAATCGGATTTCCCCTATGTCAGATGGGGGAAACTATCCTTGGCATGGGGAATGGCCAGCGCTTCCATGAAACGCGTCTGGAAGTCCGGCTCCACCGCCGTTTCCACAAATTCCACCTGCCTTGCGACACTGGCCGCCTCCCGGCGCTTGTCGATATCCAACAGGGCAATGCGGGCACCATCCCCGGCGGCATTGCCCACGGCCTTGACGTTATCCAGGTCACAGTCGGGAAACAGTCCCAAGGTCAGGGCACTCTGCTTGTTGATATAACTGCCAAAAGCCCCGGCCAGGATGACTTCTTCCACCTGCTCAATGCCGTATTTTTCCATCAGGTATTTCGCCCCCGTATAGATAGCTCCTTTGGCCAGCTGCACGGCCCGAATATCTCCCTGCTTGATGGTGATATCCTTATGGATGGCGGTTTCCTCAGCCCAGGCCAGCACATATTCCAGACGGCCATTCTCATCCTTGCGCACCCGGGGCGTTTCCAGCCTGCCGTTGATACGACCGGCCTTGGAAATGATGCCCGCCGTATAGAGGGCCGCCACCACATCGATGATGCCGGAACCGCAGATGCCTTGGGCACCGGTGAATTTCAATTCAGGATACCAGGTCTCCTGTCCGATTACCTTATAGCGGGGTTCCTTGGTCTCCGCGTCTATCTCCACCCGCTCGATGGCGCCGGCTGCCGCCCGCATGCCAAAGGCAATCTGAGCGCCTTCCAGCGCCGGGCCGGTGGCACAGGAGGTGGATAACAGCCTGTCCTTATTGCCCAAATCAATCTCGCCATTGGTACCAATGTCGATGATGAGCTTTACCTTGTCGCTCTTATATGGTTCCTCAGCCAGCAGCACCGCCACATTGTCCGGCCCTACAAAGCCCGCTTCCACCGGCAAGGAATGGATATTGGCCGCAGGATTGATGGCAATTCCCAAATCCCTGGCCTTGATATCCAAGGGCGCACTGACCGCCGGTACAAAGGGCGAACGCCCCATGAACTTCGGCTCCAACCCCAACGTAAAATGGTGCATGGCCGTATTGTAAACCAGCACCATTTCATCCACCTCCAGGGCCTTGCGGCCAATCTTCGCCGTCATCTCCGCAGCCAGTTCGCTGATAGCTGTCAGCATGACCTGCTGCAGCTTGTCCCGGCCATCCTCATTGCTCATGGCATAGGATATGCGGGCCAGCACGTCTTCCCCATAGCCGATTTCCGGGTTCATGCGGGAGGCCCGCCCCAAAAGCTCCCCTGTGGTCAGATCACAGAGGAATGCCGCCAGCGTAGTGGTGCCAATGTCAATAGCGATGCCCAGACTCGGGGCGGCTTCTCTGCCCGGCACTACCCGGATGACTTCCTGCCCCTGCCAGACCGTGGCCGTAACCTGCCAGTCCTGCTGGCGCAAAACCTGCGGTAGGTCGCGGAGTACGTTATAGTCAACGGTCAGATGCTCCAGGCCATGGCTCTGTGCCAGTGCATCCAGCAGGCGCTGCCTGTCATCCCGGGCGTCGTCCAGCGCAGCAGGCTCGATGGTCAGGCTGTACTGCTTCACCGCCGGATTGAGGCTGTAAGCACGCGTCTTCCCCTGTTCCAAGATCACCTGCTTGGCCGTGCGGCTTTCTTCGGGCACCGTCACCACCAAATCCGCATTAACCTGGGCCAGGCAGGCCAGCCGGTAGCCCCGCTCCAGCTCCTCCCGGCTGAAGAATTTTTCTTCCACCGGCGAAAGCGCTGACACATGGCCCTGGCTGGATGCAATGCCCAGTTTCTCAAAACGGCCTTCTTCCACGATAACCCGGCATTTGCCGCAGACACCTTTGCCGCCACAGACGGCTTCAATGCCCACCCCCAGCTCCTGGGCTGCCGCCAGCAGGGTTGTCCCTGCCAGCGTTCTGCCCCTCCTGCCGGAGGGTTGGAATACAATCTCTACGGTATCCGCCACATCATCCCCTCCTTTCCACAGGCTTGCTTATTGGATGGGCAGGCCCATTTCACGCAGCTCGGCCTTTACCTTGTTATAGATGGCCAGATATTCCGGCTTGGGCTGTACGGTCTTCAAATCGTAAGCCGTGCGGAAGTCCCCGCCCACGGTATGCAGGGTGCGGTTGTCAATCAGCGGCTGATACTTGGGCAGGATACGGTTGACCAGTTCATTGGCCTGTACACGCGTCAGCCGCGCTTTGCCCACGGCCTTGCCCACTTCGGCGGCAAATCTTGCGCCTAAGCCGCCAGCCTGGTCGAGGCCCGCACTCTGATGTCCCGTGCCGCCAGCCACCAGGAAGCCCAATGTCGCACTGCCGATAGCTCCAGCTGCCGTCTCCCAGAAGTATTCCTCACTGTTGATGCCTGCCGTCATCTGCCAGGCGGCACCGACCAATGCCGGGAAGTGGGTGTGCTTGCTGAAAGCCGCCCCGCCGTAGTTGGCCACATAGAGGGCGTACTTGCTGGAGTTGCTGAAGTAGAGCGCATCGGTCGGCCAGGTGCCCAGAAGCGTGGGCTCGTAGAGCATCACATAAGCCAGGAGGTCGGCCACGCCATTTACGGCTGAAGTTGCCGGGCCGCCGGCGGCACCACCGATATAGGCCTGCAAGATGCCCCAGATGTTGGCGCCATAGGAATGCCAGAAATAAGCACGGCTCATCTGGTCATAGTCAGTCTTGAGCTGAGGCATGATGTAGACATGGCGCACATCGCCCTTCTTCACGCCCCAAAGGGGATTGGCTGCTGCCATTTCCGCCTGGAGATTCACTGGCGTGGAGCCGCCATCGGGAAGTCCCGGACGGCCCACCCGCCGTTTTATATCATTGACGACTGCCACATGCTGCTGTTCAGCCATCATTTCAAAGGGAGACCCCGGTTTGATGGGTATCCCGTTGATTTCCGTCTTCACGCCCTGGAAATGCACATAATCCACCAAAGGTTCCTGTGCATAGGACAGGGCAATCTTCTCATAAAGGTCATCGGAAATCGGTCCTAAGATGCGGCCCATAGTGCCCACCGGGGTTGGCCCGTTGTCGTAATCCTCAAAGCCCCGGTGCGGAATGGTTATCGCGTCCTGCCCTTCCCCTAAGGTCACGCTGCGGGGCAGGTTTTCCAAAGCCGCGTCGATTTCCTCTTCGGTAAAGAGAATGCGCCGTTCCGTGGATACATTCAGGATACCCACGTCCAAGAGCAGTTCCTTGCCGGCCTGCCAGATGGCATCCAGCTCTTCATCGTCCGTAGGAACCACTTTGCCTTCAGCGTACTCAATGCCGTATTTCTTGGTGAGTTCTTTCAGTCTCGGCCAATATACTTTCGTGTCAAATTCCTTCTGGAAGGTGATGGGGCCAGTCTCACCGCGCCCCCAATACTCGATGAATTTACCTTTTGAACCATGGCTCATAGTCATTTCCTCCGTTCCCCAAAACACTGGTGCTTATGCACTCTTATCTAAATCACGGATCTTGCTTTCAGCTTCAGGCTACATGCAGCAACCGCTTAGCTAAGTTTACAGTGGCGATGGCATCCTGACCGTAGCCGTCAGCGGCTATCTGGTCCGCCCATTCCTGGGTGACTACGCCGCCGCCCACCAGCACGATGAACTGGTCACGCACGCCCTTGGCCTCCAAAAAATCTATCAAGTCCTTCTGCACCGGACGGGTGGTTGACATCAGCGATGCCGCCGCAATTACCTTGGCCCCCAGACGCTTGGCCTCTTCGAGGAAGCGGGACGGCGCCACATCCACCCCCAGATCGTAGACCTCGAAACCAGCCGTAGCCAGGAAGGTTGCCACCATGTCCTTGCCCACCTGATGGATATCCCCCTGCACCGTGCCGATGACAATAGGAATAGCCTTCTTGCCTTCGGTGTTCTTCTTCTTGATTTCCGGCTCCAGTACGCTCAGGGCATTCTTGAAGGCATCGGAGGCCAGCATGATTTCCGGCAGGAATACCTCCATGCGTTCAAACTTCACGCCCAATTCATTGAGACCGTCCGCCAGCACTCCCACCGCTTCTACGGGATCAATGCCCTGCGCCAGCGATTCTTGGGCCAGCTCCAGCGCAGCATCTTCATCAAAGTCCAATATGGACTGCTTCAGTTCGCTTAAAATATCCTTGTCTGCCATTTTCATTCCCTCTCTTTCCCAAACACGAAATTACAGATCCAATTCGGCGGCTGCTTTGGTCAGCTCCAGCAGATTTTCCAGCGGCGTATCCGGGGCGATGGCGCAATCGGGCGAAATGGCATCCACACCAGCCGCCACGGACTGCTGTACCGCCTCGCGCACATCTTCCCGGCTGCCTTCCAGCAACACATCGATGGGGTGAACCGCTCCCAGGATGGGAGTCGTTATCCCTGCCTGCCGGAACTCTTCCTTCGCCGCCGGAATATCTACCGCCGATTCCACACTGATGGCCGCAGCACCGGTGGCCGCCACATCTTTCATCACCTGATCCAGCTTGCCGCAAATATGAATGATGACCGGCACCCTGCCGCCGATGAAATCAATCAGCTGCTTTTCATAGGGAGCCGCCATGACCCGATAAGTCTTCGGGCTGATCATATCCAGCGAGGCCATCATGTCTTCGATGACAATGGCATCCGCGCCGGCATCGATTATGGCCTGGGCATATTGTTCCGCAGTCTTTTCCGCTGCCTCGAAATAAGGCACCAGCTGTTCAGGCTTGCGGAGGCTGGCCTTCAGCAAAGCGGATACGCCGATGATATTGGCGGCCACGCTGAAGGGCCCCACCAGACTGCCCATCACTAGGGTTTCTGCCCCCACCGTCTGCTTTAGCCGCCGGATCGCATCCAGCACCGCTGGTATGCGTCCTTTGGCCGTGAAGTTTTCCGGTATCCGGGGCTCCTCCCCTAGAGAAAAGGCCGGCTTTGCTATGCTGGGCAGATGGGTTCGCCCGCCGTCCTTGATGGCAGAGCCATAGATTTCGGCTTCCACCGTCTGACAGTAAGGTACCCGCACCGCATCCAAATGGAGGATCTCGGCGCCCCCGGCCGAAAGCCTGGCCATCTTCTCCCCGTCATAATGCGCCTCCGGCCAGTACGCGCCGGTCTTTTCCATCAGGCCATAGGTGACATACTGACAGACGCTCAGGACAGGTATCCTGTCCACATCCTTTCCAGACAGCAGCGCCGTCAGCCGTTCTTTACCAGTCATGCCCATTAGCATTCCCCCTAACCTAAAACACAAAAAAGAGGTTTTGCGCAGGACTATCCTGCACAAAACCTCTGGTTATCCAGTCAGTTTGCTCGCCTTTTTGGCGTTGGGTTAATGTTACACTATTACACCCAGTCTGTCAATAGGCAGAAACTGATTTTTTGTAAATCATATGAAATATTCAATCGTTCTCTCCGCCGTGAGTTTGGTACGGGTGTCAAACAGCAACACAGCTTCCCTCTCCTCCACCTTGCCCAGGGAATAGGGCTGCGTCCCCTCCCGGTTGAAGCAGGCAAAGGGCACAATGCGGTTGTACTTAAGCGGATGCTGCAAATCCAGTTCAATCTCCGGACCGAAGGGATTTTCCTCCATGTAATAGGGATCAAAGAGGTAAATCCTCTCCTCTTCTCTTCCCGTCAGCAATACATAATGCTCCCCGTCCATATGCAGCCGCATGACCACTGCGCCGCCGCGGCAAAGGGCATCGGTCACGAGGCTGTTTTCCCCGAGATAAACCTGCTTGCCGGAAAGATACTGGCATTCTATGGGCAGCAGCCCTACCTCGCCTGCTCCGGAGAGCCAGCGGGACAAAAACATCATGGCCATGCGGGATGTACCGTTCTGTCCGGGAACGCCACTCTTGTCATAGCAATCCAAAGAATAGAGCATGATATTGCGCAGGATTTCCGGCTGTATCTCCTCTCGCTCAAAGAGAAAAGAAACCGCATTCAGCAGCGATGTGGGGCCGCAGTCATATTCTGATACTTGATAGCGCAGGGGATTTTTCAAAATTTTATTCCTCACTTTCATCTGCCGATACTTTTGCCTTATGTTACACTATTACACCCGACTCGTCAATGGCTACCGGCTTAATTTCTGCCCCGCCCAAGGGCAAACCAATAGAAAAACAAGCGCCGCCATCCCGATTATTGTGCGCCTCAGCCCAGCCATCGTGAGCTTCACAATAATACTGGACCAAAGACAAGCCAATTCCTGTGCCGCCTGTTTCCCGGCTGCGGGCTTCGTCCCCACGATAGAAATAATCAAACAGGTAGGGCAGGTCCTCTGCCGAAATACCTGTTCCCGTATCTAATACGTCCACGACCAGCCAGCTGCGGTTATGACGTTTTTGCCGGCCAGTACGCAACTTGAGCTGTCCGCCAGGCGGTGAATAGCGGATGGCGTTACTGATGAGATTATATAGGACCTGGTTGATACGGTCCCCATCTACATAAACCGGCGGTAACTTCTGGGTCAGGTCTGTGACCACCACCAGCCTATGCTCCTCCAACAGTGGCTGAAACATATCCAACGCCCGCAGCAGCAATTGATTCATATCCAATAGCTCCTTGTGCAAGGGTAATTTATGCAACCGGGCCAGCGACAAATCCCGCAGATTTTCCACCAAACGAGTAAGGCGTTGCACTTCCTCCTGCATGGAAAAAAGCCGTTCCGGATTTGGAGGCGAGACACCGGCCAGCATATTTTCCAGATTGCCCTGCAAAATCGCCAGCGGCGTGCGCAGTTCGTGCGCTGTATCCGCCAAAAACCGCCGCCGCATTTCCTCCACCTGGGCCAGCCGCCGCGACATGTTATTGAACATCTGCGCCAGCTGACCGATTTCATCAGCCGCAGTCACCTCCACCTGAATGCCCATTTTTCCCTGTCGAATGGCTTCTGTTCCCTGAGTCAAGGCCTGCAAAGGCTTCGTAATGGATTTTGCCAGCACGAAACTGGCGATAAACCCCAGGATAATAAACAACGCCCCCACCCAGATAAGGGATTCATGAACCGAATGCAAGAATGTCATCTCATTTTGCCCCATATCCATATGGGGCATTTGCACATATACGACAAAGAGATTATGCATTTGCAGATTGGCCAGCCAGAGCAGGCAGCATACCGTAGCCGTAATCAACAGAAAGGTCAGCCCAGCAATCCGATAGCACAAACTCATGATACATCCCCCCGAAAACGATAGCCAATGCCGTATACCGTTTCGATACAGGAGCTGCTTCCTTCATCCAGCTTGCGGCGCAGATTGCGAATATGGGCATCGATGGTCCTCTCATAGCCTTCAAAGGCAAAGCCCCGGGAAGCTTCCATCAATTGCAGACGGCTGAAAACCTGCCGCGGATGTTCCATAAACAACTGCAGGATGGCAAACTCTGTCGGCGTAAGTTCCACCTGTTGGCCCGCTTTTTTGAGCGTATGCTCCTGAATAGATAACGACAACGCCCCAAAATTCAGCACGCCAGGGCTGATGGCCGGTACGGCCATATCCAAATGGGTACGGCGCAGCACGGCCCGGATACGCGCTCCCAGCTCCCGCATGCTGAAAGGCTTGCCCAGATAATCATCAGCCCCCATTTCCAACCCCACAAAGCGAGCCGGTTCATCCACCCGCGCCGTCAGCATAATAATCGGCAACGAATGAAATTCCGTATGCTGCCGTATCTGACGGCAGATATCCAAACCGGACTGGCCTGGCAACATAACATCCAACACCAAAATATCCGGCCGCGTCCCCTTGATTTGCGCCAGAGCTTCGTTGCCGTTCCTGGCCGTAGACACCGCAAACTGTTCCTGCGTAAAATACTCCACCAACAGGGCTAGCAACTTTTCATCATCATCCACAAACAGAATCTTATAGGACTGCATAGAAAAATCTCCCATCTTCACATTTTCTTCATAGTTTGTTGATACCATCTGCACAATCCTCCGCTATCATAATAACCAGAAAATCAATCAACTCATAGGAGGCAAAAAATGATTATGACAAACTACATGGATTTGCTGGCAGCCAATTCCCCCTGGAACCTGATTCTGTTCATGGTAATCCCCGTGGTGGCTGCCGAAGCACTGGTAGCCGCAGAATTTTATGCACTATTTCTGGGCGAGGGCAAAAATGCCGGCTGGCGAAAATTCGAAAAACAGCTGGGCATCTTTGCCGGCGTATATTTTGCCGGTGTCGTCACTTACCTGCTGACCTCTGTGGTTCCCACGCTGGAATGGAAAGGCCTGCTCGACCAGATTGCGGTCATTTCCTATCTGATGGGCATTATCCCGCTGGGCGGCATTGCCCTGCTGGAGCTGGGCATCCTTTGGCAGAATATGCCATCTGAAAAACGCGCCCAAAAACATTTCCAGCTACTTATCGGCTTTTTGGTCATCAGCCATATCGCTATGATTTTCGGCATGGTTGATCCCACTCTTTCCGGCTGGTCACCGGAACCTGTCCATATGGAAATGCCCATGGAGCACAACCATATGATGCACTGATGCAATTTATGGCCTGCCATAACGGCAGGCCATTTTCTATTGCAGCCAGTCAGGCGATAATTTTCCCACCGCCAATAATATGGCCCTGCTCATCGTAAAATACCGCCGACTGACCGGGTGCCGGAGCGCGGACAGGCTCGGCAAAGTTTATCTTTATCTGGTCGTCAGCGATACGCTGCAGGCTGGCCGCCGCACCTGCATGGTGGTAGCGTATCTTTACCTGCGCCGCAACATCTTCGCCTTCTACAACCTCACGCGACATAAAGCACAGGTCTTTACAGAAAACGTCCTGCGTATACAAACCTTCCTCACCACTGATTACGACTTCATTGGCTGCTGCGCGTATCTCCTTGACATAAGCAGGATAACCTAACGCCAGCCCCAGGCCTTTCCGCTGACCGACGGTATAATGAATGATTCCTTTATGCTGCCCCAAAACCTTGCCCGTTTCATCGACAAAATTTCCTGCCACCGTTAAATCCTTGTCGCTGTATTCATCAATATAATCGGTATAGCTGCCCTCCGTCACAAAACAAATTTCCTGCGAATCTTCCTTATCCGCCACATTGAGCCCTGCCTTGCGGGCAATGTCCCGCACCTCAGCTTTGGTCAACCTCCCCAAGGGCAAAATGGTACGCGCGAGCTGTGCCTGCGTGAGTTTGTAGAGCATATAGGACTGGTCTTTCTGCTTATCTGCGCCCGCCCGCAGGGTATAGCGGCCATTTTCCAGCCGCTCAATGATGGCATAGTGGCCGGTCGCCACATAATCTGCCCGCATATGCGCCGCCACACTTAACAGCTGCTCCCACTTCACATAGCGGTTGCATTCCACGCAAGGGTTAGGCGTGCGCCCCGCTTCATAATCCGCCACAAAGGGCTTCGTCACATAATCATGGAAACACGCCACGGTATTCCAGGGATAATAGGCAATACCCAAAATATCTGCCGTCCGGGCGGCTTCATCTATCTCACAGCACTTGCTGCTGCCGCTCTCCCACGATTTTAACGTAATGCCAATGACCTCGAAACCTGCCGCCTTCAGCAAATACGCCGTCACTGCACTGTCCACCCCGCCGGACATTCCCACGATTACCTTACCTCTGCTCATAGCCAAAAATTCTTCCTCTCTATCGTTCACTGTCCATGATGACCTAATGTTATACTCTTTAGCCTATCATGTCAATAGGTATTTAAGTGCGCAGGTTTACAAGTTGACATGTCAAATGTCAAAGGTATATACTTTTACTATTAAAAAGATAGTGTTTCATCATTTTTGTACAGTCATATCTTTTTCAAGGAATCATTTTTATCAAGGAGGCATTATGCGAAAATTTAATCTGGCAACACAAGTGCTGATTGCTTTTGTCATCGGCACAGTACTCGGCATCATCTTTCAAAAAGACATCCTGTTCCTGCAGCCTGTGGGCGATATCTTCCTGCGGCTGATTCAGATGATTGTCGTGCCCCTGATTTTCTTCTCCATCATCGGCGGCATTGCCAATATCGGGGACATTGGCAAACTGCGTCGCATCGGTTCCAAGGTTTTGGGCTTTTACGTCATCACCACGATTCTCTCCACCATCATCGGTCTGGCGGTTGCCAACTTCATGCAGCCGGGCAAAGGCTTCAGCGCCGACCAGATTATCACGACAGGCGAGCCCATTAAGGAAGCCGCCCCCATGACTGTGGGCGGCACGATACTGAGCATGATTCCGGCAAATCCCCTGCACGCCCTCAGTGAAGGCAACATCATGCAGGTGATTGTCTTTGCCGCCTTTCTCGGTATTATCATGACCATGTTGGGCAACAAGGTCAGCACAGTCAAAAAATTTGTCGAAGAAAGCACGCTCATCATGTTCAAGCTCACCGATATCGTCATGCTGACTACACCATTGGGCGTGCTGGCTCTGGCGGCGTGCAGTGTCGGTGAATACGGAACTGCGATGTTCAGCGCTTTGGGCATGTTCATTCTGACCCATTATGTCGGCGCCTTTGCCGTCATTATACTGCTCTACTTATTCATCATCAAAGTCATTGCCAAAATTCCGCTTACGGAATTTTTCCGCAAGATTATCAGCGTATGGCTCGTAGCATTCAGCACTACGAGCAGTTCCGGAACCCTGCCGGTCAGCCTCAAAGTCACGGAAGAGGATTTCCGCGTCAAGAGCGAGTTGGCCTCCTTCTCCCTGCCGCTGGGTGCCACTATCAATATGAACGGCATTGCAGTTTACTACGCCGTCACCATCATCTTTGTTTCCCAGATTTACGGCGTTGACCTCACGCTCGGACAGCAGGCCATGTTTATCTTCCTGACCACATTGATTTCCATCGGTACACCGGGCATTCCCGCCAGCGGCATCGTGCTCGCCATCATGCTGCTGAACACCATGGGCCTGCCCACCGCCATCATGGGCATGATTGTGGGCATCTTCCGCCCCATCGACATGATTCACACCGCCCTCAACGTGACCGGCGATGTGGTCAGTACGCTGGCTGTGGCGCGTATGGAAAATATGTATGAAGAGGATACAACAGCTACGGACACAGAACTTATCGCCGAACCTGCGTTTAATCACGAAAAATAAACACCAACAAAAACAAGGGCGGCTTGACCGGTCAAATCAAATTGACCAGTCAAGCCGTCCGCTCTTGTCTTTATTCATGAATTTCTATTGGCAGTCCATCGGGGTCATGGAAGAACGTCATTTTTTCACCGGTAAAGGTATCACAGCGTATGGGTTCTGTCTCCACGCCCAAGGCATTTAATTTACGAACTGTATCGTCCACGGAATCCACACGGAAAGCCAAATGCCTAAGACCATAAGCCTCTTTGCCCGGCCAGCCTGCCCGTGGCGGGCAGCCCTCTTTGATGAAGAGTTCTAATTCGGCATCCGCAAGCCGCAGGTCAATTTTCCAATCCTGCTGCTCCTTGCGGTAATTTTCCCGAATCACCGCAAAGCCCAGAATATCCACATAAAAATGCCTGCTCCGCTCATAGTTGCTGCCGATAATGGCCACATGATGAATATGCGTTAAGTTCAATTTACCGCACATAATGCACCCGCGCTTCATCATAGCGGTCCTGCTGCAGATTTTTCTTCGCCGGATAGCCGAAGGGAACTACGGTAAAGGGTGTCAGATGTTCCGGCAGATTAATCGCCTTGGCAACCTTTTCCATGCGGTCAGCAAAGGGAGCCACGCCCAGCATAACGCCGCCCAAGCCCTGCGCCTCAATCTCCAGCAAAGCATTTTCCGTTGCCAATGCCATATCTACTTCAATCAGTTCCGGCACGATGATATTTTCCTTGCGGGAACAAAGCACGAGCGCCGCCGGCGCCTTGGCCGTCATAGCGGTATACGGGCTGGTTTCGGAAAGTTCCTGCAATACTGCTTTATTCGTGACCACATAAAACTCCCAAGGCTGCTGATTGACCGCCGAAGGAGCCGCCATTGCCGCGCGCAGAATCTTTTCGATTTTCTCTGCCTCCACCGGACGTTCCTCATAACTGCGCACACTGGTACGGGTAAAAATTGCATCCATATCGACAAATCCCCTTTCGCGAAATACGTTTTCTGCATTTAAGACAAATTTATTATATTTTCGAAACTATGTTTTGTCAAATATTATTTACCTCTATCTTTTTCATCTCCTTAATACAAAAAATTTATCCGGGCAAATAAATTGCAGTTTGATAGTGCGAGCTTTATTTTATTTGTTACAGGTTTGCCGTAATTGGTGGAGAGCAGGGTGGCAAAGTCCATATCTATGGCAGGAACGACATTGCTGTTCATGGCCACGCCGTTTTCATTGATGCCGTCAAACGTCATGTTTGGCAGGGCGAGCAGCCTGGCTTCCGAAATCCGGTCAACTTCATTGGGATGCCTGTACCACAGCGGAAAGCATGAGGACGAAAAGCAATGCTCCCATAAAGACGCAACCGCGGGATTGATATCGTGCTTTGTGTTGCTTCATGATAACTATCTCCTATATGATAATTTTCAGTTCGCGCTTGTGTTTGCCAAGTTGAAAACAATCACATGCAAAAATACTTGGTCAGGAAATAGGTTCTCTCCCAATCCAGAATCTTTCTCTGGGATTCCTTCTCCGGGTGAATGTTGAACTCGTCAAAGACCATCATTTTCTTGTTCTTCAAATCATAAAGCGGCCACTCATACGCTTTGCCGTCAGGAGAATCCTTCGCACTTAATGACGGGTTGCCAGTCTCGGCGAACTGAACCCACATCTTGCGCAAGGTCTTCGAGAAGGTCTTATCGAACACCCTGCCCGTTAATTGGGTATCATTCTGGTTATTGAATACGGTAGAAAGTTCTACAGCATGTGCGCTCTTTACCATGGGCACAGAGGATTCGACCGTGAAGTAGTAGGTATATGATTTTCCGCCGGCCTTGGTCTGATTCTCTGACAGTCTGAACAGCGGCGCAATAAACCAGATTTGATCGTACAGGCGGCAGAGCTGTTCGTACCGCTCTCCCTTGATGTCCTTGCAGAAGCTCTCGACAAGCGATTTCTCCCCGTCTGTCAACTGGGAAATATTCTTCGCCAGGCGTTTATTCATCATCTCGACAAAAGGCTCTGCGCCCCCGGCTACGAGCATGAAATAGTTCATCTCGTCCTTGTTGCAGCCCTGAAGAATATCGATATCCTTTGCCGCTCCGTTCGCATAAGCCTCGTAGGGGTCTAATGGCAGATACTTGCCGTCTTTTTCCGGCCCTATGCGCATTCCGAAGGTAGCTGTTGCATCGATGAACTTCTTGATATCAACCTTTTTAAGATCCGCAACGGTTTTGCAGCCAAGCATGTCCATCAATTCATTCGTGTCCGCTATGCTCTGCTCTACGGTTCTCGTGAGGACCGGTGTGCCACTCTGGGCAATGACGCGCTTGAAATACTTATGCGAGCCTTTGACCAGCGGCAGTGTAGTTACGCTTTCACCGCCGGCTGACTCTCCGAAAAGGGTAACGTTATCGGGATCGCCGCCGAAGCTCGCAATGTTCTCATGAATCCACTTCAACGCCATCATCTGATCCATGATCGCCAGGTTCTGCGCGTCAGGGTAATCTTTTCCGTCGGGCAGGTGAGAGAGGTGCAGGAAACCGAGAAATCCCAGCCTGTATGTGATGGAAACCGCGATAACGTCCGGATTTTCTTTCACAAAATTGTGGCAATCATATGTAGGGTCGGAAGTCCCACTGGTAAACCAGCCGCCGCCATGTATCCAGACCATCACCGGTTTCTTCCCGTTGCGCATGGCTGCGCCGTTTTTGCGCCCGTCCACGGACTTCTCATCCGCTTTCCATACATTCAAATAAAGGCAGTCTTCACCCTGAACGTAAAGGGAGGCGCCTTCGCTAATGTGCTCTATTTGCGGGCCGCTTTTCCCATAGTAATACGCCTCGTAAACGCCGTCATCAGGAACAACATCAACCGGGGCCTTCCAGCGGAGTTCCCCGACCGGCTGTCTGCCGACAAACGGAATGCCCTTGTAGGCGATTACGCCGTCATTATTTTTGCCGACAAATGTACCGTTGATGCACTTAACCGCAAGCGACTTGTCATAGTTGCCGTCAGTGATTCTTTTGTTCTCGCCGTACTTTGCCCTGACTTCAGCTTTAAGTTCGTCCAGTGTTTTTTCTGCCGCGCCTGCCTGACTGCTGCCGCAGAGCGCTAAACAAAAGGCCATAACGCAGAGAATCGCCAGCGCCATAAATTTTCTCTTCATTTGTTCATCCTCCTTTCTTTGTTAATAAATCACAGGCAAAAATACTTGGTCAGGAAATAGGTTCTCTCCCAATCCAGAATCTTTCTCTGGGATTCTTTCTCCGGGTGAATGTTGAACTCGTCGAAGATCATCACGTTCTTGTTCTTCAAGTCATAGAGCGGCCACGCGTGCGCTTTGCCGTCGGGAGAATCTTTCGCGCTTAATGACGGGTTGCCGGTCTTGGCGAACTGAACCCACATCCTGCGCATGGTCTTCGAGAAGGTCTCATCGAATGCTCTTCCCGATACGCGCGTCTCTTCAGGGTGATTGAAGATGAGCGAAATTTCTACTCCATGACCGCTCTTCATCAGCGGCACAGAAGATTCAGCCGTGAAGAAATAGGTATATACTTTTCCGCCGGCCTTCGTCTGGTTTTCCGATATTCTGAACAAGGGCGCGATAAACCAGATTTGATCGTACAGGCGGCAGAGTTGTTCATATTTCTCGCCCTTGACGTCCTTGCAGAAGCTCTCGACCAGCGCTTTTTCCGTGTCCGTAAGCAGGACGCTGTTCTTCGCAAAGCGTCGTGTGTATTCCTTAACAAAAGGCTCGCCCACACCGGACTCGGCCATAAAGAAGTTCATCTCGTCCTTGTTGCAGCCCTGAAGAATATCGATATCCTTTGCCGCGCCGTTCGCATAAGCCTCGTAGGGGTCGAGGGGCAGATACTTCCCGTCTCTTTCCGGTCCTATGCGCATATCGCCGAGAGTCTCCAATGCCGCCAGCAGCTTCTCCACTTCAATCTTCTGCAGATCAGCTACGGTCTTGCAGCCGAGAATAGCCATGAACTCATTTGTGTCGTCGATGGCCTGTTTTGTGGTTTTTGATAGTACCGGCGTGCCGCTTTGTGCAATCACTCGCTTGAAGTACTTATGGGAGCCTTCAATCAGCGGCAGTGTAGTTACGCTGTCCCCGCCTGCGGATTCTCCCCAGATCGTAACATTGTCAGGATCGCCGCCGAAGCTCGCGATGTTCTCATGTATCCACTTCAGCGCCATCATCTGATCCATGAGTCCCAGGTTCTGGGCGTCCGGATAATCTTTGCCGTCCGGGAGGTGGGACAGATGCAGGAAGCCGAATACGCCGAGCCTGTACTCGATAGAGATGACAATGGCATCCGGATTTTCTTTGACGAAATTTGTCCCTTCCTCACGAGGTTCAACCGTCCCTCCAGCGGTAAAAGCTCCGCCGTGAATCCATACCATGACCGGCTTATTTTTTCTGCCGTCATCCGCTTTCCATACGTTAAGATAAAGGCAGTCTTCACCCCTGACGTAAACGGAAGCAACTTGCGCATCGTAATCTAGCTGGCAGGGAGTTTTCCCGTTATAGTACGCCTCGTAAACTCCGTCATCAGGAACAACGTCAACAGGAGCTTTCCAGCGGAGTTCCCCGACCGGCTGCCTGCCGACAAACGGAATACCCTTGTAGGCGATTACACCGTCATGCTTTTTGCCGACAAATGTACCGTTGATGCACTTGACCGCCAGCGACTTGTCATAGTTGCCGTCAGTGATTCTTTTGTTCTCGCCGTACTGCGCTTTAAGTTCCGCTTTAATTTCGTTCAGTGGTTTTTCTGTCGCGCTTGTTGAACTGCTGACACCGAGCGTTAAACAAAAGACCATAACGCCGAGCATTGCCAGCGCCATAAATTTTCCCCTCATTTGTGCACGCTCCTTTCTTGGCGAATAAATCACGGGCGAATATATCACAGGCAAAAATACTTCGTCAGGAAATAGGTTCTCTCCCAATCCAGAATCTTTCTCTGGGATTCCTTCTCCGGGTGGATATTGAACTCGTCAAAGACCATAATGCGCTTGTTCTTCAAGTCATAAAGCGGCCACTCGTGCGCTTTGCCGTCGGGAGAATCTTTCGCGCTTAATGACGGGTTGCCGGTCTTGGCGAACTGAACCCACATCCTGCGCATGGTCTTTGCGAAGGTCTCATCAAATGCTCTTCCCGTCTCTAAGGTTTGTTCCGGGTGTTTGAGCACTGATGCCAGTTCTACAGCATGCCCACTCTTCATCAGCGGTACAGAGGCTTCAACCGTGAAGTAATAGGTGTAGGATTTTCCGCCGGCTTTTGTCTGATTCTCCGACAGTCTGAACAGCGGCGCGATAAACCAGATTTGGTCGTACAGCCTGCAAAGCGGTTCGTAACGCTCTCCCTTGATGTCCTTGCAGAAGCTTTCCACAAGCGCTTTCTCCTTGTCCGTAATCTGTGTGCTGCTCTTAGCCCAACGTTTGCCGTAGAAATCCATGAACGGCTCTATGCCGCCGCTTGAGACCATGAAGTAGTTCATTTCGTCTTTGTTGCAGCCCTGCAGGAAATCTATATCCTTTGCCGCGCCGTTGGCATACTCTTCATAGGGATCCAGGGGCAGATAAATTCCGTCCCGTTCCGGCATTACGCGCAATCCGAGTACCGTTGCCTCTTTCACCAACTTCTGGACATCTACTTTCTGGAGATCCGCGACGGTTTTGCAGCCAAGAATCTCCATCAATTCGTTCGTACACCCGACAGCCTGCTCTGTTGACCTCGTGAAAACGATGCCGCCACTCTGAGCAATGACTTTCTGGAAATACTTGTGCGAGCCTTGAATCAAGGGAAGCTGGCAGACACTGCCGCCGGCGGACTCACCGAAGATCGTTACGTTTTCAGGGTCTCCGCCGAAGCCGGCAATGTTCTCGTGTACCCATTTCAATGCCATTACCTGATCCATGAGGCCTAAGTTCTGCGCGTCCGGGTAGTCCTTGCCGTCAGGAAGATGAGACAAATGGAAGAAACCGAACACGCCGAGTCTGTACTCGATGCTTACAGCGATTACATCAGGATTTTCCTTGACGAAATTATGCAGCTCATACGTGGGGTCAACCGTTCCGCCCATCTCATAAGCTCCGCCGTGTATCCACACCATGACAGGCTTTTTCTTCGCAGAGGCTTCAGCCGCTTTCCAGACGTTCAAATACAGGCAATCTTCACCCTGAACGTAGAGGGAAGCCGTTTCATATAAACCTTCATTCTGTACAGGAGCTTTCCCGTTGTAATACGCCTCATATACACCGTCATCCGGCACGACATCCACAGGCGCTTTCCAGCGCAATTCACCTACTGGCTGTCTGCCCACAAACGGAATACCCTTGTAGGCGATTACGCCCTCATTCTTCCTGCCGACAAAGGTTCCATTGACGCACTTGACCGCGAGCGACTGGTCATAACTGCCAGCGGAAATCCGTTTGTTTTCGCCGTACTGCGCTCTCATCACCGCTTGCGCTTCGCTCAGCATTTTTGCATTCTCTGCCGCTGAACCGTACCCGAAAGTACACAGGCAAGCGGCGAAACTGAACGCCATAAGCGCGGCCCCAAAGAAACCAGACACTTTTCCTGAGATGTTCATATTCCTTCCTCCTTTCCTCTTTCCCATTGCTTCAACTATTTTGCACGTTTACGGATTCACCTCCCGCTTCATTCTCGTTTCGCCCTGCTGATTCAAAATTATTTATCAAAATATTAAGAATATTATTCAAACACTTATTCGCCGCGAAGCCTCGGTTGTCCTTCCAGCATAAAAAAATCACAAAGAATATCCTCGTAATGAATACACTCAAAAAGGACATCAGTGCATCGGTTTTACCGAATTTCTGATGTCCTTTTGGCGTACTTAGCTTAACGGCTTTTAGCCAAAGAAAACGGCGTTTTATACTCTATGCCGATTTACTAATCGCCGTAGTAAATATGGTTTCCAAAAGCGTCAATGCGCCCCGGTAGCCGACATAGGTTTTATTCAGCACCACATCATAGGACACGGGATAGCTGACTTCCACGATATGTCCGTTCAATTCTTTGACGGTATCGCGCTCCCAGCTGGTACCAAAGATGACCGGCGGTTTATGCCCGTAATCTTCCTGTTTCAACAGCTGATTGACGATATAACCATCCTCCACAAATTCCACCTCAGCCCCCACATCTTCGGCCAGTTTCTGGTATTCTGCCCGAATGGCCTCGTGATATTTTTCCGGCGTATGGTCGGTGATAATCTGCTTGCCCGGAATAAGCCCCAACTGATTGACCACGAATTTATTGATGGCCAGATTATAAGCGGCATCGCTGACCACAGAGTAAACCGCGGGCAGGCCCCACCAGTATTCGGCGTAAAAGTCCGTGAAGTATTCCAAATAATAATAGTATTCCTTTTCCTCCTGCTTGATAAAGCGCTCGGTTTGGACTTCATTTTCCTGTGCAAATTCAGCAATCGCCCGCAAGAATTCAGCCACCTGCTTGGCGCCGATGGGCAGTATCGGCAGATGCAGATAGGGCTGGCCGTATTTGCGTTCCAACAGTTTGGCTGTCTTTAACCCCAGCCAGGGGCCGACCACCAGATTGAACTCGGCATTGGGAATGGTCAGCCATTCTTTCACGCCCTTGGAACCATAGCCAAAGAGGATATTGACCTCCCAGCCAGCCCCTTCCAGAATGCGTTTGAGTTCCGTCAGGTCGCCGCGCCAAAAGGTATTTTGGAATGGCAGTTCCGACCAGACATTGATTAAGCCCTTCTTTTTCGTATCTTTGTTCTGGGCATATTTATCCACATACTGCTCGATAATTGCCTCGGTGACGATTTCGTGGCCCGTGAAATTATTGCCCTTAAAGCCTCCTGTTTCGGCAGACACAATGGGCACGCCTTTTTCCTGATAGCGCGCCACCACGGCTCCGATGTCATCGCCGACGATTTCGGGGATACAGCCATTGAGCACGACAAACAAATCCCCTTCCAGTATTTTGAGCGATGCGGCAATAAGCTGTTCAAGATGTTTCGCACCGCCAAAGACCACGTCCTTTTCCTGCAGATTGGAGCTGGGCGGTACCGCACCGCCGGAATAGCCGCCCCCCTGATAGCCGTTGTAAAACGACAGGCTCATGTACTGCTTGTCCACGCAGCCAGGGCCGCAATGGGTGATGGGAATGGCTCCCGGAATGGCGCTGACCGAATGCATCGCCCCCAGGGCACAGCCGTAGCGCACCTGATTGATGGAATTGGTCTGACCGTTCTTGTCCTTCTTAATCTTAGGCATGGGCTGCCTCCTTTCTTTCCTGCTCGGCACGATATTCTTCCGCATCAAATTTCACCAGTTCGGGGTGCTTGGCGAGAATATAGGCATCTTTCTGTTCCAGCCACCACTTCTTATACGGCAGTTTGACGTGTTTTTTGATATCGTCATGGAATTTCTTGTGCGCCAAAATTTCCAAAATGGTTTCGCCCAGATTCACAATGCCGTCATAGCCCACAGCGATATGTTCATCCCCCAAAGGCGCGGCAGGAATCCCTAAGCGTGAAGCAAGCGGTGCAAGTCCGTTATGACGAATCAGCAGGAAGTCCGGCTTGTTTTCCTGCAAGAAAGCATAGAGCTGATACTGCTGGCGGTTGGACACATGGAAGTTTTTAACCTGACCATAATGCTCATTCAGATGGCCCAGCGAATCCTCTCTTTGGTCACCGCTGTCGTAAACCGGGTCATGATGGAAGGTCAGCGAGCCGTCCACTTCCACATCCAACTCCCGCAGGACCTGTATAAGCCCGTGCGCATAGGCAGAACCCGTAGCCACAAAGCCCTTGACGCCTTTGAGTTTTTTCTTGAGTGCCTCAATCTTCGGCTTGACGCGGGCGTGTTCGTCGGCAATGAATTTTTCCACCAGATGTTCCCGATGGGTGACTTTCGCCAGTTCCCGCAGCCACGCATCCGTCCCGGCAAAACCATAGGGCATGGGGGCTTTGACCTCCGGCACGCCGAAATGCTGCTCCAAGGCTGCCGCCATATAGGAAGACAAGGTGTAGCAGAAGCCCACCGTGGCCGCCGCCTCAGACATCTGCGCGAGTTCCTCCACCGAAGCCAAATCCACGACATAATTTACCCGCAGATTCAAGTGCGCCAGCATGGGCGAAAAGACATCCGAACCCCAAAGGTTGATGACATTGACCAAATCCTCCTGTTTTTTCGTGGGCTTCCTGCGCACAATCTGCCGCAGAATGCCATGCTGGGTGGCATCAAAGCCGGTACTCCAATGCTTGGAGCGGAAGCCTTCGCAGGCGAGCGGTATCACGGGAATTCCCAGTTCTGCCTCCTTCTCGTCCGTAATGCTTTCGATATCCTCACCGATAATGCCCGTAGCGCAGGAAGAAGCGACAAAGATGGCCTGCGGCTGGTAGCGCTCGAAAGCATCGTCAATGGACTGGCGCAGTTTATCCGCTGCACCGAACACCATGTCGCTTTCAATCAGATTGGTGTTGATGATGCGCAGATTCTCGGCCTTATAGCCACGCATGACCAGACCATTGCGGTAAATGTTGTTGTAGACGGTCTGCCCGCCGCCGCAGCCAATGGGTGCATGCTGAATCAGCACCGCATCGCGGACATTGCCCGCCTGACATTCCACCATCTGCTCACTGCAGACCGAGCCCTGGGTAAACGGCCCCGACAGTTCGCAGAGGCGGCAGTTGCCGCCGCAGCCTGCGCCCCGTTCCCTTTGGCCCCGCAGTTCATAGCTGGACTGCTTGTGCAGTTCTTCGGTGGTGCCATCCCAGGCGATAATGGTTCCCAGACGCTGTTCCCGCTGCTCGACAGAAGCAATATCCAGATTGATTTTCTTTGGCATAAGCTCTCCCTCCCGTCAGATGCGATAATCGTCTTCCACGTTGTCCATCAGACCGTATTCGAGCAGGATTTCCTCCAGACGATCCTGTGTCATGGGCTTAGGCACGACGAACAGTTCATTTTCCTCGATTTTGCGCGCCAGTTCCCGGTATTCGTCTGCCTGATGGGCCTTCGGCTTATACTGAATAACCGTTTCCTTGTGGATTTCTGCATGCTGTACCACATTATCACGCGGTACGAAATGAATAAGCTGAGTACCCAGTTCTTCGGCAAAGGCACGCAGCAGTTCCAGTTCCCGGTCCACATTGCGGCTGTTGCAGATGATGCCGCCCAGGCGCACGCCGCCCTTCGCCGCATAGCGGGCAATGCCCTTGGAGATATTGTTCGCCGCATATAGGGACATCATTTCGCCGCTGGCTACGATGTAGATTTCCTTGGCCTTGCCCTCACGGATGGGCATCGCAAAACCGCCGCAGACCACGTCGCCCAAAACATCGTAGAACACATAGTCCAAATCATCCGTATAAGCACCCAAACGCTCCAGAAGACCGATGGACGTGATAATGCCACGTCCGGCACAGCCCACTCCCGGTTCCGGCCCGCCGGATTCCACACACCGGGTGCCGCCAAAACCGGTTTTCAAAATACTGTCCAGCTCCACTTCCTCTCCTTCATCGCGGAGCGTATCGAGTACCGTCTTTTGTGCCAGCCCGCCCAACAGCAGGCGGGTGGAATCCGCCTTGGGGTCACAGCCAACCACCATGACATTTTTCCCGAGTTCCGTAAGCCCGGCGGTAAGGTTCTGCGTGGTCGTGGATTTACCGATACCACCTTTGCCGTAAATTGCAATCTGACGTAAGCCTTCTTTTGCCATAATTCAAAACTCCCCTTCTGTCCATATACAACTGTTTTCTGACTCTATAATCAACCATGGGAAAAGGTTTCTTTCGCCTGCAAGAGCCCCTTATACACTTCCTGGCTAAAGTTGTTTTTCCCCGGTACCCCCACAGCATCTGCGCGGCAGTGCTGGCAGTGGCGGAATACATCGATGTGTTTGCCCGCCTCTTTTCTGGCCACCGCCAAATCCACACAGCTCGGTGCCTCGCAATTTTTCAGGTCATGCTGCGGAATCAGCGGAATGATGTTATATATCGTTGCCCCTGCTTCCTTGACCGCCCTGGCAATCGCCCCGATATGGAAACGGTTGATTTCATTGACGAGCACGGTATTGACCTTTACCACCACACCGGCGGCGGCCACCTTGCGGATACCGGCGAGCTGATTCTGAATAATGAGCGCTCCGGCTTCCTCACCGGTATAACGCTTGCCATGATAGACCAGCCCATTAATCATTTGAGCTTCAATCGCCGGGTCTACAGCATTGACCGTGACCGTCAGCGTATCGATACCCACATCGATTACTTCCTGCGCTCGCTCGCTTAAAAGCAGCCCATTGGTGCTCATGCATTTGAGCAGCTGCGGAAACTTGTCCCCAATCAGGCGAAACGTCTCGAAAGCCCTGTCGGATGCCAAGGTATCCCCCGGCCCCGCAATGCCCACCACGCTGAGTTCCGGGCAGAACTGCAGCGCCCGCTTGATATACATGACCGCCTCAATCGGCTGAATAACCGCCGCGGTTACCCCCGGTCGGTTTTCCACATCGTTGATCTTGCGATCGCAGAAACGGCATTCCAGATTACATCCGGGGCATACCGGCAAATGGATACGCCCCCTGTGCTGCTTTGCTCCAAAGCATGGGTGCAGCTCCCTGACCCGCTTTTCATCCATAGCGACAGCCCCTTTCGTTTAACTCCTCAATACGCTACACTTGCCTGCTGTTTCTTCACTTCATAATCGTGGATTTTCGGCACAGCCGTATCCACCGTCTGCCCGTCAATCTCCAGCGGCAGGATGTCCTGCCGTTCGAGTGCTTTTTGTGCACCGGGGCCGATGGCCTCCGCCACCACATAGCGGCAGTCGCTTAATGCCTGCACGGCTTCCAGCATCGCCCCATTATCGTGATAGCCATGCTGACAGGGCGCTTTTACCTGCCGCCGTTCGACCTTCCCAAAGGTGCCATCTTGGGTCACCTCCACAATCAAAAAGCCATCGCTGGCGCCAAAATGGCGGTCAATATGCACGCCATCACTGGACGCCAAGGCTATGCGATAGGACATCGTCATCCCTCCAAAATATGTTTGCTGAAGTAACGCTCCGCGCGGTCGATAACCGGCAGGACAATATTGCCCTGAATGCCGGAATGCGCAAGTTTCAACGCCGCCGCCAAGGCTGCACCGCTCGAACTTCCCGCGAAGATTCCCTCCCGGCCCGCGAGCTGCCTTACGCCAGCCAAAGCCTCTTCATCTTTAATCTTATAGACCTTATCGATAAACGATGTGTCCATCGTTGCCGCAATAAAATCATTGCCAATCCCCTCAATTTCATAATCACCATGCTCCCCGCCGCCGATAATGGAACCATAGGGGTCCGCAAGTACCCCTGTAATCGCCGGATTCTGTTCTTTCAGATAGCGCATAACCCCCGAAAACGTGCCGCCGCTGCCCGCCCCGGAAACGAAGTAATCCACCTGCCCGTCCAGGTCAGCATAAATTTCCGGCCCGGTGGTTTCGTAATGGGCACGGGGATTGGCGGGATTTTCAAACTGCTTCAGCGTGATGGCTCCGGGAATCTGCTGACGCAGTTCCTCCGCCTTTTCCGCCGCCCCGAGCATGCCGCCCGCCCTTGGGGTATGCACCAGCTCTGCCCCCAAAGCCTTCATCAAGGTCTGCTTTTCCACGGAAAATTTCTCTGGCACCACGAAGATTACGCGATAGCCGCGGTTCAGCGCGGCATAGGCAATGCCCAAGCCTGTATTGCCTGCCGTAGCCTCGATAACGGTTCCGCCGGGCTTTAGCGACCCTTGCGCCTCAGCGTCGGCAATCATCGCCCTGCCTACGCGGTCCTTGGCACTGCCGCCGGGATTCCATAATTCTAATTTGGCAAACAGCCGGACGCCCGCCGGCAAATTGAAATGTGTCAGCTCAACGAGCGGCGTATGCCCGATGAGCTCCTGCATAGACTGATAATAGTGCATGCTTACGCTCCCCCTGTTAAATACGGCTTTCCTCAATGGCCTGTTTCAAATCCGCCAGCAAATCGGCCTTATCCTCAATGCCAACCGACAGGCGGATAAGGTTATCCGTAATGCCGATTTTCTCCCGCGTTTCCCGCGGAATGGCGGCATGCGTCATGGTTGCTGGATGGCAGACGAGACTTTCCACACCGCCCAGGCTCTCGGCTAGTGCAATAAGCTGCAGTGACTTGAAAAATTTACGGATATCATGGCCTTCTGCCAGTTCAAAGGAAATCATCGCGCCGCCGTTTTTCGCCTGCTGCTGATTGATTTCGTAGCCGATATGACTGGTCAGCCCCGGATAGTAAATCTTCTTCACCTCCAGATTGCCCGCCAGCCAGTCGGCCAGATAGGCGGCATTTTCCACATGGCGGTCAAGGCGTACCGCCAAAGTCTTGATGCCCCGAATCAGCAGGAACGCATCCTGTGGTCCTAAGACCGCCCCCGTGGAATTCTGTACAAAGGCGAGCTTGTCGGCCAGCTCCCGTGTCTTGACCACCGCCAGCCCTGCGACCAAATCGCTGTGCCCGCCCAGATATTTCGTAGCGCTATGGACGACGATATCCGCGCCCAAAGCCAACGGCTGCTGCAGATAAGGCGTCATAAAGGTGTTATCCACAATCACGAGCGCCCCATGACGATGCGCGATTTCCGCCACCGCCCGGATATCGGTGATGGTCAGCAGGGGATTGGCGGGGCTTTCAATGATGATGGCCTTGACATTTGGCGTAAACTCCCTTTCGAGCGCCGCCAAATCCGTCGTATCTTCCAGCGAATACGTCAGATTGAACCGGCTAAACACCTTGTCCAGCACGCGGAAGGTGCCGCCATACACATTGCTCGACAGAAGAATCTTCACATTGCTTTGGAATAGGCTCAACACCGCCGTAATCGCCGCCATCCCCGATGCAAACGCAAAGCCCGCTTCGCCGCCTTCCAGTTGGGCAATCAGGGCTTCGAGCGCCGCTCTTGTCGGATTGCCTGTACGGGAATACTCCCAAATCCCCTCCCTAAGTTCCCCGAGTCCGTCCTGCTTAAATGTCGAGGTCTGGTAAATGGGCACATTTACCGCGCCTGTCCGGCTGTCCCCATCAATCCCGCCGTGAATCAGGGCGGTGTTAAATTTCTGTTTACACATATTAATCATCCTTTATCAAGTTATTGTCGTTTCTTTTCCGCCAGGATAAAGTGCACATTCTCCATCGCCTGCTGGTGGTCGGTGCGATCAGCGAAGAAATGCCGCTGAATATCCGCCGGTGATTCGTGATTGCGGATAACAAAGCCTTCACTGGCCAGAATCTCCCGCATTTCCGCAAGCGAGAAACCATGCCGCATAGGCTCACCGAGTTGTTCAGTAATCTGCGCCAACCGCCGCACCCTCGATGTCGAATCCGGCTCAAAAGTCGATTCATCCGGGAAATCCAGGACAAACTGGCTGCCCGGCGAGGCCAGAATACTGACGCTGCGCACGAACTCGCGGAAGGCTTCCGCGGTCAGATAGTAAGAAACTCCGAGCAGGGAGAAAAACGACGGTTCCGACGTATGAAAGCCGCTATGCAAAAGCGTCCGTCCCAAGTCATCCTGCTCAAAGTCGATAGCCGCATAATGCGCATTGGGCGGAACTTCCCAACGCAGTTCATGAATCCGCCGCAGTTTGTACGCCTGCGTATCCGGGTGGTCCAGCTCGAAAACCTGCACCGCTTCATCCGTGTTGCGGAAAGCAAAGGTATCCATCCCCGCCCCGCAAATCACATACTGACAGCTGGCGCGGTTACGTGCGAACCGGTCCAAAGCCCGCTCGGCAAAGGCAATCCGTGACAAGGCAATGGGCGAGAAATAATGGTCCATCTCCTCGAACACGAGCAAGCTCTCAAACCCGTAGCGGGGCAGTTGGCCTGTCGCCTCCACCTGCCCTTTGAGCAGGCTGCCAATCTCGTCATACACATCTTTGCCAATAATGTCATAGGCCAGATAATCATCAAAAATCTTGTTCTTTCCGAGCATCGAATGATAAGCCCTGGCAAAGGAGCAAAGCTTGGCGGTCATACTTTCCTGCGCGGCAATCATGAAAATCCCTCCCGTTAAATCCACATTCGTTCATATCTAAACAGAATCTTATCAATATTGCAACAGATACACTTCATAATCGCTACACCCTTTCCAAAAATAAAAAAGAGGTTCTGCGCAGGGAATCTCCCTTGCGCAGAACCTCTGGTCGTCCAGTCAGTTCATTCGTCTTTTTGACGTTGACCTTATGTTACACTATTACGCCTATCATGTCAATAGGCTAAATAAAATTTACTTTATTTCAATTTCAAACCATCATGGAAAGCTTTCCCGACTACAGGGCCGACCAGCCGATAGGTTTTCGTGGCAATATCAAAGATGATGGGCTGAAGCTTGTCATAATCCACAACGCCATCCGTCAGCACCGCTTCATCTGCCTGTTGGGCAACGATTTTCCCCACCAAAATCCCCGTTTCATCGCTGTAGCTCACACATTCACATTCCAATGTCACCGGGAACTCTTCGATAATCGGCGCATTGACATGATTGCTCTTATGCACGTGGCAGCCTGCCTTTTCAATCTTATTGACCTTATTGCCCGTCTCCACGCCGAAATAATCTGCAATTTCCACGGTATCCTTCGTGGCAAAAGCTACGGTAAATGCCTTGCTGTGCTTGATGTTTTCCGTGGTCTTATGCTTGGCCAGGAACAGGGTTATCTCATCAAAGTCAGACTGGGCACCCCAGGCAGCATTCATGGCATTAGGCACGCCATTCTCATCATAGGTGCCAATGATAAAAACACCCTCCGGGGCAATGCAGGCCTGTTTGCCGGTAAATTCAACACTCATTTTACAGCCTCCTCTTACCAGATTTCCTTCATCCAGCTGCGATAGTTTTCTTCGAGGAATTTAATCAGCACATCAAACATGCCATAGACTTCGTCACCCAGTTCGGGGAAATCTTTTTCTTCCTTGCCAGGAGTCAGCAGGCAAACGTCGAGAATCAAAGAACCGTTCTGGTCGAAATAGAGCTTGAAGGGTTTGTACTTCATGTTCTGCTCGCTGACCATGCGCAGCACAGCCAGTTCATTTTCCTCCGTGCGGGCTTTCGGAGAAATCTGCACGCGAATCATGGAGAATACGCTGTCATCGAGCAGCACCAGCGTGGGCAGCTGCTGGCCTTCGATTACGATATGGGAACGATAGACCACCGTATGCTGCGCATCATCCGCTACTTCTTCCACCTGAAAGGCATCAATCTTTTTTTCTTTCAAATACTTGTTAAAAACTTCTGCTTTGATATTCATAGAAAAACAGCTCCTTTGCTAATATATCATCTTACATACTATTCCACAAAGGAGCTGTTTTTTCCTGTTAATTATTCAACTTTTACCTGCAGCCAAAGTTTGGTATAGAGTTTATCGAGGGCTTCTCCCAGATAACTGTAGGATTCCTGGCCTTTGTAGACATTTTCCGGCGGGAAGACCGTGTCCACATATTCGCCCAAATCTTCTTCCACCAGTTCCCGCACCGCCGTGTTCGGCGTGGAATAGCCAAGCTCCTCGAAGTTGGCTGCCGCAATGTCAGGGCGGCAGAGGAAATCAATGAACTTGTGCGCATTTTCCACATGGCGGGCGTTCTTGGGAATCACCCAACCATCTATCCAGACATTGGTGCCTTCCTTGGGTGCCGGTTGGAAACGCAAGTTCGGATTGGATTTCATCAGATTGATGGCCTCACCAGAAAAGATAACGCCCAGCGCCGCTTCACCAGAGCTCAACTTATCGCGGATATCATCCACGCCATAAGCCTGCACCAACGGTTTCTGCTGAATCAGCATATCGCGGGCGGCTTTGAGTTCCGTCTCATTTACGGTATTCATGGAATAGCCTAGAATCTTCAAGGGAATCATAATGGCATCTCGGGCAGAATCCTGCATGAGGATGTTATCCTTATACTTTTCATCCCAGAGGATTTTCCAGCTGTCCACAGGTTCTTTGACCTTTTCGATATTGTACATAATGCCCACGGTGCCCCAGCAATAAGGAACAGTGTACTTCCCTTCCTTATCAAAGGCCTTAGACTGGTCAAAGAAATCCTGGCCGATATTTTTCCGGGCATTGGGCAGCTGTGCAAAGTCCAGCGGCTGCAGCAAATCATTATGAATCAGCTTGTTAATCATGTAGTCGGAAGGACAGAGCACATCATAAGCCTCTGCGCCTTCGGCAATGCGGGGATACATGCTCTCGTTGGTGTCGTATTCGTCGAGCACCACCTTAATGCCGGTTTCTTCCTCAAACTGTTTGATGACGTCCTCGCTGAGGTAATCGCCCCAGCTGTAGACGTAGAGCACGTCCGCCCCCTCTTCCTCCTCCTCAGCAAACATATCGCAGCCGGACAGCAGGAAGGTACATAACACAAGCAAAGTCAGCAGCAGGGAGCGGCCATACATTTTCCATTTCTTCATGCTTCCTGCCCCCTTCTTTCTGCTGCCCGGTAACGGCTAATCACCTTGTAATTGAGCATCAGGAGAGCCGCAAAGACCAGCACGCCGCAGAAGAACAGCGTGGACAACGCATACATCTCAGGATGGACGCCCAGTTTGAGCTCCGAATAAATTTCCGTGGTCAGGGTTTCAATGCCCGCGCCCTTGGTGAAGTACGTCACGATAAAATCATCCGCACTCATGGCAAAGGACAGCAGGAACGCCGCCACGATGCCCGGCATCAGTTCCGGCAAAATGACTTTGCGGAAAGCCTGAAAGGGCGTAGCGCCCAAATCCCGGGCCGCCTCGTACCAGACATTTTCCATAGTCAGTACCTGCGGCAGGATGCAGAGCATGGCATAGGGCAGGCTGATGACGATATGGGCCAGCAAAATCGTGTCATAGCCAAGCTTCAGACCGAGTCCCAAAAAGAGCAGCATCAGCGAGATGCCCGTCACGATATCGGCATTGAGCAGGGGCACATTGGCCAGCCCCCGCAGGAGCATCCGGCTCTGCCGTCCCATCTGCCGCATGCCCAAAGCAGTCACCAAAGCCAGCAAAGTGGCCAAAATTGCCGAGGTCACACCGATGGTCAACGTATTGGAAAAAGCGTTGATGATATCTTCGCTTTCGATAAGTTTCTCATACCATTCCCAGGTAAAGCCCGTCCACTGGCCGCGATAACGGCTGGCATTGAAGGACTGGGCAATGAGCACCACGATGGGCGCATAGAGGAAAGCCACAATGAAGGCCAGATAGGTAGTCTTGATTTTCTGCATTATGGCCTTACTCCTTTCTTCGCCTGCTCGCCATTATCCGTAAAGGCTTCCAGCAGGATGTTCAGGATGATAAAGACCATGAGCACCATGGACAGGGCACTGCCAAGCTGCCAGTCATAGGCCGCCGTGAATTCCTGTTCGATGATATTACCCACGAGCAGCACCTTGTTACCGCCTAAGAGGGCACTGATAACGAAAGTGGTCAGCGCAGGGATAAAGACCATGGTGGAACCGCTGACAATACCTGGCATGGACAGTGGCAAAAGCACTCGCCGAAAAGTCTGATAGGGATTGGCACCCAAATCTCTGGCCGCTTCGATAATACTGCTGTCAATGCGGTTAATCGCCACATAGAG
Source organism: Pseudoselenomonas ruminantium (assembly GCA_015058625.1). Lineage (GTDB taxonomy): Bacteria > Bacillota > Negativicutes > Selenomonadales > Selenomonadaceae > Selenomonas_A > Selenomonas_A ruminantium_N. Next base: position 370,697 of record SVCA01000002.1, on the reverse strand, counting down.
AGGCAGCACCATATAGGGCAGGAAATTATAGACCATGCCGATAATGATGGCCAGCGGCGTATTGATGATATGCACTTCCGGCAAGCCCACGGACTGCAGGAACATATTGATAAGACCATGCTTTTCCAAGATGGTCTGCCAGGCCATGGTTGTAAGCAGCGAGTTCATCCAAAGCGGAAGCAGGAACAGCACAAAGACCAACAGCCCCCGGCTTTCCTTGCGCTCTCTTAAAATCAAACACAACGGATAGGCCAGTACGAGACAGATAAAGGTGCTGATTAAGGCAAGCTCCACAGACAGCCCCAGAGCCTTCAAATATTCCCACTGGAGCACCGTCTGCAGATGCACCAGAGTAAAGCCCCCATTCTCTACGTCCTTCAAGCCGTTCCAAAGAACAAAGAACAAGGGCAGTACGATAAAGAGCGTTGCCCAAATCCCGAAGGGCAGGGCTAAGAAGCGCTGGCTGGAAAGGCGTTCATTCATCGCTCACCGCCTCCTCGTCTTCCGATTCGGGCTTCGCCATAATCTGAATGTTGGAAGCGGCAAGTTTAATGCCCACCTCTTTGCCCTGCTCATGGCCCGTAATGGTCTGCACCAGCCATTCAAAGCCGCCGGCTTCAATGGTGATGTCATACACCGTGCCCTTAAAGACCACCTGCTTGATTCGGCCGGTGAACTGTCCATCCTCGGGCGCACAAATCTGAATATCCTCCGGACGAATCTGCACATCTACGGGAACATTTTCGCCAAAGCCCGTGTTGATGCAGGGAATATCCTTGCCCAAAAGGTGTACGAGCTTGTCCCGCACCATAATGCCGTCAATGATATTGCTGTCACCGATAAAGTCAGCGACAAAGGCATTTTCCGGCTCATTGTACACGTTCTCAGGCGTACCAATCTGCTGAATCCAACCCTGATTCATAACCACTACGGTATCCGACATGGACAGCGCTTCTTCCTGGTCATGGGTGACAAAAACGAAAGTAATCCCCAGCTCCCGTTTAATCTTTACCAGTTCCCGCTGCATGTTTTGGCGCAGCTTGAGGTCAAGAGCCGACAGGGGTTCGTCCAACAGCAGAACCTTCGGTTCATTGACTATTGCACGGGCAATGGCAATGCGCTGCTGCTGACCGCCGGACATCTGCGTAACCCGGGCATGTTCATAGCCGTCGAGGTTCACGAGCTTCAAGGCATATTTTATCTTATCGCGAATGTAACTTGCGCTTTTCCCCTTGAGTTTCAGGCCGAAGGCAATGTTTTCCGCCACATCCATATGGGAAAACAGGGAATACTTCTGAAACACCGTATTGACCTGCCGTTTCTCTGGCTGCAAATGGGTAATATCCTGCCCATCAAACCAGATTTTGCCGCTGTCCGGGGTTTCAAACCCGCCAATCAGCCGCAGGATGGTGGTCTTACCACAACCAGACGGGCCCAAAAGGGTCACAAATTCATTCTCGTGAATGGTTAAATCCAGGTCTTCAAGAATCTGCCGACCATCATAGCTTTTGTTGACACGTTCAAGACGCAAAAGTTCTTTTTCCATTTATCGTCCCTTTTCTTCCAGAGATATTTGCCCCAGAGGGCATACCGCCCAAAAAGGCGCCGAAGTATATTTTATCACGAATCCTGCAAAAATACTAAGAAAAAAATAAGAGGACGCGCATTTTTATTGCACATCCTCTTACTATTGCAGAACGAATTATTCAACTGTTACGGACTTAGCCAAGTTACGCGGTTTATCCACATCGCAGCCACGAGTGATAGCGGCATAGTATGCCAGGAGCTGCAAAGGAACAACGGTCAAAATCGGAATAACGAGTTCGTCCGTTTCAGGAACCTTCATCACATGGTCAACATATTTTTCCAGTTCCTCATCGCTTTCGGTAGCGATACCGATAACAACGGCGTCACGCGCCTTGACTTCCTTGATGTTGGACAGGGTCTTCTCGTAAACGCTCTTCTGCGTAGCCAGAGCGATAACGGGAACGCCTTCCACAATCAGAGCCAGCGTGCCGTGCTTGAGTTCACCGGCTGCATAAGCTTCGGCATGGATATAGGAGATTTCCTTGAGTTTCAAGGAGCCTTCCAAAGCCACATGGTAGTCCAGACCGCGGCCAATGTAGAACACATCATCATTGAAGCCATAGCGCTTTGCAAAGGTCTTCAAGGGTTCCACATCAGACAGCGTTTCGCTGATCTGTGCCGGAATCTTCTGCAACTGACCGATAAGTTCAGCAATGCGTTCCGGTGCAACCGTCTTCTTGATTTCCGCCATGTAGAGCGCCAGCATGAAGAACAGTACAATCTGGGTTGTGTAAGCCTTCGTGGAAGCCACGGCAATTTCCGGGCCAGCCCAGGTGTAGAGCACCTGATCAGCTTCACGGGCGATGGACGAACCAACCACGTTGGTGATGGCCAACGTCTTGGCGCCAAGCCGCTTGGATTCTTTCATGGCTGCCAGCGTATCACTGGTTTCACCGGACTGGGAAACGGCAATGAACAGCGTGTTTTCATCCACAATCGGCTCACGATAACGGAATTCAGAAGCAACGTCCACTTCTACAACCGTACGCGCCAGTTTTTCGATATAGTATTTGCCCACCATGCCGGCATGATAAGCCGTGCCGCAGGCTACGATATAAATCTTGTTAAAGGAATTGAGATAATCAGCATCCCATTTCAACTCGTCCATCACAATGGTCTTGCCGTCTTTAGCGATACGCTGGCTCATGGTGTCACGGACAGCCTTCGGCTGTTCATGGATTTCCTTGAGCATGAAGTGCTCATAGCCGCCCTTTTCCGCAGCTTCAGCATTCCAGTTAACCTCGAAAATCTTCTTGGTCACAGGCTCGCCCTGACGGTTGGAAATCTTGATGCTGTCCTTCGTGATAACAGCCAGTTCACCATCGTTCAGGATGTAAGTGCGGCGGGTGCGCTGAATGATAGCAGGAATATCGGAAGCGATGAAGTTTTCGCCTTCGCCTACGCCGATAACCAGCGGGTTATCCTGCTTGGTTGCAATCAGCGTACCAGGGTGCTTGCTGCTCATAAATACGAGCGAGTAAGAACCTTCCACGCGGCGCAGAACTTCACGGACAGAAGCCACAAAGTCACCATTGTAGACTTCTTCGATTAAGTGGGCTACTACTTCCGTATCCGTTTCGGACTTGAAGGAATGACCATTTTCGATGAGTTCTTCCTTCAAAGTCAGGTAGTTTTCGATGATGCCGTTGTGTACCACCACGAAATCCCCGGAGCAATCCGTATGGGGATGGGAGTTCACATCAGACGGACGGCCATGCGTTGCCCAACGGGTATGACCGATACCCATCGTGCCCTTGAGCTCATGACCTTTCAGCTTGTCACGGAGTGCGGCAAGTCTGCCTACACTCTTTTCCACGCCGATTTTCGCTCCGTCGAAGACAGCGATACCTGCCGAGTCATAACCACGATACTCCAGCTTAGCCAGACCTTCAAGCAGGAAGCTAGCTGCCTCTTTGTCACCGACATAACCTACGATACCACACATAATAGTACCTCCTATGAAATTGTACTATCCTGCTGCGCTCCCTGCATCCTTGTTTCCCGCCTCACGACAGGACTTTCGTTTGCATTTATCGGCCGAGCAAGCCGGAAGGCATCCGCTGACCACGGAGTCATCCGATAATCTGTTGAACATCCTGCTTGTCTAAATTCGCATATACTGCGTTATCGTCAGTCGACATAGCGCAGCTATGCCTCCTTCCTCTGCCTTGTCTATGCAAATTTATCCTACGCATTATGTCCAACCGATTATCTTCTGACTCCTCCTCGACAACCTTCTCCTCGTCTTCTTGAAAGCATTCGCTCCACTTCCAAGAACTTGCGCTAGAACTTACGTCCTTTTACTACACCAGAACAACAGGATTATTCACTCTGGATTTCTTCTTACTTTGTGCTTTTCTTAACAAAGCACTTGCTTATTGTAACCGATAGCAGACAATAAGTCAATACGCGAAATAATTGTAACAAAAAAGCGATAGCCCGAAAGCTACCGCCTGATATTCCTTTGGTGCGGATGAAGGGGGTCGAACCCATACGCCTTGCGGCACTGGATCCTAAATCCAGCGCGTCTGCCAGTTCCGCCACATCCGCAGTATTCTACAATTGTAGATAACGGCATTTATTATAGTAGTTATCCACGAATTTGTCAAGTCTAAGCCGTTTTCAACTTCTCTTACAAAATAAAATTTTTGTAATTCATGTTCATCAACGGCGTTGCAGCTGAAGGATTCAGCCTGCACTGATATAAAGCAACAGGGGCGCGTAGCTGCTAAACGTAACTACGCGCCCCTGCTTTATTGGGGAAGCAAATTTTTTAGTACTTGTGGAACATCTCCTGAATAGCCTTGAGGTCCTTCGTTTTAGTCAGGGCCAGCTGCAGAAGAATGCGAGCCTTCTGCGGATTCAGGGAATCGCCATCCAGGAAGTGATAGTTGATGTAGCTCTGCTCAGCCGGAATGACGGAGCCGTTGCCTACACGGGCACTGCGAACTACAACAATACCTGCAGCCGTAGCTTTTGCCAGGGCTGCTTCTGCATCTTTGTGTACGGAACCATTGCCCGTACCGGCATAGATGATGCCCTTAACGCCGCCTTTGATGGCTGCATCTACGAACAGAGCATCGTCATTAGCCGTGCCATAAATAACCTTTACATAGGGAAGTTTCGTGAGGTTGCCAACAGCAAATTCGCTCTTGGTGGTGTGCAGACGAGTGGTTGCACGATAAAATTCAGGAACGCCATCATTCACATAACCGAAAGCACCGAGTTCCGGAGCCTTGAAGGTATCCACGGAAGTGGTGTTGGTCTTGGTCACGTCACGGGCACCGTTGATGGTGTCGTTGAGTACAACCAGTACGCCACGGCCTGCAGACTTCTTATTGGAAGCCACGCGGACAGCATTCAGAAGATTCATCGGGCCATCAGCGCTGATAGCCGTAGCCGGACGCATAGCGCCAGTGATGACCACAGGCTTATTGCTCTTAACCGTGAGGTTCAGGAAATAAGCCGTTTCTTCCAGCGTATCCGTACCGTGGGTGATGACGATACCGTCTACATCACTGCGGGCCAGCAATTCGTTGCAGCGTTTGGCCAGTTTGAGCCAGATATCATTGGTCATATCCTTGCTGTCGATGCTGCAAATCTGTTCTCCGGATACATTGGCATAATTTTTGACTTCGGGAACGGCATTAATGAGCACATCAATGCCCAAAGCACCAGCTTTATAGCCGGTGGTTGCCGTGTCGGATGCCGCACTGCCGGCAATCGTTCCGCCGGTTGCCAGAATCTTGATGTTCGGCTTTGCCTGCGCAGCAAAGGCACACTGTACCCCCACCAGCAGCATTGCCAAGGTCATAAGAATCGCAGTTACTCTTACCTTCACAAAAATTCCTCCTTTTCCAGTTGCAATCTTCCCCTGAACTGCAACAAAAAAACCTATGGACGGATTGTACTTCCCCTTCTAGGGAATACGACAAAATCCGATAAAAACCTATATAAACTATATCAATAGTAACATAGGCTTTTATCGGGATTTCCATAGGTTTATTTCTCTGCGCTATTCAATTTTCCTTCTTATGATTGGAAAAAATTTTATTTCCACTTAGCAGGCTGCTGCCAGTTTCTCCTCATCAGCCTGACGCATGCGGCCCACAAAATAATCCGTCAGACGCACTTCAATGTCTGCCTGTTGGCGGGAGAGCAGCAGGCAATCCTCTGCCGTCAGTTCCATTTCGCTGCCATCAGCAGCAAAGGCACGGAAACCTTCGCGGTTCTGCTTGCCACAGTAGACAATCACCCGGTCAGCACCCACGCCAGACTCGCGGCTGGCCAGCAGGCGGATAGCGCCCGTTTCCGGCATATAACCATTCGTGCCATCCATAACCATGACTTCCTTATCCTCCACACGATACAAACGAACTAACAACATCCTGCTCACCGGCCTTTCTGACTTCGCGTCTCTGATTTATTCACTGTCTATATTATAGCAAGTGCATATTTGCAATAAAAGTTGAATTTCTGCTTTCAATATTGCAAATAATGTACTATACTAGAGGCAAGTCCAGCATGAGGAGTGAAACCATGAGCGATTACGAGAAGAAGGGCTATCTGGTCAGCGACTTTCGGGTATTCCGCCTGAAGGATGCCGCCTTGAAACCCATCCCCTTCCATTATCACGATTTCCATAAAATCATTATGTTCCTCGACGGTGCTGTGGATTATGTCATCGAAGGCAAGACCTACCATCTGGCCCCGCGGGACATCGTCTTTGTCACCGCCGGAGAAATCCACCGTCCCGTCTTCACCGACGAAGCGAAAGATTACGAGCGCATCGTCATCTACGTGGCACCGGATTTCCTGCGCCGCTGGCAGGAGCAAGATGCCGAGCATACCGACCTTGCCCAATGCTTTGCCTATGCCCGGGAAAACAGCAGCGTCATGCAGCAGCCCCCCGGCACGAGCCATGACCTGCTCTTTCATATGGACAAGCTCGAAAAAACAGCCCGCGGGCAGGGCTTTGCCAACGGACTGTTTACGGAAATCATGTTTATTGAGTTTATGATTCTGCTGAACCGTTCCCTGCATGAACATGAACTCTCGGGCCTCACCAGTGCCAGCTACGACCCCAAGATTCAGGAAATCCTTTCCTATATCAACGCCCATCTGGCTGAGGAACTTTCCATTGACGATTTGGCCGCCAGGGCCTATATCAGCAAGTTCTACCTCATGCGCAAGTTCAAGGCCGATACCGGTTACGGCATCCACCAGTACATCCGCAGCAAACGGCTGCTTTTGGCCCGCGATTTGCTCAAGACCGATATGTCTATCACCAACATCTGCGAGGAAGTGGGCTTTGCCGACTACTCCACCTTCTCCCGGGCCTTCAAGGAAATGTTCAAATGCGCCCCGCGGGATTATCGGAAACAGTGAGCCTAACGGACATTGCCCAAGTACACATAGTGCAGACGCTCCTGCGCCACTTTTTGCAACTTCTGCAAGGTGACCAGGGGCGTCATTTCGATTGCGCACTGATAGCGAGGGAAATAGCGGGACAGATGCAGAGGTATCTCTGGACTTATCCCTGCCAACCACTCTGTTTCTGCCCGAAATTCCTCCATGTCGTCATTTTTCCCGGGAATGACCAAAGTGGTAGCCTCCACATGAACGCCGGCCTCTGCCATCATCCGAATGGTTCTCTGCACCGCCTCCAAGGAGCCGCCCATCCATTGGTAGGTTGCCACATTAAAGGCTTTCAAATCAATATTGGCGGCATCAAGCAGCGGCAATAACTTGCGTAGAGGTTCCGCCTCAATCTGTCCGTTGCTGACCAACACCACCTTCTGCCCCGCCGCCCGCAAAAGCGGCGCCACATCCAGCAAATATTCGAAGTTCAACAACGGTTCATTATAGGTAAAAGCCACGCCGATACTGCCATGCTGCTTTTGCGTCTCCACCGCCAGTTCCGCCAATTTTTCCGGTGCCAGATAGCCCTGCACTTCGCCCCCATCATCCTGCGATATGCTGTAATTCTGACAAAAGGGACAACGCATATTGCAGCCAAAACTCCCCACGGACAAAATCACCGTACCGGGATAAAAATGATAAAGGGGCTTCTTCTCTATAGGGTCCAGCGCCAGCGAAGTCACCTGCCCATAACTCAAACTCCGCACCACGCCCCCCTCATTCCGCCGGGTCCGGCAATATCCCACCTGCCCTTCCGCCAGCTTGCAATGATGCGGACAAAGTTGACATGTCAACACGCTATCTCACCTCTGCACTGCCTTGGGCAAAATTATCCTTGCCACCGCCCCGGCCTCCGAGCCGTTCATTAATCGCCTTAATCCGTTCCCGGCAGCTAACCTTCACTTCACTGCCACTAGCCAGCACATAATTCATCCGGCCACCACTTGGATAATAAATCGTAACCTCTGCCTGCGGGTCTTCGCTCAAAACCTGCGCCAGCTTTCTGGCCGCGTCCGCAGAAATATCTTCTTCCTGCAGGGTAATGGACTTCACGCCATCCGTAAGCGGCGTATCCTGTAACAGTTGGCGGGCCTTTTCCTGCACCCAGCGAAGTTCGGCCCCGGACAGCTTCTCCTTGAGCTCCTTAATTTCATCTTGCAGCCGCTCCACGCCTAGACGGATTTCCTCATCTTTGAGGGACAGAAGCTGCACCGCACCATTTAATTCCTGCCAGCAGCGACTGATTTTTTCCATGGCCAGCCGCCCGCAGAGAAAATAAATCCGCGTGCCCTGCTTATGCTTTTCCGCCTTGAAAATTTTTACCAACCCCACCATGCCTGTCATGGGTGGATGCGTGCCACAGCAGGTACAGGCATCACTGCCTTCAATCTGCACGACCCGCACAGGCCCGGTGAGTTTGTCATTAAACTTGCGGGTGGCGCACTTGGCCGCTTTCTCGGCCTCCATCCACTCTGCTCTTATGGGGCGGTTCTCCTGAATATGCAGATTGGCCAGCGCCTCCACCTGCGCGATTTCCGCGCTTGTCACCTCACGGCTCAAATCAATCGTCACCATCTCTGGCGACATATGAAAGCCTACATTGTCGGCCCCGCAAATTTTCCAGAAACCATAGGACAGCAGATGCTCCCCACAATGCTGCTGCATATGGTCAAAGCGCGTTTGCCAGTCAATTTCTGCCAGTACCTGCGTACCAACTGACAAAGGCTCCGCCGTCTCGTGCAGGATGCGTCCCTCTGTTTCCCGGACATGCGTGACCACAACTTCCCGGTCACCATAAATTAATTTTCCTGTATCGCTAAGCTGCCCGCCCCCTTCGGGATAAAACACCGTCTGGTCAAGCACAATACCAAAGCCCGTCTTTAATTCCACACAGTCCGTAACCACAGCCTCAGAACTGCGCTGCAGCACATCTTCCAAAAATAATTTTTTCGTCATAAGCCTCACCCTCCACAGAAAATAATTCGTGACTGCAGGAAAATATCCTTTTCCTCCCCCATTGAAAACCTTTCATTGATACGATAAAATAGAACAATCATTATCGCAAAGGAGCCTCTAAACCTTATGACTGACCTGGAAAACGACTGGGACAAACTGCTGCATATCAAAACCACGGGACGGGATGACACCATTTCCGACTTGGTGCGCTATCCCTATGAACCGACCGATTACACCGTACTCGAACAACTCGCCCGCAGCGGCTATATTGACAAGCACAATACCGTGGTGGACTACGGCTGTGGCAAAGGCCGAGTCAGCTTTTTCCTCACGAGCCAGACAAAATGCCACGCCATCGGCATTGAGTATAATCCCCGCCTCTACGAAAGAGCCTGCACCAATCAGCAAACCGCCCCGCGGGGCAATCGAGTGACCCTGCTCCAACAGGATGCAGTCAACTTCACCGTTCCCGAACAGGTAGACCGCTGCTTCTTCTTCAATCCCTTCGCCGTGGAAATTCTCCGCACTGTGCTCGACAATCTGCAAGACTCCTGCAAAAATTCGCCCAGAGATATTCTCCTGATTTTCTACTACCCATCCCCAGCCTACACCGAATACCTCGCGGAGCTCTCCCATCTGACACTCATTGACACCATCGACTGCCGCCCCGGAGAAAAATACAGCGACCCGCGGGAAAAACTGCTGGTGTTCCGGCTTAGTCATCCATAACTTCCATAACTATAGGCACGAAAAAGCTGGAACTTGACTTGTCAATTTGACATGTCAAGCTCCAGCTTTTGCTTTTTATTCATCTAAAGCAAGAAGTTTTGCCGTTGCTTCGTCGAGGTAATCGGCCTCGGTCGTCTCAATCTGCCCGCCATCACATTCTGCTGCCAGTGCAGGCTGGATGGGGATGCGCCCCAGCACATCGAGGTTGTATTCTTTGGCAATTTCCTCAATATGACTTTGACCATAAATTGCATGGCGTTTGCCACAGTCGGGGCATTCAAAGTAGCTCATATTTTCCACGAGGCCCAGGATAGGCACCTTCATGGCTTCGGCCATCTTCACGGCCTTTTCTACAATCATGGACACGAGTTCCTGCGGGCTCGTGACAATGATGATACCATCCAGTTTGATGGACTGCATCACCGTCAGCGGCACATCACCGGTTCCGGGAGGCATATCCACGAACATATAGTCCACATCTTCCCAGATGAAATCATGCCAAAACTGCTTGACCACACCGCTGATGATGGGGCCGCGCCATACGACTGGGTCTGTATCATCATCGAGCAGGAGGTTCATGCTGACGATATCAATACCGCCGGCAGTGGTCACAGGGTATGCTCCCTTTTCACTGCCACACACTTCACCACTGACACCAAACATCTTAGGGATGGATGGGCCGGTAATATCCGCATCCATAATGCCCACATGCTTGCCTTTGCGCGACATCGCCACAGACAGCAGCCCCGTCACCAGAGATTTACCAACACCGCCCTTGCCGCTGACTACCGCAATGACATGGCGGATATCGCTGAGCTCATGGGGTGCTTCGTGCAAATCTTTTGGGCGGGTGTCCGCACCACAGTTGGTACCGCAGGAACTACAATCATGATTACATTCTTCAGCCATTGTAAAACCTCCTAAAATATAAAATGAGGTTCAAAGGTATTGACTACCTTTGAACCTCATCTACCGCTACGCGGTCCCCCTTCCCCAGAGGGGAAGGCTTCCCAAGTAGTCTTTTATGGTCTATTATGCTTCTACCGTATCGGTTTCCACAGTTTCTTCAGCAACTTCTTCTACCGGTTTCGGGTCCTTATCCACAATCTTCAAGTTGCGGTAACGGCTCATACCCGTACCAGCCGGAATCAGCTTACCGATGATAACATTTTCCTTGAGGCCGATAAGCGGGTCAACCTTGCCCTTGATGGCGGCATCCGTGAGTACACGGGTGGTTTCCTGGAAAGAAGCAGCCGACATGAAGGAATCGGTAGCCAGAGATGCCTTGGTAATACCGAGGAGAATCGGTTTTGCCACAGCGGGTTCGCCGTCTTCCTCGATTGCCTTGGTATTGGCAGCCTCGAACTGGTTGATGTCGATGTATTCGCCAGGCAGGAAATCCGTGCTGCCGGATTCCTCAATCTTGACCTTATGGAGCATCTGACGAACCATAACTTCGATATGCTTATCGTTAATCTCAACGCCCTGGGACTTATAAACTTTCTGTACTTCGTATACCAGGTAACGCTGAGTTGCCTGCAGACCGCAGACACGCAGGATATCGTGCGGGTTGATGGAACCTTCGGTGAGTTTGTCACCCGGCTTCAAATGCATACCCTGCTTGGCTGCCATACGGGCGCCATACGGGATTGCATATTCGCGGGCTTCGCCTTCGTCCGGTACAATCGTAACCTTGCGCATACCCTTACCGGAGTCTTCGACTTCTGCACGGCCTTCAATCTCTGCGATGATGGCATGGTGCTTCGGCTTACGTGCTTCGAACAATTCTTCGACACGCGGAAGACCCTGAGTGATATCGTCACCGGCAACACCGCCGGAGTGGAACGTACGCATGGTGAGCTGTGTACCCGGTTCACCGATGGACTGAGCGGCGATGATACCAACTGCTTCACCGATTTCCACCTCAGCCTGATTAGCCAGGTCGCGGCCATAGCACTTGATGCAGACGCCGAACTGGGACTTACAGGTGAGCACGCTGCGGATGGAAACGTGGTCACGCACTTTTTCAATGCGTTTTGCCATATCTTCATCAACGGTGTCGTTGATGGAGGCAATGCGTTCACCCGTAGCCGGGTCATCGATGTTTTCAGCCAGCACACGGCCAACGATACGTTCTGCCAAGGATTCGATGATACCATCGCCTTCCTTGATAGCCTCAACTTCGATACCACGGACGTTGTTGTTGCGCACGCGGATTTCCTTAGCGTCGGAAGCCAGAATCGTGTCAATGAGTTCAGCCGTCAGCTTGGTGCCGGCAGCTACTACTACAGCATTTGCGGAGTCAACCACATCACGGGTAACATCCTTGCCGCTCATTTCGTGAATCATGGAATCCTTAGCCTTGGCGCGGGCAGCCTCATCCGGCTCGCCCAAAGTGATGGCTTCGGTAATCATGGCGTTGCTGATAGCAGCTTCGGAGGCCAGAGAAGAACCGCGAACCATGATTTCGCGAACTTCTTTCTCGCCGATAACGGCCAGTTTTTCCTCATCCAGAATGGTGTCGCGTGCAAAGAGCAACTCCTTGGTTTCGGGGTCGAGGACATCGGCCCCCAACAGACGGCCCATGAGGCTGTCGTTGAGGATTTCCAGTGCATCGAAGGTGGACTCGGCAAGACGTGCACGAGCCTGAACCAGGTTCAGAGTGGAGATATCGCAGTCTTCCTCACGGACGATTACATCCTGTGCCACGTCTACGAGACGGCGGGTCAGGTAACCGGAGTCAGCCGTACGCAGTGCGGTATCGGCCAGCCCCTTACGGGCACCGTGGGAAGAAATAAAGTAATCGGATACGGACAGGCCTTCACGGAAGTTTGCCGTGATCGGCAAGTCGATGATTTTACCAGACGGGTCAGCCATAAGACCGCGCATACCGGCCAGCTGACGCATCTGCTGTTTGTTACCACGGGCACCGGAGTCCGCCATCATGAAAATCGGGTTGAAGGCGTCCATGTTGTCCATCATGGCGTCAGCCACGTCATCCGTAGCCTTGGACCAGAGGTCAACAACCTTGTGGTAACGTTCTTCTTCGGTGATGAGACCGCGGTCATAGCGGCGCTCAACCTTGTTGACGATCTGCTGCGTGTCGCTGATGATGGTCTTCTTCTTCGGCGGCACGATAACGTCGGAGATAGCAACGGTCATACCAGCTACGCAAGCGTAGTGGTAACCGAGGTTCTTAACATCATCGATAACGTGTGCCGTTTCCGTAGCACCAAAGGCATTGTAGCACTTGGCAACGAGCTTGCCCAGTTCCTTCTTGTTCATGAGCACGCCCAGGCACCACTGGTCGGATTCTTTATCCTTGTAGAAGTAACGGATTTCCTTGGGCAGGATTTCATTGAAAATCATGCGGCCCAAAGAAGTCTTAACGAGGCCATAACCATCGATGCGGCACTGAATAGCAGCCTGCAGGTCGAGGTCATGCTGCTGATAAGCCAGCAGTGCTTCGGCAATGCCCGTGAGGACTTTGCCTTCGCCCTTGGCACCCGGACGGATGTTGGTCAGGTAATAGGAACCCAGAACCATATCCTGAGACGGAACGATGATTGGCTTACCATCTTTCGGTGCGAGGATGTGGTTCGCAGCCAGCATCAGGATGCGGGCTTCCGTCTGTGCTTCGGAGGACAGCGGCAGATGGATAGCCATCTGGTCACCATCGAAGTCGGCGTTGTATGCCGTACAAGCCAGCGGATGGAGCTTCAAGGCGCGGCCTTCGGTGAGTACCGGCTCGAAAGCCTGGATACCCAGACGATGCAGCGTCGGGGCACGGTTCAAGAGAACCGGATGCTCTTTGATTACGCCTTCGAGAACATCCCAAACCTCAGGTTTAGCACGTTCTACCATGCGCTTAGCCGATTTGATATTGTGAGCGGCTCCCGAGGAAACCAGCTTTTTCATAACAAAGGGCTTGAAGAGTTCCAGAGCCATTTCCTTCGGCAGGCCGCATTGATGGAGTTTCAGTTCCGGGCCGACAACGATAACGGAACGGCCGGAGTAGTCAACACGCTTACCGAGAAGGTTCTGACGGAAGCGGCCCTGCTTACCTTTAAGCATGTCGGAAAGGGATTTCAGCGGACGGTTGCCCGGGCCCGTTACAGGGCGGCCACGGCGGCCGTTATCAATCAGGGCGTCAACAGCTTCCTGCAGCATGCGTTTCTCGTTGCGGACAATGATGTCCGGTGCACCGAGGTCCAAGAGGCGCTTCAGACGGTTGTTACGGTTGATTACACGGCGATACAGGTCGTTGAGGTCAGACGTTGCAAAACGGCCGCCATCGAGCTGTACCATCGGGCGCAGTTCCGGCGGAATAACCGGAACAACATCCATAATCATCCAAGACGGCTTGTTGCCGGACTTGCGGAATGCTTCCACAACTTCCAGACGGCGGATAGCACGAATCTTCTTCTGACCGGAAGCCGTGCGGACTTCCTTGCGCAGAACTTCGCTCATGCGTTCCAAATCCAGCTCATCGAGGAGTTCTTTGATGGCTTCGGCACCCATGCCAACACGGAAGGTGTTGCCATATTTTTCCAAAGCATCGTGGTATTCCTTTTCGGAAAGCAGGCTCTTCTTCGTGAGATCCGTATTTTCCCCGGCATCCAGCACGATGTAGTACGCAAAGTACAGAACCTTTTCCAGCGCACGCGGGCTGATGTCTAAGATCAGGCCCATGCGGCTCGGAATGCCCTTGAAATACCAAATATGTGAAACCGGCGCAGCCAGTTCGATATGTCCCATGCGCTCGCGGCGGACTTTCGCGCGAGTGACTTCAACGCCGCAGCGGTCGCAGACAATGCCCTTATAGCGGATACGTTTGTACTTACCGCAATGGCATTCCCAGTCGCGGGTCGGACCAAAGATACGCTCGCAGAACAGACCATCGCGCTCCGGTTTGAGCGTACGATAGTTGATGGTCTCCGGCTTCTTGACCTCACCGTAGGACCACTCGCGGATTTTGTCCGGAGAGGCCAGACCGATGCGCATCGAATCAAAATTATTTACATCCAGCAAAGAGATGACACTCCCTTCTTATTCCTCACCATTATCCGTATCTTCTGCGCCAGGTTCTACAATGGAACCGAGGCTGCCGATATCGGCAATGATGTCGTCCGGCTTCTCATCATCAGAGGGTGCTCCTTCATCATAGGAGTCTTCCTGCTTCGGTGCAGCGGCACCTTCCTGCGTGGGGTCAACGCCAGCCACGTCAAAATCAAGTTTCTTAGCCGTTTCGTTGATATCTTCATCATCCTCATCCTGCAAGGATATTTCCTTGGCATCTTCGTTGAGAACCTTGATATCGAGGCCAATGGACTGCAGTTCCTTAATGAGTACCTTGAAGGACTCCGGCACACCCGGTTCGGGGATGTTTTCACCCTTGACGATAGCTTCATAAGCCTTGACACGGCCCACCACGTCATCGGACTTAACCGTCAGGATTTCCTGCAGGGTATATGCAGCGCCGTATGCTTCCAGCGCCCAAACTTCCATTTCACCGAAACGCTGACCACCGAACTGAGCTTTACCACCCAGCGGCTGCTGCGTAACGAGGGAGTACGGGCCGGTAGAACGGGCATGAATCTTATCGGCAACCAGATGATGCAGCTTGAGGAAGTACGTGCAGCCAACGGTTACGCGATTTTCAAACGGCTCACCGGTACGGCCATCATAGAGAACCGTCTTGGCATCATCAGCAAGGCCTGCGGCCTTAATCGTACCGAATACGGCCTCGTCACTTGCACCGTCAAATACCGGTGTAGCGATATGCAGACCAGCCACGTCCGGAATCGGCATGCCATTCTTGTCGAAGTCATAACCGGCTTCGCGCAGACGGGCTTCAACCGTCGGGTCGCCATCTTTAATCTGCTGGCCCAGAACCTTAACGGCCATACCCAAATGGGCTTCGAGAATCTGACCGATGTTCATTCGGGACGGCACGCCCAGCGGGTTCAGCACGATATCAACCGGCGTACCATCCGGCAGGAACGGCATATCTTCCTGACGCATAATGCGGGAAACGACACCCTTGTTACCATGACGGCCTGCCATCTTATCGCCGACAGAAATCTTACGTTTCTGTGCGATGTAGACGCGCACCAGACGGTTTACGCCAGGCGGCAGTTCATCGTTGTTTTCACGGGTGAAAATCTTAACATCAACGATCTTACCCTGTTCACCATGCGGTACACGCAGGGAAGTGTCGCGAACTTCACGGGCCTTTTCACCGAAGATAGCACGCAGCAGGCGTTCTTCTGCGGTAAGTTCCGTTTCGCCCTTCGGCGTAACCTTACCGACAAGGATATCGCCTGGACGAACGTCGGCACCAATGCGGATGATACCTTCTTCATCGAGGTCTTTGAGTGCTTCTTCTGCCACATTCGGAATATCACGGGTGATTTCTTCAGGGCCAAGCTTGGTATCGCGGGCATCGCATTCGTATTCTTCAATATGAATGGATGTATAGAGGTCGCGTTTTACGAGGTTTTCGGACAGCAGTACGGCGTCCTCGTAGTTATAGCCTTCCCATGGCATGTAGGCAACAACGATGTTGTAACCTAGTGCCAGTTCGCCATGGTCCGTAGCGGGGCCGTCAGCGATCGGCTGTTTTTCCACCACTTCATCGCCCTTGTAGACGATAGGAACCTGATTGATACACGTTCCCTGGTTGGAGCGAATAAATTTCTGGAGTTTATAATGGTCAAGTTCGCCATTTTTCGTGCGTACATCGATGTAATCTGCCGTTACATTCTCAACGACACCGGCACGTTTAGCCAGTACCATAACACCGGAGTCGCAGGCGGCCTTGTATTCCATACCGGTACCGACGAGCGGTGCCTGCGTACGGAGCAGAGGTACAGCCTGACGCTGCATGTTCGCACCCATGAGGGCACGGTTCGCATCGTCGTTTTCCAGGAACGGAATCATAGCCGTTGCAATGGAGAACACCTGACGCGGGCTAACGTCCATGTAGTCAACGGATTCGCGGGTATGCAGACCGGTTTCTTCGTTGAAACGTGCCGTTACACGCGGGTTAACGAACCATTCGTTTTCGTCGAGCGGTTCGTTGGCCTGTGCGATTACGAGCTCATCCTCTTCGTCAGCGGTAAGGTAACGCACTTCATCCGTTACGCGATGGGTTTCCTTGTCCACACGGCGGTACGGCGTTTCCATAAAGCCGAACTGGTTCACGCGGGCATAAGTAGCCAGCGAACCGATAAGACCGATGTTCGGACCTTCAGGAGACTCTACCGGGCACATACGGCCGTAGTGAGAGTTGTGTACGTCGCGGACTTCGAAGCCTGCACGCTCACGGGACAGACCGCCCGGGCCGAGGGCCGACAGACGGCGCTTATGCGTAAGTTCGGACAGCGGGTTGTGCTGGTCCATGAACTGGGACAGCTGGGAGGAACCGAAGAATTCCTTGATGGCTGCCACTACCGGACGGATGTTAATGAGTGCCTGCGGCGTAATCACATCCACATCCTGAATGGTCATGCGCTCACGAACGACACGTTCCATACGAGACAGACCGATGCGGAACTGATTCTGCAGGAGTTCGCCCACAGCACGCACGCGGCGGTTGCCCAGATGGTCAATGTCATCCGTGCTGCCTACGCCATCCATGAGGTTCAGCAGATAGTTAATGGAAGCGATGATATCATTCTTCGTAATCGTACGGTCATGGATATCGAGCGTCGGAGAGCACAGGAGCTTCATGCGGCTGCCATCTTTTTTGAGCAGATAGAGCTGCACGATTTTCCCTTCGCCAAAGAGCTGGCGTTCACGCTCAACATCAATGGCATCGAGCATATCTTCCGTAACGACTTCACCCTGCGGAATGACGATTTCGCCCGTTTCTTTATCCACAATGGGTTCTGCCAGAACTTTGCCCAAGATACGGCGCTTCCAGCCCAGCTTCTTCGTCAGCTTGTAACGGCCAACGGTAGCCAGATCATAGCGCTTCGGGTCAAAGAACAGCGAATCCAGCAGCTGCTGGGCATTATCTTCATTGGCGGGTTCACCCGGACGCAGACGGCGGTAAATTTCGATTACAGCCTTGCCCTGGGATTTTACATCCTCACCATCACGTTCCAACGTGTTCATGATGCGGGGATCTTCACCAAAGAGGTCAATGATTTCTTCGTCCGTAGCAAAGCCAAGGGCGCGAATGAAGTAGGTCACCGGCATTTTACGCGTGCGGTCAATACGAACGGAAACCACATCATTGGTATCCGTTTCGAGTTCAATCCACGCACCGCGGTTCGGAATAACCGTAGCATTGTAGAGATGCTTACCCGTCGGGTCAATTTCCTCTCCATAGTATGCACCAGGAGAACGAACCAACTGGCTGACGATAACACGCTCTGCACCATTGATGATAAACGTACCGGTATCGGTCATGAGCGGGAAATCGCCCATGAAAACTTCCTGTTCTTTAATTTCGCCTGTCTCACGATTGATCAGACGGACATTTACGCGGATAGGTGCAGCCAGCGTTACATCACGCTCTTTGCACTCATCGAGCTCATACTTGGGCTCGCCCAAAGAGAAACTCTCGAAGGACAGCACGAGATTACCCGAGAAGTCCTGAATCGGCGAAATGTCATTAAAGATGTCCTGCAAACCTTCATCAAGGAACCACTGGTAGCTGTTCCGCTGAATGTCCAGCAGATGCGGCATCTCCATAACTTCCTTGATTTTAGCATAGCTATACCTGGTTCTTTTGCCTACCGGCACAGGATTAAATAACAAATCCTTCACCCCTTAGCCTGTTTTACTAGAATTATTTCCTGAAATGTAGGGCATTATAGCACGCCGAAAGAAACGGAATGGATGAACAAGAAAAAAAACAAGGTCTAACCATTACTTACACCTTGCTTCCAGTTCCTTTCCGCTTGCGCACACTAATCCCTATGCAATTTCCTGTAGTTTTTAAGTTTATCACCACTCGTTCCATCTGTCAAGACGTGACCCAAAACAAAATAAAAAAATTTGAACAAACCTTCGCTGCGTTGTAGAATAAATAGGACTACGAAAAAGGAGAAGACATCCCCATGAACTACAATCAGCAAAAGAAAGCCGCACAGGAATTTGCAGCGCGCTGGGCAGGCAAAGGCGACGAAAAGCAGGACAGCCAGCGTTTCTGGTTTGACCTGCTGCAAAATGTCTACGGCGTAGATGACCCGGCCAGCTTCCTGCGCTTCGAGCAAAGAGTAAAACTCTCCCATACTTCCTTTATTGATGTAATGATTCCTGCCACGCATACGATGATTGAACAGAAATCCCTGGGCAAAGACTTAAACGCCCCGATAAAGCAAAGTGATGGCACATTTTTAACCCCCGGTCAGCAGGCCAGACGTTATGCGGCAGCTCTGCCCTATTCCGAACGCCCGCGCTGGATTATCTCCTGCAACTTTGCCGAGTTTCAGATTTATGACATGGAACGTCCCAATGATGACCCGGAGCGTATCGCGCTGAAAAATCTGGGCGAAGAATGTTACCGCCTGCAATTCATGGTAGATGTAAAAAGCTCCCATATAACACGCGAAATGGATATCAGCCGTGATGCCGGCACGCTCGTGGGCAAATTGTATAATGCCCTGCTCCCCGCTTACGGCGACAATCCCTCAGAAAAGGACTTGCAGGACTTAAACAAACTGATTGTACGGCTCGTCTTCTGCCTTTACGCCGAGGACGCAGGCATCTTCGGACGGCGTAATATGTTCCATGACTTCCTCCTGACCTTCAACGCCAGTGATGTACGGCTGGGTCTCATGGAACTTTTTAAGGTACTCGACCAAAAAACGAGCGAGCGTGACCGCTTCCTCGACCAAAAATACGCCGACTTCCCTTACGTCAACGGCTCCCTGTTCTCCGAGTCCGTGCCCGTGCCGCCAATCGCAGAAGAAACACGCCGTCTGCTCATTGATGAAGCCTGCAACTTTGATTGGGCGCAGATTAGTCCTACCATCTTCGGCGCAATTTTTGAAAGCACGCTGAATCCCGACACCCGGCGCAAAGGCGGTATGCACTATACATCCATCGAGAACATCCACAAGGTCATCGACCCGCTGTTCCTTGACGACTATCGCGAAAAATTCCAGACCGCCATGGAGGAAAAGACACTGGCCAAGCGGCTGACAAAATTAAAAAACTTGCAGGAAGAACTGGCCAGCGGCAGATACTTCGACCCGGCGGCAGGCAGCGGCAACTTCCTCACAGAATCCTATATTTCCCTGCGCCGCCTGGAAAATGATATTCTGCGGGAAACCGTAACCGACAAAACCGGTACAGGCGTGCTCGGCTTTGCCGAAGAAGAATGGAATCCCATCAAGGTGAAAATCAACCAGTTCTACGGCATCGAGATAAACGACTTCGCCGTGTCTGTAGCAAAAACCGCCCTCTGGATTGCCGAGAGCCAGATGATGCACGAAACCGAGGATATTATAAAGAAGGAAATGGATTTCCTGCCGTTGACGACTAATGCCAATATCCATGAAGGCAATGCGCTGAAAATGGACTGGCACGACATCTGTCCACTGGGGGGGGGGGCGAGCAAATCTTTATTTTGGGAAATCCGCCATTTGTGGGATATTCTCTGCAAATCAAAAGTCAAAAAGAGGATATGCTCAATGTTTATGTGGATGAAAAAGGCAAGCCCTATAAAAAAGCGGGGAAGATTGACTATGTAGCCGCATGGTACTTCAAAGCCTCTCAATATATGCAAGGAACTAACGTAAGATGTGCATTGGTATCAACCAACTCCATCACCCAAGGCGAACAAGTGGCAGATGTTTGGCAACCGCTTTATGAACGCTTCGGCATACATATTGACTTTGCCCACCGCACATTCCGCTGGGATAGCGAATCAACGGACAAAGCACATGTTCATGTAGTAATTATCGGTTTTAGCACAGGTAATAACTCCAAACGTTGGTTATATAATG
Source organism: Pseudoselenomonas ruminantium (assembly GCA_015058625.1). GTDB lineage: Bacteria > Bacillota > Negativicutes > Selenomonadales > Selenomonadaceae > Selenomonas_A > Selenomonas_A ruminantium_N. Next base: position 350,040 of record SVCA01000002.1, on the reverse strand, counting down.
GTGCAGATAAGCAGCAGGTACAAAACATCAATCCATATTTGGTAGCTGCGCCAACAGTATTTATAGCCAGCCATTCAAAGCCGTTATGTAATGTTCCTGTTATGCTTAACGGTGGCAAACCAGCCGAAGGAGGAAATCTAATCCTTACCATTGAAGAAAAAAATGAACTACTAAAAGCAGAGCCGCAGGGAGAAGGATTCCTGCGACCGTTTATGATGGGCAAGGATTTTATCGACCGCAAACCACGTTATTGCTTATGGTTAGTCGGTGCGAAACCTGCCGAACTAAAAAAATGCCCCCATATTCTGAAACGAATTGAAGCCGTGCGAGATTTTCGCCTTGCCAGTAAAAAGGAAGCCACTAGAAAAAAAGCAGATACACCTACCTTATTTGACGAAGTCCGGGAATGCAGTACAAGATTTATAGCTCTGCCAAAAGTATCATCAGAGCAACGCCGTTATATACCGATGGACTATTTAGATGCCGACATTATCCCCGGAGATAAACTTTTTATGATTCCAAATGCAGGTCTTTATAACTTCGGTATACTGATGAGCAATGTTCACATGGCATGGATGCGAGCAGTCTGTGGAAGACTAAAAAGTGATTACAGCTATTCCAATACAATCGTCTACAACAACTTCCCCTGGCCCACCCCCACCGACAAACAACGCGCCGCCATCGAACAGACCGCTCAAGGCATTTTAGATGCCCGTGCCCTCTACCCCGATAGCAGCCTTGCCGACCTCTACGACCCTGTAACCATGCCCCCGGAACTACTCAAAGCCCACCGCGCCAACGACAAAGCCGTTATGCAGGCCTACGGTTTCTGGGGCAAGCTCAACAGCGAATCCGAATGCGTAGCAGAACTAATGAAGATGTACGAACAACTAACCAAAGAGAATTGACACTTCCCGCGCCTGTGAAGACTTGTTCCTAAGCGATTTACGCGCCCCGCGCGTACTAGCGCAGGAATAAGTCTTCACGGGCGCGGAGTACTTACTAGCCAATAAAGCACAATGCCTTTATTGCATCTAAGCAGAAAATATGGTAAAATGACAAAAAGAAAGAGCGAACTACATTGATAGTCGCCGTTAGTTAATCATGAACAATAAAATACCTTAATGCTTATGACCACCAAACTTTGACGAAGCGGGGTGGTCTTTTGCATTTGGCCCATTTTTACCAGAGATGCCAAGATTCAACAATCCATTGACTGTTGGCACTTGCAGGCCGATGTTAATGTCTCTGGCTGGTCTTGCTTTATCCACATATCGGGAGCAAGCCCAAAAGAACCTGCCCACACAGATACATAGAAAAAGAATCCCAATATCTATGCAATTCACAGTATCAATCACTCCCCTTTCCCGACCTGCTGGCTCGCAGCCGCTAAAGTTTGGAGAAAAGCGGGAGTTTTTAGATTGTCCGTGATAACCAATCGCTCTATCAACGCTGGCCAATGCCAGCTTAAAGTTCGCCTAAAATGTATTCTACGGCAAGCCTATACTGCTGTCAACATAAAGAATTACAAAAAAAAGAGCCTTCGGTAACCAGCCGCTTGACTCTCTTCTTCGGGTAATCTCGATAGACCACAATTATTTCTCTCTGTATTGTTATTATAACACATATAAGCATAGCATAGCAAGATAAAAAGCCGCCGGAAATATCTCACGATATTCCCAGCGGCTTTCTTAACTTGCTAATTCCAGCAAACTGAAATTACTTCAGTTCAACGGAAGCGCCAGCTTCTTCAAGCTTCTTCTTGAGTTCTTCAGCTTCAGCCTTAGCAACGTTTTCCTTAACAGCAGCCGGAGCGCCATCAACGAGTTCCTTAGCTTCCTTCAGGCCGAGACCCGTAGCTTCACGAACAGCCTTGATAACGTTGATCTTCTTGTCGCCAGCGGAAGTGAGCATAACCGTGAATTCGCTCTTTTCTTCAGCAGCACCAGCAGCAGCGCCACCAACAGCAGCAACTGCAACCGGAGCAGCAGCGCTAACGCCGAACTTTTCTTCCATAGCTTTTACGAGCTCAGACAGCTCGAGGACAGTCATGTTTTCAATGGCTTCCATGATTTCTTCTTTAGTCATTTGAATATACCTCCAAAAATCTTTCTTGTTAATTCTTAATTAATTATATCGGATTCGCAGATTATGCGGATTCCTTCTGAGCGCGAACAGCGTCAAGCACATAAACAGCGTTGCGAATAACACCCTGCAGTACGTTGACCGTATTGCTGATAGGAGCATTCATGCTGCCCAGCATCTTGGCGATGAGTTCTTCGCGAGACGGCAGGGATGCCAGAGCCTTAACTTCGTTAGCATCAATAACCTTACCTTCAACGGTACCAACTTTAACAGTCAGCACTTCGTTTTCATCAAGCTTGTTCTTCTTGATGAAGCCGCAGATAACCTTTGCCGGAGCAATAGCATCCTCCGTGGAGAATGCGAAAGCCGTGGTGCCCTCAAGATGAGCATCGAAGCCTTCGATACCTGCTTCTTTCGCTGCCAGGCGGAGCATCGTGTTTTTAACAACATGGTACGTTACACCAGCGGCGCGAAGTTCACGACGGAGCTGCGTGTCCTGAGCAACCGTAAGACCACGGTAGCTGGTCAGCACAACACCTTTAGCATTCGTCAGCTGATCCTTAAGTTCAGCAACGATAGCCTGTTTCTTCGTCAGATTTGCCATTTTTTCATTACACCTCCTGCCTGTTTGAGATTTATTAAAGCCTGTAAAAAAACCTCCGGCTGCGTCCGCCGGAGGTAGAATTTTCAAAGTTCATCTGCTCCGGCCTCGGCAGGCGACAAATTGTCGTTAGATGATAAATTATCAAACCTGCTGTCTACAGCCATCGTTATACAGTTGTCGGAACATTACGTTCCTGAGACCGGAGCCTCGTTTCTGAACCTTCTCTAAAAGATTAGAGCTGCACCGGGATGCCAGGGCCCATCGTTGCGCTAACCGTGATGGAGCGCATGTACTGGCCTTTAGCAGCCGCCGGTTTTACGCGGTTCAGTGTATCAATCAGGGCCTGGAAGTTCTGCTGGAGCTTCTCAGCGTCGAAGGATGCCTTGCCGATCGGGCAATGCACGTTACCGGCCTTATCGGTGCGGTATTCGACTTTACCTGCTTTAATCTCGGATACTGCCTTCGTGAGATCCATGGTAACCGTACCCAGTTTCGGGTTCGGCATGAGGCCGCGGGGGCCGAGAACCTTACCAAGACGACCGACAGTGCCCATCATGTCCGGAGTAGCTACTGCGACATCGAAGTCGAGCCAGCCGCCCTGGATCTTCTGGACGATTTCATCGGAACCAACGAAGTCTGCACCTGCAGCTTCTGCTTCCTTAACCTTTTCGCCCTTAGCGAAAACGAGTACGCGCTTGGATTTACCAGTGCCGTGCGGCAGTACCATAGCGCCACGTACCTGCTGATCAGCATACTTCGGATCTACGCCGAGACGTACATGCAGTTCGATGGTTTCATCAAACTTCTTCGTAGCCGTCTTCTTAACGAGTTCCATAGCTTCAGCAGCCGTGTAGAACTTGCCAGCTTCAACGAGCTTGCAAGCGTCCTGATATTTCTTACCAGCTTTAGCCATTGTAAGTTTTCTCCTCTCGTGGTAATAACGGTTATTGCCTCCCACAGGGATGAAACGTGAACTTATTAGTCAACGATTTCGATACCCATGCTGCGAGCCGTGCCCTCGATCATGCGAGTAGCAGCCTCGATATCAGCAGCGTTGAGGTCTTCCATCTTGCTTTCTGCAATCTTCATTGCTTCAGCGCGCGGCAGCTTAGCTACCTTGTTCTTGTTGGGTTCACCGGAAGCCTTGTCGATCTTAGCAGCCTTCTTCAGAAGTACAGCAGCCGGCGGAGTCTTCGTGATGAACGTGAAGGATCTATCTTCGAAAACCGTGATTTCAACCGGAATGATGAGACCAGCCTTATCTTTGGTTCTTTCGTTGAATTCCTTACAGAACCCCATGATGTTGACACCAGCCTGACCAAGTGCCGGACCTACCGGAGGAGCCGGATTAGCCTTACCTGCAACAACCTGAAGTTTTACAACCTTAGAAACTTTCTTTGCCATTTATATTCACCTCCCAAAAAGGATTTACGCGGTTTCAATCAGATAGCTTCTACCTGATCGAAACCAAGGTCAATCGGGGTTTCCTCGACGAGAACTTTGAGACGGCCCTTTTCAGCATCGATAGCTGTAATGGTGCCCGTGTAGTTCTCGAAAACGCCCGAGTTGATACGAACCACATCCCCAACCTCGACATCGAGTTCAGGTTTGAGCTCTTCCTCGCCCATGGATTTCAAGATACGTTTCGCTTCAGCATCGGTAAGCGGAATCGGGTGTTTTTCAGAACCAACGAAACCGGTAACACCGGTAGTGTTGCGCACAACGTACCAGGAATGCTCATCGACAATCATGTCAACCAGCACATAGCCTGGGAAGACTTTTCGCGGAACGACTTTTTTCTTGCCGTCCTTGATTTCGACCTCATCCTCAACGGGAACCACAACATTGAAAATCATGTTGCTCATGTTGGCCGTATGAATCAGGCGTTCGAGATTGGCCTTAACCTTGTTCTCATAGCCCGAATAGGTATGCACTACATACCATGCTCTGCCAGGATTGTCCTGCCGCAGATTCATCTCTTCGTTTGCCATGCTGCCCTCACTTAGCTTACCGTAAAATGATGTGGAACAATCTTGCAAAGATGGTATCACAGAACCAAATCAGCGCGCAGACAATTGCTACGGCGATGCCAACCACAATCGTGTAGTTGACCAGTTCTTTTTTGGTCGCCCATGATACTTTTTTCATTTCGGCGATTACTTCGTCTATGAATTTCTTCACAGTTACTTCACATCTCCGTTCAATCCGCTAGAAGCGATTATTTCGTCTCTTTGTGCGTCGTATGTTTCTTGCAGAACTTGCAGTACTTATTGAACTCCAGACGATCCGGGTTGTTCTTCTTGTTCTTGTTGGTACGGTAGTTACGGCTATGGCACTCCGTGCACTCCAACGTGATATTGTTGCGCATCTCTTATTTACACCCCTTACGCTCAGAAACTATGACTCTTTCACAATGTCACTAATACAATTTAGCACACTTGGAAAAGCCTGTCAACAAGAAACCCTTGACAAGTCAAAAATTTTCTTACCGACATAAAACATAAAATAAAACCCCTGATACAGGGGTTCATTGGTAAATTTGGTGGCGGCAAAGAGATTTGAACTCCTGACACTGCGGGTATGAACCGCATGCTCTAGCCAACTGAGCTATGCCGCCATATATGGAGCTGATAACCAGGATTGAACTGGTGACCTTATCCTTACCAAGGATACGCTCTACCGACTGAGCTATATCAGCAACAATAACATTTGGTTGCGGGAATAGGACTTGAACCTATGACCTTCGGGTTATGAGCCCGACGAGCTACCGACTGCTCCATCCCGCGATAACTTTATCATAACCTGTCAGCCTTGTCAAACATAAAATTGGTTGCGGGGACAGGACTTGAACCTGTGACCTTCGGGTTATGAGCCCGACGAGCTACCGACTGCTCCACCCCGCGATAACCTTCGCTCTGTTGCGCTGTCGCGCTTCATCGCTGTGCCGTATCGGCGGCTGACAATAAAAGATTATAGAGCAAAAAAAAGAGGGTGTCAACCCCCTTTTTTAAGTTTTTTCGATTTTTTTATGCTTCAGCCGTTACTTCCTGTTCTTCCGGGAACAGATAGCTGTATCTTTCCTTGAACTCTGCCGGTTCCATACGGTAGGCATTGGCCAGGCCCGGGTCATCCAAATCGCCTTTTTCGAGGCGCATCATCAGGCCGCGGGCAATCTGATAATGAACGGAGTTGATGTTGACCTTGCGCACCATGGTCTTGCCGGTAGCCGGGTCCTTGATGTCTTCGAAGCGCATGGGCACGGCTTTGTTATCCTGAATGGAAATCAGGGCGCCGCTGTCGCCGGACATCAGGAACTGTACCGCAGAGTAGCCAAGCTGGCGGGCATAATCGATATCGTAGGCAATCGGTGCCGTGCAGCGCAGTTCATAGCCGATTTCCTTATCAATAATGCTAAGTTTAATACCGAGTTTCTTCACTTCAGCCAGCACAGCCTGTTTGAGAATTTCACCAAAGTCCAGTTCGCTGTAGCGAATGTGACCATGTTCGTCAGTGACCACCGTGCCCAGCTTCTTGAAATCTTCCGGTGCAATCTTTTCAATAACACCTTCCGCGATTACAGCCACGCCGTAATTCTTGCCGGTCAGGTAACGCTTCACGATAGCACCCGTGATGATGTCCACCACCTGCTGCAGGGGAATCTTGTCTTCCGGAAATTCTTCTGGAATGATGGTCAGTGCTGCACCGGCACTTCTGCCCATGCCCAGTGCCAAGTGACCTGCGGTACGGCCCATGGCGATGGTGAAGTACCAGCGGTTGTTGGTGGTGCGGGCATCTTCCATCAGGTTTTCTACTTCCTGCGTACCGAATGCTCTGGCGGTTTCAAAGCCGAATGTCGGAATCCCCTCCGGCAGCGGCAGGTCATTATCAATGGTCTTCGGCACATGCACTACATTGATGGTGCGGCCCATCTTGCGGGCATAATCAGAAACAGCAGCAGAGCTGTATGCCGTATCATCACCGCCGATGGTCACGAGATGCGTAACACCGAGTTCCGTCAGCGTTTCCACCACCGTGCGCAAATCCGATTCCTTCTTCGTGGGATTGAAGCGGGACATCTTGAGAATGCAGCCGCCGGTCAGGTGAATGCGGCTGATGTTCTTCGGTTCCAGACGAACGTAATTCTTTTCGCCACGTGCCAGACGGGAAAAACCGTCATACATGCCCAGAACATCCCATCCCTGACGGGTGGCTTCATTAACCACACCAGAGATAACGCTGTTAATGCCGGGAGCAGGTCCCCCTCCGCAAACCACGGCAATCACATTTTTGATACCAATCATGACAAATCCCCCTTTATTTAGTCTACAATGGTAAAAATTCGACTAAAAAGGGGGATTTCCTGCTACAAATTTGAAATTTTCGCTTAACACCTCATCCGCCCCTACGGGGCACTCACCGGGGTGTCCACTGGACACCCGCGGCAAAAGCCGCCCCCTCAAGGGGAAGGCTTTAGTGTTTGCCCATATGGGAACGCTTGGTGGCGTTGGATTTATTTCTGACTTTTGCCCGGCGGCTGCGGTCATTGCGTCCCTTGTGTGCCGCACCCTTGCGGTTGGCATATTTGGATAAAGGTTTGGCCTTGGCCTTCTTCTCCTGCCGTTCCTTCTTGATTTCCTGCATAATCTGCGCCTGCTTTTCCAGACGCTTATGATGGCGCTCGGAATGCTCCTTGCGGATTCGGCTCTTGATGCCGGCCTCTATGCGGCGCAGTAAATCATACTGGCGGGCGTTGACAAACGTCACGGCCTTGCCGTCCTGCCCGGCTCTGCCCGTGCGGCCGATGCGGTGGATATAGCTTTCCGTATCATGGGGAATATCGTAGTTGAATACATGGGTCACGCCTTCGATATCGAGACCACGGGCTGCAATATCCGTAGCGCAGAGAATCTGCAGTTCAGCCTTGCGGAAGCGCTTGAGCACCAAAGCACGCTGTACCTGGGACAAGTCACCATGAAGCTCGTCCACCAGATACCCACGGGCTGCCAGCGCCATCGTCACCATATGTGCCCGCTGTTTCGTATGACAGAACACCATGGCCAGATACGGATTATCGCTGTTGATGCATTCACAGAGGCGGTCAATCTTATTTTCTTCCGTAGTATCCAGAATAACCTGCTCAATGGCATCCAAAGTGATATGCTCGCTCTGGATTTGGATATTTTCCGGTGCTTTCATATACTGTGCGGCCAGTGCCTTGACCCGCGGCGGCATGGTAGCGGAAAACAACATAAACTGACGGTCAGCCGCAGAAGCCTTCAATAATACTTCTACGTCTTCGATAAAGCCCAGCTTCATCATTTCGTCAGCTTCATCCAAAACCACCTTGTTCACATGGCTTAAGTTGATGGTCTGACGACGCAGATGGTCCAGCAGACGTCCCGGCGTGCCGATGATGAGCTGAGGATGGCGGCGCAGTTTCTGCTTCTGGCGTTCAATATCCTGCCCGCCATAAATAACCAGCGAGGATATGCCTGCAGCTTCGCCGACAATAGAAGCTACCTTAGCCACCTGAATGGCCAGTTCCCGCGTCGGAGCAACAATCAAAGCCTGCGCCACATCTGCCTGGGGCTTGATTTTTTCCAGAATGGGCAGCAGGAAAGCCAATGTCTTGCCTGTGCCGGTCTGAGCCTGCACGATAACATCCTTACCGGCTCTGGCCAGCGGAATGGCCTTTTCCTGTACCGGCGTTGCCTCGCGAATCCCCTTTTTCGCCAGGGTTTCGCAAATTTCCTGGGAGATGCCCAGTTCCTTGAACATAGTCATTACGACGAAAGTACCTCCGTGCCTGTTTCCGTAATCAATATCGTCTTTTCCCACTGAGCGGAGAGCTTGTTATCCTTGGTGCGCACCGTCCAGTTGTCCTTGCTGTCAACGACCACGGACTTCTTGCCCTGATTAATCATCGGTTCCACCGTCAGTACCATGCCCGGCACCAACAGCATGCCTGTGCCAGCTTCGCCTTCATGGGCCACAAAAGGTTCCAGATGGAAGTCCTTGCCCACGCCGTGACCGCCCAAATCCGTCACGACTGAATAGCCATTGGCATGCGCGTAGTCACCGCAGGCAGCGCTGATGTCCCCCAAGAAGTGCCAGGGCTTAGCGGCAGCAATGCCCCGTTCCATGCACTCTTTGGTGACCCGCACCAGACGCTCTGCTTCTTCCGATACTTCCCCTACCATAAACATACGGGAAGCATCTGCATAATAACCATTCAGCGTAGTGGTGATATCCACATTGACGATATCCCCTTCCTTGAGGATGGTCTTTTTCGAAGGAATGCCATGGCACACCACTTCATTGATGGAAATGCAGCAGCTCTTGGGGAAGCCTTCGTAATTCAGGCAGGAAGGATAGCCCCCTCTGGATTCGATGAATTCACGCACCGCATCATCAATCGTGGCCGTATCCACGCCCGGCTTAATCAGGGAAGCTGCCAAATCCAGCGCGCCGTCATTGACCACGCCGGCAGCTTTTATCATTTCGATATCCTGCTTATTATTGATGATTTTCTTGGGCGGTCTTACCTGTCCCTTGAAGGCGTTATACTTAATCTCGCTAATCCGTTCATCAAAATCTGCGTGGCATTTTTTATATTTCTTGCCGCTGCCACACCAGCAAAGTTCATTTCTCTGCATAAAATGCACAATCTCCTTTAAGCTTTTTCCTAATATATTGTCCATACCGTCTATCCTAAGTTAATACACAATAACCTATTATAACGCTATTGTTCAGATTTTGCCATAGTAATTTTAATTTTTTATGACCTATTTGACCTGTCAACTACTAATATGGTATACTACCTCCAGCTAAGCTTTGTGTTCACAAGTTAAGGAGGTTTTTTACTTGCGATTTACAAAACCGTGCTGTCTGCTCGCTGCAGCAGCAATCTTCTTTGGCTCTAGTTCCCTTTCCGAGGCCGCCAGCTTCCAGCTCGGCGACACAGGTAATGAAGTTATTGAAATCCAACAGGCTTTAGCCAGTCAGGGCTATGATGTACCCGTGGATGGTGATTACGGTCCTGCCACCAAAGCCGCTGTCGCCGAATTCCAGCGCGACAACCATCTGGCCGTTGACGGTGAGCTGGGCAGCAGTTCCTATCAGGCACTGCTCCACCGCGCATTGCCAACGACCAGCCATAAATCCTACTTTGCCGGGGCTAACGGCATCATCAGTCTGGCCCGTCAATATCTCGGAGTGCCTTATGTCTGGGGCGGTTCTTCTCCCAACGGCTTTGACTGCTCGGGCTTTGTCCAGTACGTTTACGCCCAGAAGGGCATTCACCTGCCCCGCACCGCTGACATTCAGGCCACGGCCGGCCGGCCGATTTCAAAAGCCGAGCTCATGCCCGGGGATTTGGTTTTCTTCGCCGGTGACTACGTGAACATCTCCCATGTCGGCATCTATGTGGGCAACGGACAGATGATTCATGCTTCCAGCACCTACGGCATTGCCTACGATTCCCTCTCCCGCGACTACCGCGTAACTCACTACGCCGGAGCCTGCCGGGTACTCAATTAAAGATGCAGCCTTCCTCTTGAGGAAGGCTTTTGTATTGACAAGGGCCTTTCATTGTTATATAGTAGTCGATATGCAATAAGAAACAAAGGATGTGTCGTCCAAAATGAAAATATGGATAAAGAGGTTGGCGCTGTTGGTGCTGGCTCTCATACTGGCAGGACTGGCCGTCTGCGCTTATATCATGCACAGCGCCAAGGATTCTGTACCGGTTCTTAACTATCACCAGATAAACGACCGGGATGAAAACGCCCTGACAGTTCACACGGACCAATTCGAGGCCCAGATGAAGTATCTAGCGGACAATGGCTATCATACCATTACCCCGGAAGAAATGATTGCAGCCTGGGATAACGGTACTGCCCTTCCCGACAAGCCTGTTATCATTACCTTTGACGATGGTTATGCGGACAATTACCGCTGTGCTTTCCCCATTCTGCAGAAATACAACCTGCGGGGAACCATCTTCCTGATTTCCGATTTCATCGGCACCTATCCCAACTATCTCACCTGGGCGCAGGTGGACGAAATGCAGGAAAGCGGCCTTATCGACTTTGAAAGCCACACCCTTTCCCATGAACAACTGGACAGCACCAGCCCGGAAGAAACTTGGAACCAGCTGGACGGCTCCAAAAAGGCGTTGGAATGGCATTTACACAAAGAAGTAAACTTCCTGGCTTATCCCTGCGGCTCCTATGATGAAGAACTGCAGCAGATGGTGAAAAAAGCCGGCTATAAGGGTGCCTTCACCGTAAACTTTGGCCTGGCTGACAAAGGGGAAAATCATTACATCCTTGACCGTGTTCCCATCTTTGGCTGCACCAATCATACCCTGATGCGCTTCAAGCTGCGCATGAATTACGCGCCCATCTTCGCGCCACTGGCCAGACTCCACAAAGACATGTACGAATCCGGCCATACATTTATCGCAAAGTTTATACCGACACCATAATTTCAAACGATATGCTTTATGTTATACTTAGAGCATATCGTTTTTTTATTAAGGAGAAATTCGTGAACTATAAATCCCTTATCCGCCCCCTGCTGATACTTCTGTTCTTCATGGGGCTATGGCATCTGAGCCATCCTTTCGCTGCTCCCTCTGCAGCAGAAACGGTGAGCGCCAACGTGCCTGACAAAAACATCATCCTCGTGCCGCTGGATGGCCGCCCGCCCTGCAAACAATTCGTCGTGGACGGCGGCGCCATTGCCGGCTTCCAGGTCCTTACGCCGCCCACGGAACTGCAGGACTACTACTCGGCCCCCGGCGACACAGCGTGCATGCGCCAATGGCTCGCAGAAAATATCAAAGGCCAGCAGGCCGCCCTTATCTCCATCGACCAGCTTCTCTATGGCGGCCTGCTCGCCGCCCGCGAAAAGGAAGCGCCACCTGCCCAGCAGGAAGCACTCATTAAGTATCTGCGCCAGTTGCACGCCGATAATCCCAACATACCCCTGCTGGCCTTCAGTATTCTGCCCCGCCAGACGCCACAGGATACCATTGACGGCTATCAGGAACGCAAGGATTTGCTGGCCTATTCCCGCTTGAAGGGACGTCAGGCGGCAGGCCTTGCTATCGATGAAACGGAACTTGCCCGGCTCGAAGCTGCTATCCCTCCCGCCAGCAAGGAAAAATATATGGCCCACTTCGCAGAGAACGAGGAACTCAACAAGAAGCTCATCGCGCTCGTCAAAGAGGGCGTACTGACAAAACTCGTCTTAGGACAGGATGACGGCGAGGAATACAGCATCCCCAATATCGAAAAAGCCCACCTGCGGGAATTTATGCAAGCCGAAAATCTGCCATCCCATAAAGTAATCCTGACCCATGGCGCCGACGAAATCGCCCTGACCATGCTGGCTGCCTTCCACAATGAACAAAATGACTTCCAGCCTCTGGTTTATGTCCGTTATAATCACGCCAGCACACCGGATACCATTATGCCCTATATGGCCATCGATATGCAGGAAACCGCCCGTGAAAAAATCGCCCTGATTGGCGGCGAGGAAACCAGCGATGCCGCCGCAGCCGACTACGTGCTCTACCTGTCTGCTAACGATTACGAAAAAGACACGGTGAGCAAACGCAGTACCAATGTGCAGGAACTCAGGGAGCTGACTGCCCAAGGCAGCCCTGTCGCGCTCGTTGACCTCTCCAAACATTTCACCGCCCAGGAAACGCTGCTGCCTTTGCTTCTGGATAAGAATTTTCCTGTAAACAGCCTCACCGCCTATGCTGGCTGGAACACCGCCAGCAACGCCATCGGTACGGCCGCAGCCACCGCCATTCTCTACACCAACGCACAAAAAAATGCCCCAAGCCGTGCAGAAGCTCTGGGCATTGCCGCCAGCAATCTGAAATTCCTGCACAACCGTATCTTAGAAGATTACTTCTACCTCAAAGAGGATATCGATACCATCAACCATACGCTGAAAAAGGCCGGCTATCAAAACACCGCCGATTTGGATTTGGAACATAACTGGCGCTGGGCCAATAATATGCTGCAGCAGAGTATGCAAAAACATCTGGCTGCCTACAAACACAGCAAGTCATTCCTGACCCCCAGCGAATTTCATACACCGCAGGGAGATTTCACCCTGACCGTCAAGGATTTGACCGTTGACTTAAGTTTCCCCTGGCCCCGCACCTTTGAGATTTACCTTGAAACTACGCCCTATATTGTAACGCAGTAGATTGGTTCGAGACACAAGACGGAGGGCAGGGGCGGCAATATAATATACGAAAACAGCCCGGTAGCTGATGATGTATTCCCGCCGCGTTAGGCAAGCCTGCATAAGCAAAGGGAATATATCATCAGCCACCGGGCGTCTTAATATATCGATGTAACCTAACCTAACCGTTCATCAATTATCTTCATCGCCTCTTGCTGCACATTTTTCAGCGGCACCTGCTGTCTGACGGCCAGCGCCTTGCAATCCTCATACTCCGGCGACACGCTGCAAATCTTGCCATCCCAGGCGCTGACCTTGCAATTCACCACGCCATATTTCGTCTCCACCTTGGCGATATGACGGGATGCCTCGAGCCGCTGGCCCACTGGCATAATCCGCAGGCCGATGCTGGTGGTTTCGGCAAAGATAATGCCCACGCAGGCATTCATTTTCTCCTCATCCACCAGTACGGAAAGCATCTGGGCCGGGCGGTTCTTCTTCATGAAGATAGGGGTTGTCCAGACATCGAGTGCACCTGCCGCCAGCAGTTTTTCGTAGAGATAACCGTAAATCTGGGGATTCATATCGTCAATATTAGCTTCAATGACGGCGAGTTTACTGTCAACGGCGCCGTTGTACTCACCCCGATACACCCGCAGTACATTGGGCATGTCCAGTTCATGACTGCCTGCCCCATAGCCAATGCATTCCGTCACAAAACCTTTGGGCAGACTTTCGCTATAAGTGCCTAAAGCCTGAACGATGCCCGCGCCTGTCGGTGTCACCAGTTCTTTTTCCTCTGTACCACGCTCAGTCTGCCAGCCGATTAACAGTTCAGCCACTGCTGGTGCCGGAACGGGCAGCAAGCCATGCGCACAGTTTACCCAGCCACTGCCCACAGTCAGCCGCGAAACAAAAATACGCTCGATTTCCAGATAGTCCAGACAGATGGCTGCGCCTACAATATCCACAATGGAATCCACGGCGCCGACCTCATGGAAGGTCACTTCTTCCGCGGGCTTGCCATGCACCTTGCCTTCAGCCTTGGCAATTTCCATAAAGATTGCCAGCGCCTGCTGTTTCACCGCCATATTTAATGAGGATTTTTCAATTATCTCCCGAATGTCCAGCATACGGCGGTGTACATGATGGTGTTCCTCGTGATGATGCTTCTCTTGAGGATGCAGTTTCACCTCCACATAAAGAGACTGAATCCCCTTGCGCTCTAAATCACGAACCTCTAAAGCAAATTCATCGGCCAGCGGCAGTTTTTCCAGTTCTTTTTTCAAATAGGCTTCCGGTACACCTAACTGCAGCATTGCCCCTAAGAACATATTCCCGCTGATGCCGGCAAAGCAATCCAAATATAACGCTTTCATTGAAATTCCGTCACCTCAACTTATTGATCTTGCTGGCCAAGGCACCAGCCCCAAATCCATTGTCAATATTGACCACCGATACGCCCATGGCACAGCTGTTCAGCATGGACAGCAGCGCGGCCACCCCCTTAAAGGAAGCGCCATAGCCTACGCTGGTCGGCACGGCAATGACGGGCTTATCCGTAAGTCCGCCCACCACACTGGCCAGTGCCCCTTCCATACCGGCAATGACAATAATGACATTGGCTTCTTCTATCTCTGGCAAGTGAGCAAACAGTCGGTGGATTCCCGCCACGCCACAATCATAGCAGGTCTTAACATAGTTGCCAAAGAGGTGGGCCGTCAGCCGTGCCTCCTCGGCCACCGGTATATCACTGGTTCCCGCGGTCAAAATCAAAATTTTGTGCTTTTCATCCCGCACCAGCGATTGATCACGGTCAAGATAAACGGCCCGCGCCATTTCGTCATACTCTGCTTCGGGAACTTTTTCCAGCACCTTTTCATAATGCTCACGTCCGGCTCTGGTCGCCAAAAGATTTCCCTGACTATGGGTATACAGCGAATAAAAAATATCCCGCACCTGCTCGGGTGTCTTGCCCGCCGCATAGATAACCTCCGGCATCCCCTGCCGCAGTTCGCGGTGATGGTCGATTTCTGCAAATTTCATCTCTTCAAACGGCACATCCCGAATAGCCTGCACAGCTTCCGCTTCCGAGAGTGCGTCTTCCTTATAGGCTTGCAATAATTTTGCTATGTCTGCTTCTTTCATGCCGCCACCTCACTTCTGCTTTCTATTATACAGGCTAAAGTATACTCCAAGTCAATAAATTATTCGCTGCCCGCCAGTAAAATCCTATCGTCCAAACAAAAAACCTTCCCGCAAGGGAAGGCCAAAAATGAAACTTAAATTCCGCACAAAGCGTTAATTATCCCAGAAACTCCACATGCGCTCCGCCTGCGCTTCTTTTTTCTCGGCTTCCACTTCCTGGGCGATATTGAGGTCTTTCTGACCATAGCCCGGCGTGAGGTTGATATTCTGTGGCAGCCATTCATCCGAGAACAGCGGCTTATTCATCAGTATCGCGCGAATCTGCGTAGCAGCCTTCTTCTGCGCCGCTTCATCACCACTGGACAGAATAAATTCGCCCAATGTCCGCCCGATGGCCTGCATCGAGGTTTCCTTTAAGGCCCGGGTCGTGGGGTCAAGGGCCGACAGACGCAGGATGGGGAAAGTCACCCCGTCATCCGAAGTCAGCATGGTATCCCCCTTCACCAGGAAACCTGCCTCCCGCAATTTTCCCACCATATCATCCGGTGCCGTTCCCTCCGGCAGGCAGGGCAGAACCAGATGGTTTTCCGTATTTCCGCAAAGTGTGCGGACGCCTGCGTCGTGAAGGCCTTTTTCCAACGCCTTGGCATTTTTGAGCACCTGCTCGCAGTAGGCCTTGAACGCTTCACTGCCCGCTTCGAGGAAAGTAGTAGCCAGAGCCGCCAGCACATTTTTCTTCACCATGGAATGACCGGTATCAAGTACGGCCTTATCCATATTTTCCGCCAATTCCTTGCTGGTGAGGATAACCGCATTATGCGGCCCCTGCAGGGAATCGCCCGTGGGCAGAGTCACCACATCTGCATAGGGAACAGGTGACGGCGCACAGCCTGCGGCCACAGCTCCGGCATTCTGGCCGATATCCACCCAGAGATACGCCCCTGCTGCCTTGGCAATTTCCTTAAGTCTTGCATAATCCAAATGCAAGGGATAATTTACAGGCGAATAGATAATCAGCCGGGGCTTGCGTTTCTTTGCCAGCTGTTCCACCCGGGCCAAATCTATCTGCTCCGTTTCCGGCTCTATGCTAAACGAGATAAAATCATACTGCAGATGCTCGCCGATGCAATGCTCAATTTTGCGCCGGTTGAAAGAGAGGATTGTATCCCCGGTCGTCGCTAATGCCTGAAATACCACACGGGAAGCCGCGGCGATGTCCGCGATGCGCACGATGGCATGGTCGGCACCGAAAAGTTTTGCCGCCCGCTTCTCGGCAATCTCCTCCAGCTTCATATGGCTCTGCACCGCATGATAATCCAGCTGGCCATTGCCGAAGATACTGCCCTTCAAGTAAGCGCTAAAGGGAGAAACGGCATTGGAGGTCGGCAGCAGCGACAAGGTAAAGCGCTGCTCTTGTATTTCCTCCTGCAACAGTGCATAAATCTCCGGGTCGAAAGCCGCCAGACTCTCTGTAAGGGTTTGATATTGCATAAGTCGATTCCTCCTCACATTCCCGTAATCCAGTTGACAAAGTAGATGGCCAGCGGAATCGTCACGCAGGCAATCCCGATAAAGTCAATGTAGACGCCGGTCTTAATCATCTTGGTGATGGGAATGTAACCCGATGCATAGACGATGGCATTAGGCGGCGTGGATACCGGCAGCATAAAGCCCAGGGATGCCGAAAGCGCAATACCAACCGACACCGGCACCGGGCTGATACCAGCCGAAATGGCCGCCGTAATCGCCAATGGCCCAATCATATTCGTCGCCGCTGTATGGCTCGTAAGTTCCGAGAGCAAAAGCGCCATCACCGAGAAAATTGCCACCATGGCGATTTCCGACGGCGCACCGCCCATGGAGCTGACGATTAAATCACCCACCCACTGGGAAAGCCCCGTCTTGTACATCATGCCGCCCATAGCCAGACCGCCGCCAAAGAGAATGAGCGTGCCCCATTCTATGCCCTGCATGGCCTCTGACCATTTCAGCGTAAACTGACGTTCCTTAAAATTCACCGGCAACAAAAATAGCAGCAGCGCCCCCGCCATAGCGGCAATCGCTTCGGGGAACAGACGATTATACATTTTGAGCGTGGGGTCTGTGCTGCCAAAGGCGATGGACATAAAGCCCGGCAGTACCCACAAGGTAACCGCCACGATAAAGGCCAGCAGGGTATTCTTCTGGGCACGGGTCCAGCTGCCCAGTTCATCCCGCTTGGTCTTAATGAAAATATCGGCACCTTCGATTCGATCCACATCTGCCGGGAACATATGCGAAAGCACCACATAGGCAATGCCAAAATAAACCACCATGGCGATAAAGCCCCAAGTCATCCACTGAAAGAAGGACACATGAATATCACACATCGTATCCAAAAAGCCCAGCATGATGAGGTAGGCGGCGTGCCAATGGGCGTCAGAACACCGCCGATGGAGCAGGAATACGCCGTCATCAGCATAAGACCGGTAGCATATTTGTACTCATGCAGATGAATCTCGCGCCCGTTAGCGGCAAACATTTCCTTGATGGACGTTAACAGCCCCAGACAGATGGGAAACATCATCGCCGCAGTCGCGGTGTTGCTGACCCAGCCGGAGCAGAGTGCCGCCGCAAGTCCCACGGCGAGGAAAATCCGCTTGGGATTCGAGCCGACCCACTCCCGTGAGAGCAGCCAATAGGCAAAGCGCTTGTCCAGTCCATGGGTCATCATGGCCTTGGCCAGAATAAAGCCGCCCATAAACAGGAAAATCATCGAATTGGCAAAGGCCGCAAAGGCCGAGCCCACCGGCACCACGCCGGTAATAACCGCCAGCGTCGGCCCGATAAGGGAAGTAACAGGAATCGGCACAGGCTCTGTGATCCACCACAGCGCCACCAAAACCATAATGGCCAGTAGTTTGTGGGCTTCCAGAGTCAGCCCGTCAATAGGCGTCAAAAAGACCAGCAGCGCCAGTATTGGAGCACCAAAGAGCCCAACCGTGCGCCGCCTGCGGTCAAAGGCTTCTTCTGCCGCTTTCACCGCCGCCGCTTCTGATTCTCTTTTGTCCACGTTACAAACCTCCTTTACTCA
Organism: Pseudoselenomonas ruminantium; assembly: GCA_015058625.1. Taxonomy (GTDB): domain Bacteria; phylum Bacillota; class Negativicutes; order Selenomonadales; family Selenomonadaceae; genus Selenomonas_A; species Selenomonas_A ruminantium_N. Next base: position 331,921 of record SVCA01000002.1, on the reverse strand, counting down.
ATACACTTCATAGTCAACAGTTCTTCTACTTGAGGGTATTCGCGCTCTCCCCCGTTATTCCTGCAATATAAAATAAAAACTGCCGCAACCGACACTTCGGCCACGGCAGTTGGATAATTCATATGCTATGGATAATTACTCACTCAGATTCAGGCATAAACTGCTGTTCCTGCTGATGAGCCGCCTGCTGATTCATCTGATTCTTGGCCTGCTGCAAGACATTGAGTGCCTGCTGAAGGCCTGCTTCTGCCTGACGAACCCCTTGGAAGGTGCCATTCACATGACCAATGAGCTGGTCAAACACCTGATTGGCGTAAGCATCCGCATTGCTCTGGAGCTGGGTTGCATTCGCCTGCGTGCGCTCCATGATTTCCTTTTCCTGGTCCTGCGCCTGCTGGACAATCGCCCGTGCTTTTTCCCGGGACTGCTTGACAATCTCACTTTCCTCAGTGATGCTCTCAGCATATTCCCGCGCCTTGCGCTTGATTTCCTCGGCTTCTTCTTCCGCCTCGCGGATAATCTGGTCATGGTTGCGCATGATTTCATCAGCCCGGTTGAGTTCCTTGGGCAAATCGTTGCGCAGTTCCTCCACATAATGCACCAGTTCGTTATCGTTAATAAGAGTTTTCTCCGTAAAGGGCAGGCGGGAAGCTCCCACCACCATATTCTCAATCTTGTCCAAGGTCTCGCGTACTGACATAGCTGCTACTTCCTTTCCCCATACTCATTTCTCTTTTTTATCTTGCATCGCCTGCTCAACACAGGCTGGGACCAAACCATGTACACTGCCGCCAAAGCGGAACACTTCCCGGACCCCTGACGAACTCACATAAGAAAGGTCAGGCCGGGTCAGCAGAAAGACGGTATCAATTTCCGGGTTCAGATGCTTAATCATATAAGCCTCATTTTCCTCGTATTCCAAATCTTTTACCGAGCGCACGCCCCGCACAATAATGTGGGCATCCTGCTCCACCATAAAGTCCGTAATCAGACTGGAAAAGGAAGTCACCCTTACATTGTTCAGATGAGCGGTTGCTTCTTCGATAAGCCGCACCCGTTCTTCCACTGAGAAAAAACCTTTTTTATCGATATTGCGGAACACGCAGATGATCAATTCATCAAACATGCGGCTGGCTCGCTCAAATACATCCACATGTCCTAATGTAACCGGGTCAAAACTGCCCGAACATACCGCTCTTCTCATGCCCCTTCCTCCTCGGCTTCCACATAAGAACGCCATTGAAAGAAACTCAGTTGGGTGGTATGACCGTAGCGGCGGTTATGTACCAATTTCAACTGGTCAAGCTGCGGCACATCGTTTTCATCGGCGCCGTGCTCCACCACCAAAATTCCATTCTCTGCCATAAGGCCGTCTGACTTGTCAATCTGCGCAAGCGCCTGCTGCCAGAGCCCCTTATGATAGGGAGGGTCACAGAAAATCAGCGAAAACTCCGCCTTACCTGCCCCCTGACGGGAAAGTTCTGCGAACACATCACTGCTGCGCACCACCGCTTTTTCCGCCAGACGGGTCAGCTGCAGATTTTCACCGATGAGTTTCGCCGTGGCTTTATCCACAAAAACCGCCGACTGCGCGCCTCGCGAAAGGGCTTCAATGCCCAGATTCCCAGTCCCGGCGAAGATATCCAGTACCTTCCGTCCCGTTACCATGGAACCCAGGATATTAAACAGCGACTCTTTCACCCTGTCCGCCGTAGGCCGTGTCACCTCTGCCCCCTTGGGCGTTTTCAAGCGGCAGCCACGGGCCGAACCGGTAATTATGCGCATCCTTTTCACTCCCTAAACACAGAAACACTATTATTTTAACATATTTTTTATAAATAGTGAACTACTATTACATAAGGAAAGGAATTTTATCGCTCCATATCCGCATAGTTTACAGGGACAATGCCTTTTTCGTCCAGCAATACCTTGAGTTTAGGCGAACAGCTGGCCGCATATTCGGCTTCGTAGTCATGTTCCCAGCCACTGTATTTGACGAGTTCGGTATTGGACAGCCCCGGATGCAACATGACCTCTGTCACGCCAGCCGGCATTTCCTCAACAATGGACAAAACCGTAGCTTCATCCACGGCATCCCCGGCCACCTTGCCGGAAAAATAATCCGGAGTCGCAAAACCGCGCCCCTTGGCCTGCCATTTGCCAAAAGCGGAAATTCCCCAGAGGCCCCAGCGTCCAATAATCTGACCCAAACCGCCTGTGAAGAAATCCATCGGCCGTCCGCTGACCTTCGGCGTGCGCACCCGCTTGATGCCATGTGCTTCCAGTATATCCAACACGATAGGGAAAATTCCCGGCAGGATATGGATGTGCTGATGACTGTCGGCATGGGTGGGCGTAATACCTGCCGCTAGGACCTTATCAAGCTGTGCCGTAAGTTCTGTGCGAACCTCGGCCAGAGAAATCCCGCCCTGCAGATATTTTTTGACAAAAGCCGTGTGATTCGGCAGGAATTTGCCCTCCGGCGTAACGAGTGTGGGAATTTCTCCTACCGAAGTAACGGGATTGCCATCCACCAATGTAAAATGAATCCCCACTCCCAACTGGGGATATTTCTTGGCCAGCGCCACTGCCTCAGAAAAGCAAGGCTCTCCGGGCATCAAGCTGGCAGAACGCAGGCAGCCTTCCGCGACACCTTTTTCCACCGCGCCATTTATCAGCGAATGTCTGCCAAAGTCATCAGCATTCAGCAATAATCCACGCTGCATTACACTTCACTCTCCCTGTCCGGCAGTTTTCTCCTGTTCTTCACGCGTTAAGTATAACGGACGATTCTTCACTTCTTTGAAGATACGGCCGATATATTCGCCCATGATGCCGAGAATCATCAACTGCACACCGCTGAACAGAACCACACAGACCATAATGGTAGTCCAGCCGGTAACCACGTTGCCATGCAAAAATTCCCAAATCACATGCCCCAGCAGCAAAATGCTGAACAAGGCAAACACACTGCCCAGATAGAAGGAAAGGCGCAGGGGAACAACAGAGTACCCCAAAATGCCATCCATGGCCAGCTTGCTCATTTTTTTCACGGAGAACTTGGATTCCCCGGCGAAGCGTTCCGGCGCCGTAAAGGGCAAAATAGTCTGCTTAAAGCCCAGCGTACCAACCATGCCGCGGATAAAACGGTCATGTTCACGGTAGCGGCAGAGCGCATCGCAAGCCTTTCTGTCCAGCAGGCGGAAATCCGACCCGCCGGGATAAACCTTCGTTTCCGACATCATGTTCAGGAAACGGTAATAATACTTGGACGTGAGCTTCTTGAAGAACGAGACACCTTCCGTAGCTTCACGGATGGTCTGTACGACCTCATAGCCTTCCTCCCACTTGCCCAGCAATACCGGCAAAAGTGCAGGCGGATGCTGCATGTCCCCATCCATGGTAATCACCGCATCCCCTTTGGCATGATCCAGACCGCAGGTCAGGGCAATCTGATGGCCATAATTGTGCGACAGGAAAATCGGTTTGACCTGTTCGTACTGCACGGACAACTCATCCAGAATTTTGCTGCTGTCATCGCTGGAACCATCATCTACAAAAATAAGTTCATACGCGTAGCTGGTTTTCGTCATTACCTCATGTACAGCCTGCGTAAAATGAACCAGATTTTTTTCTTCGTTAAAAACTGGTACAACAATCGATACTTTTTTCATTGCTACTTAACATCTTCTTTCACTTTGCTGCGGGCCGGTAATAAACCTGATATTCACCAGCTGCCCCCAACGATTGCCACTGACCCGGAATCACTTTCTTCAACGCTTCGTAATTATTCCCGCCTGTAATCACCATGACCGGGCTATCGTCCGAAACCTCGTCATAAGCTGTTAAGGACATGACGTTCTTGGCATCCCAGGATATCTCTTTATTTTTCTTGGCATTGATGCGCTCCCTGCTTTCCAAGCGGCGGGGTATCGTCTCCGTATAGAACGCAAAGGAAGCGGGCTCACCGCAGTTAAAACAGTACACCTGCGTATCAGCAGTCAGATGCGGCTTCACCATCACAGCTATATCATGGGCAGAACGCTCATGCATGATGGGCGCAGCCACGAGGAACAACAAGGCCACATAGGTTACGGCCATTGCACCGGCCATACGGGTAAAGAGTTTGGTATGCTGCTGGAACCAGGACACCATCAACAGGGCGACCGGTATCATATACGGGAAGGTATAGCTGACATACTTAGTTGCAAAGCTCTGGAAGACCACAAATACCGTCACGGCCCAGAGCAAAAGGAAACGCTCTCTGGGCATCTGCGGCAGGCAGGGACGTTTCTTAAACCACTGTCTGATTTTTGCCGGTACAAAGACAAAGGACCACGGGAAAAAGCCTGCCATAAAAATCAACGTATAATAATACCAGACATCATCCCTCGGATGTTCCGAAACAGTTGCCCGAAGCACATTGTGAACGCCCAGGAAGGTCAGGATAAAATCGCTGCCATGCTGCAGGTACATGGGTACATACCAGAGGCTGACAACGGCAAAGAACAGCACAAAGCCGCCCAGCGTGTGACAATTAAACAGGAATTTGAAATCCCGCTGCCAGAGCAGAAACAGCATGATGATAAGTCCCGGCAGGCACAAGCCGATAGGCCCCTTAGTCAATACCGCAATGCCGGAGGCGGCAAAAGCCGCATAATACCATTTTACATTCTTTTCTGTATAGGCAATGTAAAAGCCAATCAGCGATACCGACTCGGCGATAAAGAGCGTCATATCCGTGATGACAGCATGCCCCAGATACCAGTATTCCAGAGAGAGCATCATCAGGACAGCAGCGTACAGACCCGTCCGCTGATTGTAGAATCGCTTACCCGTCCAATAGGTCAGCATAATGCCGCACCAGGACATGATGGCTGGGAAAAACCGCGCCGAAAACTCCGATAAGCCAAACAGCTTAAACGCCGCAATCAATTCCAGATAGAACATGATGGGCTTGTCGTACCAATAATTGCCATAAATCTGCGGTGAAAAATAATCGCCTGCAGCCAGCATTTCTCTGGCCGTTTCTGCGTAATTTCCTTCCACCGGGTCAGTGATGACCAAAAAATTATTCCCCAATACATATAGTAATAACCAGGCTAAAGTCAGCCCCACTATTACCTTATGCTCCTGCTTCATACAACGTCCTCCAATTTTCTAAATTCTCCGTATATTATTCAATCTCTAAAGCGCCGGTCAAAGGCAAACCATTTCACCAAAATATAAGTCACCGGCATCCCCAAAACTGCCGCCAGCAGGAAGCTCACCAAAGGCGGCGCACCCAGCCAGTTATAGAACACGACCACAATTACGTTCTCAATAACAGCATTTGGTATATAGGAAATCATAAATTTCACATACCGCCGCCAGGACAGTGGTTCTGGGAAAATCCACCAGCTGTTCAGGGCATAAGCCAGCATATTACTCAGAAGATACCCAAGGTTAAAAGCCAGATTGCCATCTATGCTGAGCATCATCAACAGCATGGCAAACAGCGAACAGTCAAAGGTGTTAATGACCCCCACTACGAGGAACTTAAAAAAAGCAACGGTGAAAAATTCACTTGCCATATTATGCAGCCAGGTCAATTTCACTCCCACTCCTCCATTTTCAAAACTATTTCTTATAGTATCATCATTTTGCTGAGATGTAAATGAGGCCGCCCATTTTTATGGACAGCCTCAACAAAATTTTCTTATGCCGTTGTAAAGGTAAACTCACCATCAGCAAAGCCGATATTCACCGTATCGCCTTCCTGCACATCGCCGCGGATAATGGCCTTGGAAAGAGCCGTTTCGACGGTATGTACCAAGAGTCGGCGCAAGGGGCGGGCACCAAAGTTGGGGTCAAAGCCCTGGTCAGCCAGCGCCGTAAGCGCATCTTCATTCCAGCCCAAGGTGATTTTGACCTGACGTTCCAGCCGCTCGCCCAGAGCTTTCAGCAGAATCCCGGCAATATTCTTCACCTGTTCCTTGGCCAATGCCTTGAACACGATGATATCATCCACACGGTTCAGGAATTCCGGACGGAAATAATCCTTCAAGATTTCCTTGACCGCCGTCTGGGCTTCTTCGTAATCCTTGTTGAGGATTTCGTGGGAACCTAAGTTGCTGGTCATAATGATGACCGTATTCTTGAAGTTCACCACACGCCCCTTGCCATCGGTCAGGCGGCCATCATCGAGAATCTGCAGCAGCACATTGAACACATCACGGTGTGCCTTTTCGATTTCATCGAGCAGGATAACGCTATACGGACGGCGGCGCACTGCTTCGGTGAGCTGGCCGCCTTCATCATAGCCCACATATCCCGGAGGCGCACCGATAAGACGGGCCACACTGTGTTTTTCCATGTATTCGCTCATATCAATGCGAATCATGCTGCGCTCATCATCAAAGAGTGCTTCGGCCAGCGTCTTGGCCAGTTCCGTCTTGCCTACGCCCGTCGGGCCAAGGAAGATAAAGGAACCAATCGGCCGGTTGGGGTCTTTGATGCCCGCACGCGCACGCAGGATGGCTTCGCTGACGGCTTTGACCGCTTCATCCTGACCGACTACGCGTTCATGGAGCACATCTTCCAGATGAATGAGCTTTTCCCGCTCGCCCGTGAGCATCTTGCTGACGGGAATCCCCGTCCAGCGGCTGATGACCTTGGCGATGTCTTCTTCGCCGACTTCTTCTTTGAGCAGGGTTTCGCCCTGTGCACGGGCGGCAATCTTTTCTTCTTCTTCCTTCAACTGCTGCTGCAGCTGCGGGAGCTTGCCGTATTTGAGTTCCGACAGACGGTTGAGGTCATAGGCACGTTCGGCGCTCTCCATCTGGCTGTTGACCTCGTCGATTTCCTTCTTGATGGCCCGCACGCGCAAAATGGCCTGTTTTTCGCTGTCCCATTTTGCTTTGAGCGTGTTTTCCTGCGCCTGCAAATCGCTCTTTTCCGCCGTGATTTCCGCGAGTTTTTCTTTGGATGCCGCGTCGGTTTCCTTCTTCAAGGCCTGTTCTTCGATTTCGAGCTGCATGATTTTGCGGCGGATTTCGTCAATCGGTGCCGGCATGGATTCAATTTCCGTACGCAATTTTGCGGCTGCTTCATCCACAAGGTCAATGGCCTTATCCGGCAGGAAGCGGTCGGAGATATAGCGGTCAGACAAAACGGCTGCCGAAACCAAAGCCGCATCACGAATGCGCACACCATGATGCACCTCATAGCGTTCTTTGAGGCCGCGCAGAATGGAAATCGTATCTTCCACACTGGGCTGGCCGACCATGACCGGCTGGAAGCGGCGCTCCAAAGCCGTATCCTTTTCGATATACTTGCGATATTCGTTGAGGGTTGTCGCACCAATGCAGCGCAGTTCCCCGCGGGCCATCATAGGCTTCAAGAGATTGCCTGCGTCCATAGCGCCTTCGGCGGCACCGGCACCGACAACCGTATGCACTTCGTCGATAAAGAGCAGAATCTGCCCATCGGATTTGACGATTTCATTGAGTACCGCCTTCAAGCGTTCCTCGAATTCGCCGCGGAATTTCGCACCGGCAATCAACGAGCCCATATCGAGCGAATAGAGCGTCTTGTTTTTGAGTGATTCCGGCACATCCCCGGCCACAATGCGGCGGGCAAGGCCTTCAACAATAGCCGTCTTGCCCACGCCCGGTTCACCAATCAGCACCGGGTTATTCTTCGTGCGGCGGGAGAGAATTTCAATCGTGCGGCGGATTTCCTCGTCACGGCCAATTACCGGGTCAAGCTTACCCTGCCGCGCGGCTGCCGTCAAATCACGGCCGAATTTTTCCAGTGATTTGTAGCCTTCTTCGGGATTTTCGCTCGTGACATTCTGCTTGCGGTACTTTTTGATGGCGCCTTGAATATTGCTCTTGGTCAGCTTGAACTCCTTGCAGATGGACTGCACATCACTGCTGCCATCTTCGGCCAGCCCTAAGAGCAGATGTTCCGTGGAAAGGTAATCATCCTTCATGGACTTGGCAAACTCCTCGGCCCGCGCCAGTACCCGCACCATATCCATGCCCATGGAAAGGCGGTCTGTGCCCCGGACGCTCGGAATCTTGCCCAGCTCCTGTTCCAAACGGGCTTTGAGCATCGGCAAGTCTGTCTTGCATTCATTAAAGATGTCCGTCAAGAGTCCTTCCGGCTCCTTGGCTAGTGCCAACAGCACATGCAGGGAAGTGATTTCCTGATGGTAGCGCATCGCCGCCATCTGCTGGGCAGCCTGCAAAGCCGCCATGGTTTTTGCGGTGTATTTTTCCTGTCCCATAATATTTCCTCCGTAACTTTGCGGTTATTACCAACATCATCTTTACCCTTATTATACAGGATAAAGTCAAAAAGTCAAATACTATTTCTGACTTTTTGACTTTAATTCTAGTTTTCTTTTTCATTTTCATGTATAATAGGAAACATGATAAATGCAGGAGGATTATAATATGACACAGAATGAATTTCATAAATTGGTACATCTCGTAATGGACTCCAAAGCTCATCCGCCCGAAAATCTCTTTGCCGGAGGCATGGACAGCTGGCGGGCACGGGCGAGACTTGCCCACTTCCTCGCCATGGACGAAATCGACAAGAAGGACGAAGCCAGCGAACTTTTCCACAGCGTGGTCGAAGCGGATTATAATGAAGAAAACAGCGAAGAAGTCGAAGAATACGCCTTTGCCCTGCAGAAGTTAAGCGCCTTGGAAAAGGAACAGGGGAAGTTTGACGAAGCCCTCTCCCATATCAATCAGGCGATTGAAGCTGCCGAGGGCACCGATTTTCTCTACAAGTACATCCTGCGCGGCGAGCTTTGGGCTGACCGCTGGAACCTCATGCACAAGATGAACCTCACCGCCGATGCCGAAAAGGAAGTAGATGAACGCATCGAAGCCTACAAGGACATTCCCATCGAGCACAACAGCTACCTCTATTACGGCTACCGCTTCAAGGCTCAGCTGGCCGCTACCCGCGGTGTAACGCTCGTGGCCAAGGACTATATGCACATGGCCATTCACGCCATGGAAATTCCCGAAAAATATCAGACAGGGCTCGAAAAAGCCTTTGCCGCTACGCATGATAATGCGGCGTGGATTCTGACCGAAGTGGATAAGGCGACGCCGAATCCGGATATGCTGCATTGGGATATATAAAATACCACCATTGATTCGATAATATTGTCCATTCCATAATAAAAGCCCGGTATAACTGTTTCTTCCGCTGAGAAGCTGCGCTTCAAACGCTCCTGAAACAGTTATACCGGGCTTTTTTGTTATGATATTGCTTTATTAACAGTCATTTTCGCAATCTTTTCCACGTCTATTCATTGACCGGTCAAAAGCTCAATACTTCTTCCAACTCATTTTTAATCACCGTTACCTGCGGGCCGTAGATGACCTGAACGCCGGTACCGCTCTGCAGGACACCGCGGCAGCCGCTTTCTTTGAGCATGCGTTCACTAACCTTGCTGCCATCCTTAACGGTGACGCGCAAACGGGTTGCACAGCAATCCAATTCCACAATGTTGGCCCGGCCGCCTAAGCCATTGATGATTAATTCTGTGCGCTCTGCCTCCTTATGACCGGCCACCTTCTGAATGTCGGCGGCTTCCACCACTTCATCCTCATCTTCGCGGCCCAACGTCTTGAAGTCAAACTTCAGAATCAGGTACTTGAAGGAGAAGTAATAGAGGAAGAACCAGGGAATCCCCACCATGGGAATGTAAATCCAGTTGGTCTTGTCTGCCCCCTGCAGGATACCAAACAGAATCAAATCGATGCAGCCGCCGGAGAACGTCTGGCCGACAGTAATCTGCAGGATATGCGCGAGCATGAAGGCACAACCATCAAAGAAGGCATGGAGAACATAGAGCATCGGTGCCACAAACAGAAAGGAGAACTCGATGGGTTCCGTAATGCCTGTCAAGAAGGAAGTCAGACCAGCTGACAGCAGGAGGCCGCCCACCAGTTTTTTCTTCTCCGGTTTTGCCGTATGATACATGGCCAGGCAGGCACCCAAAAGTCCAAACATCATGGTGATGAAGCGGCCAGACATAAACCTGGAAATGCCGATGTAATACTGCGTCGTATTCGGGTCACCAAGCTGGGCAAAGAAAATCCGCTGCGTGCCTTCCACCAGCTGGCCCTGAATGACTTCCGCGCCGCCCAGAGCTGTGGTCCAGAAGGGAAGATAGAAGATATGATGCAGACCGAACGGGCCAAGCATACGCAGCACAAAACCATAAATCAAAGTGCCGATATACCCCGTGGATTCCACCAGACCGCCCATGCCAAAAATCAGCTGCTGAAAATGCGGCCAAATCACAAACATGGCCACACCCAAAAAGATGGCGGAAAAGGACGTCACGATGGGCACGAACCGCGAACCACCGAAGAAGCCTAAGAACTGCGGCAATTCAATCTTGTTGAAACGGGCATGCAATAAATACGTCATGATACCTACGGCTACACCGCCAAATACACCCGTTTCCAAAGTCTGGATGCCCAGGGCCATCCCCTGACCGACCCCGGCTAAATTATCCTTAGCCAGCGTTCCCGTAATCTTCAGCATAGCATTGATGGTGGAATTCATAACCAACAGTGCCAGTGCTGCCGACAGTCCTGCCGTTCCCTTATCGGAGCGGGCCAAGCCTACCGCAATGCCGATGGCGAACAAAATGGCCAGATTGGCAAAGACCACATTGCCTGCTGCCGCCATAATGGTGAACACATTCTGCAGCCAGCCAATATCCAGGAACGGATACGCCTTCACCGAATTGGGATTGGACAAAGCCCCACCAATCCCCAGCAAGATACCAGCTGCCGGCAATACCGCAATCGGCAGCATAAATGACTTGCCAAAGCGCTGTGCTTTAGCAAACAAGGAACTGTTGCTCCCCTGATTCTGTGCAAACAAATCCATGAATAATCCCCCTTATAAAATTATATGCTTCACACAGACAAAGCCTGCGCAAATTTTGCCGTAATCAGCTGCGGGCGCGTAATGGCTGAGCCCACAATCGGTGCATAGGCACCTGCCGCCATGACCCGCTGAATATCCGCCGGCTCATTGATGCGGCCTTCGGCAAATACCGGAATGTCCAAATCCCGGCTCAACGCCGTCACGAGCTCGACATCCGGGCCGGAAAGCTGTGGCGAATAGGGCGTATAGCCGGACAAGGTGGTCGAAATGGCATCTGCCCCCAATTTTGCCGCAGCCATGCCTTCCTCATAAGTAGAAATATCCGCCAATACCAGCCTGCCGCCTTCATGAATTCTAGCCAGCAAATCCGACAGCTTTTCCCCCTGCGGTCGTGGCCTGTCCGTCATATCCAGCGCAATCATCTCACAGTCTGTCGTGAGCAAATCCTCCACCTCAGCCATGGTAGGCGTGATGTATATGGGGGAATCCTCATAATTCCGCTTGACCAGACCGATAACCGGCAGGCCGGTCACCTTTTGGATTTCCCGGATATCATCACTGCTCTGGGCACGGATAGCCACAGCCCCTCCTTCCTTGGCTGCCAGCGCCATGCGTCCCATGATAAACGAACTGTGCAACGGTTCATCGGGCAAAGCCTGACAGGATACAATGAGCTTTCCCTGCACATCTGCCAAAAAACTCATCCAATCGCTCCCTTCATTCTTTATAGGTTATATTGACACCGCGGATAATGGGTGGCAGCAAAGCAGCCGCCTCCCTGTCCACGATAACCACCACATCCCGGTGCAGCTGCAAAATGGAAGCCGGGGCCTCCGGAGTAACATCCCCGCAGACGGCCTTGCGCACCGCTTCGGCCTTGTTGCGGCCATTGGCCAGCAGAATGACATGCTCGGCCATCATAATCGTCTTGATGCCCATACTGATGGCATACCTTGGCACCTCCGCCGCACTCTTGAAAAAGCGGGAATTGGCCTGAATGGTTTCCTCGTCCAGTTCGACCTTATGCGTGGTAGCCGCAAACTTCAAATCCGGCTCATTAAAGCCAATATGCGCATTCTGACCAATGCCCAGCACCTGCAGGTCAATGCCCCCTCTGGACTCAATCAACTGCTCGTAGCGCTCCCCTTCCGCCACCATATCCTCTGCCATGCCGTTGGGCAGAAAGACATTTTCCGGACGGATATTGATATGCCGGAAAAAATTTTCCTGCATGAAGTAGTGGTAGCTCTGGGGATTGTCCGGGCTCATGCCGATGTATTCATCGAGGTTAAATGTTGTCACCTCGGAAAAATCCAGCCCCACACTTTGGTGAACTGCCACCAACCGCTGATACATGGAAACAGGCGTACTGCCAGTGGCCAGCCCCAAAACACTGTTGGGCTTCAGGTATACCTGCCCCGCCACAATATTGGCAGCCTCCATCCCCATCTTTTCGTAGGAATCGGTAACGATTAAACGCATAACTATTCCTCCCCATTTAACATGCGCACAGCCTCTGCTGTACGCCGTTTATTTTCCAAAGCCTGCTCCGGCATCTTCTTGACCACCTGGGTATAGAGCAAATCCATCACAAAGAACTGCGCCAGCTTCGCCTTGATAGAGCCTGTTTCGAGCAGGGATTCCTTGGCTTCATAGATGATGCAGGCGTCGATAAATTCCTGCTGCCCCGCTGCTCCATCAGCCGTAACCAGCATGCAATATGCTCCCTGCTTATGTGCCAGCTGTAATGTCTGCAAAAGTTCCGGTGACTGCCCGGACTGGGACACGGCCACAATCACATCCCCTTTGCCCGCTAGCGCCGCCATCATAAACATATCGTGACTGTTGTCGAGACCCGCACTTTCGAGGCCAATCCGGTAGAACTTATAAGCCGAATCCCGCGCCGTAAAACCGGAATTACCCAAGCCGATAAACCGAATCCTTCTGGCCGCCAGCAGCTTCTGGGCACAATTTTCAATCAAGCCCTCCGGCAGAGCCGCCAAAGTCCTCTCCAGCGTGCTGACATTCGCTTCGAGCAGCTTGCGGCCTGTCACCAATGCCGATTCATGCGCGTCAATATCACGGTTGATGATGAAATTCCGGCTGTTCTCCGTAAGCTCGGCCGCCAGTGCCACCTTAAACTGCTGCAAACTGCCATAGCCCATTTTCTTGACGAAGCGGGTCACCGTCGCTTCCCCTGTGCCACAGGCCTCCGCCAGCTGAGAAATCGTCATATGAGGCACCTTTCCAGCATTCTCCCGCAGATACGCCAGCAATTTTTGATCCAGCTTGGAAGGCCGGAATGCAGGCCTGTCCATCTGTGGCAATATTTTCATGTCACACCTCATTACGCGAAAATTTATTTCATATTTTAATTACATAATACCATTTCGATGCAAAATACGCAAATTATTTTCATATAAATAAAAATTGACAAGTCAATTTGACTTGTCAACATTGCTTAGCATGGCCTTTTCTTTTTTCTTCTTATCCCGCCGTTCCTTGAAGAAACGCTTCATGATACCCGCGCATTCCTCCTGCAGGACGCCCGCCGTAATCTCAGGGCGATGGTTCAACTGTTCATTGCCGGGAATATTAAACACGGACTCGCAGGCTCCCGCCCGGCTGTCGGTACTGCCGTAAACCACCCGGTCTACACGGCTCATGACGATGGCACCGGCACACATCGGGCAGGGTTCAATGGTGACATAAAGGGTCAGCCCGGACAAGCGCCAGCGGCCCAAATCCCTGCAGGCATTCTGTATGGCAATCAGTTCGGCATGCGCCGTGGCATCATGCCAGATTTCGCGCATATTGTGACCCCGCGTTACGATTTCTCCCGTCTCATTATCCACCAGCACGGCACCGATGGGAACTTCCTCCAAATCGTAGGCAATCTGTGCCTCTTTGAGCGCCTCCCGCATATAATAAACATCATCTTGCATGAATGAATCTTTCCTCCTGCATAAAGAATCTCCCTGTACTTATTCTAGCACAGGGAGATTTATTTGACTATGGTTATACCGTTGTATTAATCTTCCCTTCAATATCGCTGATATCCACCATCTCACGATAAAACAGGGACTGGGTAGGACGCGCGGAGAGCTCAAGCCGATAAGCATTGGGAACTCCGAGGCCTGCCTCATTAGCGGGACGAACTTCTTTTTCCATTTCTTTTGTCAGAGCCTTTTCGAATGATTGCTTGTTTTTCTTGGACTCGTTATATCCTTCCTTCCGTTCAAATGAACGGTCAATAGCCGATTCCACGCCCTTCACCCGAGCCACACGCTCAATCCGGTCTAACATGGCAGACACCTCCTTTGCCCAAATCTGCCTTACATAGTATATATCGTCTTACAGCAGCGGAAACTTAATAGCTGTGCAAAATAAAAAACTGCCCCACGAAGGGGCAGTCCTGAATTTCTTATTTCAGTGCGTCACCGAGTTTGGAGTTGGTGTTGCGAGCTGCAGCTACGCTTTCATCAAACTTAGCTTTTTCGTCGCCTTCCAGCTTGTACTCAACGATTTTTTCCATACCGTTCTTACCGAGGATAACGGGTACGCCGATGCAGAGGTCTTTTTCGCCGTATTCGCCATCGAGGTATACGCAGCAGGGCATGAGTTTCTTGGCATCGAGAGCGATTGCTTCAACCATTGCAGCAGCAGCAGCGCCCGGAGCATACCAAGCGGAGGTGCCGAGGAGGCCAGTCAGCGTAGCGCCGCCAACCTTGGTCTGAGCAACAGCGTCATCCAGCTGTTCTTTCGTAAGGAGCTGGGTAACAGGAATGCCACGATAAGTAGCCAGGCTCGTCAGAGGAACCATGGTCTTGTCGCTGTGGCCGCCGATAACCGTGCCATCGATGTCGGTCGGGGTTGCCGGATAGCCAGCTTCCTGCAGAGCTTTGGACAGGAAATAACGGAAACGGCTGCTGTCGAGCATACCGCCCTGACCGAGAACGCGGTTGCGCGGCAGCTTGGAATCTTTGAGCGTCAGGAACGTCATAGCGTCCATCGGATTGGAGATGATGATGAAGATAGCGTTCGGAGAATATTTCAGCGCCTGGTCAACAACACCTTTGACGATTTTTGCATTTACGCCGATGAGTTCTTCACGAGTCATGCCCGGTTTACGCGGCATACCAGAAGTAACAACCACAACATCGGAACCTTCCGTCGGTGCATAGCCGTTTTCGTCACCGATTTCAGCCGTAACGCCCGTTACCGTGGTGTCAAAGTTCAGAAGATGTGCCGTCTGCATGATGTCCATAGCCTTGCCTTCAGCAAAACCTTTCTTAATGTCCACCAGCATAACTTCGCTGCAGAAATTCTTTCCTGCCAGCACATTTGCTACGGTAGCGCCTACGTTACCTGCACCAACAACTGTTACCTTCATAATCAAATGCCTCCTTAGAATTAGAAAGCGACTCCCGAAACCAACTAAATAACTATAATAGAAACCGCTTTCGGAATGCCATGAATTATGAATCACACTTATGATTCATTACGTGATAATTATAACAAAGTAGGACGAAAAAATCAACAAAAAGCGGCAAATATTTTTATTATTTTTTATCTTATCATAAATTTGTTTAATAGTCTTATGACCTGCTAACAAGAAAAATGACCAGTCAAAACTGACCGGTCATTCCCCTAAAAAGCTATCCTATTGTTCTTCAAACATATCCTTGCCAACACCGCACAGAGGGCAGACAAAATCCTCCGGCAAATCCGCAAAAGCCACCCCCGGTGCCAAATCATACTCACTGTCGCCCTGCGCCTCATCATAAATCCAGCCACAAACCGTACAAACCCAAGTCTTCATCACAAGCCCTCCTAACACCTAACACCACGAACCCATAAAGGTATATCGTTGCCCGGCGCCCAAGGAAGGGCGCCGTCAGCCGTAAATCCCGTGATGGGATTTCAGGCTGAGGTTTCTTTTGGTACTTTTCTTTGCATCAAAGAAAAGTACACACAACCACTCTGTTACTAGTTAGGAACTTCTATCCAGTTCAGTATAAATCCTGCCAATTAAGAAAATTATTTCGTAAGCCGCGCTTTAACTTCCTGAAAGAACTCATAAGACACGGCAATATTACCGTTCATTCCCGTCCCCATCTCTATCCCGGGCCGATTCGTCCCATGGAAATCCGTCCCGCCCGTAGGCAGCAAATCATATTTCTGAATCATCTGCGCCGCAAACTCCTCATCTTCGGCGGAGTAATTAGGGTAGAACCGTTCCATGCCATCAAGCCCCAGACGATGCAGTTCCACAATGGCCTGTTCCTGCTGCTGACGACTTTCCAGCGCCCCCAAGCCGATATTTTTATGGAAATGGGCCAGAGAGGTTACGCCACCCGCTTCATGGATAATGGGCAGTGCTTCTTCCGCCGTAATATTAAAATTCAGTCCCATCTCGACTACTGCCGGGTCAAGGTAATTATCCCAAAGCGGCTGGGCCCTGTCGTAGAGATGCAGCGATACGAGATAACGCATCACCGCATAGCGGTCCAAGAGTCCTTTATAGGTGAATTTCTGTACCTTTTCCAGACTGATGTCCAAGCCCTTGCGGCGCACAAACTCGATGATATCCTCAATGCGCCCTTCCTTAATGGCACGGATTTTCTTATACATGGCCTGAAAAGCAGGATTCTGCGCATCAAATCCCAGGCATACCACATGAATCTTAAGCCCCTGAAAATCTGCCGTCAGTTCCATACCATTGATGAATTCCACGCCAACCTTTTCGGCGGCAGCAGCCGCCTCATCCGAGCCTGCAATCACATCATGGTCCGTCAGCGCAAAAGCCGCCAGCCCCTGCTCCTTGGCATGAACAGCCAATTCTCCCGGCGTAAAGCTGCCATCCGACACCAGAGAATGTACGTGCAAATCAATTTTCTTCATTATACCCTCACTATCCACATCTATAAAAATTTACTTACCTCTTAACTCTGCCTGAGCCGCGAAGAAATTATACACGGCTTCCGCCGCAGGCTTGTTCATACCGGGAGCCATAGCCAGCTCCTCAACGGTGGCCGCCTTAATCTTATTGATACTGCCAAAGTGACTCCAAAGAGCCTGCCGCCGTTTCGGCCCAATGCCGACAATATGGTCGAGCACCGATACCAGATTGCGCTTGCCCCGCAGTTTGCGATGATAGGTGATGGCAAAGCGGTGCGCCTCATCACGAATCCGCTGAATCAGATAAAGCGCCTGACTATGGCGCGGCAAAACCACCGGCTCAGGATTGCCCTCGGTGAACACAAGTTCAAACTGCTTGGCCAGCCCCACCACAGGTACGTGCATATGCCCCGCCACATTGCGGATGATTTCCAACGCCGAGGAAAGCTGTCCCTTGCCGCCATCGATAATGATTAAATCCGGCAGTTCTTCCTCCGGCAAATCCACATAACGGCGGGTTGTGACCTCCCGCATGGAGAGAAAATCGTCCGGCTTGCCCTCGGTGCTCTGAATCTTAAAGCGGCGGTAATCGGACTTTTTCGGCAAGCCGCCCTCAAAGACCACCATGGACGCCACCGTTTCACTGCCCTGATTATGAGAGATATCGAAACATTCCATGCGGTCGGGAGGTTTGGGCAAGCCCAGATAACGGCCCAGCTCCTCCACTGCGCCCAATGTTTGGTCATTGGCCTGCTTGATGCGGGCTGCTTCGTCATGGAGATATTTTTCCGCATTGCCCACGGCCATTTCCACAATATCTTTTTTCGTTCCCCGCTGCGGCAGGATAAGCTGGACTTTGGCCTTCTGTTTCTTCGCCGACAGCCACTTTTCCAACAGCTCCTGCTCATTTTGTGGTATTTCCATGGGCAGGAGGATTTCTCGGGGAATAAAGGTTGCCCGATGATAATACTGCTGCAAGAAGGCCGCCAGTACCTGCCCGTCGCTTTCATCCTCGCTGCCCTGCAAAAGGAAATGCTCCCGGCCAATCATCTTGCCACCGCGAATCATAAAGACCTGCACGACAACACCGATTTCGGAACGGGCCAGTCCTATAGCATCCTGGTCACCGGAACCTGTGACGATATTCTGCTTTTCGGCCACCTTGCGTACAGCAAGCAGCTGGTCACGCAAACGCGCTGCAATTTCAAAGTGAAAACTCTCGGCCGCCTGCTCCATGCGCAGCTGCAATTCCTTTTCCACATCCTCGGTACGGCCCTCCAGAAAGAGCAGCACCGCCCGAATCATGGCATCGTAATCACCCTTTTCGACCTTGCCGGCGCAGGGTGCCAGGCATCGCTTAATATGATACTCCAAACAGGGCCGTTCCTGCAAATGCTTACAGGTACGCAGGGGAAAAAGCCGCCGCAGGAGTTTCAAACTCTCGTGTACTGCCGTGGCATTGGTATAGGGGCCAAAGTACCTTGCCCCATCCTTCAGAATCCTGCGAGTGATAAACACGCGCGGGAAATCCTCCTGCAAGGTCACCTTCACATAGGGATAACTTTTATCGTCCTTGAGGCTGATATTATAACGGGGCCGATGCTTCTTAATCAGATTGCACTCTAAGATAAGGGCCTCCACTTCCGAAGCGGTCATGATGATTTCAAAATCGGCGATATGAGAAACCATGGCCCGCACTTTCGGCGTATGGTTCTTGCCGGACTGAAAGTACTGCCGCACCCGGTTCTTGAGCACAATGGCCTTGCCCACATATATGATGCGCCCTTCGGCATTCTTCATTATATATACGCCGGGCTTATCCGGCAGTAATTTCAGCTTCTCCTCAACAATCTCCGTCATAATCTCACTTCCGTTCTTTTCTCATTTCCTTATAATATCACACTATACAACAAAAATATGAAAATTTCTTGTATACATGATTCTTTATTCTTGTCAGGAATGATGTGATACCTTCACTTTATTATTGACCCCTCCATAAAATTGTGCTACAATTCATACCATAGTTGCCTTGGTAACAGGTCTTAATACCTGTTGATGTACAACTATATACAATAATCAACAATAATATAAATTAAGTTGTAAAGTTTTAGGAGGTAATCCTATGTTCAAACGCATTTTAATTGCTAACCGTGGCGAAATCGCTGTGCGCATTATCCGCGCCTGTCAGGAACTCGACATCGAAACCGTAGCGGTTTATTCCGATGCCGATGCCAATGCCCTGCATGTAAGACTTGCCGATATGGCCGTCAATGTCGGCCCGGAAGACGCTCTGGAAAGCTATCTCAATAAACCGGCCATCCTCAAAGCTGCCCGTGAAACCCATGCCGATGCCATTCATCCCGGCTATGGTTTTCTCTCCGAGGATGCGGACTTTGCCGAGCAGGTAACGGAAGCCGGCATCACCTGGATTGGCCCCATGCCGGAAACCATCCGCCTTGTCGGTGACAAGGACATTGCCCGCGCCTCTATCGCTCCTTCCGGCATTCCGATGGCCAAGGGCAGCGACCCGCTGACGAGCAACGAGGAAGCCATCAAGGTTGCCGCTGAAGTCGGCTATCCCGTTATCCTGAAGCCGGTATCCGGTGGCGGCGGCAAGGGCATGTGCGTAGCCCATGACGAAAATGACCTCAAGAACATCCTGAACCTCTTGGTGGACATCACCAAGACCAAATACTACTTCGAGCATTATATCGAACGTTCCCGCCATATCGAAGTGCAGATTGTGGCTGATAACTACGGCGAAGTACTGCACTTGGGCGAACGTGAATGCTCCCTGCAGCGCCGTAATCAGAAACTCCTGGAAGAATCTCCGTCCATCGCACTCACGCAGGATATGCGCAACCGTGTAGGCAGACTTGCGGTAAAAGCTGCCAAGAGCGTACACTATTCCAATATCGGTACGGTTGAGTTCCTGCTTGACCTGTCCAACAACGAATTCTACTTCATGGAAATCAACCCGCGCATTCAGGTTGAGCATGGCATCACCGAAGCCGTCACGGGCATTGACCTTGTGCGCACGCAGATTCGCATTGCCGCCGGTGAAGCTCTGGAAATCACGCAGGAAGATGTCAACTTCACAGGTCATGCCATCGAGTGCCGCATTAATGCCGAAGACCCGGAAAACAACTTCATGCCCTGCCCGGGTCAGATTACGTTCCTGCATGAACCCAGCGGCCCGCGTGTCCGCTTCGATTCCGGCGTAACGGCAGGTCTTTCCATTGAGCCTTACTACGATTCCATGATTGCCAAGATTATCGTGCATGGCCGCACCCGTGGCGATGCCATCAAAATCATGGAACGTGCCCTCAAGGAATTCCGCATCGACGGCGTCAAGACCACCGTTTCCCTGCACAAGAAAATCCTCAAGGATACCTATTTCCGCACGGGCAACATCGACACCCAGTTCATCAAGAAACGCATGGATGCCTATGAAGCTGCCCCGAAAGATACCAAGGATATGAACGAGGAAGAACTTGCCAACACCATCAGCGAAAGCATGTACTTCGCATAATTCTTGATAAAAGCCAAAGAACGGTACAGCATTTTCCTTCACTTAGAAGCTTCGCTTCAAACGTTACGGAAAACGCTGCACCGTTCTTTTTTTATTGCTATATCTATCTGATAATAAACCAAAAACAGGCATCGCCATGAGCTCCGGCGATGCCTGTTGTATTGCTTAAATTAAATTATTTGAGCTGAGCAGCAACTTCGGCAGCGAAGTCATCCTGCTTCTTTTCGATACCTTCGCCCAGCTGGAAGCGGGTGAATTCGGTAACCTTAACGTCGCCCAGAACATCTTTAATGGTCTTTTCGGAATCCTTAACGAAGATCTGTTCGTTGAGGCAAACTTCCTTGTAGAACTTGTTGATACGGCCTTCAACCATGCGTTCGATGATGTTAGCCGGTTTGCCTTCTTCTTCAGCCTGCTTGCGGAGAACTTCCTTCTCGTGTTCGAGAGCGGAAGCGTCAACGCCATCACGGTCAACAGCCATCGGAGCAGCTGCAGCGATCTGCATAGCGATGTCCTTGCCGAGCTGTTCGTCGCCACCCGTCATGTTAACGAGAACGCCGATTTTACCGCCCATGTGGATGTAGCTGGCGAGACGGCCTTCGGTTTCGTAGCAAGCGAAACGACGCAGGGAAATCTTTTCGCCGATGGTAGCCGTAGCTTCAGTGATCAGCGTGGAAACCTTCTTGCCTTCGATTTCGCTGTCGTTCAGAGCGTCCATGTCAGCCGGCTTCGTAGCAACGATGTGCTCAGCAACCTTAGCCAGGAGTTCTTTGAACTGGTCGTTGCCAGCAGCAAAGTCGGTTTCGCAGTTGATTTCAACAACGCAGCCCGTCTTGCCATCAGCAGCAACGAAAGCACCTACAGCACCTTCAGCAGCTACGCGGCCAGCCTTCTTTTCAGCCTTGGCAATGCCCTTTTCACGGAGCCAGTCGATGGCCTTGGCAGCGTCACCATCGGTAGCCGTCAGAGCCTTCTTGCAGTCCATCATGCCTGCGCCCGTCTTTTCGCGCAGTTCTTTAACCATTGCAGCCGTAATTGCCATTTATTATTTCCTCCCTAAATTCGCAAATAATATAAAAGGGTAAGGGATAATAGTCCCTTACCCCATAAGTTTTACCTTGAGCGAGTAATCAATTACTCAGCGGCAGCTTCTTCAGCGTCGCCGCCTTCACCCTGACGGCCTTCCATGATGGCATCAGCCATGCGGCCAGTCAGCAGTTTCACAGCGCGGATAGCGTCATCATTACCCGGGATTACGTAGTCAACTTCATCCGGATCGCAGTTCGTGTCAACGATAGCAACGATAGGAATGTTGAGCTTACGAGCTTCAGCAACAGCGATGCGCTCTTTGCGCGGGTCTACTACGAACAGAGCACCGGGGAGCTTGTTCATTTCTTTGATACCGCCGAGATACTTTTCGAGCTTTTCCATTTCATGACGGAGACCCTGAACTTCTTTCTTCGTCAGAACTTCGAAAGTGCCATCAGCTTCCATAGCTTCGAGTTCCTTCAGGCGGTTAACGCGCTTCTGGATGGTCTGGAAGTTGGTCATCATGCCGCCCAGCCAACGTTCGTTAACGTAGAACATGTTAGCACGGAGAGCTTCTTCTTTGATAGCTTCCTGAGCCTGCTTCTTCGTACCAACGAAGAGAATACTCTTGCCTTCAGCGGCAACGTCACGCAGGAATGCGTATGCTTCATCAACCTTCTTAACGGTCTTCTGCAGGTCGATGATGTAGATACCGTTACGCTCCGTAAAGATGTATTTAGCCATCTTCGGGTTCCAACGGCGGGTCTGGTGTCCGAAATGAACACCTGCTTCAAGTAACTGTTTCATGGAAATAACTGCCATGTTGGTGCACCTCCTGTTTTTTTCTTCTGGGCTCCTCATCCTCTGCACCACCTCCATACCAAGAGGCACAGGGCAGATATCGGTAACCCATGCTTTTTTCTTACACCGCGAAAAATTATATCATAAGAAGAAGCAGGGCGCAATACCCCGCAAAAAATATTTATCTATCTAAAGTTCACTTCTACTTCAAAAGACGGAGGGGAGGGGCAGCAATAACTTTCGTCTGCTTATGCAGGCTTGCCTAACGCTGCCGAAAGCCATTGCCGCCCCTCCCTCCTCAAATTTAGCATGGGCTTGCCCCTTCGATGCCAATGCCCATTTCCACCGTCTTAACACGACGTATTTATTTGCCAGCCTGCATACGATTGATGGCACTGAAAAGCGCCTGAATGGAAGCGGTGATAATATCCGTATCCATGCCGGCCCCCCAATGAATGGTGCCGGCTTCATCCTTGATGCCAATATAGGCAATGGCACGGGAATGCTGACCGATTTCCAGCGCGTGCTCACTATAGGTAAGGTCTTTATACGTTATGCCCAGATTCTTCTGCAGGGCATTGGACACGGCATCCAAACGGCCGTTGCCCTTAGCGACAAAGGTTTCCGGCTGGCCGTTTATCTTGATGTCCACGGTGCCGGAACGGGTGCCGTCCGGTTCCTTCTTTAATAAGAAATCAACCAGTTCATAGGGTTCCGCTACATTGACGTATTCATGCTGGAAAATCTGGTAAATTTCATCCGGCATAAGTTCTTTGTGCTTGTGATCGGAAACGGATTTTACGCAGTAACCGAAATCCTCCCGCATCTTCTTGGGCATATCGATGCCGTACTTCTGCTCCATGATAAAGCCCACGCCGCCCTTGCCAGACTGGCTATTGATGCGGATGACATCGCCATCGTATTCACGGCCCACATCCTGCGGGTCAATGTACAGATAGGGAAGCGTCCACTTGTCGGGATTTTTCTCGGCCTTCCACTTCATCCCCTTGGCAATGGCATCCTGATGAGAGCCGGAGAAGGCAGCAAAGACCAGCTTGCCTGCATAGGGCTGGCGGTAGCTGACCTGCATACGGGTCAGGCGCTCGTAGGTGTCCACCAGGTCGGACATATTGGAAAAGTCCAGTCCCGGGTCTACGCCCAAGGCAAACATATTCATGCCCACGGTGACGATATCCACATTGCCCGTACGCTCACCATTGCCGAACAGGGTACCTTCCACCCGGTCAGCACCGGCCAAAAGCCCCATTTCCGTATCGGCTACGCCGCAGCCGCGGTCATTGTGGGGATGGAGGGACAGCACCACATTGTCGCGGTATTTCAAATGCTTATTCATATAGGCAATCTGCATGGCATAGACATGGGGCATGGACATTTCCACCGTTACGGGCAGATTGATGATGGCCTTACGGTCTGCCGTAGGCTGCCATACATCGAGCACTGCATTGCAGACTTCCAATGCGTATTCCGGTTCCGTGCCCGTGAAAGATTCGGGCGAATACTCAAAGCGATAGTTTTCCCCGGCTTCTTCCGTGAGCTCTTTGAGGAGCTTTGCTCCTTCCACGGCAATCTGCTTGATTTCTTCCTTGGACTTACGGAACACCTGCTCACGCTGCGCCACCGAGGTGGAATTGTAGACATGAACAATGGCGTTCTTGACCCCTTTCAATGCCTCGAAGGTCTTGCGGATGATATGCTCGCGGGCCTGGGTCAATACCTGAATGGTCACGTCATCCGGGATAAGGTCATCTTCCACCAGACGGCGCAGGAATTCATACTCCGTTTCCGAAGCAGCCGGGAAGCCCACCTCGATTTCCTTAAAGCCGACTTTCAGCAGCATCTTGTAGAACTCCAGCTTTTCATCCAGGTTCATGGGGATAATCAGGGCCTGATTGCCATCCCGCATATCCACACTGCACCATACCGGCGCCTTGTCAGGAGCATCCTTCTTTGCCCATTCCAGATCAATCTCCGGCGGCATGAAATATCCTTTGCTGTACTTCTGATAATTCTTCATCGGCTTTCCCCTCCATATCAAAAAAATCCCTTCATCTCCTTAAACAAGGAGACGAAGGGATTTACTTTAACGGCTTACAATATTTACGCGTTTCCTTGTGTCGTATACTACGATAACACAAAGAGTCTAATTTGGCAAGGTTTTTGTGTAACTTTGTAAACCGTTTTACTCATTCGCCCAAAGCTGAGCGAATGGCATTGCAGGTTTCCGCATAAACTTTTTCCACCTGCACGGCCAAAGGCTCTAGTTCATCACAGTTCTTACCAGCCCGAACAGCCTGCACCATTTCATCAGCCGCAGCAAAAAGCCGCATGAGGCTGAGATTTCCTGCTGTTCCCTTTAAGGTATGGACTTGCTTGCCCGCATTTTCCAGATTGCCTGCGGCAAAACTTTCCTTAAAGTGGGCAAAGGAACCATCCCCTAAGAATTTCAGCAAAAATTTGTGGTACAAGGCCACGTTTCCCATAAAGCGTTCCAATCCTTTGTTGTAATCAACACCTGCATCACTGAATATCTGCTTGATGTCCAACTGCTCCATACAGCTCGCTTCCCTTCTACAACACCTATGGCTACATCCTCACTTGATAAACTGGTCAATCGCCTTATTCAGCTGTTCCAGAGCTTCCTGGTCATTATCCCGCACGGCATCCACAATGCAGTGTTCCATATGGTCCTTGAGGATAATCTTGCTGACTCCGTTAATGGCGCTTTTGACCGCCGACAGCTGAATCAGTACCTCGCTGCAGTCGCGGCCGTCCTCCACCATGGTCTTGATGGACTCCAGGTGGCCGATAAGCCGGGACATGCGGTTCAGCACTGCTTTGGTATGGGCATGACTATGGGTGTGACCATGGCCCGGCCCATGGGAATGGGTTACGACTGTGCCGTCTGCCAGCACATGGGTATGTTCATGTTCGTGGTGTTCCTGTTTGCTATGTTCCATAACATTATTTTACCGCAATTATAATATTCTCGCCGTTGATGTTCCATTCCTTCTCGGTGCCGGAAAGTTTTCCATAATTTACTTCGTCAGCGAGAGTAATTTCTTTGAGATAGTCCTCATTCTTCGCCACAATGGCCTGCAGTTTTTCATTGCCGGACAGGCTGACTTTGATATGGTCGGTGACTTCAAAGCCATTTTCCTTGCGCATGGTCTGCACCTTGCTGATGATTTCGCGGACGAAACCTTCTTCTAAGAGTTCTTCCGTCAGCGTGGTGTCGAGCGCAATGGTCACGCCGTTATAACGCTGGCAGTTAAAGCCTTCGGTCTGCGCCATGGAAACTTCCACATCTTCGGTCGTAAGCGTCACTTCGCCATCCGGCAGAGCCACGACGAGTTTGCCCGTGGCATCAAGTTCAGCCTTGGCCTTATGCCCGTTGAGTTTTTCCAGAGCGGCCTTGACGGCACCAATCTGCTTGCCGACCTTCGGGCCGAGCACGCGGAAGTTCGGCTTAAAGCTGTAGGAGAGGTATTCTTCCATATCGTCCTTAAAGACAACTTCCTTGACGTTGAGTTCGTCAGCCACGATTTCCTTGAAGAAGTCGGAGAGTTCGCGTTCTGCATTCACATACATATGGGCCACCGGCTGGCGGTTCTTGATGTTGGTTTCGTTGCGGGAAGCACGGCCCAGAACAACGATTTCAAGCACGAGCTCCATGTTCTTTTCGAGGTCTTCATCAATCCAGGCCTCGTTGACCACCGGATAATCAGCCAGATGAACCGATTCCG
Organism: Pseudoselenomonas ruminantium; assembly: GCA_015058625.1. GTDB lineage: Bacteria > Bacillota > Negativicutes > Selenomonadales > Selenomonadaceae > Selenomonas_A > Selenomonas_A ruminantium_N. The sequence goes on along the minus strand of SVCA01000002.1, from coordinate 305,980 downwards.
GAGCATTCTTGTCAATGCTGCAAACGAGGTTGCGATAGATGGATTCGGTGATGAACGGAACCATGGGAGCAGCCGCTTTGGCCGTAGTCACAAGTGCCGTCCAGAGAGTCATGTAAGCGTTAATCTTATCCTGCTCCATGCCCTTGGCCCAGAAACGGGCACGGCTGCGGCGCACATACCAGTTGGACAGTTCATCCGTGAAGGCCTGCAATGCCTTGGCGGCTTCGGTTACCTTGTAATTGGCGAGGTCGCTGTCCACTTCCTTGACCATGGTATTGAGGCGGCTCAGCACCCACCTATCCATGACCGGCAGCTTGTCGTAGTCGAGCGTGTACTTCGTGGCATCGAAGTTGTCGATATTGGCGTAGAGCACGAAGAACGCATACGTATTCCAGAGCGTCCCCATGAACTTGCGCTGGCCTTCCTGTACGGCATCATCATGGAAGCGGTTCGGCAGCCACGGCGCACTGTTTTCGTAGAAGTACCAGCGGATAGCGTCGGCGCCATGCTGGCCGAGTGCCTGCATGGGGTCAACGGCATTGCCCTTAGACTTACTCATCTTGCGGCCGTCCTTATCCTGTACATGGCCGAGCACGATGACGTTCTTGTACGGTGCTTCATCAAAGAGCAGCGTGGAGATGGCAATCAGCGAGTAGAACCAGCCGCGGGTCTGGTCAACGGCTTCGGAGATGAAATCTGCCGGGAAGCGCTTCTCGAAGATGTCCTTGTTCTCAAACGGATAATGCCACTGTGCAAACGGCATGGAACCGGAGTCGAACCAGCAGTCGATAACTTCCGGTACACGGTGCATTTCCTTACCGCATTCCGGGCATTTGATGGTCACGGCATCAATGTACGGACGGTGCAGTTCGATATCATCCGGGCAGTTGTCGCTCATTTCCTTGAGTTCGACAATGGAGCCAATCGTGTGCTGATGACCGCATTCGCATTCCCAAACCGGCAGCGGCGTGCCCCAGTAACGGTTACGGGACAGGCCCCAATCCTGTACATGTTCGAGCCAGTCACCGAAACGGCCTTCGCCGATGGATTTCGGAATCCAGTTGACCTTGTTGTTGTTGGCAATCAGCTTGTCTTTGACATCCGTCATCTTGATGAACCAGGTTTCACGCGCATAGTAGATGAGCGGCGTGTCGCAGCGCCAGCAGTGCGGATAGCTGTGCTCAAACTTCGGTGCCTTGAAGAGCTTGCCGCTCTTTTTGAGGTCATCGATAATCAATGGGTCTGCGTCCTTGACGAATACGCCAGCCCAGTCGGTTTCTTCCGTCATTTCGCCCTTGCTGCTCACGAACTGGACAAACGGCATATCATACTTGCGGCAAACGCGGTTATCGTCCTCACCGAAGGCCGGGGCTATATGAACGATACCCGTACCATCGGAAGTCGTAACATAGTCATCACAAACTACATAGAAGGCTTTTTTCTTGAGTTTGCCGACAGCATAGTCATAGAGGGGTTCATATTCGCGGTATTCGAGGTCCTTGCCCTTGTACTTTTCGAGGACTTCGCGCTCGCCTTCAACACCTTCAAAGACCGTGTCCACGAGAGCTTCAGCCATGTAGTAAACCGTGCCGTCGACCTTGATTTTCACGTAATCCACTTTCGGGTTCACGCAGAGGCCGAGGTTGGAAGGCAGCGTCCAGGGCGTCGTCGTCCAGGCGAGGAAGTAAGCATCTTCGTCCTTAACCTTGAACTTAACCATGGCAGAACGCTCTTTGACGTCCTTATAGCCCTGAGCTACTTCGTGGGAAGACAGCGGGGTGCCGCAGCGCGGGCAGTAAGGAACGACCTTATGGCCCTTGTAGAGCAGGCCCTTCTTCCAAATTTCCTTGAGCGCCCACCATTCGGATTCAATGAAGTCATTTTCGTAGGTGATGTAGGGATGTTCCATGTCCGCCCAAAAGCCGACCACATCGGAAAATTCTTCCCACATGCCTTTGTACTTCCAAACGGATTCGCGGCACTTCTTGATGAACGGCTCAATGCCGTATTCTTCAATCTGTTCCTTGCCGTTGATGCCCACGAGCTTTTCGACTTCGAGCTCTACCGGCAGACCATGCGTATCCCAGCCGGCCTTACGCAGCACCTTCTTGCCCTTCATGGACTGGTAGCGCGGCAGCATATCCTTGATAACGCGCGTCAGCACATGACCGATATGCGGCTTGCCGTTAGCCGTCGGCGGACCATCATAAAAGGTAAAGGTATCGCAGCCTTCACGCTGGTCAATCGCCTTCTGCGCGATGTTATTCTTCTTCCAGAAATCCAGAACTTCCTTTTCTCTGTCCACGAAGTTCAAATTGGTGTCAACCTTGCTGTACAAACGAACTCCTCCTCCAAAATACAAAAAACCTGCATCCCAAAAACAGGATGCAGGTATACCTACACTTATAAACCACCTATTTTTCACGTACCAGCATACGCTATTCCGTAACGGGGAATACCGGCGAAGCCTACTGTCCGCAAGGGATTTCAGCCTGCTGCTCCGAAGTGATTTTCACCGCCCCCTACTCACTACCGGCTTGCACCTGACCCGGCTCGCTACAGTTTTCCTTGACGATTACTCTCTTCATCAACGCATTTACACATTAACAGATATTAGTCTATCACACCCCGCCTGTAAATTCAATTAAAATTTACAAAATATGTGTTTCACAAACGCGCGACTTTGTACCTCAATGTAAACCAGCTTTCGCAAAATAAGTCCTGCTGCTGCCTTCCGGCACCAGCAGGACTTATTTCAAACAAATATTTTCACAATCTGTAGGCTTTACTCGTATTTCTGCCTTACAATCCCAAAGAGTCCTTTAACGGATCCAGTTGACTGCCACGGATAATCTTCGTATTGTTCTCCTTATCAAAATTTATCCAGAACTGCTTGCGGCTGATGGTGTTGCCATCCTTATCGGTGTAGATATTGCCATTAGCCATGCCGCCATTATCTACATAGCCGCCATAGCCCATTTCATGCAGCTTGTTCCGAACAGCGGCGCAGCTGTCATATTCACTATTCAAAAGACCGCGCTTGTAAAGCTCTATGCTGTCAGCTACCGTCTCTACAATCGTGCCGCCGGCTACCCCGTCAAGTTCCTCAAAATTCATTTTTTTGCTTTCTTTAATCGACATGATTAGTCACCCTTTCCTTTCCATTGCTCCTCACGATTTTGCAGAATCCTGCCGGTTCCTGCGGCAGCTACCCAGTCCAGTTCATCCTCGTCCAACCGGGCGGCGGCCCATTTATTGCTATGCTGCGCTGCGTTATCCTTGCGGTGCATAGTCAGCAGCTTGTCCAGCAGACTTTCCCGAACAGAATGACAAAGGGAAAAATCGAAGTTGCCCAGTTCATGCTCCAATTTATCTTCCATCATGCTCGCTCTCCTTTCACGATTGTTACGCTGTTTCTCTTCTCATCTGTTTCCCTTTGTTCTTTATATCCCCGAAGACGGCAAAGTGTTATGCCTTTTTTGAAAAAAATTTTATTTTTTTCAAAAATCCCCTGTCCGTTGCGGAGCAGAGGATTTTGCTGCTGATGTTTATTTTATCCAGGACTTATTGCCGGTTCTGATGTAATCGAGTACTTCTTCATGCAGGAGATACTGGCCTGTTTTCATATCGCGATAGGTGTTGTTGACACTGCCTGCTCCTCCTCCCCAGACTCCGGTCGAGGAATGACATTCAATACCAAGTTTCGCTAAATTGTGCTCCGCTCTATCACCCAACCCCCAAAGAGGATTAGTCCAATCTGCACTCTTATGCAGTCCTTTTGCATGCGCCTCAGATATAGCGTCAGCAATATCCCAGCACTCTGTGCGAGTTCCGCCAGACACATCCTCCATCTCATTCAAGGACAGCTTAACTTCATCTATTTTCTTTTCCATTGTCATTACCCTCTTTCGCTTCGCATTTTTCGCTTTTTACTATGGATTGATTATATTATCACTTTCGGTATCCCCCAAGTAACCGGAAATATCAAAATCTCCTTTGCCCACGCTCCGGGCCAGTAACACCAAAGCCTTATAGCGTGAGATGCGTTTACCCAGACCATTTTTATATACATTGCCGCCATCCGTATTGAGTTCCACCTTGATTTTGGCGTTTCTATAAGCATCAATTACATCATCCATAACTACTGAATCTTTGTCCTTGCCGGTCATTCGTGCATACATCAGCATATCGCTTTCCGATTCACGGTTAGAACCGCCGGATACCATATCCATCATGTTATCCGTCATTTTCTTGTTCTTAATTTCTTCTTTCATCTCTAACTCCGCCTTCCCTCATTAGTCTTCCTTACTCCGAAAATGCGTATAATGCGCTTCAAATTCTTTGCTATTTGCAAAACGATAGTTGAGAACTCTCTCTTCAAACTCATCCCAGCCCTTATCCAGCCATTTCTGCACATCGGCCTTAGTATTGCTGTACTTATAGAACACAATCGCAGCTGCAAGATTTTCATCAATCGCCTGTCCCCTGAAGGTGAACTGTTCCCCTCCGTTTATAGGGTAAACCTTATATCCCGTGTATACATCCAGGTCGTAGTACTTCATTCCGCCTGCTACCTGTTCCATTTCCTCATCGGTCATTCTGGCATCCATTTTAATATTCAGCATTTTCATAGCCCCCTTCTCTATCATGCGCCGCCCATGCACAACTTGGCAATTTCCGTACCGGACTTCAGCAAATCCATCCCGGCGTTAATCCACATCTGCTGGGCTTTCAGTTCCATTTCCTTATCTTTGAACTTCCATTCCTTCCGCTGTACAATGACCTTCCAGCGTCTCTCTATATCTTCTGTTGTGCTTTGATACATATTGTCGTTGCCCGAAGGTATGCCAATCTCGACACCGCCTGCTACGCTGTTCAGCAGTTCTTCCTGCATAGGTTTTTTATCCATCATGATCCCATCCCTCCTCAGCTCTTAACGAGGCCGTCTACTCCGCCGGGATTGCTGTCCCCTTCAATAAACTCATGTCCTCTGTGTTCCATCTTTTCCCGGAACATATCGAACTCTTTCGCTGTCATCCATTTCGAGGAGGCTTTTTCGCCGGTGGCAATGTTGCTAAGACGAACCAGAAAGCCATCTTTATATTCCCTCCCGGTGGCCGGGTCTTCCCATGTACCCGTGATTTGCATGTACCAGAAGGTCTGACCGCCTGCCACATTTTCCAGTTCCCACTCACTCATCTTTGCATTCTCTTTTCTATCCATTTTTACTTCCCCCTTTATGCTTTTGCTTTGCTTTCTTGCTTTCTGTTCTTTATATCCCCGAAGATAGCAAAGTGTTATGATTTTTTTGATTTTTTAAAATGCAGGAAAATTAGCATAAGCTGTCGAAATAAACTACGACGTTATTTAGGCATGATTTTTGGGAAAGGAGTTTTTACATGACAGCAAAAGAAAAATATGGTTACAGGCGCATATTGGCGCTGATTGTTTTTTGCCTGTGTCTGGCTCTTGCGCTGCCTGTTCAAGCAGCGAAGGACGACGAACCGGTCACCACGGTGATACTGGTGCGGCACGGGCAGACGGATTATAACAAGGAGAACCGCTATCAGGGATTTTTGGATATTCCCCTGAATGAAAAAGGTCTGGCACAGGCTGACCAGCTGGCGGCGAGCCTAAAGGATGTTCATATTGATGTATTTATTGCCAGCCCCCTGAAACGCGCTTATGTGACTACGGAGAAATGCGCCAAGGCCAAGGGCATGGAAATCAGCTACACCGATGAACGACTCAAAGAAATCAACTATGGCAAATGGGCAGGGCGCAGCAAAAAGGAGATTGCAGAGACGGAGCCAAAGGCCAGCCGTCTTTGGCAGGAAACGCCTTGGAAAACGCGTCCCCCCGAAGGTGAGAGCCTGCAGGAACTGGCAGCGCGCTATCGAGCGGCGCTGGATGATGCGGTGCGGCGCTATCCCGGCAAGACGATTTTCATCGGCGCCCATTCCAAGGGAAATATGGCGCTCCTGTGCAATGTGCTGGGCATTGGCTTGGAACATTACCTCCAGTTTGAGCAGGACAACACCTGTGCAAATGTGCTGAAATACAAAAACGGCCAGTGGAAGCTGGTGCTGATGAATTCCATTTCCCATACGGGAAAGCTCTATAAGGGGCAGAATAAATAAGCTTGCAAACGGGCGGCTGACTGGTCAAATTGACCGGTCAGCCGCCCGTCTTCATTTTATATCTTTTCTGCCAGAAGCTCCCGCAGTCTGTCCCGTGCCTGTTTCAAGGCCACGCGGACAGAACTTGGGGCCATGCCCAGCACATCAGCTATTTCGTTTGACTTCATTTCCAGCCAGTAGGTCATCTCCAATATCTGCCGCTGGCGCTCCGGCAGCTTCAGCATGGCACTGCGCAGTTCCTGAATGCGCTCTTTCGTCAGCGTTTGTTTTTCCGGCGTTTCCGTCTCCGGCGCGGCAGGGTCAAAATTTTCTTCCCAGGGCAGCTGCATGGTCACGGCCTTGCTGCCGTAATGCTTACTTAGAACATTCGTGGCAATGCGGAACAGCCATGTGGAAAAAGCCCCCTTCTCCGGGTCGTATTGGGACAAATGCTGATACATACGGATAAAGGTGGTTTCCACCAGTTCATCCGCCAGATGGCTGTCCTGTGTTTTTTTCAGCAGATATTGATAAACTCTGGGGAAAAAATATGCGTAAAGCTCCGTAAAGGCCTGTTCATCATGGATGGCTTTTAGCGCCAGTTGTCCCCATGGGTCAGTTGGCTTTTTGCCGCTTGTTATAACCTTCATCTTCATCCGGCTCCTTTTCCAGCTGCGAGGCATTGAGTGCCTGCTCGGCGGTAGCTCCTTTTTCCTCTGCAGCAGCGTAGCGCAGGGCATCAAAGCCAACCGGCACCCCCATGGCCTTTTCCAGTGCCGCCCGGCTGAGATTGTACTGATAAAGCGCCGTCATATAGTTCTGCTTGGCGCGGGTCAGTTTGTCCTGCGCATCCGTAAGCCCTAAGAGCACATCTACGCCTTCTTCGTAGCGCACCTGTGCAATCACATAGCTGTCCTCGGCCTGTTTTACGGCCACTGCCGTTTCCTGAATATTTTGCTCGGCGGCTTTCATATTGAGATACGCTGTACGGGTTTCCAGCCGGATGGCTTTTTTCATCCGCCGCGCTTCGGCTTCATAGGCGCGGATATTAGCATCGGCCTTTTGGACACTCTCTGCCGTCACGCCGTTGTCAAAGATGTTCCACGATATATTCAGTCCGGCTTCCCAGGCGTTGCTGCGCTCACTGCGGAAGGGGGTATTGCCGGAGATATTCTGACTGGCGACTGCCGTCACCTTCGGACGGTAGCCGGCTTTAGCTGACTCCTTCTGCGCCTGCGCGGCCTTGATATTATAATCGGCAGCCAGACCGTCAGGGCGGTGTGTCAAGGCGTAGGCTTCACAAGCCGCCAGGTCCTTGTCATAAGGCTCATAGGAAAAGACGTCCAAGGGTTCCACATTTGTATCCTGCGGCAGCCCTACGATACTGGCCAGCGTGGATTTGGCTACCTCCACCTGTTTTTCGGCGTTGACCAGATTTTGGCGGTCATTGGCAATGTTTACCTTCATCATGAGCAGGTCAGCTTCTGCCACAGCCCCCTCCTCAAACTGCGCCTGAATCAGATTCATCTGTGTATTGCCCATGGCCACGGCTTCACGGGCGACTTTAGCCAAGTTTTCCAAGTGAATCAGATTGGCATAACCTTCGGCAGCCGCATAGCGCACAGTCTGCCGGGTATTTTCCGTGGTGAGGTCAGCCCGGTTGAGCTGATAGCGTCCGGCGTCAATCTGGCCTTCCACCTGTCCGCCTGTGTAAAGCGGTACGGTAAGGCTCCAACTGTTGGCAAAGGTATTATTGTAAGCATAGGAACCCACAGTCATTGAACTGCCCGGAAAATAGCCAATGCCCGGTGCATAATATGCGTGGCTGACATTCCCCGCATGCGGGTCGCCGTATTCGTCATGTGCCTCGTTGGCTGATTCGTAATTCCTGCCGCCAATCCGATGTGCCTGCGAAGTCCAGCTGACTACCGGCCCCTTGCTGCGCCGTATTGCTCGCAGGTTGTGCCAGGCAGCTTCCCTCTGCGCAGCGGACGATTCGATGCTCTCATCCGTGTCCAGTGCCATGCGAATGCTTTCGGCTAGTGACAGGTGAACGGTTGACGCTTCTTCTGCGCCACAGGCTTTTGCCGAAAAGACCAATGTACAGCCTAGAATACTGGCTAATAATAATTTATTTTTCAGCGAATCATAGAATTTCATTGGGTATCACCTTTCTGCGTGGATTCAGGTTACCTGCCGCTTTACCAAATCGGCAAACAGGCCGCCTTTTTCCACCAGTTCATCAAAACCGCCCATCTCGGCAATGCGTCCGTTGTCCATGACGATAATCCGGTCACACTGCCGGATGGTCGAGAGCCGATGCGCCACCACAATGCGCGTAGATTTTAGTTTATCCAGACTGCGCGTAACGATGGCCTGCGAACGGTTGTCCAGCGCGCTGGTCGCTTCATCAAAAATCAGGATGGCGGGTTTTCCGGCCAGTGCCCGGGCAATCAGAATGCGCTGCCGCTGACCGCCGGATATATTGGAACTTCCCTCACTGATTACCGTCTGCATGCCCATGGGCATATCGGCAATATCCTCGGCAATCCCTGCCGCCTCAGCGGCTTCCCAGGCAGCATCCTGACTGAGCATTCGGGTACCTACGATATTGGTATAAATATCCCCCGTCATCAGCTGCCCATTCTGGAGTACCACTCCCATCTGCGAGCGTACGGAAGGCAGCGCAAGTTCGGCTAAATCCTGACCGTCAAATAAAATACTGCCCCGTTTCGGTGTTTCAAAGCCGAGCAGCAGGCGTACCAGCGTGCTCTTGCCGCTGCCGGATTTGCCCACAATGGCCACATTTTCACCGGCAGCTATGGAAAAGCTCACATCTTTAAGCACCTCTTCCCCCTCGGTCTCCACCGTACCGCCTTTCCCATCCGGCACCATGCAGCTATACGCAAAGGACAGACGGCTCACCTCAATGGCGCCTGTCAGCTGTCCGGCCTCCTGTTTGTCCTCCGTGGTTTCCGGCACGGCCTCCAAAATGGGTCGCAGGTTCTCCAGTTGGGGCTGAATAGCAAAATACTGGCTGATGAGCCCGATAGCTCCGCCCATAACCCCATTGAAGCTGGAGTAAGCCGCATTAAAGGCAATAAACTGCGCATAGCCAATGCCCGTCTTTACCGTCTTCCCGTCCGGGGACACTTCGTTCATACCGTAAACGGCTATCCAGTAAAGAATCATGGTCAGTATAAAGGGCTGAATACTGGAAATGATAGAGGTGTAATTATTCTGCCACCGCAGTTTGAGTGCCCAGTTCCAGTGCTCGCCAAAGGTACGCGACCAAAGATTATAGGCCTGTTCCTCTGCGGCCTGTACCCGGAACTTGGACAGGCCGGCAAATATCTGCTGCACCGTACCTGCCGACTTGTTGCCGGCCTCAATAATCTTGCGCTGAAAGAACAGCACGCGCCGCAAAACGAGCGCCACAAACAGCGAATAGACCAGCCAGACCACAACCGCCGCCGCCGTAAGTTTCATGCTGTAATAGCACATCAAAAAAATACTCCAAAAGGAGAAGATAAAGGAAAGAATTGAAGCGACAAATTCACCGGATACCAAATTTTTGGCAATACCGATGCCCCCCATGCGGCTGGCCAGTTCCCCCACGGTAAAACGGCGGAAAAAACTCGTGGGCAGGGTCATCAGCCTGCCCCACAGCGCCGCCTCGGCAGTGATTTCAATGCGGTTGGATATGCGCAGTACGGCAATGGAACGCACGATAGACAGCGCCGCCGTGGTAAAACTGGTCACCAACAGAGCCTGCGTTACCGTAGCCAGCCCCTGCCTGTCCAAGATGGGAATGATATCCTGAAAAATCGTCTCCGTGATAATCGGCGTGGCCAGCGGAATAAGCCCGGCAAACATACTACAGACCAGTATCGTGCGGTAATCGGCCAGCCAGCACTGACGAAACATGAACTTCATTAAATCCCATAGTTTTAAGGCTCTTGCCGGAAAGCCTGCATAGCATTGAAAGGCATCCTTTTCAATATGCCTTATTTCTATCTCCGTCAGGACAATACCTTCCGGGTGTTCCGGCACGAACATACGATAAGACTCCGGCGTCTCGGGAATCAGCGCCGCAATTTCCTTGCCCTTTTCTCCCACATAAAAGCCCAAGAGCACGCCGGTATCCTTCTTGTGCCAGTCATCCGGCAAAGTCACCAGCCGCATCTGCATATTGCCCTTTTGCATAAGCCGCCGCAAAAGGGCTGCCTCATCCAGCTTCCGGCAGGTTTCTTCGTCCAGACCAATATTCTCATGCGGCATGGCAAGCGCCGCTGCCACCTGCCGTACAGCAAAGGCAGCCTGTTTCAGTAAAGCATCATGCTGATTGATTTCACTGCCGCCAATGTATAAAGTTTCTTCGCCCAGAAGTCCCCTTATGCCATTTTCCACCAGCAGCGTCTTGGCTTTTTCGCGCAGACGAATCTGGCGGGCCAGCCGCTTGTCCTGAGCGCCAAAGCGCACACCGGCGAGCATAGCCAGGATTCCCTCATGCGTCAAAAATTCCTCATGGAGCTGCTCGCTCGTCCGTGCACCTTTCAGCAGGTCCTTTTTCTGCCAGCGCTGGAGTATATCATCGCCCTTGTCTGCCAGCAGGCGAATCCAGGGAATCTGCACCAGACTGTAGAACCATGCCTCCATCAAGGGGCGCAGCTTATCCGGCGTAAGTTCCTGCCAGGTGATAAACGCCATTTCTGCATCTTCCACCGCATAAACCTGCATGCGGACTTCACCGAATTCATCCAGTGCCGGAAATATCGCATCGCCCGGTTTCTTTTCCACCAGATAGCATTGATGGAAGGAAATTTCCGAACCTTTCTGCGTGGTCGCATATACTTCTATACAGCCGGACAAGACCTGCCAGAAGCCCTTATCGTCTTCCAACAGGAAACGCTCTCCAGCAAAGAGTTTTCTTGTCATAGCTAATTCACTCTTTCCATGTCTTCCTGTTCCCGTTCTTCAATCAAGCGGCGGTACGGCCCATCATGCTGAATCATTTCCCTATGCGTACCGCGCTCGACAATTCTCCCCTTCTCCAAAACGATGATTTCATCACAATCACGAATCGTGGACAGGCGGTGCGCTACAATCAGGCAGGTACAGCCACGGTGACGGATGTTATCAAGCACCTGTTTCTCCGTCAGGGGGTCAAGCGCAGAAGTCGCCTCGTCCAAAACGAGCAGGGATGGATTTACCGCCAGTGCCCGGGCGATTTCCAGACGCTGCCGCTGACCGCCGGAAAAATTCATGCCGCCTTCCTGCACCAGCGTCTCATAACCGTGATTGAGCTGCAAAATATCTTCGTGAATGCAGGCATCTCTGGTGGCCTCAATGATATCGCTGCGCCGCACCGTATTATCAAAAAGCGCAATATTTTCGGCCACCGTTCCCGAAATCAAAAAGATATCCTGGTCTACGGCGGCAACCTTTGCCGAAATCAGTTTGCGGGAAATACGCCTGCGGGGTATACCGTCAAAGAGAACATCTCCGCTCCACTGCTCATAAATCCCTGTGACAATTTTGGCCAGCGTACTCTTGCCGCTGCCCGAAGCACCAACTACAGCCACCCAGCGCCCCGGACGGGCATGCAGGTCAAAATGATTTAACAGCGGCGCTTCCAGCGGACTATAGCCAAAACTTACATCCTTTAACTGCAAATCCCCGGCTAAGGTCTGCAATTCAGCTGTTTTTACACCAGTATGCGGAAAATTCAGGCTGTCAACCTCATAGGCACGCACGTCATTAAGACGCTGCATCTGCATTTCCGTAGTCTGCAAGGTAGAACCCAGCCCCACCAGAGCATTCACCGGTGCCTGAAAGCTGCCCATTAAATTCTGGAAAGCCATAAACATACCGGCAGTCATTGCCCCCTCCATAATGGAAAAGCCGCCAACCGTCATAATGAGCGCCCCATTGATACCGGCCAGCAATGTGGGCAGCAGTTTTACCGACATCGCCCATAACGCCGCTTCCTGCGAGCCCATGAGCACCTTGGTCTGATAACCTGACCACTTGGTAAAAAAGTCGGCCTCGTCACCGCTGGCCTTGATGGTCTCAATCATTCTCAGGCCGTTCATCGCCACGCCGTATGCCTTGCCGGCATCCTGCTGAATCCGCATATTGAGGTCGGTAAGATGCCGCCGCATGGCAAAAAACAACACGATTTCCACGGAACTGAACGCCACGCCGATAAGCGTAAGCGTCACATTGTACTGCAAGAGCAGCAGCAGATAAAATACCGCCACAAATAAGTCCAGTACAGCCGTAGCCGCAGGCCCTGAGAGGGTATTCGCAATGGATTCATTAAAGCCCACGCGCCCTGCCACCTCTGCGGCATAACGCTGATGAAAGAACTGCATGGGCAGTTTCAGCAGATGCCAGAAATAACTGGAACTGTCGGCCAGCGTCAGCCTTCTCTGCCACTGGGTCAGCACCACGGCTCTCAGCCAGGCGATAATGCCGGAAAGAATAAAAGATACCGTCATGGCCAGGCAAAAATTTGTCATCCAGTCGGGATGCTTACGGGTCAAAATATCGTCCAAAAAAATCTGGCTCATCACCGGGCCTGCCAGTCCCGGAATGATGGCACACAATTCCAGAATGATGATAAACAGCATTGCCCAGCGGTCATGCAAAAGTTTTTTCGCCACATCCTTGAAAACATTGTAGCGGTGACCGGCAGGCTTAAAATCCGGCCCCGGCTCTATAAGCAGGGACACACCTGTATAGGAGGTGCGAAATTCTTCCCAAGGCACAATCCGCCGCCCCATGGCAGGGTCGTTTAGTACAGCCTTGTCCTTTTTAAAGCCTTCCAGCACGACAAAATGATTGAACTCCCAATGAATAATCAAGGGAAAGATTTCTTCTTCTTCGGCCAGTTCCCGAAGGTCACTGGCTGACCAGCGGTAGCCATCAGCCTCACAGCCGCGGTTCCGCGCCGCCCGTATGACACAGCTGGCCTTGGAACCGTCACGGCTCACACCACATTCAGCACGCAGTTTCTCCAAGGGAATCCATAGGCCGAAATGCGCCAGCACCATGCCCAAAGCTGCCGCCCCGCATTCCGTAGCCTCCATCTGCAGCACCGTGGGAACTTTCACCCGTTTTTTCTTGGCAAAAGGAAAACGCACCAAACTCACCTTCCCCTCAGCCACTGACTCAGCTTATAGAATACTTTCTGAATGGGCGGCTGACGCTCAATGATGATGGAGCCCCTACAAAAACTGCCTGCCGTAATCGGCTTGTGCACACCTACACTGGAAGTCCAGAGATAGCCCGATTCACTGCCCGGGTCACGCACCAAATCAAAATTTACCTCCATCACGGAGCTTTGCTGCGAAGAGATAATCCACTGCGCCAGCTGTTCATTGCCCAAAACCTTTTGCATATACCTGGTCGTTACCGGGTATTGGGACACCGAGCGCACAGTCCCCAAAAGGCTGCCCGTCTGTGAAACATCAACGCCGTTGGGGGCTAGCTGTATCGTCTGCCCCTTCTCCACGCGCTTGCCCTTGTCCACAGGGATGTATAATACGCCCTTGAAGTTTTCCCTGCCGCCGTCAATGCGCACATGAATAAGCGGCATGCCGTTGCTGACAATGCTGCCTTCACCTACCAGAATTTCATCCACCGTACCATCATAGGGCGAATAAATATATTCCGCCGACTCCTTTTGATAGCGGCGTGAATCAAATTCATGCACTCTGGTTGCCGCTTCACGGGAAGAGACCGCCAGTTCCGGCGCATACTGAGCCATACGGGTAGCCGCATCCTCCTGCGCCATGTTTACATGGGCAATCAGTTCACCCTTTTCCACTTTTTCTCCCGAGTGAACATAGATTTCGTCCACCGTTCCCCCGGACAGAGCATAAACCGTGGATATGCCGGAGGAATCCATAATCATCCCCATGCCATCTGCCTTGACCGTAAAAGAGCCGAAGACAGACCATACCACGATGGCAAAAACCATTGCCCCCACGGCGATAAGGCCCATCCAGCCGATGGGCGTGGTGATGCTCATGGCCAAATCCAGCTTTTCCGGCGAGCGCATCTTGTTTAGTGCTTCCTTGCTGAATATCTCATTGCCTTTCTGATTCCAGCGTTCTGCCCCCATCAGTCCTCACCGTCCATCTCTACATCAGCCTTCATTCCGTCTTCCAAACCGTCCAAATTTCCGGTTATAACCACTTCGCCTTCAGCAAGGCCGCTCAAAATTTCAATATACTTATCATCCAGCACACCGGTCTTCACTGTCCGTTCATGAACAATATTGTTTTCATCTACCACGAATACTTTATCACGGGATTTATCCACCATAGCCGCAAGCGGCACAGCCAATGCCTCATAGGACATCCCCATACGCATGGTCACGCCGTTATATGTCATGGGTTCCAGAATACTCGTGCGGTTATCCACTGCCCAAACCGTCCGCCGGAGGTCGGCAGGCTCGGACAAAGGCGGCACAATCTCCTTGAGCACAGCTTTTATCTCCATGCCGCGCTCCTTATTGCCTGCGCCATAATCCGTATCATAAGCCTTAGCCATCATTTTGCGGTCGGGAAAACGCAAAAAGCCTGTCTGTCCCTCCTGCAAGTGACGGGCATTCACATCATCCATATTCAGGGAAAACTTCAACCATGAAAAATCGCCCACCAGGGCCACCGGTGTCCCTGCCTGTACATGAGCGCCCTCCCGCTGATAGATGATAAGCACCTCTCCGTCCAAGGGGGCCTTCACCGACAGCCAGCCTTGCTGTACCAGACATTGGTCACGCTGTACCTGTGCTTCACGCAGGGAACCCTGAGCTGCCAGATACTGAGCTTCGGCGGCCTCATACTTTTCCTTGGAGGTTGCGCGCCTTGCCAGCAGGCGCTCCTGCCGCTGATAGCTGTTGTAGGCTTGCGCCAGCGCTGCTTCGGCACGGCTGATGGCACTTTCCGCCTGTTGAATTTTGAGGGGAATGCTTTCGTTCATCATCTCGGCAATGATATCGCCCTCATGCACAGCCTTATTTTTTCCTGTATACCAGCGGATGATGGTACCCTCTGTCAAAGCCACGGCATCTGTTATGGTATCGCTGCTGAAACGGACAGCATCCAGCGGAATCACCGGTGTCAGCTCCCGGCGCGCCGCCCGGACTGCATTTACTTCCACTGCCCGGTTATTCATGCGGTTGGCAATCTGATTTTCATCACTATAATTGAGCCATGCCCCCCAGCCCACAATAGCGGCAGCCAGTAGGAAAATGATGGCAACAGCCAGACCAAAAGTTTTTTTCATCGTTTCTATGCCCCTTCAACAAATTCATTTGTTTACTAAATTCAAGCAAAAGCAGCAATATTGACCGAAAATACATCTTATATAAATAAATTCGACAATATTGCCTAATCACCTTTAATTATTTAGCTTAAAGGATAGTCAAAAAAAATATCTCCTTATGATAGACTGTCTGGATCATCCCAATACAGTCTATCGTAAGGAGATACTGTTTCCCAGTATGAGCTGTTACCATTTCCAATCTTTTTCCGTCTATGCGGTCAAAGACGCTTCACTCTGCAATTCAATCAAGTACCTGCCCACTGCATCCTGCCAGCGGGGAAGCTGCTTAAAGCCAGCCTGCACTAAAGCCTGTTTGCTCATGCGGGAATTATGCGGACGCACGGCCTTGGTGGGATAAGCTGCTGAATCCACGGGCGTGACCGTAACATCCCTGCCCGCCTGCCGCTGATAGCATTGCCTTTAATTATTTCTTAAGGCATAGTCCATATATACTCTTTATGCACCCTGTCAGTTCCTCCGACATTTCGTACAAAACATCACCCATTCTGGATTTCCCCTCAAAATTAGGTGGTGAATCAATGATAACATACACCATTATCACGCATTTCAATAATATATAGGGAAACATCAATGCTACCAGCAGGCAGCCGGCTATATGCCGTATAATTGATTCCACAAAAATCCCCCTAATGCTCATTTTGCTGACAATTCTAAATGACCTTTAACACCGTCAATAAACACAGCCATTCTATAGTCATTTCTTTCTGCCAGAACAGACCGCGAACCACTATCCACTATCGTCCAGCCATTTTTCACAAGCGCATCCCTTGAAAAAATCTCTTGCAAATTATCGCCTTCCACACTTATCAACAAGCGTGTATTTCGTCCTAAACGCTCATCTTTCTGCAATTTTTTTACATTCACAGACTGCAACTCTGTCAGGTCATGCAAAGCATAAAGCAAAGTGATTTCAGCAGCATTTTTATCCGGGCGATTGTGCAACGGATGGTACATATATATTCCTATCCAGCCTAAAACGAAAACACAGCCCAAAACTATTTTTAACTTCTTCATATATATCCCTTAATAACCATCAGCAGATACAGATACGGTCAGTTTATCATCATGCGAACTGAATGAAACCTCCGCCCCTTGGGGTGTTCTGTATGTGCGCCACTTTTCATATTCATTATTCGGCACTAATTCGATTTTATCTGTCTTTAGCAGCTTTTTTTGCACTTCTGCGGCAAAATCAGCATTCATTTTACATTCATACCGTATATAAAAGGCTTTCCCCGTCCTATCCCCTATGACAGCCTTATCCAGCAAATTCTTCTCCGGCAAGTCCAAAGACTGATAAAGTAAAATAAACTCATTCCATGATTTACTTTCTTTTTCCTCATTGTCCATAATTGTCACGATAATAGCTATCGCCAACATAAGTACGATACCTAAAGCTATAAACGACTTTATTTTAGCAGCCATATTCTCCTCATAATAATGCTATCCTATCAGCAAACAGTTAGGCGATAGCCTCTTTTATTTTCAATTCCCATTCACACAGTATTCGTAAAGAACAGTTACGCCCGACAAGCAAATAATTTTTTTCCTTATCACTATAGCCATACATTGCCCCCATCCAGTTTTGCATAGTATCCGTAAAGCTATCTTTTCTTTCAACAATGTACAGGCCGCAATCCAAATGCTGCGGCTCCTTTATTCTCCTAAAACCTGCTGCCAAGCCAAAATTGACCATATATGTTCCCTTTTCGCCAATCAGCTTGACATTCAATCCCGAATCATCTTCATTAAAGTCATTCAAATAGACTTCCACATCATATTGGTCAACAGGAACACTATCACACCTTGCCATTATTTCCTCTAAATTCCCCATCATACCTCACTGATTTCAAAATCTTTCGTTGCTACGACTTCTATATAAAATTTCTCTGTAACCACTAAGAACTTTTTGCCGTTTATATAATCATCATCCACTATCCTGTAAATGACGTTACTAAATTGTTTATCAAAGTATTTATAAAAAAATTGTTCATCATATACAGTATCAAAAACATAAAAAGCATCCACTACAGTATACTCTAATATCTCGGGAAAACAAATATTTATATGTCTGTTACCATCATCCACTATTATTTTCAACGAGTTTCCTTGGTTGATAAATTCTGTAGTATTAAAACAACTAAAGGTAAAATCTTTTAACGCCGGTTCCAATATTTTCCTTGCTTTCATTATAAATCACTCATTACTCAAACTTTACAAATCTGAAATAAGCCCGATATTAAGCTTAGCAAAGGAGATTGACTGTTAAAACAGCAATCTCATGCACACCTTTTTAGGCAGCCAAGCCATAAATCGGGCCAATTTTCTATGAAGTTTCCAGCATTTGTCGTAAGTTTGATTAATCTATTCTTCGGACAGACTTACATTCGTAGAAATCAAAATAGACTGTTTTCATTACAGTTCCTTATGCCTGCAAAGTCGCTTCACTCTGCAATTCAATCAAGTACCTGCCCACTGCATCCTGCCAGCGAGGAAGCTGCTTAAAGCCAGCCTGCACTAAAGCCTGTTTGCTCATGCGGGAATTATGCGGACGCACGGCCTTGGTGGGATAAGCCGCTGAATCCACGGGCGTGACCGTAACCTCCCTGCCCGCCTGCCGGAAAACCTCAGCAGCAAACTCAGCCCAGGAGCAAAAGCCCTCATTGGTGGCATGGTAAACACCGTATTTTTCCGTAACAGCCATGTCTGCCAGCAGCACCGCCAAATCGCGGGTATAAGTCGGCGAACCAATCTGGTCACCGACTACCGTAAGCTCCTTATGCGTCTTGGCCAGATTCAGCATAGTACGGATGAAGTTCTTGCCGTTAATGCCGAACACCCAGGAAATGCGCACAATAAAATACTTCTGCAAAAGCTCCTGCACCGCCTGCTCACCCATGAGTTTCGACTTGCCGTAGACATTGCACGGCCCCTTGGCATCATCCACTTCATAAGCATCTTCCCCCTCCCCGGGAAAGACGTAATCCGTGCTGATGTAGATAAGCTTGGCACCGATTTCAGCACAGGCCTTCGCAATATGCCGCGTGCCTTCGGCATTGACCGCCATACACTTTTCCTGTTCATCTTCCGCCTTATCCACCGCCGTATAAGCCGCACCATGCAGCACCACATCCGGCGCATATTCCTTGATATATTTTTCCACAGCCGCACCATCGGTCAGAGAAAAATCTTTGCTCGACACCCCCTGCACCTCAACGCCACGGCACCTGAACTCATTGACGCAATCATGACCCAGCTGACCAGTCACCCCAGTGACCAAAACCTTCATTAAAGAAACACCCTCTCCATCTATAGCAAGTGATATTTTTCTCAACATTAGTCACAGTTCGACATAAACCGTCAAATTCCTGCAAAAAAATAGAAGCATTGCGTAACATCTTCTCTAAGAAGGCAGAGAGGAGTGTACTAAAATACTCAAACTTCCTACACCCATAATAGGTGAAGTTCCTTGAAAACTGTATATCTCAGAAGATAAAAAAGGCGCAAAGCCTCAAAACTTGGTACAATAGAAGTGCTAACAAACCATTTTCCAGCACCTATTGCAAGCCGCTTGATAATTATATCTCTTGAGATATACAGTTTTCAAAGAGCTATTAAGATTTTGTATATGGGAAGTTTGAGTTAATAAATATAAAATTAGAGCATGGCCTATTTTATATACTACTACAAAAAATAAATAACGCCTATTTATATAATGTGAATATTATATAAATAGGCGTTATTAATCATATTCATACCATCAAGCCATCGAGTTCTTAATTTCTGCTACGCTTTTCAGAGGTAACGCAAGATACTCCGCAATCTCCTCCAAGCTAAGTTTTCCAGCTTTTATCATGCGTATTGCAGTATTCCGGCGTTCTTCCTCTTGCCCTTCACGGCGCTGTTGTTTCAATTCCATCATCAGTGTCATATACTCCAACCTCGTTTCATCATGCTGCTTCACACGGTCAACTTCTGCAGCCACATCCTTTGTGAACTTGCCCTCGGCAGTCTTGCCATCGACATAATCAAGGAAATTGGCTATATCGGCATCCACTTCGCCGATAGTTCCTTTTGCATTTAGGAAGAGCTTTGTGGTTTCATCCCCCAGTTCCAAGCTATCACTCTCATGACAGCGATTAGAGAAGGTATAAACCCTGCGACCTTCATCAAATGGATCAAATGTGCAGATGAATATGACATAGGACTTTTTCAGTTCTATATAGTCCTTGCCCTTGCCCAAAACATCAAGGTCAATCATAGCCTGATAATATCTTGTCCGTTTTGGGAGCCAGCCATCAGCACCGTCAGATGTCTGAATCTCTATATCAAGGATGATTCCATCATCCGTTTCTACATATAGGTCGAGCCTTACGCTCTTACTGGTCGCATCTATGGCAATGCTTTTCTCTGCCACAGGGTATATAATTTTCTTGACCTTGATATTCAGTAGTTTCTGAATAAGTCGCTTGCAGAGCCTTTTATTCTGCATAACCTTCTGAAACAGGAAATTATCACAGATGGTAAGTTCTTCCCATTCTTTAATTCTTGCCATGTGTTCACGCTCCTTACTTATATTTTACAACCAACACCAACCACTTATCAAGAGAAGGTTATGATATTTGTATTAAAACATAAAACATGGTATACCTACAGGAAGAAACTGAACTAAGGGGGTATGGTATGGAGCCGCAATCAAATGAAGATGTAATCACGCTACGGGTCGGCAAAGACTTAAAAGCAGCATTCATTGAAATGACTGAAAACCATCCTTTTCCCAGTCGCCGCGCGCCTTACCACAATGATGTTACTTTGCCCCAAACACCATCTTTATACAACTTCAAGAGCTCAACGGTATAAATCTCCCCACAAACCACTTCATCATCCGTATAAACGCGGATATAGTTATCCGTGAGTCCATCGGTTATGCCCTCGGTATTGGTTTCAAAGAGTACCCGCATGGTCTTGCCCAAAAAATTCTTATGGAACTCTTCGGTCTTGCGGGTTGCCAGTTCCTGCATACGGTGAGCACGTTCCTTCTTCACCGTTTCGGGAATCTGATCCTTGCGTGCTGCCGCCGGTGTCCCGCTGCGCTTAGAATAGGGGAACACATGCATACGGGAAAAGTTCATCTTCTCCACGAATTCCACCCCGCGGGCAAACTGTTCTTCCGTTTCCCCCGGAAAGCCCACGATAATATCTGTAGACACGGCGACACCCGGAACTTCCCGTTCCACCTGTTCGATAAGACGGCCAAATTCTGCCGTATCATAATGGCGGTTCATAGCTTTTAGCACTTCGTCCGAACCTGCCTGCAAGGGCAGATGCAAATGCGCACAGAAACGCTCATCCTCACGGATAAGGGCAAATAAATCCGGCGACAGTTCAATGGACTCCAGCGAGCCTAAACGCAGACGCTTTAATCCCTCGACCTTCAGCACTTCCCGGCAGGCATCGGCAAGCGTCACCTCGCCGCCCAAGTCCTTGCCATAAGCCCCCAAATGAATCCCCGTCAGCACGATTTCCTTAAAGCCGGCAGCCACCAATTTTTGCGCTTCGCTGTGAATCTTATCCAAATGCCGCGACTTCACGGGGCCACGGGCATAGGGAATAATGCAGTAGGAGCAGAAATTCTGACAGCCGTCCTCAATCTTGAGAAAAGCCCGCGTGCGCTGGGGCATATCGTAGAGGGGAATATCCTCGAATTCATAGGCCTCCATGATATTGCCCACTTCATCCAGAATGCCATCTTCGCGCGCCGCCTGCTCCACATATTCCACAATCTTACTGCGTTCTTTCGTGCCCAGCACCACGCGCACGCCTTCAATGGCCTTGATTTCTTCGGGGTGAACCTGCGAATAGCAGCCGCATACGGCGATGATTGCCTTATCATTGGTACGCTGTGCACGGCGGATAATCTGCCGGGATTTTCTATCTCCTAAGCTCGTCACCGAGCAGGTATTTATCACATAAAAGTCTGCCTTTTCCTCGAAGGGTACGATATCGTAGCCGCTTTTCTTGAACAGGCCTTCCATGGTTTCCGTTTCAAACTGATTGACCTTGCAGCCCAAGGTCGTAAGTGCCACCTTTGGCAATATACTTCTTCCTTTCTTTAATAAGCCTTCCCCTATGGGGAAGGTGCCGAACGTAGTGAGGCGGATGAGGTTCAGCGACCGCCCAAATCTCCATTTTCATACTGAGCAACCGTCACGGCCGCTACTGCCGCCGTCTCCGCTCGCAAAATCCGTGGGCCAAGCGTTACCGCCTTGCCGCCTGCTTCCTGCACCTTCGCGGCCTCATCGAGCGTAAAGCCGCCTTCGGGGCCGATAAGCAGTACCAGCCGCTTGCCTTTGGCTCCCTGCAAACATGATTTTACCGTATAATCCTCTTCGTTTTCGTAACAAAAGACAATTTCCGTATCTTCGCCGCCAAAATTCTGGAGCAAAGTTGCCATGTCAACAATGGCGGAAACCTCGGTCAATGCCGTGCGGCCACACTGCTTAGCGGCTTCTTCGGCAATCTTCTGCCAGCGCTGCTGACGGGCCGCCGCTTTTTTCGCATCATAGCGCACCACGCAGTTATGGCTCTTTACGGGGACGATTTCCGTTACGCCGAGTTCCACTGCCTTCTGCACCACATAGTCCATCTTATCAGCCTTTAAGAGACACTGCGCGAGCACCAGTTCCAGCGGAGATTCGGTATTGGCCGCGAGCCGTTCTTTCAGAACGAGTGTCACCGCAGCTTCCCGAAAGGCGGTCATTTCCATGCGGGCTACACTGCCTTCATCATCCACCACCGTGACTTCCTGCCCGGCTTTAGCCCGCATCACATGCATGAGGTGATGGGCATCACTGCCAGTTATCTCGATGGTGTCGGCAAGCAATCCCTTATAAAACAACCTTCTCATTTATTTTCTCCCCGGCTGATGGTCATAGCCACCCAGCCTTTTTCTTCCGTCACCTTGTCCACGACAAAGCCATGGGCCAGGCAGGCTTCCGTCACATCAGCCAGGCGCTCGGAGATAATGCCCGAGGCCAGCAGACGGCCACCTTCGGCCAGATGTTCATCGAGTTCGTCAAAGAGCATGATAATGATATCGGCGATAATGTTGGCCACGATTAAATCCGCCTTGCCGTCAAAGGATTTCAAAATATCGCTGACGCCGGTTTTGACCACATCTTCCACGCCGTTCTGACGGATATTTTCCGCCGCTACATCCACGGCTACCTTGTCGTAGTCCATCGCGGTAACATCCGTGGCGCCAAGTTTAGCGGCGGCAATCGAGAGCACGCCGGAACCCGTACCCACATCAAAAATCCGCATGCCGCCCTTGACGAGCGTTTCCAACTCCCGCAGGCACATGGCCGTAGTCGGATGGGTACCGGTACCAAAAGCCGAACCGGGGTCAAGCTCAATCACGATATCGTCAGGGCTGGCTTCGTAATCTTCCCAGGTCGGCTTAATGACCAGCATACCGCCCACTTTTTCCGGATGGAAATAAGCCTTCCAATTATCCGCCCAATCTTCATCACGGACGGTATTCCAGGAAATCGTGCAGGGGCCCTTTTCCATATCATCATCCGTCATGGATTTGAAGTCCTTAATCCGCAGTTCAAAGGTGCGCAGCTTGTCATCCAAATCCTCGTCCACAGGCAGATAAGCCTTTACCGTCACGATACTGGTGTCTTCCGCCCGCTCAATGCCGGAAAAATCCCACTGCCCCGCATCGATATAGTTGTTCAAAAGCTCCGGGTCTTCAATAACCACACCGGATGCGCCCAGGTCATGATAAATTTCTGCCACCACATCCGTGGCCTCATGGGTAGTCTGAATACTGACTTCCGCCCACTGCATGTACATCGCTCCTTTATATTTTCAGCAATTATCTAATTATATAAGCTTACTCCACCGCCGTCAATCATTTGGACAAACTCTATAGCCATCAAGCCAGCGACACCAAAAGGATTTTGACATTTTCCGTGCTGTACTCAATCTGCTCAGACCAACGGCGTATTGACTCGTCAAGTTGACCGGTCAATTGACAGGTCAAATAGATAAAATCGGCGTTCAACTGTGCATAGGAAAGCACCGTCCCCCAGCCGTACTGCGGTACATGCTCCAGCGCACGATACAGAATATATTGATAGATACGGTCAAAAACCTGCGGAACTTCACCACCAGCCACAAACGGTACAGAACACAACTGCTCCATCTGTGCCGTCCATGCCGCATCAATCGGCTCGGTCTTTTGCATGCAGGCCAGCACAAATTCTGCATCCTCGGCCGTCATACCTGCCTGATAGCATAAATCCTCATCACTTGCCGGCAGTGCCAGGCACTGCAATAATTCGCGCATTGACAGTTTCTCGCCGCTTTCCGTCCGAAAACTTAGCGGCGCAGTACCTGCCAATAATAATTCACAGCTTTTTTCACAGCTAAGCCCCACACCGGCCAGCTCATAATCGCCCACCATCACAAAGAATCGCGGATGATTCGTGCAAATATCACAAAGGATGGATTCATCAGCCCTGCGGATAAGTTCACAGAGTCCATCCTTGCACAGGAACGGACAGCGCTCCTCCGCCCCCAGACGAAACTGCCAGACGCCATCATTCTCAACGATATTTTGCCGGATTTTCTCGCCAAGCGCGCCCTCCAGCTGCTGATATTTTGCCGACGTTGCCGCATCGATATCGATTTCCCAGCCAGCACAGCAAGTATGCCGACATTTATCGGCCTTGCAGCAGAAATCCTCGTAAAAGTCAGGATATATTGTTGTTGAAAGCAAACCAACACTCCTCTTATATACACAGATAAAGATACGCTATATTATAGCACATTTCTCCATACGATTATGTGAAAATCAGGAAAGGCGCGGTGAATATGCGGACGATAAATTCATCACGTTCTTCACAGCGCCTGTTTCTCTTGCCTCTACTTATTCATTTTTTATTTTATCGCCTAAATCATCAAAGAACTTTTTGCTGATGCGGCCAAAGATTCCCTGCTGTCCATGGTCTGAACTGTCACGCTTACGCAGTTCGTCCCGGCTCATAACCTTCTTGCCCGTCTTGGCATCATACACATCAAAACGAACGCGCACCGTGGAAGTCGGTACGGTGCGAGCTGGATGATAGACTGGCACCGTGTAATTATATCTTTCCTCATGCCAGGTTCCATCCGACCATTTTACTTTACGGGTGGAAGTACGCGTTTCCCAAGAAGTATAGGCATCAATGACATAGGAATCATTATGCCATTTCAGCATCTCCGCCATAACATAGATATCCGCGCCCTCCAGCGGACTGCCGGGCGAAATCGCAACAGTCTTGTCAGCTCTAATCATCTTATACGGCGGGCGGGCTGCTGTTTTAAGGTATTCCTCCAGCATGACCGCCTCAATCAAATCGTTGTCGATTTCTGACTTGTCAACTACGACCACGTCATAAACAATGGCCTTCTTCACCCGCGTAAAATCATAGTGTTCATCCACCCAGTTAATCTTCTCTGCACTGGCCGCCAGCGGATAAGCCATGAGCAAACACAGAACAAGCAACCACCGCCAGTTTTGCACAAAGTTTTTCGACATTGCCTTTACCATCTTTACCCCTCCTCACCATTTCACTATAATATAATGTTTATCGTACATTTACAGCTGTAACTTAAATTATTCTAACCACGGATTCACTTATCCTGCTCTATTAGATTATTCAAGCACGCCCAAATTTCCTGCCAGTCAGGCATAAATTTTGCCACATAGCTGTAGAACCACGCGTTATGGTGCTTTTAGTCAACCATTAAGACACGCTTTCTGGATACGACTTGCACGACTGTTTACAGGTAAAAACCGAAGTTATAAAAATTTTTTCATATACATGCAGGAAAATCCGGGGGGGGGCGAAGTATGTACGTATACAATGGACTACCCTATGAACTTATATATGTGAAGGGAGATGTAAAATCATGGGGAAATTTAAGACAGGTTGCCTTGGGGTAATAGGCGTTGTTGTTGTATTGGGTGTTATTGGTTCGTTGATAGGAGGAGGAGACAAGGATAACAATTCTACTTCGTCTAAGTCCTCTACCAGTTCATCCGCGCCAGCTCAGAAACAAGATGCTAAACAAAAGGTATACAATGACGCTGACATTAACGTTTTGCTTGCCGAAGCAAAAGATAATGCGGCAGCTGCAAACCAGAATTACAAAGGCAAGGACGTAAAGATCATTGGCGGCTATGTAGGAAACATTGATTCAGATTTGAAATATATATCTATTGATGGCACAGAAGCCAAATATTCGATGATGCACGTTAGCTGCTCTATTGACGGCAAAAATCAACAGTTAAAAGATGCTGTTCTTAAATTAAAGAAGAAACAAAACGTTGTAATATATGGAACAATCACAGAAGTAGGCGATCTAATGGGGTACAGGCTAAAAATGGATAAGATTGAACCCGCTCAGTGAATCATATCTACTCTTACAAAAAGAGACCACGCAATTCAATGCGAGGTCTTTTTTTACTTCTCGTCCTCAAAAGAGAAAGGATTTAACTTCGTGGCGGCAGGGCAGGTGACTGTCTGCGGCGAAGCGTTTGGCCTTTGGCGTTAAGAAAATCTTTTTTGCCCACCACAAAAAAAACGCAAAGTACTTTTGTCTGAACGAAGTGAGTTTAAGTACTTTGCGTTTTATAAAAGGCAAAAAAGATTTTTAGCCAAAGGTCATAGCGCAGTGCAGACAGTCACCTGCCCTGCCGCCACGCGACGAACTATTTACTTTTTGAAGAGATTCTTGATGTTATCCAGGAAGCTCTTCTGCTCCGGATTCACCTTATCCCCGCTGATTTCGCCGAACTCTTTAAGGAGTTCCTTCTGGCGCTGGTTGAGGTTCTGCGGCGTGAGCACCTTGATGACCACATGCTCGTCACCGCGTCCATTGCCGCGCAGGTGCGGAATACCGCGCTCACGCAAGCGCAGGATTTTGCCCGACTGCGTGCCGGCAGGTACCTTGACTTCCACCGTACCATCAATGGTCGGCACCTGAACCTTGTCGCCGAGTGCAGCCTGTACAAAGGAAATGGGCACTTCCACGATTACATCATAGCCCTCACGCTGGAAAATCTTATGCGGACGGATAAAGATGTAAACGTAAAGGTCACCATTGCCGCCGCCGCGAACACCGGCTTCACCGCCACCGCTTACGCGCACGCGGGAACCATTGTCCACGCCTTTCGGGATATTGACCTTGATTTTCCGCGTAACCTTCTTGCGGCCCGTGCCGTTACAGCTCGAGCAAGGATTCTTGACAATCTTGCCTGTCCCATGACAGCGTCCGCAGGTGGTCTGATTGACCATGCGGCCAAAGGGCGTATTGGCCACGGTCTGACGGGTACCCGTACCATTACAATCCGGGCAGGTTTCCGGGCTGGTCCCCGGCGCTGCGCCCGTACCATGACAGTGGTCGCACTGTTCCGTGCGGGGAACATTCAGCTCAGCTTCTTTGCCAAAGGCCGCTTCTTCAAAGGTGATTTCCAAATCATAACGCAGGTCGCTGCCGCGTTCCGGACCGGGACGGCCAGAACGACGGCGGCCGCCACCGCCAAAGAAACTTTCGAAGATATCGCCCATATCAAAACCGTCAGGTCCGCCGAAACCAAAGCCAGTCCCGCCGAAGCCAAAGCCGCCATCTCCAGCACCAGCTCCCGTACCATTGGCAAAAGCAGCGTGGCCATACCGATCATAGGCCGCCCTTTTCTGCGGGTCTTTGAGGACATCATATGCCTCATTGACCTCCTTCATTTTTTCTTCCGCTTCCTTGGGATTGTCAGGATTACGGTCGGGATGATATTTGAGGGCCATTTTATTTCTTGCTTTTTTGAGTTCTTTATCCGTAGCGTTTCTATCAACGCCCAGCACCTCATAATAATCGCGTTTTTCGCTCACGTTGCACCATCCTTAAAAACTATTGGGAGCCATGCGGCTCCCAATAATCCATCAAAAACCTCTAATTATTTCTTGTCGTCTTTGACTTCCGTATATTCGGCATCGACTACATCATCATCAGCCTTGGCCTGCTGCTGTGCACCGGCATCAGCTCCCGGAGCACCCTGTGCGCCTGCGGCCTGAGTCTGCTGATATGCTGCGGCGCTCATTTCATAAATCAGCTTCTGCAGTTCTTCCGTAGCCTTCTTGATGGCATCGGTGTCGCCACCCTTGAGGGCTTCCTTGAGCTTGTCAATACCAGCCTGAACATTAGCAGCCTGCGTCTTGTCCGCTTTGTCGCCGAGGTCTTTCAGGGTCTTTTCAGCCTGATATGCAAGGCTTTCGCCCTGGTTCTTAACCTCAACGGCTTCTTTCTGCTTCTTATCTTCAGCTGCATGAGCTTCGGCTTCCTTAACCATACGGTCAATATCTTCCTTGCTCATACCGCTGTCGGACTTAATCGTAATCTTCTGTTCCTTGCCCGTGCCGAGGTCTTTTGCGGATACTTTCACAATACCGTTGGCATCGATATCGAAGGAAACTTCAATCTTAGGAACCCCACGCGGTGCAGGAGGAATATCGGAGAGTTCGAAACGGCCCAGCGTCTTGTTGCCGGCAGCCATTTCGCGTTCACCCTGCAGAACATGGATATCAACGGACGGCTGGTTATCCGCAGCCGTGGAGAATATCTGGCTCTTGTGCGTCGGAATCGTCGTGTTGCGCTCGATGATCTTCGTGCAGACACCGCCGAGGGTTTCGATGCCCAGAGACAGCGGCGTAACGTCGAGGAGCAGTACGTCCTTGACTTCGCCGACCAGTACACCGCCCTGAATAGCAGCACCAACGGATACGCATTCATCCGGGTTAACGCCCTTGGACGGTTCTTTGGCCAGGAACTGACGGATAGCTTCCTGCACAGCCGGGATACGGGAAGAACCACCGACGAGAATTACCTTGTTGATATCACTGCCGGTAAGTTCAGCATCAGCCATAGCCTTGCGGGTCGGTTCCATCGTGCGTTCTACGAGGTCACGGGTCAGTTCATCGAACTTAGCGCGGGACAGCGTGAGGTCGAGGTGTTTCGGGCCCGTAGCATCAGCCGTGATGAACGGCAGGTTGATGTTCGTCTGGGTCATGCTGGAAAGCTCAATCTTAGCTTTTTCAGCAGCTTCCTTCAAACGCTGAGCAGCCATCTTGTCCTGGGACAAATCAATGCTGTTTTCCTTCTTGAATTCTTCTACCATCCAGTCCATAATCTTCTGGTCGAAATCGTCACCGCCGAGGTGAGTATCACCGCTGGTGGCGAGAACCTCAAATGCACCGCTGGAGAGTTCGAGGATAGATACATCGAACGTACCACCGCCGAGGTCGAATACGAGAACCGTTTCGTCTTCGTCCTTGTCGAGGCCGTAAGCCAGGGCAGCTGCCGTCGGTTCGTTGATGATACGCAAAACTTCGAGGCCAGCAATCTTACCAGCATCTTTGGTAGCCTGACGCTGGCTGTCGTTGAAGTAAGCCGGAACCGTGATTACAGCCTGGCTTACGGTTTCACCGAGATATGCTTCGGCGTCAGCTTTCAGCTTCTGCAGAACCATAGCGGAGATTTCCTGCGGGGTGTAATCCTTGCCATCAATGCTGACCTTGTAGTCATTTTCGCCCATATGGCGCTTGATGGAAGCAATCGTGCGGTCCGGGTTGGACACAGCCTGACGCTTAGCCAGCTGACCAACGAGGCGCTGGCCGTCCTTCGTGAAACCAACAACAGACGGGGTGATACGGCTGCCTTCCGGGTTCGTGATAACGGTCGGTTCGCCGCCTTCCATAACGGATACAACGGAGTTCGTCGTACCTAAGTCAATACCAATAACTTTTGACATGATATATCCTCCTAAAAACTACGCCCTTACACGAAATCTAAACGATTCTGCGCCTTGCAGGCTTGACTCGTTAAAATTTCGTAGTAAAACTTCATTAACGAATTAATTAGCAACTACCTGCACCATGCTCGGACGGATTACATGGCCTTTGACCATGTAGCCCTTCTGCAGTTCCTGGGCGATGTCATCATCTTCCATATCTGCATCCTGCACGCGCATCACGGCCTGATGGAAGTTCGGGTCAAATTTCTGACCTTCTACTTCGATATGTTCGAGGCCGTTCTTCTTGAGGATTTCCGTGAACTGCGTGAAAATCATTTCCACGCCCTTCTGGAAAGCCTCACCGTCTTTGGCTTCGGCGGCCATAGCGCGCTCGAAGTTATCCAAAAGCGGCAGCATATCTTTGAGCATTCCCTGGGTAACCACAGCGGAGAGTTCTTCCTTTTCCTTGCTCGTGCGGCGGCGGAAATTTTCAAAATCCGCCTGCAGGCGCAGGACACGGTCTTCCTTCTCCTTGAGCTCTGCCGTCAATTTTTCAATCTGGGCAGCAGCTTCGTCCTGAGGTTCCTGAGTTTCTTCATTTTCACTTTCTGCGCTTTCGCTGGCTGCTTCTTCTGCCTCATCGGCTTCATCAGCATCGACAGCATTGATTTCCTGCTGCATTTCCTCCAGCTTTTGCTCATCCTTCTTCTTTAATTCATCTTTCATGAATGATGGCAATTCCTTCACCTCTTTCCAAGGTATTTATATTTCGCTCCAATACTGGCAGCTACCAGTGAAAGCGTTTAATAACCTGTGTCAGATTACTGTTCATGTACTCCAAGAGGCTCATGGCCTTGGCGTACTCCATGCGGGTCGGCCCCAGCACTGCAATGGTGCCCAGAAGCTCCCCGTCCAAGTGGTAGGTCGCGGTGATGATGCTGCTGTCCTTGAAGTGGCTGTCCTCGTTCTCCTGACCGATGGTGACTTCCAAGCCATCACCGATATGAGCTCTTAAAATATCCTTCATGAGTTCTTCTTCTTCAAGGGTCATGAGCATATGCTTGACCTTTTCCACATCATGGTATTCGGGCTGTTCCAGCATCTTGGTCGTTCCGCCTAAGTAGAGGCGTTCCTGCTTGCCGGTGTCAAGCGCCCGCTGGATGATGGACAAGGCCGATTCATAAAGGCCTTCGTCCCGGATTTCATCCCGGATTTCTGCCAGCGAGTGATGCTCGATTGTCTGCAGTGTATGGCCGACCAGATTCTTGTTGATAACCGCCGCCATGCGCTGGAAGTCCTCGAACTCTGCACCTTCCGGCATCTCCATAATCTTGTTTTCGATAAAGCCTGCATCCGTCATCAGCACCGTGATAACCCTGCGACTGTCCAGCGGCAGGAACTGCAGGCAGCGGAACTGGGCCTGTGTCATCTGCGGCGCCAGTACCAACGAAACATTCTTGGTCACCGCCGATATCAGCTTAGCTGTTTCCTCAAAGACCTGGTCAATTCGCTGCACCCTGGTCTTATACCAGCGGTCAATCAGTGCTTTTTCTTCATCACTTACAGGCTTGGGCGGAATCAGACCGTCCACATAAAAGCGATAGCCCTTGGAGGATGGCACCCGTCCCGATGAGGTGTGCAGATGCTGAAGATACCCCAGCATTTCCAAATCCGCCATCTCGTTGCGGATGGTGGCCGGACTCACCCCCAAATCATGTTTGCGAGCCAATGCACGGGAGCCTACCGGCTCTGCCGATTCGATGTAATCATCAATAACGGCCTTTAACACCCGCTGCTTGCGCTCATCCAGCTCATACAGCTTACCGGCCATGTGCTCCCTCCTCCTGACTTCTGTTAGCACTCTGAAATGATGAGTGCTAAATTTAAGTCTATAAGAATGATACCGCGAATAAAACAAAAAGTCAAGTGATAAAAAGTCAAAAAATCAAAAGTCCTTTTCCAATTCTGCCAGGGACGATTCCTTACCGATAATGAAGATGTTATCCCCCTCTGCAAAGCAATAAGCCGGCGATGGCGTTACCATGGTTTCATGGCCATGACGAATGGCCACCACGTTGACATTATAGCGTCCCCGCAAATCGGCCTCCAGCAATGTCTTGCCCAAAAGCCCTTTCGGCGTTTTGACATTGATAATCTTGAGACTGCCAGCCAAATCAATATAATCCACCGCATTATCCGACACCAGATGCATCACCGTACGGCGGGCCATATCCCGTTCCGAAAAGACAATCTTGGTTGCGCCAAGTCTGCGGGCCATTTCCGCATGGCGTTCATCAATGGCCTTGACCAAAATTTCGGGAACATTCCTTTCCTTGCAAAGCATGGTTGCCATCAGACTGGCTTCAAGATTTTTGGCTGAAATGATTACCGCATCAAAATTGCCAATCCCCACCTGATCCAGAGCCCGGGCATCGCGCATATCAAAACTTACCACCTGCGAAAGCATTTCCGTAAGCGATGACACGATACTACTATCCATATCTACGCCCAGCACTTCATAGCCCATTTCTTCGAGTGTCCGGGCTGCGCTGATACCAAAACGCCCCAGCCCCAAGACCGCGAATTGACGTTTCTTTGCCATAATTATCCCTTCCTTATCCAATCATAATATCTTCTTCCGGATGCTTGATCGTAGATTGCTTCTGCCGAATAAAGGACAGCATGAAGGTCATAATCCCCACCCTGCCCAGCAGCATGGTCAGTGCCAAAAGGCCCTTCCCCCAGTCATTCCAGCTAAGGGTAATGCCAATGCCCATACCGACCGTGCCAAAAGCCGACACCGTTTCAAAAACCACATCTTCGAGGTCATGTACCTCACCATCGATAATGGAAAGTAATATTCCCATGGACACCACCCAAAGCGTACCAATGGTAAAGATGGCAAACGCCTGATCCCGCAAATCCTTGCTGATGGCCCGGCCAAAGACCGTAAGTTCACTCTCCCCGCGAAAGACCGCCCAGACCGACCGCATGATGACGAAAAAAGTCGTTCCCTTGATGCCGCCGCCAGTAGATAAAGGTGAGGCACCGATAAACATCAGAATAATCATCACCAGCTTGGTAATCTGTGTGCATTGCGCCAAATCAAAGGAGTTAAAGCCCGCCGTCCGGCAGGAAACCGACATAAACGCGGCATGTGCTATTTGCTGCCCGAGTGGCATTTCCCCGATGGTATGACTGTTCCCTGTTTCAATGCCCCAAATCAGGAGCGTACCACCTATAATCAAAATCAATGTACTGACCAGAACAATCTTCGTATGCAGGGAATACTTCCGCCAGCCGCCTGCATGCAGCACATCATACATTACGGTAAAACCTATCCCGCCCAGAATAATGGGCAGGCCGATTCCCGCCATAAGGAATATATCATCCGGCCGCTGACAAAGGCTGTCATAGTTGCCAAACAGGTCAAAACCCGCATTGCAAAAAGCCGACACCGCATGGAAAATCCCATAGCCTACAGCCGCCAAACCAAACTCCGGGTAAAAATGCCAAGTGAGCAGCAGGGCAAAAAAGCCCTCCACCACCAAGGTATAGATAATCATGCGCCGAATCAGGCCAAAGAGTCCTGCGCGCCCGCTTTGATTTAAGGATTCCTGCAGGACAAGGCTCTGCTTCAAGCGGAAACGATAGCCCATGGCATGCACCGCCATGGTAGCCAAGGTCATAATCCCAAGACCTCCCACCTGAATCAGCATGAGCATAACGCATTTGCCAAAGAAGCTCAAATCGTTCTTCACATCCACTACCGTAAGTCCGGTAACACAGGAAGCCGAGGTGGATACGAACAGCGCATCTATCATCGGCAGCCCCGCACCGTTTGTGGTACTGACCGGCAGCATGAGCAGCAATGTTCCCAGGCCAATCATCAGCACAAAACTCAACAAGATGGTCTGGGTCGGCTTCAGCCGAAACTTTTGCTGAACTTTTAGATTCGTGACCCTATGCAGAAAATCTTCTTCCGCATCATTTATTATCATCATATCTCCCCATCCCTTTTGACCGAAATTCCAGCCATAACTGCAACAGGCGGTGGGAAGTACCGGTCACACCTAAAACCTTGACTTGTTCCCACCGCCATGCCAGACTACTATTCCGTTACTACAATGGCCTCAATTTCACACAAAGCCCCTGCCGGTAAATCTTTTACCGCTACACAGCTGCGGGCAGGTTTACTGATGAAATGCCTGGCATAAACATCATTAAATGCTTTGAAGTCCGCAATTTCGGCCAAAAAACAGGTGGTCTTAACCACTCGGCTCATATCCGTACCGGCTTCCTTGAGCACGGCTTCAATATTTTGGCAGCACTGTTCTGCCTGCTCCTCAATGGTCGCCGCAACAATCTTTCCCGCGGCGGGATTGATGGCTATCTGACCGGAAAGATACAACGTGTTCCCTGCCTTGATAGCCTGACTGTACGGCCCCACAGCAGCGGGGGCATTAGCGGTATGAATAATCTGCATAATGATTCCTCCTGAAAAAAATGGATACGGTACCAATCGTACCGTATCCATTTTACCGCAATCTATATGTTGTTACAAGTTTACAATCAGATTTTGATATTGGTAATGATGCGTCCCAATCTTGTTCCGGACAACAAATTCCACGTCCATTTGATAGCCACGGTGATGTTGGTATGCGTCCCTGCCAGACGAATGAGATGCACAAACATCCAGGCACACCAGGCAATAAAACCGGTCATTTCCGGATTCATGCTGGTCTTGGCCACGACCGCCTCACCACGGCCTATCGTTGCCATAGCTCCCAAATCCTTGTAAACAAAGGTCTGCAGATTTTCCTCTCCACGAATCAGGCGCAAGATATTTTCGTGAGCCACCTTGGCTTCCTGTGTGGCCACCGGTGCCACGGTCGGCAGCGGACGTTCCGTGCCATGGCAGAAATTAGCGCAGTCGCCAATGGCGAAAACATTCTTGCTGCCGTTGACGCGCAGGTTTTCATCCACGATTACGCGGCCTGCTCTATCCACTTCACCGCCGCAATCTGCAATAAAGGGAACCGCCTTAACACCGGCAGCCCAAATCAGCGTGCTCGTGGGAATTTCCTCACCGTTCTTGAGCTTGATGGTATGCCCATCATAGCCGACCACCTGCGTATCCAGCATGACATCTACACCCTTGCCCCTGAGCACTTTCACCGTATGGTCGCGGAGGTTCTGCGGCATCATGGGAAGCACATTGGGCGTAGCTTCGATAAGCTTAATCGATACCTCACTGAAGTCAAGATTATGGAACTCTTTCTTTTGGATGCCCACCAATTCGGAAATAGCGCCCGCTTCTTCAATCCCCGTAGGGCCGCCGCCGACGATGACGAAGCTCAGCATCTTTTTGCGCTCTTCCGGGTCCTTGCTCTTGTTGGCGCGCTCGAACATATGGAGCACATGGTTGCGGATATGCAGTGCTTCCTGCAGGGATTTCATGCCGAAGGAGTGTTCCTCCACTTCCTTCATGCCGAAGAAGTTTGTGGTCGCACCGGCAGCCAGCACCAGATAATCGTACTCGATTTCCCCGTGGTTGGTCAGGAGTACATTGCGGGACTGGTCAACGCCCTGGGCTTTCGCCATGAAGAATTCCACGTTGGGGTTCTTCCGGAAGAAAGTACGGATAGGATAAGCGATTTCGTCCGTAGACAGCACAGCCGTGGATACCTGGTACAACAGTGGCTGAAACAGGTGATAGTTATGACGGTCTACCAAAGTGACATCCACATCATCTTTCGCAAACAGTTTTGCCAGTTTGACGCCGCCAAAGCCTGCGCCTACTATAACGATACGCGGTTTCTTATCTGCCATATAAAAGCCCTCCCAGTCACTGCTCATTATAATTCGTGAAAAATTTAACTTTAACTTGTGAAAAAAAGCACTTTTCTCTCATGGATAACATAATAACACGTTCAGCGATAATTGCAAGAGGAAATTTACATTTTTCAGTCAATTTATTATTGTCTATTCTTAGCGACAGGAAATGCGCCATTATTCTCTCCGACTTCCCCTTTTTTAGGCGTAAAAATGGAGACCGTCACATTTGTGCAACGGCCTCCAACGGGTAACGATTTATTTTTTGAAGAAGTGAATTTCCTTGTAAACCTGATGCTGAACATCGGCTTCAAACAAGCGGTTCCAGGGGAAGTAAACATAGATTTCTTCCAGACTGGGGAACGGCGGCAGATTTTCCGTCGCGAAGCGTTTCATCATGGTCTGCGTGCGCAGGGACACAGCCTCGCGCTTGGCATCCAGACTGCCGTACACGCCTTCGCCCCGCAGCCAGGTAAGCTGGCGGGCAATGATATTGCGCACATTGGCCTGATACCCCCAGTCATCCAGATAGCGGGTCAACAGCAGGGCATCCACATCATCTTTCTTCATGTTGCGCACCAGCATGCCCTCACCGATGACGAAACCTGAGCTGTTGGTCGGCGTGTTCCAGCCGGAATACGCACGAATCTTAAAGAGCAGATTGCGTTTTTTCAACTGTTCCATCAGCGCATTGTCGGAGCCATTGGCATAGGCAATATCCGCAATGCCTACCGGATAACCCTTGTCCACGTGTTCGCTGACCAAATCCGCAAAGTATTTGGTGCCCTCCCGCTCCGAACCATCATTGCTGCGCGCATTGGCTTCGTAAGTCTTGCCATTGGGATTGGTATTGACCATCAGCACCAAATCCGCCCGCGCAGGGCTGGTAACCGGCATGCCGCCGGCAGCGATGATGGCATCCTGAATGGAGATGCTGATTTTTTCATCGGAATAAGCGGGCACGGTATTCGGACCGCGGCCCCAGTTGTAGCGGGTATAGACAAAGGGCACATCCCGGCGCAGGTTATTTACAGCTCTGGCCATCAGCAGCATGGCCATTTCGTCAATGCCTGCCATGGTCTGGAAGCGTGCCTTGCCCAAATCCTTGCCGGCTTCCGACAGATGGCGGCTCTCCATATGGGTCTGGCAATAAGGCGCGTTATCATCCCGGCCCAGCACCAGATAGTCAAAGACATTGCCACGGGTGAGCTTGATGAGCTCCTCATTGACCGCATAATTCTTGCCTCTTCGTCCCAGCCAGTCTGCCAAATCCTTTTTGGGGATAAGTTCCTGCAAAAAGGCCTTTTCCTTCGTCTCGCGGCGGCTCAGGCCCTCCACTTCTTCCTTGTCGCTGAGCACCGTATAACGGAAGATATCACCGCCATAGCTGCGGTAATACTTGGGTTCCTCATGGCCCGAAGCCTCACCACTGCGGGGCGTACGCATGATGGAACCAAAGACGTAGAGCGGCAGCCTTGGATTTTCCTTGCGGAAATTGCGGAAGCGGGATACCCGCTCGACCACTTCGCCCCTGCTGTAATTGTGCTTGCGGGAGCCCACCAAACTGCCATATACCAGCGAGTCCGAAGAAATCACCGCCGCCTTGGCATCCTTGGCATTGGCATGTATCCATGTCCAAAGCGCATCCGGATTACCCAAATTCTCCCGGTTTCCCAGCAGGTCATCCGGCGGTACAACCACATCATAGCCCAGCTTTTGCACGACCTCTGCGGTCTGCTTGTCCGAAATAGGCCGATTGTCATGGGGAATAAACAGAATCTTATCTGGCTTTGCCTCCTTATGCCGGGCCAAACCGGCAGGCATAAATATCACCATAGCCAGCAGCAGGGCTAAAAATGCAGTCCCCCGCTTATACCAACTGGACAAAAAATCGCTCCCTTCACAGCAGGTTCCGCTGCCGTCATTTATTCTTCTGCGGCAAAAGTGCCTTCAAATCATCTTTCACATCATCCGGTACATTGAGTTTGGTCTGGAACATAATGCCGCCCTCTTTGGGCGTAGCCTTCTCAATCTCAATCATGTCGAGCAGGCGGTGACCATGGAACATGGTCTTGCCAAAGTCCGACTCTGCCAGTACCTTGCTGTAATCAATCCGCACGGAATTATGCTTAATCTCGACCGGCAAATCCTCGGAAATCTCCAATTTGCCCACCATACGCTGCGCCATGGCCAGCGATATCCGGGAAAATACCCAGGACATCAATCCGTGATTGGGAATATTGCGCTCCCGCACCCGATAGACCATATAGGATTTGTCCCCATCATGGACAAATTCCTTCACTTCACCGGAAAGTTCCACCTTGCCAATCTTAGCCGTATCCACGGTAACATTCAGCCGTCCGTTTGCCTTGGATTCAAGCACTACGGATTTGGCGGGACTGTCTTCTTTGATATTCTTGGCAATAACTTCATTGAGCATTTTGTCCGACACAAAGAGATTACCCTGGCTGATTTCGGCCAGGGTTTCTTTATCCCATGTATCTTTAATGACCTTCAACGCCGGGCCATAGTCAGCGACTTTCTCCTGCACTTTGCCCCAGTCGATGTTCTGTAACTGCTCCTGCCAATTTGCTGGCAAATCAATCACTTGTTTTCCTCCTTATTTTCGCCCTGTTCCTCACGAACGCTCTGCCACAAGTCGCGGGCTCTCTTGTAGAGCTGAATATCGCGGTCACGCAGACTCTGGTCACCAATCAGGCGGGACAGATACTGGGTGGCTTTCTCAAGCTCATGCATGCGGTAGTAAATAGCCCCGACCAGATAAACCGCCGTATCATCGCTCATCCCATTCTGCGGATAGCGCTCCGTCATAATGGACTGGTCGTAGAGTTCTGCCGCCTTCTGCAGCATTTCCATTTCTTTGTCCTGTTCGCTGGAGTAACGGTAAATCCAGCCCAGTCCCAGATACATACCTGCCCGCTTAGCCAGCGGCTGGTCCGTCATTTCCGCATAGAAAATAGCCAGCTTGTAAGCGGCCACCGCATCGGGAACGCCGCGCTCTTCCACAAACTGCATCCCCAGCTTGCGGTTATCGAGGAATTCCTTGATTTTTTTCTTGTGAACCGCAGGCATGGGAGCCAGAAAAGTCTTTTCATCCGCTGCATAGCCGCATTTTTCACAGAACCATATTTTATACAGATACGGGTTGAAATCTTTGTAATGAACACAAAAGTCCTCATCTGTGCGTTCCACAGTAATTTTGGATTTTGTCTTCACTACCCGGGTAGATTCGCCACAAACCGGGCACTGCTTCTCAACGGTAAACGTAAATTCTCCCATCGCTGATTCCTCCCTTGGATCCATATTAGCATCCCATTCTTAGAGTTTGCTGAAAAATTCCCGCTAAATTGTCAATACTTGCTACCATTATATCATTTTCCCCGACAAAAATAAATGAAAATTACCGTCCTCGCTCAATAACCGGCACCGCAATGCGCGTGATGAATTCCTGCGCATTCGCCGTGCTCATATCTTCAATCAGGCTTTCCTCGTAAGCAAAGCCCGCATGCTCCCAGGCGTGTTCTTTCATATACTTACGAAGCCGCGCATAAGAAGCTGCCGTATTCATATAATCCCCGGCAAAGTAAGTCACCAGATAAGTTCCGCCCTTGCGCAGGCGGCGGTAATTTTTCGACAGCTGACGCCATGGTTTATCCGTCAGCACATAATAGTAACTGACCATCTGCTCATGGCCTGGCCGCATAAAATCCTCCGGTGACACCATAACACCGAAGGTATAGCCGGTCAATACTTCTCCTTCCATCACATCCCGCAGGTGGGTGGCAAACTGACGCTCCACAGCTTCCCAATCTTCCCGCAGGCAAAGCTGGCGCAAATTCTCTGAAACCACGAGCCTGCTGTCAGCAAATTCCTGCTCCTCGACTTCATCGAGTTTCACTTCCCGCGCCTTGGCCAAAATATGCCGCTGATTGGCCACAATCTGTTTCATGCGCCTGAGCTTGGCCATTTCCTGATTGAGCCACGCCTCCTGCTCGGATAGAAGCTGCGCGAACTTTTCCGGGGTGCGCCCCTGCATATACTCCTTGATTTCCGAAAGGTCAAGGCCCATATCCCGAAACATCCGAATCATATAGAAGGGATAGAACTGACGGGAAGAATACGCCCGATAGCCATTGGACTCCACACTGTCCGGACTGAAGATGCCCTCACTGTCATAATAATGCAGGGTGCGCTTGTTCACGCCGGTCATCTGAGCGAACTCTCCCACGTGGAAGGTCATGTGACGTGCCATAAAAAATCCCCCTTGACATTACAGTTACTGTATCCTTTATGCTTAATATACAGTATAAAAATCGAGTCTTCAAGAAATTATGTTGAAAAGAAAGGATTTTATTTATGATTAAGAACACACATAATCCCCTATCCTATCATCACAGTATGTGGTCACTGTTGATGTTTGCGACCCCGTCCATCGGAATGATGATTGTGATTTCACTCTACACCGTAACCGATGGCATTTTTATCGGGCGCTACGTCGGCAGTGACGCACTGGCCGCATCCAACATCGTCTATCCGGCGTTCAATCTCGTATTGGGGCTGGCCATTATGCTCGCCTCCGGCGGTTCGGCACTGGTTGCCAAAACCTTGGGCGAGGACAATCGCGAGCTTGCCAATAGACGATTCACCCTGATTACCATCAGCGGCGTGCTGCTGAGCGCCTTTCTGGCCTTTATGCTCTGGCTCTTTATGGAACCGCTGCTCGCCTTCTTAGGTGCCAGCCCTGCGCTCTATGACGAATGTGTAAACTATATCGTCACCCTGCTGCCCTTTTTCCCGGCAGCCGCCCTGATGCTGATTTTTAACGCCTTCTTTATCGCGGACGGCCGTCCCATTCAGGGCTTTCTTGTTTCGCTGGTATCGGGAATCTTAAATGCTGTCCTTGACTACCTCTTTATGGCGAAAATGGGACTGGGCATTGCCGGTGCAGCGTTAGGCACCGGACTTGGCGAAACCGCCGCCGCCCTTATCGGCCTGCATTATTTTGCCTGCCGCAGCCGCCTCATTCACTTCATGACTCCCATTATGGAATGGCGGGCCTTGGGACAGGCCATGTACAATGGCTCCTCGGAACTCGTTACGGAACTTTCCATCGGCGTGACCACGTTTCTCTTTAACGTGATTACCTTTGCCTGGGCAGGCGAAGACGGCGTAGCCGCAATTTCCGTCATTCTCTATGCCGAAATGCTTTTAACCTCCGTGCTCGTTGGATTCAGTAACGGCATTGCCCCTATCTTCTCCTATCAGTTTGGGGCCAAAAATTACCGCGAACTGCTGCGACTGATGAAGTTGGCGCTTCTGGGCATTGCACTGTTCTCCCTTACGGCGTTCATCGGTTCCCGCGTGCTTGCCGAACCGCTTATTCACCTGTTCCTGCCGGACGGCGGTTCTGCCTACAGCATTACGGTGAACGGCTTCCTGCTCTTTGGCTTCAGCTTCCTGCTCTCGGGCTTTAACCTCTTTACCTCCGGATTCTTCACCGCCATATCCGACGGCAAGACCTCGGCGATTGCCTCCTTTGCCCGAAATCTGGCAGGAATTGTCATTTTCCTGCTGCTCTTGCCAAACCTTATCGGTTTCAACGGCGTATGGCTGGCCGTTCCCGCAGCAGACCTTGCCGCTGTCCTGCTTTCTTTCTTCCTGCTCTACGAGCAGCGGCAGAGTTTTTTGGAACGCTATCAGGAGCGCCGCATACAGCGCAGCAAATACCGCCACATTCCCCAAACTGCCAACCTGAAATAATTTTTTCAAAAAAGTGTTGACAAGCTGGTAAAACATCCGTATAATTTATTTCTGTTGACAGACGTCACACAGGGGTATCGCCAAGTTGGTAAGGCACGGGTCTCTGAATCCCGCATGCGTTGGTTCGAGTCCAGCTACCCCTGCCAATTAAACAATCAAGAGTCGCAAGTGCGGCTCTTTTTTTACAAACAGGGGAGCTTGTGTCAGCAGGCTGAGAGGAAGTAATCCAACTTCGACCCTTTACCTGATGCGGGTAATGCCGCCGTAGGAAGTCATACTGAGAGATTCATTGCAGGAGATGCCCGGCGGCGTCTCCTGCTTTTGTCTTATCTGGAAAGGTGGAGTCAAAAATGATGAACAGCAAGACACAAAAAATTGTAATGGCCGGTGTACTGGCAGGCGTTGCCGTGGCGGGCAGCCTGTTTTCCATTCCGGTGCTGGGCAGTAAATGCGCCCCCATCCAGCACATGGTCAATATCCTCTGCGGTGTTCTGCTAGGCCCCTGGTATGCTGTGGGGGCAGCCTTCACCGCCTCGCTGCTGCGGAACCTGTTAGGCCTCGGCAGTATCCTTGCCTTCCCCGGCAGCATGTTCGGCGCCCTGCTCTGCGGGCTGGCCTACCACCACACCCATAAAATCACCGCCGCCCTGCTCGGCGAAGTCTTCGGCACCGCCATCTTGGGCGGCCTTAGCGCTTACCCACTGGCCATCCTGTTCTTAGGGCAAAGCGCAGGCAATGCAGCGTTCTACGTCTACATCATGCCCTTCTTCATCTCCACCGCCGCCGGCGCCCTGATTTCCGCTGTAATCCTCTATAATTTGCAGAAAGTAGCCCATATAATCCCAACAAACGGACAGTGATATAATAGAAAAAACCACCCTCGACCAAAAGGGTGGTTTTCTTTGTCCCAAAATGCGGACTCGTGTGTTGCAAGTGCCGAAATTACTCGACCTCATTTCTTGCCATCAGTATAACCTGTATAGAGATTGTTTATCAAGCCTTAGACACCGCATTTAACTCATGTGTAACTGCATTAGTAATGAAAGCATTCAGAGAAAGCCCTAATATCTTCGCTGCCACTGCCGCACGTTGATGGAGTTCCGGCTGGAATCTTACATTGAGTTTTCCCGAATATGGCTTCTCCGGCTCTATGCCATCTTCCTTACACCATTCAAGGTAATCATCTACAGATGCCTTAAACTCATCTTCTATTTCTTTTACTGATGTTCCCTGGAAAGTTATTACTGTTCTCGTATTGACAACTTCCCCCGAAAAGATGTGGTT
The DNA here is from genome assembly GCA_015058625.1 of Pseudoselenomonas ruminantium. Lineage (GTDB taxonomy): Bacteria > Bacillota > Negativicutes > Selenomonadales > Selenomonadaceae > Selenomonas_A > Selenomonas_A ruminantium_N. The sequence continues at coordinate 263,767 of SVCA01000002.1, read as the reverse complement.
TTCCTCATCATATTCCACTTTGCCGATATAACCTTTATAATTCATCCTTATTCACCCCCGCATTCTCTAAAAATCGACGAACTGACTTTATTGCCCCTTTGTCTGTGGTATTCTCTGGATGCGGTCTATGAAACACAGCACGTTCTCCATTCAGCTCCACGCGTACTCTCGAGCCGTTGCCTTCGGATATCTTTGCTCCCAAGGCAACAAATAGTGACTCTACATCCGTCCATTTGATGCCACTCTTCACAGGATTGGTAAATATTTCTTTTAGTGTTGCTCTATTTTTACTGTTCATGCTTTTATAGTATCATATTGTAGTACCAAAGTCAATTTCATATTTAGACAACAATCATATGTAAAAAGAGCCCTCCATATAGTCGGAAGGCTAAATAACTTAGTCGTTTACGGCTTAAAATCAAAATATGTACTCAACAGCTCGTGCCGTACATGACGGGAATCGTAAAAATCCTTATCTCCCATCCCCAAAGTATGCGGATTATAAGCACCTGTAAGCTTTAGGTTGTACTTATCAGCCATACTATGTGCAAAGGACTCTAACTCTCCCAACACATGATAATCATCATTATCTATCCGTCCCCACAAAGTTGGCGATACAGGACATAAGAACAACTCTACTTGTACATGCCTCGCTTGCAGGTACTGCAATAATTTTTCAAAAGTTTCTTGCTGGTAACTGCTCAAATGTTTTCCCTTAGAAAACTGTTTCTCCACATTATATTCATTTGACTCTTTGATAACATCTTTTTCATCCTGCTTTTGAGTCTTTAATGCGTACACCCAGCTGCCATCGGCCATGTAATAAGCCTTATCATAAACACCTTTGTCCACTACTGTCCAGCGTTCGCCCACCAATGCCTCCCTACCTTGTTTTTTCACCAATTGCAGAGATGATTGAAAATAAGAAACTGACAATAATTCTTTATATTGACTTATCCCCTTTTTTCCCATTACACTCTCTACAGGTATGTCTTGAGCTCCATCCAGTAAAGTCAACATGTAGTCTGCAAAAGGACGCAATTCTCTATTGCGAGTAAACGTCTTATTCAAATTTTCATCAAAAAAGTATGTATCCACACAAAATATCACTCTATCATACTTCTTGTGATTAAGTTCCAACAAACCAAACTGAGCTAAGATATCATAAAAATCTGCTCCGCTCTCACCTAGATTATAGAAGTTTTCCGTTCCCACATCATCCTTACGAACTCCCATAACCAAGCTAGGCCCTACTGCTATACATTCCACATGCTCAGGTAGATTTTCAATCAGTTGATGCTTCACTTCCCGCTCATTGATATTTCCTCTTAAAATTAAAACATTATTACCATCAAGAACTGATTTTGCCACTGCTTGATAATCATCATGAAAAATCCCTGATGGATCCACTAAATAATTTATCAACAGCATAAACAAAGGAATTGGCAGGAATACCAACAATTTAATCCATTTATTCACAAATCAAGCCAGCCTTTCAGAATTGAAAATAAATAAACTCAGACTTCCCAACTAAGCCCTTGTCTATAATCAGAATAATTTCTACATAAAGAATGACTGTACGAACCCACCATGAGCGTTTATTAAGTATTTCATAAAGAGATGTCCCCTTATCCTCTAAGTAATCCGCAAAAATAAGTACTGCCATCCCTAAAATCATAACACTAAAATTGGAGCCAATATGAGCAGCTTTCCATAACTCTGTCATATGACAATCACCAATATTCGTTAATATGTCATATAAAGCTACCATCCCCGCAGGTACACTCTCCGCACATACAAACACCCAGCAGATACAAATCAACAACAACGTTTTCAATCGATTGACATTATCCCATATCAGAGAATTATCCTGCCAAGGCAAGTTTTGCCCCATTTTCGTAAAATAGCTACTCCCTAGGTCGCTAATCATCAACAGCGTACAGGGGACGAGAGCCGAAGCCACAAAGTAATGAGCAGTACAACCATGCCATACTCCAATCAGAAACCACAACACCAACATGGAAACATAAAAAGGAACTTTCTTACCAACCTTCTTACCATATTGTTGCTTGCAGAACTTGCCCAATTTTACCATCGGCGTAGAAATCTGAACAGGGTACATTACATAATCCTTGAACCACAAGCCTAAGGTAATATGCCACCGTTGCCAAAATTCCTGCACTGTCTTCGAGAAGAAAGGCGCACGGAAGTTCTCCGGCAAGCGAATACCGAATAACGCTGATGTTCCCAACACAATATCCATGCAACCGGAAAAATCTGTATACAGTTGTATTGCATAGCACAAAGTAGCTATAACAATATCCGTCCCTCCATAATTCTGTGGATTAGCGTAAACTGCCTGCACAATCATGGCAAAGCGTTCCGATATTACCAGTTTCTTGAAGTACCCCCAAAGCATCCGCCGCAGGCCGTATTCAATATTATCGTATTCCAAGGCCGTTCGTTCTAAAATCTGTTTACGCATGGCGGAAAATCTTGTCACAGGCCCGGATACCACTTGTGGGAAATAATAGATAAATAGCGCTACCGTGGCAATATTCCGCTCAGCTGGGTACATCTGCCAACGTACATCCAGCACATAGCCAATAGCTGACAGTGTAAAATAGGAAAGCCCCATAATGGGCACCAAATCCAGCCAAGATAAATTTGCATTCAATGCTAGCAGGGAAGAAATAAGTTCCCCCATATTGAAAGCATATTTCAATACAAATAGCGTTGCTGACAATCCTAGAATCGTCAGGAAAGAAATAATATCCCTCTTGCCCCCCTCTGTCTTTTCAATAGCAATAGCCCCGCCATAAGTAACAAACAGAATATAGGCCATCAAGAGAAGCATCCAGCCCACACTGACAGGAGCTGCCTTTAAGAAAAAGAGAAAACTAGCCACCAGCAAGATATACTTTTGCATCTTAGGCACAGCATAATACAGCACCACCGTAGCTATGAGAAAAACAAAGAAACTAAAACTGGTTAAACTCATTTCTTACTTCCCCAGCTCCATGATGATATCTACCATTTCGCCCACATTCTGCATAGAAACAACTTTGCCCATGGGAATCTTGAAAGAAAATTCATCCTGTACGGCCACAACCAGATTGATATGCTCAAAAGAATCCCAATCCTCAATGTCATTGGCTGTCGTTTCATCCGTCAATGTGATGGTTTCATCATCAAACACATCACGGAATACATTGTTCAAACGCTCATAAACTTCTTCTCTCGTCATTTTTAACATCCTCCATAATCAAAAAATCTTATCGTAAGACCACAACTTTCATCATGGCCTTGGACACAACTTTCTGTGCTTGATTTTTAATAACAACCTTCAAGCGAAGCAAATGTAAATTTTCATCTTTATCCACCACCTTGCCGATGACAGTAAGCTCATCTCCTGCAAAAACAGGCTGCTGGAAAGATATATTATCTAAACTATGAATCAGACTATACTTTCCCGGCAAATGCATTCCTGCCATAGTGGAATACATTGATGCCGTCAACATCCCAAAGGCTACATGACGGGAAAATTTACCATCACTGGCATTCTGGGCAAAATCATCATCACAATGCAGGGGATTCTCATCCCCACTAATCTCCCGGAACGCATTTTCCATTTCGACTGTAATCCTGCGGCTGAAGGTTGCTGTCTGCCCTATTTCCAACTGGTCAAAAGTATATTCCTTCATAACCGCTCCTTAATCTGCTGATAAATACTTTGCGCATCCAAGGAATTGGCCTTGCGTACCGCAGCATGAGTTCCATAGCCCACAGCAAAGGTATCCTTTAAGCCAATACGATGCAAGGGAACACCAATACCATATTCCGTCAACACTTCGGCAATGGCACTACCCAAGCCACCCAACACATTATGTTCCTCCACTGTAAAGCACAAGCGGGATTTTTTCACCATGGACAAAATCTGCCCGTTTGCCAGTGGTTTAATCACAGGGACATTGATTAGATTCACACCATATCCTTCTTTTCCCAACGCTTCCACTGCCCTTTGAACTTCTTCCAGAATACTGCCCGTCACGAAAATACTGATATCGCCATTTTCCTGCAACACATCATTTGACGCTGTTTTTAATGTATAGTTATCAGGAAAAAACTCTTTTTCATGGTTCATGCCAATACGAATATATACAGGCCCTTGATGCTCATAAGTGGCCTGCACACAGGCCGCCACCTGCCGAGGAGTGGCCGGAGAAAGAATCATCAGATTGGGCAGGGAGCGCAATACCGCCACATCTTCTGTCGTATGATGGGTCGGTCCCAGAGAGCTCCATGATAGACCACTGCCCATGCCTACAATCTTTACATTAAGATTTTGGAAACAAATGTCATCCCGGATAAATTCCAAGGAACGATAAGCTAGGAATGCCCCTGCCGTATACACAAATGGCACATAACCAACAGTTGCCATGCCTGCCGCCGCAGCTACCATGTGCTCCTCACTGATGCCGAAATTATGGATTTGTTTTGGAAAGTTATAGCGGAACATTTCATCATAACCCGTCCCACTATCAGCCAACAGGTGTATGACCTTATTATCATGTTCCGCAATTTCCATCAGCTTCCCAATATAAGCACTCTGCATAACCTCACACCTCCCATTCGGCCTCTGTTATCCCCAAATCCTGAGTGAAAGCCGCTTTTTCCTTTTTGCTTTTGGGCAGTTTGAAGTGCCAGTTGGGATTCTGTTCCATCACAGAAACGCCCTTGCCCTTAATGGTATGGGCAATCACAAACCGTGGCTTGTCCTTTTCATTTACCTCTGACAGGCAGACCTGCAACGCTTCCACATTATGGCCGTCTACAGCATCCACCTGCCAGCCAAAGGCATCCCATTTTTCCTGCCAGCGTGGTACACCAATAGTCTTGTCCACAAAATCCATCTTCTGAATTTCATTGCAATCCAAAATTGCCACCAGATTATCCAGCTTTAATGCTGCCGCAGACATGGCAGCTTCCCATACAGTTCCTTCTTGAATTTCTCCATCACCTAGAAGAACATAAACTTTCGCAGAACTTCCTTTCAATTTCAAAGCCATGGCTATACCTACAGCAAAGGACAGCCCATGTCCCAAAGAGCCTGTGGTGGCCTCAATCCATTTGCTGTCCCGCAGACAAGGTTCACCCCCAATAATGCCACCTTCCTGCAGATAGGAAGCAAATTCGACTTCTGTCATTAAGTCTTTATGAACCAGCATGGCATATAAAGCCAGTCCTGCATGACCTTTACTCAAGATAAATCTGTCCCGTTCTTCCCACGCTGGATTAGTAGTGTCAATCTTCAATACTCCACCTGCGTACAGAGCATACAGGATTTCCAAACAAGAAAAGCAGGATGCCAAATGCGCCATGCCACCTCTGTAACCAATCAAAAATATCTGCTTACGCAGGTCTTTTAGAATTGTCTTTGAATCTTTTTTCTCAGCCAAATTCCGTCACCTCATCCGGGTCAATGCCAATACCACCGCAATAGGGTATGTCATCAATCATACGCATTTCCTCATCAGAAAGCTCCCAATCATAAACCGCAAGATTTTCCTGCAAGCGGATTGGATTGGTTGTCTTCGGCAAAACGACCAGCCCCTTTTCCACGCCATAACGCAGGCAAATTTGCGCTACCGTTTTATCCTTGACCTTAGCCAGTTCTTTTAACTGCGCATTGACTAAAACAGCGCCACTGCCTAAAGGGCTACTGGCTTCCACACATATCCCCCGCTCTCGGCAATAATAAATCAGTTCCTGTTGTGGCATACCGGGGTGAAATTCCACCTGATTAACCATAGGCATAACCTGCGCCGTTTTTGATAGTGCATCTAAGTGATGAGACTTGAAGTTGCAAACGCCAATAGCGCGCACCAAGCCCTCTTGGTAAAGTTGTTCCATGCCTCTCCATGTTCCGGCATTGAGAATTTTCCAATCGTCATAGAGTTTAGGCGAAGCTGGCCAATGAATAAGATACAAATCAAGATAATCTGTTTTGAGCTTCTTCAAAGATTTGCGGCAGGCTGACTGCACAGCTTCAAAACCGCGATTGCTGTTCCATACCTTGTCCGACAAGAATAAGTCCTCGCGCTTAATTCCCAGTTGGGTCCATGCCTTGCCAATAGATATTTCATTACTGTAAGCCGCTGCTGTGTCAAGCAGGCTGTACCCCAGCTCATTGGCCGTCTTGATAAGCTCCTGTAAAGTATCTTTATCATTTATCTGCCATGTCCCCATGCCTATTTGGGGAATCTTTACCCCATTAGCCAATTCCAATTCAATCATTTGTGCCAATCACCTCAATAACTTTGTTGCGCTTGGCATACTCTTCTATGTACAATTCCCACACTGTATTTCCCTTATCATCTTCACTGACTTTGGTAAATCCCTGCTGCTGATAGAACTCCTTGACCATACCGTTTTTCACGGTGGGATAATAATAACCTTTGATAACTTTTATACCACGCAGCTGACACTTAGCCACCAGTTCATCCATCATGGCAACTTCCATATCACGCTTGAGAACACGACAACTCATCAACCACAAGTCAATATGGAACAAACTGGTATCTTCTGCATCACTATGCCCAAAAACCACCGACACCACGCCATTATCACCGAATTTATCCGTCAACTTGCCATAAAGGGTAATGTAGTCCTTGTTGCTGGCATACTGTTCCATATCAGCCTGCGTACATCTTTTGGTGGTCAGGTTGAACTGATTACTCTTATTGGTCAGTTGGGCAATACGGGACATATACACTGGCGCAAAAGGTGCAATCTCTGCCTTCATATCCAGTGACTGCAAATACTCCGTATAATCAGTAAAACTTGCCTGTGCTTTTTTCCGCGCCGCATTCTGCTGATACATCGCTGTGCGCTTGACATCTTCAGCTGACAGACTAGTAGCTTCAAAATAACCTGACCGGTCAAGAATACGAATATACTGTGCTGGGTCAGTCATCGCGGGAATCTTGACCTCCGGCACTAGCTGGCCTACCCGGTCACGTTCCACTGGATTATCGTCCACAAATACTAGGCTATCTGTTCCTATATTTAACTCCTGTGCAATTTCGAGAATGTTTTTATCTTTATTCTCCCAGTTTGCTTTTATAATCAAAAAGTCTTCCGGGCGCAGAATAGTATCCGGACGCGATAAACCAGCCCGCGCATTTTCCTCATCATTCTTGGAATTGACTGCCAACAGGATTCCCATATCCTTATGTTCTTTTATGTAAGTTTGGAACTCGCTATAAAGCTGTCCCATGGAAGTTTCCTGTCCAATTTCAATGCCGTTTGCTCCATCATCACCAACTACACCGCCCCACAAAGTATTATCTAAGTCCAATACCAAAGCTTTCTGTTTTTTGCCATAGAGCGATTTAATGATATTAGCCAAATTATAAGCCAATTCAGGTATAGCCTCTACTGCACAGGCATACTTATACATATGCCAGGCAAAACCGTCTGCCCAGCGTTCCAGCCCATAAGAAGCCGCCATGTAATCAATATCATTAACATAAAAATTATCATGAGCACCCGCATACTGTACTATTTTTTCATTCAGGTGATTGATGAAATTACGCCGTCCATGAATATCAGTGAAATCCAAATTGCCCAATAAACGATAAAAAGGGGGCTCAAAATTATTCTGAATTATCGGGCACTGATACTTTTGAGCAATCTTATCCCATATCTGTGCAAAATGCTGAAAAGTTTCTTCCAGTAGATCATTCACCGACTCGCTGCTATCCTGCATCTGCGGATAACGCTTTATATTACGCGAGCTTGTATGGATATAAATTATATCCGGCTGGAAGTCCACCAGTTCCTGATTGTCAAACATAACATCCTGCCAAAACTGGTCGTATTCAGATTCATAGAATTCTGGCACTATTCCCGCATCCAACAAAAATAGCTCAAGCATATCTTTTACATCATGAGTAGTTGACCCACCTAGAATAGCAATTTTCCTATTTAAGCCAACTTCCGTTCCTAACTTTTCTAAGAGTTGACGTTTTAATTGTTTTCTCTTTTTCAAAATCATCTTAGAATCTAGTGGATAACCAAAAAGTGTATTCATCTTTTGCCTTCTTCCCTACTGAAACAGTTTCCCATTAACTCATGCCCTTCATTTTATAACAATTTGTTTTAGAAATCAATATAACATTCTGTTTTAGCTATACTTTCCATATCAACTAAGTTAAACGACAGGATGATTCCCCATGCCCATGACCTATCCACGTATACGCGCCCTACGTGAAGATAAAGACTTGAAGCAACGCGAACTAGCTGAGTATTTGCATTGCTCACAAGTGTCCTACTCCTATTACGAATTAGGTGCCAGAGATATTCCCAGTGAAGTACTCATACAACTAGCAAAGTTTCATCATACCAGTGTAGATTACCTGCTAGGTATTACTGATAATCCCCATCCCTATCCACCTGCAAAATAAAAGAGCTGAAACATGATAAATTTTGGTCAGCCTCTCTTGTTCGCTACTTCGACTCCCATATATTATTTTCTGCTATAACCCACAAACTTATATGACAAACTTCTCCCCATGTGGTCAAAGCCCTTCGATTTATTGCTGAAACTTCTCCCATTTCATGGTATAATCCACTTAGAAAATCAAGGGAGTGCGTTTGCCATAACATATCCTCCTGACCTTATAAACGAAGACATGGAACTGCATTTCCTCGAAGTCCCAAAGTTCCAGAAAAAGCCCGTCAGCGAAATGACCAGTGTGGAGCGCTGGCTGGCTTACTTCTCCAACAAACTGGATGCCAAAGAAATGGAGGAACTGGCTATGAATGAAGCTGCTATTCAGACTGCGTTGGACGCAGCCGCTATATTTATGCAGAACCGGCAGGAACGCCTCGACTACCTGAACCGCGAAATGGCCATCATGGACTATGAATCCGATAAAGATGCCTGGATTGAAGAAGGCAAAGCGGAAGGTGAAAAGACTGCTGACCGCCGCACAGCTATGCGTATGCTGGCAAAGAACAAATCTATTGATGAAATTCTGGAATTGGTTGATTTAACCCGTGATGAAGTCGAACAGCTCTGTCAAAATAAGAAATAACTCTAAGCGAAAAATAATAAGCCATCTTCAAGGCGCCTTGAAGATGGCTTATTATTTTTTCGCTATAGTCCTTTATTCAAAAACCTGTTTCTGCTTCTTGCGTTTGCGATAGCGCAGGTACATCACGACGATAATCACGGCGCAGATGCCGACGAAAATCAGGCTGGCCTGATGGCCGACCTTGAGCATAATCTCCCAGCTCTTGCCGAGCATCATGCCGGCAAAGAGAATCAGTGCCGTCCACGGGAGCGAGCCCAGGAAAGTCAGCGTCAGGAATTTTTTCATATCCACATGGGCAAAGCCTGCAGGCAGGGAGATAAAGGTTCTGACCACCGGCAGCATACGGCTGAAGAACACCGCCTTGAGGCCGTATTTGTCAAACCAGTTCTGGGCGATGTCCACATGGGATTTTTTGACAAAGAAATAATGACCGTACTTGTCCACGAAGGTACGTCCGCCGTAGTGCCCCACAGCATATGCAAAGATGGAACCGGACATACCACCCACCATGCCAGCAATCAGTGCCCCGGTGAAGGTCATCTGGTCGGCAAAAATCAAATATCCGGCAAAGCCCAAAATGAGTTCACTCGGAATGGGAATGCAGGCATTTTCGGCTGCCATAAGAATAGCCACCGCCACATATCCCCAAGAAGCGATGAACTCCAGAAAAATCGTTGAAAACTGTTCCATTACAATCTCCTTTCTCGTATCTTGCGCTATTATAACATTAGAAGGAAGCAATAAGCAATAAAAATTTGTGCCATTTACAGCGCGAATAAAAGATGCTAGGATAACAGTACATATTTATAGAAAGAACGTGCATAGTTTGAAAGATTTCCTCTTTACCATTTTGGTTGCTGCCTGCGGCGGTTTTGTGCTGTCCCTGGTAAATGCGCCCCTGCCCTGGACTTTGGGGCCTATTCTGGCAGTTTCCCTCACCTCACTAATCCTGAAGCGCCGCCTTGGCTGGCCGCTTCTCATCCGCAATATCGCGCTGATACCTCTGGGCTACTCCATGGGACGCCCCTTCACTGTGGAAACAGGGCAGGCCATCTTAAGCCAGCTGCCCTTTATGCTGCTGGCCACCTGCGTCACCATCAGCGCGGGAATTTTTTCGGCCTGGCTGATGTTCCGCCATACAAAAATCAATTTTACCAGCTGTCTTTTGGGCTGCGTTCCCGGCGGGTTATCCCAGATGGTTATCCTGGCGGCGGAAATGAAGGAGGCAGACCTCACCGCCGTCACCATCATGCAGACCATGCGGATGTTGTCCGTGGTGTTCGTGATTCCCTTTCTGGCCATTCATGTGCTGCCTGCGGCAAATTCCGCTGCCCATGCTGTTACGATGGAACCGACGGGAAGTATACCGGCCTTTGCGCTGGTGGCTATAGCCGGTGCTGTGATTGGCAAACGCATCAAACTGCCCACGGCCACACTTTTAGGGCCGCTGCTTTTCACGGCGATTTTTATTGTAGCCTCCGGTGACACAGCGCCGGTTATTCCCCTGCATTATCTCAACGTGGCGCAGATTTGCGTGGGCAGTTATATCGGCAGCAGCATTGACCTGCGAAAAATCAAGGAATACCACGGCATGGGGTCGGTGCTGATTGGAAGCGTAATGCTGGTGCTGGCCATATCCATGAGCATGGGGCTGCTGCTCTCCGTGCTCACTCCGTCGGATATTGCCACCACCTTCCTCTCCACCGCTCCCGGCGGTCTGGCGGAAATGGGCATTACTGCGCTGGTAGTCGGTGCCGACAGTTCCACCATGACCGCCTATCAGCTCACCCGCCTCCTCTTCATCATGCTCTGCTATCCCGCCATCGTGCGGCTGATTCTCTCCCATTACCGAAAATTATCGCGTCAAAAAGACCAGTTATCCTGAACTTCAGGACAACTGGTCTTTTTTCAAAACATATCTTTTTTCCATAGCGCAATCGCTCCTGCGGTACTGATGCTCAAGGCTATCAGGGACGCATACAGGAAGCCTTCGGACTTATCTTCAAAGGGAACCGGCACATTCATGCCGAAGAACCCTGAAACCATAGTCGGAATGGCCAAGATAATGGTCACTGCCGCCAGGAATTTCATCACGCGGTTCTGGTTGTTGGCGATAATCGAAGCAAAGGTATCTGCCATGCGGGCCAAAATCTTGCTGTACATATCCACCATTTCTTTGGCCTGCTTGTTTTCGATGATGACATCTTCCAGCAAATCCTCATCTTCCTCATAGGCCTTGAGGATAGGCGTCAAGGCAGGACTTTTTCGCATGCGCAGAAGTTTGTCGAGCACCGCACCATTGGAACGGATGGCAGCATTGAAATAGGTCAGACCCTTCTGCAATTCCAACAGACGCATGATTTCGCTGTTCTTCATATCATGGCGCAGCTGATTCTCGATGTCGTCCGAGAGCTTGCTTATCTGGCGCAGATAGCGTAGATAGAACGTAGCAGATTTGTAGAGAATCTGGAACAAAAAGCGGGTCTTTTTGTAGGTACGGAAGAGTTTGGCCGTGCGTTCGTTGAACTCCGACATCACCGGCGTTTCTTCCAAGCAAACGGTGATGATGTAATCCTCGCTGACAATAATAGCCAAAGGCAAAGCATCATAGCTGTCCCCGCCCCGGTACACCGCCACATTGGTCAGAACCATGACGGAATCATCTTCGATATCCGTATGGGAGCGTTCCTCATCATCCAGTGCGGAGCGCAAAAAGTCCGGGTCAACCTCGGTGAGGTTGCTGACGACTTTCAGCTCGTAAGGCGTAGGGTCAACAATGTCAATCCAAGCCCCCTTCTCCAGCGTCTTTAGCGTCAGCTCCTGCAACGGGCCGCTCTCCATGGATTTGTAAATCTTTAGCATGGATATCTCCTCTCTATATGGAGAGCACCATGCCGCTTATCTTAAGCCGTAAGGATAATGGCACGCGCTCTCCCTTTTGTAAAAGTGCATCGTTTTGGTTTTGCCGTATCAGGGTGATCGTCCATTATCCTCACCAGCCTTTCTGTCGAAAAATTTACCACGTTTGATTATACATCTATTTGTCAATTTTTGCCACAAAAATTTGACAGGTCAAAGTTGACCTGTCAAATCTGCTGTCACGATTATAATTTGAACTTATTAATGGCTGCCTGCATATCCGAAGCAAGATGGGCCAGGGACTGGGAAGCTGCCGCGATTTCCTCATTGGAAGCCGACTGTTCTTCCGTAGCTGCCGAAATGGAGGAAGTGTGGTCAGCAGTCTTACGGCTGACGCTGTCAATGGAATCCACCGCTTCTACGATATTGCCGGCACCGGAGGATACCGAGTTAACCGAAGAAGTGATTTCATCAATCTGCGTCTTGATGCCGTTGACCTGCCCCATGATATCCTGGAACTGCTCGCCCACATCTTTGATGGCCTTGGCTCCGAGTTCCACTTCCGTCTTGCCCTCTTCCATGGCTGCAACGGCATGAGCCGTATCCTTCTGAATGGTCAGGATGCGTTCCTTAATCTGTTCGGCCGATTCCTGGGATTCAGCGGCCAGTTTACGTACTTCGTCCGCTACTACCGCAAACCCACGGCCATGTTCACCGGCCCGGGCAGCTTCGATGGCCGCATTGAGCGCCAGCAGATTGGTCTGGTCGGCAATGGAGGAAATAGCCTCCACAATCTGACCGATTTGCTGCGAACTTTCGCCCAGCGTACGCACTACATCGGCAGAATTCATCACGCTGGTTTCGATATGCGCCATCTTAGTGGTGGCCTCCTGCATGAGAAGTTCGCCCTGTTTGGCTGCATCGGAAGTATTGACCGATGCAGCCGAAACCTTCTTGGTCTTTTCCGTCATTGCGGTGATGTCATTAAAGACATTATCCACATTTTTCTTGGCACCATCAATATCCACCAGCTGTTTATCCATCCCCGCAGAGACTTCGCCAATGGTTTCTGCCACATGCACGGCAGCATCTGCCGACTGCTGTGCATTGGCGGTAAGCTCTTCGGAAGCAGCTGCCACCTGTTCAGAAGTCGCCGCCATTTTGCTGATCAAATCATGCAGATGTTCCTGCATGGTATTAAACGCCTGAGTCATCGAGCCGATTTCATCACTGGTGGTAATGGGCAGTTTGTCCACCCGCAGATTGCCATCCGCGAGCTGTGCCGCCTGACCTTCCAAAGCCACGATGGGTTTGGTGATGCGGGCAGCAAAGGTGATGCAGATGCCAGCTACCAACAAGAAGCCAATCACAATCAACACACCATAAATCATCCGCAGACGATGAATTGGCGCAAAGACAAAATCCGTCGGCACAGCCATGGCAATCAGCCAGCCGGTAGTGGGTACCGTGGTATAAGCACAAAGCTGACTTACCCCCTCGGCATCATCATAGGTAAAATAGCCGCTGCCGCTTTGGAACATGGCATCGAGCTTTTCACCTATCCCCTTAATGTCCCTGGCCTCAGACATGGGCTGCTCCTTACCGGAGGTGGCCAGAAGTTTGCCGGTCTTTTCAATAATATAACCGATACCCTGTTCACGGTATTTGATGCGCTGAACCTGATCTTTGAGCACCGTCAGCGTAATATCGCCGCAGATAGCACCACGGAACTGCTTGTTTTCACCATAGAACGGTGCCACTGCCGATACCACGAGGTCACCGGTACTCTTGCTGGTGTAAACATCTGTGTAGACTGTCTTGCCGGCATCCCGTGCCTGCGAATACCAAGGGCGCTTGCGCGGGTCGGTCTTGCCCGTTTCATCCGGGCTGTAATAAGGCAGGAACATCCCATTTTCGTCACCGCGGGTCATTTCCTGAATGTCCTTATCCGAAGACGCCACACTCAAAAAGTAACGCATGTCCTCGTTGTCAAATTCGAGCCCGCTCTTTTCCATATCCGTCATCAAATCCGCCTGCGCGGTAACGGACCGGGCCTTGTCCTTTAGCCAGCCATCCACACTTTCCCGCTCGGTACTGACGTTAGCCGTAATCTCTCCGTTCACCGCATCCGACAGGTTGTCATAAGCGGTAAAGTAACCCGTAGCCGAAACCACAATCAGGATTACGCCTACAATACCTGCCAGCATAATGAACTTCTGCTTAATTCCCATGTTTTCACTCCCTTAAAAATTTCCGCACATCTGCCCTGATAGAATAACCATTTGAGTCAATTATTTCTACACACGGCCAAAAATCTCCTGCTAAATTTTATCGTGTCAAAAATATATTTTTCTTGTCTTCTTACATTAAAAATGATATACTTATAAAACATGAAACCTCATTCGGGGGTGTAATGGTCTCGACGGGGTATTGAAGCCACGAGGTTCGCAGGCCAATGGTTATGAAGCCTAACTCTTAACCGCTAAATGTAATTGACGAATTCGATTACGCATACGCTGCCTAAGCCTTGCGCTTAGCAGCCCCCTCGGTATCACTAGCTGCGGGCAGGGCTGAGGGTTTCAAATAAGCGCAGCAGTTTTCCTTGTTTTCGCAAAACACGGTGGTGGAGAACTCTGATTCCCAGAGTAACGCGCCTATGATGCTGGCATCCTCCAGCTATTGCGATAATGCCTTGTGATGTGGATGTATTTCGGACAGGAGTTCGATTCTCCTCACCTCCACCAAGATGGAGATACAGGCGCTGACATGTCAAATTGACAAGTCAGTGCCTTTTTGATTTGCATTTTTAACCAAAATATAATCAAAATCTTACGCAATTCCAAGAATCCGCCTGTAAGATAGTAGCCATGGAACAGAAAGACATGGATGACCGTATCTATCTTGAAAGGAGATTCCCTCTATGAATAAGAAATTTATGTTAGCCGCCGCTTTAGCCGTAACGACTTTCTCCGCCGGCCTCGCAGGCAATGTTGCCAACGCCAGCCAGGCACCAGCTCCCAAGGCTCCCATTGCCGCAGAACAGCAGCATAGCAAAAAAGATGTGAAGCCCCACAAAGCTGAACCCCAGAAAAAGGACGTCAAAAAACAGGATAAGAAAATGGCTAACGAAAAGCCGGTAAAACCGCAGCAAGATAAAAAACAGCTGCCACCGCAGACTCGCTAAAAACTACGGGGATATGACGATGAACGCTCATGGTCATATCCCCGTTTTTTTACACGCTCAACACACGCGTGCGTTTATTAAATTGATTTTAACGCACGCGTGTGTTAAAATATGCGTAAAGGAGGCGATAGGCATGTGTACTTTCCCCAACACAGAAACTTTGACCATTGAATTTAAGAGTGATAAAAAGCCCCTGCCGGACAATGACATCATTGATGCAGTGGTTGCTTTTGCCAACACCGAAGGCGGCGATTTATACTTAGGCATAGAAGATGACGGTACCGTAACCGGCCTGCATCCCAGCCATCAGGATATCACACGTCTGACCGCTTTTATTGCTAACAAAACCGTCCCCCCGGTCAGCACGCGGGCAACCATTCTCACCAACAAGAACCTGCAAGTGCTGAAAATCAGCGTACCGAAATATACATACATCGTTGCCAGCTCTACAGGAAAAATTCAGCGCCGCAGGCTGAAGGCTGACCACACGCCGGAAAATGTGCCTCTCTATCCTTATGAAATCCCCCACCGCCTGTCCAGCCTTTCCCTACTGGATTTTTCTGCCCAGCCTTTGCCTGACACTACACGCCATGACCTTGATGCTACGGAACGGGAACGTCTGCGCAATATCATCCGCACCTATCATGGTGAGCCGACACTACTGGAACTGGATGATTTAGAACTGGACAAAGCCCTGCGGCTTGTCGCCAAAGTCGGCGAAGATTACGTGCCCACCGTTACCGGTATGCTCCTTATCGGCCGTCAGGAACGCTTGCAGGAACTTATCCCCACCGCTGAATCTTCCCTACAAATTATGGATAACGGCCAGCTCCGCATCAACGAAACCTACACACTGCCCTTGCTGGCCAGCATTGAAAAAATCAACAATTACTTTACCACCATCAATCAGGAAGATGAAATGGACGTAGGCATGTTCCGCGTGCCCATTCCCCATTATGCTCCCCAAGCTTTTCGCGAAGCATTGATTAACGCCTACAGCCACCGAGATTATTCCTTACTTGGCCGGGTTCGTGTCCTCATTGAACGGGAGGGCATCACCATCAGCAACCCAGGCGGCTTTATTCAGGGTGTTTCCTACGACAAACTCCTTGACGCCGAACCGCACGGATGCAATCCTGTGCTGGCTGACTGTCTGAAACGCATCGGTCTTGCTGAGCGTTCCGGCCGTGGCATTGACCGCATCTATGCCGGCAGCCTGCGCTACGGAAAAATGCTTCCGGATTACAGCAATTCCACCACGGATAATGTACGCCTCTACATTCCGGCCAGCCGCCCGGATAAGAATTTTATCCGCTTGCTGACTAAGAAACAGGAACAACTCCACCGTGACTTCACCATTTATGAATTGATGGTGCTCAGCCAGCTAAAAGGAAATCAACTTCTGACATGTCAGGAACTCTCTGCTCACACAGGCATCCCCGCTTACAAATTAGAAAGCACCTTGGAAACCCTGACTGCAGAAAAAATGATAAAAACCAGCAAACAGAGGAAAGTTATCTATTATACCTTCAGCGGTCAGTCCTATAAAGTGCCCACCTGCGAAAACCACTTAGTCAAAGAACCCATCACAGACTACGCCGACTACAACCAGCAAATTATGAAACTAGCCAATAAAAAAGGAAACGTGACCCGGGCAGATGTCACCGCCCTTTTACACGTTTCCCCAGCACAGGCCTATCGGCTGTTGAATCGGTTGAAGGAAAATGGCTTGCTTATTTTGGAAGGGAAAGGGAAAATGGCCCACTACCGCCTACTTAGTATAACATAGCATCAGTGGGAATATGCCTAGCATAAAGCATATTCCCTATTTTTATACATACCACAACGTAACCAATAATTAGTATTACTTCCGAAACACAAACAAATACTCATGGGCAATCAGCAGAAAATTATACTTGACGCTGTTGGTTTTCCAATAGCCAGTAGCTCGGCAATTGTGCTGTTCTTTGATTATCAATTCTTTGAGGGTAAAGCCAGCTTCCTCAAAAATTTTCATCACGTCAAAGGACATAGGAACCATGCATCCTTTTTTGCGGGTATCGCCCATCAGGATGGCGCAGAACTTATCTTTTTTTAGCACGCGGTAGCATTCCCCTGCGACTTTTTTCATTTCTACCAAAAAATCGGCTATCTTCAAGCGAGAGAGGTCTGCTTCTATATCCTCACTGTACTTGATAATATCCGCATAGGGCGGGTGAGTGCAGATAAGGTCAACATGCTCGTCGGGAATAAAGGAAAGGTTCCGGGCATCTCCCTTCTTTAGATAAACCTTGCCATTGGCTCCTTCATGCTCAAAGTCGATTTTTTCCCGGCAGCGTTCAAGGGCAACGTCGTTTACATCCACGCCAATGATATTGCGGTTCAATAACTTGGCCTCAACAAGCGTAGTGCCGCCACCGGCGAACTGGTCAAGGACGCAATCGCCCTCCTGGGAGTAGCGGAGCATGATGTTGCGGGGGATATAGGGCGACCAGTTTCCGCGCCACTTGGCATCATGGGTAGCCCAATCGCCGCGCTTGGGAAATGTCCAGTGTGTGGTCATTCTAAGTTCAAATTCCTCCGGCTCCCATTTTTTTATCTTTTTTCTATGTACAGGCTTTAGTGCCAATGCTGTGTCCAAAAATAGACCTCCTATGTTGTTTATTACTTTCGATCGTTTTCGATCGTTTCGTATTGATAATATAACACAGGATCATCAAAATTGGCAAGCATTGTTTCATCTTCATTATTTTAATATCAGCATCTATTCTAGGCAATCTAGCTTTAAGCCTTGATTTTACTAAAGAAAAATAAAAAAAGCCAGTTATAAAACTGACCTAAAAACATGATATTTTATCCTCATCACGATAGAAGATTATAATATTATTTATTATTGTTTTAGTCGATATTCACCTCGTCCTAGAAATTCCACAAAGCCTTTGTCTCGCAAAACCTGCAACTGTTGGCGAATCTTGGGCTGAACATTGTGGTTTTCTTGATGGCGCTCCTGCAAATAATCCGTAAAACGATATACATCGCGAAGCGTGAAATATTCTTTACCCATTTGTTCCAGACAATAAAGTACATCCATCAGCCAACCGCGAGTCTGGATTTTTGCCGTGGATAATGTCGTTGTAGCAAACACCTTTTCACGCACGAATTTTGGATCTATAATTTCCTGTTGGTAAATGATTGGAATTTTACCCTGTACAGGGATATTTTTCCACGCAATATTACATCCTGTCCATCCCGCACGGCGAGCTGTTGGTGGCAATGGCTTACGCTTGATGATGATTTCTGTAGTAAAGAAATAACTAGGGATAATCCAAAGATTATCCACCATATATGTAGGCCGATTATATTCCATAACTAACAGATGCGGATTATTATTATCTAGCAGTCTGGACATCATAGTTTCATAGGCTCCATCGGCTATCATCGAACCATAATGACCATTATGACTCTTTAACTCAAACGTATTTTGGCAGTTGGGGCAAATTAAATCAGCTACCGGCTTATTATTTTGCAAATGCTCTAAGTGCGGTTCGCCACACATGACACAATACATATTTTCAGCTGCCCATGATTCTGTTATGACTCGTGCTTGCTGCTGAGGGCTATGGTAGTTTAATCCTAATTCTGCATTCATATGTATGTCCATGCAGATACCTCCGGCATTTTTATCCAATATACATATAACTGTTATCTTTCCTCACGACGACTTTTGCCCCTCTGTCTGCCATTTCGTCAACGAATTTGGCCAGAGCAATCTGGTCATCATCATTAAAGCAGTCCGCCGTGTAGGAGGTAAAGCTGGCAGTAGCGGTCAGCGGACGGTAGGGCGGATCAAAATACACAAAGGTATGCTCGTCAATAAAGTCCCGTGCCTTGCTGTAATCGCCGCAGACGATCTCCACATTTTGGAGTTTCGCGGCAATGCCTCGCAGGTTTTCTTCATCACAAATCAAAGGTCGCTTATAGGCCCCCATGGGCACATTGTAAGCACCTTTTTTATTGACGCGGTAAAGGCCGTTAAAGCAGGTCTTGTTCAAAAAGATCAGCAGGGCGGCGCGTTCCACTTGATCTGCATCACGGCCAGCCAGCTTTAATTCATTAAAACGGGCACGCATTTTCATATAATATGCCTTGCGCCCTTCGGTAGGTTCCGGCAGATATGCCGCCTGATATTCCTGCAGGCGGGCAATCAGCTCGTCCACATTCTCCCGGATGGACTTGTAGGCACCAATCAGTTCACGGTTCACATCACTGATGTAAACGGCTTCAAGGTCAAATTTATTCAGCACATCAAACAGAACGGCCCCGCCGCCCACAAATGGCTCGGCATACTTCGTAAACTGACCGCTTCCAAACGGGTAGTAGGCGGAAATCTCGGCTAAAAGCTGGCCTTTACCGCCTGCCCACTTCAAAAAGGGCTTCACGCCCGCCTGCGGCTTTTCCACATAACGCAGACTCCGCGCATCCTGCGGCTTTTCCGCATCCGCGGGGATAATCCACACATTTCCCACCATTTCTGCATTGTGTATACGCTTTTCGGCACATAAAGTCGAAACCCGCCGCTGGGAAATCCCCCATTTGACGGCAGCTTCTTTAGCAGATATAAAGGTCATAACAATCTCCTTTGTCCATAAACTTTCAATAATATTATATTCTAGAGTTGGAATAATAGCAATATCACTTTTCTAAACCTTGCCTCCGATATACTAATACCATATTACAGGGACTGAAAGACCTTTTTTTACTAATACGCCTAACTAAATACACCACTTCATTAGGTACTTACATTTTGTAATGTACTTTACCCCAGCGCCACATCCAATGTCATCATCAAAGTGAACCCTACAGCAAAGGTAATAACACCGATATTGCTGTGTTCGCCTGCGGACATTTCGGGGATGAGTTCTTCCACAACCACATAAATCATGGCACCGGCGGCGAACGCCAGAAGGTAGGGCAAAACAGGCAGGACAAGGCTGGCGGCGGCGATGGTCAGCAGGGCGCCGATAGGTTCGACTATGCCTGAAAGCATACCACTGACAAACGCCTTATGCTTACTCATTCCTTCCGCCCGCAGGGGCAGGGAGATAATCGCGCCTTCGGGAAAGTTCTGGATGGCGATACCAATGGACAGGGCCAGTGCCCCGCTCAAGGTGATGTCGGCATTGCCCGCCAGCCAGCCGGCAAAGACGACACCGACTGCCATCCCCTCGGGGATATTGTGCAGCGTCACGGCGAGCAGCAGCATGATATTTTTGGGCAGTTTGCATTTTATGCCCTCTGCCTCCTGTGCGTCCATGTGCAGATGCGGAATGATATGGTCAAGGATGAGCAGGAAAAGTGTCCCTGCCCAAAAGCCAACCACCGCAGGCAGGAAGGCCAGCTTGCCCATACCGACGCTGGCATCCATGGCAGGAATCAGCAGGCTCCAGACAGAGGCTGCCACCATGACCCCGGCGGCAAAACCGGTCAGGCCTTTTTGCACACCGGTCTTTAATTCTTTTTTGAGGATATAGACACAGGCCGCGCCCAAAGTAGTTCCCAAAAAGGGAATCAGAAGCCCCTGTGCCACTTCCATTGATAGCATATATTTCCTCCTTTATCCTGCCTGTTCTGCATCCATGGGCACGAAACTGCCATTTTGCAACAGGTAGAGATAGGTTTTGTCCACTTTGCGGCCTAAGATGGCCTCGACGGCCTGACGGTACAAATCCAGTTGAATCTGATAGCGCCGCCGGATGCGGGCTGCATCGGTCAGCCTGTCGGTCTTGTAGTCGATGAGGATTAACTCCCCTGCCGCCGTTTCGAGCAGCAGGTCGATGACGCCCTGCGTAAAGACCCGCTCATCCTCCTCTTGGACTTCCGGGTAAAAGTCCTTGGCTTTCAACATCCGGCTGAAGGGCAGTTCCCGGTAAAGTGCCCGGGCATTTTGCACAAGCTGGCCGATTTCGGAGGTGAAAAAGCTCTGTATTCCCTTGATGTAGACGATTTTTCCGGCGCCTTCCGGCAAAATGCCCTTGGCTTCCATGGCTGCCACCTGCTTTTTGATGCCCTGATAGCTTATATCACCATGGAAGTCCAGCCGCTGCATCACCGTGTGCATGATGGTGCCCCGTTCCATCGGCGAAAGTTTTTTCTCCTGCTCCTGCATAAAACGGGGACGGGGCCAATCGGCATCCTCCGCTTTTGACAAGTCAATATTTGACCGGTCATTTTTTGACTGGTCAATTTCTGACTTGTCAACTTCTGACAGTTCAGGCTCTGCCGCTTCCAGTTCTTCGGCTTCATTCAGCACAATCAGCTGGCGGGCGGCAGGCAGTTCATCTTCCCATTCGCTGCTTGCGGCAAAGCGGCGCTTTATCTCCGTCACCGTAAGTTTGGCCGGAACACGTTCCAGTCCCCAGTCCGGGTACTGCCAGTCCAGCATGGCCTCGACCTTTTCCTTATCCGCAGACGGAGGCATGGGCGAAAGGTTCATGGCCGCCTGCAAGAGTTCATCCGAGCCTTCTTCAGAAGCAGCAGTTTCGGCCACCTCTGCTTCCGAATAAATATTTATCTTCACCTGCGCATCCGGTTCTAACTGCTGTTCCAATCCACCGTCTGCCGTTACTCCGGCCAGCTTCCGCAGGGGAGCTGCCCCTCTATGACGGCAAAGGGCGGCGGCCACCCAATCCAAATAACTCGTGCCGCCGCTAATAGCAAAGTCCGGCAGTTGAGGTACCTCGCTTTCCACATAACGGCAGTAGCCCTGGGCTTTTTTCTCGGCGCTGTCCTCAGCGATTACGCCCGTCAGAATGAGTTTTTCCCGTGCGCGGGTCATGGCCACATAGAGGATGCGCATTTCCTCCGCTTTGGACTCGGCGCGGATTTTGGCCGCCACTGCCTGCCAGGGCAGGGATTTATAGATTTGCCGCCCGACCTTGGAGCGCTCTGCAATGCGCACGCCAATGCCGAGTTCCTTGTGCAGCAGGAAAGTGCCCATGGCATCACGCAGATTGAACTGCTTGGCCATATCCGCCACGATGACCACGGGAAATTCCAGTCCCTTGCTGCGGTGAATACTCATAATGCGCACGACATTTTCACTGGCTCCTAAAGTTCGGGCCACGGATAAATCCGTATCCCGCTTTTTGAGATTTTCGATAAAGCGCAGAAAACGGAAAAGTCCGCGATAATTGCTGCGCTCGTATTCAGCCGCGCGGTCTGCCAACATGCGCAGGTTGGCCTGACGCAGGAGGCCGCCTTTGAGGCCGCCGACATAATCGTAGTAGCCGGTCTCCCGATAGAGCAGCCAGATAAGTTCCGGCACACTGTGGCTCACGGCATAACTGCGCCATGCAGCAAGTTCTTCCTGAAACTTTGCCGTGCGGGATGCAAGGTCCTGCGGCAATTTGCTGTCCAGAGAAAAGCTGGCCAGGAGGCCGTCATACAAATCGCCCGTAGCTGAAGCCAGACGGATTTTAGCCAGTTCCTCCATGGAAAAGCCGCCAATCGGCGAAGCCAGCACCGCCGCCAAGGGAATATCCTGCCGCACATTGTCGATAACCGTAAGCAGGGCCAGTATAAGGCGCACTTCTGCCGCCTCAAAGTACCCGCCGTCCACATCGGCATAGGCAGGTACACTCCTTTTCCGCATGGCTTCCAACAGGATGTTAGCCTTGCCGCTCACCGCGCGCATCAACACCGCAATGTCACGGAACTCCAGCGGACGGTAGCTGTCGCTGTCCTTGTCGAGCACCATATACCCCTGCTCCATCAGTTGACCGATGCGCTTGGCGATATAGGCCGCTTCCAGATGGAAGCCGGATAAATCCTCAGCCTCATCTTCGCTGTCACTTCCCGCAGGCGCGGCCTTTTCCTCCTTGCCAGCACGCAGGACTAAATCCAATTCCAGCGCCCCGCTTGCACCGGCAAAGCTGTGCTCATGGGCAGGATACTCCTTGCCGGGGTAGAGCTTACTGTTCGCATCGTATTCAATATCCGCCGCGCCTCTGGTCATAATCTGGTCAAAGATAAAGTTTATGGGTGCCAGCACCTCACTGCGGCTGCGGAAGTTCTGCTTCATGTTGATGAGCTGATTTTTATCGTCTGCCGCGGGTTCTTCGGGAAAGGTGTCGTATTTGGCCTGAAAGAGATACGGGTCGGCCAGGCGGAAGCGGTAGATGCTCTGCTTCACGTCCCCAACGGTAAAGCGGTTGTCCTCCCGGGCAATCAGATTCAGGATAGCTTCCTGCACACCGTTGGTGTCCTGATACTCGTCCACCATGATGGATTTGTACTTTTCCTGCAGGGAAAGGGCCACCGGACTTGCCACCACCGAACCGTCCTCATCATCAACGCAGAGAATTTCCAGCGCAAAATGCTCCAAATCGTTGAAGTCCAGAATGTTGCGCTCCTTCTTGGCTGCCTGCAGCGACCGTCCAAAATCTATGGCCAGCTGGGCATAAATTGCAGCTGTCCGCTGATTGGCCGCAATGTCTTCCTCAATCTGCGCCGCCTCCTGACTCAGGTAATTGTCGGCAAACTTCTTCAACGCCTTTTTCACCGCATCCCGCCGGCTGTTAAACTGCTCACGGATATCGGGATAGAGCGTCTTGAGGTCGTTATAGACTTTCCCCCGCATGGCAATCCAGGAAAACTTGCTGACCTGCCGGGCCAGTTCATCCCACTTTTGCCCGTCAGGAATTGCTTCGAGCACGTTAAAGGCCTCACGGATGGCGTCAAGGCCTGCCAAATCCTGCTGCATCAATTCGCCATAAGGCACCCAGGCGGCAGTCAGCGCAGGGTCATCAGCAGTTTTTCCCAAGGCGGCCGCCTCTTCGTATTGGCTGATAACCGCCATCAGACCCGCCCGCATTTCCGGCACAGCCGCCGTAAGCCAGGGTGAATGGGCAAGGTCAGCCCCATTTTTTTCCTGCTGGCTCATCAGCCATTTTTCGGGGAAGGGCTGGCTCTGGGCAAAATTATGCAGCTTCAGCACGGCTGCCTTGACTTCTTCATCGCCCTTTTCGTCGCCGTAATCGTCCATAAAGGAAATAAAATCCTCCCATTGCGGCATTTTATCCGCTTCTAAGGGGCGCTCGTATTTTTCTTCCAGCAGGGCTTCCAAGGTGTCGTTTTTGAGCAGCACCAGTTCCTGCTCACTGGCCAGACGGAACTTAGGGTCCACATCAATCGCTTCGATATGCTGACGGATAAGCCGCTGACAGAAGGAATGGAAGGTGCAGATATCCGCCCCGGTCAGAAGCACCATCTGCCGTTCAAGGCGGGCGGCCATCTGCTTGTCGGTAACCTTTGTCCGTTCCTTTTCTAGCGCGGACTCGATACGCTCGCGCATTTCTGCCGCCGCCGCATTGGTAAAGGTCACCACCAGCAGTTCATCCACATCCAGCTCCCCGTCAATGAGCTGACGGATAATGCGCTCTACCAGTACCCGCGTCTTGCCGGAGCCGGCGGCAGCGGCCACCAATATGTTACGCCCGTGGGTGTCAATGGCTTTCTGTTGGTCCTTGGTATATGGCATGGGCTAAATCCTCTCTTCCAATCTTTTCCGCCATCCGGCGTTCCATTTCTTCCTCGTCAAAATTGCCCACCTCATTGTAGGCAAAGCCCTCGATATCCGTATCGAAGCCGCAGAGCATCCGGTAATTGCAATAGGTGCAGGCCGTCCGTTCCGCCTTTTTGTCGTAACGGCAGGGACTGATACGGATATTGCCGGACAGAATTTCGCGGCCCGTATCCTTCAGGATGTAGTCCACATAACCTAACAGCAGTTCAAATTCCTGCTGGGTGCGGACGTAATGACCGCTGATGGTCTTGGCATCGAGTTCCCCATCCTTTTTCGTCTGCGGCTTGATGTGTTCCAGCTGTGCGTCAATGCTGCGCAGCACATCCATATCCGCCAGTACCCAGCCCGGCATGGTGAGCTTTTTCTTAATCGCCGCCTGCATTTCCTCGGTGCTCATCCGCTTGTCCGTGGCAATGGTGGGATTATGGAGCAGGGCATAGAGAATCCCGGCGGGCAGGCGTTCCTTGTCCTGCTGTTTCAACAGCTCCTGCCCCACCAGCACATAGACCAGCAGCTGCAGTTTGAGTCCATAGTATACCTCAAAGAGATTGATGGCCGCCTGTCCCGTCTTATAGTCGAGAATCAGGAAGTAGGGATTTTCCTGATGGACATCCAGCCGGTCAATCTGCCCCTTCAGGGACAGGGAAAAACCATTCCCCAAGGGCAGCGGCGTCAACTGTACCCGGTCAAAGGCATGGCCAAAGCCTTCCTCAAAGTAGGCGGGCTGGAACTCTGACATGGCCGCCCAGGCAGAGAGATGATTCACCGCCTGCAGGGCCGTAGCCTCCATGCGCCGCTTGTAATGGCGGTAATCGGGACGGCTCAGCAAAATTTCACTTTGCAGACGGGGCGCAATCTCCTCCACCAAATCGTGGCAAATCTGTCCCCGCTTTTCCTCGGGCACATCCTGCCAGCGGCGGTTATAGTCCTTGGCCACCATTTCCCCATACTCACGAATGACCTCATGCAGGAGCTGTCCCAAATCCATCTGCCGGAATTCATAGGTATGGCGTTCCTGCAGCTTCAAGCCATAGCTCGCAAAGTGGGCAAAGGGACAGCGGCGGAACTGCTCGAACTGGGTGACACTGCCCCGCAGGAATTTGCCCCGCAGGAAGATGGCCTGCGCAAGTTCGGCCGGAATCTCCCCTACGGGAGCTTTGGGTGCCAAACCGGCCAGGGCCAGTTTCATCGGCCGCTGTAATTCCGGTTCTTTTAGCGCCCAATTGTAGACATCCTGCCAGAAAGCATCCATCTTCCCCTCGTCCCGCTGTCCCCGCAGGGCATTGCTAAGGCCCGACACCGCAGGCCCTGCGGCCGCAAGCTGCAGCATATCATGGCGGCCCAACGTCTCCAAGGGAATGGAGAGTAATTTAAGCTTCGGGAAACACTGTTTTAATTTTCCCACTAAAGGCGCAGGCTGCAGGCCGCTCCCCTCGGCATCCGCCAGCGCATAGGATACCCAAAGGTACTCACGCGATTCATTGAAACCGCGGTAGAGCAGGAAACGCTCACCGAAGCTGCGCTCCTGTCCGCCACGGGAAATACTTAACCGCCCACTCCCCTCGGCCTCCATCTGCTCAAAAGCCTCCGCCAGATGGAGCCTGTCTGCATCCGTAAACATCCCCGTTTCGCCAATACGGCGGGGCATGGTACCAGCGTTCGCCCCCAGAATATAAATGGCACGGGTGCCTGCCAGACTGTTCTGGTCAAAGGAAGCCACCGTCACATAGTCAAGGCCGGGCGGAATCAGGGACAGATTCACGGCATCGAGACCGTCCCCCAGCACTGCGGCAAAATCGCTCAGGCTCATCTTTTCCCCGCCGCTGATTTCCACCAGCTGGTCGAAAAATTCCATGATATCTGCCCAAATCTGCTTATGTTCAGCGGCATCGGCCAAACGGCCTTCGGCTTCGGCCACTTCCTGCCACTTCGCCAGATGGGCAGGCACCTCCAGAGCCAGTAAAAAGTCATAGAGCGCCGTGACCTGACCGGTCACATCTTCGGCCTGCCGGATTGACTGGTCAAACCCGGCCAAGGCCTCCACAGCCTGCCGCCGCAGACCGTCAATCTGCGCCAGATGCGCCTTGGTTTCCGCATCGGTATCTTCCTCTTCACCATCCAACGAGTACCGCCGATGCCAGTTCCAGTCCGCTTCCTGCAGCCAACGCTTGCGGCCCCGCAGGCCAAATTCCAGCACGTAGTTTTCGAGCTTGTCCACATCATCCCGCACCAAGGGGAAAAAGCCCGTGCGCAGACAGCGGAAGATGTTTTCGTAATTCCAGCCTTTCTGCACCACTTCCAGCCCCGAGCGCAGAAGTTCCGCCAGCGGATGATGAATGCTCTGCCGCTTGCCGTCCGCAAAAAAGGGAATGCCATAATCCTGAAAGACCAAGGGCAGGATTCCGTCATAATCTTCAGCATTGCGGATAAGAACACCGATTTCCCGGTAGCGGTAACATTCCTCCCGCACGAGCCGCAGAATATCGGCAGCCGCCGTCTCCAGCTCAATACGGCGGTTGGCCGCTTCGACCAGTCTAAGCCCCTGCGGTACTTCCTCGCAGGCTGCTGTCTGCCCAAAGAGATGCTCTTCCAGCCAGCCCAGTGCGGGATTTTTCGTCCGATATTTTTCCGTAAGCAGCGTTACAGGCTGCCAAAATCCATTAATCCCCGACTCCATGACCTGCAGCATACGGCAGATATTTTCCATCGTACGGTAGGGGCGGTTAAAGAGTCCCGTGTCGCTGGTATTTTCCGTCAGCTGGAAATTCACCTGCCC
This sequence comes from Pseudoselenomonas ruminantium, assembly GCA_015058625.1. GTDB lineage: Bacteria > Bacillota > Negativicutes > Selenomonadales > Selenomonadaceae > Selenomonas_A > Selenomonas_A ruminantium_N. The sequence continues at coordinate 236,264 of SVCA01000002.1, read as the reverse complement.
AGCAGGCAGTTGTTCGCCCATCATGGGCAATGTGATATGCACCTTGGCGGCACTGGCAAGAATCGCTGCGAGCACATTCATCTCCTGCGGGTTGAAGAACACAAAACCGTCCATCCAGACTTCGGCGCCCTGCATGAGCTCCGCTTCCGGAATCTTATCCGCCAGGATGTTCATCAAGTCTTCCGCATCACTTTTGCGCCCGTCCATGGCTGCAACAAATTCATCCGCAAGTGTGCTGAGTTCCCGCACCTTACCGGAAAGGCGCTCCTGCCCTGTACCAACCAATTCTGCCGCCTGCCGCAGCTTATCCGTCGTCAGCCGATAGCTTTTGATTTCCTTGATGGCATCGGACAGGGTTTCCGTAAAGCCCCGCTGCCGTGCCGCCCGGGCAAAGACCGTCAAATCCTTGTCCTTCTGATGCTGCAGCAGCAGTTTTTGCAGCAGCAGGCGCCGTCCCACGTCACTGATGCGGGGCAAATCCCCGCCCGTTTCCAAAAGGATCTGCCGGGCAAAGCGACGGAAGCCAAAAACATAGGCGCGGAAAAAGCCCTGCCCATGTTCCTTCATCATGGTGGCCAGTTCCCGTTCCGCCTTATAGGTCATGTGCTCCGGCAACAGCAGAATAAGCGCGGGGCCTAAGGGCCGCTCCGTCATTTCCTGCTGCATGGCCGTAAGACAGGCATGCGTCTTGCCGGTTCCTGCACGGCCGATAATAAAATCTAAAGTTGCAGTCATTGTCATTCCTCACAAAATAAAAAAGCCTTCCCCGCTGGGGAAGGCTCCAAGGTCTCACATAAAGGTAAATGGTGTGGTCACCCGATGCAGCGTGCGCCCGCAGTCGCATGTATCCGTTTCCATCATTACGGCCTGTCCTGTCCGATAGCGGATGAGCGGCATAGCCTCCGCCATTAAGGTCGTCACCACGAGCTCGCCCATCTGATGGGGCTCCGTTACCACCTGGTCACTATGGAAGGCCACGATTTCCGGATAGAAATAATCTTCCTGAATATGATAGCCCTTATGGGCTTCACATTGGAACAACATGCTGGCCGTTCCGAGTTCCGCCGGTTCATAGAAATTGTACACGGTGGCATGGGTTCTGTCTGCAATATGCCTCTGCATAGCGTTCTGCAGGCCCTGCTGATTGCGGCAGATGACCCTCGTAATGGGATAATCTGCTATATTTTTTCCCGTAGCCTGCAGCTGGATAATCAGCTGCATGATGAGCTGGGGCGTGCTGATGATGGTGTCCATGCTCACCAGCTCCATAAAGCGGAGCCACTGCCGATAATCCGTGCCCATGGCCACTACAGTAGCACCGAGCATTTCCAGCGCATACTGGATGTCCATGCTGCGGCTGTCAGACATATCCCCCTGCAGCGCCACGACAGAAGTCTGATTGATACCTGCCGCCACCAGACTGCGCGTCATCATATCCACATTGTGAGCCACATCACCGTTGGTGTAGAGCTTTGTCACCTCACCATTTTCCTGCTGCATCACGCTGAACCGCATGATACCGGATAAGGGCATCGTTAAAATGTCCAGCGAATCAATCTGATAAAGTTCATTAGAGGTCAGGAAAGGAAGTCTCCTGATATCCTCAAGGCTTTGAATATCCTTTGCGGTCACGCCGGCCTTGGCAAATTTCTGCTGGTAGAAGAAACTCTTCTCCTCTGCCCATTTGAGCTGTTTATGCAAACGCTCCAGCTGCAGAGCCCGCATGCCTTCCCTATCCAATTGTTCTATCTGTTGATTCGCGTACATGATTTAGCTCCGATCCTTTATTGGTTTTACTGACCTCAAGTCAATGGTTTCTGATAGAAGAATGGCTGGAAACTGGTATAACCTAATTTGCGGAAGTTTAAGATAGCCTCCGTAGCTCCGACAAAGAGAATGCCGCCCGGCTTCAACGCCTTAAAGAAGTTGGCGTAAAGCTGGTCTTTGGCTTCTTCGGTGAAATAGATAACCACATTGCGGCACAGAATCAAATCAAAGCCGTTTTCAAAGGGGTCCTTTAAGAGATTGTGGCGCTTGAATTCAATGCAGTTCTTAATATCCGGACTCACTGCGTACTTGTCGCCCTCGACAGGCTTGAAATACTTATTGAGCCGCTCCGGCTTCATGGCCTTGATTTCATCTTTGGTATAGACCCCGCGTTTGGCCTTGGCCAGGATTTCAATATCCAAATCCGAAGCTAAGATGCGATGCTTCACATTGGGGGTCATTTCCTTCATGATGATGGCCAGCGAATACGGTTCTGCGCCGATAGAACAGCCTGCACTCCAGATATTGAGTTTCGACGAGCGCTTCAACAGGTCCGGAATAACATCCGTCTCCAGCTTGCCGAATTTTTCCGGCGTGCGGAAAAACTCCGATACGTTGATGGTCAGATACTCTATGAAGGCCGCAAAATCATCTTTGTTCTTGGCCGCATTATCAAAATACTCCACATACGAGTTCATACTGGCTCTGGTGACCAGATTGCCAATGCGCCGCTTCATCTGGGGTTCTTTGTATAAGTCCAAATCAATTTCGGTCTTGGCTTTCAGTTTTCTCTTAAACTCCACCCAGTCCTTTTCATCCATCATCGTTAGTCCCTCCCAAATCTCCTCTGGTCTGCTCGCAGACGATTCCTTTTCTACTTACTCTATGTACTATTCCCTTTCCATCTAAAAAAATCCTGCCTGTTCCCGCAGACAGTAAAAATATTTTCACATTTCCTTTTTATTCTACCATAAAGAGAGCCTGCTGGCATCCTTTTTCTGGCACTGGCAGACTCTCCCGTTAAATTATCACTCGATATCAAACACCGTGCGGCCATCCTCTTCCTTCTGCTTGGGCAGAACAATATGGAGGATGCCGTTCTCAAAGGCCACGTTTACCGCCTTTTTGTCAATGGAATCAATGTAAAAAGTGCGCTCGAAGTCCCCGCTCTTGCGCTCCCGGCACAGATACTTGATGCTGGCATCTGCAGCTTCCGCCCGCTGAGCCTTGATGCGCAGATAATTGTCATCATCATAAGACACGGTAATCTGCTCTTTATAGAAGCCCGGCAGCTCTGCAAAGAGTTCATAGGCGGCCTCTGTCTCGACCACATCCACCTTGAAGGAGGACAGGGCACCGCTGACTTTGCCCAGAGGATTCAGGGACTGCTCCGCTGCGTAGCTTAAAACCTTTTCCAAAACATCATAACCGCGCTCAGCATTTTCTTTCAGATGAAATGGTACTGCTCTAAACATAGATACCCCTCCTATTGATTATGAATGATAATTCCTTGCTTCGATATGTCATATTGTACTATAATATTCTGAAAATTGCAAGGGAAGAAAAAGACGCCGCACGCAGCGTCTGAAATCTGTCACTTAATTGCGGGCAAATTTTTCCAGAATGTGGCTGCAGTCCTGCACCGCCTCCAGGGTGCCCATATACGCGCCATCCTCATCATACACGGCCATGTACTTTACGAGAATCGGCTTGCCCATGATATAGCGGGCCACCTCTAATGACTTACGCTTTTTCGCCTTGAAATCGGCCACAAGATTTCTGACCATGGGCACAATATGCGGCGGGTGGCACTCGGCCACATCACGCCCCAGTGCCGCCAAAGGCCGCGGGAACACACGGCCTTCATTGATGAAGAACCGCAGCTTTTCCTCTGCATCGATAAAGGTGAGGTCCAAGGGCAGCAGTGAAAAGATGGCGCTGAGCTGCTTGACGGTCAATTCCCCCGTGGGCAACTGAATCCTGCCCGCCAGAATGTCCTGCTCTCTTACCTTAGCCAGCTCTTTTGCCGCCCATTCTTCCCCTTCCTGCCACTTCGGAGGATTTTCCACAAAGGCCATGCCCATTTCGCCAAAATCCCGGTAAATCAGCAGCCATTCCTCCGCCGTATAAAACCGCAGGCACAGCGGAAAGAGAATCTTTTCCTCCTTGGCAATCATCCCCCGTGCCCGGCTGGCCACGGCGGCAATGCGTCCTCTGTAAAGCAAAACATTATCAGCATCTTCCATGACCGCGCGGGTGAGGACGCCCAATTCCTTCTTGATTTCATCATCCTCATTCCACATGACCTGCGATGGCCCCGTTACTCCGTATTTATAAAGCTGCGCCATCAAGAGTTCTTCCTTCTTGGCATAATGCGAGCGCAAAGCATTGACCTCCTGCATGGCCTTAATAACCAGCGGCGCATCCGGCTCCTTATCGCCGCCACACTCCCCCTGCAGAATATCCAATACCTTCTCCAAACCAGCATTTTCCAACCGCAGCAGACTTATCGGATGCCCTGCGGGCAGTTCCATTGACATGTCAAAATGACCGGTCATTTGACATGTCAAATTCTCCTGCGGCATCGGCGCCCCATTGACCACCTGAAAGCCCTGCGCTTCAAAAGCCGCCACTACCTGCGTTAAATCCAAGCCCTTCATCGCCGCCGCCCGGGGAATCGTCATAATATTGCCCATAACCTTTAGCGCCTCCGGGCTGACCAAATTCCCCAGCCCCAACCCGCTCAAAATCTCCGCCACCTGTGGTTCCGCTTTCACTAGCTCCGCCACCATCAAGCTAAAATCTATCGTCTTCATCAAACTTTCTCCTTATGTCAAACTAAACCGCATGATCCATTGTCTCCATTATAAATGACTTGCGCAATACTTTCTGTTTCAATCGTTACAAAACTATCCGGATAATCTCCCATCCCCCGCCCCATACTGTGATATAATAAAAGAGATAATTTTTTTGAAAGGAGCCTGCAATGAGTCAAAAAGAAAATGTCCAACGCTTAATTCGCCAGCTAAAAACAGAACAAGCTGCCAAATATAAAAATGGTATTTATCATTATACGCAGACCAGTATTGCTTACAACAGCAACCGCATTGAGGGCAACAAGCTCAGCCATGAACATACCATAAACCTGTTCAACACCCATACGATTCTCAGCAACGGCGACGAAGTCATCGATAGCAATGACATCATCGAAACTATGAACCACTTCCGAGCCTTTGACTATATCCTGAAAAACTATGACCAGCCTATAGATGAAAAATTTATCAAGCACCTGCACCAAATTCTCAAAGCCAATACGACCGATGCTGACCTTGACTGGTTCAATGTGGGCGAATACAAAGGTTTGCCTAATACCATTGGCGATAAAGAAACCTGCTCTCCCGATAATGTAGCAGAAGAAATCCAGAAACTGCTGACGCATTATCAAAACATAAGCAGCCATGATTTCCATGACCTGCTCAAATTTCATGTAGACTTTGAAGCCATTCATCCCTTCCAGGATGGAAATGGACGAGTAGGACGCCTGTTGCTCTTCAAAGACTGCCTGGCCTTCGGTATCATCCCCTTCATCATCGACAATGACCACAAACAATTTTACTACCGCGGCTTGCGGGAATTCTACCGTGAGCCGGGATATCTGACCGACACCTGCCTCTCCGCGCAGGATAAGTACACAGCTTACTGCAAACACTTTGTAAAAGATTTCAGCTAAGGTTTTAACTAATAACCTAGCAATAAGCGGCAGGCGGGGACTAGCTGTCATCCGCTGCGGCGCGGAACTAAAAATATTTTTTATCTTTAATTTAAGGGCTGGAAAAGTCAAAACTCGCTGTGCTCAGACAGTTGACTTTTCCAGCCCTTTTTGTCGTATGATAAAAAATATTTTCTTTACGTTCCGTGCCTGACGCTGCTGTCAGCCAGTCCTCGCCTGCCGCGCCTTTTGCCACGAACTCAACCGTGGTAATAAACCTTGCCGCCGATAACGGTCTTGTGAATCTGCACATCTTCATCAAAGATAACAATATCCGCCCGCTTCCCAATTTCCAGCGACCCAACTTCCTCATACAGCGCCAACTCCTGCGCCGGTGTCTTCGTCACCATTTCGATAATCTGCGGTAGCTCCGCTCCGGTATTTTCCCAGAAAATCTTCACGCAGCGGTTCATTGTGGCTACGCTCCCGGCAATGGTGCCGTCTTTAAGGGTCGCCAGTTCGCCTTTAACAAAGACTTCCTGCCCGCCCAATTCCGAGGGGCCGTCGCCCAAGCCGCAGGCACGCAGGCTGTCAGTAATCAGCACGATGTTCTTCCCGCCCTTAGCATGGTATAAGAGCCGCTGCGCCGCAGGATGACTATGCACATTATCGGCAATGATTTCGCAGTTGGCATCGGTATCAAAAGCCGCGCCCACCACGCCGGGTGCGCGGTGACTAAAGCCAGTCATAGCGTTGTACACATGAGTGAAGTGATGAATCCCATGATCCTTAACTGCGTTGACTGCCGTATCGTAATCTGCCGCCGTGTGGCCGATGGACACAGTGATGTCGGCAGCATGGCATTTATCCACGAAATCGTAATCCGGCAATTCTTCGGGAGCCAGCGTAATGATTTTTACCACCTTTTCCCAAGGCTTCACCAGCTTATAATCTGCCTGACGGATATTTTCTTCCGCCTGTGCCCCCTTCTTTGCTGGGCTGATAAAAGGCCCTTCCATATGAGCACCAAGGACCCGCGCGCCCACGGGCTGGCTTTCCATGGCCTCCATGACGGTAGCCAGAGCGTCCTCGACTTCATGCCATCTGCAGGTCATAGTCGTGGGCAAAAAGCCCGTTACGCCGGTCTGCGCCTGCAATCTGGCCATGCGGGCCAAAGCCTCCTCCGTACCATCCATGGTGTCCGCTCCGGCACAGCCATGAATATGGACATTGAGGAATCCCGGCGCCACATAATTTCCTTGGGCGTCAATCACCTCTGCGTTCTTGGGAAGATCTCCTTCTGCCACAAAGCCTTTGATGTTCTCCCCCTCGCAGAGCAGGACGCCCTCTTGACGGACGACGAAATCGCCTGCTTCATTGGGGACAATAAACTTGCCGTTCTGAATTGCTAACACGAAACTGCGCCTCTTTTCTCCAGTTGTTTAGTCTTCTACATAATGGCTGAAACTGCCAATAACGAGCTGCGGGAATTCTGCATGGAGGGTTTCGATAAACTTCCGCGTGCCCACAGCCTTGCCCTGCGGTTCCGGCATGATGTCGAGGAACGCATCGGGATCGATATTGAGATTGCGCACCTGAATCATCTGCACCGGCAGTTCACGGAAAAATTCCTGCCAAGCCGCCAGTTCTTCCTCGCGGTCATTGAAACCGGGGAAATACAAGAGGTTCAAGGACACATAAACGCCCTTGTCGAGTGCATAGCGGATGGATTCCTTGACGTTTTCCAGATGGTAGCTGGCACGGTAATAAGCATCATAGCCCTCCTCGCGGGCGCTGATAATCGATACGCGCAAAGAGTCCAGACCGGCATCGACAATCTTCTTGACGCCTTTCGTCCAGCCAACATTGGAATTCATGTTAATCTGTCCCTTGTCGGTCTGCTGGCGAATCAGCTTAATGCCTGCGGCAATATTGTCTGCCGCCAGACTTGGCTCGCCTTCACAGCCCTGACCGAAACTGATGATGCCATCGGGGGCCACCTGCAGATGGTACACACCGACTTCGGCAATTTCCTCCGGCGTCGGACGGAAGTTAATGCGCTGCTGCGGCGACGGACAGCACTCTGCGGGCTGCAAAGAGATACAGCCAAAACAGTTGGCATTGCAGACAGGCGAAGTCGGAATCCCGCATTCCCAGCGGCGATAGAAAAGATTCTGCGCCGTACAGCAATGCCATTTTAAGGAACAGCCTGCAACCTGCTCCACAATGCGGTTACCCGGCAAATCTTTCTTTGTGCGCTTGACGAGGTTTTTGAGGTCCTTCGTATTGTAATGCACCGGGTCCCATTTCTCGTTTTCGTCCGTATAAACAGCGGCGCAGTAAAGCTCATCCTTGTAGACAACCACTGCCGTATAACCATAAAGCGGCAGGCGCTCCGCTTCTTCAGCGCGCTCATAGGCCGGCATATAAAGGCGGGTATAACCGGCCGGCAGAATCGCGGCCACAGCCAGCCCGCTGATGGGCATAACCTCGCCGTCGCTGGCCATGCCCACCGCCAGATGGTCGGGCAAGAGCATTAAATCCGCACTTTCCGGCAGGGGAATCAAATCCTCCGGTTTAAGCAGGATATTTTCCCGTCCTGTACGGCCCATGCCCTGTATGCCCGGAGCATCTAAGATATTGCCATCCTCATCGGCATAGACAGCCGTAATCAACTCATTCTGCGGCATTTTCCGCGCCTCCTTCCTGCGTTTCTGCTGCTTGAGCAGCCTTCTTTTTCTTCTGCTTCTTGGGATTATACTTATTCATCGCCATATCCACATCATCTTTTACAATGCACTCGACAGCCGGCAGCAGGTAGTCAATTGCTTCCCTGATTTTCGGCTTATCCTCGTCCGTAAACGGGGCCAGCACATGATTGACCACCGTCCAGCCCGGCAGGGGACGGCCAATGCCAATCCGCACGCGGGCAAAGTGTTCATCCCCTAAATGTGCCAGTACGGATTTAATGCCGTTATGGCCGCCCGCACTGCCCTTTTTGCGGATGCGTACGGTGCCCGCCGGAATATCCATATCGTCATGGACAACAATTAAATCCTCCGGCTCCAGCTTGTAAAAATTCATCAGCGGCCCGATTGCCCGTCCGCTTTCGTTCATATAGGTCAGGGGTTTGACGAGCAGAATTTTTTCCGTGCCCAAAAAGCCCTGCGCGACTTTGGCATCGAACTTATCCTGCCAGTTGTCAATGCCCAATTTATCTGCCAACGCATCCACCAGCATAAAGCCGACATTATGCTTGGTCGCGGCATATTCACTGCCGGGATTGCCCAGGCCTGCAATTATTTTCATATCCATTTCCTTTCTGTTTAATAAGGTGCTGTGAACTTACAGTTTATCGATGTCATTGCGAGATTTCTTTTAGTTGTTACAGCTCAGTGGGGCGGAGATGGTAATACTTTTCGCCGTTGCACTAAATGACCCACAAGTAAATGTATGCGCTTTTTAGTTACCTGCGCCGGGCAAGACCGGCGGCGCGTATATTCAGCCCAATGTTTAGTCTATGCCGTTTGTGGGCCAGTCCTAACTGCGTTCGGACAGTCGTTCCACGGCGAAAAGCATCACCACCTCCGCCCTAAGCGATGTTCGTATAAAACGATATTTTCGCGGTGACAAGCAACAAGTACATCGATGTTTTTGTAACAGGAGCAACGAGTTCGTGGCAATAGCATAGGCCGTATCTTGGGGCGAACGAGGGAGTGATTTTTCTGTAGGGAGCGACTGCCTGAACGCAGTGAAGGCCGGCCCCTGCGGAAATCAGCTAAGCAAATACGCTGAAAGCAGCGCCGTTGGCCTGCCCGGCGCGAGTAACTGGACAGCTCTACTTAACGAAGGGGTCGTTTAGCGGAAAACAGAAAAATTACTCCCCCGTCCGGCCCCAAACTACGTATGAACAAGATACCTTTACCACGAACTCCCCAACAAACTGCAATTTGCAAAAAGTGCGTTGATAATTGTATGTCAACGCACTTTCTGTTTATAAAGGGATATTTCACAGCCCCTTTTACTTACATATTATCCGCTGTCGGGTCGCCTACTAAGAACAGATAGGCGATAACGATAATGCCCAATACAATACGATACCAGCCAAAGGCCTTGAAGTCATTGGTCTTGATATAGCTCAAGAGGAACTTGATGGACAGGATGGAAACGATAAAGGCCGTAACCATGCCCACCACCATGATGACGATTTCCGCCCCCGTGTAATGCAGGCCGAACTTGACCATCTTCAAAAGGCTCGCGCCGAACATGACCGGGATAGCCAAAAAGAACGTGAATTCCGCAGCCACGATACGGCTAGCGCCAAAGAGGATACCGCCGATAATGGTCGCACCGGAACGGCTGGTACCCGGCACCAGCGAGAGCACCTGGAACAGGCCGATAATGAACGCCGTACGGTAATCCAAATTCGCCAAGTCGTTAATCCGCGGACGGCGATGCTTGTTGTAATTCTCAATCCAGATAAAGAGCAGGCCATAGAAGATAAGCGTCGTGGCCACCACCGGCGCCGTCATGAAATGTTCTTCCATGTATTTGTTGAACATCAGGCCAATCACAGCTGCGGGAATGCAGGCCACAATAACCTTCATCCACAGGCTCACCGTATCCCGCTTTTCCTTCTTCGTCTTCCAATCCGACCAGGGATTGAGCTTTTCAAAATTCAACGCCACAACGGCCAGAATTGCACCAAGCTGAATTACCACCAGGAACATATCCATAAAGTCCTTGCTGACATCCAGCTTGATAAATTCGTCCACCAGAATCATATGACCGGTACTCGATACCGGCAGCCATTCCGTCAGACCTTCTACAATACCGAGAACTACTACCTTCAGCAGTTCCACTATACTTAAATCCACCGTATTACTTCCTCTCGCTACTCTCTATTAACTTCCGCTTCTGCTCATGAGTCAGCTGTTTGATATGCCACTCACGGCTCTGGGCCTCCCGCTTATCGGCAAAGGCTTCAAAATAGACAAGACGCACAGGCAGGCGGGCGCGGGTGTATTTCCCGCCCCGGCCTGCATTGTGCGTCCTGACCCGCTTTTCGAGGTCATTTGTCCAGCCTGTATAAAAACTGCCGTCACTGCACTCTAAAATATAGGTGTAGTTCTCGTCCTTATTTGGCATCTTTAATGGTAACTTTTTCCATCACGACTTTTTCCAGCGGACGGTCAGCAAAATCCGTCTCGCTGTGGCCGATGGTGCGGACAACATCCATACCCTTTACCACTTTACCAAAGATGGTGTGCTTGCCGTTGAGCCACGGGGTCTTATCGAGCGTGATAAAGAACTGGCTGCCGCCAGTATGAGGCATACCCGTGTTGGCCATAGCGAGAATACCTTCGCCATCAAAGCGCAGGTCATCCAGGAATTCATCCTCGATGGTGTAACCCGGGCCGCCCATGCCCGTGCCCTGCGGGTCGCCGCCCTGAATCATAAAGCCGTCAATAACACGATGGAAAATCACGCCATTGTAGAAGCCTTTTTCCGTCAGGTCGATAAAGTTCTTCGTTGTAATCGGGGTCTTATCCTCGAAGAGTTCAATTTCAAAGGTACCTTTGTTGGTTTCAAAAACTGCAATGCGATTAGCCACTTTTTTGCCTCCATTATCCTTGCCGCCGGCGATACATCCAGCCGAAAGCGCCGTCATAAGCACCAGCATCATAATCAATATCTTTTTCATTGTACAAAATTCCCCTCTCTAATGCAACCATAAATTAATGCGCGTGCCCATCATGGCGATGAATCACGGCCCCCGCTTTCACGCCCGGCATGGAAAAGCCATGTCCCATAACTTCGCTGGCCGACATGATAATCACAAAGGCATCCGGGTCAATGGCGTTTATAATCATCTTCATCTTGGCCACCTGCGTTAACGTCACCACCACGAACACGACATTGCGTTCCCGGCGGGTAAACGCCCCCTGCCCATGCAGGAAGGTTACGCCGCGGCCCACTTCCATAATGCCCTCAGCAATGGATTCTGCCTGATTGGACACGATTAAAAGCGCCTTGCGGCTGTTAAAGCCCGCGATTACCTTATCCGTCACCATGGCATTCATGAACATGCAAATAAGCGTAAACATAGCCGGTGCCACACCGAACATAAACGCCGCCGCCAGCATCACGAGACAGTTAAAGCCGAAAATCACGCCGCCCATATTAAAGGAATAAAACTTCTTGGCAATGGCGCCCACAATATCAAAGCCGCCGGTACTGCCGTTCATGCGAAAGACAATACCATAGCCGATACCGTTGAACACGCCGCCAAAAATCGCCGCCAGCATCATATCGTTAACCGGCGCATAAGCATTAAGCGGCTTGGTAAAATCCAGACAGAAGGAAAAAATCGCCGTACCGATAATCACATCACAGGTATAGCCTTTGCCGAGCAGCCGCCAGGCCGCCATCAATAGCGGGATGTTATAGGCAAAAGTCTGCACACCAATGGGCAGATGCGTGAGATAATAGACAATCATGGCAATGCCCGTAGCACCGCCCGTCAGCAGGTGGGAAGGCACCAGAAAGAGATTGATGGAGCAGCTGGCAATCAGACAGCCCACCGTAATGCCCACATAACGCAATAAGCGGTGCTCCAACAGCCTGAGCTGAATCATCTGCCTAAGCCTCCCACACGCACTTCTTTATCCTGCGGCAAATTGGAAAGGTCAATTTCCATATGGACATTATCATCATCAATATCCCCCGACACCATCATCGGGTCCCCTTCTTCGGCCATAGCCGTCTGCTCGGCCTCATCCAACGGCAGATTGGTGATATGCAAATCCAGCAGATGGCCGTCCTCAGAATCCACCTTTAACAGCAGATGCTGATGAGGATGTTTTTCCCGGCTATAAATCAAATAATAATCCCCATCCACAAACTTCCGCGGAGTCTTGCCATAGATTTTTTCCAGCCAGAACTTCGTGGCGCCCTGCCGTACATTGCGGCGGGCAACATAGGTTTCCATATCCACGGTAAAGTCCACGACTTTCCCCGTGCGCACCGCAACGCTGGCCTCGCTGCGGTCTTTATAAACATAAGTCTTAACCTTGACGCCCTGCTTGATAACGGTTTTATCGTAGAGCGCTTCGCCCCACTTCGCCTGCAGAACACTTTCGCTGTCACCGAGCATTACGCCCTTGCAGGAAAAATCCTCGTCCACGACTTTACCCGCCGCCAAGCATACTGTGCTCCACAAGCAAAGCAGCAGGCTAAAAGAAAGCGCGCGGCGCATATTCTTTACCATAAGTTCCTCCCGAAATTGCCCTGTTCAAAAATCTTAATCTCCCGGCCATCAGCAGTCGTGCCGATGATTTCCAAATCCCGGGTGCCAATCATGAAGTCCTCATGCACCAATGAATCATTGACGCCATGCTGCAGAAGGGTTACGCTGTCCATCTTCTCGCCGCCTGCAATACAGGTCGGATATGCCTTGCCTAAAGCCAGATGGCAGGAGGCATTTTCATCAAACAGGGTATTATAAAACAAGATGCCGCTCTGGGAAATCGGCGAATCAAACGGCACTAACGCCACTTCACCTAAGTAGCTTGCCCCTTCGTCCGTTTCTAGCAGACCTTTGAGGATTTCTGCGCCTTTTTCCGCCGTATAATCGACCACTTTGCCGTCCTTGAAAACCAGCTTGAAGTTTTCAATCAGATTGCCGTTGTAGTTTAACGGCTTGGAGGCTGCGACTGTGCCGTTTACACCATCCCGCTTGGGCATGCTGTAGACTTCCTCCGTCGGCATATTGGCGGCAAACTCTATACCCAGCTCCGACTTTTCCGCACCACCGGCCCAGATATGACCTTCCGGCAGTTCGATTTCCAAATCGGTGCCGCTGGCATTTTTATAATGAAGCTTGACAAACTTCTGCTCATTGAGGAACTTGGCCGCCTGCTGCAGGAAGTCAATATGCTTGCGCCACTCGGCAACCGTGTCGATTCCTTCGCCAATGCGTACCGTCTTGAAGATGGCCTGCCAGAGTTTTTCCACCGCTTTTTCAGCCGTATCCTCGGGAAATACCTTCGCAGCCCAGCCCTTGGTCGGCACGGACACCACACACCAGGTGTTCTTGTTGCTCATCAGGCGTTCACGGTACTCGAGAAGCGCCGCACCTGCTGCCTGATTGGCAAGCTTCAGTTTTTCCGGCTCAATATCGCTGAAAATCTGCGGGTCACGGGCCGCAATGGACACAAACGCCGCGCCCTGCTCGGCATAACCCTGATAGAACTTCACCCGCCATTCCGGAAATTCCGTAAAGAGCTCCTTCTTGCCACGTTCGTAGCGGATATGGGCCGAGAGTTCATCCCCCCAGCTCATAACCACATCATGGGCACCCGCCTTAAAGGCCGCCTCGGAAATCTTGCGGGCAAAGTCCGCACATTCAATCGGGGAATTGATGACCAGAATCTGGTCTTTCTGGATATTTACCCCGACATTTATCACTAATTCTGCATATTTTTGCAACAGTTCTGCCTGCATCACAAAGCCTCCGTATCGAAACATAAGGTCACAGGGCCATCGTTCACCGATTCCACCTGCATATCTGCACCGAATTCACCATGCTCCACCGTCACGCCTAAATCCCGCAAGTCCTGCATAAAGACTTCATAGAGTTCATTGGCCATAGCCGGCGGCGCCGCATGGCTGAACCCGGGGCGGCGTTTTTTGAGATCCGCATAGAGCGTGAACTGGGAAATCACCAGCATGGAGCCGCCCACCTGTTCGAGATTTAAGTTCATCTTCCCGGCATCATCGGAGAACACCCGAACATTATAAATTTTCTCGGCCAGTTTCTGTGCCGATTCGGCATTATCCTCCGGCCCAACGCCCAAAAGCACCAAAAAGCCCTGCTCAATCGCGCCGTTTACTTTTCCTTCAATCTCTACACTGGCGGATTTTACCCTTGTCACTACTGCCCGCACGTTTTCACTCCTCTTACTGCATATAGGGTGCCGTAAACTCCTGCACCGTCTTGAAATATAGTTTCTCGTCCTTCTGACAAGCCACGCCATGCACCGCATCATGGATTAACAGCAGACTCTTATCCGGCGCCTTAGCCACCCGGTAAAGCTGCTCGGCCATGGAGGGCGGCACCAAAGCATCCCGCGTGCCATGAATAAAGAGAATGGGCACCTTGGAATGCATCACCGCAACTTCCGGCACCGCCTGATTGAGGCTGAAGCCTGCCACCTGCTGACACCGCCAATCCAAAAGATTCATGGCGGGGAAAGCCGGCAGCCCCAACGACTCATGTATCTGATGCACGAGCAAATCAAAAGCGCTGGTGTAGCCGCTTTCTTCCACGCAAGCTGCTACATTCTTCGGCAAATCTTCCTCATCACAAGCCATCATCACCGTGGCCGCGCCCATGGACACCCCATGCAGAATAATCTTGGCCTGTGGATAGTAAAGGGCAATCCGCTTGGCCCAATCCACAATATCCACACTCTCGCGATAGCCCATGGTCAGATAACGACCCTCGCTCTTGCCTGCCGCCCGCAAATCCGGCGTCAGCACATGATACCCCATCTTCAGATAATGCGTGGCAATATAATAGGAATTTTCCTGCGTGCCACCGTACCCATGAACCACGATAACCCATTTATCGGCCCCACTATCCTCATCCGGATAAAAATGCGTAGCCTTTAATATCAGCTTATCGCGGGAAGTCAGCGTCCACTCCTCATTTGTAAAATCCGGTTTATCATAATGCCGTGCTTCCGGAGGCATCAAAAGAGCAAAAGCGCGGGGCGGTTCCTGGGGATTTTCCACGGTGCCCCGTTCGAGGCCGAAGTGTACCGCATAATTGCCAACAAAATATCCCGTCCCCACGACAAATGCCGTAACGACCACAGCCATAGTCAGGACTGCCGTCAGGAGACAGGATAATACCAATTTGTGCATGGAATCACCTTTCTCGCATTCTTAACCTATATAGCAAAGATGTTTCCATTTTATCACTGATAGCGGATTTTTTCTATTATTTTTCCATTAAAACTTACTTTCCCCTTAACCTGCCGCCTTTTCCCAATGCGTGTTGGAATGCCAGCGATAACGAAGTTTGCCGTGATATTCTGGAATATCCGGGTTCTGGATGTAACAGGTATAAGCAACATACTGATTGTCTGGCACATAGACATCGTTCACGTAATGACGGATGCCTTTATCAGCCCATATCTGCTGACCGTTGTCCGCAATCAACGTAAGGTCAATGTCCGTCCACTTGACATAAGCCCCACGGTCGCCGGTGTTTTCAAAGTAACCGACAACTTCTACTTCACCTGCATGATGCAGATAGACATGCTCAATCTGGAACTTGATGACCTGCCTCGCCTGTACTGCCGACGGCAAAATTGCCGTGCAAAGCAAGGTAAACACTAAACACGCAAATAACTTTGATACATATGACCTCATGTTTCTGCCCTCCTTTTCCTTCTTTATGACGCTTATTACCTATGCTGTTCAGGCTTTCCTCTCAACCTCACATCCTATCCACTTTATATTATATAACGCTATTATTAAGATTCAAACTATTTTGTTTATATTCTTTTACCTACATTCATAAATCAAGCCCATCAGTATTTATTGCCGATGGGCTTGGTTTGTGCCAGATTATCTTATTTTCCCTTCAACTTTTTATTTTCAGATATTCCGCTGATATTTTTGCTTATGGCTTTGCGGCTGTTCCGGTATGGTCATGGATAGCAGTCCCGCCTCCAGCATCGGCTTCACATAGTGCTGCATAACATAACCTACGGTCTTTACGCCTAAGAATTTTGCAATTTCTGCCCGACTGCGTGGCTCACTGCAAAAGTTCAATAATTCCTGCTGCCGCTTGTCCTCTACGTTTTTCCGTTGTACTTCTTCACCTGTTTTCTTATAGAAAGTCACCACAAAAGTACCGCGTCTATCTTCCAGTCTTGCTGGCGGCAAACCAAATCTCGACAGTTCTTTCTCTATAATAGGAATTCCCGAATAGCGGTTTTCTGTTATCTGCAAGGTTTCCAACGCAGAGGCCAGCACCGGATTACGGGTATCCGGTTGTACCTTCCCCAGTTGGTCAACGGTTATACGCCCATATATGCCGCCAGGACTTCTGATCTCCATTCGGTCAGCAAAGAGCTGTATTTGTATCGGCATACCTTCTGTGTGAATACTGTAATCCCGATGAACCAAGGCATTGAGTATAGCTTCGCGAACTGCCGTCATGGGATATTCCGTTTTATCCTCACGCTTACCTGTTTCCTCATTGATAATCGTCTTGCTTTTGATATTGCGGCGCACAAATTGCAGAGAACGCTCCAAAATTTGCAAAATATCTCCCTCAATACGCTCATTATCCAAAAAGCGCTCCCCTTCCGTTCCCAAATCGCTGATAAGCAAACCGGGAACCACAGTCGCGATTACGCAAAGCTGCGGATAATAAGCCTGTGGGTAAAGGCCAAACAGCAGGGCCGCACATAAGGTAATCTTATCCCCCAAAGTAATGCTCATTAAATCCTGAATTTGCTCATCTGTTAACTGCGAGAGATTAGGCTTGCCCAAACGCAGACGATGAATATAATCAGCCAGCTTATTCTTGTCCAGCGACTCCAATCATCGTTATATTTGTCAATTTCAAATTTATATTTTCCCATTTATAAAAGGCTTGACCAATCAAAATTTGACCGGTCAAGCCTTGCTACAGTCCAAGCAGGAGCCGTCAAGTCAAATTTGACATGTCAACTCCCGCTAAATTTCCTTAATGCATATTTATTCTTTTATCCACTACATACATATCCAATATTTTCAACTTGGTCTGTCGGATTAAAAATTTCGGCGTATTTCGAGAAAAGAATGACACAGGAACATACTTTCCTTGTTGCCTCCCCTTCAAGAACAGGTGATAGATGATCTCCTGTTCCCTTTGATAGAGCAGAAAATCGGCGATTATCCTCGTGCCTGCTAACTGAGAATTGAACTTGATGATTACCTTACCGCCTTTTAACGCCGCCAATAGTCGTGGTAGATAGGCCAAGTCATGTAACCGACGGTCTATCTCAGGGAAAAATGCACTTGATTGCAGGTAGTTGTAGTCAATCTCTCCCATAAGCAATCGCCTATATAAATTGCTCTTTGATTTTGCATTGTGAATATCTGCTAAATCCGCCAATTTTCCGATACCTGCCAAGTGCAGAAAATGCTCCGGCAGAAAGAAAAAGGAAATATCCAGCAACTCTTGATGGACACTGCCTATTTTCAAATGATAGTCCTTATGGCACAACGATTGATAGGCATCAAGCGCTTCCCTCAATACATCCACATTTATCACCTTACACGCAAAAATCGCCCAAGGCATCAGCGCCTCAGGCGATGGAAATCCGGCATTTTTCTTTCGGCTTTCGCCTAGACAGGCTTTGGCTCAATGCAAACCATACACAAAGACCTCCACTGGACACTTCCCTGACCAAGCCTCCAGAATCAACGGTGAAGATAAGCCGAACGCTATCTTACAATTATAATAACATTTGTCCGGCTTAGTGTCAATAATTTAATCCTAATCCCAAAAACAATTACATTGCTGCCACTTTAGCAAAGGCAACTTCTGCCGCCGCAATGGTTCTGTCAATATCCTCGTCCGTATGCGCGCCGCTCATAAAGAGGGTTTCAAACTGGGACGGGGCAAGGTAGATGCCCTGTTCGAGCATTGCCTTGAACCAGACCTTGAATTTTTCCTGGTCGGCGTTGCAGGAATCCTCGTAATTCAGCACGTCCTGCTCGCTGAAGAAGATGCCGAACATGGAGCCTGCCTGATGGGCCTGAATGGCAACACCTGCGGCTTTGGCTTTTTCCTGCCAGCCGAGGAGCAGTTTCTTCGTCTTTAAGGTCAGTTCGCGGCTGTAATCGGCCTTGCCGTATTCCGGTTCTGCGGTGATAATCTGCAATGTGGCAAGACCTGCGGTCATGGCCAGAGGATTGCCGGAGAGCGTACCGGCCTGATAGACCGGGCCAGACGGCGAAACCTTCGCCATGATGTCCTTGCGGCCGCCGTAGGCTGCTACGGGCAGACCGCCGCCGATGATTTTGCCTAAGCAGGTCAAATCCGGCGTGATGCCGTAAGCTGCCTGTGCACCGCCCAAGGAAGCACGGAAACCGCACATAACCTCGTCAAAAATCAGCAGGGCGCCGTGTTTTTCCGTAAGGTCACGGAGTTTTCTAAGGTAGCCCTGTTTCGGCAAAACAAGGCCCATATTGCCGGCTACCGGCTCCACGATAACAGCGGCTACTTCGTCACCGACTTCTTCCATCACTTTCGTAATGGCTTCTTCATCATTGTAGGGTACGGAAATCGTATCCTGTGCCGTGCCTTTCGTCACGCCCGGCGAACTCGGCACACCGAAGGTCGCCATGCCGGAACCGGCGTTCACGAGCAGACTGTCGCTATGTCCGTGGTAACAGCCGATAAATTTGACAATCTTTTCGCGGCCTGTATAGCCACGCGCCAGACGCAGGGCGCTCATGGTGGCTTCGGTGCCGGAGTTGACCATGCGGATGGTTTCGATGGACGGATAAACCTCCATCACGAGTTTGGCCAATTCCGATTCAATGCAGGTTGGTGCGCCATAGCTCGTGCCGCGGGTGGCGGCTTCCTGCAAAGCCTTGACGACTTTCGGATGGGCATGGCCCACGACCATCGGTCCCCAGGAGCCAACATAGTCGATGTATTCATTGCCGTCAATATCATAAATCTTATCGCCTAACGCATGGTCGATAAACGGTGGATTGCAGTCCACGCTCTTATAGGAACGCACGGGGCTGTTGACGCCGCCGGGCATGAGTTCTTTGGCTTCAGCAAAAGCGGCAGCGGATTTTTCCAGATTAAGCATTTGCATCCTCCTTCAGCCAACGGGCCACATCCATCGCATGATAGGTGATGATGATATCGGCACCGGCACGTTTCATGGAGAGCAGGGTTTCCATAACAATGCGCTTTTCGTCAATCCAGCCGTTTTGGGCTGCCGCCTTGACCATGGCATATTCGCCGCTGACGTTATAGACAGCCACCGGATGATGGATATGGTCGCGCACCTGACGCACGATATCGAGGTAGGCCAGCGCCGGTTTCACCATGATGATATCAGCACCTTCGGCAATATCGAGGTCAACTTCTTTGATGGCTTCATGGGCATTAGCCGGGTCCATCTGATACTGGCGGCGGTCACCGAAAGCCGGCGCGCTGTCGGCAGCATCACGGAACGGGCCGTAGTAACCCGAAGCGTATTTAACCGCATAGCTCATAATCGAGACATTCTGGAAGCCATTTTCGTCCAAAGCTTCACGGATAGCCGCCACACGGCCATCCATCATATCAGAGGGTGCGATGATATCCACGCCGCACTGAGCCTGCGAAACGGCAACTTTCTGCAGGAGTTTCAAGGTTTTGTCGTTGTCCACATAATGACCTTCGAGATGGCCGCAGTGACCGTGGTCGGTATACTCGCACATGCAGACGTCGCCCACAATCATAAGTTCGGGCAGTTCGACCTTGATGGCTTTGATGGCACGCTGTACAGGACTCGTCATATCCCAGGCGCTGGAGCCGTCGGCATCCTTGTATTCGGGAATGCCGAATACTTCCACGGAAGGAATGCCCAGTTCCCAGCATTCTTTCGCCGTCTTGACCGCTTCATCCACGGACAGATGGTAGCAGCCCGGCATGGAGGGAATTTCCTCGCGGACGTTTTCGCCCGGCACGACAAACAGCGGATAGACAAAGTCCTTCACCGACAGGCTGGTTTCACGAACCATTGCCCGCATAGCGGGGCTGATGCGCATACGGCGCGGACGGAGTTTCTGTTCGTACATAAATAACATCTCCTATTATTTGCAGATGGCCTCTACAAGACCATCAATGGTATATTTTTTGGCAATAATATCCGGCTCAATGCCTAAGGATTTGGCGGTGTCCGCCGTAACGGGGCCGATGCAGGCCGTTTTGACATCTTTGAGGAAATCCACGGAACCGATAATATTTACCAGATTCTTTACTGTCGAGGAACTGGTAAAGGTTACAACATCTATTTCACCATTGATAAGTTCCGAAACCAACGCCTCACTATCTACATCACCACAAACCGTACGGTAAGCAGGTGCTACTTCCACTTCTGCCCCCATTTCCCGCAGTTTTTCCGGCAAAATTTCTCTCGCTTCCTCCGCACGAGGCAGTAGAATTTTAGCATGGGGCGGCAGTTTGCCTTTCATGGCTTCAATAACGCCTTCTGCTCTGTATTCCTGCGGGATAACATCAGCCACAATGCCATACTGCTTGAGTTTTTCAGCCGTTGCCGAACCAATAGCGGCAATTTTAGCATAGCCCAAGGCACGCACATCTTTCCCCGCCTGATATAAGCGGTTGAAGAAATATTCCACACCGTTGGCACTGGTGAAAATCATCCAGTGATAATCCTGTACATGGTCAATGGCTTTATCTAGTGCTTCATATAAATCTGACGGGTCAGTAATTTCAATAGCAGGTGCTTCAATAACTTCTGCCCCTAAATTTTCCAGTTTTGCCGTCAGCTTGGATGCCTGACTGCGTGCTCTGGTCACGAGAATCCGCTTGCCAAACAAGGGCCGCTGGGAAAGATTGTCGAACCATTGCAGGCTGTCCCGCAGTTTCACGACTTCACCTACGATAAAGATGGCCGGCGGCTTGATGCCGTTTTTCGCCACATCTTCCGCGGCCTTGCCCACGGTGGTAATCAAGGTACGCTGTTCCGGCTTGGTACCCCAGCGAATAACGGCAGCCGGCGTATCGGCACTGCGGCCATTTTCGATTAATTTGCCCGTGATATGGGGAAGATTTGCTACCCCCATCAGGAACACAAGCGTATCCACGCCTGTAGCCAGATGTTCCCAGCGCATATTGCTCTGCCCCTTGGTGGGGTCTTCATGCCCCGTCACCACGGCAAATGAAGTCGCTACCGCGCGATGAGTCACGGGAATGCCCGCATAGGCCGGTACGGAAATGGCCGAAGTGATGCCCGGCACGATTTCAAAGGGCAGGTTGTTTTCCCGCAGGAGCAGCCCCTCTTCGCCGCCCCGGCCGAATACAAAGGGGTCGCCACCTTTGAGGCGCACAACGCATTTGCCCTCTTTGGCCTTGTCCACGAGCAGCTGGTTGATGTCTTCCTGTTTCATGGTATGGTTGCTCGATGCCTTGCCCACATAGATGTATTCGGCATCTTCCGGCGCCCAGCGCAAGATGCGGTCATCGGCCAAACGGTCATAGACCACCACATCGGCCATCTTGAGGCAATCCACTGCCTTCATGCTGATAAGCCGGTAATCTCCGGGGCCTGCACCTACTAAATAAACCATTCCTGCCATATATGTCATCCCTTTTCTGTCTTATTTATTCTGCAACAAACCAAGTTCCTGCAGGATTTCCTGCCCGCCGGCGGCGAGAAGTTTTTCGGCCAGCGTTACGCCCAGTTTTTCCGCCTCACTAGCCTTGCCGCTGAGTTTATCGCGATAGAGGCGCTGGCCGTCCAAGGAGGCGATTACGGCTTCCACCTGAATTTCGTCGTTAGTGGCAGGTACGGCGTAAACACCGACCGGCACTTGACAGCCGCCCTCGACTCTTCCTAAGAAGGCCCGTTCTGCCTTGGCACAATGCACCGTGGCTTCGTCATTGAGGAACGCGAGCATTTCGCGCATCTCCGCATCATCTTCGCGGGTTTCAATAGCCAGTGCCCCCTGCCCTACGGCAGGCAGTACCATATCACGGGGCAGAACTTCCGTAATGCGCTCGCCAAAGCCCAGACGCTTGAGTCCGGCCACGGCGAGAATGATGGCGTCGAAGTTTTCGCTTTCGAGTTTACTAAGCCGCGTATTCACATTCCCCCGCAGGTCGCAGATGTTGAGGTCCGGGCGGGCATGCAAAAGCTGTGCCTTGCGGCGCAGGCTCGATGTACCTACTTTTGCGCCACAAGGCAACGCTGCAAATGTCTTAAATTGGGGGCTGACCACGGCATCACCGGGGTCAAACCGCTTGGTAATCGCGGCAAGCGTCAGCCCTTCGGGCAGCTCTGTCGGCATATCCTTGAGGCTGTGCACCGCAAGATCAATGCCGCCGGAGAGCATATCCATTTCGAGTTCTTTGGTAAAGAGGCCCTTGCCACCGATTTTGGCCAAGGGGGCATCGAGAATCTTATCCCCCTTGGTGGTCATGAGTTTAAGTTCGACTTTAAGGCCGGGATATTCTTCTTCCAAACGGCCTTTTACATATTCTGCCTGCCAGAGAGCAAGCTTACTGCTGCGCGTACCGATAACGATTGTGTCTTTCTTCACTGGTTGCTGTCTCTCCTATCGTATCAAGTTTGAATAGCGCCCGCATGGCGTCGATATAGAACTGCTCGTTTTCCGTGCCGGCGGCAGAGTTAAGTTTCATCATGGGCATGCGCAAAATCTTGCGCACAATCATGCGGCTCATATGTTCTACCTGCCGCCATTCCTCCTCCGTAAGCTCCGGCAGTTTGGAGCTGGCCCTTTTGACCTCCCGCTGACGGATGCGCTCACAGCGGTCAGAGAGCAGCGCCATCAACGGACGGAACGAGAGGTACTGGAATTTTTCCTCAATGGATGCCACTTCTTCGGCCACGATTTTTTCGGCCTGCTTGGCTTCCTGACGGCGTTCCTCGATATGTTCATCGACCACTTCTTCCAAAGCGTCGATATTGTAGAGCGTTACACCCTTGATATCGCCCACTTCGGGGTCAACATCGCGCGGAACGGCAATATCAATCAAGAACAGCTGGCGGCCCTTGCGCTTGGTCATAAGCTGCCGGGTTTCCCAAGGTTTAATCACATAATGCGGCGCCCCGGTGGAAGTCACAATCACATCCACATCCACCGCCCGCTTCATGGCTTCATCAAAGGGCACAGCCTCGCCGTTAAACTGGCTGGCCAGAAGTTCTGCCCGGTCCAGATGACGGTTGGTCACATAGATTTTCTTCACGCCCTGAGAAATCAGATGCTGCGCCGTAAGTTCGGCCATCTTGCCTGCGCCGAAAATCAGGGCACTGGCTTCCGTCAGCGCACCAAAGGCTTCCTTAGCCAGCTCCACTGCTGCATAGCTCACGGACACCGAGTTAAACTGAATGCGTGTTTCCGTACGCACCCGCTTGCCCGTGGCAATCGCCCGATGGAAAAGTGTGTTGAGCACCGTACTCGTAGTACCGGCCTCCCGCCCCATGGCATAGGCTTCCTTGACCTGGGAAAGAATCTGGCCTTCCCCCAGTACCAAGGAATCCAGACTGGACGCTACCCGGAACAGATGTTCAATACATTCTTCATCGGCATAATGATAGAGATACTCGTCAATATTCTCCTCATTGCCCGTCAAATCGAAGAGAAACTGCTTGAGGGTTGCTAAATCCCGTTCTGCATCATCCACCACCGCATACATTTCGCTGCGGTTGCAGGTGGAGAGTACCACCGCTTCTAAAATCCCTTCATACTCCCCTAAGTTGGCCAGGCCACTCTTTACTGCTGCCTTGGGGATGGAAAACCGCTCACGTACATCAACAGGTGCCGTCTTGTGGTTGAGCCCCAGCATTAATAATTCCATTTTTTATCTCTTCCTCCGCCTGGTCTAACTGACCTGCTCTCACTAAATCAATCACATGCTGCGTCAGCGCCTGCCGCCAGAGCCGCTCATGCTCCCGGCTGCCTCCCGGCATCCCCTTTACTGTCTGACGCAATCTGCTTAACCGTACCAAAAAATCTCCGAAACCATTGGGGTATTCCTGCTCCAGCCGCTCACGCAGAAGCCTCGAAAAGGCGGGACTGCCGCCGCCAGTGGAAACCGTCAGCAGTAAATCACCCCGCTCAATACGGGAAGGCACATGAAAATCCGTCTGCTCAGGATCTGCCGCTGCATTGACCAATGCCCCGAGTTCCTTCGCCTCGGCAATAGCCGCATCATTGGCCGCTTTATCGTCCGCTGTGGCAAAGACCAGCAATGGCTTAATTGCCTGCAGCATGCCCTGCTGATATCCCTCCGGACGCCAGGAAATTCTGTCCTGTCTGGCTAATTCCTGCAGGGAGCCCGTCAGCTCCGGTGCTATCACCGTGACTTGGGCTCCGGCCGCCAACAGGCCCTTGGCCTTCCGGCAAGCCACCTGACCACCGCCAATGATAGCACAGCTTCTGCCCGCCAGTTCCAAATTCAGCGGATAAAGCACCTGATCACCTTCTACTTTACGTTTGTGAATACCTCTCAATTACGAATCGGATTCATATTTTTCTACTGTTCTTA
This sequence comes from Pseudoselenomonas ruminantium, assembly GCA_015058625.1. GTDB lineage: Bacteria > Bacillota > Negativicutes > Selenomonadales > Selenomonadaceae > Selenomonas_A > Selenomonas_A ruminantium_N. The sequence continues at coordinate 211,461 of SVCA01000002.1, read as the reverse complement.
TTATACCTTATACGGGCGCGAAAAAAAAGCAGAAATCGATAAATTTTCGACTTCTGCTTTTGGATGTTTACACAAGAAATATCTCAATCCAGGGAGATAATTTTATTTTTCAGCACATAGACCAAAGCCTGTGTTCTATCCTCAACTTTCAGCTTGCGCAGAACACGGGTCATATGATTTTTGACGGTCTTTTCGCTGAGTCCCAGAGCTTTGGCGATATCCTGATTGGAAAAGCCCTTGGCCACACATTCCAGCACATCCATTTCCCGGGCGGTCAGGCGCTCGCCCCGGCTTTCATCCAGCATCTCCCGCGCTTTGCTTTCCACATCATCCGATACCGTCGAACTGCCAAAGAGACGCTCGGCAAGTTCCGGATAAACGAAGGCATCGCCGCCATTAACGACATGAATCGCTTTGATGAGCACCGCCGGTTCCACATCCTTTAAGAGATACCCTAACGCGCCATTTTTGAGCATTTCCAGAATATAATTGTCGCTGTCGTGAATCGTCAGCGCAATAACGCGGGTTTCGCAATCGGCCTGCTTCAGCTGCTTCACCACTTCCAGACCACTGAGTCCGGGCATATTGATGTCGAGCAGCAGGACATCCGGCTGCAGCATCAAAGTCCGGGCCACGGCTTCCTGGCCATCCTCAGCCTCGCCGATAACCTCAAACCCATCCTCAAAATTAAGTACCCTCTTTATTCCCTGTCGTAGAAGCGCATGGTCGTCTGCTATCAAAATTTTTATCGCCATAATCGTTTCTCCTTTATCACTGTTAATCCTTCACTTCATAGCACATGCGCCTTGAGGAAAATCATGACCTCCGACTCCGTATGACTATGCCGTACACTTTTGAAAAAATTTCCCAAGATGGGAATATCCCCTAAAAAGGGAATCTTACTCATGCTGCGGGATTCCTCACTGCCGATAAGCCCGCCAATCACCATGGTTTCCCCGTCCTGCAGGCGCACCATGGTATCCGCACTGCGGCGCTGGAAGCGGTAGGCCTTCATATCCGTCACAAACTCCGGCGTGCTGACCTCCGTATGTATTTCCACTGTAATCTGCCCTTCGGCATTGACCCGCGGAATACAACGCAGGATGATGCCAGCCTGCCGATAGGTCACCGTATTGGTTGTGGATGTTTCCGTCACCGTCTGCGTGGGCACCGGCACCTCCCCGCCGATATTGATGACCGCCTCATGCCCCTGAATGGTGGTGATATTAGGCCGTGCCAGAATCTTGGCCTTGCCGTCTGTCACCATGGCATTTAACTTGGCACTGAAATAAAACTCAAAGGGCTGCCCCTCGGGGCCATGACCGAACTGGATGATTCCCGGAATGTCCTCGTTTTTTCCATTGTAATAACGGCGCATTTCGTACTCCACCCGTTCATTTTCCCGGCCTTCATGGCGGTAGGTCTTGCGGGCTTCAGGATATTTGGGTAATTTTGACCATTCCCATTCCACACCTAAATTCTTCGCCGCATTCTTGGACAGGGCCACTACTTTAGCTTCAATGCTCACCTGTTTAGCGGGAACATCCACCTGCTGCAGAGCCTCCTGCAAACGCTGTGCTTCAGCGTCGGTGCCATAAAAAACCACCTTCCCGGCAGATTCATCCACGAGCACTCGGGAGGAAACTTCCGGCCGTTCTGCCACTTCAGCAGACTGACCTTTGGTATTCTTGCCTACTCTATTATTATCTTTCGTTATTTGGGACTTTTTTCCTGCTTCTCCCAAAGATAATTTTGCAACTTTCGCCAAATCAGCAGGCCGGGCATACTTCGCCTGATAGCTGTGTACCCGCCGCAGAGCATTGCTCTTGTCCGGTGGGGTCAGTACATAGATGTTACCATATTTTTCCAATAGCAGTCCCTGCGAAGCCGCTATAAGTTCCAAAATATTTGCCGGCTCTTCTTCCACATTGACGGTCACCGTTCCTCCGATGTTATCCGCCAGCAAAATATTGAAGCCACCCAGCCGGGCCACGGACATGAGCACCGTCCCTGTGGGCGCATTCTGCACCTGTAAATGCACTGGAGAAGCCAGCGCATTTATCGGATTCAGCCACAACAACAAAAGCAAACCAAACAGGCAAAACTTCTTTCCACCCATATCACTTCGCCCCCGTCTCTGACATATTCAGGCTAAGCACTTGCCCGGAACGCTCCACCGTAACCGTAGCCGTGCCTATGCCCGTCACCTGCCAGCCATCTGCCCATTCCCCAACAGCTGCTGTCACCGTATTGCTGCCCACACGCAGCAGCGCCAGCCGCTGGCCATTGCCTTCCACAATGCCGCAAAGGGAAATCGCCGGAGCCGCTGGAACATTGCTCTGCTTTTCCGCTGCCACTGCAGCAGGCGGGGCTGCAGACGGCAATTCATTTTTAGAGGCTGGTAGCATCCCCTGAACTGGCTCCCCTTCCCGCTCATGGACAAATGAAAAAGGATTGCGCAATTCGCTGGCAGCTATCGCCTGCTGCAGACCGATAACCTCCGTCGTCCCTGTCTGCTTTTCCGCAGATTCCGGCTTCGCCTGCAACACAAGAGGAGGCTTCTCTGCCTCATCGGCATACCAAGTCCCTGCTAACGCCAATAAAATAAAAATCCCCACTCCAGCAAGCAGCTTACGCTTCATTTTTCGCTCAAGCTCCATACTTTCGCCTTCTCTGTCCATATATCGTGGAAGTTTTATTTTATTATACATCCTGCAGGAAGTTTTTGCCAGCTCTTAATTCAGATTGGCGCTTTGTTCGTAGTACAGCAATGTAATGCACACACTAAGCCCGGCGGCTGATTATATTTTTCCGTCGCGTTAGGCAAGCCTGCATAAGCAGAGGAAAAATATAATCAGCCGCCGGGCGTCTTAGCATATCGCTGTAAACGAAACCGAATTTAATTCTTAGCCACCAAATCTGCTTCCGTCAGCGTCCCATCTTTGGCTTTCTGTGCCAGTTCCGCCGTAGCCGTAAACAGCACGTCACTGGAGCTGTTGAGCGCCGTTTCACAGGAATCCTGCAGTACGCCGATGATAAAGCCCACACCAACGACCTGCATAGCAATATCATTGCTGATACCAAAGGACGAGCAGGCCACGGGAATCAGCAGCAGGGAGCCGCCCGCCACGCCGGAAGCACCGCAGGCCCCGACCGTGGCGATAATGCACAAGAGCAGTGCCGTGGGCAGGTCAACATCAATGCCCAGCGTATGCGCACAAGCCAAGGACAACACCGCAATGGTGATGGCCGCACCGCTCATGTTAATGGTTGCACCAAGAGGAATAGAGATGGAATACGTATCCTTATTGAGTCCCAAACGTGCACACAAATCCATATTCACGGGGATATTGGCTGCCGAACTTCTCGTGAAGAACGCATAGATGCCGCTTTCCCGCAACGTCGTAAGCACCAGCGGATAAGGATTGCGGTGAATATGCAGATACACAATCAGCGGATTCATAATGAGCGCTACGGAGAAGAACGCGCCCAAAAGCACCGCCAGCAAATGGAAGTAGCCCATAATGGCCTCGGCACCATTGGTACCGATAGCATCAGCCACCAGCCCCATAATACCGAAGGGAGCCAGACGGATAACCCATTGCACGAGTTTCGTTACCGCCTTGGCAAAATCATTGAGCGTTTCCTTCGTGCCATCCGAAGCATGATGGAGAGCCAGCCCCGTCAGCACACCCCACGCCAGAATACCGATGTAATTGGCACTGGCAATGGCATGAATCGGATTGTCTACCACATTGAGCACGAGGTTATGCAAAACTTCCAAAATCCCGCTCGGCGGCGTGAGTTTCGCATCCGCCAGCTGCAGATGCAGCGTGGTCGGGAAGGCAAAAGAATAGGCCACGGCCACCAGTGATGCCAGGAACGTAGCAAATACATAGAGCTTGACAATCGGACGCATGGATGCGCTGGCATCCGCATTTTTCTGCGCCATAGCGTTCATCACGAGCACGAACACCAGTACCGGCGCTACCCCCTTCAATGCCCGCACAAACAAGTCACCGAATATTGCCACCAAAGGCACCAGCCCCGGCGCTGCCAGAGCAATGATAATACCAATAACTAAACCTACTGCGATTAGCTTGATCAGAGCAGTTTCCATATACTTTTTGCCGACTTTCCTAAACATGCTAATCATCCTCCTTCATTAAAAATCTTGTATTACGATAAGTGCGTTCACTCTTATGATACATCTGTTAGTATATACTATACTTTACACTTTTGCAAGGGTAAAATGTAAAAATGTTTTTTCTCAGTGAACGATTACCGATAATAAAAAATCACCGCGTACACATTTCTTTAATGTGTACGCGGTAAAAAGACATATTATGGAATTACAGCACGATTTTGCTAAAATCAGCCACTTTGTTAACCAGAGCATCAATGGCATGGAGCAGAGCCAGACGATTATTCTTAACCGCTTCGTCCTTGTCCATTACCATTACGGCATCGAAGAAGGCATCGATGGGTTTTGCCAGTTCCTTCAAGGCATCAATGGCACCCACATAATCCTCGCCGTCTACGAGGCTGGCCACAGCACTGTTGGTGGATTTGTAAACATCATAGAGGGCTTTTTCTTCATCCGCCACAAAGACAGCTTCCTTGATTTCCGTTGCTTCGGCTTTTTTCGCCAGATTGGAAGCACGCACAAAGGCCTGAATGTTGGCGGCGGCATCAGCCGTTTCCACGAACTTAGCCACAGCAGCAGCGCGCAGGCTGACAGCATAGATATCGTCTACGTTTTCAAGCACCGCATCCACCACATCATAGCGGACAGCTTCGAGCACGTTCTTGAGGCGCAGGCGCATGAAGTCAGCTACATCCGACTGCATCTTCGTGCGGACAGCCTCATCGGTCAGACCATAGAGGTCCATGGCTTTTGCCACAACCTTAGACAGGCTTACGTTCCACTTGGCTTCAATCAGCATGTTCACAAGGCCGAGTGCCTGACGGCGCAGGGCAAACGGGTCCTGGGAGCCTGTCGGAATCTTGCCGCGGGAGAAGGTACCCACAATGGTATCAATCTTATCGGCCATGCTCACGATGCGGCCGGCTTCCGTCTGCGGCTGGTTGTCACCGGCGAAGCGCGGCATGTAATGCTCGTCAATGGCAATAGCCACATTTTCACATTCGCCATCAAGCTTTGCGTATTCACGGCCCATAATGCCCTGCAGTTCCGTGAATTCCGTTACCATGCCGGTAACGAGGTCGGCTTTGGACAGAAGAGCTGCACGCTTGGCATGCTTATGTGCTTTTTCGTCAGCACCGATTTCATCGGCGATAAAGCCAGCCAGTTCCACAAGGCGTTCGGATTTTTCATACATCGTGCCGAGGCCCTGCTGGAAGACAACCGTCTTGAGCTTTTCACGGTGTTCTGCAAGGCTCTTTTTGCGGTCTTCGTCAAAGAAGAACTGGGCATCGGCAAGGCGGGCACGCAGTACACGCTCATTGCCGTGCTGTACAGTTTCGAGATATTCACTGCCGCCATTGCGCACCGTGATAAAGAGCGGCAGCAGCTTGCCGTTTGCATCCTTCACGGGGAAGTAACGCTGATGGTCACGCATCGGCGTGATAACCGTTTCCGGCGGAAGCTGCAGATATTTCTCCTCGAACTTGCCGCACAGAGCCGTGGGGTATTCCACGAGATAGAGCACTTCTTCGAGCAGGTCTTCGGTGATTTCAGCCTTGCCGCCGTTCTTTTCGGCAACTTCGGCAATCTGCTCACGAATCATAGCCTTGCGCTTTTCCTGGTCAACGATGACGAAGTTTTCTTCGCAAGCCTTTTCGTATTCAGCAGCGCTGTTGATGGTGAAATCGCCCTGCGACAGGAAGCGATGGCCGCGGGAAACCTTGCCGGATTTAACCTCGGCAACCTCGAACGGAACAACCTCCGTATCGTAGAGAGCCACAATCCAGCGCAGCGGACGGATAAACTTGAAGTCCAAATCCCGCCAGCGCATATTGTTCGGGAAGTTCAGGCCGCAGATGAGCTCCGGCAGAATGGTCTGCAGAAGCTCAGCCGTTTCCTTGCCCTTTTCATGCACCATGGCATAGACATAACCGTCTTTTTCCACGAGGTCTTTCGGGTCAATGCCCTGACCACGGGCAAAGCCCTGTGCAGCCTTGGTCGGGTTGCCGTCCGCATCAAAAGCGATAGCTGCGGACGGGCCGCGGTTTTCGCTTTCGACATCTTCCTGCTTTTCCGCAAGGTCTTTGACCAATAGAGCCGTGCGGCGCGGCGTACCGATGGTGCGGATTTCCCCGCAGGCAATGCGGCTGTCTGCAAAGGCCTTAGCGGCATTTTCCTTCAACTGGGCAAGGATGCCCGGCATGACATGTGCCGGTACTTCCTCCGTGCCGATTTCTAACAGTAAATCCTTGCTCATTATTTCTTCTCCCCTCTATGCAGCATTGGGTATCCTAATTCCTCACGCTGTTTCAGATAACATTCAGCGCACAGACGTGCCAGTTTGCGCACGCGGCCGATAAATGCCGTACGCTGGGACACGGAGATGGCACCGCGCGCATCCAGCAGGTTGAAGGTATGGGAGCACTTCAAAACATAGTCATAAGCCGGATGTACATAGCCTTCAGCGATTACGCGGACAGCTTCGGCTTCGTACTTGTCAAACAGTTCAAACAGCAGCTTTTCATCCGAAAGGTCAAACGCATAAGCCGACTGCTCATACTCGTTCTGATGGAACACATCGCCATAAGTGTAATCGTCCGTCCACTGAATGTCGTAAACATTTTCGACACCCTGAATGTACATGGCAAGGCGTTCCAGACCGTAGGTGATTTCCGAAGCTACAGGCTTTACATCCTGACTGCCTACCTGCTGGAAGTAGGTGAACTGCGTGATTTCCATGCCATCGAGCCATACTTCCCAGCCAAGGCCCCATGCGCCGAGTGTCGGGGATTCCCAGTTATCCTCAACGAAACGGATATCGTGCTGTTTCGGGTCAATGCCCAGACGCTCCAGACTTTCGAGATAAAGTTCCTGAATGTTGTCCGGGGACGGCTTCATGATAACCTGGAACTGATGATGCTGATACAGACGGTTCGGGTTATCGCCATAGCGGCCATCAGCAGGACGGCGGGACGGCTCAACATACGCCACGTTCCACGGCTCCGGGCCAAGTACACGCAAAAAGGTCGAGGGGTTCATCGTGCCCGCACCTTTTTCGACATCATAAGGCTGTGCTAAGATACAGCCCTGCTCTGACCAGAATTTCTGCAGAGCCAGGATGATTTCCTGAAATTTCATAGGTACAACTCCTTTTTCTCCTGTTACGGTTGGCAGTTCTTATACTAAAAAAGTCCCGCCCCCGTAACGCCATCGTTACAGGGACGAGACTATATTTCTATATTCCCGCGGTTCCACCCTGATTGGTTTCTACTATATAATAGAAGCCCACCTCAAAGTTTTCTCTTGTCTTTTGCTCCAAAGTGCCCTTCACGCTCTGACCGGCTTGCACCCTCCCGGACTCGCTTAATTGCGCTACTCCTCTTTTTCATCGCTGAGGTCAATTTTAGCAAACTTAGAAAAGCCTGTCAATCCTCGGTACTTCCTTGAAGGAAAAAACTCACCAAAAGCGAATTATAGGGTAACAGGATTATTTTCCAAATTTTCAAGGAGGCATTAAGCATCATGGGAAAACTCGATATTGCCAAAGGTCAGCTTCTCCACCGCCAAGGTGATACTGTTAGTGATATAGCCATCATCCTCAAGGGCAGTTTTACCATCAGTGACGGCGCAGATATCAATCTGCCGGTTGGCAACGGCACGATTTTAGGCGCCTTCCATCCCGCCGGCGGAACGTATCGTTACAACTTTCAGGCCGCCGAAGACAGTACCCTCTTTGTCTACGATTACACAGATGAGGACGATTTAGCAGCCGCGATCACCGCTACGCCCACAATTGCCCCTGTCATGGTATCCGCCAGTGTGAACTTCTTGAATCAGCTGGCCGATACCCTCGCCGAACTCTACGAAGCAGGCTGCAAGCTATGCAAGGACGCCAAAGCCAACTACAGCGATTACAAGAATATCTGTGCCCGGCTGATGGTCGCCCCCAAACTGTTCGAGGGCATAAACGTGCTCGTACCGCCCGAAAAGCCGGATATTCTGGACAGCTGGCAAATGGCTCTGTGCCGTGCCGCTTTGGATAAAAATGACTTACTGCGCAAGGAATGCTACCCTGCCGATATTCATTTCTGCGTAGGCGTCATTATGCTCTCCGCCCAGATGGCACAGCGTGTACAGCTGGAAATCGATAAAGCGCAGGCGTTTATTCAACAGATAAAGAACGATACCGACGAGTTCATGCGCGAATACCACTCCCAAAAATCCAAATTCGATGATGCCGCGCGCCAGGAAGCATTGGAATCCGGCACTGGCGGTCTGCCGCAAATCAAAAATGCCCTGACCACCATTCTGGCCTTTGCCGGTACCAGCCGGGAGATTGGCGATGCCTTTGGCCGGGATATCCGCGCCTTTATGAAAGCCCCGGACAAAGCCGAAAAATCTACGGAAATGCGCCGCCTGCGCGGTGACATCACCACGAACTTCTATACCATATATGAAGCGGCCTTCTTCAAGAGCCTGACCACCGACGACATTCCCGCCGAGGTCAAGATGTTCCTGCTCTTTGGCTTCGTCGACGAAGAACTGGCCGGAGAAGAAAACACCGCCGAACTCTATAAGTATGCGGTACTTTGGGAAGATGCCCCCAACGAACGCGTCCTGCCCGCTTATGAATGGCTCAAGAAAATCTATCGCGGGGAAGTACCGCCCTCCAAGGACGAATTTGACAATGACTGGCCCGACCATCTCAAGGAAGAAGTGCGTCAAGGCAATCTGACGCAGGCGCAGGCCGACCAGATGCTGAATGATGCCAAAGCCATGGCTTCCTTTGAACTGCATAACATGGTCACCGGTGCCAACAAGATGACCTACGGCAGTATCTTCTCCTTCATTCCGGCCTTTTATGCCCAGTCGGTCAGCCGTCCGCTAGAAAATTGTCTGGTCACCGCCCAGCGGGCCACCGATGAACTCAACCATGTACGCAGCATTGACTTTGGCTGCTTCTACCGCCCGGCCTACGCCAGCTATCCCGAGCTCAAAATCAATCGTTTTGACTATAACTTAGAGATACTTCCTTATATTATACTGATGCCCAATTATGGAAGCCGCGGCGTGATGTGGCAGGAAATCGAAGGCCGCAAGCGCACCACGCCTGCCCATATGGTCGTGTCCATCCTTCATTCCGAAGACCTCTTTGACACCTTTATCAAAATGTGTGCCCAGTTCCGCTGGGAGATGTGCAAGCGCATTCAGGGTGTACACTACAGCGATATCACCGAACCGTCCCTGACTTCCGAATACTGCAACTACCTGCAATTCTACAAGAAAAATTCCAGCCTGTCCGCCGATATGAAGGAAAAGGTCAAAACCACCCTCAAGCGCAACAGCAACAGCTACAGCAATGTCTTTGCCTCCGAATACGAAATGTTCCTCAAAGCCGAATCCGAAGGCCTGCCCCGCCTCAACAAAGTCTCCCGCGAAATCCTGTTCAAATACTGCACCTTCTCGCAGGCATACCGGGATAAACTGCTGATTAATCCCCAGTACAAACCACTCATTGAACGCTGGCTTGTCGGCAGAGATGACCGGGCCCACACCCTTGAACTATTCTCCCGCAGGATTTTGACCCAGACAAAGGAACTTCCTGAAGAAGTGCAGATTGAAGCTGAATATTTGAAGCTGTAAAAAATATCATCATAGTTCTGTAAATGGTCTTGTACCTTCTCTTGAACTGTGATAACCTATGAGCATAGAGTAAAGGTCTCCATTAACCCTGCGGCATATGTCGCAAAAGAGATGAACATTAAAGCGAGGGGAAGGATTTATCCTTCCCCTCTAGCTATTGTTACTGGTTTTCCTTCCGTCTCAATACTTGCACAATCTTTTCTCTTTCTTCACTGCCATCGGTTCTCAATCGAAGAAGTGGTAGTTGATATTTTTCCAGTATACTATTTTTCATTTTATCACGTTCAGCTTGCTTAGTTCCTTCTTGATGATAGGCTACTCCATCCACTTCAATTAACAAAACCGGCAATTTACTTAGCTTATTTACAATCACGAAATCAATATGTGTCAAAGGATTAGTCGCATATTTTATTTCTTCATCATTAAGTAAGCCATAGTCACTAATCAGCATATTCATTGGCAAGTGACAAACCACTTCTAATGATGAAAATTCATCTTCCACCAAAATTTCCAACAGGGCATCATACATAATACACTCCGAAGGATATTCAGATATATCCTTGTGCTTTTTTAGAAGCTCTTGACGCTGCTTCGTATATTGACTATACAAACAATCAAATATCGAACTAATCTTACTTTCACTCACTTCAAAATTATTATATCTAATATACGAAATCAAATCGTTTATATTGCCATTCATATTATGTTTATTACCATTCGTAACCAAGCATAATCTTTTTTTCGCTCTTGATACTGCCACATTTAGCATATTAGCATCATCCACAAAATCAGCAATTTGATTATCTACTGTCGATATTATGATAAAGTCTTTTTCCCTACCTTGAAATTTATGAACGGTATCTATCTCTACATTATTTATTTGTTTTTGCAATGCGTTCACCTGATTACGATACGGACTTATAACACCTATACTTTCTATTTTAGATTCATTATATAGGATATCATTAAGTATTACATCAATTTCACGTTGATTATACCGATTTCTACAATGATTCCCCTCTTTTGTCATTATTACCTTTAAGACATCATCTTCACCATTATCCTGAGTCATAATCGCTAATTCATCATGATAAAATTTTTTATTACAAAATTCAATAATACGAGGATGACAGCGATAGTGTTCTTTTAACAGCACACATCTTTCTGGTGATAATTGCATCTTTACAGACTGTAAAAAGCTATGTGTATATCTAAAGCACTCTTTAACTAAAGCCTCTTGAAAAATTTTCTCTGTTTCCTTTTTCATGCTACTATCCACAACATTGGGTAATTGTTTTGAATCGCCTACAATAACGGCATTCTTAGCATGAAACAAGGATAATGCTCCTGTTGCCACATCAACCTGTGAAGCTTCATCCATGATAACGTAGTCATACATAGTGTCTGTGCCCAAACAAGACAAGGCAGAAAACGTCGTGCTCAAAACAATCGGATATTCATTCAAGAAATCTCCCGCTTTACTTTGCAGTTCACCAGCACTAAATACAGTGCGTTCCTTTTTTCCAGCATATTTATGCCATACTGTCTCCTTCAATATATCCAGTGACTCATCACACATCTTTTGCAACAAATCGCTTTCTCTAGTATCTAAAAAATGGACTAATTTTTCTTTCCGTTTCTCTAACTCTTTTTTCCGCATTTCATAGAATTTGTTTTGCAACGACGCAATAACCGACTGAACATTTTGTTTCCAAAAATTTGCGCTCATCACCCCATATTTCAAGGCACAAAAGCTACAAAACAAAACATACTTCCATTTCTTATTACCATCAAATGATTGGTATTCATCCAATAATCTCAATATCCTTTTTGAAGATAAAGGCAAGATACTAGAAAATTTCTTTATTTCAATACTGTTATCATTTAAGTAACTTTCAAAATATTTCTTTTCCGTTTGCAATGATTTCAAATCTGATTCTATTTTTGCCAGTTCCACCTGAGCCGAAAATATTTTATGTAATTCTACAAGCTTATGATTTACGGACTTCTTTAGCGCTGATATATCGCCCACATAATGCCAAGCTGATATTTCCATCGGATATTTGCCATTCTGTAAATTAACAAAATTATCCTTATTTTCTTTCTTGCCTAGAACTGCCGCCATGAAATTTATATTGTTACTTTTCAGCTTATCATATACATTATCAATTGCCGAATTATTATATGATACAACTTGTACTGTTTTCCCTTGTTTTATAATATTCGCGATTATATTTAATATAGTTTGTGTCTTACCAGTACCCGGTGGCCCTTCTATGATACTTACTTGATACTTAAAAGCATTTTTTACAGCCTCAATTTGACTGTTATTAGCACCAAAAGGAAATATATAATCATCAAATGCTTTATTTTCAACATAATTTATCGAAGCATTCAGATACCTTTTTAGCACACTTTCCTCTGGCACAAATCGTATACTATTATATTTTTTTAACAATAAATTCCCATCTTTTTTATCTTTCAATGGATTTAATTTTGCAATTTCCTTAAAATAAGTAAACACAGCATCATCTTTTACATTATTGCTAAATATGCGTACTCTATTTGTTTTAATACTGTAGCTGTATATTTTATCATTATTAGTAAATTTTATGTAATAAAAATTACCACGCTTCTCACAAGTCGCTATCATTCTTGTTTTATCCATACCATCAATAATAATTGTAAAATCGTTCAAATCCATTTTCTATCCTCCACAAGCATTCAAATTTATAGCCTGTGCTCTTGCTTATTCAATACATTTTCGACGAATCTACATAAAAATCCTTTTCTTATCCCTATGCTTATTATACATCATCATAAAACAAACTGGCGGTTGAGCTGTCAATTTTTTGACTGCTCAACCGCCAGTTTATTAAAATCCTGCCGTCTTATTCTCCACCATACGAAATAGTTCGGATTCTTCGGGTATCTGGGTGTAGTTGAGGATTGCCTTATGCAAACCTTTTTCCTGTATTGCGCCCTGCACTTCCTGCGCTTCTTTGTCGCCGTCGTAGTCGAAGTGGAAGGCGGCGCCGATTACGGTAGCGAGTGCCGACGGTTTCTGTCCCTGCGCCAAAAGCTGGGTGGCCGGGCTTACAAGGCGGTCTTTGGCACCGAGTTTGCGTTTGGGGCCGCGGGCTACGCGGGTCACTTCGTCGCTGAGGTGCGGATTTCTAAAGCGGTTTTCGGTGGTCTTAACGTACTCTTCATGCTTTTTGGGGTCAAAACCGAACTTACGCACGAGCAAGTCACCGGTTTCCTGCCAAACCTTACGGGCCATATCTACGATATTTTTATCCTGCATGGCGCTGTAAATATCCTTGATGCCTTTGCGATAAGCAAGGTACGCAATGGAGGCATGTCCGGTGTTTACGGTAAAGAGTTTGCGCTCGATATAGGCTTCGAGGTTTTCCACCCAGGTCAGGCCCTCAATCTGCGGCGGTTCGCCTTTGGCCTGGGTCACATTGGCATCCCATTCGGCGTAGGGTTCAACCTGCACGAGCAGGGGGTCGTCATTTTTCTGCAGGGGTACGATTCTGTCCACAGCGGCATCAGGGAAGCCGATATACTTAGCTACGGCTTCTTTGGCTTCTTCCGGCAGGTTTTCTTCGACAAAACCTTTGAGCACCGTCGAGCCGCCCACCATGTTTTCACAGGCGATGACGTTCAAGGGCTGCTGATTGACCTTCACGCGTTCTGCAAGGCCTGCCGCGAGATTCGGCGCAATGAATTTCAGGATATTCGGGCCAATAGCCGTCGTGATGATATCGGCTTCGCAGATGGCCTTGATGAGTTCTTCGGGATGGGCAGCGCTGTTGATGGCGCGCACATGTTCCACATGGATGATTTCGGGCGTATCGCCCACGATTTTAATATCGTAAGCGCGGCGTTCATTGATTAAATCCACGAGCTGCGCATTGACATCCACGAAAGTTACCTCGTAGCCGGAACGCACCAAGAGTTCCCCGATAAAACCTCTGCCGATATTGCCTGCACCGAAATGGATTGCTTTTTTCATCTTGATTACCTCCAAAATTTATCAATAAAATAGTCCCTTTTCCGCAGGGTATACGCCTGCGCGGAAAAGGGACATGTACTATTCAGATTTGATTAGTTTGCCAAAGCGAAACGTTCATAGAGCACGTTGGCGTCTTTGGTCTTGTAGAGTTTTTCCAATTCCTCGTCACTGCATTCATCCATCGTAGCGGCGATGTTGGCGAGGATGGAGAGATGGTCGTTATCCTTTCCGGCAATGCCCACGAGGATATGGGCGGTGTCGTTGCCGAACTTAATGCCTTCGGGATACTGGAGCACCACGATGCCGGACTGGCGGATGGTATCTTTGACAGCGGCTTCGCCATGGGGAATGGCAATGCCCTTGCCGACATAGGTGCTGATATCGGCTTCGCGTTTGAGCATGCCTTCGATGTAACCTTCGTCCACAAAGCCAGCTTTAACCAGAGCCTTGCCTGCGGCAGTGATGGCTTCTTCCTTGCTCACACTTTTAAGGCCGAGCTGGATATTGCCCAAATCCAGAACGTGTTTTTCTCTGGAACCTGTCTGACCGGCAGCCATTACACCGTCCATTTTGTTTTCTGCAAGACGGGCGATAATCTGCTCATAGACATCGTTCTGCGTGAAGTTGCGCACGAGGATATGTTCAGCCTGCGGGGAATCTTCCATGGCACGCTGTGCCAGTTTTTCATGGGTGACGACAATCTGCGCATCCTTGGGGATATTGCCGATGGCGGCGTTAGTTACGGAAATATGCGTGTAACCTGCATTGCGCAGTTTCTTGCGCAGGCTGGCGGCACCGAGGGCGCTCGAGCCCATACCTGCATCGCAGGCATAAACGATGGTCGTAAGTTCGCTGCCGCTGATACGTACAGCACTTACGGCTACCTGACCGCGCTGTTTGCGTTCCTGCATAGCTGCTTTTGCTTCTTCGAGGGATTCGCCGCTTTCTTCCGTAGCGGAAACTTTAATGAATACCGATGCTACGGCACAGGAAACCACCGTGGCTACGAGGAAGTCTGCCATGTTGGCGATAAAGGCGCCTTTCGGCGTCATGGCGAGAACGGCGATAATGGAACCCGGAGAGGACGGCGCGATAAGGCCGCCGCCTAAGAGCTGCAGCGTTGCTACACCGGCCATACCACCGGCGATAACAGCAATCAGGAGTACCGGCTTCATGAGGACATAGGGGAAGTAAATTTCATGGATACCACCGAGAAGGTGAATAATCATCGCACCGGGCGTGGAATCCTTGGCCATGCCTTTGCCGAAGAACCAATAAGCAAGCAGCACACCAAGGCCGGGGCCGGGATTGGCTTCAAGCAGGAAGAACATGGACTTGCCAAATTCTTCGGCCTGCTGAATGCCCAGCGGCGAGAGTACGCCGTGATTGATAGCGTTGTTGAGGAACAGGATTTTAGCCGGTTCAATGATGATGGATGCCAGCGGTAAAAGACCTGCTGCCACAATGCCTTCCACGCCAGAGCGCAGCACGCCATTAGCAGCCAGCACCACGGGGCCGACGCCGACAAAGGCGAGCACAGCCAAAACACCGCCTAAGATACCTGCCGAGAAGTTATTGACGAGCATTTCAAAGCCCGTGGGAATCTTGTCCTCGATGGCGGCATCAAATTTCTTCATCAGGTAGCCTGCCAGCGGGCCCATAATCATGGCACCCAGGAACATGGGAATGTCGGCACCGGCGATAACACCCGCCGTGGCAATGGTACCGACCACGCCGCCGCGATGTTTGTAAACAGCCGCACCGCCGCTATAACCTAAGAGCAGGGGAATGAGCCATTTGCTCATGGGGCCGCCCACCTGCGCCAAGTATTCATTGGGCAGCCAGCCCGTGGGAATAAAGAGCGCCGTCAAAAAGCCCCAGGCGATAAATGCACCAATGTTCGGCAAAACCATACCGGACAAAAACCGGCCAAATTTCTGCATGGCTTCCTGAAAACCCAAGCCCTGTGCAGAACTCGTCGCTGTACTCATGGATTATCCCTCCATCAATTCCTTGTATTTCTTGGCATGAAACTGGCGGAAAATGCGGATTAACTCATCGTGGATAAGCCGCTTATCCCCTTCATGCAACACTTCGATAAAGCCCCACCGTTCGAGTAGAATGGCGGATATATAACCTATTGTTTCCAGTTCATACTGACTGCATTCCTTCGGTGCCACCATCACCGCCGCCGTACGGATTTTCTCCGTGGGCTCGGCAGGATAGAAGAAAAAGTCACCGACATGGACAATGCCAAAATGAATTTCCTGTACATGGCTGCTGCGGCAGTGCAGCAGAATCATATGATTGCCGCTGACCGCTGTGCTGCCCTTGTCTTCCCGGGCCAAAAGCTCCCGGGCCACGTTCTCCGCTACCTGCTTATCCGCACTTATGAGCCTGCCGGCCAGCCGGGAAATCTCCTGCACCGTCATGGACTTTGCATCCTCCGCGAAGAAAAAGCCCTCAATAAGTGTCAGGATTGCCTGTTCGTAAGCGCCCATGATTTTAAGGGCGCTGACAAAATCCGGCTTGGCGGCAGCTGCTGGAACCTCTGCCCGTTCAGCGGGCAGCTGCTTGTCGAGCACGCCGTCAATTTTTTCCTGGTCGCCAGGTGTGAGCAGTGCGCTTACGACCACCACCGGCAGCGGTACATGCGGTATCGGCACCGTCGCGATGATAAAATCGGCCTCGTGCTCACGGAAGTAAGCGGGGGTAAGCTGCATGGTGGAAACCATATCGTGAACGATGAGATTGTCATACTGCTGGCGCAGGCGGCTTGCGAGCAAGCGGCTCGTGCCCATCCCCGTGGGACACGCCACAATCACACGGCGCTGCAATTTCTTGAGCGTCTGATTGTCGTTGAGCGCCGCGCCCAAATGCATGGCAATATAGGCGATTTCCTCCTCGGGAAAAACGATTTCCAGTTCCCCTTCGATATCCTTGACACTGGCTGCCGCCAGCTGCATAAGCTCCGGATAATTGCTGTTCATCTCCCCGAGCAGCGGATTGCGTATCGGCATCCCCATTTTTAACCTGCTGATGGACGGCCCCAAATGATTGACCAGCCCCGTCAGCAGTGCCGAATTGCGATATAATTTCTGACCACTGATTTTTTCCGCCGCCCCCATCACAGCTTTAGCCATGCGCACCAGATGAAAGTTATCCAGTGACGCCGGCATGCCCTGTGGCTGGTAGCGGCTGCGGGCGCCTAAGATGTGCATGGCGATATAGCCGGTCTCCGCCTCGTTTATCGTGATGGCAAATTCTTGCGCGATTTTCGCGCCCAAATCTGCCGCCAGCTTAAACTCAGGTTTCGACTGTAAATCCGCCAGCACCTCAGGTGCCAGTTTGATGGGTTCGTGGCGCCGAATCCTCTGTACTGCCAGTGCCAGATGCACCAGCAGCCCCACAAAGGCCTGGTCGGACAGCCGCCCATCCAAAGATTTTTCCGTTTGCCGGATTAAGCGTTCCAAACGCTGAATGATTTCTTTATCGACTAAATCCAGCAGGTGGGAGGAAGCCATGCTCACCGCCTGTCCATCCTCGGCCAGATTGGCCTGCACAAGCGACAACAGCTCCTGCTCACCTACATTTTCATAAATATACGCTACGATTGCCTGCCGGATACTTGCTTCCTTACCTTCGATATAGACACCCAGACCGGGTTTTCGGACAAGTTTCAGCCCATGTCCCTTAAACCAGCTTTCCAGCCTGTCCAAATCCTTGCTGATGGTGCCATCGGTTACGCCTAAGAGCGATGCGAGGGTAAAGAGTTTTACCGGCTCTTGATTGGGAAGCAGCTGGCTGACGATAATCGACCGCCGCTCCTCCGGAGTAAAAGTCTTGTCATTCACCTGCCCCAGAAATTCCTTGAGCGAAGCCATCGCTTCGGCACCGCCGTCTATGGAGAAGCCCGCCCCCTTTTTGCGGGAAAGGTCAAGTCCATAAGGCTTTAGCGCCTCTGCCACGGCTGGCAGTTCTCTTGATACAGTTTTCGTGCTGACGCCTAACCTTTCAGCCAGTTCGCCTGCACTCTGGAAAGGATTGTCCCCTTCCGTCAAAATTTTTAAGATTGCTGTGGTTCGCTCACGCAGATTCATTTTCACTTTGCCTCCTATGATCACTCAGAAGCGTATCAAAACCGATTTAAGTAATTCGTGTTTTGATGGTTTTATTATACGGGTTATTCCGATTTTATACAAGTTAAAGACATTCAATCTTGTCCAATAACGAGCAGGACAAAAATAAAGAATTATTCACACATATAAATTGCAGTTTGTGGGGGGAGTTCGTGCTGAAGGTATCCCGTTTATACGTGGTCATGGGGTGAACGGGGAGTAATTTTTCTGTCTTCCGCTAAACGACCCCCTCGTAAAGGCGAGCTGTCCAGTTACCTGCGCCGGACAGGCCAGCGGCGCTGCTTTCAGCGTGTTTTCCTAGCATTTTCTTATCGGGGCCGGCCTTCACTGCGTTCAGGCAGTCGCTCCCTACAGAAAAATCACTCCCCGTTCGCCCCAAGCTGCGGATTATGCAAGCGGCGGGAACTCGTTGCTCCCGCAACAAGTACATCGATGTACTTGTTCCTTGTCACCGTGAAGATGCCAGTTTATACGGACATCGCTTAGGGAGGAGGTGGTGATGCTTTTCGCCGTGGAACGACTGTCCGAACGAAGTGAGGACTGGCCCACAAACGGCATAAACTGAACACTGATATGAACATACGCGCCGCCGGTCTTGCCCGGCGCAGGTAACTAAAAAGCCCATACACCAGCTTGTGGGTCATTTAGTGCAACGGCGAAAAGTATTACCACCTCCGCCCCCACTGAGCTGTAACAAAAAAGATAAACCACGCACTATCAAACTGCAATTAGCAGAAAAAGGGCTGTTGCACGTAAGCATTTTGCCACGATATCTAGGATTGAAGATAAATTTTCTTCACTAGGTATCGTAGTAAAATTGCTTAGTGCAACAGCCCCTTTTTAAGTTAAGGGAAAGCATTTTAAATTGTTTAATGGCCGTCTGCCACCGTATGTACAGAGGCATTGATTTCTTCCATCTGCTACTTGATATGTCCCACAATGAAATTTAGGGACATAAATGCAAGGACTAAGCCTTGCCTCCGGCCGCCCGAATGATGCTCTGCGCCACCTCTTTAAGCGGCACGCGCTTCTGCATGGCATACTGCTGCATCCGGCGGTACGCTTCCTGTTCCCCCAGTTTATGTGCCGCCATGATAATGCCCTTGGCCCTATCGACCATTTTGCGCGTCTCCAGCGAATCCTTGAGCTTTTCCAGTTCGTCCTCCAATCCCTGCATTTCCTGCCAGCGGGAGAGCGCAATTTCCATCGCGGGAAAAAGCTGGCTTTCCTGTACCGGCTTTACGAGATACCCGAGCACCCCGGAGTCCTTGGCCTTATCCACAATATCGGGCTGGCTGAAAGCCGTCAGCAGGATTACGGGGGCGATTTTATCCGCATAGATTTTTCCCGCTGCGGTAATGCCATCCATTTCCGGCATCTTAATATCCATCAGCACCAAATCCGGGCGATGCTGGCGGGTAAGTTCCACCGCCCGCCGTCCATTTACCGCTTCGCCCACGACTTCGTGGCCCGCATCTTCGAGCATTTCCCGGATATCCAGACGGATAAGGGATTCGTTATCGGCAATGACAATCCGCAATGTTTTCTTATTTCCCTGCATATTCATTCCTCCAAACTAGCCACAACCTGTCCCTGCGCCTGCGGCTTAGGCAGGACAATATACGCATGCGTTCCCCGGCCGCTGCTGTCATTTTCCAGCCGGAAGCTGCCCGCCAAATCGCCCTCAATCAAAGTGCGGATAATGGATAATCCCAGCGACCGCGATTTTGACGGCTCAAAATCTTCCGGCAAGCCGCAGCCATCATCATAAAAATCCAGCCGCAAATTTTCATCCATCTCTACCTTTAAGCCTACCAGCCCTGCCTGCCGTCCGGCAAAGGCATGTTCCACGGCATTGATAATCAATTCATTGAGCACCAGTGCCAGAGAGCTGGCGTATTTCGGCGGCAGACTTACCGTCTCGCCCATATACTCCTGCCGCAAATCAAAATCAGCCGCGACCATACTGGCCTTGACCTGGGCAAAAATCTCCGCCATAATCTGCCCCAGTTCCATACTCTCCCGCCCCTGCCGCGAGAGGAAATCATGCACCGCCGCAATGGACAGCACGCGGTTGACGCTTTCGGAAAGTGCCGACTTGACCTCCTCCGAGCCACTGCGCCGCGCCTGCAGCCGCAAAAGGCTGGCTACCGTCTGCAAATTATTCTTGACACGATGATGAATCTCCTGAATCACCGCCGACTTGATGCGGATTTCCTGCTCCTTGGCGCGGATTTCCGTCACATCTGAGAGCACGACAATCCGCCGCAGGAGCGTCCCCCCCGCCTGCAAATCAATCTGCCGGCGGATAAGCTGCAAGCCGCCTGCCAAAAGTTCCTTCTGCCAGGGCCGCTCCCGCTCAAAAGATTCCCTAGTGACATGACGCGTCAACTGCCGGTCAAACAAATGACACCCCTTGAGACTGCCCACGCCCAAAACCCGATAAATCCGCTGTGCCGCCGCATTGGCGAACACAATCCGGCTGAACTGGTCGGTAATCAACAGCCCGTCACTGGCCGAAAGCGGCATAAACGGCGCCAAATCCACATCACGCGCCGCAAAATTCAACACATCCTGCGTTGTCTTGATGAGATAGGAAAAATCATCAATATTCAAATGCTCCTTGTCTACCTCAATGCTGATAACCGCAATCACATTTGTCCCATCAACAATGGGAAACACATACATATCCACAAAATGCCCATAATCCTGCTCCCGCTTGCCATGCACGAACTGGGCGGATTGAAAAACTTCCGTGACCAGTGGTTCCGATAACGTATCAACCAAGCCTGCCACCACTTCCGCAGCGTCCTGCATATAAACCGTATGCGGCATGGCCATAGCCGTTATGCGCAACTTCCCCGCGCTTTCCGCCTGAATGTAGATAGCGGCATGGCCATGAGCGAGGTCAGCCACGAAGGGGAGAATTTGTTTTAGGCGGTCGAGAATATTTAGTTGTTTGGTTGTCAGGTTATTGTTGTTATTGCGCATTTTCCACCTCATCCGCCCCCTGCGGGGGCACCTTCCCCAGAGGGGAAGGCTTTTCATGCCATCCTCCCTGTATAAATAGCCTAAAAACGTAACTTGGCGGAACAGATATGGTTCTCTAAGCGAAGCGTTTGGCGCAGGGCGTTAAGAAAATATTTTTTGCCTACCGCTGTTTTATCGTGAAGCGTCTACTGTCTGAGCGAAGCGAGTTTTGACGCTTCGCGATACTTAATTAAAAGGCAAAAAATAGTTTTAGCCCTGCGGCATAGCGCAGCGTGAAAACCATATCTGTTCCGCCATTGGAACGTATCTTATAAACTTATTTATCTGTAAGACTAAGCCCCGGCACCGCATTCAGGTACAAATCACTATACCCGCCATCAAGCGCCTGATAGTACCCACGGCACCCAATCATGGCCGCATTATCGGTACACAAAATCTTGCTCGGATAGAGGAACCTTACGCCCCGCTTCTCCGCTTCTTCGCGCAGGCGGGCTTCCAAACCGCTGTTAGCTGCCACACCGCCAGCAAGTACCAATGTATCGCGCCCGGCTTCCTTAACGGCCTGGAATGCCTTGCCCACCAGCACCTCGATAACCGAACGCTGGAAGGATGCGGCAATATCGGCCTTATTGAGCTCGTGCCCCTTCATCTTCTCACTGTTGATGTAGTTGAGCACCGCCGACTTCAGGCCGCTGAAGCTGAACTCGTAATTGCCCTTTTCCGTAAGCGCCTGCGGAAAATCAATAGCCATGGGGTCGCCCTCTTTAGCCAATGCATCAATGCGCGGGCCGCCGGGATAGGGCAGGCCCATCACGCGGGCAATCTTATCAAAGGCTTCACCAGCCGCATCATCACGGGTCTGCCCCATCATACGGAAGCGGTTATAGCCCTGCACATCGACAAGCGCCGTATGCCCGCCGGACACCACGAGCGCCATAAACGGCGGTTCCAAATCCGGTGCCGCCAGGAAATTGGCAAAGATATGCCCTTCCAGATGATTGACGCCGATTAAGGGCTTGCCCAGTGAAAACGCCAAAGACTTGGCCGCCGATACACCGACCAAAAGCGCACCCACGAGCCCCGGGCCATACGTTACCGCCACCTGGTCGATATCTTTTAGTTCCACACCAGCCGTGCGCAGGCACTCATCAATTACCGGCATGATATTTACAATATGTTTGCGGGAGGCGATTTCTGGCACCACCCCGCCAAATTTCTGATGAATGGGAATCTGCGTGGAGATGATATTGGCAAGAATCTCCCGTCCGCCCCGCAAAACTGCCGCCGAAGTCTCATCACAGCTGGACTCAATCGCCAGCGTCAGCAGTTCTTCCTTTTTCTTTTCCATAAAAACTTCCGTCACCTTATCTATACAATCAGAGTTTCGTATTCCACATGATAATGGCATCTTCACCGTTATCCTGATAGTATTTCGGACGGCGGCCGGCTTCCTTGAAACCATAGCCCTTGTAAAGCGCCAGCGCCGGAGCATTGGTGGGCCGTACCTCCAAGGTCATGGCCGTTACGCCCTTTTCCTTCACCCGGTCGATAATCTCACCAAACATCCGCGTACCAATGCGCTTGCCCCGATATTCAGGCAGAATCGCCACATTGGTAATCTGCGCTTCCTCATAGGAAATCCAGCAGCCCACATAGCCAATCACGCGCTCATTATCAAGAGCCAGCAGATACAAGGTATTTTCGTTCTGCGCTTCCTTCCAGAAGGACTCCCGCGACCAGGGAATGGCAAAGCAGGCCTTTTCCACGATTTCTACCGCGTCCGCATCCTCGGGAGCCATCTCCCGAAATTCCAGATTGTTTACATCTATACTATCTAAAGGAACAGCGTCCATTACATCTCCTCTTTCTTGCAATTACATTTCCTCAGTCGGCTTCGTGGCTCTCGCTTCTTCGAGATGACGTTTCTCCCAGAGCACTTCCGCTTCACTGCGGCGAATGTACACCGGTTCCAAATCCATCACGTTATCCGTCTCGCCAGCCATCAGTTTCGCCTGACCGAGCATGGCTACACAGGCCGCCCGCGGCATAACGATATGCGGCGGCGCAACGCTGACATTAGCGGGCAGTTCAAGCTTGCCTGCCACTTTCTTCTGCACCGCATCGCCCAGCAGGATAATCTGCTCGTTCATATTGGCACAGGCTGCCACAATATCCGTAATCTTTGCCACCTGCACGGAATCCACTACCTGCAGGGAATTATTTTCCCAGCGGTAACTTTCCACATAGGCATTGCCTTTCTGTGCATCGAGCAAGCACATTATGCGTATGCCCGGTGCCGGCAGCTGATAAGCCAGCGCCTGCAAAGTGGAAACTCCTACCAGGGGAATCCCCAGCACATAACTCATGGCCTTGGCTGCCGCCAGTCCAATACGCAATCCCGTAAAGGAACCTGGGCCGTTGCTGACGGCAATTCCCGTCAGTTCCTCCTTCGCCACAGCCGCCATCTCCAACACCTGCTCAATATGCGGCAACAGGGTTTCCGAATGAGTCAGCTTTCCCTGCATGGTGAGTTCGGCCAAAAGCCGGCCTTCCTTTAACACCGCCACGCTGGAAACCTGGGTTGCCGTATCAATGGCCAGTATTGACAAATTCCTCCAACTCCTTTATAAACTCCTGATTCTTGGCACCTATACTGGAAAAATCAATCTGCCGTTCATTGCTGTCTTCGCCCAATTTGCGAATGCGCACTTCAATATAATCCTCAGGCAGTGACTCCGGGAATTTGTTGGGCCACTCAATGACCACAATTCCCTCCGGCTCCTCCGTGTACTCATAAAAGCCGATATCTTCCAGTTCTTCTTCTGTTTCCAGCCGGTAGAGGTCAAAATGGTAAATGCGGCAAATCCCTTCATAAACATTCATCAGATTGAATGTCGGACTGGTCACATCTCCCTCGACGCCCAGCGTATGCGCAAGGCTTTGCACAAACAAAGTCTTGCCAGCCCCCAGGTCGCCCTCCAGGCAAAGCACGGTTCCTTCCCGAATCTTTTGCCCCACCAGCTCGGCTAGGTGACCAGTTTCCTCGGGAGAACTTGTCATACAGGTAAACATAGTGTCCTTTCTCCTATAAACAATTAAACATTATCTTTCTTATTGTAACACCATTGATTCCATTTTGCCACCTTAATTTGCCCACACTAAATAATAATTATTATCCGTTAATAATTATATCGATAAATTATGATATTTTGAGTTTTGTAGAGATAATAGACGTTTTTGTGATTTATTTTCTTTTAATCGTTATTTTTGGGCATTTATCTTTTATTCTGTGCCCCTTATAATTAAGCCATGGTGATGAGCACACCATAACGTTGAATTTTATGAATGTGTAATATATTTTAGGAGGTAGTAAGATTATGAAGAAATTTGTTTGCACGGTTTGCGGTTATGTACATGAAGGCGAAGCAGCTCCGGATGTATGCCCCATCTGTAAGGCACCGGCCTCCAAATTCGTTGAGCAGAGCGGCGAGATGAATTACGCCGATGAACATCATGTGGGTACGGCCAAGGATGTTGACCCCCGCATTATCGAAGGCCTGCGCCAGAACTTCACGGGCGAATGTTCCGAAGTCGGCATGTATCTGGCCATGAGCCGTCAGGCAGACCGTGAAGGTTATCCGGAAATCGCGGAAGCCTTCAAGCGTTACGCTTGGGAAGAAGCAGAACATGCTGCTAAGTTCGCAGAACTCTTGGGCGAAGTCCTCACGAACGACACCAAGAAGAACCTCACCATGCGTGTAGATGCTGAACATGGCGCCTGCGCTGGCAAGAAAGAACTGGCAACCCTGGCTAAACAGCTCAATCTGGATGCCGTTCATGATACCGTACATGAAATGTGCAAGGATGAAGCCCGCCACGGCCGCGGCTTCAAGGGGCTCTTGGACAGATATTTCGGCAAATAAGCAACAAATAAACAAATGACTTTATAAGTTGACCGGTCAAAATTGACCGGTCAACTTTTTATTTCTATCTTTCACACATATTTGCGCAGCTTTTCCAGGAGCTTTTCAAAGTCAATGGGCTTGCTCATGTAATCATTCATCCCACAGGCCATGGCGCGTGCCACATCATCCGTGAACACATCCGCCGTAGCGGCGATGATGGGAATGGTAGCTGCCTCGGGGTGGCTGCTGCGGCGAATGGCTTGCGTTGCACCATAACCATCCAATCTCGGCATTTGCACATCCATGAGAATGGCCTTGTAGGTGCCAGGTTCAGCCGCAGTGAATATATCGACAGCCTCCTGTCCATCTACGGCAGTATCGATAACAAAGCCCTGCTGTTCCAACAGCGTCTCGGCAATCTCGCGGTTCATTTCGTTGTCTTCCACCAGCAAAAGCCGCATACCAACAAAGGAGATCTCCGCTGTTTCTTTAGACTCAGCCGCTTCCCCGCCAACATTATCGGCCCCCTGCAACGGAAGGGAAACATAAAAGCTGGTACCTTGCCCTAAGCTGCTGCGCACTTCAATTGAGCCCTGCATCATATGCACAAGATTTTGACTGATGGCCATGCCCAGCCCACTGCCGCCATATTTCTGCGCCACCTGCGCGCTTTCCTGTTCAAAGGGCTTGAATATTTTTTCCAGATACTCCTTCCCCATGCCGATGCCGGAATCGGTAATCTCAAAGGTGGTGATGTAAATGTTATTGGGATGGGCGACCTGCCGGACCACTACAGAAATTTTCCCCTTTTCCGGCGTGAATTTCACTGCATTGGAGAAGATGTTCATGAGCACCTGCTTGATGCGCATGGCATCTCCCTTCAGGGCAGTATGCTGTACCCCATCCATGTCGATTCGCAGGTCAATATTTTTCTGCTGAATCTGGCCGTTGAAGATGGTCTGAATCTCTGCTACCAAATCACTTAAGGAAAAATCTTCCAGAGCCAGTTGCAATTTGCCCTGTTCAATCGAGGACAAATCTAAAATGTTGTTAATGAGCCCCAACAGATGATGTGCCGCAATCTGACTCTTATCAATGGCCTGACGCAAATCGTCTTCCTGATTGCCGGGCTGAGCACCAATGGTCAGATAGCCGATAATGGCATTGAGCGGCGTGCGAATCTCATGACTCATGCTCGACAGGAAATTTCCCTTGGCCTTGCTAGCGTGCTGCGCCGTTTCCAGTGCGTCCGTCAAAGCTTCCCGCTGACGGATTTCCTTGCGGCGCACATCATCAACATCCTGCCGGTAAAAATAGAATCCGGCCAGTTCTCCATCCTGAAAGAATGGCTGGAACTGACATGCAAAAAAGCGATAGGTATTTCCCTCGGACTGCTTGCGCACTTCGCAGTAATAACTGCGCTTTTGCGCAAACGCCTCATGCATTTCATTCCAATACTGAGCCCCGGGCTGAAACTTGGCTTTATCCTCCTCATGGAGGTAGTTTGTATAACGCTCAATGCTATGCGGCAAAGTTTCCACAAAGACATGATTGTTTTCATCAATATGGTATTCTGTCGCAGTTTGCTTGCGTAAATCCACCTTCACCACGATTTCATTGAGGCGGCAGATATAACTCATCACGGCGTCAACTTCCTGACGGCGCTTTTCATCCTGACGGGCCGCATTATTGCGGACTACGGTAACAAGCGCCACGCCCACCAACATCATCATCAAAACCGCCAGCAAAATAAACTGCAAGGGATAGGTGTAAAGCATTTCCTCCCAGCTCATTTCCCGAGTCTTTACCTGCGTATGGCGCTGGATGATTTCCTGTACCTCCGGTGCCGACTGCGGCAGCATGGCTGCGGACAGCACTTCAAAGAGCCTATGGTCCAAGGTACTGCGAATCCCCAGCCGCAAATCAAGATTCTGATTGGGCACAATGGTGATGCGCAAATCATTCTGGGGGTCCATATCCACGTATTTTGCCCCAATGAGTCCCTGCATGTAAATACTGGAGCATTTGCCGGCCTTCAAGGCTGCCACAGCCTCCTCCGGGGTATCGTAATTCTGTTTCACCACATTATCCGGCAAACGTCCCACCATGGCCAGCTTGCGTTTCAGATTAGCAGTCATGGCCACGGCACCTTCAGGACTTTCATTTTTCAGGGAAAGCTGTACAATAGATGACCGCAGAATGGCCTGCGTAAGCTCATACCCTGCCTTTTCGGCTTCGTAGAAATTGGAGCTCATGCCCAACACGATATCCGTATTCTTATCCGTCAGCACCTGCTCGTATTCAGCCTGATTGGTCACTGGTACAATTTCATAACGAATGCCTGCATTGGCCGCAATCAGCTTAAAGATATCCGGCAAAATGCCCTGCGCTTTGCCCTCCTTATCAAAATAGGCGTAAGGATTGGCATTGGGCATCATCACCACGCGAAAGACTTTATCCGAAGCCCGCAGTTCCTGCAAAAAAGCCTGACTTTCCGGCGACAGGGCCATCATACGGCCGTTTACTTCCGCATAATAGCGGCCAGAAAGCGCCACTTCCCAGCCCGGGTCAAGACTGGACAGCTTGTACTGAGCAACATTGATTGACGTGATGATGTCCTTTTTACCCGGCGTGGTGATGGCATAAAGCGGCAGGGGATTGCGCAGTTCCAGAATCTTCTCGCCATTCAGGACCCGCTTGCTGCTGGTGACAATGGCATCCACCTCGCCACTTCTCAGCCCATCTTCCGCCATAGTCACACTGCGATAAAAGACCGGCGTATAGGTAAAATTATTTTTGACCGCAAAATCCGCAAATTCCAGGCTGCGCAGATTACCTTCTAAAAGACCAACCCGCATACCATTATAAGTGGCAGGATTGCGGGGCTCGAATTTGTCATTCTCTTTCAGCGCAGCCAGCATCATGGAACTGTAGGCCATGGGCTTTTCCGTATAAACAAACTTGGCCTCACGCTCCGGAGTTTTCTGCACACCGGTCATCAGGTCAATTTCGCCCCGCTCCAGCATGCCGAACATATCCATCCAGCCAGGTTATAGCCTATATAGTCATAATTCCAATCGGTATAGCGCGAAATCAGGTGCAGATAATCATAGCCATAGCCATAACGGTGCCCGTCGCGGCCCATCATATGATAGCCGGACATCTGATAGAAGCCCACCCGTACCGTCTGCCTCTGCGGATAGAGATGCAGCGTATCATCACCGGCTTCTGCCGGTACAAAGCAGAAGAAAAAAGCCACTAAGAATAGCAGCCATAATCTGAAAAATATAGTGAAACTTTCCCTTCTCTCCTGATGCATCTTTTTCACCATCCTTGTTTTGGGCATAAAAAACCGCTGACAGGAATCTCTACTGTGTAAATTCTCTATCAGCGGTTTATTTCCTGCCATAGGACAGGTCAAATTTGATTTTCTTAAATGATTTTTGTGGTCCAGCGTTCGATATTCCAGACGGAATCCACAAAGTCCTCATAGAATTCCGGCTCATGGGAAACTAAGAGCACTGTGCCCTTGTATTCCTTGATGGCTCGCTTGAGTTCTTTCTTGGCTTCAACATCCAGATGGTTGGTCGGTTCGTCTAGTACCAGCAGATTTACCGGCTTCTGCATGATTTTGCAGAGGCGCACCTTCGCCGCCTCGCCACCAGAAAGGGCCAGCATCTTGGTGGTGATGTGGTCATTGGTGAGGCCGCAGGAAGCCAAAGCCGCCCGCACCTCGAAGTTGGTCATGCCGGGATACTCCTGCCAGACTTCTTCGAGTGCCGTGTTCTGATTGCCTGCGGCACTCTCCTGCTCGAAGTAGCCCACGCTGACAAACTCGCCATGCTCGATATTGCCGCTGATGGGCTTAATCATTCCCAAAAGCGTCTTTAAGAGCGTAGATTTACCCAGACCATTCGTACCGCGGATGGCAATCTTCTTGCCGCGTTCCACCTGAATGTCCACGGGGCTCGTAAGGGCCGTATCATAGCCGAGCACGAGACGCTTAGCCTCAATCACAAAGCGGGAGGGCGTGCGGTCAGACTGGAAGTTAAAATGCGGTTTGGGCTTTTCCTGCCGCTTGGTTAAGACTTCCATCTTGTCAAGCTTCTTTTGACGGCTGTTGGCCATGCCGCGGGTAGCCACACGGGCCTTGTTGCGCTGGATAAAGTCCTGCTCCTTTTTAATCTCGGCCTGCTGACGCTCGTAAGCAGCTTCTTCCTGCTTGCGCTTTAAGGCCGCCATTTCCTCGAACTTCTCATAGCTGCCTGTGTAGCGGTCGAGGTGGAGATTGTCCACATGATAAATCACATTGGTTACAGCATTGAGGAACGGCACATCATGGGATACGAGGATAAAGGCGTTCTCGTAGTTCGTCAGATAATTTTTGAGCCAGTTGATATGCTCCACATCGAGGTAGTTGGTCGGCTCGTCTAAGATAAGGATTTCGGGATTCTGCAACAGAAGTTTCGTGAGCAGCACCTTCGTGCGCTGACCGCCGGAGAGTTCATCGACCTTTTTGTCAAGGCCGATATCCCTAAGGCCAAGACCGCCAGCCACTTCCTCAATACGCGCATCAATGGTATAGTAGCTGCCCGCTTCGAGCATATCCTGAATATCGCCCACATCCCGCATCAGCGCGTCCATTTCTTCCGGCGTGGCGTCGCCCATCTTGTCGTAGGCGGCAAGCATTTCCTGCTCCGCCTTCACCATATCGTCAAAGGCCGTGCGCAGGGTGTCGCGGATGGTCATGCCGGGCTTTAACACCGCATGCTGGTCAAGGTAACCTACCTTCACGCGCCGTGCCCATTCCACAGTGCCCGCATCGGGCGTAAGCTGGCCGGTGATAATAGACAGGAACGTGGACTTGCCCTCACCATTGGCACCGACTAATGCCACATGCTCGCCCTTCAGCAGACGGAAACTAACGTCCTCAAAAATCTCCCGGCCGCCATAGCTGTGGGATAAATGGGAAACGTTCAAAATACTCATCTTTGACATTCTCCTTAATACATTCTATGCCTTCACATTATAACATATATTTTTCCTTTCACAACCGCCTAGCAAAATTTAACTACGCCAATAAGGTTGGTGATTCAATATGCCCATCCCGAAATAATTTAAGAAAAGACTTGAGATTAACGATAAACATAAAAAGACTTATTTTTGTGTGATAACAATTATGGCAATGTAATCGATAATGATATTCTCTAAAGGAGGTTTTGACCATGCGTAAGTTGTTATTAACCGTCTTGGCATTATTTTTGTTGTCAGCTCAATGCCTTGCCGCAGATTGGGAAATGATAGGCTCGACCAATGACTATGGGTTATATTATGATAAAGATTCTGTAGTATTTGATGCACAAGAGTCAATAGTCGACAGAGGGAATACATAGTCAACAAGGATAAATGTTATGTCTGGCTAAAAGCAATATATGATAAAGAATATGTAAATCGGCGATTCAAGGATAATACTTCATATGAACTAACGTATTTGGGATTAGACTTAGTTAATAATCGAATATATATGGGCGAGACGATATTTTATAATCAAGAGGGTGAAGTAGTTACCAGCTCAAAAGGTATTAAGAAATGGGAGCCAATAGCACCAGAGTCGATTGGTGAAGCGATAAAAAAAGAAGTTGTGAAATATGTACGCAATCACACTGAGGAAATAGAACGGCGTACTCGTGGTAATTGACACACAGAAGGAGCTTTCTCTAATATTTGAGAATGCTCTTTTATTTGTGAGGGGCTTTCATCAGGCTATTGGGCGGTGTAAAATTTAGAGTAAAGGATGCATTTATTCGGACTGATAAACAGCTAAGCAAAAAGCCGCCCATTGGTCTTGGACGGCTTTTCTCCCTCTACGGCTGACCTTTGCCCGAGGTAATTACTGATTGCTGTACTACTTCATCAGCACGGTGAACAGATAGTTGGCTACCAATCCTGCAATCAAAGAAAGCAGGAAGTCACGCAACAGGGTTAAGAAACTCATAAAACGGCCCTCCCCTCCGCTGAGAGGTGCACAGCGAAATAATTATAGCATTTTTTTTCGAGATGTGCTACAATATCGTTAGGTTAAGAAACGCATATGCGGCAGCGTTGCAGGTTGACCGCCTGTAACGCATGGAGTCCGCTATATGGACACTAAAAACCACCCTTTTGGTCGAGGGTGGTTTTTTTATGCAAAATTTTGGCACGGGAGTGAACCGTGCTCTTTAATGTATAAAACAAAAGAGCCGTTCCGAAGAACAGCTCTTGAATTTACTAAATGGTCGGAACGACGGGATTTGAACCCACGACCTCTTCCACCCCAAGGAAGCGCGCTACCAAACTGCGCTACGTCCCGAACAAGTAATATAATACTACAACAGCCTTACCTTGTAAAGGCTTTTTTTAATTTTTTTTGCTCTTTCAAGAAGGCCATGCTTTCTTTGCTGTAAACAGAAAGGGGCTGTTGCACGTAATGTGACGTGCAACAGCCCTTTTGTAGTTATAAGATTAAAGGTGCCAAATCCAGATATAGATGTTGGCTATGATAATGGTGAGAATCATCACGGGGAAGGCCACCTTCATAAAGCCAATGAAGGAAATCTGCTTGCCGTGCTGAGCAGCCAAAGAGGCCACAACCACGTTGGCAGAAGCACCAATAAGGGTACCATTTCCTCCCAGACAGGCACCCAGGGCCAGGCTCCACCACATGGGTTCCAGATTTGAAAGGCCCATCTGGCCCATATCCTGAATCAGAGGGATAAGCGTAGCCACAAAGGGAATGTTATCGATAAAGGCAGAAGCAAAGGCACTCATCCAGAGAATCAGCATGGCCGTCATGGGCACATTGCCGTTGGTAATCGTCAGAGCTTCAGCTGCCATGGCCTTGATAACGCCCGTTTCCACCAGCGCACCGACCAGAACAAACAGACCGGCAAAGAAGAAGATAGCCAGCCATTCCACCTTGGAAAGGACCTTGGCAATCATGGCTTCATTGCGGGTATAGGTGATGAGCAGCAGGAGCCCTGCACCAGTCAGAGCCGCCGTCGCCGTTTCCAGCCCCAGAGCACCATGCAGGGTGAACAGCGTGATGGTAATGAAGATAACCGCCAGGCATTTTTTCAGCAGTGCCTTATCGGCAATCTGACTCTTGGCGTTGAGGCGCATCACCTTATCCTGCAATTCCGGCGTGGTCTTGAGCTTGCTGCCGTAGAGCGCTACGAGCACGCCCTGCACGGCGATGAAGATAACAATCGATACCAGCGTCATGTTCTGAATGAAGTCCATAAAGCTCAAGCCCACGGCGCTGCCAATCATAATGTTTGGCGGGTCACCGATAAGGGTGGCCGTGCCGCCAATATTGGAGGAGATAATCTGTGCCATCAGGTAAGGCTTTACATCCACTTTGAGCTGGGAAGTAATGCTGAAGGTGATGGGCACTGTCAAAAGCACCGTGGTCACGTTATCGAGCATGGCCGAGCACACAGCCGTAATGGCCGAGAGTGCTACGAGCAGGGCCACAGGCCTTGCCTTGACCTTTTTCGCAGCCCAGATAGCCAGAAAGTTAAAAAGTCCTGTCTCACTGGTAATATTGACGATAATCATCATGCCCATGAGAAGGCCCAATGTATTAAAGTCAATGTGGTGAATGGCGGTTTCCTGACTGATGATGCCAAAGAGAATCATCAGCATGGCGCCGAAGATACCCACGATGGTGCGGTGTACCTTCTCGGAAATAATCAAGGCATAGGCCGCCACAAAGATAACAATAGCAATCATTGTGCTGCTTTCCAAAGTACGTTCACTTCCTTCTTGACGAGTAGATTATTTGTTCTTTTCCTTGGCCCAGCTGTCACGGAGTCCAACCACCCGGTTGAACACCAGCTTATCCGGCGTGGTATCCGTATCGATTACGAAGTAACCCGTGCGCAGGAACTGATAATGCTTGCCTGCGGCCTGGAGCTTCACGCTGGGTTCTACCCAGGCGTTATCGATAACTTCCAAGGAATTTTTATTGAGTGCACCGATAAAGTCAGCGGGCAAATTCCCGTTTTCATCGGTTTCCAACAAATAATCATAGAGCCGTACTTCGGCAGGCACAGCCGTCTTGGCAGCTACCCAGTGGATGGTGCCCTTAATCTTGCGGCTGGCCGTAGCACCGCCGGTCTTGGATTCGAGGTCAGCCGTGCAGTGCAGTTCCACCACATTGCCAGCCTCGTCCTTGATGACCTCATCACATTTGATGATATAGGCGTGCTTGAGGCGGACTTCTCCGCCCGGTTTTAAGCGGAAGAACTTCTTGGGCGCTTCCTCCATAAAGTCTTCCTGCTCGATGTAAATCTCACGGGAGAACGGAATAAAGCGATGACCGCCATGCATGGGGTTATTGTCCCCCAGCAGCCATTCTTCCTTATCCTCGGGGTAATTGGTGATAATGACCTTCAGCGGACGCAGCACTGCCATAATGCGGTCAGCGTTTTCGTTGAGGTCCGAGCGCACGCAGGATTCGAGCATCGCCACATCGACGAGGCTGTTGCCCTTGGCTACACCGATTTCCTCGCAGAACTTGCGCAGCGAAGCCGGTGTAAAGCCACGGCGGCGCAGGCCGGAAATGGTCGGCATACGCGGGTCGTCCCAGCCGCGCACATAGCCTTCTTCCACGAGCTGGCGCAGCTTGCGCTTGCTGGTCACGGTGTTCGTGAGGTTCAGGCGGGCAAACTCAATCTGGCGCGGACGGGTATTGGCGTCAAAGCCGAGGTTTTCGAGCAGCCAGTCATAGAACGGACGATGCTCCTCAAATTCGAGCGTGCAGACGGAGTGCGTAATGCCCTCAATGGCATCGGACAGCGGATGGGCAAAGTCGTACATCGGATAGATGCACCACTTGTCGCCCGTGCGGTGATGATGGGCATGGGCAATACGGTAAATAACCGTGTCACGCATCACCATATTCGGCGAAGCCATGTCGATTTTGGCGCGGAGTACCTTTTCGCCATCGGCAAACTCACCGGCCTTCATGCGGGCGAACAGGTCGAGGTTTTCCTCCACACTGCGGTTGCGGTACGGGCTTTCCTTGCCCGGCTCCGTCAAGGTGCCGCGGTATTCCTTAATCTGTTCAGCCGTCAAATCATCCACATAAGCCAGACCCTTTTTAATGAGTTCCACGGCATAGTCATAGAGTTTATCAAAGTAATCGGAAGCATAGTACATGCGGTTCTGCCAGCTAAAACCGAGCCAGCGGATATCTTCCTGAATGGAATCCACGTATTCCGTATCTTCCTTGGTCGGATTGGTATCGTCAAAACGCAGATTGCACAGACCATGGTTGTACTCGGCCAGACCGAAGTTCAGGCAAATGGACTTAGCGTGACCGATATGCAGATAACCGTTCGGTTCCGGTGGAAAACGGGTATGGATTCCCTCGGTGTACTTACCGTTCTTCAGGTCCTCCTCAATCGCATTCTGCACAAAGTTCGTGGCGATTGTCGTGTTTTCTGCCATTACATTCTCTCCTTTATATACGCAGATACATCATCTGGTGTTGCACATTTCTCTTCTATATACTTCCACAGGCGCTTCACGCCGATATCGACACCTTCCTGCTCCGGCAGATGGTCGATAACCGTCTGGATATAACCACGGTCCACCATCTTCTGGAGAGTCCAGCCAAAGTTCACATCATAAACCCAAAGCAGGCGCACCAGCTTGCGGTCACCATGCGTCCGCAGCAGACGGTAATCCGCCTGCTCGCCATTCTTGAAGGCCTCGATAAACTCCGGGCTGATGAACTGGCTGGCATCGGAACGGATAAACTTCGGCGCATCATCTGCCTTTTCCGGGTCCAGATACGGCAGCAGCACACGATAAATGTCCAATTTATCCGCATCCCGCAGCAGTCTGGCAAACAGCAGCTTCCGCCCTGCCGCCTCGGCGGGAATTTCCTTCTTATTATGATACTTTATGGCATAGCGAACCAGTTCGGCATCTTCTGCCGACAAATCCGCCATATAGGGCATTTCCTCGGCCAATACCTTGAGCCCCAAATCCGCGTGGTCCTCCGACTGGGCATCGTTAAAGGTCTTGTAGATGCTGTACTGCCGGAAACGGCCCACATCATGGAAGAGGCCCATGATTTCCGCCAGCTGCACATCATGCTCACTGAGCGCTAAATGCTGTGCCAATTCGCGGGCAATGGCCGTGACATAGCCTGTATGATTCATCTTGATGCGGATGCCCTGCATGACCTCTTCGTCATCGGTGACAAACTGATTCATATAGCCATCCATCCAGGCATGCATTTTCTTCAGTAATTCTTTCAATATTACAGCCTTCTTTACCATTCTGCTTCATAACAAAGTACAGTTTATTATACTACGAAGGCACTTCTCACGCAATATTTACCAAAATTCCCAAAGCCTGCAATTCCCGCCGGATATCGGCCAGCGCTTCCTCATCCGGCACCCGCACCGTATGAATGTGAATCCCACCGGTCACGACGAGCAGAGGATTGGCCTGACATTTTTTCATCTTCGTGAGGAAATTTTTGACATCTCTACGGCTCTCTAAGAACAAATCGCTTTTGATGGGGCCATAGACCGGATGCTCCACAATCACATCCAGCACGGCACCGCCATTATCCACGATGGCATTGAGCTCCGCTTCCATATCCTCTGCCGAATGCTGGCAGACCAGCGTAATCTTTTTCTGGCTGGGTTCCTCCTCGGGCAGGATATACCCACGCGGGGTGGCAAAAATCTTTGCGCCCTCCGCCCGCAGAATGCTTACATCCCCGACGATAATCTGACGGCTGACGCCAAGTTCCCGGGAAAGGCGCGTACCGGTCAGGGGCGAAGTGGCATCCTGCAAACGGCGCAGGACTTCCGCCCGCCGTTCCTCTGTGGTCATAGAATTCCCCTCCTTAATTTAGATAAAACAAAAAAGCTGCCTTACGGCAGCTTAAATTTCAAATGGTGGGCGATAACAGGATCGAACTGCTGACATCCTGCTTGTAAGGCAGGCGCTCTCCCAGCTGAGCTAATCGCCCGAAATGGTGACGCGTATGGGATTCGAACCCATGAAGCCGCCGTGAAAGGGCGGTGTCTTAACCACTTGACCAACGCGCCATGGCTCCCCGAGCTGGACTCGAACCAGCGACATATGGATTAACAGTCCACCGTTCTACCGACTGAACTATCGGGGAATCACTTGGTGTGTCACCAACGAAAATTATTATACGATACTTTTCTGGAGAATGCAACCCCTTTTTTAACTTTTTTTCAAAAAAAAATTAAATTATTTTTTGCCCGGTCAAAAAAGCGGCGATTCCACTGTCGTTATTGCTTAGTGTTAAGGCCTTCGCCACGGCCTTAACATCGTCGGGAGCATTGCCCATCGCGACACTCATCCCCGTGTACTCCAGCATGGCAAGGTCGTTGTAGTTATCGCCAAAGGACAGCGCCTCTGACTTGTCCAGGCCGTAATCTTTGAGCATAACTTCAATCCCTGCCGCCTTGGACACAGCGCCATCCATAATTTCCAAAAGGATGTCGGAGGAACGCGCCACCTGAAACTGCGGATAATGCTGCTGAAAATACTTTTCTGCGGCGGCGCAGTCTGCCGGTTCTGCCATCAGCAGAATCTTATGCGGCAGCGTACCCTGCGCAAGCAGGTTGTCAAAATCGGCCTGCTCAGCCTGCGCCGAGGTGATCTCTTCCTCACGCCTCACGCGCGCATCCTGCTTATCCGTCACATACCAGTGATGAGCGCTGTAAAAATTCACCGTCACCGCCGGGAATTTTTCGCCAATCTCCGCTAACAGCTTACGCACAGGAACAGCCGCCATATAGGTACTGGCAAGCTCTCTGCCCTCTTTGTCCAGCACATAGGCACCGCTGTAGCAGATGATGGGCATCTTTATCCCCATATCCTCCGTAATCGGATAAATCGCCTCCGGCATCCGCGCCGACACCAGCACAAAGGGAATATCCTTTGCCACCAGCTTTTTTACAGCATCCTTCGTCTGACTGGTCACTACATGCTGACTCGTCAGCACCGTGCCGTCAATATCGGAAAAAACTATTTTTACATCTGTCTTCGTCATAATAATCCCCCCAAGGATATTATGACATAAAATCATATGTTATGCTACCTTTATATTCTATCCCGCTTCACATCTTCGGCAATAAGTTCTTCAAGCCGCCCTACGGTCATATCTTTTTCGGAATAGACGGTGATGCCGTGTTTTTGCAAAAGAGCGGTGGTTACACCCTGCCCTTTGACCTTTTTGCCGTCGAAGTTGCCGCTATGGATTTTCTTTACGCCGCAGGAGGGGCTGCCTTCTTTGAGAATAGCCACTTTGGCATGATAGGCTTCGGCGATTTTGAGCACCTTGTCGGCGCCCGTCAGCAGGTATTGGGTGGTATCCATGCCGTTTTCATCCATAGCCCGCGCTTTGCCCGCAAGGACTTTCTTGCCCGTACCGCCCTGAATCTCCATGGCGGGCCTTGGGCATGGCAGCATGGCGAAGCATTCGGGGCAGACGGCGATAAAGCGGCCCCGTTCATTGTATTTCAACAACAGCTCATGGGTGTTAGCACCCCCGCTGAATTTAACCTTATGACCCAGCAAACAGGCACTGACCAAAATCATCTTCGATACCCCTTTCTCCCAAACACACACATATTTATACCCAGTTTCTTCGCCAAGGACTCCAAAGAATCCTCTTTTAATTCCTGTCCGGCTGCCAAAGGAATTGCGGCACAGGTGCGGGCATCATCCATGGCATTATGATGTTGGAAATCAATATGCAGATGCGTGCCCACGGTATCCAGCTTGTGATTCTCCAAAAACGGCCAGGCCTTTCGAGCGATAGCCACCGTATCGCAGTAGGCAAAATCCGGTGTCGGCAGTCCTTCATCAGCGAGGCACGCACTTAAGACCCCCATATCAAATTTTGCATTATGCGCCACCACGATTTTTCCTTCCAAATGGCTTTTGAGCTCCGGCCAGATTTCCGCAAAGGTCGGCGCATTTTTCGTATCGTTAGGCGTAATGCCATGAATCTGTATATTGAAGTAATTGTACTTATTCATGGGCGGCTGAATCAGCGAGTAGTATACATCCTTCATCCTGCCGTCTTCCACCGCCGTCACCGCCACACTGCAGGCCGAGTTGCGACAGCCCGTGGCCGTTTCAAAGTCAATGGCCGCAAAATTCATCATAAATCAATCGTTCCTTCTTTTCTTACTTATATAACTTTCATCAATCGAATAAAAAACGGACAAATCCACCTAAGCCCAAGCTCAGGTGGATTCCCCATTATTTATTCAGTTAGCGCTTAGCGCTTGCTTTTCAGATATTCGTCAATGGCGGCAGCTGCCTTGCGGCCTGCGCCCATAGCGAGAATTACCGTAGCGGCACCCGTGACGATATCGCCGCCGGCAAATACGCCCGGCTTGGACGTTGCCCCGGTTTCCTCGTCAGCAGCAATGTTGCCGCGCTTCGTCGTATCAAGGCCCGGCGTAGTCTGCGAAATAATCGGATTCGGGCCGGTACCGATGGATACGATAACCGTCTCTACCTCCAAATCAAACTCCGAACCAGCCACGGCTACCGGACGGCGGCGCCCGGATTCATCCGGCTCGCCCAGTTCCATCTTGATGCAGCGCATGCCTTTAACCCAGCCGTTTTCATCCCCAAGAATTTCCACCGGGTTGTTGAGGAGCTTGAATTCAATGCCCTCCTCTTTGGCATGTTCCACTTCTTCCTTACGGGCAGGCAGTTCTGCCTCGCTGCGGCGATAGACGATATAGACCTTTTCCGCGCCCAGACGCAGCGCCGTGCGGGCAGCATCCATAGCCACGTTGCCACCGCCGATTACGGCGACCTTTTTGCCAATCTTAATCGGCGTAGCGTATTCCGGGAACTTGTACGCCTTCATGAGATTGCAGCGCGTCAGGAATTCATTGGCGGAGTACACACCGCTAAGGCTTTCGCCCGGAATTCCCTGGAAACGCGGCAGGCCGGCACCCGTGCCGATAAATACCGCATCAAAGCCCTCTTCTTCCATCAGCTCGTCTACTGTGAACAGACGGCCAGCTACGGAGTTGAGTTCAAACTTCACACCGAGTTTGGCGATGTTGTCGATTTCCTTTTTCACGACCTCATCTTTCGGCAGACGGAATTCGGGAATGCCATAGGACAGCACACCGCCCGCCTTGTGCAGGGCCTCAAATACCGTTACCTTGTAGCCCTTCTTGGCCAAATCACCGGCACAGGAGAGACCCGAGGGGCCGGAGCCAATTACGGCTACCTTCTGCGCGTCCGCAGCATACTCGATGGGCTTTACTTCTTCATTCTTAGCCATATAGCGGTCCGCTACATAGCGCTCCAGACGGCCAATGCCGACGGATTCGCCCTTCTTGGCCAGCACGCAGTATTTTTCGCACTGGTTTTCCTGCGGGCAGACACGGCCGCAGACAGCGGGCAGCGCATTGGCTTCCTTGATTTTTTCAATGGCGCCATCAAAATCGCGCTCTTTAATCTTGCCGATAAATTCCGGAATATCCACGGACACCGGGCAGCCCTTGCGGCACTGCGGCACTTTGCAGTGCAGGCAACGTTCTGCTTCGGCTACTGCCGTTTCCTCATCGTAGCCCAAAGCTACTTCATCAAAGTTATGGGCGCGAACCTGCGGGTCCTGCACCGGCATTTCATGTTTCTTCAAAGACAAAGCCATCGTTTATTTCCTCCCCAAACCAATGCGGCAAATATGGTCCTTTTCCTCAGCCTCCATATCGCGGTACATCCGCTGGCGGCTCATGAGTTCGGGGAAATCTACCTTGTGACCGTCAAATTCCGGGCCATCCACGCAGGCAAACTTCGTTTCATCACCTACGGTTACACGGCAGCCGCCGCACATGCCCGTACCATCCACCATGATGGGGTTCAGGCTCACAACCGTGGGAATGCCAAGCTCACGCGTAGCATCGGCCACGCTCTTCATCATGATAACCGGGCCGATAGCCGTAATCTGGGCAATCTTTTCGCCGCGGTTCACGAGTTCCTGTACCGCATAGGTGACAAAGCCCTTGATGCCACGGGAACCGTCATCAGTCGTAATCAGGATTTCATCCGTTACCTCGGACATTTCCTTTTCCATAATCAGGATGTCCTTGGTCTTGGCCCCCATTATGGCGATAACCTTGTTGCCTGCTTCCTTCATCGCACGGGCAATCGGGAAGGTCGGAGCAACACCGATACCGCCGCCCACGACAACCACCGTGCCGTCGAACTTCTTGATTTCCGAAGGCTGTCCCAAGGGGCCGGCAAAATCCACAATGCTGTCGCCGGCTTCTTTTGCGGCCAGCGCCATCGTGGAGGCACCGATTACCTGGAACACGATGTTGATGATGCCTTTTTCGCGGTCAAAGTTCGCGATGGTCAGCGGAATGCGCTCACCTTCCTCGTCCACACGCAGGATGATGAACTGACCGGCCTGACATTTCTTGGCCACGCGCGGGGCTTCGATATCCATGGAGAAGACGCTGGGCGACAGCTCTTCCTTTTTCAGAATCTTAAACATGATTCACTCTCCTAAATACACACAATAAAATCAGGCTAATACACCTGCTAAATACTCTTCCAGATTGGTCTTAATGGGCATCAGATACACATTGGCATCCTTCTTGTCCGCCATTTCCATAACCTGACGGGAGAAATCCACACTCCACTCCAAGGTCGGCGCAAAGTCCTTCGGGAAGATGACGTTGTTCTTGCGCTCCCAATAACTCTGCGAAGCCGCCGTGACCACCGGCGATACGCCCCAGTACACATCAAGGCCGTCAAGCATATCCATGTAGATGGAAAGCAGCCGCATGTCGAAAAACGGCTGCGTGAAGAAACCTGCGGCCCCGGCCTGCACCTTGCGGCGGGTACGGTAAAGCTCATGGCGCATGGAACTTCTGTATTGGTCAATGCCCGCATAAACCTTCACTTCCGGCATTTCCTCGCGGAACTTGCGGATGACATCCGTAGACTCTGTCGGATAAACCTCATGGGTCATGCGCTGCGGCGGGTCGCCCTGCACCACCAGAACTTCCTTGATGCCCTTTTCCCGCAGATAATCCTTCATGGGCAGTTCCTTGTCCAAATCGATATCCATGGCGCGGATATGAGGCATGGACATGGCAAAATACTCCTGGGCAATTGCCGAACCTTCCCAGCTGCGGGTGTCAAACCGCAGTAAATCGGGGATATTGATAACATCAATCTTGCCCTCATACTGCTTCAAAAGCTGTAACTCGCCGCGCAAAGTCTCCTCGTCACGGGGAATCAGCTCCACGGATACTCGTTTCATAGGCTGCCTCCAGACTGTCTGTTAATTTGTAAAGCATAAGCTACATGAATACTATTGTAATGTCTTTTTTATCAAATTGCAAGGACAAAGAAAAAGCCCTCCCAGGTTGGGAAGGGCCCGGTTTAAGCGGCAGTCGCATAATCCACAATAAAGATTTTGCTGGCAACCTTTTCCAGATGTTCCAGCAAATCATCAATCTTTTCCATTACCGAAGCAGAATACACCACTTCTCCACACTGGTCACACTTATAGCAAGGCACATTCTCGATAATGACATAGCAACCGTTCAATTTCGCAAAGTAGCTATCCGTAGCAGGCTGCATTGTACCTGACTTGCAAAGTAAGCAATTCATATCATCAATCATTTTCGTAATACAACCTCAATCGCTCTATATCAATCAACATGCACACTTCCTTATAATAAAAAAGGGGAGCTAACGCCTCCCCTTATCAGCCAATGTATGCTGGGGCACATTGGGAAACCCTATTGTATCATTCCATGTATCTTGGGGCACATGGAGAAGCCCTTTTGATAGCTATATTGTATCATGAACCTCATGTAAAATCAATATTTACAACGTCTTACAAACGAGTGGCTAAGTTTGACAAGTCAAATTTGACATGTCAAGTTGACTTGTCAAATTGACCGTTCAAGTCCTGCCCAGCGGTTATGCTTCCAAAATCTCCTGCAAAAGCCCCTGAGCACTGGGGTCGGCGGGGTCGTTGGTGCCCAGTTCTCCACGGAAGGCGCGGGCGAGGATGGATTTTTTGAGAGTATCGATGGTGGTCAGTGCTTCTTCGCAAGCGGTGACTGTGGACTGCTCGCGAGTGAGCAGGTTGTCCAGCAGGCGGACGATTTCCTGTTGCTCTGAGATTGAAGGAACTTTTATGACAACTCCTTTTATATCACGCAGATGTAAATTGGGAACACCTATCCCTGTCAAATGTTCGTCGAATTGACGCTTACAAATAGGACTATTGACAATACGCAATAAATATCGTGGGCAAATTATTTCCTGATTCGGACGGAGCACTGCCAACGTGACATATAAATCAAATACCTTATCAGTATCCACAATGGCCGCTACACCTGTTGTTCCATTTTTAGCTAAAAGAACATCGTCTCTCTGTGGCGCTAATCTTGAATATAATTCTTCGTGCAGTTCTGGAATAATATACTTGATATTATCCCAGCAAATTTCTCCCTGCGTTACATCCTTAGCCGATATGAAGGGTATCCCCCCGTCTTCTTTAGTTGTATATGTTGGTGTCTTATGCGTTCCATCCGTTATTTTTAAGGAACATACATCTTGCAAAGTTTTTTCTTCCCAGACTATCATACTTAAATCATTTTTTTCGCGCCACTTCTCCGTCAGCTTGCCTGAAAAAGCTTGATAAAGGATAGCGGCACGACGCAAGTCGGCTCCGTCGAGGACTTCCTGTATTTTTTCCTTGGCCTCGTCCAGCTTGGCGAAAAGGGATTCGATACGAGCGACAATGCGAGACTGCTCCCTTTGTGGAGGCATCGGAAAAGGCATGCTCTTCAAAACCTTAAATGGTGGAATGTTTTTTATTGCGGTCCCTTGGGAAGAATTAACAACATCTTGAAGCATAATTCCACTGAAATAATTTATAAAATAAAACTCATTAACAAGGTTGGACACCCTAACACGCATTAACGCTTGATTTATTACCCCAGCTTCACAATCAGATGGAAGTTTATACAATTCGCCAACAGTACCAGCACAACTGACAATAATATCTCCGTCATTGATAGCAAAGTTCTTCAACTCTTGATATTTGGCCTCTGTTATGTAGTACGAACCATACTGAGTTGTTTTTCTGATAGCATTTCCCTGTTCATAAACTTTATATGTATCTTTTCCTTTGGGAACAAACATTGCCTTAGTGAGCGAGGAGCCGAAAGGACCTTTCTTTAGTTCCGCGGTCACATCAAATCTCACCCAGCACCAATTATCCGGCACCTTATATGGCTGTTCCTCTGCTGGCACCAGTGCCGCTTGTAATTTTTCTTCTATTGTCAGTTGCTTCTTTGCCATGCTTGCACCTTTCGTGTTTATTGATACTACCTACCGCTCCACCTCATCCGTCAGCCTTTGGCTGACACCTTCCCCTCACCAAGGGGAAGGCTTTTGGTTTTCTTCGCGGAGCAGCGTGGGGAGGCTGTTGCACGGGAGCGTTTGACTTTGGGCGTTAAGAACTGCTTTTTGCCTGCCTCTGCTCTATCTTGACCAGTCAACTGTTTGAGCAAAGCGAGTTTTGACTGGTCAAGATACTGCATTAAAAGGCAAAAAGCAGTTTAGCCCAAAGTCTAAGCGGACGGGCAACAGTCTCCCCACGCCGCCCGCGCCTCGAACTAAGCACCTACGCCGCTTGTAACTTTCCTTCTATTGTCAGTTGCTTCTTCCCCCTGCCCGTCAGCAGAAGAATATAAGAAAAAGCCCCTTTTGTTGGTTCGTCGGGCCAACGGGGCTTTTTCTTTTGGCATCAAAATGCACATTCGAGTTCTGACTTTGATTATAGCATTGACAATATCCCTTGTCAAACCAAGCCTATGCCTCCAGCCGTTTCAGCTCCTTGGCCACCGCCCGCAGCATATCCACGGCTTCTTCCAAGGTTTCTGCGGCATTTTCCGCAGCGGTTAGCGGGTCGGGCAGGTCTTCGTAATCCACGATGCTGTCATCTTTGATGAGTCCAAGGTCAAGACTGTCGCCTTTAGCGGCAATTTCCGCGCGGCTCACCACACTCCAGCGTTCGTCCTCCACTTTGGTTCTATCCTCGGCTTCGTAGGCCCTCATAAAGTCGGCGAAGTGCTCCTGCTTCAAGGGATTGGTCTTGCCGAAGGACGGCATATTGGTGCGCAGGTCGTAGAACCACACTTCCTTGGTATTGTCCTTGTCGCTCGTTCCTCTGGTAAAGAACAGCACATTGGTCTTAACCCCCTGCGCATAGAAAATGCCCGTGGGCAGGCG
Organism: Pseudoselenomonas ruminantium; assembly: GCA_015058625.1. GTDB lineage: Bacteria > Bacillota > Negativicutes > Selenomonadales > Selenomonadaceae > Selenomonas_A > Selenomonas_A ruminantium_N. The sequence continues at coordinate 167,274 of SVCA01000002.1, read as the reverse complement.
CAGGATGGTATGCAGGTTGCATTTATCCATGAGGTTGGCGCGGATTTTTGCGCCATCGCCATCGGCAAAGAGCACGTTATCCGGCAGGACTACCGCCGCCCGCGCTTTGCCATCTTTTTTGAGGCTCTTGTAGATGTGCTGAAGGAAGTTGAGCTGTTTGTTGCTCGTGAGGACATCGAGGTCATCGCGGGTCGCACGTTCGCCGCCTTTTTTCGTCCCAAAAGGCGGGTTGGTAAGCACCACATCATAGCCATCCAGATTTTTCCCCAGCGGTGAGAGCGTATCGCCCAACATGATTCTGCCTTCGATTTCATGGAGCATGGCATTCATCAGCGCCAGACGGTGCGTATCGTGTACGAGTTCGCAGCCCGTGAACGCTTTTTCATATTCAAACTGCGCCTGGTCACCGTCCAAATCCATGAAACTGTTGGTATGGTTATAAACGTACTGGAAGGCCGCAATCATAAAGCCGAAGGTGCCACACGCAGGGTCATTGCATTTCTCGCCTGCCTGCGGTTTCACGAGTTTTGTCATCACATCAATCAGCGGACGCGGGGTGAAATACTGCCCTGCACCGGATTTTTTCTCGTTGGCGTTTTTCTCCAGCAGGCCTTCATAGAGATTGCCCAGCCCTTCTTCTCTGGCACTGTACCAGTCCAGCTCATCAATGCTGGTAATGAGCTTTTTGAGGTTGGCTGGTTCATCAATGCTGGTGCTGGCTCCGTTATAGATTTCGCGGATGCGCCCCTGACATTCCGTGCCCAGATATTCCAGTAGCTCCCGATAAAACTTTTTGAGTTCAATGCCATCTAATGCCGCCAAATCATCCCAGCGATAGCCTGCGGGAATGCTGTCCTCCGCCCCTGTTTCCTTGGCCATTTTGAGGAACAGGATATAGGTCAGTTCCGTTACATACTGGTGATAGGTAATGCCATCATCCCGCAGTACATCACAAAGTTTCCATAATTTGGCTACAATCTCCTGAGTTGTCACGCGCTTCTTCCTCCGTCGTCATACATATATTCATTAAGTTCTGCAATAATCCCATTTAGCTGCCCTTGCAAAAGTTTGTCCGCACGGGCAGAGCCGCCCTGTTTGCGCAAGCGGAAATCTTCGTCCAGGGCTTCACGGTTCAGCACAGGTTCATTGATTAGATAGTTTTTCATCAGCTCTATCCATGTATCCTGCATTTTGGTGAACTTATGGTTAGCCCGCAGGCGTTTCACAGCCTTTTCCACCTTCTCCCGATGATTCATCAGGCGGGCACCGATGGCATAGCGGCGGATAATGCTGATGATGTCGGCACCGGCTTCTTCCGCATTCAGGGCGGTAATCGCAGAATCCAGCTGTGTCGGGGCATAGCCTTCCCGGTCAAGCTGCAGGGATAATTCCTTCAAACTTTTCCGCGTAAGTTCTGCCGGTTTGGTGCAGATGATATTAATTGCCGCTACTTCATTGATGTGTTCTTTGATGTAGCTCGTGAATTCGTCCAGATAATCCTCGGGCCGCTGTTGGGCGTTACCATAGCCCTGCACATGATAGGTCACTTCATCTGTGGCATCTGATACCACCTGCGGCCTGCCCGGACGGATATAGTTTTCCAAGTAACTGAATGCGGCCCTGTCTTTAATCAGTCTGTCCCGAGCCGTTTTATCATCCTGCTCGGCCAAGTCGCGGGCATAATCTGCATAGGATTTTGCCCCGGTCATAGCCATGAACTGCTGCTCCTGCTCGGTGGTCAGATTGCGGCCTTTGCGCTGGATTTTCGCCAGCAGCTGGTCAATCTGATGCGTCAGTACAGACTTATCCTCTGACTGTGCCTCTGGCACTAACGTGTCAATCAGTTTGGTGATGGTAGCTGCCGGATTCGCGACCACCGGTTTCATCGTGCTAAACTTCTCCAAGCTGGCGAATGTGCCCACGGGGTCATAAATCTCGAAATGGTCTTTGCCAATAGCAGGACACAGACGTGTGGCACGCCCCAGCATCTGCTCAAAGAGAATACGGGATTTCACCCGCCGCAGGAACACCAGCCGCGTAATGGCAGGGATATCAATACCTGTTGTCAGCAGGTCTACGGTCACAATAATGCTGGGATACTGGTTATTGCGGGTCTGTCGGATTACTTCCTGTATCTTCTTCTGATTGCCATTTTCGATACTGCCCGTGATTTTCATAATGGCATCCTGGTCAATATCCATATCGGCATAGATTTCCCGCAGGATGTCTACAATCATATCCGCATGGGCATCGTTGACGGCATAGATAAGGGTCTTGCCGCCGAATTCATCCGTGGGGTCAATATCCTTGGCAATTTCGGCCAGCACCTTGCGGTTAAAGTCCGGCACGATTATCTGCCGGTTAAAACTCTCAACATCAAAGTCCAGCTCGTCTTCCAGTGCTTCACTGTTGGTGATTTCCCCCGTGGCGGGGTCATAGATGGCCACGGTGTCACCCTTGCCATAATGAATACCCTCTTCACTCAGACGGGTCTTGATGATATGGGGAGCATCGTAATCCACGAGGAAGCCGTCTATCACGGCTTCCCGATAGGTGTACTTAAAAATCGGTTCGCCGAAAATCTGCGTGGTATGCAGAGCAGGCGTTGCGGTCAAAGCGATTTTCACTGCCGTGAAATACTCAATAACCGCCCGATACTTGCTCTGGTAATCCCGCTGGTCGCGATAGACCAGTTCTTCCTCATCCATCATCTTGTCCAGCGTATAGCCGCGATGGGCTTCATCGACGATAATCAGGTCATAGTCCGATACGGCAGGCTTGCGTTCGTCATCGTTAAAGACAATGCGCTGAATCATGCCCTGTACCGTAGCCACCTGCACACGAGTCTCCCGGTCAATAAGTTTTTCATCCAGCCCCTTGATGTTGTAAATCTGATTCAGGGACATAAGCTCTTCCAGCTTCACATCCTTGAATACATCATGGGCCTGCATTCCCAGAGAATTGCGGTCAACGAGGAACAAAATCCGCTGGAAGCGATTGGTCTTGAGGAAGCGGTAAATCATGCCCAACACAGTACGGGTTTTACCAGTGCCCGTAGCCATGGCCAGCAGGATATTCTGCCGACCGTCCAGCACGGCCTTTTCGGCTGCCTGAATCGCCGCAATCTGATAGGCACGCAGGTTTAAGCCATCCGGGTCTTGCAGGACAGCGTAAGGCATAGCCTGTAATTTTTCGTTGCCCTTGCCTGTATCGCGGGCCAATAACTCCGTCAGTCCCAAAGGACTGAACCATCCCCGCAGCGGCTTGGGACGATTGGTTTTCTGCCGCAAATCCAGGAACCAGATGCCGGACTTCGTGCGCAGCTGCTCCAAATAAGGCTTGCCATTGGTGGCAAAGGTGAAGGGCACCTGATATTCGCCCCACTGCCCCACGACATACTCGCTATGCTGATTCTTGATGTGCTTGGGATAGTCCTTGCATTGGCCGTCAATCACTGCGGCTACATCTTTATGTTCAGCCTTGGCTTCGATGATGGCCACCAGCTGCAAATCGATGAATAAGGCATAATCGGCAAAGCCGCCTTTGCCGCCCGACGAATCCGTAGGCCATTCGGCTATAGCAAGGCACTTGCCCTTCTGTGGTCTTGTGCCCTTGCTGTAACGCAAGTTCTCCGTGTCAGCCTCCCAGCCTACCTGCCGTAGCTGTTCATCAATCAGCACGCGGGTTTCCGTTTCGGATTTGTACCGCTGATTGCTGGCCTTGCGGGCATATTTTTGACGGTCAGCCTTGTTTACCTTGGGCGCTTTGGCGGCATTTTCCGCAGCCTGCTGCAGGAGGATTTTTTCCAGTGCTTCTTCATCCACTTTATCTTCCTTAACGGGTTCCGGTGTCTCCGTTGGTATCACAAAAGGGCGATTCTTATACTGATAATCGCCATAAGTCTGCATAAACCATTCGGACAAGCTGTAGGTAATGCCTAAATAATTGCGGGCATCACTTACGGATTCGTAACCTTCATGGCCAGCCTGATTGCGTATCTTGCGCAGGGAATGGAAAAGCATCGCCGTATCTGCATCCAGCAAATCTTCCCGCCGCAGTTTATTGATGCGGTTTACGGCCTTGTCCTCGCGAGGCAGTTCAATACCATCGTAGTCAAACATCAGCTTGACCATGGTCTCCCCCATCATCCCCAGCTTGAACAAACAGGAATTGGAATCACTATAGACATATTTTTCTGCCAGCCGCCCTAAATGAGCCAGCACAGGGAATTTTTCTGACAGGAAATCAAAATTTGAATACGCCATGCCGACTGCCCCTTCACCATTTTTCTCAATGTTATTTTAACACAAACACCCATAAAGCTCAAAAAGCCCTCCCGCAAATCCCGGGAGGGCTCTGTTACTGCCATTAAGAACGCATAAAGAGATTGATCATAAACGCAAGGCTCACGAGCCACATGATGGGGCTGACTTCTTTCGGCTTGCCGGCAAGGGTCTTCATGAAGGCAAAGCTGATGAAGCCGAAGGCAAAACCATTGGCAATGGAAGAGGTCAGGGGCATCATGATAATCGTCAGGAAGGCGGGCAGGCCATCGGTAAAGTCCGCAAAGTTCACCTTGCCTACTTCCGACATCATCAGGGCGCCAACGAGAATCAGCGGCGGAGCCGTTGCATAGCCCGGCACCAGACCAATCAGCGGAGCAAACAGCAGGGACACGAGGAACAGTATGGATACCGTTACAGCAGTAAGTCCGGTTTTCCCGCCAGCGGCAATACCGGCAGCACTTTCAATGTAGGATGTTACCGTGGACGTACCAAAGATGGCCGAAAAAATCGTACCGACGGCATCGGTATTCAAGGCTTTGTCGAGGTTTTCAATCTCGCCGTCCTTCTTCACCAGTTTGGCCTTAGCCGTCAGACCAATAAGCGTCCCCATGTTATCAAACAGCTCCACTACGGTAAACGTGAATATAATGGAAAGAATACCATAGTTCCAAGCCCCCATGATATCCAGCTTGCCGAAAGTTTCGCCCATATGCGGAAGGCTGGTGCTGATGATCTCGGCAAAACTCTGGGGAACCGGAGAATAACCCAATATCATGGACAGAATCGTCGTGGCAATGATGCCGATAAGGATAGCCCCCTGTACCTCACGCGCCATAAGCGCACCGGTGAGCACCAGACCAAACAAGGACATCGCCGTTTCCGGCTTGGTCACGCTGCCCAGCGTGATGAAGGTTGCCGGGTCGCTGACGATAAGCCCCGTGCCCTTCAGGCCGACAAAGGCGATAAACAGGCCAATCCCCACGCCGATAGCCACGCGCAGGTTCTGCGGAACAGCGTTGATAATAGCCTGACGCACATGGCTGATAGTCAGAATCAAAAACAACAGGCCGGAGAAAAATACCGCTCCCAGGGCCACCGTCCAATGCAGTCCCAATACACCGCAGACATAATAAGCAAAAAATGCATTGAGCCCCATTCCCGGTGCCAAAGCCACAGGGTAATTGGCGAACACGCCCATCATCATCGTGGACAGCGCCGCAATCCAAATCGTGGAAGCCACTGCCGCCTCCTTGGGTACTCCGGCATCTGCCAAAATGTTCGGATTGACGAACATAATATAGGCCAACGCGATGAACGTAGTAAAACCAGCGATAACTTCCGTACGTACCGTGGTTCCCTTTTCCGAAAGCTTAAAGAAGCGTTCCAGAAAAGACTGACTTGCTTGTGCTTGCATAAAAAATAATAGCCTCCTCTTTCCGGGCAAGAAATCATCTGCCGCCAAGAAAAAAGAAGCTGCTTTTGGTATCAGTCATGCTCCATCTTTCTTGTAGACTGTGACAATTTACGGTTGCCTGTAGAAACGCCCGCACCATATCAGCGGGCTTATACAAGAATTGAACGGTTAAAGCATAACAAAAAACAGGACACATGTCAATTTGTTAGAAAGTTACAACTTCGTGTTGAGGGAAAAATTATTCTTCTGCCCACAGGCAGGATTTTATGGTACAATGGTGTAATAATATAACATTAGTTATATAGTGGTAAACGGTCAATTTGGAGGAGCTTATGCAGGACTTGAGAGTTTTCGTCATCGACAACTCCATAATGTTCCAGAATACCATGGTGCAGGAGCTTAATAAGCGGCTGCCTGCGGGCAGCCTTATCGAGCACGCTGGTCTGCCCGCCGAAGCCCTGGAAAAAATTTCTGTCTTTAAGCCCGGCGTCATCATTCTGAACTTCGCCTTGAGTTCTCTTTTGGTACAACAGGAGAAGTTCCTGCCTCTGCTGGTGAAAAAATATCCCCAGATTCCCATTATCACCTACGGCATAATGGACAGCGGGCAAAAAACAGCTCTGGTTCTGGGCGCCGCCCATTATTTGAAAAAACCGTCCATCGGGCAGCCCATGCAGCCGTTCCTGGAAAAAATGGTCAGCACGGTGCTGGTTGTGCACGGAAAAACCAGCACTGCCGCGCCCCCGGCTTCTCCGGATATCGGCGGAGGGGCAGTTGTCACCAAAGAAGTCTGGAATGCCTCCCAGCCTGTGGTCAAATCGCCCAAGCCTGCGCCCACGGCCATGACTTCTTTTGTTACACCGCCCGCCAATGCCGCACAAATTGACCTCATTGCCATGGGCGCTTCCACAGGAGGGACAGAAGCTCTGTCCGCCGTAATCACCCGGCTGGAACCGCCGCTTCCCGGCATTGTCGTTGTCCAGCACATTCCGCCCATGTTCTCCAGACTCTTTGCCGAACGGCTGAACACGGAATGCAAACTGACCATCAAAGAGGCCGTCAGCGGTGATGTGGTTCTGCCCAATCATGTCTACATCGCTCCGGGTGCCAAGCACATGACCATCTCCCGCATGGGAACACGCTATATGCTGGAATGCAAGCCCGGGCCGCCGGTGCACAGCGTCTGCCCTTCGGTAGATGTGCTCTTTGACAGCGTAGCCGCTGTGGCAGGCAGTCATGCGCTGGGAATCATCCTCACGGGCATCGGCAAGGACGGCGCCGCAGGTCTATTGAAGATGCGGCAGAAGGGTTCGCCAACCATCGGACAGGATGCGGCAACTTCCACCGTCTACGGCATGCCCAAATCCGCCTTTGAAATCGGTGCAGTCCAGCAGCAGCTGCCGCTTCTCAGCATTCCCAGCGCCATCAATAAAATCGTCAAATAAAGCCTTCCTTCGATAACGGGAAGGCTTTTTCCTTTTTAATGAAGGAATTTGCCTGCTAAGGGAGAATTTATGAAGTAATTGAAGAACTCTTATCCAATAACATAAAAGGAGTATTGCTATGAATGCATCTGTATCGAAAAGCGGCTCTGGGGGCAGAGCTGCAGCAAACCTGCTTTCTCCGCTGAATGTATGGGGGCTTTCGCTGGGCTGTGCCGTGGGCTGGGGTGCCTTTATGGTGCCGGCCAATATCTTTATTCCCACCGCAGGCCCATTGGGCACCATACTGGCCATGGCACTCAGCACAGGATTACTGCTGGTCATTGCCTATAATTTCTGTCATCTGGCGGAAAAATATCACGATGACGGCGGCATTGTGGCCTATACCCGCAATATTTTAGGCAGCGACCATGCTTTTTTGGCGGCATGGATTCTGCTCATCGCCTATATGTCGATTCTCTGGGCCAACGCCACCGCCAATGTGCTTTTGGCCCGCTACCTTCTGGGCGATATTTTTGAATGGGGTTATCTTTACACCATCGCCGATTTTGATATTTATTTTGGCGAGGTTTCCGCCACCTGGGCAGTTTTCCTCTTCTTTGGTCTGCTCTCCTGCTACGGCGGCAGCCTGAATAAACATCTGAACACCATTCTGGCCGTAGTTTTCCTGCTCACGGTGGTGATTCTGTTTACGGCGCTCTTTAAGCAGACCGGTACAGAAGTTTTTTATCCCCTGTTCCAGTCTTATACATCCCCCATCGCACAGATTCTGTCCATGTGTATGCTGGCTCCCTGGATGTTTTTCGGTTTTGAGGCCGTTACGCATGCCTGCAATGATTTCAATTTTCCTTCCCGGAAGCTGTTCCCCATCGTTATTGCCGCCGTGCTCGCGGGCGGGCTTATCTACATCCTGCTGGCGGCCATGAGCATTATGGCGATTCCTGCCGAATATTCCTCGTGGACGGAATACATGGCTAACAAGCGAGGACTTGACGGACTGGCCGGACTGCCCGTCTTCCACAGCGTCTACAGTGTATTCGGCATGAAAGGACTGGCCGTTTTGTGCCTGTCCATCGCCTCTGCCATCATTACCAGCCTGTTGGGACTGTACCGCACCACCGGTTTTTTGCTGCAGTACATGGGCAGACATGAAGTCCTGCCGACCTGGTTCAGCCACGTTGCTGACGATGAAACACCCCGCAATGCCATCATCTTTGTCATGCTTCTTTCCCTGTTGATTCCTTTTTTGGGGCGCGTATCCATCGTATGGCTCTGCGATGTCATCACCGTGGTCGGCTCCGTAGCCTATGGCTATGCCTCCCTGTGCGCTTATAAGACAGCCTGCACGGAAGACCGCCCCTTAGCTAAGAAGCTGGGACTTTTGGGCGTAGCCATTTCCGTTATTTTCTTCTTCTGCCCGCTCCTGCCGGGACTGCTGCTCGGCGGCTCCATGGAAACCGAATCCTACCTGATGCTGGCCATCTGGAGCCTTGTGGGCTTTGCCTATTACTGGTACACCTTTAAGACCGACAAGCGCAGCCGCTTCGGGCACAGCACCTCCATGTGCATTATGATTCTGTTCCTCAATTTCTTTGCCTCCAGCATCTGGCTCTGGCAGATTATGAAAAAACAGCTGCAACAGGCAGCCAACGGCTCTATAAATATCACCTATGACAATATCGCTATGGACAGCACCATCCAGATGGTGATGATTTTGCTGATTCTGCTTTTGATGGCCGATATTTTCATTACCATCAAGCGCCGCGAACGGCAGATTGCCCAGCGGCGCCATCAGCAAAGCGAGATGAACATTGCCCGCAACACGTTTCTGTCCAACATATCCCATGACCTGAACATTCCCATGGAGGCTGCCCAAACCTCCATTCATCAATCGCTGGAAAACTGTTCCATCTGTGCCACCTGTCCGGAGGAAAACTGCCCGCGCCGCATTCCTGACCGGCTGAACAACTGCCTGTGGCAGCTCGATGCCCATACCCAACATTTGGGCACCCTTATCGGCAGCATGATTAGTCAGAAAGGTATCACCACCGAAGATGTGAAAGCAGGCTCTGACAAAGTTCATCAACTGCTCCGGCATACAAAGTCCATGGACTGGCGGCATGTGCTGCAGCATGCCAAAGACTTGTTTGCCATGCAGATGCAGGAAAAAAATATCTTTTTTGATGCCTATCCCATTGAACTGCCGCATCCCCGGGTAATCGGTGACGAACAGCGGCTGGAACGCCTGCTGATCAATCTCATCAGCAATGCCTGTGAATATACGCCCGCAGGCGGCGGGGTCATGGTCACGCTGCTGGAAACCAGAGCAGCCGCCGATAAGGCCACCTACGAACTGCATGTAAACGATACCGGCACCAATATTCCTCCGGTCATCATCAGCCACATGGCTGACCCTGAACCTTTTGATGATGAAGCTGTCGATTTAAGCGGTCTGTGCATAGCCAAAGGTCTGGTGCAGATTATGGGCGGCACACTGAAGATAAACACCTTTCCCGGACAAGGTGCAGGCAAGGATATCATCATTACCCTGACCATGCCGCTGGCTCCTGAGCCTCTGACAGAACAACCATAAGGAGATGCTCGTATGAATGAACAATCCAATATCCGTCTTCTCTATCCCTTAAATGTCTGGGCGCTGTCCTTTGGCAGTGCCGTGGGCTGGGGGGCCTTCTTCATGATGCCGGGCAGTTTGTTTCTGCCCCTCGCCGGGCCTGTAGGCAGCATTATCGCCATCGCCATTGCCAGCATTGCCATGCTGATTATCGGGGCCAACTTCTGCAAGCTCGCACAAAAGTATCAGGATAACGGCGGCTTTTATACCTATGTGCGGGAGGTCATGGGTTATGACCATGCTTTCCTGACGGGCTGGGCACTCATTGTCGCGTATCTGTCCATTATCTGGGCCAACGCCACCTCCGTGGCGGTACTTATCCGCTATATTTTCGGCGATGCCCTGGTATGGGGGCTGTTCCACTACAAGGTGGCAGGCTTTGATGTCTACGGCGGTGAGGTGCTGACCACCCTTGCCGTACTCCTCATCTTCGGACTGTTTTCCGCTTACGGCGGGAAGACCAAACGACCGCTCAATACGCTACTGGCGCTGGTTCTGCTTTTAGGACTTCTCCTGCTCTTTTTCGGGGTAGCCGCTATGAGTCCGCAGCACGCCAGCTTCTATCCGCCGTTTACGGCAGAGGGTTCACCCGGCTTGCAGATTTTCAGTCTGCTCATGCTCGCTCCCTGGATATTCTTCGGCTTTGAATCCGTCACGCAGGGCGGTGCGGAATTCCGCTTCCCTGTACAGCGCATCTGGCCGCTGATTATCGCTTCCTCCATCTGCATTTTCCTGGGCTTCTGCCTGCCCATTGCCATTTCCGTGCTTTCCATCCCGTCGGAATTTGCCGGCTGGCCGGAATATGTAGGGGCGCTGTCTAAACTCAAGGGCTTTGATTCCCTGCCGGTATTCCACAGCGTCAGCACGCTTTTGGGTTCCGGCGGACTCATGCTGTTGACCGCTGTCGTCATTGCCGCCGTGGCTACCTGTCTTATCGGCCTCTTTCGCGCCTGCTCCTTCCTGCTGCAGACCATGGCCCATGAACAGCTCCTGCCGGAAATCTTTGCCCGGCAGACGGCAGACGGCACACCGCGCAACGCCGTATTCCTCATCATGCTCCTGTCGCTGCCCATTCCCTTCCTGGGGCGCACGGCGATTGTCTGGCTGGTCGATGCCATCACCATCAGCGGCGCTCTGGCCTATGCCTACGTTTCCCTGTGCCGCTACCGCATCTCCAAAGCCGAAGGGGAGACAGCAGGCAAGGTTTTGGGCCTCTGCGGTCTTGTCATTTCGCTCCTGTTTTTCTTCTGCCCCGTCATCCCGGACTTGCTCTCCGGCAGCAATCTGAAAAACGAATCCTATCTGCTGCTGTCTGTCTGGAGCGTTTTGGGGCTTGTCTTTTACTGGTATGTCTTCAAGCATGATGAACAAAACCGCTTTGGCAAATCCTTTTCCATGTGTACGGTGCTCCTGTTCCTGAACTTCTTTGCCTCCTCCCTGTGGCTGCGGCAGACCATGACCAGCAAGATACCATTGGCCCGCATGGGCGGATACGCCCCCGTAAATGAGGCACTTACCCAGAATTGTCTTATACAGATTCTGCTCATTCTGCTCATTCTCTTTTTCATGGCCGATATCTTTACCACCATGCGCCGCCGGGAGCTGGCCTTAAACGAGCTGGCTTATGCCGAGCAAAAAGCCAGCCGTACAAACAGTGTCTATCTGGCCAACATGACCCATGACATCCGGCTGATGATGAATGCCATTATGAGTTATGTACAAAATGCCACGGACACCAAACGGGAATATCAGTCCATGCAGGGAAAATGCCCCAGCGAAAACCTTAGCGGGCTCTGGCAGGGACTCAGCCACACCGACTCCATCAGCCATTACTTCCTCCACCTCGTCGAGGATATGCGCAATTTTAACCGCATCACGGGCAGTGAACTTACGCTGTTCCCGGTTCCCATGGATATCCGCAACAGCTTGCAGGAAATTCAAAATATCTTCGCGCCCCAGATGCAAAGCAAAAACATTGACTTTATGGCCTGCACGGCAGAGCTGGAAAATCCTTACATCTATTGCGATAACAACCGCTTGCAGCGGGTACTCTTAAACATCATCAGCCTGGCTTATGACTATACCCCGTCAGGCGGCAGTATCAGCGTCACGCTGGCTCAGCGCGGGACTGCCTACCAGATTCCCCCCACGCCGGAAGACCAGCGGCACCTGCGGCTCTATGCCGATTACGAGCTGCGCATCAAAAATACCGGTGCCTGCCTGCCGGATACCTTAGGCGCCATCTTCTACAATGATTCGGACTGGCACCAGCTGTTCAAACAGGAAGGCGCCATGCGAACCCTGGCCATTGCCAAACACCTTCTCGACTTGTTCCATGCCAAGGTGGAGATTGAATCCACAACCGAACCGCCGGAGCAGAGCACCGAAATGATTATACGGCTTTCCTGCAAGCTGGCCAAACAGTCAGCCGTTCCCATGCAGACAGCCCAGGAAATCGTCAATCTGTAAGCAAAAGGATGTATCCCTTCACGCAGGAGGGATACATCCTTTTTGCATGCAGATACAAAGGCGGGCCGCGAGGATTTTCCCCCGCGGCCCGCCTGCCGGATAAATTGGATTAAACCTTAAACCTTAAACTCACCTACTGCTGTCTGCAAACCATGCGCCAGCTGTGCCAAAGCTTCACTGGCTGCTGCAATTTCTTCAGCGGCTGCGGACTGCTGCTCGGCGGCTGCCGATACGCTTTCCATGTCGGCGGCTACCTGACGGCTGTTGTCGGAAATCTTGCTAGAACGGGTACGGACATTTTCCGTATCGTTGGAAACGACCTTGAGGTCGCCGCTCATGCCCTCAGACTTGACCGCTACCGCTTCAGACGCTTCGAGAATCTTGTCAAAGGCCGCCTTGAGCTGACCGACAGAAGCCGTGCCTTCCTTGACGGCGGTATTGCCCTTCTGCATGGAGCTTACCGCAAGGGATGTATCACTCTGGATACCGCCGATAATCCCGCTGATGCGTTTGGCCGCATTCTGGGATTCTTCGGCCAGCTTTCTTACTTCATCGGCAACTACCGCAAAGCCACGGCCATGTTCGCCGGCACGGGCTGCTTCGATAGCGGCATTGAGTGCTAAGAGGTTTGTCTGCTCGGCAATGCCGGAAATGGCTTCGACAATCTGGCTGATTTCCTGTGAACGCTGCCCCAGCTTATCCACGGTAACCGTGGAGCTGTTGACAATTTCTTCGACGCTGACAATCTTGCTTACGGCATCGCCGATAGCGCTGCTGCCATCCTGCGCCTGCTTGTGGGACTCGGTAACATTGGCGCTGACTTCACTGGCTGTTCTGTTGAGGTTTTCAATGGAGCGCATGGTGTTGTCGATGGATTCCATCGCTTCCTCGACATCCTTCTGCTGCTCGATTACCGCACCGGCAGAACTTGTAACGCGCTGTGCCACCTGTTCGGAGGCCAGTGCCGACTGATGAGCCGTAGCCGTAAGCTCCTGTGAGGAAGCCGCCAGCTGTTCGGTGGAGCTGATTACTTTCTTAATCAGTTCGTTAACCGTAATGCGCATATCCTTGACCGCCGTTTCCATACGGCCAAATTCATCACCGCGTTCTACGGTACCGATAAGGCCGCCCGTGCGGAAGTCACCATGGGAGAGTTTCTCACAGACACGGATAACCAGCTGCAAGGGATCGGTAATCTGCTTGGTTACATAAGCGATGGACAAGGTGAGAATGACGATAATCGCCGCACACGTAATAATCATGCGGAAAATCGCACTATCCATATCGGCCTCTGCTTTAGCCATACTGGTCTGTGCATTCTCCAGATTTCTGCTCTGCACCTCTTCCAGATCATTGGACATAGCTACTGCCAGCGGCATGACATTTTCCTGATAATAATTCATGGGTGCCCGCTCGTCTTCGCCTTCAAAAGCGTTCATCTGCAAAAGCTTACTGGCATTGGACTTGTATTTATCAAAGTCCTTACGCACCTTGGCTGCCATTTCCGCACGCTGGGGATGATTGGCATGCAGCGCCTCATATTTCTTCATATATTCTTCGGCTTCATTTATGGCGTTGTTGAACTTCGTAATCCTGTCCTGACGGCGGTCAGGCAGTATCGTATAGGGCTGCAAACTTGCCTGAATCTGCGAATAACGGGTGTTATAGCGCACCTTGGCACAGTAGTAAATACTCATGGTGTCTTCATTATAAAGTTCTTCCATGTTCTGTTGAGCGCTCTTTAAGGAGCTGTAGCCCACCCAGCCTACCACCAATGTGGCAATAAAGGCCAGCACGCCGATTATCGCCAGCTTGTGGGCGACTTTCAAATCTTTTACAAATCCCATAACTAACTTCCTCCTCCTGTATTCCTCCTGTCTTGTTATACCTTAAACTTGCCTACAGCCTCCTGCATCTTTACGGCCAGCGTTGCCAGTGCCTGCGATGCCGCCGCGATTTCCTCATTGGATGCCGACTGTTCCTCGGTCGCCGAGGAAATGGACTGCATGCTGTCGGAGGTCTTGTTGCTGGCATTATCAATGGCATCCACGGCGGTAACAATCTGCTCCGCTCCCGTGGAAACCTGCGATACGGCACTGTTGATTTCTTCCATCTGCGTATTGATGGAATCCACCTTGCTCATGATGTCTTCAAACTGCTCGCCTACATCCCGGATGGCCTTGGTACCCAGCGTAACTTCCTGCGTACCATTCTTCATGGATTCCACCGCTTTGGCGGTATCGTTCTGAATGGAAGCGATGCGCTCCTTAATCTGTTCTGCCGATTCCTGCGATTCAGCAGCCAGCTTCCTTACTTCGTCAGCCACAACGGCAAAGCCGCGGCCCTGTTCGCCGGCGCGGGCTGCCTCAATAGCGGCATTAAGCGACAACAGGTTCGTCTGCTCGGCAATGGAGGAAATGGCCTCCACAATCTGGCCAATCTGCTGGGAATTTTCCCCCAGAGTCTTAACCACTTCCGAAGATGCCAATACGCTTTCCTCGATGGTACCCATCTTCTTAATGGCTTCTTCCATAAGGTCTGCACCCTTCTTGGCGGCTTCTGCCGTCTGCTGGGATGCCGTGGTGATATGCTTGGCCTTGGCCGACATATTGGCAATATCGTGATATACACCGTCAACACTGCCCTTGGCATGTTCGATATTGCCCAGCTGTTCCGATACGTTGGCTACGACATCACCAACCGTTTCCGCCACATGTACGGAAGTATTTGCCGACTGCTGGGCATTGGCCGTAAGCTCTTCCGAAGATGCCGCCACCTGTTCAGAAGTGGTTGCCATCTGCCGGATAAGCGCCCGCAGCTTTTCACTCATGGTATTAAAGGCGTTCGTCAAAGAGCCGATTTCATCACTGGTGGAAACAGCCAGTTTTTCCTGCATCAGATTGCCATTGGACATTTCCGTGGCATGGGCTTCCAAAGCCACAATCGGATTGGTAATCATGCCAGCAAAGCGGAAGCAGACACCCAGAACCAGAATAAGCCCTACCAGCGTAAGTACCGCATAAATTACCTTCAGGCTGCTGACCGATGCAAATACATAATCATAAGGTACACTCATACCAATCAGCCAGCCCGTGCTGCCAATCGTGGTATAGGAGATAACCACCTTGCTGTCTGCGGCCTCGCCAACGAACATACCATGACCGGCCTTCATCATTTCCTCAAACTTCGGACCAACCAAGGGCAGATCCTGAACCTTGCTGCCGACCTTTTCTTCGCCGCCGTTCCCCAGAATAATACCATTCTTATCGGCAATAAACGCCTTGCCGGCTTCGCCGTGATATTTTATCTTCTTGGCCATAGCATCCACTACCGCCAAATCAATATCCGTGCACAAAGTACCGAAGTACTGTCCGTCCTTCTTAAAGGGAGCTACTGCCGATACGACAAATTTACCGGTGTTCTTATCCATATAGGGGTCGGTAAAGACCAGCTTGCCCGCCTTCTTGGCATCGTTGTACCAGGGACGCGTGCGCGGGTCAAGTGTTCCCGTGCTCTTGTTCTGCGTACGGTAGGAAGCAAAATAGCCATCTTCCGCACCGATATTTAAGTCAAGAATTTCCGGGTCGGAGGAACCCAGTGCCAGCGAAGCAATGGATTTTACCCGGCTTTCATCCCCATTGAACTCCGTCATCAAATCCGCTGCATACTGTGCCGATGCGCCTTTCTTGGCCAGCCAGCCGTCCACCTCATGTTCCGCCGCATTCATGGAGGCGGAAAACTCTGCCTGTACAGCTTCCTCCAAATTTTTATCGGCCGTGTAAAAACCGATAATCGAAATCACCGCCAGCAGTGCGCCGACTATGCCAGCCAGCACATAAAACTTTTGCCTGATTCCCATAACAAACATCCTCTCCTCATCTCATATCTCCCTATGTCCTAGCCATTTGTTTTTTTATTTCTACATCGAAACTATAAATCCTTTTGCAAATTGAAAAATTCTCACAACAAATAAAGATAAAAAAGCTGTGAGAAAATTGCTTTTCTCACAGCCCTTACTGCCTGTTTTAGTTGCCTGACTCAATCAGTCCGTAATTGCCATCGGTGCGCTTATAAACCACCTGCACATCTTCGGTTTCAGCGTTACGGAACACGAAGAAATTGTGATTCAGGAGATTCATCTGCATAATGGCTTCCTGTACGTCCATGGGCTTAACTACGAATTTCTTGGTCTTTACGACCTGATATTCTTCATCATCACCGGAGATTTCCACAGGTGCAGACTTAAACGCTTCGGCCTTGAAGCCGCCGCCACGGAAACGGCGAGCCAGTTTCGTCTTTTGTTTATGAATCTGGCGTTCCAGTTTTTCCACCACTAAATCAATCGACGTGTACATATCCATCGTGGCTTCTTCGCCGCGAAGCAAAATGCCATTCTGTACGGGGACTGTAACCTCGACGATGTGACGCCCCTTCGATACGGTTAAGAGAACCGAAATATCACCAACGTTTTCGAAATACTTGGTGACTTTGCCTACGCGTTTTTCCACATACTCGCGCAGGGAAGGAGTGATCTCGATGTTCTTGCCTCTTACAGTGAATGTTGCCATATGACACATCCCCTTTCTTATACTGCCACAGGACGTTGCCTGCGGATTAACTAGCAACAACTTATTTGGTTTTATATACAGTATTCGCCGCTTGTATGCAAAACCCTTCTTTTATTGTAAAGAAAAATAATAAAAAGCCTTCCCGCTCGGGAAGGCTTAATTCGCTATAAAATTAATTATGCCGTTTTGCTGACATTAGAAGCCTGCGGACCGCGGGCGCCTTCCACGATGTCAAATTCAACTTCCTGACCTTCGTTCAGGGTCTTGAAGCCTTCATCATTGATAGCGGAAAAATGTACGAATACATCGTCCCCATCCTCGCGGGCAATGAAGCCATAACCTTTTTCAGCGCTGAACCATTTAACTTTACCAACCATTGAGATTCCTCCTGTTGCTTAAAACCTGTCGCCTACAATTCTTTGACGACCCAATAACAATTATAATTGTTAGTTATTGAATTGTCAATCTTTTCTTATATGTGTATACAGTTTTACCCTTTTACACTTTTACAACACTTTGGAAAGGAAACTCTTGGTACGTTCCTGCTGAGGATGTGCAAAGAGTTCTTCTGGTGTACCCTGTTCTAAGATGCCGCCACCATCAATGAAGAGAACCCGGTCGGCCACTTCCCGGGCAAAGCCCATTTCGTGCGTCACAATAGCCATGGTCATGCCTTCCTTGGCCAGAGAACGCATAACATCCAGAACCTCGCCGACCATTTCCGGGTCAAGGGCTGATGTCGGTTCATCAAAGAGCATGACCTTGGGTTCCATAGCCAGTGCGCGAGCAATGGCCACACGCTGCTGCTGACCGCCGGAAAGCTGGCTGGGATAATTATTGGCTTTATCTGCCAAGCCAACCCGTGCCAATAGTTCCTCGGCTTTCTTCTTCGCCTCAGCCTGGCTGATTTTTTTGACCTTCATGGGCGCCAGCATAATATTCTCCAGCGCCGTCATATGCGGGAACAAATTGAAGCGCTGAAACACCATGCCGACTTCTTCCCGCACTTTATTGATGTTCGTTTCCCCATCGAGCGGTGTGCCGTCCACCGTCACCTTGCCGCTGGTGGGTTCTTCCAGATAGTTCATGCAGCGCAGCAAGGTGCTCTTGCCGGAACCGGACGGGCCGATAAGCGCCACGACTTCCTTCGGTTTGATATGGAGATTGACACCTTTGAGGACTTCCACCTTGCCAAAGGCCTTATGTAAATTTTCAATGACGATCATCTTTTGCAAACCTCCACTCCAAAAATGCCACAAAGCGGGAAATAGTCAGCGTCATAATCAGGTAAATGATGGCTACGCAAGTCCAGATTTCCACCGACGCATAGGTCTTGGCAATGATGAGCTGGCCGCGGCGGGTCAGTTCCTCAAAGCCGATAACCGATACCAGCGAAGAATCCTTGAGGAGCGCGATAAACTCATTGCCCAGCTGCGGGATAACCCGCTTAAACGCCTGCGGAACCACAATGTAACGCATGGTCTGCACCCAGGTCATGCCAAGAGAACGTCCCGCTTCCATCTGCCCCTTGTCAATGGACTGAATCCCCGAGCGGAAAATCTCCGCCACATAGGCGCCAGAGTTCAAACCGCAGGCGCTTATGGCTGCCACATAGGGATCACTTCTCTGTCCGGTCATCAAGGGCAGAGCGAAGTATACGAGGAAAATCTGTACGAGCAGCGGCGTCCCGCGGAAGAAATCCACATACACCGCCGCAATCCAGCGGAAAATCCGGATACGGCCAATGCGGGCAATGCCCATAAAGAGGCCGATAATAATACCCACGGCCACAGACAGTGCCGTTATCTTGATGGTTATCCCCGCTCCCAACAGGAGCAAGGGAAAGGACTGTACAACCAAGTCAAAATTAAAATCCATATCTTTCACCCTGCTTATATTTATTCATAAATCATGTATAATTATAGAGCAATATTTTAAGAGTGTCAACCTGTAAAATAGCCTTCCCGAAAGGGAAGGCTATGGGAAAAACTATTATTTTTTCTCGCCGAACCATTTTGCGAAAATCTTGTCGTATTCGCCGTTTTCTTTGAGCTTCTTGAGCGCAGCGTTAATTTCCTTCTGCAGTTCTGCATTGTCCTTATTGATGGCAATGCCGTAATCTTCAGCCGTCAGTTTTTCGTCCAGCACCTTGACGCCCTGTGCGGCATTCTTGGTGATGAAGTAATCATTTACCGGACGGTCATTTACGACGGCATCCACACCTTTGGCCTTGAGTTCCATGAAGCAGTCAGCCGGGGTGTTGAGTTCCGTAACCGTCACGCCTTCGAGCTTCTTAACTTCTGCAGCACTGGTGGTACCAATCTGTACAGCTACCTTCTTGCCCTTGAGGTCAGAGAACTTCTTGATGGCTTCTTCGTCCTGACGAACCACCATGGTCAGACCGGACTGATAATACGGGTCAGAGAACAGAACATTTGCCTTGCGTTCATCGTTGATGGTCATACCGGAGATAGCCACATCGATGCTCTTGCCCTGCAGTGCCGGAATCAGGCCATCAAAGCCCAGATTCTGGATTTCCACTTCGCGGCCCATTTCCTTGCCGATGGCCCGGATGAGATCCATATCAAAGCCCTGATATTCCTTCTGTCCTTCGTCCTGGAACTCAAACGGCGGGAAGTCGATGGAAGAACCGACTTTCAGGACCTTAGCCTGCTTATCACCAGCAGGAGCGCTGCCATTGTCGCTGCCGCAGCCTGCCATAGCAAAGACAGCAAAGGCACCTGCTGCCAGAAGGGATAACACTTTTTTCATCTTCATAGAATAACCCCACTCTCAAATTAAATTTTTACAATGTAACAAAAGTGGAGTCTGAGCGCTTCGCTCAAACTCCACTCGTCACGCACAATGTAAGTATAACACACTACAGAAAAACTGCAAGTGTTAATGATTACATTGCTTCGCCTCTTTTTTTGTTAAAGCAGTCACGGCAGTATACCGGACGGTCGTTCTTCGGCTCGAACGGAACTTCCGTTTCCTTGCCGCATTCAGCGCAAATTACCTTGAACATCTGACGGGCTTCACCGCCATCACGGCTGCGACGACGTTTGTCACGGCAATCGCGGCAACGTGCCGGTTCGTTTTCAAACCCTTTCTCAGCGTAGAATTCCTGCTCACCAGCAGTGAACGTAAATTCCTTCCCACATTCTTTGCATACCAGTGTTTTGTCTTCAAAAGCCATACGATAATCCCCTTACCTAAAAAGAAATAATATTTAGATGTCCCTGTATCCCTGAGTCCCCTAGTTTTTCCGTAGATTACGCCGAGAAAAAGAACGTCCATGCCTATTATTATATATTGTTTAGTTCAAAAATGCAAGTGTTTTTTATATTGTGCAAAAATTTTGCCATATCGCACAATATCCACTTTCAAGCTCGCGCATATAATTTTTGACATCCATCAGCGGAGATTTCAAGAGATTTGCCCGCAGTCCCGAATGATATGCACCGATAAGTTCCGGACTGTTGCCCAGCTGCACGGCTCGGCGCACATAGTTGATGTCATTTTCTACCACAAGCTCTTTAACCCCGGCATTCACCAGAATGGAGGCACCAAAACGGGAACCATGGCGGCGCCCGCGGATGCTCACGACCGGCACGCCCATGAACAGAGCTTCGCAGGTGGTCAGTCCCCCATTGTAGGGCATCGTATCCAATGCGATATCAATATCCCGGTACTGTTCCATATAGTCAGGACTGTAAGGCCGCATCTCCACCCGTGCCAAATCAAAGCTGAGCCGCTTCAGACGGTCACGCAAAATGGCCCGGCCGGAATCAATGCTGCAAATCTTGCCCTTGAGCACCAGCTTGGAGCTATGTACCTGATCCAGAATTCCCCGCCAAAGAAGCAGGGTTTCATCCGTGACTTTTGCTAAATTATTAAACGAGCCAAAAGTCACGAAACCATTTTTGAGGCAGGGCGCCTCTGTGCCCGCTGGTGGAATTTCCCGCACCGCACCCGGCACATAGCAGAGATGGGAATGCGGCAGGCGCAGGATTTTTTCCGTAAAGCCCTGAGCTGCCTGTTCACCGGCAGGCAGACAGACCTCATCCGACAGGAAATAATCAATGGTGGAAAGCCCTGTGGTATTCATATAGCCAATACCTGCCACCTGCACCGGTGCAGGGCGCAAGGCCATAATGGGCAGGCAGTTGTTGTTGCTGTGACCGGATAAATCCACCAGAATATCAATCTGATCTTCAGCAATGAGCCGCGCCGCCGTTCTGGGGCTGCGTCCGCGCAAATCCCGCCAGGTCACCGGCGAAGCCATCAGCCGCTTCGTTACCTCATCCCGTTGTCCCGTGGAATAAGCATAGACACTGAACCGGCTGCCATCGAAATTCTTGAGCAGTGGCGCTACGAAATTGGCCACCGCATGCTGACGGAAATCCGGCGAAAGATAACCGATACGGAGTTTCTTGCCGGGAAGTTTCTGCGCATTATCATGAAGATAAGGCGTGACATTCAGCATGGGGCCGTATTTTTCTGCCAGTTCCTTACCCTCCAATGCGCCCAGTTCCCGATAATTGCGCATGAAGAGGAACTTGCTATAAGATGAGGCCTTCTCTTCATCAGAAGCTCCATTTTTGCTATGGGCCAGCATCAAGGCCGCTGCCTTATCCGGCTCAGCAGCCAGATAATAAGCATCCGCCAGCCAGGCTCTGGCTTTTTGTAAAAGGTAAATGACGATTTTGTAATAGGGTTCATCAGGAGTCAGCGCCCAGAGTTTCCGTTCCAACTCATTGACCAGTTTATTCAATTCCGGAATTTCCTCGTCGAGACGGAATTCCACAGCAGCAAGACCTGCTGCCACCAAACGCCCCCGCAGATGCTGGGGCTTCTTGCGCAGGATTTCATCCAAGAGCGCATGGGCTTCCTCGTGGTCGCCGGTATAAAGAGCCGCTTCAGCCATTACCGCTGCCCCGTCCATGCTCTCCGCATCAATATTCCAAAGTTCCCGTGCGCAGGCCCGCATGCCCTTCGGGTCACCATCACTCGCAAACTTATCGGCCAGATTCAGCCAATTTAACGTTTCATGCTCCATAAACAGACTAACTCCCAAAAAATTATCGAAAATCCCTAAAAACCGTCGCTTCTACTTATTCTACGTCACTGCCCGCTTATCCTTTATTTGACCGCAAAAGCTCCATCAGTACATTGCGGGCCTCTGTGTAATGATTGAGCCGGGAGGCCAGCCAGCAGGCGGTCTCCTTTATCGTCTTGCGGATATCAGCTTGTCCATCCCGCAAAACAAGCACGAGCAAAAACTGCCACATTTCCCATTGTACCACAAAATAAAGGCCGTTATAAGCAAAGGTTCCCAAAACAGCACAGGGGTAAAGCTCCTTGAACCACTCATTGACCAGATAATTTTCCAGCATCAGGCCATAGGGCTGCCATACTTTTTCTGCCAAAAGTTTTTGGGCTTCCGCTGCTGTCATAAAACCAGCCTGTTCCCACGCTGCAATTCCGGCCAGATATGCTGCCGTATCCTCCGTATTGTCCTCAATCCCTGCCACAAAAAAACGGAAAAAACGCGCCTGCTGTGCCGGTGCCCATGGTTCCCAGATAACACCATCCGTATCCTGTCCCCAAGGCAAACTTGCATCAGCCGCTGCCAGCTCCAGCAACAGCTTGTGCAAACGCTGCGGCAGGGAAAGATTACGGCTCTGCAAGATTTCAATCCCACGTGCCTGCCAATCAAAAAAGCGCAGCTGCTCCAAAACCTCTGTATCACCTGCTGGCTGAAAGTAGTTGCCGCGGGTGGACTTTATCTGCCGCTGTATAAGCGATACAGGTTCCTCATTCTGCAAAATCAAATCTGCCGCCACAGGGCAGGTCACGCAAAGTGCCCGCTCAACAATGTTGTTAGGAAAGAGGCGCGTCTTGCGAGGATATTCTGCGCAGACATCCGTCAGCATCTCCGCCCCGTATTTTTTCTGCAAACTACAAAGGCCGTCATCCCTCAGAAAGACACAGTGATTATCCTCATGGCGGAGGCCATAGCCATCTGCTTCTTCCAGATAGACCAGCCCTGCTCTTATGCGCTCTCCTTCCGTTCCTTTGACGGAACGATAGCGGGCCAAAGCCGCATCATCCAAAAGCTGCTGCCAGCCATAACAGCAAATAGAGCCGCCACACTTGCTGCCATCACAAAAAAATTTTTCTACATAGTCCGGTTCGATACAAGTATATTCTGCTGCGTTCATCATGCTCACACCTCGGGGTTGAGTTCTTTGCCGTACTCCCGGATAAATGCTTTTTGATAACCTTTGTACTCATAGGCCAAGGGCTTCTCCTTGGGGCAGTGGATGCACCAAAAGTCTTTCTCCTGATTAGGCACCACCACTTTGTAACCCGCCCGCTGCATCTCCTTGCACAGAGATGTATCGTAAAGATGCCAGCCGGTGAAGATATCCTCCCGCCATTTTACGTCATACTGGGTCGCAATAAAGAGGCCGTCCACGGCTTCCACTTCCTGATATTCTCCTTCCGGCTCCCGGCAGTGGGAATCCACCACACTTTCTGGTTCACAGGCATGAAGTACCCGGCCATAGGTGCGCAGGCCATCCCACCATACCCCGCTAAGCGGCAGACTGCGGCAGCCGATGACACCCACGGCCCCAACCGTTTTATCCGCAAAAATATGCAGCAAATCCGCCACGAGATGTTTATTGACCACCAGCGTATCCTGATGAAGATAGACCTTGTATTTGGCATCCGTGCGGGCCATCCCCTCATTATACCCCGCGCACATGGAATCTGCTCCCCTGACCGGAATAAACTCCGCCGTCATGCCCTCAGGTATCTGCAGGCTCTCCAAATAGAGACGGCACTCGCTGTACCAGTCCTCACTATTGACACAGGTAATAAAGGCAATCTTTTGTTCATCCACTTGATTATTCATTCTGCATCCCCTGCCATTCCTGCCAAAGTTCCTGCAAATAAGCAGCTTCTTCCTCACTGGTCACGTTGTTCCTTGCCCCTTGAAGCATCTGACCAATTTCATCCCGCTCCGCGGGCGAATGTGCCAGCAACTCACGATAAAATTTTTTCGGATGGAATACCGCCTGCTTGATAAACGCCGCCGTATAATCGGCAAACAAACCTGTCTTACGATAGAACTGCCAAAACTCCCGGCAGTTTTTCTCCGGCTCCACGCCGTATTCAATACGATGCAAATATATTGACAACTGCCGCCGTTCCGCTTTACTGTACATGGACTTCAAGAGCGCCATTTCCGGCATGGACCTGTCTGCCCGCACCAGATAGAATTCCGTATTGATATCGTCCCCTTCATTGTCAAAGCCCGCTGCCAAAAGTTTCTGCAGCGTCTTTTCATCCGCGGGACGCTTCTGCGGTTCCATAAAGACCATCTTATAATAGGAAGCATAGAGCAGGCGCTCAAATTCCTGCCGGGCAAAAAGCCGCGCCACCACATTGTAGTAGTGGCCTGCGAGCAAATCCGTAAGCTGCGACCAATGGCGAATATTGCGGAAACTGGTGAGGAAACTGCCCGTCTCCTTGAGAAAGCGGGAAAATCCCGCCGCAATGTCCTGCGGGTGACCTGCCTGTTCCAAAGTCAAATCCGAAATGATGTAATCAAAAAATTCCTTAGGGTAAGGCAGCGGTGCGTCCAGATAATTAAGCTCCGTAAATTCCACGGAAAGTCCTTGATAATCCAGCATGGCATCCCTATCGGCCGTCACCGCATAAAGCTGGGAACAGGGAAACATCCGGCGTAAATCCGGCAAATAACAGAGGCTTTCCACCACCAGAATCTTCAAGGATAATTCGCCCGGTTGTAAGAATTGCAACAATTCCGGCTTGATTTTTTCCGGCACATCATCCACCTCCCCAATTTACATTCTATCATTATAACATATTTTCCTGCCCCCATGCCATTTACAGGCCTCACAAAAGATGATAGGATAACCATATAATTTCCGGCTGTATTTTGGTGAGGAGTGATTTTTTTGGACGGTGCTTCCCTGCGGATTCTTTATGTGGTGACAGACTTGATTTTGCCTCTGGTGACGGGCTACTTTATGCATCATCGCCATTGGGTTTCCGATAACGTCATCAACAAAGTCATCCGCTTTAATGTCATCTGCGTGTACACCACGCTCTCTTTGCTGAGTTTCTGGGTGCTGCCCCTGTCCTGGAACCTGCTGCTCGTGCCCCTGTTTGGCATGATGCTGGTACTGCTGCCAGGAGCTATCGGCTATGCCCTCTTTGCCCGGCGCATTGAAAATCTGTTGGACAGAGGCGCCTTTATTGCCAGCGCCATGCTCGCCAATCTTGGCACCCTTGGCGGGGTCTGTGCCTTTATCCTCTACAACGAGCAGGGCTACGCCTATTCCCAGCTCATCGGCACCACCCAGAATTTTCTTCTCTGCGTCGTGGTGTTTCCCATGGCTCAGTACTATTATCTGAAGCATACTTCCTCAGTCCGCAAGTCCAGCCCCGGTCACAGTTTCCGGGAAATGTTTTTTTCCATCAACCAGCTGAGCCTTTTGGGCATGATCATTGGCCTGCTGCTCAATGCCAACGGCGTGGAACGGCCTCAGGAACTTGGCACCATCTTCCAAAGCCTCGTCCACATCGGCGCCTGGATTGCCATGCTGCCAGTAGGGTTCTTAATCGATTTTGGCAAAGTGCGGGAATATGCCCGGACAGTACGCACCCTGACATTGCTGCGCTTTGTCATCACGCCAGCTATCTTTATCGCCTTGACCTATCTTGTGGTCAGCGACCCCATCCTGCGAGGAACCCTCATCATTCTGACCTTCTGCCCCACCGCCATCAATGCGGTGCTGGCCGCCAAAATCTACAAACTCAATTACGATATAACCGTTTCTTCCTTCGTCATCACCACAGCCGCTTACCTCCTGCTAATCTTCCCACTGCTGTTCCTCTGTTTGCATTAAGCACAGCCACTATTGAAAAGGAACATCCACACATATAAGTTACAGTTTGTCGGCAAGTTCGTGATAAAGGTATCCAGTTCATACGAAGTTGGGGGTGAACGAGGAGTGATTTTTCTGTCTTCCGCTAAACGACCCCCTCGCAAAAGAGGAATGTCCAGTTACCAGCGCCGGGCAGGCCAACGGCGCTGCTTTCAGCGTATTAGTTTAGCAATTTTCCTCAGGGGCCGGCCTTCACTTCGTTCAGGCAGTCGCTCCCTACAGAAAAATCACTCCTCGTTCGCCCCAAGTTACGGATTAAGCTATTGCTGCTAACTCGTTGCTCCCGTAACAAGAACATCGATGTACTTGTCTCTTACCATCACAACATAGCCACATGGTACATACATAACTTTTATGGGAGAGCAGTTTATTCATCCAAAGCTACGATTTAGACTATTGCCATGAACTCGTTGTTCATGTAACAAGAATATCGATGTACTTGCTGCTTATCACTGCGAAAATGACAGTTTATACGGACATCACTTAGGGCGGAGATGGTGATGCTTTTCGCCGTGGAACGACTGTCCGAACGCAGTGAGGACTGGCCCACAAACGGCACAAACTAAACACTGGGCTGAACATACGCGCCGCCGGTCTTGCCCGGCGCAGGCAACTAAAAGGCCCATACACTTACTTGTGGGTCATTTAGTGCAACGGCGAAAAGTATTACCACCTCCGCCCCACTGAGCTGTAACAACAAAAATAAAGCTCGTAGTAACATCGATAAACTGCAATTTACACTAAAAAGGAGCTATGAAAAATTCATAGCTCCTGTATTTTTATATGGTGACACCTACGGGATTCGAACCCGTGAACCCGGCGTGAGAGGCCGGTGTCTTAACCGCTTGACGAAGGTGCCGATTGGTGACGCCTACGGGATTCGAACCCGTGAACCTGGCGTGAGAGGCCAGTGTCTTAACCGCTTGACGAAGGCGCCAAAAGCAATGCTATTGTTGCTGACTCAAATTATTATAGCACTACGCCGTAAGGTTGGCAAGGCTTTTTTTGAGTCTGTCCAGAGAATTTTCCTTGCCCAGCACGGACAGGATTTCCGTAGCGCCGCCCGGCGTTACAGACTTACCGGCAACGCCAATACGCAGTACCCACATTACGAGACCCTTCTTGAGTTCCTGGGCAGCGATGTATTCTTCGAGCTTAGCGTAAAGGCTGTCGTTGTGCCAATCTGCTTCGCTTACACCTTCCAAGAGTTCCACGAGTTTCGGCATAAGCTCTGCGGCCTTTTCTGGATTTACCTTGTTGCGCTTGTTGTTGTAGAGGTCCGCATCAAACGCTGGCATCTCTACGAGGAAGTCAATTTCGTCTTTGACATCGCTGAAGCGCTGTACGCGGGTCTTCAGAAGTGCGGCCACCATCTGCCAGTTCTTTTCGAGGTAATCAGGCAGGTCGCCTGCAAAGTCATGGGCGCGCTTAGCAAATTCTTCGTCGCTCATGGCCTTGAAGTATTCGCCGTTAATCCAGCCCAGCTTGTCATAGTCGAACACAGCCGGGGACTTGGACAGACCATCCAGTTCAAAGTGCGCAATCAGTTCTTCCATGGAGAAGATTTCCTGATTGGTGGTCTTGGGGTTCCAGCCCAGAAGTGCCACATAGTTGGTGATGGCTTCCGGCAGATAGCCCAGTTTTACCAAATCATCAAAGCTCGTTGCCCCATGACGCTTGGACAGCTTGGATACAGAACCGTCTTCATTCTTGCCCATAACCGGCGCCAGATGAATGAAGGTCGGCACTTCCCATCCGTAGGCTTCATAGAGCAGGATGTACTTCGGCGTGGACGTGATGAACTCAGCACCGCGCATGATATGGCTGATGCCCATCAGATGGTCATCGATTACGTTGGCAAAGTTGTAGGTCGGCATGCCATCACGCTTTAAGAGCACCTGGTCTTCCAATTCGGAGTTCGGAATGGTGATATTGCCATGGAGCACATCAAAGAACGTGGTCGAACCATCGAGCGGCATCTTCTGACGGATGACATACGGGTCGCCATTTTTCAGATGCTGTTCGATAACCGCTGCATCCAAATCGCGGCAGGTGCGGTCATAACCGCCGAACTCACCGGCAGAATGGTCTTCGTCCGGGTCGCAGAAGCAGTAATAAGCATGACCGGTCTTTACGAGTTCCTCGGCATACTTCTTGTAGATATCCATGCGCTCACTCTGCACATAGGGGCCGCAGTCACCGCCGATATCGGGGCCTTCATCCGGCACAATATGCGCCATTTCGAGCGTACGGTTGATGAAATCCACCGCATCGGCCACATAACGCGTACGGTCGGTATCCTCAATACGCAGGATAAAATCACCCTTCTGGGCCTTGGCGTAGAGATAACCGTAAAGCGCCGTGCGCAGATTACCAATATGCATATAACCCGTAGGGCTCGGAGCAAAACGGGTACGAACCTTCTGACTCAATGAAACTTCCTCCTAAAAACTTACAATAAAAACGCTTAGCGTTTCAAGAACTGATACAGGGCACGGTACATCAGCATGGTGCTGACAGCACCGGGGTCTTCCACGCCGATGCTGCGCTCACCTACGAGGCTGGCGCGGCCTTTTTTCGCGGGGATTTCCTTGGTGTAATTTACGCCGTCACCAGCGGCTTTGGAGGCTTCCTGCAGAACCTCAAAGAGATTCTTGTCTTCCACATTTTCCGGCAGGAAGCAGTCATGAATGGGAATCAGAGCATCCAAGATGGTCTTATCGCCCTGTTCGGCACGGCCACGGGTCTGAATCGCTTCAATGGCAGCTGCCAAAAGTTTTTCAAAGCTCTTGACGTTCATGCGGGTTTCTTCATCACATGCCTCACCAGCCTTGACGAAAGCTGCACCGTAAAGCGGGCCTGCAGCGCCGCCCACGTTCTGAATCAGGGCCTTGCCGATTTTCTTGAGCACCGGGCCCGGCTGACTCGTGTCATCCATTTCATCCACGATTTCCTGAGCTGCCCGGAAACCACGCGCCATATTAAAGCCATGGTCACCGTCACCGGCCTTGGCATCAATATCCGACAGATAATCCTTCTGGGCAATGATGGCCGCAGCTACGGCATCAAAAGCGTCTTTAATTCTCGACATTTCAAAACTCCTTGCTTTGCAGTAAAGTAAAAAACGAAAAAACTCATTGATGGGGAAACAATGAGTCTATGGGGAAAAACATACCTATCCATTATAACACGCACAGTTCAAAGCGCAAGTGTGAATTGACAGAAATATAGGAATGAAGGAAAAACACGTTATAAATCACAGCTTCCCATATTGTAGCGCAATTCCTGATTCTTGACGCTGACTTTCGTTTCCGGCGGAACCGAATGGGTCAGGAACACATTGCCGCCGATGACCGAGCCTTTGCCAATCACCGTATCGCCGCCTAAGATAGATGCCCCGGAGTAAATGGTCACATTGTCCTCAATGGTCGGATGGCGCTTCTTGTTAAAGAGCTTCCGCCCACCCGAGGTCGAAAGAGCCCCCAAGGTAACGCCCTGATAGATTTTTACATGCTCGCCGATTTCCGTGGTCTCACCGATAACGATGCCCGTGCCATGGTCAATCATAAAATATTTGCCGATGGTCGCGCCCGGATTGATGTCAATGCCCGTCTTGCTGTGCGCCAGCTCCGTCATAATGCGGGGAATCACTGGCACGTTGAGTTTGTAGAGCTCATGGGCAAAGCGGAACACCGTCACCGCATAGAGTCCGGGATAGGCAAAGATGATTTCATCGGCACTTTCCGCTGCCGGGTCACCATCAAAGAGAGCTTCCACATCCGTAGCCAAAAATTCGCGAATCTTGGGAATCTGCCGCAAAAAAGCCAGCGTAATACGCTGTGCTTCCGTCCGGGTTGCGTCCAGTGTCTCCTCGTCGAGCTTCATGCCATAACGCAGGGCAATGGCAATCTGCTTGTTGAGGCGAAAGGCGATATCCTCAATCACCATGGAAAGGTTGTTGCGGATATCATAGATGCGGTAATGCGGGTCCTTCACATAACCGGGATAGGCCACTCGCGTGAGCTCCCCAATCAATTCATAGATGACCTTGGTATCCGGCTGATTGAATACATCCAGTTTGTCGATATGGCGTTTTTTATCGTAATCGGCTAATATTTCCTGCGTAATGCTCTTGATATCCTGACCAATTATGTCCTGCATAGAGTTCTCCTTCTAACGTAATACACGAAGATGGTTTCGGCAAAATTTATTCTGCCGAAACCATCACTGTTATCTTGCTATTATGTTAGCATTGCAATTTTTTCCTGTCAAGGAAGTTAAATCTTGAAGCGCTCTACAGAAGTTTCCATGCCTTCCGCCATTTCCGTAAGACGACGGCTGGCACTGGCAATCTCATTCATGGTAGCCGTCTGCTCCTCAGTGGCTGCCGATACAGTTTCTGCTTCGGATGCCACGTTGCGGCTCATTTCGCTAATCTTATTAATGGCTTCCGCAATGGTGCTGGTATTTTTGGCCAGACTTGCCACCGTGCGTTCCATTTCGTTGGTTTCATCCACTACCTGCTCAACCATGCCGGCAATGTCCTTGAAGCTGCTGCCAGCTCCATTAACGGCACCTACACCATTCTGCACCTGCGATACGCCCTCCTGCATAACAGATACGGCATTGCGGGCTTTATCCTGAATGGAACCAATCAGGCTGGAGATTTCCCCTGCCGAGGAACTGGACTGTTCGGCCAGCTTTCTTACTTCATCAGCTACTACTGCAAAGCCCCGGCCATGTTCACCGGCACGGGCAGCTTCAATCGCTGCATTGAGGGCCAGAAGATTCGTCTGTTCGGCAATTTCCGAAATGGCATCCACAATGGCACCAATCTTATCCGATTCGCGGCCCAGTTCTTCAATAACCTGCGCAGACTGGCTGACAGACTGCTCGATGAGTTCCATCTGCTTTACGGCACCAGTTACTGCCTTTTCCCCGCTGTCAGCCTGGCCCTTGGCATCAGCGACCACCTGACCGGCATGTTCAATGGTTACCTTGAACCGCTCCATACTCTGCGAGAGGCTTTCGATATTGGTGCTGGCATTTTCCACTTCCGTGAACTGCTCGCTGCAGGCGCCGGCTACGTTGACGATACTATCGGCCACAGAGCCGCTGACCTCAGCGGACTGTTCGGAGCTGTTGGTAAGCTGCTGGCAGGAAGATGCGACCTGCTGGCTGGACTCGATGATCTGCCGCATCATGGTGCTGACCTCCATCTGCACCTTGTGCAAAGCCCTGCTCATCTCACCGATTTCATCGGTACGATGGAACATCTCCTCCAGAGAGTTATCCTCCCGCAAGTCACCCGTAGCCATAACGCCCAGACGACCCGTAACAATATGCAGCGGGCCCACGATGGATTTTGCCGCCAGCATGCCCAAACCGGAGAAGATGGCCAGCAAAACGATATTGACTATAACCGTGTTAATCAGTGTTGATTTGAAGGCTTCGTCAGCGGCCGCCTGTTCTTCCGCAATGCGGCTGTCGATATAGTCAATCCAGACACCCGTGCCCAGCACCCACTTATAGGGAGCAAACGAAGCGGTGTAATTCCGCTTGGGCAGCGGCGTGGTTTCATTGGGCTTGGCAAACATCAAATCCGTATAGCCGCCACCTTCCTTGCGGCCATTTTCAATCATTTCCTTAATGAACTGCTTGCCGGAAGGGTCAGTCAGATTGATACGAGATTTTCCTTCCGTATCACGACCGAGGAGAACCACATTGACCCCCTCATAAGTATCAATCCAAAAGTACCCCTTGCCATCATCATAGCGCAGGTTGCGCACCATATCTGCGGCCTGCGTTTTGGCCTGCTCTTCGGTGAGTTCACCCTTCTGCTGGCGGTCATAAACCTGCTTGATGATGGAGATAGCGGTTTCCGTTTCGATTTTCAGTTCCCGCTCCACATCTGCCGTCATCGTCTGCCGCACCGAAGCAACCTGACGCTCCGATTCCGCCTTGAGGTTCATAATAAACGCCGCACTTACGCAAATCGTCGTCAATACTGCGATGCCAATTACCAGAATCAACATCCGTCCCTTTAGTGACATTTCTATCCCTCCAAATCCTCCTCACAATCATTTTATCCGCTATTTCTAGTGTGAATATTCGACATCATCCAATTTATTCCTGCCAAAAATTATTCTCGTTTCAACATAATTTGCCGATACAAATTTTCCACATCCTGCATGTACATTTTGCTGTCCGTCAATTATAACCGCCATCTTTCAGATTTATCCCTGCCTCTTGGTAAAATCCTGTGGTATACTATAGCTAGACTTAACTGAATTGAGGAGGTTTTCATCATGCGTTTTGTTCGCGCGTTCGTTCCTGTTCTAACCATGGGCTGCCTGCTGCTGCCGATTACCGGCTGTGCCGCAGCGGTAGAAGATACGCCTGTGTCTCAGCGCACCATCGCGGGGCGTCCTTCCTTCCCCGACAAAATGCCCGGCGAAATCAATAAACGGGCTATTTCCTCCGTGCACTTCCGCTGTGCACCAGCCTTTGATGAGCCCATGATGGCCGTGGACGAAAATCCCGAATCCATCACCATTATGGGAACTGCCGAAGCCAGCCAGGAGCAGATGATTGCCTTCATCAAACAGCGCAATACCGCGCCGAAGCTCAACTGCTCCGTGGAAGAAATCGTAAACTACTACTATCAGGAAGCCGGCGCCGAAGGTGTCCGTCCCGATGTGGCTCTTTGTCAGGCTTTGAAGGAAACCGGCTTTTTTGCCTATGGCGGTGATGTGTCCCCCCAGCAAAATAATTTCTGCGGCTTAGGTGCCACAGGAAACCATGAACCCGGCCATAGCTTTGCCACGCCTCAGCTGGGCGTCCGTGCTCATATCCAGCATCTGTTGGTCTACGCCAAATACAAACCGCCTGTGCAGGCACTGGTTGACCCTCGCTATCAGCATGTAGTACAGAACCGTCCTGACATTCACGGCAAGGTGCTGACTTGGACGAAACTCAATGGCAACTGGGCCGTGCCAGGAAAAAATTACGGTCAGGAAATCCTGATGCTCTGGCGGGAAGCTCAGGCCCCCGACGGTTCCGCTGCTTCTTTGCAGGCCGCCCAGAAAAGAGTCAGCAAAGCACCGGACGAAGCTGCCAACCTGATTTACCGCGGCATCGTCTACTACAACCGGGATGATTTCAAGAACGCACAGGCCGATTTTGCCGCCGCCCATAAGTTCAAGCCCCAATCCGGCGAAGCACTCTTCAATCTGGCCATCACCTCCGAAAAGCTCGGCGACAAAAAGGCTGCGCGCAAGGCCTATGATGAACTGCTCACCCTGCGGCCCAACAATAATCAGGCTTGGTACAACCGCGCCCTGCTCCGCTACCAAAGCAAGGACTATGACGGCGCCATCGCTGACCTGCAGAAGCTCTTAAAAATCGAAGAACGCTCTGCCGACGCTCAGAATCTTATCGGCCTTTGCCATATCGGGCAAAAAAAATACGACAAAGCCTGGGAAGACTTTGCCGCCGCCGGTAAAATAAACTCTGCCAACATGAATGTGCTGGCCAATCAGTTTATTATCATGGCGTGTTTGAAATAAAAAAGGTATAATGAAAAGAAACAACTATCAAAGGAGACTTTAACATGGCTTTTATTGAACCGAATCCCATTCAGGCAACCAACAAGGCAGATGGCAATGGCACCATCACCATCGTGAAACTCTTGACGCCGGAAGAACTTGACGGCAAGTGCGATATGTACGCCAAGGTCATCATCCCGCCCCTCTGCTCCATCGGCGTGCATGAGCATCACGGCAACACGGAGACTTACCACATCCTCTCCGGCACGGCCCTCTACAACGACAACGGCAAAGAAGTAACCCTCGGCGCAGGTAGCACCACCTTCTGCCCGGACGGCGAAAAACACGGCATCGCCAACCCATCCAAGACCGAGGATTTGGTGTTTATGGCTTTGATTATCAAGAAATAAAAATAGCAAAAATGAGGCCCTTGCGAGAGGCCTCATTTTTGTTGTTATCCATCCTTTCGGCGAGCCAGCAGGAACACCGTGCCCAGAATAAGCGCTGTCCCGAGCACATCCATCAAGCCAAAGCTGGCCTCCAGAAACATCATGGAAAAGATTATGGCCGCCAGCGGTTCCAGAGAGCCCAGCATTCCCGCTTCCGCTGGCTGAATGTATTTTATACTGCCTAAGTAACAGCCAAAGGCCACCACAGTGCCAAATACAATAATATAAGCATAGATAAGCGCAGCCTATTCCGTTCCTTCAAGCTTATTCCCGCTTTCTTCTCAGAACCGTCTTTATTCATTCAGCGCCCCAGCCAGCCGTTCCGCCAGCAAGGTATAGCGCTTGCGGGTGCGGTCATTTTCCACGGCGGTATTAAGAGCCGCCTTCGTTCCCAAGAGAATCACCTGCTTGCTGGCCCGCGTTACGGCAGTATAGAGCAGATTTCTCTGCAGCATGATGTAGTGACCAGCCGTTAAGGGCAGGATGATGACGGGATACTCACTGCCCTGACTCTTATGGACGCTCATGGCATAAGCCAGCTGCAATTCCGTCAGCTCATTCTTCTCGTAATCCACCTCTAAGTCCTCGCTGAATTTTACCGTAAGGTGGTCGGCCTCCACAGCTGTGATAAAGCCGATATCCCCGTTAAAGACCATTTTCGTGTAGTTGTTCTTGGTCTGCATGACCTTGTCATGCAGGCGGAAGGTACGGATGCTGTTCTTGTACTCCGCCTTATACGCGGCAGGCGGGTTAAGTGCCGCCTGCAATAATTTGTTGAGGTTTTCCACGCCGCATTCCTGCCGGTGCATAGGCGAGAGCACCTGCACATCCGTCAGGGGATTCCATCCCTGCTTGGGCAGGACTTCCACGCAGAGGCGCACGATATTTTTCGCCACCTCGGCAGGGTCAGCAATTTCCCAGAACTGAAAATCTCCCGCCGGCTTGCAGATGGGCAGACGGCCAGCATTGATGGCATGGGCATTGAGGACGATGGTGCTCTCTTCATCCTGACGGTAAACTTCCGTCAGGCGTACCGAAGGAATGGCCTCGGAGCGCAGAATGTCCTTGAGCACCGAGCCGGGGCCTACAGCGGGCAGCTGGTCCACGTCGCCCACGAGAATTACATGACAGCCATCGGGCACCGCGTCCAAAAAATGTTGCATAAGCACGATATCCATCATGGACACCTCATCGAGGATGATGGCATCGGCTTCTAACTGCTCATCCGCGTCCTTGGCAAACATCGATGAGCCATCATCCTGCCGTCCTCCCTGTGCTTCGAGCATGCGGTGCACCGTCATGGTCTTGCGCCTTGTGGCTTCCGCCAAACGCTTAGCGGCACGGCCTGTTGGTGCGCCCAACAGAATTTCGAGACCGGCCATTTCCAGCATATCAATCATCCCGCGCACCACGGTGGTCTTCCCTGTACCGGGGCCGCCCGTGAGCACCAGAATGCCATGCGTCAGCGCCGCAACCATGGCTTCTTTTTGTGCCTTGGCCAAATCAAGACCCGTCATTTCCTCCCAGTGCGCCACCAGCCCCTCGGGATTTTCCACATTGAGCACATCGGCATAACGCTGCAGATATAGGAGCTTGCGGGCAACTTTTTTCTCGGCCCGATAGAGATAGGGCGAATAGATAAGCGTCGTTCCGCCGACGGATTCCACAGCCAAACGTTGGAGCTTGAGCTGTTTTTTTAGTACCTCGCCCACGCGCAGCTGGTCTACCCGCAGGAGTTTGGCGGTACGTTCAATCAGGGGCTGTTCAGGAATACAGCAGTGCCCATTGGTGGAAATCTGCTGCAGGGCGTAGTCAATACCGGCCGCCACGCGGTTTTCATCATCCCCTGCCAGTCCGAGGCTGGCCGCAATGGCATCGGCGGTGGCAAAGCCAATGCCCTCCACCTCCTGCGCCAGCTTATAGGGATGATTTTCCAATACATCCAAGGCAAAGGAACTGTACTTCTTGAAAATCCGCGCCGCAAGAGCACCCGAAACATTATGACTTTCGAGCCAGAGCATGATTTCCCGCAGCTCCGATTGCGCAGTATAGGATGCTACGATTTTTTCTGCAGTCTTTTTGCCGATGCCCTCCACCGTTTCCAGCAGTTTGGGCTTCTGCTCAATCACATCCAAGGTGTCCGCACCGAACTTAGCCACCAGACGTTTGGCCATGGCAGGGCCAATGCCGTCAATGACACCAGAAGCCAAAAAACGCTCAATGCCCTCCACACTGGTAGGCGCTTCCAGACGGATGCTTACGGCCTTAAATTGCTGACCGAAACGGGGATGGGTGACCCAACTCCCCGTCAAATGCACCTGCTGCCCCACCAAGGGCGGTTCACTGCTGACGGTCACGCTGACGCGGCTGTTCTGTCCGGTTGGCTGCAGACGGAACACCGCAAACTTGCCATCCTCGCTGGCAAAGATAATGCTGTCCACCAGACCTTCGAGTTCTTCCTGTACAGTTCCCGGGGCAAAGCCCAGCGCCATCTGTTCGTTGTTGTTAGCCATAACTTTACTCCCTCCTGCTGTAAAGCAATTTATTCGCTGGCCACTAACCGTTCCCACTTGGCATAGCGTTCTTCTATCTCCTGCTCTTTGGCGGCGTATTCTTCGGCAATGCGCTGACTTTCCGCAGGGTCAGCCTGAACATCCGGCTGATTCATCTGAAACTCCAGTCCCTTTAACTCCGCTTCGGCCATGGCGATTTCCGCCTCAGCCCGCTGAATCATCTCCGTGCGCTTGGCATCGCTCATACTCTGAATCTTGCCAACTTCTGCCCGCTCTTTAGCGGCAGCTTTTTCCTCAGCCGCCTTCTGTGCTTCCGCAGGTTTCACGGCAGCCTTCTTAGCCGCTTCCTTTTGGGCAGCAGCTTCTGCTTCCAGCCGTTCTTCTTCCTCGGCCTCCCGCTCAGCTTCCTTCTTCATGAGGTAATAGCTGTAATTGCCGCTGTATTCCGTAAGCTGGCCCTTATCGAGTTCCAAGGTGCAGTTGGCCACCTTGTCGAGGAAATAACGGTCATGGGAAACCGCGAGGAACGTGCCAGGATAGGCCATCAAGGCTTCTTCCACCGCTTCTCTGGCAGGAATATCCAGATGGTTGGTCGGTTCGTCCAGAATAAGGAAGTTGGCACCCGTAAGCATCAGCTTCAAAAAAGCCACGCGGGACTGCTCGCCGCCGGAGAGGTCGCCAATCTTGCGCAGCACCTCATCTCCATGAAACAGGAACGCGCCCAGATAACGGCGGGCCTGTTCTTCGTCCACGCCATAGGTATAGATGATTTCGTCGAGCACCGTCATATCCATGTGAAGGGTTTCATGCTGCTGGGAGAAATAGCCAATCTTTACCCGGCTGCCAATTTTTATCCGGCCCTTGGCCGCTTCGAGTTCACCCACGAGTACTTTGAGCAGGGTGGTCTTGCCTGCACCATTAGGGCCAACGAGCGCCACGCCGTCACCGTTGCGAATCAAGAGGGACAAATCCTTAAATACCGGCTCACTGCCATAGCCGAAAGTGACTTCCTCCAGTTCTGCCACACGCTGTGCACATTCAGGTGGCTTATGGAAGGCAAAGTAATTGAAGCTGGCAGCCTCCGGCGGCAGTACAATGCGCTCCAAGCGGTTGAGCTGGCTCTGCCGTCCCCTTGCCTGCTTGGACTTGATGCCCGCCTTGTACTTGCGGATGTATTCTTCCGTCTTTTTGATATGTTCCTGCTGTTTTTCGTAGGCAGATTTGAGCGCCTCGCGCCGGGCCGTCTTGACCCGCATAAAGTAGGTGTAATTGCCCTCGTAGCTAGTGACGGTATTCGCCTCTAGTTCTACCATGCGCGTAGCCACCTTGTCGAGGAAATAGCGGTCATGGGAGATTATGAGCACACCGCCACGGTAGGTGCGCAGAAAACCTTCAAGCCACTCAATCATCCCAATGTCGAGATGGTTGGTCGGCTCGTCCAAAAAGAGGAAATCCGGCTCGCGAAGCAAAGCCTTGGCCAGACAAATACGCGTCTTTTGCCCGCCGGAGAAATGTTCGACATTCTTTTGGAAATCTTCATCCGTAAAGCCCAGGCCATAGGCGACCTTTTTGATGCGGCTGTCAAATTCATAACCGTTTAACTGTTCAAAACGCTCCACGACCTTGCCATAGGTGTCCAACAGTTCTTCTTCCCCGGCGGCAATGCGCTTTTCCAAGGAACGCTTGCGCTCGCCGAGCTCAATGATATCGTCAAAGGCACGGCGGAACTCGTCATAGAGCGTGCCTTCACCAAAGTCAGCCTGCTGCTGCACATAGCCGATGGTTTCAGCCGGGTCAAGCTGTACCGAGCCACCGTCAGCTTCTTCCTCCCCCATCAATATCTTCATCAGGGTGGTCTTGCCGGCACCGTTGGCGCCGACCAGGCCGACCTTATCGCCGCCCCGCACTTCAAAATTCACATCATGGAAGAGTTCATCTATGCCAAAGGCCTTCTTAAGGCCATTAACTTTCAATATACCCAAAATAAATTCTCCTCTATACTAGCCTTCCCCTCTGGGGAAGGTGCCCCTCAGGGGCGGATGAGGTTCAAAGGCAATATCTCTGCAACCTCATCCGTCAGCCTGCGGCTGCCACCTTCCCCAGAGGGGAAGGCTTTCATTCCTATCCTCCAGGGACTTCTATTTCTTGTAATCCAATCCAATATGCACCACGGCCTGATTGGAACTGCCGCCGTCCATAATCACGCAGGCAAAGGGCATGCCGTAGAACACATCCGTGTTGCGGGTGGAAGTCGTGATGGTGGTCTGGGTACGGGAACTGGTCTTACCCGTTTCCACACCGGAAATCACAAAGCCCTTCCGCTGAAGAATCTGGGCCACTTCCGCGGCGGCACCATTAATGCCGCTGTCGTTAATGACCATCACGGAAATTTCCTCCGGCTTCATGGGCTTGCTCTTTTCTTCCGTCTTCTCCGCCGTTCCTTCCGCCACCTGACCGGAGGTCTTGGACTTAGCCAGCAGCTGCATGCCGCTGGGCAGGGTCTTCATATAGGCGTCTTCATCAGCCTGAGCTCTCTGCTTTTCCCCTTCGCTGAGTTCGAGGCCCAGCTGCTCAGCCATCAACGAGCGCAAATCCGTAATATCGGGAATCCAATAGCTCACATCCTTGATGTAAGCAGGCTGCCCCGGCACCATCTGCGCCGACAGGCCGTTGTCGTGAACGGACTTCAGCTTGCCCGCAAACTCCACGAGCTCCGTCAGACTCATATCCGTCTGAATGGCGGACTTTACTTCCTCCACCAGTTTCGGCAGCTTGGGCAGCACCGAGGGCGAAATGACCTTGGCCAGCACCGCCTTCATAAACTTCTGCTGACGGCCAATGCGGCCGATATCACCCTCGCCATCACGATAGCGCACATACTGGATGGCCTTTTTGCCATT
This sequence comes from Pseudoselenomonas ruminantium, assembly GCA_015058625.1. GTDB lineage: Bacteria > Bacillota > Negativicutes > Selenomonadales > Selenomonadaceae > Selenomonas_A > Selenomonas_A ruminantium_N. Next base: position 128,067 of record SVCA01000002.1, on the reverse strand, counting down.
CATATGCTGCTCGCCGGGATAGAGGTCAATCACGAGGCCACCGTCATCATCCCAAGGGTCTTCGTAGTACATGCGCTTTTCCACGTTGATGTCCACACCGTCGAGCGCATCAATAATCCGCTCAAAGGCCTTGGTGTCAATGATGATATAATGGTCAATCTTTGTGCCCAGCAGTTTTTCCACGGCCTCCTGGCTCATCTTATGACCGCCATAGGCATAGGCATGATTGATTTTCTCGTAATCATTGCCCTCAATCTGCACCCGCGTATCACGGGGCACGGAGAGCAGGGACGCTTTTTCCTTTTCCTGGTCAAAGGCCGCCACCATCATGGTATCGCTGCGGCCCACATCCCCCTCACGGCGGTCAACGCCCAACAGCATCACATGGGTAATCTGGTCGCTTTTCACCGGTTCGCCATCGCTGTTCACCAGACCGCCATTGCTGCGGGAGTGATTGGCTGCCATTATGCCAGCCACTGCCACCAGCACGGTCAGCATAATTCCCAATATCCACTTGACTCTTTTATAACTGCGCTTACGTCTGCGCTTCTGCCGCATGATTCTTTGCTCCTCATTAATATATAGGTCGAAATTCAACCCCATAAGTATAGCAAAGATGGCCTTTAATGTAAAGAAAATGCCCGCGCCAAAAGGCGCGGGCTTCCTACTCAAAGTGCCATCTTTTATTCCACATCCAAATCTGCCGTTACCTGATAGTAATCGCAGGCATGAGAGGTGTAGTTTTTCACATTTGCCTTGGAAATCATGCTCATCTTGAGGAAGGAGCAGAAGACAAAGGCATGGTCATCGAGAACGACCTGCTGCATCTGCAGGGCCAGCTGCGCACGCTTAGCGGGGTCAAATTCGCGGCTCAGCTGTGCTTCCAAAGCATCCAGTTTGGCACTCTGGTACTTGCCCTGATTCTTGGTGGCATTCCCGGCGGCAAACACCGTGAACCAGTATTCAGGGTCACCAGTGGGCGCCTGCACATTGGCCATGGCGTAGATATCCCAGCCCTTCACATCCTTGACTGCCTGATTGTTGTCCGCGGTGCAGTTGACTTCCACCTGCATGCCGATGTCCTTCAAAGTTGCCTGGGCGGATTCTGCCAGCAGCGGCAGTTCCTGACGGCTCGGATAGGTCAGCCACTTGAGGACGAGCTTCTTGCCGTTCTTCTCGCGGATGCCATCACCATCCGTATCGACCCAGCCCGCAGCTTCGAGTACCTTCTTGGCGCCTTCCGGGTCAAACTTTTCGGCTTTTACCTTGTCGCCGCCGAAAGCCGGGCCTGCGGGGAACACGCCGTTAGCCGGGAAGCCGTTGCCATCCAAAAGTTTGGCCACGAAGTTTTCCTTATCAATGCCCATGGAGATAGCCTGACGCACAGCCGGGTCAGCGCACACCGAATCCGGGTCGAAGTTCATCTTCCCAAAGAAGCAGCGGGAAGTGGAAATCTGCGAGATATTATACTTGTCATTGCGGAACAGCGGATAGCTTTCATAAGCCATGCCGTAAGCGGCCTGCACTTCACCGGACTGCAGGGCATTGGCGAGCGTATTACCGTCCGTAATCGTGCGGATGGTAATCTTGTCGAGCTTCGGCGTGCCACCCCAATAGTTTTCATTCTTCTTGAGTACCAGATGGTCATCCGTCTTGATATCCGTGGCAATATACGGGCCAGTACCGGCCACAATGCCTTTTTCAAAGCCAGCATCCACATCAATGATGCAGCCATAAGGGTCGCCGAGGTAGTTGAGGAGCGCTGGTTTCGGCTCCTTGGTTTTAATGATAAGCTCCTGCCCATTGGCCTCGATAGAAGCAATCTTCAAATCCTGTGCCGCCCGCTTATTATTTGCAATCAGATGCTCAAAGCACTGCTTGACGGCTGCGGCATCCAGCACACGGCCACTGGAGAATTTCACACCATCACGCAAAGTGAACTTCCAGGTAAGCTCGTCCACATTTTCCCATTTGACCGCCAGCCAGGGCTGAATCTCCATATCATCGCTGTACTTAATCAGCGTTTCCCCGATACCATAGCGGATGCAAGCCCAACCCGCATAGGAGTTATGCGGATTGACATCCGGCTCCTCATTGGAACTGTTAAAGGTCGTATCACCGATGGTCAGCGCCTTCTCACCAGTCTTGCTGGCTGTATCCGTGCCGCAGCCTGTAAGCACGCCGGCACTCAGGACTGCTCCCAATGCCAATGCCACTAATTTTTTCCATTTCATTTGTCAAAATCTCCTTCCTTTATGTAAAAAAAATTCTACTGCCTCCGTTACAAAACGCTGTCAATCAGCTTTTGGGTATATGCTTGCTGAGGATTGTTGATAATCTCATCCGGGATGCCTTCCTCCACAATTTTGCCTTCGTGCATCACGATTACCCGGTCGCAAAAATCCTGCACGAGCGCAATATCGTGACAGATAAAGAGATAGGCAATGCCCCGGTCTTCCTGCAGGCGGTTCAGCAAATCCAAGACCTCTGCCTGCACCGTCACATCGAGCGCCGAGGTCGCTTCGTCGAGAATGACCAGTTCCGGCTCAATGGCCAAGGCCCGGGCAATGGCCGCCCGCTGGCACTGGCCGCCGCTGACTTCATGCGGATATCGCTGAGCAAATTCCTCTCCCAGACCGCAGAGCGCCAGCAGATTTTTCGTCATCTCTGCCGCCTGCCGTTTGCTTTTGCCATGATTCAGCAGGCTCTCGCTGATGCCATCCCCTAATGTACAGCGCGGGTCAAAACTGTCCACGGGATTTTGAAAGACCATCTGCATTTTGGTATAGACTTCTTTGAGCTTCGCACCACCGGCATTCGTGATGTCCTCTCCGGCCAGCATAACCTGACCTGCCGTTGGTTCCAGCAAATGGGCAATCATACGGGCCACGGTGGTCTTGCCACTGCCGCTTTCCCCGATAATGGCCAGCTTCTCACCTTTTTTCAAGGAGAAGGTAACATCATCCACCGCCACAATATCTTCCCCATCCTTGCGAGGAAAGACTTTTTTAAGATGCGCAGTTTGCAGTATCGTATCCATCCGCTGACCGCCTCCTTAGCCTTGGCATCGCCGCCAAAAGTTTTTGCGTATAGGGCGACTGAGGATTTGCCAATATCTCCCCCGCCTTGCCATACTCCATCATCTCCCCTTGATGAAGCACCAGCATCTTGTCTGCCATAGCCCGGACGACACCGATATTATGGGTCACGAGGATAATAGCCGTACCAAAGAGTTTCCGTGCCAAAAGCATTTCCTCAATAACCTGCTTCTGCACGGTAACATCGAGTGCCGAAGTGGGTTCGTCGGCCAAGAGAATCTTCGGTTTTAAGAGCATGGCGGCCGCCACACCGACACGCTGCTGCATTCCTCCGGACAATTCAAATGGATAGCTGTCCCAGATGCGCTCCGGCTCACTAAAGCCAAACTTCTTAAAGAGCGCACAGGCTTCTGCCTTTACGGCCGCAGCGTTCTCATTTCCATGAGCCGCCATCATTTCCTTAATCTGCGCACCTACGGTACGGATGGGGCAGAAGGAACTTCCTGCCATCTGAAAAATCATGCCGATTTCCGTACCGCAGATTTTCTGCCGTTCCTTGTCGCTGATATCCGGCAGGTCGAGCCCCTTGTAGTAAATATCGCCACGCGTCACCAGCCCATCCCGGCCCAGCATCCCCAAAGCAGCCTTAATCAGCGTGGACTTGCCGCTGCCACTTTCCCCGACGATGCCCAAAATCTCCCCTGCACCGAGGGAAAAACTGATATCGTGGACAGCCAGTTCCCCATTGTAGCTGATGTCCACATGTTCATAACGGATAATTTCTGACATATTATCTCCTGTTACTTTCTATTTTTCGGATCAAGATAATCGCGCACGGTGTCCCCCAGCAGATTGAAAATCATCACCGAGAAGAAAATCGCAAATCCCGGGGATAGCGTCACCCATGGCTGCGTGGGCAAAAGATTGCGGGTATCGCTCATCATGCTGCCCCATTCCGGAATGGGCGGCTTAGCCCCCAAACCAAGGAAAGAGAGTCCAGCCAGCTCCATCATCATCGTGCCGATATCCAGCATGGCCGTCACCAGAATGGGCCCGGCGATATTGGGCAGTACATGTTTGCGGATAATCTTGCAGGTACCGCTGCCCGCCATTTTTGCAGCCTGCATGAAGGCAGCTGACTGCAAAGCCAAGGTCTGGCTGCGGGCCAGGCGCGCATATTTCGGCCAACTGATGGCCGCCAGGGCAAAGATGGCATTATGAACGCCGCCCCCTAAAACAGCCGCTACTGCCAAAGCAAATACCAACCCCGGGAAAGCCAAAAACATATCGGACATGCGCATGAGCAGCGTGTCCACCCATTTTCCCGCCCAGGCACAGATAATGCCGATAATGCTGCCAAAGACCGCAATAAAGCTCACGAGCAGCAAAGTGGAAAAGATACTGGTCTTGCTGCCGGCAATGACCCTTGATAACATATCCCGGCCATAACGGTCTGTGCCGAGCAAATGTTCTGCCGAAGGAGCTGCCTTGGTCAAAGACATATCCTGCAGATAAGGGTCATAGGGACAGAGATAGTCGCTGAAAAAGGAGGCCAGAATCAACAAAAGGGCCAACCCGCCAAAGAGCCAGAGCTTGCGCTGCAGGCGATTTTGCCGTACATTCTGTACCCGGATGGTCGGGGTTATTGCCTGACTCATTTGGCATTCACCCCCAGACGGATACGCGGGTCAAGATGGTGGTATAGAAGGTCTGCCACCAGATTCACCAGAACATAGATAATGGCCATCCACATGACATAGGCCTGGATGATGGGATAGTCCCGCATGTTGATGGCATCCACGGCCAGTTTGCCTACCCCGTCCCACATAAAGATGCTTTCGATAATCGCCGTGCCTCCCAAAAGGCTGCCAGTAGACAGCGCCAGCAAGGTCATAATCGTAAGCATCGAAGCCTTCATCACGTTTTTCCAGAGAATTACCTGATTGCTTATGCCCCGTGCCTTCGCTCCGAGCACGTAATCCTTATTGAGTTCATCCAGCACCGCGCTGCGCACCTGCCGCAGATATTTGGCCGACATGGCAATCGCTAAAGTCAGGGTAGGCATAATGGCGCTCCGAAAATCCGTGCCGCTGGAAATGACCGGCAGCACGCCCAGCTGAATGCCCAAAAACTCCATCAAGAGCATCCCCACAAAGAAGTTCGGCATAGCATTGCCCAGAAAACTGCCGAAACGCAGCACAATATCCGCGATTTTATCATGACGAACCGCCGCCAGTATTCCACAGGGCAGGGAAATCATGACCGTCAGGGCAATGGAAAGCGCCGTCAACAATAATGTTGCCGGCAGTTTTTTCATAAAAGCCAGCAGCACATCCTCACCGGTCACATAGCTAACGCCCATATTGCCATGCAGCATCCCCCAAAGCCAGTTGATGTACTGCTGAAAAAATGGCAGATTCAGTCCCAAAGCCGCCTTCTTCTCGTCAATGATTTCCTGCGCCACTTCCACGCCGCGGTTGCTATACATCTCCGTCACCGCATCACTGCCTGCCAGATACATCAGCAAAAACGATAAAAACGTAATGCCAAACAAAATCGGTATCAGCTGGATAAAGCGTTTTACCGCGTAATTCATAATTAACCGCCCCTCCTGATTGTCCTTACACCACCTTATCTTACAAGATTTTATTCTGCAATTTAAGCCCCCCTAGGGGATTATAATGCAAAAAAACAGGACCATGCACAGTCCTGTAGGTTATCAGAATATGAAGCGGGCACGCGCAAAGAGCGTGTTACTATCTTTGCCATCTAACAATTGTTTTCCATGGAAGTAAGCTATATCCGTCGTCACATTCTTAAAGGGAACATAAGATGCTCCGATTTCCCAGCCTTTGCGGTTGGTATCGCCAAAGGCAATCGTATTATAAGTGGCTGCCAGGCTGGCATTCTGCCCGATATAACGATAAGCCGCATAAGCGCCCCAGGTGCCGGGATTTTTGCGATTAATCCCCTTGTAGTTCAGGCAAATGTTGCCAGCCTTTGCATAATTATCAGCGTTGGAGTTTTGTGCATAAGCTCCTGCCAGACTGAAATTCTTGTCAAACCGATAGTTGACACCAGCGGACCAGATGTTAAAGTTATCCTCATTGGCACTTACGCCTGTAGTTCCTTTGAAACTATCCGAGGACAAATGGCGATAACCTAAGCCAGCAAAAACTTTGCCGGAATTGTAGTTAAACTGTATGCCCTGATAATCCGCAGCTTTATTTGCCCCAACCGTGGAATTTTCCAAATTCCAGCGTCCGTATTCCAACACCGTTTGCAGTTTTTTGCCAAATGTCAGCTGTACCCCTGAGAAGAAGTCCTCCACAACCAAGCCTTCATCATTGGTACTGTTAAGTGGCATCTTACCTGCGGCAAACGTGAAGTTTTTGTACGCGCCCTCTGCATAAATATAGGTCAAGGTTGCATTCGTAGTAGTATCATTCTTCATGTCATTGCGGGCGGTAATACGCGCTTTAACATGCCAATGGTCATTTACTTCAGCAGTCGGGAACAGACGCAGTTCTGCACGATTGTGGCTCTTATCTGCCGCACCTTCATTGTTAGTCCGCTGGAAAATATAGCGCAATTCCCCGGTCCATTTCAGCATGTCGGCATTCCGTTCCAAATTAGAAACCCGCACGCCGAGATTATTTAACTCCTCAGCAAATTCTGCTGCTAATTTGTCCACGATTGCTTTATCAGCACCGGCAGTATTTTTAGCCATGGCTTTGGCCACCATCTGCGCCATTTCATAGCGGGTTATGTTGCGATTGCCCTTAAAAGCACCATCACCATAACCTTCGATAACTCCATCTGCTGCAAGTTTCACTACGGCATCATAAGCCCAATGATCTGCTGGAACATCCGAAAAGGGATTGGCCGCGGCCATTGCTGATGCAGAGGTTCCCATAATTCCTGCCATCACCATCATAGCTGCCATTTTTTTGTTCAAAAAAAATCATCTCCTTTAGTATGTTGTATAGTATGAAAAAGATACTCATTAAGAATACCATACTATCTTTCCGATAATAAGCCCCCTAGGGGGATAAAATAAAAACAGATGGTGAAGTTATGGTTGCTTTCACCATCTGTTTCTCCAAAACTAGAATTTCACATAGGCACGCAATTTGTCAAAATCAATATAAGTCTCTGCCTCAGGATGATGTGCAAGGTAATCCTGATGTTCAGCCTCTGCTGGCTGAAAGTTTTCCAAGGGTGCCGCTATGGCACATAATTTTCGCGCCAGCTTGGGATTGCTGTTGGGGTCATTCACCGTCAGTCCGGCATTGCCTACAACGGGCGCTTTACCGCGATTCGCGATAAAGTTCAGATGCAGCTGCACCTGCGGTTCATCTTCGGCTGAGGCGTAGAAAATTCCCGCCCGGTACATCTCCCCACGGGCCTTTCCCTGACCATCGGGCACATAGGGATTCACCACGCCAAAGAGCAAATCCAGCAGCTGCGAAATATCCATCTTCTTGGGATTGTAGGTGACTTCCACGCCCATATAGGCTTTGACTTCACCTGCAGCAACATCTGCGTAGGCTGTATCCCTGTCCCCATTGATATAGCCTGTGCAGGTTGACACCACTCCCGGCACATGGGCAAATACTTCCTGCAGTTCATGGAAGTCCCCGCCGGAAAAATAGATTTTCTTCGTATATACGACACTCACCCCTTTTCCTGTTCGGGATGGAAGATATCCACCTGCCGATGGGCCGCCCGCTCCACATCAAAGAGCTTCACGAGTTCGGCCACGGCCTGCGTCGGCGAAATGGTGCCATCCAGCACCGCACCCCTGACCTCGGGCATGCGGCCCGTAATCACCGGGTCTTCAAAGAAGAGATTGTGCAGATGCTCGTCAATCATGCTGTGCATCCAGTCGAGCAGCTGACTGTCCCGGCGCTTATTCCAGACACCGCTCTTTTGCGTGTTCTCCCGAAAGCCCTTGATGACTTCCCAGAGTTCCTTGAGGCCTGTCTTTTCCATCGCCGAACACATATAAGCATGAGTGGGCCAGCCGGGGGTTGCCGGGCGGATGTATTCGAGCATCCGCTCATACTGCCCCCGCGACACCTTGGCCTTGACCAGATTATCCCCATCGGCCTTGTTGACCACAATGGCATCGGCCAGTTCCATGATTCCCTTTTTGATTCCCTGTAATTCATCCCCGGCACCGGTGAGCACCACGAGCAGGAAGAAGTCCACCATCGACCGCACAGTGGTTTCTGACTGGCCCACCCCAACAGTCTCAATGATGATGACATCATAACCTGCCGCTTCACACATCAACATGGTTTCCCGGCTCTTGCGGGCAACGCCCCCCAGCGTCCCCCCCGCAGGCGAAGGCCGGATAAATGCCTCCCGCCGCCGGGACAAGGTCCCCATCCGGGTCTTATCCCCCAGTATGGAGCCTTTCGTTACAGAACTTGTCGGGTCAACAGTCAGCACCGCAACCTTATGCCCGGCATCGCAGAGCATATTGCCGAAGGCCTCAATCATGGTGCTTTTGCCAGCACCGGGCACCCCTGTTATGCCAATGCGCAGGGCATGCCCCGTATGGGGCAAAAGCCGCTGCAGCACCCGCTGAGCCTTGGCAAAATGGCGGGGACTGTTGCTTTCAATCAGGGTAATGGCCCGGGACAAAGTCATCCTATCCCCTTTTAAGACTCCGTCCACATAGTCATCTTCGGACATGACGAGCCGCTTCTTGGGCTTCATCTTCCCGCTTTGCAGGGCGGGATTGATATTGCCCACGGTCGTGTCCTTGATGCCTTCGATGCCTCCCATGACCGAGCAGGCAAATTTATCGTTTTTTTCCTCCGGCACCCAGCTTGGCTTTGATGTCGTATACTTTTGTTCCATCATTGCCTCCTTGTAAGCCTTCCCCATAAGGGAAGGCTTATCTTTATTCTTCGGCCAGTTCCTCCTTAGCCCGGTCAATCAGCAGCGTCAGGAGCTTAATGCCCGCCTCCGGAATATTGGTGCCCGGAGCAAAGATAGCCACGGCCCCATGCTGATAGAGGTTGTCATAATCCTGCACAGGAATAACGCCGCCGATGCAGACCATGATATCCTCACGGCCTAATTTCTTCAATTCGTCCACCAGCTGGGGCAGGAGGGTGTTATGCCCCGCCGCCAGTGAACTGAAGCCCACCATGTGCACATCGTTATCGACGGCATCCTGCGCCGTTTCCTCCGGCGTCTGGAACAGCGGGCCCACATCAACATCCCAGCCCATGTCGGCGAAGGACGAAGCAATAACTTTCTGGCCGCGGTCGTGGCCATCCTGTCCCATCTTCGCCACGAAGATACGAGGACGGCGGCCCGTGAGTTCCTCGAACTCATCAGCCATAGCCCGGGCCTTATCCAGCTCGGTCTTGTCGGTAAACTCGGAAGAATAAACTCCCGAAATGGTATGAATAACCGCCTGATAGCGGCCAGAAACCTTTTCCACAGCGTCGGAGATTTCGCCAAGAGAAGCGCGAACTCTTGCCGCCTCCACGGCACATTCCAAGAGGTTGCCGTTGTCGCGGCTGTCTGCAGCTTTGGTAATCGCTTCGAGCGCCCGGCGCACATCATCCTCATTGCGTTCACGCCGCAGTTTTTCGAGGCGTTCCACCTGCGCATTGCGCACGGCGGTGTTGTCGATAGCGAGGATTTCCAGCGGGTCTTCCTTTTCGAGGCGGTACTTGTTCAGGCCCACAATCGTTTCGTTGCCCGAGTCGATCTGTGCCTGACGGCGGGCAGCGGCTTCCTCGATACGCATCTTGGGCAGGCCCGTAGAAATTGCCTTGGCCATGCCGCCCAAGGCCTCGACTTCCTGAATATGCGCCCAGGCACGGCGGATGATTTCGTTGGTGAGGGCTTCCACATAGTAGGAACCGCCCCAGGGGTCGATAATCTTGCAGACGCTGGTTTCATCCTGAATATAGAGCTGCGTATTACGCGCAATGCGCGCGGAGAAATCGGTCGGCAGGGCGATGGCCTCATCCAGCGCGTTCGTATGCAGAGACTGGGTATGACCGAGTGCCGCGCCCATGGCTTCCATGGCCGTACGAGAAATATTGTTGAACGGGTCCTGCGCCGTAAGCGACCATCCCGAAGTCTGGCAATGGGTTCTGAGGGCCATGGACTTGGGTTCCTTGGCGCCAAAGGACTTGACGATTTTCGCCCAGAGCACACGGGCCGCCCGCATCTTGGCCACTTCCATAAAGTAGTTCTTGCCAATCGCCCAGAAGAAGGACAGACGCTTGGCAAAAGCATCCACCGGCAGGCCGGCATTGATACCGGTGCGGATATACTCCAGACCATCGGCCAGCGTATAGCCCAATTCGATATCGGCAGGTGCCCCGGCTTCCTGCATATGGTAGCCGGAAATGGAAATGCTGTTGAACTTGGGCATGTACTTCGTCGTATACTCGAAGATATCGCCGATGATACGCATGGACATTTCCGGCGGATAGATATAGGTGTTACGCACCATGAACTCTTTCAGAATATCGTTCTGAATCGTGCCCGCCATAATCTTCTTATCCACACCCTGTTCGACACCGGACTGGATAAAGAAGGCGAGAATCGGCAGCACTGCACCGTTCATGGTCATGGATACGGACATCTGGTCAAGGGGAATGCCCGAGAACAGGATGTTCATATCGAGCATGGAGCAGACCGACACACCGGCCTTACCTACGTCACCGACAACACGCGGATTATCCGCATCATAGCCGCGGTGCGTCGGCAGGTCAAAGGCGATGGACAGGCCCTTCTGACCAGCGGCCAGATTGCGACGGTAGAAGGCATTGGATTCCTCTGCCGTAGAGAAACCGGCATACTGGCGCACCGTCCAGGGACGGAACACGTACATGGTGGAATACGGCCCACGCAGGCAAGGCGGAATCCCGCTGGCAAAGTCCAGATGGTTCATATGGTCGTATTCGTCATGGTTGTACAGCGGCTTTACGGGAATATGTTCCATCGTGCGGCGGGTGTAGGCATCAAAGTCTGCTCCAGCCTGTGCCGAAAAGAGTTTTTCCCACTCCTTTACATCGGCTCCCGTTGGTTCCCGCAGACTCATATTGGTAAAATCAGGATTCTGGTAAGTTCCCATTATGCAATCATCCCTTTCTTCTGCTGCAGGAGCTGCAGGATTTTATAGCAGTTGGCTTTGACGGAAATATATTCATCAATGCCTGCTTCATTGTAAGTATCCAGCAATTCTTTCGGTGCTGCCCCGGCCAGGAATACCGTAGCATTGGGCAGTGCCTCATGAAGTTTCGGTGCCAGCTCCGGCACGATTTCGGGATAAGTTGCATCCGTGGAGCAGATAACCACCGCATCCGCCCCGGATTCCTTGGCGGCCTGTGCGGCTTCATCCACCGTGGGGAAGCCGTTATTGGTCAGCACTTCAAATGCGCCAACCTGCAGGAATCCCGTGGTGAAATCCGCTCTGGCCTTATGCTGCGGAATGGGCCCCATATTGGCCAGGAAGATTTTGACATTGTCATTGTGCTCAGCCTTGTAATCCTCCGTCGTCTTGCGCAGGGCTTCAAAGCGTTCACTCCAGCGATGCGGTGCAATAGCCGTTACTTCCTCACTGGCCGCTGCGGCAAAGGCAGCAGCAATTTCTGCCGTGGTTGCCCCGGCCTGTGCCGCTTCTATAGCCGTTTCCACACTCATAGCAGTTTTCAGCGCAGCAAGTTTTTCCGCCTTATAGGCCTCATCCATATCCGCCAGGTATTCCTCTACCTGTGCCGTGCGCTGTTTCTTGTTCTCTGCCATATCTTCAGGCCGCGGGTCGAGCAAAGTTTCCGTCATATTCGGATACATATTGTTGCCTACAATGCGGTCCTTGCGGGTTTCCGAAGCCTTGAAGCGGGAGGCGAGGATGGCGGCAATCTCGCTCTGCGGATAACCTTCCTGCAAAGCGGCGAGCATGCCGCCCTTGCCCTCGATAACCTGGAACTCTGCCCAGATTTTTTCCTTCATCTGCTTCGTGAGCGTTTCTACTGCCCAGGAACCGCCTGCGGGGTCAATGGGCTGCAACAGGCCGAATTCCTCCTGCAGAATAATCTGCACGTTCCGCGCAATACGGCGGGAGAATTCATCCCCCTTGCGGATGGGTTCATCAAAGGGCGAACTTTCAAAGGAATCTACACCGCCCACGACACCGGAGAAAATCTCCGTGGTATTGCGGAGCATATTGACATACGGGTCATAGACGGTCTTGAAGAACAGCGCAGGACGCGCATGAATATGCATGCGCCGGGCTTCGGGGCTTCCGCCGAAGGCCTCGACAATCTGTGCCCAAAGCGGACGCAAAGCACGCAGTTTGGCAATCTGCAGGAAGAAGTTGGCGCCCATGGAGAAGCCGAACATAATCTGCCCTGCAGCCTCCTCAATGGTCAGGCCTCGTTCCAGCATGGCCCTGAGATAGGCAACCGCCGTGGCCAGCGTATAGGCCGACTCCTGCACATCATTGGCCCCGCCCCGGCTGTACACATCACTGCGCACAAAGACAGTCTTCAGCCCCGGTGCATTCTTCACGGCCCACTGCGCACATTTGGCCATTTCATCATAGAGACTCGAAACGGCCTTGCTGTTTTTGCCAACAGCCGTCAATTCCCCCAAGGGGTCAGCGCCAACGATGCCCCGCACCTTCGCCAAATCCTGACCAGAGGCTTTGAGGGCCCCGGCAAACAGCGACAACATGGGAAGTGCCGACTCACCGGCATAGAGATACAGAGGATATTTATCCAGCTTCAAGCCATTCAGCAGGGTGTGCATATCATCCAGCGTGGTCACTGACACGCCCTCATCCCCGGGGGCTGCTGCCGTGCGTACATCCTGCGCCTTCAAGCTCGCGCTGTCCAGCTTGATATGATAGATGGTGGAACCTTTCTCCTGTTCATGACGCAGGAGTTCATTGTTCTCAGCAGGCATGGTTTCATCACAGACCTGCGCTATGCCCCAGGGCTTCCCCAAATAACCGCTGGGCTGAGCCCCGCGCAGGAAATCATCCATGCCGGGGAAAGAATCCTTGGGCAGGATGTCTTCGGTATCCCTACGGAAATACATAGGGTCGAAGGTGATGCCCTCATAAGTTTTGGTGTACATTTTCTTCTCGAAGGGGGCTCCCTTCAAGAGGGCGATACAGGCTTCCTTCCACTCCTCATAAGTGGGCGGGGTAAACTCGTCCAAGGGAACATCGGGAAAGTCTGTCTGCTGTTCGGCCTTTTTCAAAATGGCCTGCAGGTCCAGCTCGCCACCGGTTTCGTTACTCATAGCACAGCCTCCTCTTTTTCGGGGTAAACACACAAAAAACGGCAACCTTTTCGCGAATGCAAAAAGATTGCCGTCTAATAATCGTGCCAAACAGACCCACGGTAAAAAACCGCCGGTATCTGAATACCCCACGCTAGATTCAATCCCCTACCCATCGCTCGCAGGCACAACTCTGAAATCAGAGTCACGGTGATGTCAGAACAGGCAGTTCTCCTGGCTCGGTTTCATCATCCTGCATCGCCTTCCCAAGGTACGCTTATCTACCCCAGTGACAAAATGATGCAGGACTCCACCTTACAGTGGCGGGACCGCTCCGGCTTATACCGGATTCCCTATTAAGTCCGTAGGACACCTGTTCCCAAATATATTCAAATCTAATGCCAATATTAATACAAATTATTAAATTTGTCAAGAAACTCTGTCAATGACTCCATTTTTCTGCCTGCAAAAAAATAGCAGTGAACGACAAGATTCACTGCTATCTGACACATTATTTATCTAATGATTTTACTTTACTGGAAATAACCGTCATCGCTGCGAGCAGGCTTGCCAGCGCCGCGCCTAAGCCCATCCAGCCATTGCCGGTAAAACCGTCCACCACATAGCCGATAAGCGAGCAGGCGGCTACCGTCATCACGTAAGGCAGCTGGGTGCTCACATGGTCTAAATGGTCACACTGAGCACCGGCTGAGGCCAGTATCGTGGTATCGGAAATCGGCGAAGCATGGTCGCCGCCCACAGCACCGGAGAGGATAGCCGCCACACAGATGGTCAGCATCTGCGGGTCACTACCTACGACAGCAACCGCAATAGGAATCAGAATACCGAAAGTTCCCCAGCTCGTGCCGGTCGCAAAGGCCAGACCAATGGCCACGAGGAAGAAAATCGGCGGCAGCAGCATGATAAGCGTCGCATTCGCGCTGACAATGCCACCGACAAAGCCGCCCAGGTTCAGATACTTGTCACTGCAAATACCCGAAAGCGTCCAGGCAAGGCAGAGAATAAAGATGGCCGGCGTCATGGCCTTGAAGCCCCAGCCGAAACTGTCACAGAAGGCATTGAAGGAAATAACCTTGCGAGGCAGGTAGAGCAGGCCCGTAAAGACGAAAGCGAAAAAGGAGCCCAACACCAACGACTTGGAAGAATCGCAATCTGCAAAGGCCTCAGCAATGCTCTTGCCCTCGTGAATTCCGCCGGTGTAGAGCATGCCATACACGCAGGCGGCAATCAGCACCAACAGCGGCAGAATCAAATCAATAATCTTGCCATTGCCCTGCTGGTCTTTGTGCACTTCGCCGCTTTCCTGATATTCCTTGGGAATCTCAAAATGTTCATTGCTGCGTTTGACATCATGCGCCATTGCGCCAAAGTCCTTGCCCGTCCAGATGACGAAGAACAGGAACACCAAGGTCAGCCAGGCATAGAGATTGAAGGGAATCGTCTGGATAAAGAGGGAGAACCCATCAATCTCCGAGCCTTCCGGCAGAGAAGAACCAACAGCCGCCGCCCAACTTGACACCGGCGCAATAATGCAGATAGGTGCGGCCATAGCATCGATGATGTAGGCCAGCTTTGCGCGGGATATCTTAAATTTATCCGTCACCGGGCGCATAACCGTACCAACAGTGAGACAGTTAAAATAGTCATCAATAAAGATGACCAACCCCAAAAGCGCCGTAATGAGAGATGCCTGACGCTTGCCCTTAATCGTGCGGGCTGCCCAGTCACCATAGGCGCTGGTAGCACCGCTGCGGGTAATTGCCGCCACTAAGATACCAAGAATTACCAAAAATACCAAGATGTTGACATTGCCGCCCACCTTGTCCGCCATAACCTTAAACATGGTCAGCGTGGATTCCAAGAAGTTGCCCCCCGTAAAGAGCATGGCACCGGAGAAGATACCAATAATCAGGGACATGTAGACTTCCTTTGTCCACAAAGCCAGTAAAATGGTGATAACTGGCGGCAGGATGGACCAAATCGATTCAGCCATAACCTACCTGCTTTCTGCTATAATTAGCTTATTTTTTCCTAATACAATACACGAACCTAATTGTATAACATTTTTTGCATAGTAGCAAGAGCAGTTGGGCATTTTTTGCAAGTTTATTCGTTTATCTCGTATACTAAGGCCATTATGCCAAATTAACGCCGAAAACAGCCCCAACGGGCGTCTTAGCATATAGATGTTAAGCTAACGCACTAAACGCATCCGCAAGCTGTGCAAATTCATTCAGGGAAAGCGTTTCTCCCCGCCGCGTTGGGTCAATGCCCGCGCGTTCCATGGCGTCGCGCACCTGTTCTTTGGGCATTCCGCCGCCTTTGAGGGCGTTGGCCAGAGTCTTGCGGCGCTGGCCGAAGGCGGCCTTCAACACACGGAAGAACATCTTTTCATCCTGCACCTGTACCGCAGGCGTTTCCCGCACTTTGCAGGCGATAACCACGCTGTCCACTTCCGGAGCAGGGATGAAGGAGCGGGGCGGCACGTCCAGCACAATTTCCGGGTCGGTGTAATACTGCACGGCTACCGACAAGGCGCCGTAATCCTTGCCGCCGGGTTTGGCCACCATGCGCAGGGCCACTTCCTTCTGCACCATGGTCACCATATGGGTGATGGGCAGATGGCGCTCCAACAACGCCATCAGAATCGGCGTCGTGATATAGTAAGGCAGGTTAGCCGCTACCTTGAAGGGCTTATCGCCCATGATTTCCGGAATGTTGACCTTTAGGATATCCCCGGGCACAATGCGTACATTGTCGTACCCCTTGAGGGTTTCGGCAAGAACCGCTGGCAGTTTCTTATCGAGCTCCACTGCCGTAACATCAGCGCCAGCTTCAGCCAGGCCCTGAGTCAGCGTGCCAATGCCGGGGCCGATTTCCAACACCCGGTCGCCTTCTTCAATCTGAGCCGCATCCACAATACCCTGCACGATGCTGCCATCGATCAAAAAGTTCTGGCCCAGTTTCTTGCTCATGCGCAATCCGAACGCCTTGAGGATATGGGTGGTTACCTCCCGGCTGGCAATCTTCGGCTGTATAGCTTTATCACTCATTTATTCTCCTCCGCTTCTTCTGCATTCAGTTCCGCTACGGCTTTGTCAAATTCTTCCCGGGTCACGCCGTAATGATTGAGCCGCTTCAAAAAGGTCTTGGCATTGGCAAAGCCCAAACCTAACTTGGCTCCGAGTTTTGCGCGGCGGCTGGCGGCAGCATTGGCGCCGGACAGGTCATTGACAATCAAATCCGCCCCGCTGAAATTATTGGTAGGCTCCCAGTCCATGGTGCGAACTTTTTCCAGCGCCTTACGGATGGCATCGGGCTTGGCCTGTTCAATGCCGATATCGTCATTATCCGTGGCATCCTCCACAGGCACAAAGGCGTGCTTGGCATGGGGGAACCGCTTGGTGAGATACGAGCGAATCCGCTCGCCTGCCGAATCCGGGTCGGTCATGATGATGATGCCCCGCTTCTTATAGGCCTGCTCGATATTCTTGAGGGCCTGTTTTTTCAGATTGAATCCTTCGGTGATGATGCAGTCAGCTTCCACAGCCTTGTCGATGGCCACCACGTCCATCTTGCCTTCCACCACCAAAACTTCCTTTATCATTGAAAACTCCTTACTCTTTCAGTAACTTATCCACAAGTTTATACACATCTCTGTGGATATCTTCGATTTTCCGTGGATTATTTCCTTCGTTGCAGATAACCTTATCCCATTTATACTTATCTGCCAGTTCCAGATAAGCATTGTGACAGCGATGCAGATAATCCGTATCCCGCTCGTGAATATCCTTCTTAGTTGCCGTTTCCTCAGCTCGGGCAGCAATGAGTTTATCCGCCACTTCCGGAGCCATATCGAGGAAAATCACCTTATCCGGCACAGGCAGGCCCATCTTATTGAACTCAAAATCCCAGAGCCAGTCCAAAAATTTTTCCCGCTCGGTCTTATCCGTGAGTTTAACCGCCTGATGCACCATATTGCTCGTGGTATAGCGGTCAGCCAGAATGATGTCCCCGGCTTCGTAGTAATCCCGCCATTTGCGCTGGTAGGAAGCGAACCGGTCTACCGCAAAGAAGGTGGATGCGGCATAAGCATTTACATCTGCCGCCTTTTCCCCAAAGGCTCCGCCTAAGTACATGCGCACGAGCGCCGAAGAATCATCTTTATAATCGGGGAACTCAATGCGGTGCACCCTATGCCCATCTGCCTGCAAATGGTCGTAGAGCGCCTTGGTCTGGGTGGCCTTGCCGCTGCCGTCCCCTGCTTCTATAATAATCAGTTTACCTTTCATCGGTTATCCCTCACAACTTGAATGGTTTGCAGTGTGCTGTCTGCAGGGCCCACAACTTTCAGCCCCAGCCGCTGCATGGTGCGAATATAATAAAGGGCCTCGGGCTCAATCTCATCCCCCGGTGCCAGAATGGGAATCCCCGGCGGATAGAACATAATCTGCTCGGCGGCGATTAACCCCGCCGCCTCTTCAAAGTCCACCGTCTCTCGCCCGCCGAAAAAGGCCTCGCGGGGACGGATGCCCACAGCAGGCACCGGCGGGATTTCCACCGGCAGGGTCAATTCATCAGCACCTGCAAACTGCGCCGCCAATCCCTGCAGGGCTTCCACCAGAATCTTCACCTGCGCTTCCGTATCCGCATAGGAAATGATAAAGAGCAGATTGTAAGCATCGGAAAGCTCGCACTGTATCTTATACGTATGGCGCAGGATGGACTCGGCCTGCACGCCGGTAATGCCCAAGCCGCGGACGCTCACAGTGACCTTGGTCAGGTCGAGCGATTCGCCAGCAGGCAGATAATCTGCCCCGAAGCTCCAGAGCCCCGGAATCGCATTGACTGCCTGCCGCAGTTTTTCCGCGAGCCTTACAGCCCGGTTCACCAGTTCTTCGCCCTGCTCTGCCATCTGCAGCCGTGCAATGTCCAACGAGGCAAGCAGCAGCTGATTGGGGCTGGTGGACTGCAACAGACTTGCCGCACAGCGCACCCGTTCCAAATCAATGCGGTCTTTTCTGGCCAGCAGGATGGAAGTCTGCGTCATGGAGCCCAAAATTTTATGGGTGCTCTGGGCCGCCATATCCGCTCCGGCATCCAAGGCCTGCAGAGGCAGCCTGTCGCTGAACTTCAGATGGGGGCCATGAGCCTCGTCCACCAGCAGGAGCATCCTGCGGCTATGGACGAAATCGGCCACTTTTGACAAGTCAATGGTCACGCCATAATAAGTGGGATAGACCAGCAGCAGTGCCTTTGCCTCGGGATGTTCGTCTGCCGCTGCCACAATATCTGCCAGCTGCAAGCCCATGGGAATGCCCAGCTTCTTGTCAATGCGGGGCTGGATAAAGACAGGGTTCACTCCTGCCAGAATCAGCCCCCCAATCATGGAGCGGTGCGCATTGCGCGGCAATAATACCTTGTCGCCGGGCTTTAAGCAGCCTATAATCATGGCATGAATGGCCCCGCTGGTGCCGTTAATCATGAAATAAGCGGCATCGGCTCCATAGAGCGCTGCCGCAAGTTTCTGGGCTTCTTTTATGCACATGGTGGGTTCGTGAAGGTCATCGAGTTCCTCCATCAGAGAAACTTCTTCACGCAGCCCCTGCGGGGTAATGAGTTCCTGCAGGAGCGGATGTGCGCCCAGCCCCTGCTTATGCCCCGGTGTATGAAATGCGAGAGCGCCGTCTTGCGCGTAGGCCTTCATAGCCTCCGCCACCGGCGCTCGAAATTCGTTCTTCGTATCTGTCATCTGCCTTTGCCTTTTTTCTTTGCTGGCGTCTTGACCACCTTTACGTCCTTGGCTTCCTGCACAGGTTCATGCAAGGGCACCCGCAGATGCACCCGCGTGCCTTCTCCTATCGCCGAGGTAATGTTAAGCTCTGCCCCGATGATTTTGGCCCGCTCCCGCATGCCCATAAGGCCGAAATGGTGGTTGGTCTCTACCACTTCCTCCGTTTCCTCATCCACATTCTGAGCTTCTTCCTTGGCATCCGGGTCAAAGCCCTTGCCGTTATCTTCAATCAGCGCCGAAACAGCCGCTGGTGAATAGAGCAGGCGCACTTTGGCCTGTTTGACATCTGCATGGTGATAGATATTGTTCAAGGCCTCCTGCACAATGCGGAAGATGGCAATTTCCACATGCTTAGGAAGTTCGTAAACCTTGCCATCCATGGAAAAATCAATGGCCAAAGTTCCGCGTGAAGCCAGACGGCCAATCAGCTGATTGAGCGCCGCCACCAGTCCCAAATCATCCAAAGCCATGGGACGCATATCAAAGATAACTTCCCGCACACTGCCTAAGCAATCCCGCATCTGCTGCCGCATTTCCTGCAGGGTACGCTTGGCCTCATCCGGGTCATAATCCACCAATTTCTCGGCAATGGAGGTCTGGAAAATGATATTGGCCAAATCCTGTGCCGGACCATCATGCATTTCCCGGGAGATGCGGTAACGCTCCTCCTCCTGGGCCTTGATGATACGTGCGCCCACAAATTTTTCCTTCTGTACCGCCTCAATTTTCCAAATAACGCCGTTTACCTGGGTGCTTAGATAGGACAGTACCGAACCCACAGCCAATGCCAGATGCTCAGCCTGGGCCAGCATGGTCTGCAGATTCCGCAAGCGCAGCTCCAATTTATCACGCTGGGCGCGAAGATTTGCTTCCTTCTCCCGCTCTACGCCCAGAGACACCTGCACATTCTTCACAGACTCATAGCATTCCCGCACCTTTTCCTCGGAATAATCCTGGAAATTGCTGCTGACCTTGACCAGCTTCTGCTTTTCCTGCTGTTCCTGTTTGGAGAGTCCGTCCACCCGCTCAATGGTCTGCCGGGTCTGCTCCCGCAAATCCTCCAGCAGCTTGCGGCTGCTTTCCACTTCCGAGCGGGCAGTCTCATAGATTTCAAAAATCTGTGACTTGTTGTCCTCAATGGTACTGATTGTGTTGCTTAAAATTTTCTTCAGGGACTGTGCCTGCAGCCCCCCCATATCCGGGGGGAGGCTCCCACTCTGCTGGTCTGCCATGTTGGCCTCCTTGACACCGCCGTACCTCTAGCGGCTGTTATTTCCGACGCTGACCGATAAAACGAAGCAGCAATAAGCCTAAAATGCCCCCTGCCAGAATGTACAAATCCGTCAGTTTGAACAGGGAATCCATACCGTTTTCCTGCAGCTTGGTGTATACTGCTGCTACCACTAAAAGTACCACTAAAATATTGGTAATCAATTTTCCATGTGTCTTTATGAATCCTATTTTCTCCACCCTCAATTCTGTGTAATATACAATCCTACATCTTAAATTATACTAAAAAACAACCATAGGTCAAGAGTTCATTCGTCCTGTACCCTTGCTTTTATCTTAAAATGCCATTAAAATAGAAGGGTGTATTATATATCCATAATCGAAAGGTGATACGAGAATGAGCATTTTTTCGCGTTTTCTGCCCAAGCGCAAGCCGGTAGAAATCAAAAACAATATTCCGAAGGAAAAGGCCAACATCAAGAAGACCTTCGGCGTTTACTGCCACAGCCACCACGATACCAAGGGCGATAAACTCTGCCCCAAGTGCACGGCACTTCTGGCTACGGTACTGACCAAGATGAGCCGCTGCCCCTACGGCATCACCAAGCCCATCTGCGACCGCTGCGATAGAGCGGCTGAATGCCTGGGGGCCAAACAGTCGCAGGAATTCATGGCTATCATGAACGGCAGCCAGAAACGCATGTTCCTGTCCCACCCCATGATGACCATCAAACACAAACTGGCCAGCATGGGCGTGGATTACGCCAAGTTCCAACAGGCCAAGAAAATTGACGATAAAGTCAAGGCCAAGGCAGAGGCTGCTAAGAAGCGCGCCAAGGAACGCAAAGAAAAGAAATAAGATTTTACTCGCTTAGAGTTCGATTTTAGTTCGATACAATCCGCCGGAGGGCGGGAGAGGTAATTACTTTCGGCTGCTTATACAGGCTTGTCTAACGCTGCCGAAAGCAACCGTCTTCCCCGCCCTCCTTTCTTTTGGCACGAATTGAAAGCAGCGCAAAATCAATCACACTAAGCGCAGGAGATTGGCAATGATTTTTCGTAGCGTTTGACGCTTGCGTCTCAGCGAAGAAAAACATTGCCAGTCTCCTGTGCGCCTTAGCACCTATATGTGATGTACGCAATAAGCCCGGTGGCTGGTAATGCTTTCCCATCGCGTTAGGCAAGCCTGCATAAGCAGAGGGAAAGTATTATCAGCCACCGGGCGTCTTTTTTATCGATGTAAACTTAAACTTATTTGACCAGCCGCAACCTCGGCCCCTTATCCTCTTTTCCCCCAGGCGCATCTCTATCTTCCGATGTTTTACTCCCGTGGTCGCAGATATTTAAGAGCATCCCCATGGCCACCATGGAGACCATCAGCGACGAGCCGCCGTAACTGATAAAGGGCAAGGGGACGCCGACTACAGGCAGCAGTCCGCCAACCATCATAATGTTGGCAATGGCTTGCCCGGCAATGAGCACCATAATGCCGGTAGCGAGCATCTGACCGAACTCATCCGGAGCCCGGTTGGCAATGCGCACGCAGAAGAGCACCAACAAAGCCAATAACAGGAACACCAGAAAGGCTCCCATATAGCCGTGCTCCTGACTGAAGATGGCAAAGGCAAAGTCTGTATGGGCTTCCGGCAGGTACTCGTACTTGCTGACACCTTCGCCCAGGCCCATGCCCCAGAAGCCGCCGGAGCCGATGGTGGACAAAGACTGCACCGTCTGATAGCCCATCCCCTGCGCATCCGCCCAAGGGTCAAACCAAACCTTAAGCCGGGCCATACGATAGGGCTGAACATTGACCAAAATGAGAATGAGCAGGGCGAGAAATCCTCCCAGCCCCAACACATACTTGAAGGACATGCCAGCCACCACCGCCATGATAACGGGCACGCCCAGCACAATGGCCGCGGTTCCCATATCCGGCTCCAGTTCGATAAGCACAGCCATCACCACGATGATGCCGTATTTCAGATTGCATACGTTGAACAAGGAGTTGGCCTTGCCCCGCTTTATCCTTGCCGACAAAGTTGAAGCCGCAAGCATCAAAGACACCAGCTTGGCCAATTCCGCCGGCTGGGCACCGAAGAGCCATCGTTTGGCACCGTTAACCTCCGTACCGATAACCAGTACCCCGACCAACGACAGGAAGGTCGCGCCAATGACCGCCAACATCAATGGCCCCTGCAAGGGCCGCCAGCGCCGGTAGTTAATCTTGCGGAAGACAAAGAACAGTACCAGCCCGGCCAGCATAACCAATACATGGCGGCGCAAAAAGTGATAGGGATTTTCGTAATCCGTAGTCCCCAGCACAAAACTGGAACTAAAGACATTGATGGTTCCCAGCACCATCAGCACCACCATAATGGCAATAATAGGCTCCGCATCGTTATTCCAAATCTTTTTCCGAATCCGCACGAAAAAGCCTCCTTGTGCCTTATGCGAATATTACCTCACAACGGTTGATTTTCTCGCCGAAGCCGCTGAACTTGCGTTCATACTCCGTCATGATATTGTCCGGACGATTCTCCGCATGGAGGTCAAAGGAAACATCCTGCACCTTGAGGCCCGCTTCCTCGAACTGTTCCAAAGAGAAATCGAACAGCGGACGGTTGTCCGTCTTAAAATGAAGCTCGCCAGGCTTTTTCAGCAGCTTGCGGTATTTTTCCAAAAACCCCACATGTGTCAGGCGGCGCTTGGCATGACGCTTCTTTGGCCAAGGGTCGCAGAAGTTCACATAGAAACGGTCCACTTCACCTTCCGCGAAGATGTTTTCAATGTTGTTGATGTCAAAAACCAGCAAGCGCACATTGGTCAGGCCCTTTTCTGCCACCTTCTTGGCCGCAGAGTAGAGCACATCCTGCTGGGCTTCAATGCCGATATAGTTGATGTCGGGATTGCGTTCTGCCAGCTGGGTGATAAAATCGCCCTTGCCAGTGCCCAGTTCCACATGCAGTGGTGCCTGGCGGCTGAAGATTTCTCCCCACTGGCCCTTTTTCTCCTCGCCAATTTCCTGGTCCTTGCTGAACACAAAGTCATCGAATTCATGGATAGCTTCATCTACCCAAGGCTTTCTCCGTAAACGCACAATCTTTCTCCTTACTTCTTTTCCAATCCATACTTCTTCAAATACCGGTACAGGGTTACACGGCTCACATTCAGGAGGTTAGCCAGTCGGCTCACATTGCCGCCGGCAGCCTGCCAAGCCTTTACAAAGACTTCCTTGTCTTCCTTCCACTTGTTGTCCGGCTTCACATCCCCCATAAGACTGATGTCATTGGGGTTGATTTCCGTGTCACTCGTGTTGAAGAAGGCATACTCCAACACGCTCTGCAACTGCTTGATATTGCCCGGCCAGTCATATTCCCGCAGCACTCGCTCCGTTTCCGGCAGGATTTTCTTGGGCTGCATCTGATGCTGCTCTGCAAGCTCGCTGATGATATGGGAAGCCAGCTTGGGAATATCCTCACGGCGGCTGCGCAGCGCCGGTACCCGCACAATGCTCTTGGACAGCGCTTCATAAAGGTCACGGTCAAAGAGGCCGCGTTCCGTGAGGCGCTTCAAGTCGCTGTCGCAGGCGGCGATGATGCGCACATCAATGCTGCGCTCCACCTGTTCGCCCACGCGGCAGGCCTTGCCCTTGTTCAGGGCATCCGCCAGAGCCTTGGCGATATTTTTCGGCATCTTTTCAATTTCATCTAAGAACAGGGTACCGCCGGAAGCAAGTTCCAGACGGCCCTGATGGCTGACTTCACTGTTCAGTACCACACCGAAGAGTTCCTGTTCCAGAAGTTCGGGGGTGGTATCGCCGCAGCGCAGGGTAATCAGCGGGCCTGCCGCGCGATTGCTGGCCTGATGGATGCCATGGGCCATACGCTGCTTGCCCGTACCAGCTTCACCCTGAATCAGTACATGGTGCTTGTTCTTTGCCACGCGAGCCGCCTTGTTGCGTACGCTGGCAAAAGTCGTTCCTTCCCCAACCATGGAACCAAGGCTGTATTTCGCCGTATACCCTGCCGCATGTGCAACCAAAGTGCGCAAATCTTCAATGGGCATGGAAACTACGACCACGCTCTGCACGGCCTGGTCTTCATCACGTTCCAAGGGAACCACCGTGGTGATGTCCTCGTAGGTCTTGGCCGGGGTAATCCAGGTCACTTCTTTATTATAAGATGGTATCCCACGGAAGCCCTTATAGATAGGCGTATGCTGATAGTTCATAATCACATCATTGAGATTGGATGCGCTGCGGCGGGCGCCGGGGTCGCGTTTGGCGCCAATGCCTTCCAGACGGGTATGTCCCAGACGGTTGGCATAGGCCACTTCTCCGCCGGGCAGTACATGATAGACCGCAAAGGGCGTAGCATCTAAGATAGCTTCATCCGCCTTGATGCGGATGGCTTCGTTCAAATGACGTTCCAAAGCCTTGCGCATGGTAAAGAGCAGGGAAATTACAGCATCCTGCGGCATGGCCACCTGCTCCATGGACACCAGGGTAATGATGTAGTTCAGTTCACCGCTGACCATAACCGGTGCCGAGCAGGCATCCCCGAGCTGGCATTCCTTAACCCACATCTCAGGGCCGAACATCCAGAACGGTGCCTTATGTTCCAAGGCCACGCTGATAGACGATGTGCCCACCTGGTCAATGCCCACATTTGCCCCTTCGATTTCGCCCGGGGTCATCTGATAAAAGGGCAGGGAATAGCTCTTGAGTACCGTGCAATCTGCGTCAATGAGCAACAGACTCAGGTTGTATTCCTGAAAAAATTCCTTGATGCCATCGGAAAGGTCGCTTAAATACTCAATGGCATCTGCATGCTTTAACTGCAGCTCGTGAAATTCCTCTTTGGTAAGCAGATGCTTAATGGCCATCTTCTCCAGGCCCACGCCGAATTTCTTGCTCTGCTGCCAGGAATCCGCCACCCAAGGATGGACGTTAGGGTCCAGTACACCATCCTGGGCAAATTTTTCATAATAAGCTTCGAGCTTGGCACGGCTCCGATGCTCTCTAATCATAATTTATCCTCCCTAAGAACCGTTATTTTATCTACCTTTTCAAGCAGAATATCCTTCCGCAATTTCTTCCGGTCAATAAGTTTCGTACCTTACATTTTAACAAGCCCCAAAAATTACTGCAACAACTTTCGGAAAAAAAGTTTACATTTTTTGAAAAAAAACACGTAAATTCGTAAACATATCGCAAAACACCCTTGCAACAGCTGTCAAGACAGTGTATAATGCAACTTGTTATTTTTCATTGTCATGACAGTTGTCGTGTTATTTTTTAGGAAAGAGGTATGATTATGATTTTACAGCGGCTGGAATCCCTGCCTGTGGGGAATTTCCACTACAAGCTCTTATTGCTGACAGGCCTGGGCTGGCTTTTTGACTCCATGGATACAGGTCTTATCGCCTTCGTGCTGCCGGTACTGGCCAAGGAATGGGCGCTTACGCCTGCGCAGGTGGGCTGGATTGGTTCCATCGGGCTTATCGGCATGGCCTTGGGCGCTGTGCTGGCTGGTACTTTAGCTGACCGCATTGGCCGCAAGCGGGTGTTTTCCCTGACCGTGCTCCTCTACAGTTTGTCCACGGGGATGTGTGCCCTGTCCTGGAGCTATGAATCCCTGCTCGTGTTCCGTTTTCTCGTGGGCTTCGGCCTTGGCGGTGAGCTGCCCGTTGCCGCCACCCTCATGAGTGAGTATGCGCCGGCACATCTGCGCGGCCGCTTCATCGTCCTCTTGGAAAGTTTCTGGGGCGTGGGCTGGCTGGTGGCTGCCTGCATTTCCTATCTGCTGATTCCTGCCTTTGGCTGGCAGATTGCTTTCGTCATCGGTACCCTGCCCGCTCTCTATGTATTCCTGATTCGCCTGCACATGCCGGAATCCATCCGCTACCTGCTGACGAAAAACCGCATTAAGGAAGCACAGGATGTCATCCTGATGCTGGAAAGAAAATTGGGCGTGGAAAGCAAGCCCTTCACCGGAGAAGTTGACATGTCAAAACTTTCCAGTCAAGGCACGGAAACCAAACCCAAGTTCACGGCGCTCTGGAGCGCACCGTTCCGCACCCGCACGGCCATGCTCTGGCTGGCCTGGTTCGGCATCGTCTTCAGCTATTACGGCATCTTCATGTGGCTGCCCTCCATCGTTTATGCGCAGGGCTTTGCCGTGGTCAAGACCTTTGAATACGTGCTCATCATGACATTGGCGCAGCTGCCCGGTTATTATGCCGCCGCCTGGCTCGTGGATGTGATTGGCCGCAAGTACACCCTGTCGCTGTTCCTGCTGCTCTCCGGTGTCTGCTCCTTCTTCTTCGGCAACGCCGAGACTTCCACCGCATTGCTCGCCTGGGGTTCGGCCATGAGCTTCTTCAACCTGGGCGCCTGGGGCGTAATTTACACCTACACGCCGGAACAGTACCCCACCGCCATCCGCGCTCTGGGCAGCGGCTGGGCCGCCGGCTTCGGCCGCATCGGCGGCATGCTCGCCCCGATGCTTGTAGGCGTAATGCTCGGCAACGCCTTTGGCATGAACACCATCTTCCTGATGTTCGCGTCAGTATTTGTCATCATCTCTGCTGTCGTTATCCTCTTAGGTAAGGAAAGCAAGAAGAAAACGCTGGAAGAACTTGAAGTCGCTTTAGAAAGCTGACCGGTCAACCCAAAAGTTAATTATTGATATACATGAACTTCACAAGCCCGTGGTGACTTGTTCCTAAGCGATTTACGCGCAACGCGCGTACTAGCGCAGGAATAAGTCACCACGGGCTTTGTGGCACGTATTGACGTATTTATGTATTAATCTGTGATTTCCCATTGACTTTTTTTAGTACCTGCTTATATAATGAATTATCTTATTCATATTATTTTCATGCTCTTATTAATTGGAAAGGACTTGATTTTTTGTTTTTATTAGCGCTTTCACCAATCCTTTGGCTGGCTATAGCGCTGTGCGTACTGCACATGCAGCCGCACAAAGCCTGCCTCTTGGCTCTGCTCATCTCCGCTGTAGTAGGTATCGGTCTCTATGACATGACCACTATTCATGCGTTCCAGGCATTCCTGGAAGGTGTGGCCCTGGCCTGCTGGCCGATTTTGCTGGTCATCATTGCCGCTATCTTCACTTACAACCTGTCGGAACACACGAAGGGCATGGAAGGCATCAAAAAAATGCTGACTTCCGTCAGCAACGACCGCCGCGTGCTGATTCTCCTGATTGGTTGGGGCTTCGGCGGTTTCATGGAAGGCATGGCCGGCTTTGGTACGGCTATCGCCATCCCCGCCAGCATGCTGGTTGGTATCGGTGTGAACCCGATTTTAGCTGCCAGCGTCTGCCTGGTTGCTAACTCCGTCCCCACGGCTTATGGTTCCATTGGTATTCCTCTGGTGACGCTGGGCAATGTCACGGGCACAGATGCCACGACGCTGGCTACTTACACCTGCCTGCAGCTGGCTCCGCTGACCATTCTCTGCCCTTTCATCATGACGCTCGTTGCCGGCGGTTCCTTAAAAGCCCTCAAAGGCATGACCATCATCTGCCTAGGCGCAGCACTGGGCTTTTTGATTCCGGAACTGGCTGTAGCTCTTACCATGGGCCCGGAACTTGCCGTTGTCGCTGGTTCCATCGGTGCTATGGGTGCGATTGTTGCCTGCGCCAAAATGTTCCCGGTCAACGACCCGGCTTATGCTATGCCCGCCCATGAAGATGACGAAGAAAAGCTGACGGTTGGCAAAGCCATCACGGCCTGGCTCCCGTTCATTCTGATTTTCGTCTTCCTGCTGGCTACCTCCAAGCTGATTCCGGCTATTCATGACCCGCTGAATCTCATCAAGTCCTCCGTACTGATTTATGATGGCGAGGGCGGCGCCCCCTATACCTTTACCTGGGTTGCTACTCCGGGCGTGCTGATTTTCCTGGCTGCCTTCATCGGCGGTTCCAAACAGGGCGCAGGTTTCGGCGAAATGCTGGGTGTCCTCAAAAACACGGTATATGGCCTGCGCTTCACCATTCTGACGATTATCTCCGTTATCGCTACGGCTAAAGTCATGGGCTATGCCGGCATGACCCATGAAATCGCCGAGGCTGCTGTAGCTGCTACGGGTACAGCTTACCCCTGCATTGCCGCCTTTATCGGTTCCATTGGTACCTTCATCACCGGTTCGGCAACGTCGAGCTGCGTGCTGTTCGGTAAACTCCAGACCGAAGCTGCCCAGGCTATCGGCGCTACGCCTGCCGCACAGGCATGGATTGCTGCTGCTAACGCTACGGGTGCCTGCGCCGGTAAGATGATTTCCATCCAGAGCATCGCCATTGCCGTTGCAGCCATCAAAACCGCTGGTGCTGATGGCAAGCTGCTGGCGTTTGCGGCCAAGGTTTACGTTCCCTTCATCATTGTGATGGGCCTTATCGTTTACTTCGGTCAGAGCGTAGTCGGTTAAAAACTTGCATAGAAAAAAAGTCCCGGAATGATTGCCGTCATTCCGGGACTTTTTCTATGCATTTTATTGCGCTCAGCCCTTTAAGGCTTCCTTCAATTCCTGCTGCTTGATTTTTCCTTCCTTCACCAAATCATCCATCCATTCGCCATGATGAGCATTGGCGTAATCAACTTTAACGGTGCCATCCTGCATGCCATGAACAGAATCGGGATTGGCAATGAGCGCCAGATAGATATGCCCGATGGAACCGGCAAATCCGATACCGGCACAGAGGCTGTGAAGGGGAATCATCCAGGCACGGATGCTGTTATCTATGATTCCCTCACCGAACCACAGCAGGGCACCGGAACCAACCAGCACGCCCCATGTTGCCAGCTGCAGGGCAATATTCATGCGCTCGCCGCCGTTATAAAATCCCTGCTTGGGGATGCCTTCGGGATGCTTGCCGATAAGTTCCAGCGGGAATTTCACGAGGAAGGTAATGTCCTTGCCGTTGAATTTCAGCACCTCGGAGAACATGCGCCAGATGCCTTCGCGTGCGGTAATCAGGCCGATAACAGGATTCAGCACAAAGAGTACGGCAAAGAAACGATGGGCATTCTGCAAGGTTTTCGCACCGAATATATCGTAAAGGCCCTTGCAACTATCTGCATAGAGGGGCAGCGCTGTCAAAAAGAGCATAAAGAAACAAACGGCGTTAATCCAGTGCAGATAAACAAAGCCTTTGGCGTGGCGTTTGACGTATTTCTTGTTGACTAACATCTTACTTCTCCCCCCTTCTCCGCATGGCCGTAAGGGCAGTCAGCCCCAATACGCCTGCGACAGCACCAACACTGGCCAGCTTGCCCACCGGACGCACGATATCCTTCCAGAGATTGATAGAAGCCGGTGTTTGGGGATTTTCCGGCAGGCCATAGACGGCCGGTTTTTCCGGCAGAACGTAGAGCATATGCACGCCGCCCACACCATGAGGATTGTAAATGTTGGCATCGGGATGGTCTTCCTTAATCATTGCCAGCCGTTCTTCGGCTTTTTTCAGCATCTCCTCTCTAGTGCCAAAGAGGATGGCATCAGCAGTACAGGTTTTGGCACAGGAGGGTTCCATCCCCTGCTCAATACGGTCAAAGCACAGGTCACACTTGGTAGAAACATGCTTTTCCCCATCGACTTTTGGAATGCCGAAGGGACAGTTGGCGGTGCAGTAGCCGCAGCCCACGCATTTGTCCGGGTCGATTACTACAGCACCGGATTCCAGCTTAGTGATGGCTTCTTCGGGACAGCCATTTGCACAGGCGGGGTCACCGCAATGCATACATTGTTTTTTGATGAAATCCCAGTGGAAATTGCCCTTGCTGTCCACCCGCTCCTGCATCTGAATCAGATTCCAGGTATGGGAGCTTAAATCTTTATGGGACTGGTACTGCCCCTCAAAGGGCGTGGACATATCGGCGGGCAGGTCATGCCACTGTTTGCAGGCCACCATGCAGGCACGGCAGGCACTGCAGCGCGCCACATCATGGAGCATCGTTATTTCTTGAGCCATGGTTGCTCTCCTTTCGTCATTACGCTAACAGGCTGCTGCCTTTCTTATGCAGGCCCTTTTCCTCGGCCAGCAAATCCAGATGGATGGTGGCCCAGTCATGGAGGTAGACACTTTCAGCGCCCTCTTCATTGTAAGTCTTGATATAGCTCTGACACACATCGCAGACATCCATACGCATGGCGGTCTGCTCCTCCGGCTCCAGGATGTGCATCTTCGTCAAATCCGTGTTACCGCAGTAAACGCAGCCTACCCGGGCAAAGGGCCATTCCGTATGGCAGCCATCGCAGAGCAGGAACCTTGCCCGGCCTTCCTTTTCCTTGCGCAGATGTGCCATTACCGGCTGACGGCCGCAGATGGGACAGAAATTCTTATTCCACCCAGCTTTCTGCCAGAAGGCATAGTCCTTGAGGGGCGCAGGCACCATTGCTTCTACCAGCTGCCAAAGCACAGTCCGCAGAAGCTGCTCCGGCAGTTGTTCCTCCTGCAGGAACGCCGAAAGTTTATCGTCCTCCTGGCGCAGCAGCAGTCCACAAAGTGCCACCAGCTTATCTACTGTTTGTTTCTGCGTCCATTCTGCCAAAAAACGTCGGGCTTCCTGCATGGGCTGGGGGCATTCAAGTGACTGCAGCTGTTCCAGTACGGCAGGCAGCTGGGCCACCAGTGTCTGAATGGCCTTTTCCTGATACGCTTTGTGCTGCAGCAAAGGCACGCCGTCTTTGGTCAGAGCCTTCACTTCGTCAGTATCGGGAAGTTCCAGTGGACTTATCCCCGGCCGGATAGCCGCATGCAAGGAAAGCTGCAGTTCTGCCGTCTCGCGCAGGAAAGGGTGAGCATTTAGATATTTTTCCATATGATTATCCATTACATTCATCCGTATCTCCTTCTTCGATGTTATCATGAACAGTTCGTATAACATCGTCACCTCATGGGGAAAGCCTTATGCCTTGGTGATATTGACCAGGCAGGCTTTGAATTCCTGTTCCTGTACATTGGGGTCTAACGCATCAATGGTGATATAGTTGGTGGAAGGGCCTTTGGATAAGCCCTTGAAGCCCCAGCTATAGGGCATCCAGACCATATGCGTTTCTTCCCCGTTGATGGTCAGGGGCCGGGCACGGTCTGTGACCATGGCCTTCACTGTCACATTGCCTCGGGCCGAGCTGACCTTGACCTTATCGCCCAGCTTCACACCCAGCTGTTCTGCTAACTTATGGCTCATTTCCACAAAGGGTTCCTTGACCAGTTCATTGAGCCAAGGAATGTTGCGCGTAACCGTACCGGAGCACCAATGCTCGGCTATGCCGGAACTGCAGAGCACATAGGGGAATTCATCCTTCGTGCCGATGCGCTGTT
Organism: Pseudoselenomonas ruminantium; assembly: GCA_015058625.1. Taxonomy (GTDB): domain Bacteria; phylum Bacillota; class Negativicutes; order Selenomonadales; family Selenomonadaceae; genus Selenomonas_A; species Selenomonas_A ruminantium_N. Next base: position 96,370 of record SVCA01000002.1, on the reverse strand, counting down.
TCTCCGGCAGGCGCGGATAGACCACGCAGGGATTGAACTGTGCCTTTTCATCCTTATGCAGGGCATTCTTCGTCGGGCTTTCTACCGGCTCGTAGAATTCCGGCAGCGGGCCATCCACGGGCGTATAGGAATGGTCGCGCGTCATGCCATCGGGATTGAGGTCGCTGTATTCAGCAGCAAAGAGGCGGCCATAACCTTCCCCTGTCATGCGGAAGGGCTTGTTGCCATCCGGTGTACCCGGCGCAGCATTGCGATTGCCCACATCCGGCACATCATAACCTTCCCAGCGATTTTTCGCTGCATCCCACCAGACAATCTTGTGTTCCGGGTCAACAGGCTGGCCATTTTCATCGCAGGAAGCGCGGTTGTAAAGCAGATGGATATTATCGGGCCACGTCCAACCGAAGTTCGGATAGATGCCCAGGCCGCCTTCATCCTCCTGACCGCGGCGCTGGGCCTTGTGCTCACCATTTCCATAGACACCGGCGTAAATCCACATACCGGAACTGGTGGTGCCATCATCCTTTAACTGGCCAATCCCCGATACCAGTTTGCCCGTGGTCAAATCGTAGCCATTGATTTCCTTCAGGATATCTTCCACGGTCTGGTCGTCGGAGTAATTCCAAGTCATGCGCTGAATGATTTCATCCTTCGGGTCGGTGGAATCCTGATAAAGCTCGCGGATTTTTCGCCACAGAAGATTGTTTATTTCATAGTCCGGCTTGGAATCGCCCAGAGGTTTAGGCCCTTCCATCCGCCACTGAATCATGCGCATGGAGTTGGTAATCGTACCGCGGCGCTCCAGATAGGAGCAGGCCGGCAGGAATATAACCTCGGTCTGAATGTCCGCCGGATTATCGCCAGGACGGTTCCAGAATTCAGCGGTTTCGTTGACGAAAATATCCTGCGCAATCACCGTATCCATCCTGCAGAGGCCATCATGTACCATACCGGCGTTGGCATTTGTCACATGCGGATTCTGCCCGCAAAGATACAGGCATTTCACCGTACCGCGGTACGCGTCCTCAAACAGGCCATAGATGGAATCGTTATGACTGCTGTTGCGCACGCCGATTAAGTTGAAGGCATAGTCATTGGCAGGTGTTGCATAATCCCCAAACCATGCCTTGAGCATGTTCTTGAGCCACTTGGCACGGAATGTTCCCGAAGCCCGCGTCCACTTCTCCAGCGTATTGGTCTTTTCCGTGGGGAAGGAGAGATAACCCGGGAAATACTGGAACATGATGCCAAAGTCTGTAGAAGCCTGCACATTTGGCTGACCGCGCATGGCGTCGATACCGCCGCCCGGCACACCGATATTGCCGCGCAGGAGCTGCAGAATGGTGAAACAGCGGATATTTTCTACGCCTACGGTATGCTGGGTCATGCCCAGTGCATACATCATCACCGTGGGCGAATATTCACAGAAAATCTTAGCCGCCAGTTCGATATCGTCCTTGCTCATGCCCGTAATGCCCGAAACCTTGTCGAGGGTATAGCGGGAGAAATGCTCCTTCATGCGGCTCATGACCGTATTGGGTGCAAAGAGGTCACTTGCCTTCTGCGGCTTTTTGTCCGGACCTAAAGCATAGCCCCAGGTTTCCATATTGTATTTATGCTTTTCCGCATTGTAACCAGAGAAAATACCCTCGTCAAACTTGTAATCATCCCGCAGGATACAGTACGCATTGGTATTGCGGCGGATATAATCCTCGTTGTATTTCTTGTTCTCGATGATATAGCTGATGATATAGCCCAAAAACGCAATATCTGTGCCGGGACGCAGCTGGAAGAAATAGTCCGCAATCTTGGATGTACGGGTATAGCGCACATCCACATGGACGATTTTCGCGCCGTTGTTCTTGGCCTTCATGACGTTCTTGAGGCCCATCGGGTGACATTCGGCAATATTGGAGCCTTCAATCCAGATGAGCTTGGAATGCTTGAGGTCGCCCCAATGGTTGGTCATGGCACCACGGCCAAAGGCGGCATTCATGGCCGGCGGCGTGGTCGCATGGCAGACACGGGTCTGATTGTCGATATAGGTTACGCCGAGCGCACGGGCCATCTTGATATTCTGATAGCATTCCTCGTTGTTAATCTGAGAGCCGCCGATAAAGCCGATGGCATCCGTGCGGTGTACATCCACCGTCTCACCGTTAATGACCTCCGTCTGCTTCCAGTTCTCATCGCGGGCTTTTTTCATTGCCCTTGCGGCCTTATCGATTGCTTCATCCCAGCTGATTTCCTCCCAATGGTCACTGCCAGGAGCACGGTACAAAGGCTTCGTGGCCCGCTGGTCAGAGTTTGGTATCTGCCCATAGCCCAGCCCCTTGGAGCACAGACCGCCGCGGTTTACCGGATTATCGCTGGCCCCTTCGAGGTTGATGAGTTTATCGTCCTTCACATAGCCGATTACCCCGCAGCCGCAGGCGCAAAAATGGCAGATGGAGGTAAACTCCCGGGCTCCCTTCAGCTTGAATTCCTTAGCGGCAGCTTTGACCTTGGGCATATCCAGTCCCAGACTAGCCAGGGCCAGTCCGACACCGGTGAGACCTGTGGTTTTCAAAAAGTCCCGTCGCGTGAGATTCATTAAAACTTCCTCCTTTATCCTACACAGTTACGTTGTTTTATCTAATTCATATCGACTTTCCCTATATGTTCATTAATGATCACTATGAAGTTTGATATGAATTATTTATGATTTTATGCAAAAAAAATATTCCATTAGAAAATATTTTTTTCTATCCTTACCCGCTCCGGATGTGTATATACGGAAAATCCCTCCGGGGTCAATCGGGCCATCAGGGTTATCCCCAGCTTATCAGCCAATTCCAGAGACAAGCTGGTAGGCACCGATTTGGCCAGCACCATCCTGCAATCCATGCGCCAGAGCTTCAGCATCATTTCCGTAGAGCAACGGCCACTGAATACCAGCAGCTTATCCGCTAAGCTGACGTCATGGCGGACAGCCCAGCCATAGAGCTTATCAAAGACATTATGGCGTCCGATATCCTCCCGGAATACAAGGATCTTATCGCGGGCAGGCTCATAGAGCACGCCACTATGAACACCATTCGTGCGCTCATGGGTGGCGGCCAGCTCACCTAACAGCCTGTTAGCCGTCTGCAGGGCCTTGTGCGCTTCGACGCAAACATTATCCACAACAATCCCGCGGCCCTGCCACGCCCGCAATCTGGACAAGCTGTAATAGCGCGGGTCATCTTCCCGATGGGCAGCACGCGCCTGTGCCCAGCTGCTACTTTCCACCACGGCTCTGCCATCCAAAATCTGCAGCCTTTTTATATCTGCGGCTCTTTGCAGCGCCCCCAGCTGGGCCAGCTGGCCCACGGCTAAATCCAGCTGGTCTCCTGGCGAACACAGCGCCTCGCTGACCAGCCGGCCATTGAGTTCCACCTTGAGCAGCTGTTCGATGGAAGTGGGCTTAGCGTCCTCCACCCACCGGCCGTCTTTCGCCGCAAAGCGATGTACGACCGCTAGTTCACATTCCTCCCAACGCGGTTCCATAACCGTCCCTCCCTGTTGCACTTTTTGTAAGATTATGGCTATTATCTCACTGCTTCCTATTCTCTTCGATGATTTATATCACAGGATAGAACAATAAGCATCGGACAATGTCATGTTAACAGAGATAGTTGTTCCTTGCAAGTGCACCTCTTATCCGCCAAACGCCACGATATAAACAATATTTATGGCTATTTTTGATAAAAGTTATGATGTGTTGAAGTGATGTTTATCACATGAAAGAACGCCTTCATCCGCTAAAATAATACCGATTTATGTGATTTTGTTTTGGGAGGGATGTTAACGTGAGCAATATCTTTCAGAAGTTCAAATATTTGATTCCGAAAGAGCGTTCTGTCAGCGGACATCAGCAGCTAAATGAAGGCGGCCGTGACTGGGAAAACACCTATCGGGACCGCTGGTCATTTGACAAGTGCGTACACTCCACCCATGGGGTTAACTGCACGGGTTCATGCAGCTGGAACATTTATGTCAAAAATGGTTTAGTGGCCTGGGAGAATCAGATTCATGATTACCCGGAAACCAGCCCGGATATGCCGGACTTCGAGCCCCGCGGCTGTCCCCGTGGCGCGTCATTTTCCTGGTATCTCTACAGTCCCCACCGCATCAAGTATCCATACCTGCGCCGTGAGCTGGCGGAGGTATGGCGGGAGGCCAAGAAACATCATGCGACGGTGCTCGAAACATGGCAGAGTATCGCCAATGACCCGACCAAGATGAAACGGTATAAGGAAGTCCGTGGTCTCGGCGGTTTTGTGCGTTCCACCTGGGAAGAAGCTTCGGAAATCGTAGCGGCCTCCATGATTCATGCCGCGGTCAAATACGGGCCGGACCGAAACTTTGGCTTTTCCGTTATCCCTGCCAAGTCCATGCTGTCCTATGCCGGCGGCTTACGCTTTATGCAGCTGATGGGCGGTACCGGCCTATCCTTCTATGACTGGTACGCCGATTTGCCGCCCGCCAGCCCGCAGGTTTGGGGTGACCAGACAGACGTACCGGAGTCTTCAGACTGGTATAACGCGGGCTACATCATCACCTGGGGCTCCAACGTGCCCATGACCCGCACGCCAGATGCCCACTTCCTGGTCGAAGCCCGCTATAAGGGGACGAAAGTCGTTTCCATTGCCCCGGATTACGCAGAATCCACCACGGTTGCCGATACTTGGATTCCGCTCAAGGTCGGCAGTGATGCAGCGATGGCCATGGCCATGGGACATGTCATCCTCAATGAATACTACTGGGGCGAACCGGCAGAGTTCTTTGTGGAATACACCCGCAAGTACACGGACTTTCCCTTCCTTGTGCGCCTGGAAGAAAAGGATGGCAAGTATCAGGCCGTCCGCTTCCTGAACGGCAAGGATATGGGCCGCCAGGATAAACACGCAGACTTCAAACACTATGTAATTGACGAGAAGACAGGCAAACTCGTCGTCCCCAACGGCACCATGGGCGACCGCTGGGACCGCAAAGAAAAATGGAACCTCAAAGAGGAGAATAGCGATAATGGCTCGGCCATCACACCGCAGCTCTCCGTCCTTGGTTCCATGGATAAAATCGTCACCATCGAACTGCCATATTTCGGCAATGAACGGGAAAAACGCACGCTGACCCGTGCCGTCCCTGCCAAATGCGTCAAGACCGCAGACGGCGAAGTACTGGTAACCACCGTCTACGATTTGACCTTGGCCAACTATGCCATTGACCGGGGGATTGGCGGCGAAGTGGCCGCTTCCTATGAAGATGATGTGCCCTATACGCCAAAATGGCAGGAAAAATATACAGGTGTCCCCATGGAAACCGTCATTCATACGGCCCGCGAATTTGCCGATAACAGCCTCAAGACAAAGGGGCGTACCATGGTCATCATGGGCGGCGGCATCAATCACTGGTTCCATGCGGATGTAGTCTACCGCACAATTCTGAACCTGCTGCTCTTTGTCGGCGCCGAAGGCCGCAATGGCGGTGGCTGGGCTCACTATGTCGGTCAGGAAAAACTGCGTCCGGCCGAAGGCTGGCAGCGGATTATGACGGGACTCGACTGGAAAAAACCGCCCCGCCTGCAAAACAGCACCTCCTTCTATTACTTTGCCACCGACCAGTGGCGCAGTGATGAAGTGGATGTGGCCGATTTGACCGCAGCTGGTGTAAAGCCCCGTTATCGTCATGCTGGTGACTATAATGTCATGGCAGCACGGCTGGGGTGGCTGCCCTCCTACCCGACTTTTAATAAAGGAGGTCAGCAGCTACATGACGAGGCCAAGGCCAAAGGCATGGATGTGAAGGAATACATCGTAAGCAGCCTCAAAGACAAGAGTCTGGAGTTTTCCGTAGAAGACCCGGACAATCCGGCCAACTTCCCGCGCAATCTCTTTATCTGGCGCAACAACCTGATTGGCTCGTCTGCCAAAGGCCATGAATTCTTCCTCAAGTATCTCTTAGGCACGAAGAATGGCCTGTTCGCCGAGGAAGAATGCCCCAACCGTCCCGCAGAAATCAAATGGCGGGATGAGGCGGAACTGAGCCAGCTGGCTGGTGCCGGGAATGGCAAACTGGATTTGCTGATTGACCTGGACTTCCGCATGGCCAGCTCCGCCCTCTATGCCGACGTGGTTCTGCCCACAGCTACCTGGTACGAGAAGGATGATCTGTCCTCCACGGATATGCATCCCTTCGTCCATCCCTTCCAGGCCGCCGTTGACCCCATGTGGGAGGCAAAAACCGACTGGGAAATCTTTAAGACCTTAGCGAAAAAAGTTTCCGAAGTGGCCAAGGAAGCAGATGTCAAACCTTACCATGATGTGGTGGCCATGCCCATTCAGCATGACAGCGAAGGGGAGGTCGCACAGGCCGAAGGCCGCATCCGCGATTGGAGCAAGGGCGAATGCGAACCCATCCCTGGCCAGACCATGCCGAATCTCATTGAGACGGAACTGGACTTCACCAAGGTTTATGAAAAATGGATTGCCCTTGGACCCGGTGTATCCGAAAAAATGAGCAGCCTGACCATGAGCTGGGATTCTGCGGAAGAATATGCAGAAATCGGCCGACGCAATGGCACGATTCCGTATAAGGATGCCGTGTCTTATGGTATGCCTTCCATTGAAGATGCCAAACAGGCCGCCGATGCGGTACTGGGTCTTTCCACGACCACCAACGGCAAAGTTGCCGTCAAAGCCTGGAAAGCTTTGGAGAAGGAAACGGGCCTGACAGGCCTCACCAAGCTGGCCAAGGACCGCGAAAATGAGCGCTTTACCTTTGAACAGGTAGCCGTACAGCCACGGGAAACGATTACCTCTCCAACCTTTACGGGCAGCAATCAGAACCGGCGCTATACGCCGTTCACCACGAGTGTGGAAGAACTGGTTCCCTTCCGTACCATTACGGGACGCCAGTCCTTCTTTCTCGACCATGAGATGATACGCGAGCTGGGTGAATCCATGGCGACCTATAAGCCTATCCTCGACTATCTGCCCATCAAGAACAAATTGGGCGGCACGAAGGAAATCACCCTGAAGTATTTGACGCCCCATAATAAATGGAGCACCCATTCCATGTACTTTGACAGTCAGCAGCTCCTGACCCTGTTCCGGGGCGGCCAGACCGTCTGGTTCAACGAAAAGGATGCGGCGGAAATCGGCGTCAAGGACAACGACTGGGTAGAACTTTACAACCATAATGGTGTTGTGACCTCCCGGGCGGTTGTTTCCCCGCGTCTGCCTCGTGGTGTGGTCTATATGCACCATGCCCAGGACCGTCATATCAATGTGCCGGGCAGCAAGATTTCCGGTACCCGCGGCGGCACGCATAATACGCCGACGCGCATCCATATGAAGCCCACGCATATGATTGGCGGCTATGGACAGTTAAGCTATGGATTCAATTATTATGGGCCCACAGGCAATCAGCGGGATATGTATGTGGTGGCCCGCAAGCTGGAGGAGGTAGATTGGCTTGAAGATTAAAGCACAGATTTCCATGGTCATGAATCTGGACAAGTGCATTGGCTGTCACACATGCTCCATCACTTGCAAGAATGTCTGGACCAACCGCCAGGGCGCGGAATACATGTACTTCAACAACGTGGAAACAAAGCCCGGTATCGGCTATCCCAAACATTGGGAAAATCAGGAGAAATGGAAGGGCGGCTGGGAATTAAAAAACGGCCGGCTGCAGCTTCGTTCCGGTAATAAGGCCACACGGCTGGCCAAGCTCTTTTACCACCCGGACCAGCCGGAAATGGATGATTACTACGAACCTTGGACCTATGACTATGAAACACTGATTACGTCCCAGCGCAAAAATCATCAACCCATTGCCCGCCCCCGTTCCCTGATTACCCAAAAGCGCATGGAAATCAAATGGGGGCCAAACTGGGAAGACGATTTGGCAGCTGGTGAATCCGCCCGACAGGACTACAATCTCCAAAACATTGCCGAAGACATTACCCTGGAATTCCACGACCTCTTTATGAAGTACCTGCCACGCACCTGCAATCACTGTCTGAATCCCGCCTGCGTTGCGGCCTGCCCCTCGGGCGCCATCTACAAGCGGGATGAGGACGGCGTGGTACTGGTATCCCAGGACGGTTGCCGTGGCTGGCGCCACTGCGTGCCCGCCTGTCCCTATAAGAAGGTTTACTTCAACTGGAAGACCAATAAGGCGGAGAAGTGCATCTTCTGCTTCCCGCGCCTAGAAAACGGCCTGCCCACAATCTGCGCCGATACCTGCGTAGGACGGCTGCGCTATATGGGCGTACTGCTCTACGATATGGATAAAGTCAAAGAAGTGGCCTCCACACCGGATAAGGGAGAAATCTATCACAGCATGCTGGATATCCTCTTAAATCCGCATGACCCGGAAGTAATCGCCGCTGCCAAAGACGCAGGCATTCCCGATAGCTGGCTCGAAGCCGCCCAGAATTCCCCCGTGTACAAAATGGTCAAGGAATGGCAAGTGGCCTTGCCCCTGCATGCCGAATACCGCACCCTGCCCATGGTCTGGTATGTACCGCCTCTCTCCCCCATTACCCGGCGGGCCGAAGCTGATGTTTACCTGCCAGCTGTACAGGAAATGCGCATTCCCCTTTCCTATATCGCAGAACTCTTTGCCGCCGGCAATGTGAGCGTAGTCGAAAAGGTTCTCCAGCGCCTGCTCGACATGCGTATGGTGATGCGCATACAGGAAACCGGCGAAAAACTTTCCCGCAAGCTCGAATACGATTTAGAAACCTACCAGGCCATGTACCGGTTGATGGGTATCGCCAAGTATAAAGACCGCTTCAACATCCCTGCAGGACTTACCGATGAAACGCAGGATAAACTGCGGGAACTGCAGGGAAGCTGTGGCTATAACTGCCCAGGGGGGTGCTGATGATGAACACCAACCAGGAATATCAGACCACATTAGCGCTTGTGGCCTACCTCTTTGACTATCCCGATACAGACTGGTGGGCTAAACTGTCCGATTGCCTTGACATGTCAAAAAAATTGACATGTCAACAGAATCGTCAGGTTCTTCTGGATACCCTGAACTATATAGAAACCATGGGGCAGCAGGAATACGAAGACCTCTATGTGCGCGCCTTTGAATTTTCCAGCAACACCAATCTGTATCTGACCATGCACGACCGCACGGATTTCGGCAAACAAGCCCAGGAAATGCTGGCTTTCAAGAATCTCTTTTTGGATAACGGCTTTGACTTAGATAAAGAACTGCCGGACTTCCTGCCGGCGATTCTGGAACTATGTGCCAGCCTGCCTGCTGAGCAGGCCAGCAAGGTACTGACGGCCGCCCGCCCCAAAATCGAACTGCTGAGGCAGCGTTTTGTCGAAGGCAGGCTGGCCCATACCTTCCTGCTGGATGTAATCCTGACGGAAGCTGATGAATTGGAGGGGATGACGGCATGAATACATTTTTCTACGGCGTGCTGCCCTATATCGCCTTGACGATTTTTATTGGCGGCACCATTATGCGCTACACGCTATACGAACGCAACTGGACCACAAAATCCAGCCAGTTCCTGTCCAAAAAGGATTTGAAATGGGCCGGGCCCATCTTCCACATTGGTCTCTTCATGGCCTTAGGCGGTCATTGCATGGGCATTCTCGTACCCAAGTTCGTGACGGAAGCGGCAGGCACAGACGAACATATGTACCACCTTATGAGTCTGGCGGGCGGCCTGCCTGCAGCAGTGCTGTTCTTGGGCGGTTTCCTCTGGCTCTGCAAACGCCGCTTTGCCGGCAATGACCGCCTGCAAGTAAACACCAGTACCATGGATAAGTGGCTCTATTCAGTTCTTTTCCTAACCATTGTATCCGGCACCGTTGGTACGGTGAGCAATATCCCTGGCGGCTTTGACTACCGGGAATCCATTTCCCCCTGGTTCCGCTCCCTGCTGATGATGCAGCCGGATGTGAGCCTTATGGAAAACATTCCCCTTGTTTTCCAGCTCCATATGCTGCTATGGATGATAATGGCCATCCTCTTTCCCTTTACCAGACTGGTACATTGCCTGAGCTTCCCCTTTGAGTATCTGCTCAGAAGCAATATCATCTACCGGAAGAAATAAGTTCTTACACACCAAGAAGCTGCGCGAGCATCGGATGATGCCTGCGCAGCTTCTTGCTATACAGAGATATATCTTATTATTCGATATTGCAGACTTCACAGCCGCAATTCTCACATTGAATGGCTTCTTTGAGATAGTTGATATCCTTGATAAAGATAAGATGGCCCCGGTATTCGATAATCCCGGCTTTCTTGAGCTCGCTCAGCATCCGGTTGAGGCTTTCCCGGGCGGTAGCGGAATAATTGGCCAGTTCCTGATTGGTCAGCGGCACCGAAATCAAAATGCCGTCCTCAGCCTCCTTGCCATAGCTGTTGGCCAGACGGATAAGGGTGGAATAGAGAGCCCCCTTCTTGCCATAGAGCAGCAAGTCCCGGAACTTGGTATGCTGCTTGCGCATATGGGCGCTGATAATCCGCAAAAGGTTCACCGCCATATGGGGGCGCTTTTCCAGATAACTCTGCAGCACGGGAAACTCGATGGCATAGACTTCTGCAGCACTTTGCGCAATGGCATTGAAGATATAAGTGGGATTTTCCTCAAAGAGAGGCAGCTCGCCGATAATGCTGCTGCGGGTTGCCAAGCGCAGGGACAGCACCCGCCCGCTGGTCGCATATTTCGTAATAAAAATCTGCCCCGTCCGCACAATGTAAAAATACTTCGCCGGGTCACCTTCATGAAACAGATACTCCCCATCATGGAGCATCAGCACCTTCCCTGGGATTTCATAGAGCTGCCGTACCAATGATTCCATATCCTTACCTCACTTGCCTGATAATCTTATCCTTATCATACAAGAATCTTTTCCGGAAAAAAGTGATATTTGTTACAATACGGGTGATATTTGTTACTTACACGTTGACATTGTTCAATTATACTTAATACGAATCAATACAACTGTGATAAAAGGAGCAGGTGATTAAGAAATGACAACTAACGCAGCTCTCAGCGGTCTGGGAGATAATCCCAGCCGTAAGGAAATACTACGCCATTGGGAACCGGAAAACGCCGCCTTCTGGGAGCGCTACGGCAAAAGGATTGCCAACCAGAATCTGGCAGTCTCCACCTGGGCACTGGTGCTGTCTTTCGTGGTCTGGACCCTTTGGGCCACCATTGCCGCTAAACTCAACACCGTGGGCTTCCACTTCAGCGATGAACAGATTTTCACGCTGGCGGCCCTGCCGGGTCTGGTGGGTGCCACCGGCCGCCTCTTCTACACCTATCTGCCGGGACTCTTAGGTGGCAAGACCTCCACCCTCATCACCACAGCCCTGCTCCTGCTGCCCATCATCGGCTTGGGCAATGCCCTGCAGGATACCACCACCTCCTACGATACCTTCGTGCTGCTGGTGGCCTTTATCGGCATCGCTGGGGCTAACTTCTCCGCCTCCATGGCCAATATCGGCTTCTTCTTCCCCAAGGCCAACAAGGGTCTGGCTCTGGGCATCAATGCCGGCGTGGGCAATCTGGGCGTTTCCCTTATCTACCTGACGGCACCACTGCTCTTAGGCTGGAACCTTTCTTCCGTTTTCGGTGACGGTCTCTTAAACGCCCATGGCGATATGGTTTATCTGCAGAATGTCTGTTACTTTTGGGCTGTCCCGACAGTAATTACCTTAGCACTTATCGCCCTCTTTATGGATAATCTCCCCCTGCCCAAGCAAAGCCCCAAGAGTATTCTCGCCATTTTCGGCAACAAACACACCTGGCTCATGTGCTGGATTTACACCTGCGGCTTCGGCTCCTTTATCGGCTTTTCAGCAGCGCTGGGCCTGCTCGTGGCCAAAGAATTTCCCGATGTCTCCTTCTCCATGGCTGCGTTCCTTGGCCCCTTTATCGGAGCTGGTGTGCGTCCGCTCGGTGGCTGGCTGGCCGATAAGATGGGAAGCGGCTCCCGTGTGACATTGCTCTCCCTCTTTCTGATGCTGGGCGCCAGTCTGGTAACGCTCATGGGGATTCAGGCACATAACTTCATGCTGTTCTTTGGTTCCTTCCTCGTGCTGTTCCTGACCACGGGCTTCATCAACGGTGCATCCTTCCGCATGATTCCCTATATCTTTAACAATCCCTTTCATGCCTCGCTGGTGACAGGCTTCACCGCCGCCATTGCCGCTTACGGCGCCTTCCTGATTCCCAAAATCTTCGGCTGGGCTTATGCCAGCTTCCAAAGCGTGGCCCCAGCCTTCTATATCCTGATTGGCTTTACGCTTATCACCATTGTAATTACCTGGTACTTCTACGACCGAAAGAGCTCCGGCCTGAACTGCTGATACCTCAGCGATGGTCGCTGGCCAGTACCAGCCCCCGGACGGATTTGGCTCCGGCCGCTTTGAGTACTCTGGCACATTCCGCCATGGTGGCACCGGTGGTCAGAATATCGTCCACGAGCAAAATATTTTTACCTTCCAGCGCCTTTGCCTCTGTTACGGCAAAGGCGTTTTTGAGGTTCTCTGTCCGCTCGTGCTCGCTGAGCTCATACATGGGGCGGGTAGCTCGTGTGCGTTCCAGCAGGCGCCTCATGGGGATATGCTGACTTGTCAAAAACTCACCGAATATCAGATCCGCCTGATTAAAGCCCCGCTGTTTTTCCTTGGCCGGATACAAGGGAACCGCTATGGCCATATCCATCCCGCGCAGCAGTTCTTTCACCTGCACTTCTCCCGCTGCCGCCTGCAGAAAACTTGCGATATAAGGCAGGTTGCTGCGCTGCTTTTGGTATTTCAGATGGCGGATTAAATCCCGCAGACTGTCCTTATATAAACCAAGTGCCCATGCGTCGGCTAAAAAAGCACGCATAGGCACGGAAAGAGGCAAGCGATGAGGCTGCAAAGCCTGGGTGAGACACGCAGGGCACCAGCCGCCCTTTTTCTCCACATAAGCATGGCATAGCGGACAATGAGGCGGAAACAGAAAATCCAACAGCATCTCCCACAGATTAACCACGGCCAAAGAACCTCCGTTTCGGCCGCTTGTTTTCCCAAACCATCACGGCCTCCAATACGGAACCGGCCACACAGCGGGCCTTGTCGGAAATCGTGAAGCATTCCTCCTGCCCCATGGTTGGGTGAATGTCGGCTATCTTCTGGTCTTTTTTCACCTTGCTGCCCTTATGGAGCGCACCGCGCAGGACACCATCAATGGTGGCCTTTATCTCAATCGTACGTCCGTCGGGCGTATGCAGTCGCGCCAGCGGCTCGCCCTTCTTGACCATCAGGGAAATGGTGCTCAGAATATCCACCGTCCCCTCCTCCGGGGCGAAAATCAGATGCTCCATGTTGGCGCTTTCTCCCACAGTGCTGCTTTGAATATCCTGACTGCGGGCAGAAAAACCCTCGTAAATCAAACGGCCCAGATTGTGGCCGCGCATGGTTTCCACCACCACATCCACATCACGGCCGGCACAGAAGCCGGGGCCTAAGGCAATGGTATGCTCTGCCATATCCTTGGTCGTGCCATTGGTACTATGGGAAAGGATAGCATCCACCAGTACCTGCGGCTTTAACGCCTTCACACAACGGGCCTCGGGGTCTTCGAGCATCACGAGTTCCCCTTTTTTCAGCCTTTCCTTAGCATCAATAAGATTCTTGGCCTTATGGCAGACTATGCGTTCTACCTTGGATTCACCACGGTACATCGCTTCCGAAAAAGCCACCCTGCGTCTGGTTGCTGACGGCTGCTTTTGCTCCAGCACCAATACCTTGAACCCTGCCCGATACAAGGCATGAATCGTCCCGCTGGCCAATTCGCCACCGCCACGCACAACAACCAAATGTTTCATTGCCTCTGCTCCTTCTCCGTTACAAATGTTATCTTTACTATTATACTATATATTTTCCTACATGGTTTACGATAATTTCTCTCAAAACGTTAATTTTATTATTCGTAAGTATTGCAATTATCAGATAAGTATGTTATTATGGAATCGTAAAGAGGAGATGGATACGCAAACCACTAGAAAAGTAATTCTGTCGTTTGAAATTTTAGCAGGTGGGTATCTAGCCGAAACAGGCTCTCTTCAAAACCTTACATACTTGTTTTACGAAAGGATGTGAGTGTTTATTGAAGAAATCACTTGGCAGGAGCTCTTTTGAAACCTAGCTAGCAAGTGCATTGGTGAAGTACAAGAATATCCAACAGTCGAAAAAGAGACGTGATGATGGCTATGCCGCCAGACGTACTCAAAAGCAGTTGGAAGTTTGGAGCACAACGCTAGGATTGAGGAAGCACATACTGCTACCCCGGGTAAGTCTTTACGTTCATCTATGAGCATCGAAACTGTAGTAACCCTATTGTTATCGAATGAGAGATGACGCGCGCGCAACAAGTGAATCTGTGTATTCAAAAATGTTTCAGCTGAACATCCATATATTATGGAACACTGCGCAAGGTTTCTGCTCGAGAGGAAATCTTTGCCGACAAATGAATATGAGAAGGATACGTTAATATCTATGAATATCCATAAATAAAGCCGGTACGCGATGCGTGTCGGCTTGCCTTATGTCTATATATATTTACTTTTCGAGAGGGTCTTTAACTATCTCCCACTCATATACCGAGTATGGGTCTATATCGATACATTTTCGAGGATTCCTGCCACCGTTAATATCCCAAATACCTGACCTTACCAGTTCCCAATCCTGCATATTTACTGGATTAGCTGTAGGATTATGTACATGATCATATATTGTCCTCCGCCTCCAACTCTACATCAAGCTTCATATGGGCTAAGTATCCTTTTTGCATTTTTTCGGATAATTTATGAAAATCATTTAACAGCTGTATGTCACAAGGCAGCAGAGATATGTTATCAGAGTCATTTTTACGATAACCAACCAGCTCATCTATGGAAATCTTGTAAAACTCCGCTAAACGGATTAACCCATCCATATCTGGAGAACGCCTGCCACATTCATAATTTGCATAGGTAGCACGCTTGACCCCCATTGCTTCTGCAACTTGTTGCTGCTTATAACCGTATAACTCGCGCCATTCGAGCATTTTTTTAGCGATATCAATCATGAATCATATTTCCTTAAAAAATTTCACGCTAGAACCTTCTTTTTTAAAGTCACTTTAACTCAAACATTAATCTCCACCTATCTCCTTCTGCCGATATCGCTTTGCCATTCGAAAAAATGTTGACCGCGATAATTTCAGCTTACGGCAAGCCTCCACGGCACTGATATCCCGTGCTTGCCATTGCTCAAACACACACTTCCAATCCTTAGGATACTCAATAACTGGGCGTCCGAATTGACGGCCGGCCTTTCGTGCTGCCTGAATTCCCTCTTTTTGCCGAACCAGCCGCTGCACTTGCACAGCTTCCTTATGCTGTTGCCAAATCCGCAGAACTTCTTTTACCGTCCGATAAACCAAGGCCGTTGATGATGTATCTAGCTCCTGCATGGTTATTGGAAGCTCCAAGACCACCAACCGAATCTCATGCTGCAGGAAATAATCCATCTCCCCACCAATAGTCCCATCACTATCTCCCAAAGAAGATAACGCCGTCACCATCAACGTATCTCCCTCGCGCAGAAATCGCCGAAGCATCCGGTACTGTCCACGCTCCGGCATATCCTCCAAGATGACATCTACACCAGCATAGGACTGCAAAGCATCAACCTCTGCACTATTTTCTGCATATCCATAAGTTTTCGCTGGCATAAATCTCACCTCCATTCCACGCCTCTTATCCTTGCTAAGATTAAAATCCTAAATATACCTGCAACTGACCAGTTTCAATCTCCTTAGGCGCCAATTGCTTCAAAGTCTCTCGGTAATCTAAATGACTTTTTCGCCATGCATCATAAGACACTGCCTCATCTGACAATACCGTATTCACATTATCACCAGACAACAACTTACAGATATTCTCATTCATACCAGCATTCATCGACTGCTTCATCATTTCTCCCACCGTGCAATGATAGTGAGACCCGTCCAGCCAATACTGTTCTCTATCCATGGTCATATCATTTGTCCAGGCAAAGTCATATACTGGATGAATCCTAGCTACCTGTTTCTTTATCTCCCGGTAATCATCTTCCACCTCGCAAATATCCTGCAAAGCCAATAAATCCACCGACACAGGGTTAAAGAACAGATACACCTCTACACCATTAGCTTCCGCTTCCTGTAATATTGCCTGCAAACAATTTACAGCCTCAGGTGCATACTCCCACTCCGAATAAGTTTTATAAAAACTGTGCAAATAATGGTAGTATTCCTTGACATTGATATCTGTCCTCTCCCCCCGCAAGGTAGAAAAGCCCCGAATAAATATCGGTTTATCATTTCTGTGCGCCCGACTGGCTGCCAGCGTCGGTCTTATATACTCCCGCATTCCCATACTGACAGAAAGCATTTCATCAAAGACATATAAGCCGCCTTTTCCCAGCTTATCCAACCGCTCTTTCGAGAAACCTTCCCTGTTCCCTTCCATGGAGCTTTTACTAAACTGAAATAAATCCAGGCCAATATAGACACGCTGCGGTACATGGTTTCCATAAGCCCAATGCAGATAAGCCCGCATATCTGGCAAGGACAAACTGCTCATGCCCAGATTATAGGCATTTTCCTCCGTTTTCCAGCCGACATACACACGACTGTTACCAATATAAATATCATCCGGCTTATATCTGCGTAACTCAAACGGTTTATATACATCTAAAAAGGCGGCTTGTTTTTCCTTGTAGTTGTTCACACCGGAGATTAATGGACTGCCAAACATCCCAATCGGGTCTACGACATACAGCACCGTAAATAACCCACCAATAATAAGACCTGCTGCCAGCACAATGCTTTTACACCAAGATTTATAACGCATACTTCTCCGTCCCGTCAAAACTGAAAATACAAGAATTCACTATACTGGTTAAAGTGCAGCATTGCCCAGATAAGCATTGCCAGCGTAGCACACCACCATAATTTATTCGGCCTGAATCTCTGCAACAGAACTTGCGGATTAGGCATGATGGCTAAGACAATAGTTAACACCAACAAAACCTCTGCCACCTTGCGAACACTGGCAGAAACATGCCATGCATTCCACGCTGCTCCACTGCCGCCAAACATAGCGACAATAATCGCCCAACCTTCAGCAAATGTAGCCGCCCGAAAAAACACCCAGCAAATCACCACACAAAGGAAGGTCATGCTCCATGCTAACGCTGACGGCAGCTTTCTCCCCAAGTGGCGCCACTGATGATTAATCATCAAAAACACACCATGCAACGCGCCCCAGAGCACAAACGTCCAGCCAGCGCCATGCCACAATCCAATTAAGAGCATTGCCACAAACAGGTTGCGCATTTTACAAAGCTCCCCATGGCGATTTCCGCCCATAGGTATATACAGGTAATTTTTCACCCAGCTTCCCAATGTCATATGCCAACGCCGCCAAAAATCAATAATGGACTTTGATTGATAAGGCGAATTGAAATTAGTTGGGAAATGCAAATTAAACATCAGCCCTAAGCCAATCGCCATTTCACTATAACCGGAAAAATCGAAGTATAGCTGATAGGTATAAGCCAGTGCTCCTGTCCATGCTTCCACAAAACCGACACTATAAGCCCGGCTAAATACATCAGCCACCCAAGGACTGAGCTTGTCCGCCACACAGACCTTCTTGAACAGCCCCATGGAAAACAACGCTATTCCCAACGCCAGATTGCGATAATTAATCACGAAGTTACGCAAACGATAAAACTGCGGCATCATGTCCCGATAGTTTATAATCGGCCCAGCAATCAAATGGGGAAATATCGTCACAAACAACAGATACGAAGAGAACGTCCCCCCCCGCTTTATTTTTGTTTCCCCACGATACACATCCACCAAATATGCCGTCTGCGTAAAGGTGAAAAAAGAAATTCCTAACGGCAGGATTATCTGTGGTACATCATAAGCAAAACCTGCAGCATCATTCAGCGTTGTCACAAAGAACCCCGCATATTTGTAATAGCCCAACAAGGCCAGATTTCCCAAAATGGCAAAAAACAACATGCCCTTGCGCCATTTTCCTCTGGCAATTAACTGCCCAAAAAGATAATTCCAACCAATAGACATGAGCAGTAATGGCACATACGCTACATTCCAATAAGCATAGAAACCTAACGAGGCCACAGCCAACCAAACTCTAGCCAGTTCAACATATCGTAACCTTGCCAGCCCAAAATATCCGCAAAATACTACCGGCAGATATACGAAAATAAATCCCCATGAGTTAAAAAGCAATTTGGAACTCACCTTCAATCCGTGTTTAATCTATTCTATATCGCAATTACTATAACTACTCTTTACATAATCCTTAATCTGTGATTCACTAAGTTCTATTTTATTTTTCAAACACCATTTCCCATCACCTCTATAGGCATACTTTTCAAGTCGCAAAGGCGAATATGATTTTCCTCTTTGATAATACTCTGATGAAATGGCGCAATAAGACATAAGGTTATAATCCACTCCGACATTTTGTGGCCCCAAACATACATAGTGCGATAGTTTTGGATTATAAAATTTTGCCCATTTCCCGCTAGGAACATTTAACATAGATGCCTCTTTTTCCCCACTAATTGTAGCCGTAAATCCATTATCCTTACACCATTCATTCATATTTTCTTCTATTTTATTCTTCCAGGAACTATCATTAGGATTAAAGACTTCAGAAAACCGCACCATTGTATCTGCATTAATTGCAGCATGCGAAATATCTTCTGCTCTATCGTCTATCGATGATGCCTTATACTCGGGGGTATTAACACTGATATTTTCGTCCTTATTCCATCCTTTATAGAATCCATCAGGCCAATAATTCCAATAAACCTTACTTTCATGATTTTTTACTTCTGATAAAAAAGCCATCATAAGCGCCTTAGCACGTTGTAAATATTTATCATCACCAGAGGCAATCCATAACTCTAAACAAACATTCGTCATCACATTTTGCTGATTCCAAGGAAGTTGCACTCCATCAGCCCAAAACGGACTTCCTTTAGGGAAATGATAATGTCCTCTCCCATCATAATATTCTTCGTAATACTGAAACATACGCTCAGCATTATCCCGTATTTCCAATTCCATATCCTCTTTTAATATTCCCGAATTAGCTACACGCAACAACGCATCCATTATTACGCATTGATTTACCATCAGGCAAAGTGGTTCATCATGCAATGAATATTTCCGTGATGACCACAAAAAATCTTGATTATATTTATCTTGTGGCATTCCTATGTTTTTATTTCTAGCATTCAGGATATTGCCTGCTATCAATCTTAATTTTTCTGTCAATTCATCATCATTTGTTTTTTTGTAGAGATTTAGTAATCCATCGACTCTATAAGATTCAATCCAAGATAACATCCCAGCAAAATCATTCCCGTAGGAAAAAGGTTCTCTTATATGATAACGATATAAGTAATACCAACTGTTAAATAAATACGCACTGTTGACACTTGATTCCAAATCCACCTTATCAACAACAAGCTCACTTTTATCATCATTAGTAAAGAACAACCGTTCTTTTCCTTCGAGCTGTAAATGCACTTCATTTTTAGATATATCGATATCAAAAAGCTTCCATCTACGGCCATCACTATAGTCTTCTACTAAAGCCGCTATATGATTATCCGGTAAAACTCTAATATCTTCTATAACCGATTTTTCAAATGAACATATTGGCTCCAGCTTTCCTGTGAATAATATTCTTCTATATTTATATAAAGTTACTACTTCTTTTTTCTTATCAAATGATGAAAAGATAAGCATATCCCCCAAAATGTGACTTTTCAGCAAACGCAAATTACCACACAAAGTATTTTTCTCAAAAATTTTATCATTATTGTAAAGCAACTTTGAGCTAGCATAGGATTTATCCACCATAAGATACGCTACATCGCCATTATCTCCTATTATCGGACTGTACTCTAATCCATATAAATTATTTGTAAATCGTTCCCCATCCTTATATAACTCCACGCCCCCCTGATGGGTTACCACACTCTGTATTATATGCCTGCCATTTGGAGATACTGCCGCAGCATAAATCTGTTTATCATTCAAACCATCCACAGATTTCAATTTATCATATCGGATATTGTAAATACATATCGTTAATAAGGAAAAAACGCAAACGGCTAAGAGTAATGTCCCCCCCCCGCGTACATAGGTTAATTTGTTCACTTTAATATCTCCTTATACAATCCCATATCTTTCTGATTCATAAAACTAGTATTGTGCCACAAAATAACAAATGTCCCTTTATATTTCTCTGTTTTTTCCTTTAACCTTCTGCATCTGTATAACATTTCCTCATGATTAAGGTTCATATATTGCTCTTCAAGACCACTACACTCCATAACTTCCAACGGGTATTCCCTTAACTTATACCGCTCGTGGGTCACCACATTGTAAACAGGATAGTCATAGCAAATCCCGCAACGAAAACCAATATGGTCGGCATAGCTTAATGTGGTATCATAGGTTATTCCTGCTTCTTCGTAATACTGCCAGGTAGCTGGTGCACTCCAATGCAAAAAATGCTGTCTTCCACCAAAACTTTCCACAGGAAGTCTTTCTGCTATTGTCATCTGGCGCAACTTGTCGGCATCAGTCTTGATAAGCTTTGCCGTATCCTTACTGCCAAAGCCGGGATGGATGCCGATTTTGTGTCCCCGATCCAGCATTCTGCGCGCAAGTTTCACCATCTCTGGATGCATAATGTCGTAGTTGCCGTCCTTCTCATCCCGGCCCTGTGCCGTCATAAAGTAAAAATGACTGGTCAATCCATGGGCCTCACTGATATCCATAATCATGTCAAAGGTATTATTGGGATCGGCCGTAAAATTTCCACTGACAGCGTTAGCGATATAGCCTAGATGTTCTTTGAGCGATACAATATCCCGACGTTTCAAGATATCGCCTGCTAGGACCCGCACTCGATGAGGCCAACCCACAGACCAACTCCAAAAGGGATTATCCACATCATGAGTAGGCATAATGTAAAACTGCCTGTCTTTTCGTTTTAAGCCTTGGATATGCCTACTTAGCCAGTGCCACAGAATTTCCAAATACTCATTGATAATAGGCCGCTCCAAGAAACCTTCCTGATATGCCAATGAGTCCATAGCTGAAAATCTATCCAATGCATCCCGCTCTTTTTTCACTACTTCTTCGTAGCGGGTAAGCATGAACAGCGCCGAACCGAAAATATCTAGTGTACAATGCCTATCATCCGGTGCGAACAACTTCGCACTAGAACCACCATAGATTACCGGCAAGTCCCGATTCGTAACACAAGCACCATATTCTTCCGGCACCATTACGTGCGTCAATGGCTGCTGAGGAAGTGTTGCAAAAGTCAGCCAGGCGTCTTCCCGCATTTGCAAAAAAGTGTCTGCAACATATAACCGCTTATCAGCAAACTCTATCTCTATGTCCGTCCGTTTTTCGTATTTTATTTCATAATCCACCTGCCAAAAATCATGGAATATACAATCAAAAATGTATTCTCGCTCACGGCACAAGTTTTTATTACAATGTACTACAATCATATATTTATTAACTCCGCTTCACAAATATATTATATGTCTTCTTTATTATTGGCCTAAAAAAATGTGGCACAAAAGAAAACAAAACTTCTTTTATACTAAAACATCTTAGTATCTTTTTTGATTGTATTATTGCCAAAATATTGCGAACCATAAACATCCAACCACGTTCAAATGCCAGTTCCATAAAACACATTTTGTCTATATATTCATCATTTTTATTACATCCAAACAATTCTTTTAAAAAACATCTATCATTCCTAAATGCAAATTCACATGATGCCCAAAACTTTGCATTTATTTCCATTAAAACGTAATCATTTATTCTAGGATTATATTTCCACTCAGCCAATCCCCACCCAGAAAAGGCAAAAACTGAAATTAATTTTTCTGTAGCCTTAATTAATTTTTGATCTTTGATTATTTCTATAAGTACTGCCGAACCGCCAGACTGGGGATAACTCTCTTTTTCCCAATGAGCATGGTATGTTATTATCCGACCTTCTTTCGCTAAAAAACCCACCCCGTACGTTCCTTTACTATCAATATATTCTTGATAAATCAAATTATCTTCTAAAGGAATATCATCTTTCGTATAAGCAACCCCTCTTGTTCCTCCCCCCAGTTCTACCCCTTGCTTATAAAATATAGGATATGAATTATCAGGTATGTCTTCCACAGAAGTCCATGTTTTCGGAATTTTTATCCCCCCTGTCTCAGCTCGATCCAAAAAAGAGGATTTATCAAATACCAGCAAATTTTCTTTTGTGGCAACTACACTCCCTAATCTTACATTCCACTTCAACAAAAGTTTCTTTGTTGATGCCGCACCTGTAGGTATTATGTTTCTGACTTCCTTCTGCCCTTTAATTTTTTTATATAAATCATTTATATTAATATAATCACTATAATATTCGTAAAAAAAATGTTTTCTTACAATATTATCATCATCAACAACCGCAATAGTTTTTATACCCATTGATTTTAACAGATACGCAATCGACCGCGACTGCATCAAACCAGGAGTCATTATATAGTATTCTTTTTCTGGTTCGTAAATCACTACAAAACACCTCCTACCTTTTCGCCTTTTGACCAAGTATATGAAAAATACAACCCCAAGCTATACAGGAAAAACATTGCCATTCCGTAACCAGCAATTAAGCTAATATCGGTTTCAAATAAATGGTATACGCCAATCATCATTAGGAACACCAACCCCACTCTAAAAAATTGGAACATCATATCCACTCGCTGTTTTCCAGCTATTCTAGATGTACACGACAAAGGTGAATAAATTAGTTGCAAGGCAAAAACAAAAGACAAACATTGACAGTACAAAACTGTTCCGCACCATCCCTCCCCTAATACTACCGGTATAATCACTGGGGAAATAAATAAAATAATGCCAAAGAGTATTACACTAGCACATGATAATATAATAAAGCTGTTTATATATGTCTTTATACATCTACCATTTGTCAAATATTCATCATTTGCTTCTTTTAAATACACATTTTGCACTGATGCTCCTATTAACCTTGATGGTATACCTAACGCCCTATTGGCCATCGAAAACAATCCTGTTGCTTCTGGTGTAGCCAATTTTGACAGCAGCAATATGGGGAGCTGCAAAGAAAAACTATTTACGGTTTGTCCTATAATTAAGTATTTAGGAAAATCCAAATATTTTAATGCCTGTTCTTTAATTTTTACTAAAGTACATATTTGAATAAAATCTCGCCTAATAAATATCATCCATATAGTCGGCACTAACTGACTGAATGTCAACGAATATAACAACCCCTTATTATCATTTGGATATAACAATGCATATAACACTGCTATAAACAAATTAACTAGGCTCATCATTATCCCAGCTATAGCCATAATTTTATAGTGCTTTTCACGATTCATAAAATTGTATACTATTGTATACGTCATATTAAATAATATCGTAATTGGTAACCATAACAACCAATCTTTTAACTCGACTAAATTAAGCAATATGGCAAGTTCTTCCTTAGCTACTAACATAATCACACCTATTATGCTGCACCCACAAAAAGAGATTATTAAAGATATATATACCAAACATAAACTATCTAATCTTTTTTTCGGTAAAACTATGGCCATTTCATATTTTCCTGCAACAAATGTCGCTATCACACTGACAAGTGAATTATAAACAGCTTGTATCCCATACGCTTCTACGGAATACAATCTAGTTAAAATAGGAATAGATAACATCCCTATTATTTGAGCAGTTGCTGTCCCCGTTGCTAATTTCGAAAATGCTTTCAACAAAGTCTTGTCCTGAAAACCTGTTCGCACATTAGTAGCTAACATCCTAAATTTATTATTCATATATCATTCAACTTTCATAAATTGCCTAAGCATAGCCTTCCTATTCTTCGCTCAGTCAAATTTTATTCCTTTAAATAAAATCCTTAATCGCCGTCACGATATAATCCCTCCCCTCATCCTTCAGCCATGCACGCATGAGCAAACTGATTACATGCTCTTCCACATATCCATCATTGAGAATTTCGCCTACATGGCTCATATTTTTACTCTCATAAAAAATTCCGCCATTGCACTTTCTGTACTACTGACAATTTGATTCTCCCTTTCTTATAAAAACAAATACAAAACAAGTTATTAAATACTATGATTTTATATTCATTAGTGTTAAAATATAACTATAAAAACATTATAATGTGACGGAAAGGACGAACCATCATGACGGACATCGAAAAAATCAATGAATCCCTTTTTGAGAGCATCAAACATATCAACGAATATGGACAAGAATATTGGACAGCCAGAGAATTAATGCTTCCTTTGCAATACAAGAAGTGGCAAAACTTTGAAGCAATTATTCAAAAAGCAAAACAAGCCTGTAAATCCAGTAACGGTAAGGTCTCTGACCATTTTGCCGACGTCAGTAAAATGGTAACTGCCGGTGTAGCTGCCAAGTCAATAGATGACTACCACCTTTCCCGCTATGCCTGCTATCTTATTGCCATGAATGGTGACCCTCGCAAGCAAGCTGTTGCTCTAGCCCAAACCTATTTCGCCGTAAAAACTCGTCAGCAAGAACTCATCGAAAACTACACTGAACTGTCTGAAGACCAGAAGCGTATTGCAATCCGCGCCCAAATCATTGAACACAACAAATCTTTAGCCGAAGCCGCCCATAATGCTGGGGTTAACCAAGGCAAAGAATACGCCATTTTCCAGAATCATGGTTATATGGGACTTTATGGCGGCCTGACAGCCAAGGATATCCACACCCGCAAAGGACTGAAAAAGAGTCAAAAGATACTCGACCACATGGGAAGCACTGAATTGGCCGCCAATCTCTTCCGTGCCACCCAAACCGACGAAAAACTACGGCGGGATAACATAAAAGGGAAAGATGCTGCCAACCAAACGCATTACGAAGTTGGCAAAGCCGTTCGTCAAACTATCAAAAATCTAGGCGGCACCATGCCAGAAGACCTGCCCACACCAGAAAAAAGCGTCAAGCAAATTGAGCGCGAACAAGAAACGAAATTAAGATAATGTTTTATAGGAGTCTACTTCTAACGGGGCAATTTGCTCCGTCGATTTTTTCCTCAATATCCTATTACAATTTGAAAATTAATTTTATATTTCTTCTGGCAGAGAACTTTATTTCCAATTCTATGCATCCATCGTTACAAGCTAAATAATATCTTTTTGCTTCCTGATATATTTCCCCAGCAGTATGTATTTCCTCTTTCTTTTTATAGTTCACATACTGCCATAACTGTCCTTTATATCCCCCATTGGGCTGACAGATAAACGGATAGCTATCACCCTCACCTCGCAAAAAATGTCACACATGCTCAACGCTCCATTTGTCCCAAGGAATAAAATCGCCAGCCTCTTCTGCAGTAATATTCCTTGCTCGAACTGTTGGACTTTCTTTTGGCTGTTTAACTCCTTTTACCTTGCCACGTCTCAATCTTTCAATAGCCTTGTTTAGTAAGGTTAAGGCCAATTCGTATTCCCTTGACAAATACTCTGCCATCGTCGTACCTATAGGAATGGGAAATAACTCTTGCTCTATAATATCCCCAGTATCCTCACCGTCATCAATATAATGAACCGTAACTGCAGGATTCAATTCCATATCGTAATACATCCATAATTTAGGATTTGGGCCACGATAAACCGGTAATTTTGCAGAATGAATATTGATAGTTCCCAAGGAGGGATATCAAAGATAGAACGACGCAAAAGTTGTGACATAGAAGAAACAACTATCAAGTCTGGCTTCCATTCTCTAACACACTTTTCTACAACATCATGATTCGTTTTAGTCAACATAATATATGGTACATCTTGCCGTTTGGCAAAATGTTGCAAGCTTTCGATGCCTCTATACTTATGAAATATCCGTACTGTGCAAAGCTTCTGCCAACCATTTATCCCCAATAAAAGTTACAATCTCTATCCCTATACATCCCAGTGCAGCTATAGCCAGTACCAATATTACCAATGCAAAACTATCGTCATCATCCTTGGGCAATAATATTGCCAATTCATAACGACCAGTAACTACTATGACCAAGATGCTAACAATAGACATATATAAGGCCTGCACACCAAAATCACTAACCGAATACATCCTTGTGAGGACCGGCAAAGTAATAAAGCTGATTGCTTGAGCTCCTGCTGTTCCACCGACCAGCTTAGCAAAATTCAAACTGTAGCTATTACGAATCTTCATTTTTTATCCCATTCGATACTTTACCAGTCCATACAGCAGACTCAGCAAACATCCAACTACAAAGCCGACTACCATATACAGTTTTGTCTTGCCGGGCATTGGCGCCTTCGGCAGATTGGCCGGTGTCACTACCTGTAAATCCATGGATTCAGCTGTCTGTCTGATTTTGCTTTGTTCGGCTTCTTTGAGCAGACTGATATAGATTTCTTCCTTTGCTTTAGCATTGCGCTTTAACTGCCGATAGGCAGGGTCGCTTTCATTCACGGCTGAAGCTGCCAATTCCTTATCGGCAGCTTCCAAATCATTTTTAGCATTTTCCAATGCCCCAGTAAGGAAGGCCGCCATTTTTTCTTTACTGGCCTTATTCTGTTCCGTTTGAAAGGCGAGGAAATTATCTATTATTCCGTTAGCCGCCTGCCGGGCTTCTTCGGCAGTTTTTCCTTTTGCTGAAATACTAATTAAATTGGTTCCGCGGATATTCTTCACATCAAAATTAACGGCGTCCTTGTTAACTGCCGGAGATTTCATAATCTGTATGTAGGTAGTTAATACCGTCCCGTAATTATATAGCTTTGTATTTTCATCCTTTTCACTTGAATATGCCACGCTTGCTATATTCCATGCATCTCCATTTATCTGCAATATACTGGTTGATTCATACATTGTCGGCTGACGTATTCCGATAAATGCAGCCACAGCCATACATACAGCAATAATCACTGCAACCACAAATTTCTTTACCCAAAATATTTGAGCCAGCCTTGCCAAGTCAATTACTTCCTCATCCTGACGCATCTATATCCCCCTTAAAGTAACGCTCTAATTGCCGCCACGATATAATCCATATCTTCATCCTTGAGCCAAGCACTCATAGGCAGGCTGATAACGTGCTCTGCCACATATTCGGCATTAGGAATCTCGCCCACATGACTCATTTGTTCAAAGATTGGCTGTTTATTGAGCGGAATGGGATAGTGTACTGCTGTGGGGATGCCTTTTTCCTTGAGTTTTGCCTGCAATTCATCACGATTTTCTACGATAATGGTATATTGGGCATAAACACAGGTATTGCCGTCTTTGATTGTCGGTGTTTTTATTCCCTTGATGTCCTTGAACTGGCTGGTATAGCGCTTGCCCACTTCTTCGCGGCGTTTGATTTCTTCGTCAAACTTCGTCATTTTCGCCAATAGCACTGCGGCCTGCAACGTGTCCAAACGGCTGTTCAAGCCCATACGAATATGATGGTACCTTCTGTCCTGCCCATGACGATGAATCTGGTCCATTGCTTTGGCAAGGTTGTCATCATTGGTAAAGATTGCGCCACCATCCCCGTAGCATCCTAACGGTTTAGTCGGGAAGAAGCTCGTGCAGCCGATAGTGGACAGACCGCAGGAGCGCTTACCTTTATAGGTCGCGCCAAAGCTCTGGGCACCGTCCTCGATTACGGCGAGATTATGTTTATCCGCAATGGCATTAATTTCGTCAAAGTCAGCGCACTGACCATAAAGGCTTACCGGAATAATGGCTTTTGTCTTATCCGTGATAGCTGCTTCGATTTTTGACGGGTCAATATTATAGGTCACAGGGTCAATATCCACGAATACCGGCGTTGCCCCCACCTGCGCAATTACCTCACCCGTAGCAATATAGGTAAAGGCCGTGGTGATGACCTCATCCCCCGCACCAATATTTAACGCCATTAGGGCAATCTGCAACGCATCCGTGCCGCTGGCGCAGGTAATGCAGTATTTCGTGCCCACATAGTCGGCCAGTTTTTCTTCCAACTCTTTTACTTCGGGACCAAGAATAAACTTGCCCGAAGCCAGTACATCTGCTAAACGCTTATCCAGTTCATCTTTGATGGAAGCCTGCTGGGCCGCCATATCTACAAATGGAATCATTTATTTCGCACCTTCTTCATTCAATTTCACATGTACACCACAGCGGTCACAGTGCAGTTCCTTGGCATCGGCATCTACAATAGTATCGCCGCAAGCACACATATACCCCCTGATTCTCGCGGGGTTACCATAGACCATGGCGTAATCCGGCACATCCTTAGTCACGGTAGAGCCTGCACCGACAAAGGCATTCTTGCCCAATGTTGTGCCGCAGACAATCGTCGCATTCGCACCAATGCTGGCACCACGTTTTACAATCGTATCTGCATAATCTTTGGATGTATTGCGTGGGTACTCACAACGCGGCGTGCGGACATTGGTGAATACCATACTTGGGCCGCAGAATACATAATCCTCTAACTGCACCCCCTCATAAACGCTTACATTGTTCTGAATCTTGACCTTGTTGCCGATTTTTACATCATTGGCCACAAAGACATTTTGTCCCAAGTTACAGCCCTCACCAATTTCCGCACCGCCCATTACATGGGAAAAATGCCAGATATGGGTACCTTTACCGATTTTTGCTCCATTATCCACGACTGCCGTTTCATGGGCGAAATATTCTTTTTCCTGTGCCATAAATATCTCCTTACTTGTCAAAGCTGCCTGTAAAATCCGTGGATGCCACATCCGTCAGCGGCAGTTTTACCGGCTGACCAGAAGCGGCGGATTTATAAATAGCCAAAATCATCTCCACGGCATTGCGACCAGCTACGGCATCCACATAGGGCGTGCGGTCATTTTCAATTGCGTCCATCATATCGGCGAACAGGCTGGTATGGCCATTGCCATAGACATTGCTGGTGGCTTCTTCAAGTCCCTTATTGGCCTTGTCGGCTTCCGTTTCATCGGCAAAATCCCAAACATCAATATTATTGGTAGACTTGCCGCCGAGTTTTACCGTGCCAGTCTCGCCGAACAGATACAGAGTTTCCTCGAGATTCTGCGGATAAACATTGGTCGTGCCCTCAATCGTGCCAATTGCACCATTTTTGAAGGTCACTACTGCCATGCCCAAATCCTCACATTCCAGATAATCATGGAACTGCTGACGGGTCTGGGCGTAGATGGTATCTACTTCTCCCCCCAGCATCCAACGGAACAGATCTATGCCATGAATGCACTGATTCATAAGCGCGCCGCCATCCTGCGCCCAAGTGCCGCGCCATTTTGCCTGGTCATAGTAATTATGATTGCGGTTCCAGCGCACATGAATCGAACCATGAGACAACTTGCCAAAGCGACCGCCTTCCACCGCCTTCCGCATTTTCTGTACAGCGATGTTAAAACGGTTTTGATGACAGGCCGCCACCTTAACATTTTTCTCCTGACTGCGGCGCACGATTTCATCTGCGTCTTTCATACTCATGGCCATGGGCTTTTCCACAATTACATGAATACCATGGTCAATGCAGTAAAGCACAATCTCTGCATGCTTGCCGGATTCCGTGGCAATGCTGACAAAATCGGGCTTAACTGCCGCCAGCATTTCCTGATAATCCGTAAAACGGGCAATATTCGTATCCTTTTCCAGTCCATGCTTAGCCAGCAGTTCTTCCATTTTCTCCGGCACAATGTCACAAACTGCTGCAATCTCCAGTTTATTATTTACTGCCGCTTTGATATGATTTGTAGCGATTCGTCCACAGCCAATTAATGCGTATTTCATTTATCTATCCCCTTTTCATTTATTTTTTCCAGTGCATTGACGATTTTCTCTGCTGCATGTCCATCACCAAAAGGACTATAATTCTTGCTTATTTCCTGCGGAATAGCAATTTTTTCTAAAATCTCCTCTGCCTTTGGCTTTGCCAAGACATTGCGATTCCCCACCATCGTTTCCGGCCAGACCACAAAATCCAGCAATGTCACACATTTCTTTCCTGCGAAAAAGGCTTCTCTTTGCAAGCCGCCGGAATCGGTAACGACCAGCTGGGCATTTTTTACCATACAGGCACTTTCCAGATACCCCACAGGCTGAACAAGCAGCACATTATTCAACTGCATTTCTGCCTGCAAACGTAAAGCCCGGACATGATTGCGGGGATGAACCGGATAAATCACCGGAAAATCCAGCTGTTCCATAGCCTTGAAAATCTCGCGCAAATCCTCATCCCGATTGGTATTTTCCTCACGATGACAGGTCAAATAACAATATTTTTCCGGCACGGCTGCCGTACCGCCACTTAGCAGCTGCAACTCAATGTCCGTGATTTCCTTCTTGCCGCTGTATTCCAGAAAAGCATCATACATCGGGTCGCCTACCAATACGCCGCGTGTTTCCAAGCCTTCGCGCTTCATTTCCTCCATGGCACTGGCTGTACAGCCCAAGAGCAGGCTCGATACATGATCGGTGCAGATACGATTGATTTCTTCAGGATTCGTGCGGCAGTGCGTACGCGTTCCTGCCTCCACATGACAGATGGGCATATGGAGTTTCGCAGCCGCCAATGCCCCGGCCAGCGTAGAATTGGTGTCACCATAGAGCAGTACCCAATCCGGCGCTTCCTTCACCAACACCTTCTCTATCTCCATTAGCATTTTCCCCGTCATTTCTCCATGACTGCCCCCACGAATACCCAGATTATAGTCCGGGGCAGGGATGTTGAGTTCCTCAAAAAACTGCTGACTCATGTTGTAGTCAAAATGCTGCCCGGTATGCACCAGCACTTCCTGATGTTTCTTCCGAAGTACATGAGACACCACCGCCGCCTTGATAAACTGCGGCCGGGCACCCACTATGGTTAAGATTTTCATTCTATCGCCTCTTGTTCATATTGATTTCTCGTTACATTCGCGTTACAATTAAAGCAAACAACTGTAAGGAGGTTTTATCATGGAAAAAACTGCTACACTCAATCTACGCATCAACCAGGATGTGAAGCACAATGCCGAAACAGTCCTGTCAGCTCTTGGGCTGTCAATGACTGCCGCTATCACCATCTATCTCAAACAAATAGCCCTCAAAGGAGCCATTCCTTTTGAACTCTCGCTCAACAAAGGCCCTAACCACCTCAACACGGATTTAATGACCGCTGATGAAGTACGTTCATTCCTTGACAAAGGCATCGAAGACATTGAAAACGGCAAATCCATGCCTGCAAAAGATTTCTTCGCCAGCTTCCGGAGAATGCACGCCCATGATTGAATATCAAGTCATAATCTCCGAACAAGCCGCCAAGGACATATCCGACATTTATGACTACATTTACTCAGTCATCGGTATGCCTCAAATTGCTATGAACCAATTCAATCGTATCGCCGATGCTATCGACACATTACGCCTTTTCCCTGAACGGATAAAAATTATGACCGATGCCAAACGCCCCGAAAAGGAATTCAGACAGTTGTTGGTAGATAATTATTCGGTAATATTTACAATACATGAAAAAACTGTCAATATTTCACGAGTTGCCTATTCACCATCTAACATTGCAAACAAGCTGGTAAAGCTTTGATAGCATCCTGCCATTTCCATGGCAGGATTTTTCTTATAAAGTTTCATAAAGTGCCAGCAATTTCTTTTCTTCATTAGCCCAGTTATATTTTTCCAGCACGGCCTTCCTTCCATTTTTCCCCATTTCTTGTCCTCTATCCGGGTTTGAAAGCAGTTTAATGCAGGCATTTTTTACAGATGCTGCATCAGTTGGATTTACACATATACCACAGTCATTTTCCTCCACAATTTTTTGCCACAGAGGAAAATCTGAGGCAATAACAGGCAATCCAGCTGCCATAAATTCAAACAGTTTAATCGGCTGGGCCTCAAAGTGATTTTTGGCTGGCTGATAAATTACAATCCCAGCACGGGATTGTCCATATAATGCATTGACAGCCTGCCTATTTATTCTGCCTACATATTTAATCATCCATTATGCTCCTATCGTTTCATATAACGATAGCAAGCTCTTTTCTTCGATTGACCAAGTACAGTGTTTAATCACATACTCTCGCCCTCTTTTCCCCATGGTTTCTGCTTTTTTCCTGTCTAACAGTAATGTAGAAATTGCCTTGCTTAGTTCTGCTGTATTTTCTGGGTTTACACAGATACCAGCACCACTAGCAGCAGCTAATTCTTGCCATAGGGGAAAATCAGAACAAATATATGGCAATCCAGCGGCCATATATTCATAGATTTTAATTGGTTGAGAGTAGTAATAATTTCTGACGGGTTTCAACATACAAAGACCTGCTACCGCACTGCCATAAAGCTCATTTATCTCCCTGCGATTAAGCCGCCCTACGTATTTTGTCCTCGGGGGGGGGACACATTTTCACTATCACCAGCCAAAATTAGTGTTCCATTTACATTTTGCATAGCTTCCGTCATTATCTTCTCTCCACGAATTTCGCTGATACCTCCGGCGTAGCAGATAATTGGCTCACGCTCTGTAAAAGGAGTTTCATGAAACTGAATATCATCTAGTCTTGGATAATTATTGACCGTAACTACCTTACGACAGCGATTTTGAAACTTTTCTGCAATATGCGGAGTAGCTGCCACTACTGCATCCAAATGTTTAATCACGTAAGACTCATAGACCTTGTACCCAGCCGATACTATTTTGCGCAATGGCTTAGCTATATACTCCTTATCCATAATCTGTGCTGGAATGTCCTCATGGCTGTCAAAAATGACTTTTTTTCCAAGCCTTTTCAGTTTTAATCCATAGGGCAATAGTTCCGGGTCATGAATATGATAAACATCTGCATCAACTTTCAGTGCCGCTTGATACACCAGCATAGCTGTTTTACGCATACGAGCCAGCCGCCCAACAGGTTTTACACCAATTCCTATAAGATGTACACCTTTCTTATCATAGGTATTGCCACAGGAAATCTGATAAACCTCATATCCTGCATCAGCTAGTGATACACATTCCTTATGAAATATTCGTATATCTTCCTGTGTATGAGCACTTGTTAAATGACATATTTTTTTCAAGAAATTCACCTCACATTCATGTAGACATTACAAATGTAAGTTAGTCAATTTATCATAAACATTCAACAAACTTTTTTCCTGTATTTCCCATGAATTATTTTTCGCCATTTGTCTAGCATTTTGCGAAAGTTGCTGATAATCCTCCGCAAGTAATTTATCAATTCCTTCATTTATTTCTGTGACCGACATGGTTTTGACCAGCTCTCCCAGATGATATTGCTCATTCATACGGTCAATATCATAGAGGTCATTCGCAAGAAACGGCAGGCCGCAGGTAGCATATTCAAAGAACTTATTAGGCAGACAATAATAATAATTATTATTACCCTTAGTATGGAGGAAAATAAGGCCATAATCAGCTCCACAGGTATATTGCAGGATTTCATGCGGTGGTACTGCCGGATGAAGAAAAATATTGTGGTGTTTATCACTGGCTTTCCGTATATATTCCTCTGCCGGACCATAGCCCATAAAAATCAGTACAGCATCAGATTTTTTTCTGGCCGCAAACGCCTCTAC
Organism: Pseudoselenomonas ruminantium; assembly: GCA_015058625.1. Lineage (GTDB taxonomy): Bacteria > Bacillota > Negativicutes > Selenomonadales > Selenomonadaceae > Selenomonas_A > Selenomonas_A ruminantium_N. The sequence goes on along the minus strand of SVCA01000002.1, from coordinate 62,577 downwards.
CAGTTCCTTCACTGCCCGCTCAAAGCTCAATCCACCCTGATAAATGAATATTTTCTGTTCCTGACCAATTCCAAATTTTTTTCGAAAGATATCTCCTTGTGGAATTTCTTCGCGCCACGCCGGCGCATTCAAGACCAAACTCGGCTTTTTTATACCGTAACGACGTGCGTAATCTTCGGCAATACTAGGGCTGACCGTTATTACCTGATTGGCAAAGAGAATGGTCAGCCGCTCAGCTAATTCCAACAATTTCTGTCCACGTCTGGTTCTTGCACCGGCTTCGCATTCCAATTCATGTGCATCATAGACGATTTTCAAACGCCACAAAGATAAAATCTTCGCCACAACACCAACAATCAAGGCATTCAAATCATTGCAATGAAGTATGTCTGCCTTACGGCACGCCGATTGAGCGCGGATGATAAATTCTAAATATTTCAACACCTGCACAATAGGCGTTTTCGACCACGACTTTGACACTAACCGGACTCTACGAACGGGAACGCCGGAAATTAACTCTGTTTCTGCCAGTCCTTCACGGCCATCATGTAAAGCCAATACAGATATATCATAGCCATTCTTGTGCAAAGACAGGCACTCTTTCAGGACCCGGGAATCGTGGGTAAAATTATTAAGTACGATAGATAAAACTTTTTTCACTTGGCTATCCTCTTAAAATTTTCTTTTGTCCTGATGGGACTTTTGATAATGCTTTTAACTATTTTACGGAACTGCCCTCGATGTGTATATTTCCAATGATTAGGATGCGATAAAAACAAAATGGGACTGATTCCTTCCGTTATAGCTTCCTGTGGTGTTATTCCATAACGGTATCCGCCATTATATTCCATCACAGTATCGGAAATATATATGCCCATGGATTCGATAAATTTCTGCTGATAGGACTCCAAAACAATCCCCAAATCTCCATAAACTGAATCATCATCCGTGAGGTAATTGTTGGAAACACCGACCATGCCATTTTCCTCCGCACCATGGGAGGCCAATGTTTGGCAAGGCACATCATAGTACGCTCGGAAAAGGGCCAACTCATGCTTTAACAGTTCGAGGAAAAAATCCTTACGCACCAAAACATCTTCTTTGCTGTATCGTTTTCCCTGCTGACGCCGCAGGAAATTCGCTATGGTTTCAAAATGCAAAGATCCTTCCCCTCCTCCCGCTATTATGTCCTTCATTAAAAAATAATCTGCTGTAGACCAACGAAAATAGTAGCTAGCTGTCGCGCCATATTTTTGCTCGGCGTTAAGCATTGCACGTGTACCTGGTGAAATATGGTCTACATCATGCCTTAGGAGCAGAACTTTCTTCCCCTTGTCATAGTCTCCTTTAGCATAGTTTTCCAAGGTAAGCATTTGATAACCATGGTCGCGTGCTTTCGCTAAAATATCTTCATATTCCGCTATGCGGTTATTTTGTATGTATCTACGTAGAATTTTCAGCCGTTCCAATCGTATTTCCCTTCCCTTTTTTTCCAGAGCAGACATATCCTAAAAGCATTAATATAATAATTGGTATCCATAATCCCATATCTAAAAATATGCCCATTATTGAGGTTCCTGTATATTTCCGCATATCCGTGATTAGAAACAAATAGATAACCATGTTGATAATCGTGTGTCCCCCCCCATATGACTGGCAGTAAATATCAATCGAACGCAACAATGCGCCCATAGCCAGCATGGATACTATAGCGACACATACACCAAAATTAGCAAAGAGCTCTCCATAGAACACCGTCGGCATGGAACCAATTATTCCATTATAAATTAGTTCTGGAAAAACCATTTCCATAAGTTCAACCGAATAACGACTATGAATAAACGGTAAAAGATTAGCCGGATTTGGCAAACTAAGTCCTTCTAAATATCCGTATTGTTCAACCCAAACCATAGACCATGGAACGCCAACTCCTTGCCCAACAAAAATACGCAATAATATTCCACTTATATCACTATCTTTTGAAAAATCTACCCCCATAAAAAAATAATACATCGCTATAATCAAACTACAAATCAGCATCCCTGTGCTCACTAATATTTTCTTGCTTATTCGCTGTTTCTCAAAAAAATATGCCAACATTAACAGGATTAATAAATTTATGATAGGCCCCTTTTGTATATCAGCCAGACAAACAAAACATCTCAACCCCAAAAGTACCGGAAAAACAAATCTGTATACTCCATGATGACGCAAGAAAAAACTTATAAGAATCAACAGCGATAATAGTGAGTCCTTAAACAGGGCATAACGCCAATATTTTCCCGTAAAATCATTTCCTGCTTCACTGCGCAACACCGCCAAATCCTTGGCTTGTGCTCCGTCAAACACACCGAGCAACGGTATATTGATTTGCATATAATAGGCCAGCGAAACCAATACTGTTACAGCTACTGTTATAGCAAAAACAAAATGAAATCTATGCGACAATTTATCTTCCCGAATATTTTTCACATTAACCAGAAATCTATGCCAAAATTTATTGGGCTGGACTTTCCAAAACCAATTGGCGATATTCATCCCTAAAGGGATGAGAACCGCTGCCGCTAAGGACAATCCCCACGCCCCCATAATGGCATCCGGATAATTATACAGTCCCACATTGGCTTCATAGGTATCCTCCACCACCATAAGATAAGTGGCTCCCAAAAGAATATATACAAACAGCCACCACATAAACCAATTAGAAGCCGTTGGGCGAAAGTAAGAACCATTCGCCCATACAGACAACGTAATTGACAGTGCCCATGCTCCTATGGAAACCAACAGTATCGGGATTACCCAAATCTCACCTTCAAACATCCTGTCATCCCTTGTATTTACAACAGCTCTACATTATCGCGGCTTACCACATTCTTCATGGCATTCTTCGTATCAAATACTACTTTGACATTCTGCTGAACAAAGTCATAGTCCACATTAGTATGGGCGGTAGTTACTACTACTATGTCTGCATTTTCCAGCACGTCTTTCGTGAGTTCTTTTTCCCCCTGATGTATTTCACCTTTGAACTTGTAGCTTGCTACCCAAGGATCATAGAACGTAACCTCTGCCCCACGCTTGTTAAATTCTTCAATAACATTAAGGGCCGGACTTTCGCGGTAGTCGTCGATATCCTGTTTGTAGGCTACGCCGAGAATTAATACCTTCGCATCCTTGATGCTTTTTCCGAAGCGGTTGAGAATTTCCCCCGCACGAAGTACGGTGTATTCCGGCATGCGGTCGTTAATCATGCCGGAGGCCTCAATCATAGACGTATGGAAGCCATATTCTCTGGCCTTCCAACTGAGATAATACGGATCTAAGGGAATGCAGTGACCGCCGAGCCCCGGGCCGGGATAAAACGCCTGAAAGCCATACGGTTTCGTTTTCGCTGCATCCACCACTTCCCACATGCTGATGCCCATTTTATGGCAAAGCATGGTCAGTTCATTGACCAGACCGATATTAACATTGCGATAAGTGTTTTCGAGAATTTTCTCCATTTCGGCTACAGCGGGAGAAGATACTTCGTGAATATCACTTTGCAGGATGTGACGGTACACATCGGCGATAACTTCGGTTGCATCCCTGCCAATGCCGCCGACAACTTTGGGCGTGTTCTTGGTCTTGTAAATAAGATTGCCCGGGTCAACGCGCTCCGGGGAAAAGCCCAGATAGAAGTCCTCTCCACATTTAAGGCCGGAGCCATCTTCAAGGATTGGTCTTAACAGCCCTTCTGTAGTTCCCGGATAGGTTGTCGATTCCAAGACCACAATAGTATCTTTCGTTAAATACTTGGCGATTGCTTCCGCACTGCTTTTGACATAGCTGATATCCGGCTGCTGATGAGCATCCAGCGGCGTAGGCACGCAGATAGCAATGAAGTCTACATCTTTGACAAACGAAAAATCTGTGGTAGCAGTGAGTTTTCCAGCCTTTACCAGTTCCACAAGGTCTTTATCTACAACATCACCGATATAATTCTTGCCTGCGTTAACCATATCGACCTTGGCCGACTGCACATCAAAACCGATGGTCTTAAAACCTGCCTTAGCCTTTTCTACGGCCAGCGGCAATCCCACATAACCAAGGCCAACCACACCGCAGGTCAGTTCGTGATTTTGGATTTTTGCTTTTAATGCTTCTTTGTTCATTACTCAAATCTCCCCTTATGCTTCCAATTTTTCGATAAAATCAGCAGCCAGTTTTTGATAATCATGATTAGCCATCACATAGGCTTTTCCATTTTGTCCGAGCCTTGCACGTTCTTCTTCAGTTAATGCCAATAATTTTTTTATGGCCTTTGCCACAGCCGGCGCATCTTCTGCGGGTACGGAACAGCCACAATCTGCCTCTGCTACCATATCATTACCTGCATCAATGGCACTTATAATTGGCTTTCCCGCCAGCATATAATCCATCATCTTATTGGGACTGATTCCGAAGCGGAACAAATCCGTTTTCGCTAGACCAATGTACAAAATATCTGCTAAGGCAAGTACATTTCCCACTTCATTTTTATTAACCGCATCGAGAAAAATTACATTCGTGAGCCTCTCAGCTTCAGCCCTTGACCGCAGACGTTCCTTCTCCGGCCCGCCACCCATAAGACAGACAGATACTTTACTATCCACTAACATTTTGCCCGCATCCAGTAAAGTATCCAAAGCATTGGCTTTGCCGTGGGCTCCTGCAAAAAGTATGACTTTATTGCCTTTGGCATGTTCCTGAACGATGATTTTCTCATTATTTTGCTGTGACAAACTATCACCTCATCCGCTTATTGCATTTATGAATTTCTCAGCTAAATTGCGGTAATTGTGATTGGCCTTAACGTAAGTACAGCCATTTGTCCCCCATTGATTCAAAAGGACTTTTTCCGTACCTGCCATTTGCCGGATTCCTGCTGCAATATCCTCCGGATTACTGGAGGGGACCGCCAGACCGGCATTTGCTTCTTTTACCGGATTGTTGCCTGTGTTCCCCGCCCATAAAACCGGCTTTTGCGCCAACAGATAGTCAAAAATTTTATTGGCACTGACACCATACTGATAAAGCGCGGTATCCTGCCAGCCGATATACAGGGCATCCATATTCGCCAGAACCTTTGGTACAAGGGATTTTCCCACCGCCGACAGAAAATGTACCTGCTCTAAGCCATATTTCTTTGCCTTAGTTACTAATCCGGCTCGTTCAGCCCCATCTCCAGCCAATACGATATCTACGGGCAAGTCCTGTACCTTAACAGCAGCTTCCAATAACGCCATTAAGGCATTGGATTTTGCCATACCACCAACATAACCGAGAATAAAATGTTTTTTTGACCGCAAAGCTGTGAATAACTCTATATACGCGGCCGGGAGGTTACCCCCCCCCCCGTGAGAATTTTTATCAATTACGATACCATTAGGGATATGCACAAATTTTCCTTTTGCCAGTCCATGTTCCAAGTAATGCTCCTCTGCTTTAGGCAAAATAGAAATCAATTTATCCACATGACGGCACATATAATTTTCTGCCATTTGCATGACCATAATAAAAGGATGCCATTTTGACATGTGACCGATTTCCATAGGCGTAAGCGGCCAGATATCATGAACTTCAAAAACCAGTTTCGCTTTATACTTTTTCGCCATGAAATGGGCAGGATAAATGTCCAACGGATAAGTTGAGGATGCAATAACCACATCCGGCTTATGCTCGCCTATTACCTGTTTTTCCTGCCGATATAACTTCCACAGAAAAGAGAGCATATTTTTGATTCTCCCCACACCGTTTCCCTGATAAGCAGGTGTTGACAGCCAAACATAGCGGATACCATCGATATATTCTTCGCCAGCTGTTGGCTGCTTAATGCGCAAATGGGAAAAATCAGCACCCACAATGGTGATGTTATGTCCCATTTTCACCCATTCACGGGCAAGATAATAAGGACGATATTCCATGCCATATTGAGGACTTCCGGCATAGTGATTGATTAATAGTATATTCACAAGGAAATTTCACCTCGTTCAAAATCAGCAATTAAATGTTTTGCCTGTTTTTGTTTGTCCGCATATTCCAGAGAATTAATTTTTTCCTGTCGCAGCAGCCAATCTCCATAATCTTCGCTTGTTTCCATGCCGTCTGTGACAATATCTTCCTGCTGGCTGACCTTGAAAATTGTACGCCAGATTATGCGCAAGTCTTCTTGCAGGTTTATGTTTTGGATATATTGCAGGTCATAGGCAAAGCGTTCTTTCCAGTCAATATTGTTTCTGCCGCTGATTTGGGCAAGGCCGGTGAGGCCAGGCGTTACGTCCTGACGATGCATTTCTTCTTCGGTGAAGAAAACCATGTCACGGACTAATTGCGGTCTGGGGCCAACTATGCTCATGTCGCCTTTTAGAATATTCCATAGCTCCGGCAGTTCATCCAAGCTGGTAGCACGCAGTTTGCGGCCAAAATCGGTCATACGTTCGTTATCCGGCAGGAGAATGCCGTCTTTATCTCTGGCATCCGTCATGGAACGGAATTTATACAGACGAAAGAGCTTGTTATTCTTGCCCGGCCTTATTTGTGAAAAGATTACCGGGCTGCCAAGATTTTTCTTTATATGCCAACTTATAACCCAAAACACTGGGGCTAGAAAAATCAACGCTGTAACAGACATAATCACATCGAATGTTCTCTTGCCATAATTACGATAAAAAGAATACAAGAGTATCCACCTTTTCTCTCATCAATTATCACAGATAGGACATCTATAATTATTTATTCTTGATGGATGAATATCGTTTTTAAGCTTTTTATTTTCCCCAAAGTCATGATAATTCTTACATTCTTTTTCAAAGGCCTCCTTTTCAGACTTTGCATAACTATATTTAAATGATTCATATTCATTATCACCACTTTCAATATGAGATAGCAGTCGTTCTCTCACCCCCATATCGATTGAACGGCCAACATACTGCACTCTAAATATATTCCCACTATCAATATATCCTAATGCGTAATTTCCTATACGATTTGGATACACTTCTTTCTCTATAGTAGACTTATTGTATGGATAAGGTCCTTTCATGTCCAAACTTGCCATAAATTTACTCCTCCCTTATAAAAAACATCGATGAATCACTTCTATGATATTATCCTGCTGTTCAGCAGTCATTTTGTTATCGCTGGGCAAGCACAGTCCTCTATGGAATATATCTGCCCCTACATCTATGCCACTTCCATCGATATAGGCATTGCTTTGACCACGACCGTTGCCTTCTTTGGTGATAAAGGCATTTGTCCGATAGATAGGTTGCATATGCATGGGTTTCCAAATCGGACGACCTTCAGCATTGATAGAGGCAAGAGCATCAAATATTTCCTGTGGCGAGCTTTTGCCGCTTTCGTGTTTGTAGAGATAATCCTGTTCACCTCTGACCTGTGGAGCCATTGCTTCTTCATCGATAATCATGCAAGAAAGCCAGAAGTTTGGCTGGCTGTGTTCTCTGTCGAAAGGATTCATCTTGACTGGTAAATCCGCGAGGCCCTTTTCATAACGCTCATAAATCGCTTTCTTTTGGGCAATATGTTCATCCAGATAGGGAATCTGACCGCGGATAATGCCCGCGATAATGTTGCTCATGCGGTAGTTGTAGCCGATTTCTTCGTGCTGGTACCACGGAGCAGCTTCACGGCTTTGGGTTGACCATTTTCTTACCTTGTCGGCATCTTCCTTGCTGTTGGTCAGGAACATGCCGCCGGAGGAACCCGTGATGATTTTGTTGCCGTTAAAGCTAATCGCATTGAAATTACCCAATGTGCCGGTTTCTACCCACTTACCGTTGAGTTTGTATTTTGCCCCCAAGGATTCGGCGGCATCTTCGACGATAAGGGCATTATGTTTGTCGCAGATTTCTTTTATCTGCTGCATTTTGCCGGGTGTGCCGTAAAGATGCGCGACAATTACCAGCTTTACGTCTGGATAAAGTTCAAAGGCTTTTTCTAAAGCTTTCGGGCACATATTCCAAGTGTCATATTCCGTGTCGATAAATACGGCCTCGCCATCTTCATAGGCCACGGGATTGATGCTGGCATCGAAGGTACAGTCGGAACAGAAAACCTTATGCCCCTGTAAGGTTCCGGCATTTGGTCTTGCCTGTCCGTAGAGTTTTTCACCGGCAAGTTTGGTTGCCAAATGGAGAGCTGCTGTACCTGCGGACAGGGCTACGGCGTATTTGCAGCCGACATATTCGGCGACTTGTTCTTCGATGGCGTTTATATTGGCACCAACGGTGGATACCCAGTTGGTGCGGATGGCTTCATCTACCCATTTCTGCTCGTCACCGTGCATAGTGGGAGAGGATAGCCAGATTTTATTGTTACTCATTGACGAAATGCCTTCTTTCGTGGTTGGTGGGAGTTCTTTTACACCTCATCCGCCCCTACGGGGCACCTTCCCCTCTAGGGGAAGGCTGTCAGTTCTCATTTTCTAGTTGCTTACTTTTATAAGTTGGTATCATATGTTTGAGTATTTGCAGGATTACCTGCTTGTCTGTCGTTTCTTTCAATGTTTGCAGGCTTTGATGCAGGTCGTATTCGTCTAAGGGCTGGATTTGTGCCTTGAAGATTTTTTTGTGTTTGGTACTGGTTGTGCCTTCTTCGCTGGTCAGGAGTTCTTCGTAGAGTTTCTCGCCGGGGCGCAGGCCGGTGTAGAGGATTTTTATGTCTTTGTCCGGGGTCAGGCCGTGGAGTCTTATAAGGTCTTCGGCCATGTCCTTGATTTTTACGGGCTTCCCCATGTCGAAGAGGAATACTTCGCCGCCTTCGGCCTGACTACCAGCCTGCAGAACCAGCTGTACAGCTTCGGGTATGGTCATGAAGTATCTGGTCACATCCTTGTGCGTGACGGTTACGGGGCCGCCTGCGGCTATCTGTTTTTCAAAGAGCGGTACTACGCTGCCACGGCTGCCCAGGACATTGCCGAATCTTACGGTAACGAATTTTGTTTGGCTGTGCTGGTTGATTTCCTGTAAGACCAGTTCTGCCGTGCGCTTGGTTGCGCCCATGACACTTGTGGGATTTACGGCTTTGTCGGTGGAAATCAGCACAAAGATTTCGGCATGGTTTTCGTCGGCAAGTTCTGCGACGTTTTTTGTACCGAATATATTGTTTCTTACGGCCTCATCCGGCTGAATTTCCATTAATGGCACATGCTTATGAGCGGCGGCGTGGAATACTACCTGTGGCTGGAAGCGCTTAAAGATTCTTGCCATGCGTTCTCTGTCGGTGATATTGGCAATAACGGTATGGTAAATTTGCTCGGGGAATTTGCGTGACAACTCCTGATGGATTTCGTAGATGCTGTTTTCGCCACGGCCTAAGAGAATGATTTCCTTTGCCCCTACCCGGCTGATTTGGCGGGAGATTTCAGAACCGATACTGCCGCCTGCACCGGTAATCAGCACAGTTTTGCCGGCGATATAGCCGGTGATTTTCTCAAAATCCAGCTGGATGGGTTCGCGGCGCAACAAATCTTCCAAGCTGATTTCGCGCATCTCGCCCATGTCGATTTCGCCATTGACCATGCTATAGATACCTGGCATAATGCAGACCTGTGCGCCTGTGGAACGGCAGGCATTGTCAATGTGGCGAATGGTATCGCCGTCTGCCGAAGGTATAGCGATAACAATTTTATCTACTGCTTTAGCTCTTACTATTGGTGCCAGTTCATCTACTGTGCCTAAGATAGGGAAACCAGCCAAGCGGCCATTCTTTTTCTTTGGGTCATCGTCTACAAAGCCTACGATATTGGTGATCGCGGCACTGTTTTGCTCCAGTTCGCGCACCAGCATCGCTCCCGCATCACCGGCCCCTACAATTAGGAGGTTTTGCCGGTCACCTTTGGATTCGGTTACAAGGTCAATATTGATTTTGAACATCAGACGACTGGCACCGATACCGCCCAGGGTCAAAATCCATGTGATAATGGGAATACTGCGGGGCATATAGGTGCCAGTCATGACGATGATGATAAATATCAGAGCTTGAGATAAGGAAACCGCACCAATAAGCGCCACCAAGTCCCGCATACGGGCATAGTGCCAGATACGATGATACATACCGTAAAAGTAGAAGATAGCCAGGCTAGCTGCCACAATCCATGGAATACAGTTCTGTACTGTTGCCAGTTCCTTAGCGGGCAATGTACCTTCAAAACGCAGTAGGACAGCAAATATCGGCGCAATTGCAAGGATGATTGCATCAATCAGTATTAACTTGAACTTGTCACGAATACTTTGTAAGAAATTCACACGTTATCCTCTTCTCTTTTGTTTTCTTTACGATAGCAAAGAAGTCCGTAGCCCAGGCTCACCAATGCGCCTATCGCAAAGCCAACGGCGGCGGGCTGGCAGATCAATGTTTCTCTCGTTCCTTCCCCATATTGCTAAGTGCATATTCACAACACTGCCGCACCAGATTGTTGACAGAGACTTTCTCCTGTTCAGCTATTCTTGTCAGCTCATCCAACAAACTGGATGGAAGCCGGAACGTTTTATTAATCATTTCTTCGGTCCGTCTAACTTGAAACATGGAATTTTCCTTTCATTCGCGCTATTTTTACACACTCCATTATATTAGCACATATGCCCCCCCCCCACAAGACACTATATGTAATTATTTTACTTTTATCCACAAACATGTAACTTTTATCATTTTTTGCAACAAAAATAGCACAAGCTATGTTGTGATATAATAATGAATATATATCACAACATAGCTTGCGCCATCTTAATAACGATGCTAGAATAATCCTGTCGTTATAAATTATTATGATAGGGGATGTTATTTATGGAAAATCCTATGCTCGGTAAAGTACAAGACCTTAGCCGTGGGGCTTTCATGACCGAAGCTGCCAGCTATTCCGGCATTGCCATGAAGGAAATCCTCATGGTGTTGCTGGTAGCAGCTTCGGCGTTTGCCACGATTATCAGCGGCTATGCCACCATGGTTACAACGGTAGTCGCCTGTGTGGGCTGCCTGATTATGACCTTTATCGTGAGCTTCAAGCCGGGGACGGCAGGTTTTATCTCCCCACTGTTCGCCATCTTTGAGGGTGCCTCCATTGCTATGCTGTCCATGATTGCCGAGGCCTTCTTGCCCGGTGTAATCATCCAGGCAGTAATGCTTACCTTCACCATCGCCATCGCCGCCGCTTTGGTATTCAGCCAGGGATGGATTACAGTAGATGGCAAGTTCATCAAGGGTGTTACCATTGCTTTAATCGGCCTGCTGCTCAGCTATCTGCTGCGCTTTGTCCTGGCCCACTTCTTCGCTGTGGACTTTGGCTTCATGGAAGGCGGCCTGATTGGCGTTGGCATCAGCCTTTTGATTATCGCCATTGCCACCGCCTGCCTGTTCATTGATTACCAGCAGATTCAGGAAGCAGTAGCTCAGGGCCTGCCCAAGGACTACGAGTGGTACTGTGCGTTCTCCCTGCTGATTACGCTGGTCTGGCTCTATGTGCGCTGCATTGACCTCCTGCTGACCATCAGCAATATGGGCGATGACTAAATCACGCAAAAAAAAGCTTGTGGATGATAAAAATCTGTCCACAAGCTTTTATTTTTGTCTTAAATCAGCTGTCCTCGTAAGGTCGCACCCGCAGAGTCAGCCCCCGCGCATCACAGATGGCCTGGCATTTGGCAATTTCTTCCGGGCCTTCCACTTTGTCCACGATGGTCAGCACCACGTTCGGCACATACTTCTTGCAGTGCTCTGCAAAGTCCAGCATGGCCTCGTAGGACTGCAAACCGTATTTTGCTCTGGTCAACTCGTAATAGCGCTCCGCATTGGAAGCATTGAGACTGATGGAAATGGTATCGAGAACACCCTGAAAATCTGCGGCGATTTCCCTGCCATATTCCAGTTCCCCGAGCCCGTTGGTATTGAGGCGGGTCGGCAGTTCTGGATGCTGCTTTTTCACATAATGCAGCAGTTCCACCAGCGTAGAAAGCTGCATGGTCGGTTCGCCAAAACCGCAAAAAACAACTTCTTTGATATACGCCCACGGTACATCATCCAGCGCCTTTTTCAACTCGTCAACAGTCGGACGTTTCTTCAGCCAGAGACTGGATTCTTCCGCCATCTTCTTCATATTGCGCAAGCAGAAGGTGCAGGCGCAGTTGCATTCGTTGGTAATGTTGACATAGAGATTCCGCTTGCCTTCCGGCTGCTCTTTCAGGCTTTCCTCCAGAGGCAAGTACCTGCCCCCCTTGTGGGTTGCATAGACTAACAATTTACTTCAGCTCCCTAAGATATTCTTCAAATGGCAAACCATAATTCCAGGGCAAATCCAGCTTCACCGCATAGCCCAGACATTTCTTGATGAATTCTGCGGCTTTGACGGCGGCTTCCTCTAAGGATTCCCCGTTGATAAGACTGCCGGCGACGATGGCAGCAAAGGCATCTCCAGTGCCGGAGCGGTCTCCTCCTACCTTTTCCACCGTGAGCACTTTGCCCCGGCCGGCTTCGTAGATAAAGTTCCGCAGGGAATCCTCACCATGCAGTCCTGTGATAATCACCTGTGACGGGCCCTGCGAAGCAAGTTCACTGGCCATATACTCCAATTCCTCGTTGGTCACCTGACCATCCTTAGGATAGGGAATATCGAGCAGGATGCAGGCTTCCGTAAGGTTCGGCGTCACCAAATCCGCATAGGCCAGCAGGCGGCGCATCTCCGCACACATCTCCATATTGTAGGAACTGTAGAGCTTGCCGTTATCCCCCATCACGGGGTCAACCATCACCCGGGTATAGGGCTGCTTGAAGCGGCGGATAAACTCCTCCACAATGGCGATCTGCTTCACCGAGCCCAAAAAGCCTGTGCAAATACCATCAAAGGACAGCTGGTTTTTCTCCCAGCTGTCCATATAGGGCTTCATCCTCGCTGTATAGTCGTCCAGATAGTGGTGCTCAAAGCCTGTGTGCACCGACAGGATGGCTGTGGGCAGCGGGCAGGCCTGAATCTTCATCGCGGAAATCAGGGGCAGCTCCACCGCCACAGAACAGCGGCCAAAACCGGTTATATCGTTTATCAGGGCAATGCGTTTTTGACGTCTTCGCAAGGAATCTCCTCCCAGAATCTAGTGGTTAGCGGTTGTCCACCTTATCCATGGCCACCATATCGTGCTCTGCAAAACGGCGCCAGGCCAGTTCCTCGAACTTGGTACCGGGCTGTCCATAGTTGGCATAAGGGTCAATGGAAATGCCCCCACGCGGCAGGAATTTGCCCCAAACTTCGATATACTTGGGCTCCATCAGCTTCACGAGGTCCTTCATGATGACATTGACAACATCCTCATGGAAATCTCCATGATTGCGGAAACTCACTAAATACAGTTTCAGGGATTTACTCTCCACCATCTTCTCATTGGGCACATAACTGATGTAGATTGTCGCGTAATCCGGCTGTCCCGTAATGGGGCACAGCGCCGTAAATTCCGGGCAGTTAAACTTCACCCAGTAATCATTTTCCGGATGACGGTTCTGGAAAGTCTCCAGAATCTCCGGACAATAGTCATAGTGATACTTGACTTTCTTCTTGCCCAATAATGTGATATCTTCTTGTTCCTTGTTTCGCATTATGCTTCTTTCTCCAACTTAAGAAATTTCTCCTCAAAGTCGGCCACACTTTCCGGATGGCCGAACAAATATCCCTGAATGGCATCCGCCTTGCATTCCTTGGTCAAAAGCTCATACTCGGCTTCTTCCTCCACGCCTTCAATACAGCAGTAAATGCCAATGCTGTGGCAAAGGTCTACCACATACTGCACCAGACGGCGGTCAAACTCATTTTCCAGAATCTTCTTCACGAATTCCCGGTCAATCTTGACGATATCGCAGGAAAGATTCTTCAAAGAGGCCAACGAAGAATAGCCCGTGCCAAAGTCATCCATTGCCACGGCAATCCCCATCTGACGGAAGGAATCAAACTGCTTGTTGATAAACGTCCAGTCCGCTACAATCTTGCTCTCCGTAAGTTCCAGCACAATGGAATCCGACGGCATGTCATAACGCTCCAGACATTCCTCTACGAATTTCTTAAAGGATAAATCCTTTATCTGCTCGTAGCTCATGTTGATGCTGACCCGGAAATCCGGTACATAACGCCGCCACTTCTTGCAGGTCTTGATGGCCTGCTCTGCCACCCATTTGCCCACGGGAATGATGAGCTTGGTTTCCTCCAAAATGGGAATGAATTCCATCGGTGCCACCATGCGGCCCTTGGGATTTTTCCAGCGCAGCAGGGCTTCCGCACCGATAAGTTTCTGGTCACCGGCGCTGACCTGAGGCTGGAAGAACAGACTGAACCCTACGCAGCCGTTTTCCACACTCTCCCAAATGCTGTCCCGCATGGAAATCGAGCGCACCCAGCGGTTATACTGCTCTTTGCTGAAAATCGTATTGCGGTTCTTGCCTTCCCGCTTGGCAATATCCATAGCCGCTTCCGCATGCTTATGCAGCACCAGATAATCCTTCCCAGCCTCGGGATAGAATACAGTGCCACAGGAAGCCGTGCAAAAATACTGGTGACCTTCAATATCCTGAGGGCGTGACAGGGCACTCTGCACGCTGGCAAAGATTTCCGCCACTTCCTGCTCTTTGGCACCAGGATAAATCAGGGCGAACTCATCCCCGTCCAGCTTGAACAGCGTGAGCTCTGAAGGGATAACATTGCCAATGATATCCGACACCCGCTTCAGAACCAAATCCCCGGTCATGCGATTATACGTTTCGTTGACAATCTTGAAATTATCCAGACCCATCACCATAATGGCCCCGCCTTCACCAGTTGCCCGGTACTGCGCCAGCGCCATCTTGACCGCATGCTCAAACTGATACTTGTTCAGGAGGCCAGTCACCTCATCCGCCTGATTACGCTGAGCCATGCGGGACATGGTTCCCACAAACATATAGGGATTACCGTCACGGTCAAGCCCGACCCGGCCACGGCAGCTTATCCAGACATACTCGCCTTTGCGGGTCTTAACCCGGTACTCCATAGTATGTTCACAAGGCACCTTAGAAGCCATGACCTTGGCGATTGAAGCCTGATAGCTCCCCCGCTCCTCAGGGTGAACCAGCGGCATCCAATACTGGTCAAAGTCATACATGATTTCGCCGGGCAGGTCAAACTCATTGGCCAGATTCGGCGACACCATTACCAAATTTTCCTGTAAATCCGTAAAAAACAGATAGTCTTTGGCCGTCTTGCCTAATAAATCAAAATAGAAGCGAAAACGGCGCAAACAAGGGCTCAGGGGAATACGATTATTTTTTCTCATAATTATCATCCTACATTGCCGATTATCATTATTTGGGCAACATACCCACTTATCTATATGATATACCTAAACAGGGGTTATAAGCAAGTGAAAACAAGAAAAATACCGCCTATTATCAGCAAATGCCCCCGCCAACGGCGGGGGCATTATTGCTATTGCTTATGCAATTAGTGGTTGAAGATATTCTTCAGAGCCTGCTTATTCACATCGCGGTTAAGCTGTGCGAGATAAGTCGTGAGCTTGATGTTCTTCGGGCAGGCCTGTACGCAGTTCTGGCTGTTGCCGCAGCTGGTGATACCGCCTTTTTCCATCAGGGCATTCAGGCGCTTCGGAGCGTCGAATTTTCCCAGCGGATGCAGGTTGAAGAGATATGCCTGAACCGTTGGGGACGGACCGATGAAGTCGGACTGCGGACCTACGTTCGGGCATGCTTCCATGCAGCAGCCGCAGGTCATGCAGTGAGAAATCTCGTAAGCCGTCTGTGCGGTGTACGGGTTCTGAATCGGTGCATCCTTAACTTCCCAGGTGCCGTCAACTTCAACCCAGCCCTGAATGCGTTTGAGGCTTTCAAACATTACGGAGCGGTCGATTAAGAGGTCGCGGATAACCGGGAACGTACGAGCCGGCTGCAGGCGGATGGGCTGTTCGAGGTTGTCAACCAGAGAGCAGCAAGCCTGACGGGCTTTGCCGTTAATGACCATCATGCAGGCACCGCAGACTTTTTCCAGGCAGTTGCATTCCCAAACAACAGGAGCAACTTTCTTGCCGTCAACGGTGACCGGGTTCTTCTGAATTTCCATCAGGGCGGCAACAACGTTGAGGCCCGGACGATAATCTACATCGAATTCTTGCGTATAGGGGGCCGAATCCGGGCCATCCTGACGCTCGATTACGAATCTGACTTTTTTCTGTTCTGCCATTGTTATTGTCCTCCCTCTTACTCTTTCTTAGCTACAGCGTAGTTACGCAGACGCGGCTTAATGAGAGAGTGTTCAAATTCACGATAGGAAACTTCCGGTTCACTGTTGGCAGCGTCAAAAGATACCACCGTGGTACGCATGAATTTCTCATCATCACGGCCAAAGAACAGCAAATCATCATTGCCATCGTCAGTCATGGCACGGCCAGTCTCAGCATCGAAATGGTATTTGCCATTCTTTTCATCGAAGGCCTGCTTCTTAGCTGCATCCCAAGAATCGTAGTCGGATTTGAGCACAATCTTGGCATGAGCGCCACGGCTTTCGTCACGCTGCAGAGCGGACTTGGTGATGGCCATAGCATAGATGATCATGTTGCGAAGCTGACGAACGAACATAGCTTCCTGGTTTGCCCAGTTGCCATGGTCCGTAACACCGATGTTGTCCCAACGTTTGAGCAGGGCATGGAGTTCTTTCATGCACTGTTTGAGACCGTTGTTATCGCGTTCGATGGACACATACTTGTACATGATGTCACCGAGTTCATGGTGCATCTGATGTGCATTTTCCGTGCCGTTCATGTTGCGAATCTTGTCGAATTCAGCAACGCATTCCTGACGAGCTGCTTCGAGTTCTTCAGCAGTGAGAGCGTCACCGAGCTTGCCGCTGCGAGCGAGGCGCAGTGCTTCCGGACCAGAGATGGTGCCGGAGTAGGTAGCAGACAGCAGGGAGTTTGCACCCAGACGGTTTGCACCATGATACTGGTAGTCGCATTCGCCGGAAGCCATAAGGCCCGGGATGTTGGTGTGGTGTTCTCTGTCTACCCAGATACCACCCATGGAGTAATGGATGGACGGGAAGATTTCCATCGGCACTTTACGCGGGTCCTGACCTACGAAATCATCGTACATTTCGAGGATACCGCCGAGCTTGCGTTCGAGGTAATCAGCCGGGATATGGGAGAGGTCGAGGTATACGCGGTTCGGGTTGGTCATGCCGAGGCCCATGTGCACAACGACCTTGTAGATTGCACGGGAAGCAACGTCACGCGGTACGAGGTTGCCGTATGCCGGATACATATCTTCGAGGAAGTACCAGCGTTCTTTTTCGCCCGTCTGGGGGTTCTTGCGATATACCCAAACGCGGCCGCCTTCACCACGGCAGGCTTCGGACATCAGACGGTTCTTATCGGAGCCCGGAATAGCCGTCGGATGAATCTGCAGGAATTCGGGGTTACCGATTTCTGCACCCTGCTGGTAAACAGCGGATACGGCAGAACCATTGCAGATGGTGGAAGCCGTGCAGCGGCCATATACCTGACCGGGGCCGCCGGTAGCAAGGATTACGACATCAGCGGGGAAAGCCACGATTTCGTTGGAGTTCATGTTCTGCGCAACGATACCACGGCAGACACCGTCTTTGTTCTTGATAATCTTGATGAATTCCCAGAATTCATATTTCTTGACGCCGCCCTTAACTTCCCAGCGGCGAACCTGCTCGTCAAGAGCATAGAGGAGCTGCTGGCCCGTCGTGGAACCGGCAAATACGGTACGCTTGTTCTTCTGGCCGCCGAAGTTACGGAGGTCAAGCACACCTTCCGGCGTACGCGTGAACGGCACGCCCATGCGGTCAAACATCTTGACCAGTTTCGGAGCTGCTTCAACCATGCCCTTAACAGCCAGCTGGTCAGCCAGGAAGTCACCGCCGTATACGGTATCATCAAAGTGCTCATAGATGGAGTCATGCTCGCCCTTGGTATCCATGCAGGCGTTCATACCGCCCTGTGCGCACAGAGAGTGGGAGCGTTTTACCGGGCAATAAGAGAAGAGGTCAACCTTACCGCCGTCTTCGCAGATTTTCAGCGTAGCCATGAGGCCGGAGAGGCCGCCGCCTACGACAATAATCTTTTTTTCAGGTTTATTAGCCATTGAAATTCTCCTTTACTTTGCCATACACAAAGGCAATTACATCACAAAGTAGCTGCCCATAAATGCCAGGGTCACAAGGCACAGCACAGCGCAGAGGCACATGCTGAGACACCCAATCACATTCTGAATGCGGGGGCCTTTAGCGATACCCCAGGTCATGCAGAAGGTCGTGATACCATTGCAGAAATGGAAGATGGCAGCAAACATGCCGAGGATGTACAAGAAAGCAAAGACCGGATTGGCTACAAAGTAGTTCTGCAGCAGTTCATAGGAAATGGGCACGCCAGCGATACCTTTGGTGAAGATACGCAGGTAGAAGATGTGCCATACGAGGAACACTACCAGGAACCAAGCCGTCCAGCGCTGGAGAGCGAACTGCCAGTTGCGGACATAGCCATAGCGTTCCGGATTGTTCTTCGCCTGCAGGCAGATGTAGATGCCATAGATGGCATGGAACAGCAGCGGCACAGCGATTGCGCCGATCTCAAGACCGAGGAAAATCGGTTTCGGGATGAGTTCCATCATTGCCAGGGCTCCGTTAAGTGCAGGAGCGCCGCCCAGAGCCATGGAGTTGGTGAAGATGTGCTCAAAGAGCACCATGCCCAGCGCCAAGAGGCCCACTAGTGAATGCAGACGACGCACGTAAAAAGTTGTGTGAAACATTCTATACCTCCTAAAATAATTCCTGGAATAGCGGGCAAAATCTCGTGCCCGCCTTGTTCCACTCTTTTACCTTTATCAGTAGCCTTTCAGCGTACGATACTTAGCCTGATTCGTCTCGTAAAGGTTGTTGCCTTCACAGTCGATAACCACGATAGCGGGGAAGTCCTCAACGGTGAGGCGGGCCACAGCTTCAGGGCCCAGTTCGGGGTACGCGAGAACTTCATACTTCTTGACGGACTTAGCAATCAGGGCTGCAGCACCACCCACGGCAGCAAAGTAAGTCACGCCGTTTTTCTTCATGGACTCAACGACTTCCTTGGAGCGGGAGCCTTTGCCAATCATGCCCTTAATGCCCTGTTCGAGCATGGTCGGGGTGTAAGCGTCCATACGGCCAGAGGTCGTCGGGCCGCAGGAACCGATGGGGTCACCCGGTTTTGCCGGCGTCGGGCCGAGATAATAAACCATCTGATTCTGCCAGTCAACCGGCAGTTTTTCGCCACGGGCAAGCGCTTCCGTCATTGCCTTGTGGGCAGCGTCACGGGCAGCGATGATTTCGCCCGAGATCAGTACCGCATCGCCTGCTTTAAGCTTGCGGCTCATTTCTTCCGTAAACGGAGTCTGAATCCGAATCTGTTCAGCCATTTATATTTCCTCCCGTCTTCCATCAAAGTACACGCTGTTTATGACGCATAGCGTGGCAGCAAATCGTTACAGCTACCGGCAGGCCTGCAATATGCGTGGGGCCCCACTCTACGTTTACAGCCAGTGCCGAGGTGTTGCCGCCCAGCTGGGGGCCAATACCCGTCTGATTGATGAGTTCGAGGAGTTCGCCTTCCAGTTTGGCGTATTCCGGCATCGGGTTGCGTTCGTCAACAGAACGCGTCAGAGCCAGTTTGGAAAGGAGGGCTGCTCTGTCCATGGTACCACCGATACCAACGCCGACAACCATCGGCGGGCACGGATTCATGCTGGCATGGAGGATGATGTCCATAACGGCTTTCTTAACGCCTTCCACGCCATCAGCGGGCACCAGCATCTTAACGCCGGACTTGTTCTCGGAACCAAAGCCCTTCGGAGCTACGGTGATTTTGAGCTTGTCACCGGCTACAATCTTCGTGTAGATAACCCCCGGTGTGTTGTCCTTGGTGTTTACACGGTTAAAGAGCGGTTCGCCGACCACGGATTTACGCAAGTAGCCTTCGGTGTAGCCTTTGGAAATACCGGCATTTACGGCATCTTCCAACAGGCCGCCCGTAATGTGCAGGTCCTGACCAACTTCCAGGAATACGATGGTCATGCCCGTATCCTGACAGTAAGGACGGTCTTCTGCCTTGGCGATTTCCGCATTGCGGATAATCTGGTCGAGAACATTCTGACCAACCGGAGAAGTCTCCGTTTCTCTTGCCTTCTTCATGGCGTTATACACGTCATCCGGAAGGTAATAGGCCGCTTCTTTGCACATCTGTGCCACGGTTTCCGTGATTTGTTTTGCGTCAATTTCTCGCAAAGTAATCCCTCCCATAAATACACTTTATCACACATCAGCAGGCACATAATAACACATTTTCTATTAGTTTTCAAGCATTCTGAAAATGCCATCTAACCGCATAAATAGTGAATCGCGTTCACTTTTTGTATTCTTTGTTACCTCTTAGCGTGACTATTATCACATCAATATTTATATTAGATATTCGCAAAAAAAATCCTGCTAAAAGCAGGACTTTTTTATAAAAAAATATAAAATTTTTCTATTTGATAATGATTATATGATTAATAGAATTTATATTCTTATCAGTTTTACACAAGGAGATTTATCGGGCTGCAAATCCATCACCATGAAAGAACCATTGCTTGCATCCCGCGGACGTGATATGCTGCCTGGATTTAATATGAGCACATCACCTTTCATCTCCTCTACTGCCACATGCGTATGACCGTAAACTGCAATATCCGCGCCGACATCCAAAGCTGCCTGCTGCAAATTGTTCAGGCCAAAATTCACGCCGAACAAATGGCCATGTGTCAAAAGGATGGTATG
This sequence comes from Pseudoselenomonas ruminantium, assembly GCA_015058625.1. GTDB lineage: Bacteria > Bacillota > Negativicutes > Selenomonadales > Selenomonadaceae > Selenomonas_A > Selenomonas_A ruminantium_N. Next base: position 41,711 of record SVCA01000002.1, on the reverse strand, counting down.
GCCTGCAATATCGACGGTTTCATAGTCAGGCAGACGGCCCCCTGGCCAATCGTTGTTACCTGCTACACGGACGACTTCCTTATCCGTCACCATAGCCAGATAGTCCGCGTCCATGGCAATATCCCCGGCAAAGAGCCACAGTTTCACATTCTCGGCTTCTTTGCAGGCCAGCATCGTATCAAGGTACTGGTAGCCGCCGTGGCTGTCGCTGACAATGCCTATCTTCATGCCAGATGCTCCTCTAATTTCTGCGTCAGTTTGCGCAGAGCCCGTCCCCGATGGCTGATGCGGTTCTTTTCCTCCATGGTCAGTTCTGCCATGGTACGGCCAGCATATTCATTCGTATAGAAATACGGGTCATAACCGAAACCATTCTTGCCATGGGGAATTTTCCTTACGACGCCATCGCAGCGGCCATCTGCCGTCAGAAGTGTACCATCCGTATCCGCAAAGCAAAGGCTGCAGCGATAGTTCGCTGGAGATTCTTCCACATCAGCAATGCAGAGTTCTTCCAGCATCTTCTGATTGTTGGCCCAATCCTCAGCATTATAGCCGGCATAGCGGGAGGAATACACGCCGGGACGGCCGCCCAATACAGCTACTTCCAGCCCAGAATCATCCGCGAGGCAGGCACAGCCTGTTTTTTCCATATAAAACTTCGCCTTGATGGCCGCATTTTCTGCAAAGGTTTCCCCGTCTTCAATGGCATTGGGCAGCTGCCCAAATTCCGACAAAGCCACCACTTCCACAGGCAGATGTGCAAAAGCATCCTTCATTTCCCGAACTTTGCCTGCATTTTTCGTGGCAATGACAATCTTCTTCATGTAAAACTCCCCTAAAATTATCCTTCTCGGCCAACCAGCCAGACCAGTTGGCTCCCCAATATATCCTTCTCGTAGGAAATCAGCTCACGGCAGCCTTTCTCCCCCAGAGAAAGCAGGCTATTCAGTTCCTGATGGTCAAAGGGACGGCCTTCTCCTGTCCCCTGTACTTCCACGAACTTGCCAAAGCCCGTCATCACGACATTCATATCCACCATAGCCGTGGAATCTTCCTCATAGCACAAGTCCAACAGCGGTTCATTGTCCGCGCTTATGCCCACGCTGATGGCCGCCAGAAAATCCTTGACCGGAAAGATGCCGCCCTTCTGATAGAAGGTCGCGCAGGCCTCCACCAAAGCCACAAACGCTCCGGTGATGGAAGCCGTGCGCGTGCCGCCATCGGCCTGAATCACATCACAATCAATCATGATGGTGCGCTCGCCCAAAGCCTTGGTATCCACAACAGAGCGCAGAGAACGGCCGATAAGCCGCTCGATTTCCTGGGTGCGGCCAGACTGTTTGCCCTTCACCGCTTCTCTCTGCGTGCGGGTTCCTGTGGCGCTGGGCAGCAGGGAATACTCCGCCGTAATCCAGCCTTCGCCAGTGCCTTTTAGAAAGAAGGGCACTCTCTCCTCCACGGTTGCCGCACAGATGACCTTGGTGTTGCCCATCTCGATAAGCACGGAACCGGCAGGATACTTTTGAAATTTGCGGTGAATTTTACAGGGGCGCAGTTCGTCTGCGGCACGGTGCCTAAAACGCTCCATATCATCACTCCTATAGAAGCCTTCCCCTCCGGGGAAGGTGGGTGCATAGCACCCGGATGAGGTAAATCTTTTACACTTCAGTATACCGTCCTTGTAAGAAAATTACCTCATCCGCCCTTTGCAGGGCACCTTCCCCAAAGGGGAAGGCTGTTACTTTATTTGCTTTCCTGATACTGCTTGTAATTCTTGATAATGCAGATTGGCGTCTTCTGGGAAGCGTTGCCGAACGGGTTATCAATGAGCAGGTTGCGGGCAATCTCGCCGTCTACGCCCTCGGTAATCCCCACCACGCGGCTGCGCTTGAGGTCGTTAACATCAGCAATCATCGCGCCAAAGCAGCCCAGACGCTCCTTGATGCGCTTTACGACTTCATACGGTTCACCCGGCCCGTAGACAATGCACTTATCAAACGGAGGCATGGTGCCCGTAACGTCGTCAATCATGGCCGTTTCCTTGCCGCCCCAGACATAGAACATACCGCTCTTGCCAAAGATTTTGGCGATAAAGCCGGCGAACAGGGCAAAGGCTACCCGCCATTTGCCTTCTACATCCATCAGGGACTGCATGCCATGCGGCGAAGCAAGAGAGCCGTAGTCCGGAATAAAGCGGCAGCAGAATTTAGCCAGACCGGAGATTTTGAGGTCCTCAGGACGCACGAAGCGGCCCTGGGTAATGGCTACTACAGATTCAGCGCAGCAGAGCAAATCGTTTTCCCCGATTTTATCTTTCGTGTAATGCTCGATGGCATCCACAATATCATCTTTTTCCGTCAGGATGCGCGTAGGCACCGGGATAAGTTTCATTTCGTCAGCCATTTCAGTGCCTCCTTAGTCCTTCACCAGCTGTACGCCAGCCAGTTTTGCAATTTCTTCCGCCGTGATTTCGATGCGCAGCTTGTTGTAATGCTGAACATCGCGGCCCGTTTCCTGCCAGATGAAGTCCACCGGCAGGTCAACCATATGGGACAGTGCTTCATCAAGGCTCATGCCCTTGCGCGGGGTCAGCTTGATTTTGGCAAAGACGTTCAGGCTGTCTTCGCCAGCCTTGTCGCCCTTCTTCTGGATGATAACGGCCTCGAAGTAATCGTCCTCACGAACTTCGCCCTCGCGCTCCGCCTTGGCACGCACTTCAATGCCGTCATACTGCTCGTAGGGCAGCTGGCTGCGGCAGATAGCATCCATGATGGTTGCGCACTGCTTGCCTTCATTATAGAAGTGCAGCTTCTTGGACAGAACAAGGCTGTTTTCGTCCTTGCTCAAAAGTTCTACCGGGCTGCTCGTATCCACGCGGATGTCCTCCAAGCCCAGATAGGCCAAAACGAGTTTCGTCACACAGATAACAATCAGGATGACGAGTAACACTATGGTCAAAAAACTCACGATAATTCCTCCCTAGAATTCCCTGCTTATTCTTTATTTTGCGCCTCTGCCACCGCTTTTTCTTTTTCCATAGCAGCCTGCAGACGCGTAAGATACTTTTCCGGCAGACGGGTGATATGGCCCGTCTCCTTGCTGGTGTAGACGTTCTGGGATTTGCCCGTCACCAGCACTTCCCCGGTCTCCTTCCGCAAGATGCGGTATTTGAAACACATCTTGACCTTGGTAAGAGCCGTAGCCGTGGTTTCAATGATGAGGTTATCATCAAACTTGCCCGGAGAAATGTATTTGGCGCTGATGTCCGTAATGGGGAACACATAGCCGTCATCCATCATTTCCGTCAACGTAATGCCAATCTCGCGCAGGTACGCCACCCGGCCGATTTCAAACCAGCGGATGTAGTTGGCGTGATGAACTACCGCCATGGCGTCCGTGTCGTAGAAGTTTACATGATGTTCGATATTTACTGGCACAAGAATTCCTCCTTAACACTTTACGCACAATGTATAGACTAGAACAAAAACACCGTAAAGTCAAGTTATGAATGCCTTAAATCCGGTACATCTTCTCCAGCCGGGAAAGGCAGTTTTCCAGCCGTTCCAGTTCCACCACATCCGTGACCTGACGGCCGGAGTAAAAGTACGTGACCGTCTGGGGATTGTGCTCCAGCTGATTGCGCTCCTTGAGGCGGCGGATAAGTTCCCGCACCGTGCCCTCATTGCCGTCCACAAACTGCACATTGTCCGGCAAAAGTTCCCGCAAGGTGTCTTTGAAGTAGTTGAAGTGTGTGCAGCCCAATACCAGCGAGGAGTATTTGCCCAAGTCAAATTGCGATAGCTCTCCCCGCAGGTAATCCGTCACCGCCGGCGAGTTGAACTCCTGGCGTTCTGCAAAGGTCACAAGCTCCGGCAAAGCCAGTCTATCCACCAGATGGTCCTTATCTACCTTTTCAATCAAAAGTTCCATCTTGCGCCCCTTTACGGTAATGGGCGTTGCCGTCACCAGCACGCGTTTCGTGCCGTCCATATCCAGCGCTTTCTTGGCCGCCGGCTCCATGCCGATAATGGGCAAATCATAACGGCGGCGCATCTCCGCCACCGCCACCGAGGTTGCCGTATTGCAGGCCACCACAATGGCCTTTACATCCTGTTTCAATAAGAAGTCAAAGGCCTCGCCCACAAATCTTTGCACATCTGCCGTGCTCTTGGTGCCGTAAGGAACATTATCCTCATCGGCGTAGAATATAAACTCCTCATGGGGCAGAACCTTCATGGCATGATGCAGTACCGAAAGGCCTCCCATACCGGAATCAAAAAAGGCAATTTTCAACGCCCTCAACTCCTGAACTTGCAAATTCTATCTTTAATATGTAACGAAACAAAGTAGCAACGTATGATAGTATAGCGCAATCACCGTCATTTGACAAGTTCAGGGGCCACCTGCTATAATAAATCTGTTGACTAATGGAGAGGTACTCAAGTGGTTGAAGAGTCCGGTCTTGAAAACCGGTAGGCTGTAACAGGTGCGTGGGTTCGAATCCCACCCTCTCCGCCATATAAATAATGGAGTGGTACTCAAGAGGCTGAAGAGGACGGTTTGCTAAATCGTTAGGCTGGGTAACCGGTGCGGAGGTTCGAATCCTCTCCACTCCGCCACTATGAAACTACGGAGCTGCAACAAATGCAAAAGCATTTGCCGCAGCTCCTTTTTGCTGTCTGCAAAATACTATGCACGCTCTGTTTAACACCATTTTCTACACACATAAATTGCAGTTTGTTAGTTCGTGGTAAAGGTATCTCGTTCATACGTTGTCAGGGGCGAACGGGGAGTACTTTTTCTGTTTTCCGCTAAACGCCTCCCTCGTAAAGGCGAGCTGTCCAGTTACCTGCGCCGGGCAGGCCAACGGCGCTGCTTTCAGCGTTTTTCTTAGCATTTTCTTATCGGGGCCGGCCTTCACTTCGTTCAGGCAGTCGCTCCCTACAGAAAAAACACTCCCCGTTCGCCCCAAGCTGCGGATTATACAATCAGCGAGAACTCGTTGCTCTCGTTACAAGAACATCGATGTACTTGTTTCCTGTCACCGTGAAGATGCCAGTTTATACGGACATCGCTTAGGGCGGAGGTGGTGATGCTTTTCGCCGTGGAACGACTGTCCGAACGAAGTGAAGACTGGCCCACAGACAAAAGTTCCTAGACATTGAGCTGAATATACGCGCCGCCGGTCTTGCCCGGCGCAGGTAACTAAAAGGCCTGTACATTTCTTGTGGGTCATTTAGTGGAACGGCGAAAAGTATTACCACCTCCGCCCCCACTGAGCTGTAACAAAAAAATAAAGCTCGCACCGGCAAACTGCAATTTACACAGCAAAAAGGCTCCGCAAATGCGGAGCCGTAATCCTCAATGGAGCTGATTATAGGACTTGAACCTACGACCTGCTCATTACGAATGAGCTGCTCTACCAACTGAGCTAAATCAGCAATATTTATGGAGCTGATTATAGGATTCGAACCTACGACCTGCTCATTACGAATGAGCTGCTCTACCAACTGAGCTAAATCAGCAACATCTGCCACTTTCCGTGACTGACAGACTATATTATAAGCGAAAGTGGCCACTTATGTCAACATCTTTTTTCAAAATCTTTTCAGACCGAACCAGCCGTCCTGTGCATTCCAGAAAACCTGTGCCCGCCAGTCCATATTTCCACGGGCAGTATAGCTCGTAATAATGAGCTGCTGGTTCTCAATCGTCGCCTTCAATTCATGCCATCTATCGGTACGGAATCCCAAATTGGCAAAGCTGTTCCAGGACACATAAGTCGTCCAGGTACCGCCAATATGATTGCCCACCAGCCAGTAGCCGCAGCTCTTGCCTTCGCGCGTAGCCGCGATTTCAAAGATACGCATAGCCGGGTCTGCCGTTTCCACGGCTCTTACGCTGTAATCCACACCGCTGTAAATGCCGTCAAAGCTGCTGAAGGACAGAAAATCCTTCGTGCCATCTGCACTCATCAGACGCAGAACCTTGCCATCCGATACGAATTTAATCTTTTGCCCATTTTCATCACTGGCCGTAACCGTTTTATTGGCAATGGTCATCGCCTGGCTCACTCCGGTGATATTCATGGCACTGGCAGAAGCTGCAGAACCAGCTACTACGGAAGATGCCAACAATGCACATGCCAAAAACTTTGCCAATCGATTCATAAAAGAAACACCCCTTCTAAATTTGACTCTTAGTTATTATTCCACACTTCCGCCCAGATTCCTTCTAAAAATATAAAAATCCCCGCAGGGATAAGTTCCCGCGAGGATTTTATATACAGCAATCAATGCTCACACAGCTGATAGTCCGTATCGCTGTCGATAATCTGCAGCATGACATCCGCAAACTGCGGGTCAAACTGCGTCCCACGGCCCTTGGCAATCTCACTGCGCACCACATCCTGGGGCAGCACATCGCGGTAACTGCGCCGGGATGTCATGGCATCATAAGCATCAGCCACGGCAATCACCCGGGCATAAACCGGAATCTGACTGCCGGCAAAGCCGTCCGGATAGCCCTTGCCATCATAACGCTCATGATGGGAGCGGGCACCCACGGCAAGTTCCGGGAACTCAGCCACGAGTTCCAGAATCTCGGAGCCGATAACCGTATGCTGTTTAATCTGACCGTATTCGTAATCCGTAAGACGGGTGGTCTTGTTGATGATGGCCTCCGGCACACCGATTTTGCCAATATCATGGAGCAGCCCCATAAAGTATATCTTGCGCTGCTCTTCCTCGAGCCAGCCCAATTTATGAGCAATATGACGAGCATAGCGGGCCACCCGCTGGGAATGACCGCGGGTATAGGCATCCTTGGCATCGATGGTCTTTGCCAGCGCCATCACGGTTTCTTCAAAGAGCCGTTCACTGGCGGCCAGCCGGTCTTCTGCCAGCTTGGTCTGCCGATGAACTTCCTGTTTTAATTTGCGGTGCAGGTACTCCATCTCCAGCACCTGCTCCACCTTTTTGACTACGATAATGGGGATAAACGGCTTGCGGATAATATCGGTGCCGCCCGCCATAACTACAGCAGCCTCCGCCTTCTGGGTCTGGTCACTGCTCAGGATAATGACGGGCAAATCCTCATACCGGGAATCTGCGCGCAACGTGCGCATAAGCTCAAAACCGTCCATATCGGGGAGTTTGACCGACAGCAGCAGCAAATCAACAGTATGCTGTTTAACATAAGTTAAGGCTTCACCACCGGTCTTAACCCCCTCAAACTGCACACGGGGTTCAAGAATCTGCTGAAGTCTCATGCGGTCACTGTCGATGCCGTCAACCACCAGCACGGAAGTCTGCATCATTTGGGAAATTTGCATGTATTAAATCGTCCTTGCTTGACTAGAAAAAACTCTGCACTATATTTTGTCCTATTTTGCCAAAAAAATCAAGTATCCGGCAGGAATTTTTTAGCGATATATGGTCTGTTTGCCCACCTGGTCTTTGATAATGCCGATTAACACATCGGAAACCACCTTTTCCCAGTCCATCTCACGGCTGCTGCGCTGCGGCGGCTGTTTTCTTCTCGTTTCCTCCTGTGCAGGCGGGTAGGCATGGCGCTTTGCCCGCAGCATGGCCGCCTCGATATCCCTGTCCTGATGTCCCGAAGCGTCCCAGGCCCGGGCCAGTTTTCCGTAAGCCATTTCCCACTGCGCGCGGTCGGAATAGATGAGTCCCTGATAGTAGTAAGTACGCCAGACCGGATATATCTTGTCATTGTGCGGGGTGGATTCTGCAGCCGAAAAATCATCCAGCGCCTGGTTGTCCAGATTGCGCTCATAGTAAGCGCGGCCCCGCAGGTAATAAGCGTAGGCCAGCGGACTGTCCGTTACCTTGCTGTCGGCGATAACCTTGTCGAGTTCTGCGATAGCCCGGCGCTGTTCGCCCTGCTGGATGTAGCGGGCGCAGCGGTCAAAGACATCCTGCAGGGAATATTGGTTTTCCAATTCCGTGCCGATTTTCTTCTTTTCCTGCCCCTTGGCCTGTTTGTATTTGGCGAGCAGTTCCTCGTTCTGCTTTTTCAGCGCATCCCGCTCCTGCTGCAATTTTTCGAGCTTATTGCGGTTTTCCAGCAGATTTTTGAGGTCAATCTTATCCGTATCCACTTCACAGGTAAGGGTGACGGTATATTTCCATACACCTGCCGTAAGTGTCGGTTCTGCCTTTTCCTGCATAACCTTCAGCACGGCACCGGATATAATCTTCACATCATCCGCGCTAAGCTCCATATTTTGGCTGCGGGAGTAGCTTTCCACATATACCCCTGCTTTTTCCGTAGCGGAGCGCATAGCCTCCTGCCGGGCCGCATCTTTGGCGATTTTCGGCGAATCATTTTCCCCCATGATGTACACGCCGCTGGCCGTTATAATCTGCGGGGCAGCCGCACCAATAGCCGGAAGCCCCACCAGACAGCACACGGCCCAAAGCAGGGCCCCCATCAACATCCTTCTCATAATATCCACCCTCCCCAGAATTAAGCTTCTACTTTTATATCGTATATTATACTACATAATTTAAGTAAAATTGTTGACAAAGTCATTAAAATTCAATTAAAAATTATGCCAAATACGACAACAAGGCGCCCAAGCGCCTTGTTGTCAATTATTATAGGTAGGAATAGCTTTTTTGGTCAGTTTACTGGTCAGCCAGCCAAAATTCATCGCCAGATAACGCCCCACCTGTTCCCCAATATATTTTTTGCCATAGTAGTCAGGGTGCAGCCCGTCGGTGGTATAGGTTGACCGCAGATTGCCCATGCTGTCCGTCAGAGCCGTGGCCACATCCACATGATACTGCTGACGCATTACCCAGTCATTGACATACTGCTGATGTTTTTTCCAGTCATAGGGCGGCTGGTCAATATGTGCCCGGCTCACCATCATAGTCGGATTGATAGGCGTCGGCGTCAAAAATACCACGATAATGCCATAGGCATCGCATTTTTCCTTGATGGCCTGCAGATTGGCAACGGTCTGCGAGCCAAAGGTACCCAGGCGGTAGTCATTGACGCCGCCCATTACGACCAAAACTCTGGGCGAAGCCGGCAGCACATCCCGTTCAAAGCGTTCCAGCATGGCTTCGGTGGTATTGCCGCTAAAGCCCAGATTCTTCACCGGAACCTGACTGTAGGATTCCCAGTCATAGAGCAGATACCCCGGCGATACCGACATCGCGCCGCCACCATGGGTAATGCTGTCCCCAAGTGCCGCAAAAGGAGGCTTTTCCCCTTCTACCGTGAAATAACTCTTTTCCGACCAGCCACTTAACGGACTGCCGTCGCTGTTTAAGGAGCGCACCCGCCAGTAATATTTTCCCGGCAGGGTATAGCCGCCATCCTCATAGACATCATATTCTCCCCCCTGCAGGGTGCGGATAAGTTTTTCTCCAGCGTCTGTCACCCGATAGACCTGCACTTCATGCTGTTTGGCCTTACCATAGGGAATCCAGGAAAATACCGGGTAAAGGGGCATATAGTCCATGCGCTCAAACTGAGTAGTCGGCTTGGGCGCATTCACATTCAGCTTGCCGCCCGCCGTGATGGGTTTGGGCTTGGAAAAGTGCATATTCCCCACCGGCCTGCCGTTGTAATCCAGCGGGCAGACTTTCCAGTAAAAGCCTGCGGCCTCGGCGCCAAAGGATGATAAATCCACCGTGAGGCCGTTGGTATACACCTGATTATAGGTAAGGGCAATATTTTCCCGGGTATCTTCCGCCGATTTCAGGATAACCACCTGATAGCGCACCGCACTGGGAATTTCCTTCCATACTAATTGCACATTTTTTATCTGCATAGCTGTCTGACCCTCACTTGGCGGGGCCGTCTTCTCCATATTGACCACCGTATGGCCAAAATTTATCCGCACATTGTCGGTCTGGGTTTCCGCGCTGGCACCGCCCATGTTCAGCAACATGCCGGCAGCCAGGGCCAGCATTCCCGTCAACAGACGGACTTTTCCTGATTTCAACAACTGACAAGCCTCCTGAAAGCAACTAAAATTAGATATTACTATCATATCACGGAAAAAGGGTTGTGCCAATATTTTGGCCAACCCTTTTAACCGGCAAATATCCTTGCCTATATTATGGAATTAGAAGCGGAAATTGGAGAGTGCTTCCTGCTGGTCCTGTGCCAGTTTGGCCAGTGCTTCACTGGCGGCGGCAATTTCCTCAGCAGAGGCAGACTGTTCTTCCGTGGCTGCGGATACGGCCTGCATTTCGCTGGCCACCTTGCCGCTGAAACTGTTGATATCATTCATCTCGCTGGCGATATCGTTGGTGGCATCGGCCATGTCGTTGATGGATTCGGTCACGTGGCTGATTTCCCCGGATACGCCGACTACCAGCTGATTGATTTCCTCAAACATGGTGCGCAGGGATTCCACGCTCTGTGCGCCTTCCACCACGGCTTCACGGCCGGTACGCATGGAGAGCACAGCTTCTTCCGTATCGCCCTGAATCTCCTTGATGATTTTGGCAATTTTTTCAGCAGATTCCTTGGATTCCTGCGCGAGCTTGCCGACTTCACCGGCTACCACCGTAAAGCCGCGTCCATGTTCACCAGCGCGGGCCGCTTCGATAGAAGCGTTAAGAGCCAGCAGATTGGTCTGCTCAGCAATGCCCGTCATGGTATCTACGATTTCACCGATTTCCTTGGAGCGCTCGCCCAGACGGTCAACCATTCTGGCAGAAGCCGTGACGGTTTCCTCCACATCCTTAATCTGACGGACGGAATCATCAATGGCCTGATTGCCCTTTTCGGCGCGCGCAGCAGCCGCATTGGAATTAGCCTCTACCTGGTCGGACTTCTGACGGATTTCTTCTACAGATGCCTCGGCACTCTGAACGGCTTCATTGCTGTCCATGACAGATTTTTGCTGATGCTCAACCGATTCCACAACCTCCGTAGCCGACTGCGCTACCTGCGTGGCAGCCTGTGCAGCCTGTCCGGCGCTGGCCGTAAGTTCCTCGGAGGAAGCTGCCAGCTGTTCAGCGGATTCGCTAACCTGACGCATCAGCTTATTCAACGTCTTACGCATATCCTGCATAGCGGCTTCCATCTGCCCGAGTTCGTCACCACGGGGTTCATAATTGCCATTGAGACGGAAGTCCCCATCTTTCATGCGCTTGCATTCCCTGACCATTTTATCCAGATTGATCATAATATCACGCACGATAAAGAAGGCTATGCCCAGCAGCACCACAAAGCAGAGCAGCGTGGTAACGATCATCGCGGTCATCGTGCTGGCATTGCGTTCCACGATTTCTGCATTGAGCGCATCCGCATTATCATCGGCCACTTTCTGGAGCGCGACCAGACTCTTTAAGAGTTCCTGTGTTACACCGGCTTCCACACCTTTGTAATACACCCAGGCTTCCTGGGTCTTGCCAGCCTCGGCCAGCTTGCGGGCTTCCTGAATCCCATTTTTATATTCTGCCCACTTTTTCTCTGTATTGGGGATTTCGGCAGCAGCTTTATCTGCCCGCATCCCCAGTTCCTTATATTCCGGCCATTTCGTTTCATAGCTTTTCATCGCTTCGTCGATAGAAGCATTAATCTGTGCATCCTTCGGGTCGAGAATATGCTTTACAATGCGCACTTGAATCATACGCATGTAATTGATTTCATCGCCCAGCATACGGGTTGCTTTCAGTTTACGGGAGTACATGTTGTCAATATCGTCACTTGCCTGACTCATGGCCCGATAGCCCGAAAAACTCAAAATTGCCATGCCGAGGATGCCGATAACAACCAGCACCAATATCTTGGCTCCAATACGAATGTCCTTTAGTCTCATTTCCTCACATGCCTTTCTACGTTGGCCGTATCCCTGCAGCCTCTCGATTTTACTTACGTCTTTTTACCTTTCTCGCTATATTTTTGCCAAAAATATGAGCTAACTTTATCACATGTTTAGGACTTTCGCACTAGGAAAGTTTATTCATAATTAACGAATTGATTATTATTTTTATACAAATTAAAGAATGACCGCTAATCTATTTGTGATTAGCGGTCATTCCTAGGATGTATTTATATTTTTGCTACCTATAGGCGATATTTTCCTTTAATAAATACCATCTATATTTTTTTCTTATGGTTGAAACTAAAATCATTATCAGCGTATTTCCTGGGTGTCCCCTCCCCTAAATTGACATGTCAATCCGAATGAATCAACCAGCAGAACAAAGCCATTCCCCGCATGTTGCGCCTTTTGCCTCGAACCAGAGCAGCGTAATCATTTGGCATTGTATGCACTTCTCTCCGCCTGCAATTCCTCAATGGTAAGATTCCGCAAATAAGACTTATGCTCCTCGTCTCTCTGATACACGAACCCTACATGGCTGACAAAGGGCTCAATCGTGGCGATTTTTAGGAGCGGCGTCACCACCAGCAGCTGCAAATCGAGTTTCTTGAACAGTTCCAGACCGAAGCGGGCACTTTCATCCGAGCTCTTGAGGAAGGCTTCGTCAATGACCACGAAGCGGAAGGACTGTTCACCGGCGCGTCTGCCCCGCAGGCCGAAGTTGTAGACAATGCTGGCGGCCAGTATCGTATAGGCCAGCTTTTCCTTCTGACCGCCGGACTTACCGCCGGAGTCGGTGTAGTGCTCGTATTCCTTGTCCATATCCGGAGCAGGATTGCGCCACAATTCCGAAGCCGCAAAGACAAACCAGTTGCGCACGTCGATAACCTCACTGCGCCAGCGGGCATCCACATCCGTCATCCCGGGACGGCCCTGCAGCCGTTCCAAAATTCTGGCCACCTGCTGGAATTTTTCTTCGCTGTAGCTGTTGTCCATATTCCCTGTCAGGGCATCATCGGTGCAGGCCCGCAAATCACGGCGGAACTGCTGAATGGTATCGCTGACGGCAGGGTTGCACTCAATCTGAATGTAGCGGCCCTCATTGTAGTCGATTTCCGCCAGTGAGTCATTAATCAGCGCAATCCTGTCGTGAATCTCATGGCAGGCCTCCTCCAGATGGGTCTGGAACAGGGCAATCTGATTGATGGTATTTTCGCGCAGCAGATGGCTGAACCGGCTTTCAAATTTCGGCAAGTCATCTTCCTGCAGACGGTGCAGCAGGGCCGTATAATCCTGATAGCCCTCCGGAGCAGCCAGCAATTCACTGGCCGACTCCGGATATTCCTGCCGGAACTCCGTCATGGCCTTAACCAGTTCTTCGCTGGTCTTTTGCAGTTTTTCACCCAGCTGATGGGTGCGGGTGTTCAGCCACTGGTTATACTCCTTCTGCTGCAGGCTGCGCTTCTGCATATCAAACTGCGGACTGCCCAATTTCTCCAAGGCCAGAGCGGCGTAATGCTGCAACAGAGGATAGCCCTTCTCCCGGTCGTCACTTTCGGCCCCGGCAAAGAGTTCCTCATCCATGACCATTTCCGCCTTGTGCAGGCGAATGCGTTCAGCCAGCTGGCTGCGCTGATTCTTATAGTCATCCAGCGCCGCATAATCTGCGCCGATTTCCTGCTTGAGGCGCTGTTCTTCGGCCTGCAGCTGTTTGAGTACATCATTTTCCGCCCGCAGTTTTTCCACCTGTGCCTTGAGCTGTGCCATACGCTCCAGCAGCGGCTCTATATGGATTTCCGCAAAGGAGGTTACCACTCCGGCCCGGACGATGGCCTCGCTCTGCTCCCGGAGTTTTTTCACGGCCCGTTTCGCCTGATTTTCCTTCTGCAAGAAGAACTTCTGCTCCTCGCGCCGGTCTTCCATTTCCATCTGCAGGGCCTGAATCTTTTTGAGATTGGAAAAGCCCAATACATAATAACGCTGGTCGTCAATATCGTGGCGGTCGTCCTTTTCGTGGCGCTTACCGCCGGTCTTGACCTGACCAGCTTTGGTCAGGGCAAATTTTGCCTGCCTGAATTCCTTGATGGTCTCACAGCAGATATGATTAAAACGGGTCAGAAGTTCCGCTTCGAGCCAGGGAGCCAGCGGACTGTCCTCCTTGATATGGAGCTTCTGACACACGGCGTCCTCGTGCACATTCGCATTGACCTGTTCCGTGTAGGCCGGCACACGGAAGTAAACCATGCGCATCTTGAGGTCATGGCGTTCCATCCAGTCAGCCACTTCCCCATAGTGAACCTCTGGCACCAGCAGGGATATGCCGAAACTGCGCAGCAAACGCTCAATGGCACCTTCCCACTCAGTCTCCTCCTCTTTCACGGCGATAAGTTCCCCGGCAAAGGGCATTTCGCTTTCGGCAAGATTCAGGGCCTTGCAGATTTCCTCGCGCACAGCGATGAATTTCTGGGGAATATTGGACTTGCGCTGGGAAAGCGAATCGATTTCTGCCTGAATGCGGCGCTCCTCCTGCTCCGTTTCCTGACGGTTGGCCTTCATGGTGCTGGCTTCTGCCGTCAATTCTTCCTGCTGTGCCTCGCATTCTGCCTTGCGGCTGACCAGCTTTTCCTGCAGCAGGGCAAAATCTTCCTCGTCCACGGGCAAAGTCATTTCCAATGCGGAAAGTTCCTGCTGGAATTTTTCCCGGCTGACTTCGCACTGCGCCTTGCGCTCCGTAACCTTGTCGAGTTGATGGCGCACTTCGTCGAGCTGCGCACCGCCGTTGCGGGCGATATTGCCCTGCAGCACCGTAAGCTCTCCCTGCTTTTCCTGCAGGCTCTTGCCCTGCTGCGTAATTTTCTCTTCCAGGCGCTTGAGCTGCGGCTCCATCGCGGCCAGCTGTTCTTCTCTGGCCTTGTAGTCCTGCTGGGCATACCAGCTTTCGAGCACCTTCTGCATGGCCTGAAACTCGTCCTGCTGACGGCTGTCACGGGCATAGCTTTCCCCAAGCACTTCGATAGGCTGGAGCATCTTCTGCTGTTTCTTGGCCTTCTGCACAGCCTGATGAGCAGCTTCCAAATCATGGTACTGCCGCAGCATCAGTTCCACTTCCTGCTCCGTCTCCGGCACTTCCAGCATATTCTGGCGCACGAAGCTCGTGAGGCTGTCCACCTTCTTCATGGACACGGTCTGTTGGAACAAATCCATGGCCTGTACCTGACGGATGCCGAAAATCTTGCGGAACTCGTGGCCATACTGCGGGTAATCATCAAAGGTCTTGATGAAGGCATCCTTTTCCAAGGCCTTGCGGAAGGCCCGCATATCCCCGCCAATCTGGGAAAATCTGTCCTTGATGGAAAGGGTCTTCTGCGCGAGCACATAGAAGCGCTTGGGATAGCTGGCCGTTTCCTCGGGGAACCAGAACACCTGCGCCAAAGTCACCGTGCGGCCAAAGTTCTTATCCGCAAAGACGCCCAGAATCACACTGTATTTATTCTTATCGCGCAGGGCTTCGGGACGGCCACCGCCGTTTTCCGTGCGCTTCTGGCCGTAATAGCCCCGCACATAGGAAGTCAGGCTGCGCTCCTTGGCGCTGGCATCAGCCGCCTTGTTGTAGGTGACCTTCCGCGGGGGCACGAGCAGGGTCAGCAGGGCATCGACCAAGGTGGACTTGCCCGAGCCCACATCACCGGTTAGCAGCGACATTTCCCCGCTTAACTCCAACGACCAAATCCGGCTGTCAAAAGTGCCCCAGTTATATACTTCCAGACGTTCCAGACGAAAGCCCAAGGGGATATTTTCATTTTCCTCATTCGTTGCGAACAAATTCACCTAACAGCCCCTCCTCTCCCTCATTTTCATCGCTCTTATCTTCGGCTGCGCCCTGATGAAGCATCTGTCCATGGGCTTCGTATTCCGCCAGCTTCTCATGGAAATCGCTGAGCCACTGGGCATCCACGAAACTGCGCAGCACAGGGCGTACCTCGTACTCATCCTCCGAGCCCTTGAGCTTCTGCAAAAAGCCCAGCTGCACCACCTGTCCAATGGTATGTTCCAAAGACTGGCGGAATTTCATTTCGTTACCGGGCACAGGCAGGAATGGTTCCATGCGCCGCATGATATCGGCAAAGGATAGAACAAGACGGGTATCACCGCTGGCGGTATCCTGCTCGCCTAACGCCTTTCTAAGCTGCACCAACAGCATGGACACGGGGTAACTCAACTGATAACGCTGTACCAGCCGGGGCAGACCTGCCGCGTCCTCCTGCTTGAGGTAAGCATACTCATCCACTTCATCTATAATCAGAATCAGGCCGATGCGCCGGAAATAATCACTAAGCGCACTCCTGTCATTTACGATAAACTGCCACAGAACTTCGTCCCTGCCGCGGCTCACAATCCCCTTCAAAAGGGATATCGCAGCCCGGGAAAAATTCTCTTCATTGCGTTCCGTCATTTCTTCCACTGTACTCAAAACGCCCCTGCTCCTTTCCGAAAGGTAATCTGCTGGCAGACTGCCAGTAATTTGCGGCCATCCCGCTCAAAGACCAGACGTTCCAGCCTGTCCTCGGTAAAGCCTGCTGCATCCCGGCTGGCCAGCACCAGATAGCCCAAGAGTTCCGACAGTCCCAGTTCCAGCGGATGAACCGCCAGAACCTCAGCGAGCGTCACTTCATCCCGCTCGGCCAGTAAATCCGCCACATGGGCCTTTAGTTTTTCCTTGTCCACCACGACCTGCTCGAAGATGGCAGCTATGCTGCCACTGCTGCCATCCCCCTCGGTAAGTTCCGGACTTTCGAGCCGTGTCTTTTTCGGCGGAGCATAAAGGCGCCGCTCCATTGGCAGCTGAACTTTGGGCAGGGTATCCATTTCCATGACCAGGCCGGAAGTACCCGCACCCCGCCTGTCTACAGCCTTGCTTTCGATGCTCTGAATGAGCTGATAGATGCTGCGCTCCTCCCGCAGATAATCCTCGTCCACATAGCGGCGAAGCTGGGCAGAAAGCTGCCCCAACGTCTTTTGGACGGCGGCTGCGGCCTGCACCCATTCCCGGTGAATATCCCGCAGACTGTGCTCCTGAACAATTCCCTGGACTGCTTCGGCACTTTCCACCTGCTGCAGCGTCTCGCGCAAATCGTCCTGCTGTTGGGAGAGCATCAAAAAACGCCAAAAGGCCATAAAACTGCGGCCCTGTTCCGACTTGCGGATGATGTCGCTTTCGCTGAAAATCTTTTCCAAAAGCTCGCCCTTGCCGCGCGTCCACTTCACCACATCAGCCTGCACCTGACGCGTCAATTCCCGGAAGTTTTCCTCCACTTCACGGAAATCCGCGAGGATAGCCGTCGCCGTGGCCTCGGCCTGCAGGAAACGCTCCTTGACCTGCACATCATCCAGCTGAGGCTTCACCTCGCCGGTTTCCTCGATGGCTTTGATTTCAGCGGCAATTTTTTCCTGCTGGCTCGTGAGATACGCCAGCCGGTGCTCGGCATTGGTATCCGTTTCCTGGGCGATTTCGTGCAAAAGATTGAACACCGTACGCAGGCGGGACTCTGTACCGATAAAGTCCTGCTTATGGAGGCTCAGCAGCCACTCCACCGCCTTCTGGGCCGGTGCTGTCAAATCGTAGTACCAGTCCCCATGGTATTCGTATTTTCTGAGCCAGCCATAACTGCTGTCTGCCCACATCTCCAGATAATCCTTGGGCGAGCGGGCAAATTCTCCTTCCTGCCGGGTGCAGTCGTAGAGGAACATATCCAGTGCTTCCAACAGCTCCTGCGCTTCAATGCCGCGGCGCTTAGGGCCAATAAACACCTGATAGAAAAACGCCGCCGCCAAAGGCGCATAATCGGCCCGCAGCAGCCGCCAGGCGGCATGATTCTGCCGCAAATCCCGCAGGTGCTCGTAGCTCATGTATTTATTCTTTTTGGGCATAAACATCCCCCTTATAAAAAAGCCTTCCCCTCCGGGAAGGCTATTATCATTTATGTGCTAAGTTCACGGCCAGCTCTGCATTATGAGCGGCCATATCCCGCAGCTGGGCGAGAAGCTCGCCATTCTTCTGCCGGAAAGTCTGTTTGTCATTCCACTTGCGGCGGATTTCCGCCATCAGTTCTTCGGCGGTAACATCCTTGAGGTTGCCCACCGGCTCTTCCCCAATGGAGGCCAGGAAGCGGTCAATCTTGGGGTCATAGGAGATGCCCAGCATGGGAACGCCCATAACGCCGGCAAAAATCAAAGCATGCAGGCGAATGCCCAGCATCAAATCCATATTCCCTACCAAGGACAGGAACTCGCTGGTGGTATACTCGTCTTTGAGCACCGTGCACTCCTCTTTGGTAAGAGAGGCGATAGCCTGAGCCGCCTTCACGTCATCCGGGAACTGCATGGGGATGAATACCACCCGTGCACCCAATTCCCGCACCACCATATCGGAAACTTCCGCCAGCACTTCCTTATAATGGCGCCAGCCCTGCCATTCCCGCACGGAAATGCCCAATACAGGCTTGGCTCCATCCGCATGGTAGGCCTTGAAGATGGCCCGGCCGGCTTCCTTGCCTACAGGATGGATGGCCAGCACCGGGTCAGCGGTACATTCGATAATGGTTTTATGAATCCCCAGCCGGGCCAGTTCCTTCAGAGAACCTTCATCCCGGACGGTGATTAAGTCCACATGATTGCCCAAAAAGCGCATGGCCATTTCCGCCACACGGCCGATAATCGGGCCGATGCCCTGCGCATAAAGCATGACCTTGGTGCCCAGAAAATGCGCGAGCATGATGATGAACATATAGTAATAGAGACTGCGGCGGCTGGTGACGTTTTGCAGGAGACTGCCGCCACCGCTAATCAGGAGATCCGCCTGCCGCAGTTCCTTGATGATGGCAGGGAACCCCAGCCAGGAGATGGCATCCACTCCATGACGCTTGCGGGTATCCTCGGGGTCGGCAGAAATCACCGTAATATGAAGTTTTGGGTCCAGGTCACTGAGGACTTCCAGCATTGCGGAAAGCATTGCCTCATCCCCGGCATTTTTCGAGCCGTAGTAACCCGACACGACGATTCTGCTCATTACGCTGACTTACGCTCCTTTGCTCGTGAAATAACAGTCTGCCACAGCTGTACCAGCATCATGGCGATGGCGCCGATACCGGCACCTAAGACAATGCCGCCAATGCCCCGCATAAAGGACATGAATACAGGCGTCCGCATATGGGCGAAGGTTTCTACCATGGAGCCCTGGCCGATGGTGGCAATGAGCACCAGGCCGAAGAAAATCATGGTGGGCCACTTGCGCCAGAAGGCCATAACCGCCAAGAGGAACGCCGGGTGACCAATCAGCAGTTCCTTGGTACGAGGACGGGCATAAAGCGCCTGCTCCAAAAAGGCGCGGAACTTCAGTTCAGCTGCCGATACCGGCATACCGGAGGTATGACCGCTGCGGGCCACAAAGACCACCCCGGCAACTAGCACCAGGAACAGCACGAACAGCGTCTTGACCTTCACCGGCATATCCATGATTTTCTTGAGCTGATTCAGAACGCCGTCGGTATCGTCCATACGGCCGTCAAAAATATCAAAGCGCTGCAGGAAGGCAATGCCCACCAGAATCAGCGGCAGGACAAAGGTCAGCTTGATGCCACGGAAAATCTGGAATTCGAGCAGATATTCCGTATCGGCCAACGAGGCAGACAGGTAAGCCGCACCGATATAAGACAGGGTGCCCGTTACCAGCAGAGCAATAATGCCCGTGATGAGCATCTTGCCAAAGCCCAGCGTGATTTTATCCCGCAGATGACGGATTCGGTCCAGCTGGAAGATAACCGCCAGTGCCGGGAACAGGTTCGCGCTGGCCAAGGCTGCCAGCACACGAATTTTGGCACCAGTGCCCATCAGAATCGGCACCATTGCACACAGGGCAAAGATTACAAACAGAAGCCACTGCTTTTTCACTGCAGTATTGAGTGCCGGAATAACGAGGCTCAGATAGAGCACAGCTGCCGCTGCTACGCCAGCCATCACCAGCGCCCGGAGGTACTTGCTGGGATAGAAGGAAGCAAAGGTACCGGCAGGCCCCACCGTATAGCCATGAGCCACCAGAATATCATGCGTATCCTTGAAATACTGCATATTGGTTTCCATCAGGCTCATATTCGGCGAGGGCTTATCGTAAATCCGCAAGAGGTCGATGCGGATATTGCGTTCTTCGTCGGTGTTAGCCCAGCGTTCCACCGCCGTGGCGATTTTCAGCTTGGGCTGCTCGTCCTTGGGAATGGCATAGAGGCGGACAATCTTGTCGTAACCAATGCCCTTGGCGATTTCCTCCATGCCGTCCTGTTTGTAGAACTGCAGCTGGGTCACACCTTCAATAAGACCCATGTTGAGATTGCGGGCCTTCATTTCATCAATGGTGGTCTGCAGGGACTTATTGGCCCCGAGCACCTGAGAACCGGAGAAGACCACTTCGGAGATATCCATGCCGTCCAGCCGCTTGAACACAGCCTTCACATCATCTTCCGTGCACTTGTTGAAATTGCTGGGGCGGGCGATAACGTGGAAACCGGCCTTGTTCACCGCTTCCATTTCGTCCGTCGGCATGCCGATATCCATCTTCACGAAGGACTCGAAATGGGCCTTGGCGGCCATGACTTCTTCGTCCCCGACTTTCAGCAGCTGCACTCTGTCCTTGCCTAAGCGGCGGGGCACATCTTCTTTGAGTTCCTGCCAGGTGCGGGCATCATGGCCGACAATATAGACTTCATTGCCCTGAATCTTACCTTCGGCCACCAGCTGACGCCACAAGGGGTCCGTCAGCGTGCCGCTATGATAACTGCCCAAAAGCTCACTGCCGGCAATGGCCGTAGCCTTGCCGTTGGCATTGAGTTTCTTAAAGGTGGTATCGTAAACCGCCAAAGAGGTGATGCCGGCTTCCTTGGCCTTAGCCATCACTTCCTCTGCTGGCAGGCCTTCCCTGTCGGCCAGTTCCAGCAAATCCTCATAATTCGTTGCCAAATCTATCTGGCGGTTGTTTTCCTCCACGCCATGCCGGGCAAAACTAATCATAAGAGAAGCGATTAAGCCAACCATTATAATCAGCACTAAGCCCCGGTTGTATTTGAAATCCTTCATTATCCTCTTTCCACCTTATTCCACATTCTCACGTTTAGCCGTAATCACGATGGCACCATTTGTCTGCTGCACATCGCTGATTTGCATCCCCATAGGCAACCGCCCCGGCGGAGCCAGCTGAATATTGCCGAACATCTCGCCTAACTTGGCTGTGCCCAACCGGCTGTTCTTAAAGGCCAGATGCGTCATCTGAAAATAGAGCGAGCCGCTTTCTTCAATTACATTTCCCTCTAATTCAATATCCACGAGCCGCCCAAAGAGTTTGGTATTGGCGGTGGCCAGCACGCCTGTTGGCGAGATGCTGACCTGCACATTTTCCACCTTGTCCAGCTTGCGGGTCAGGACTTCCTCAAGGTTTTCCTCATCCACGACACCCTTTAATTCCAGTTTGTCTGCGGATTTCAGGGCTACTTTTCCCGCCTTGAGCAAATCGCCTATGTTCAGGCGCACGTTTTCCCCGGAAAGGGAAAGTTCCCGGAAATAGACCTGCCCCACCTTGGCCTGATGAGCCACAGCATGAAGATGCTGAATCTCACCCAAGGCCAGCAAGATTCCCGGACGGCTGTCCAGCGACACCTGGGCATCACTGGTTACCAGCCGCTCATTCAGGCGGGTCTGCAGGGTTTCCCGCGCCAGCCAGGGAAGCAATGTCTCACTAAACACGATTATTATTATGAATAAAGCACCTGCAATAGTCAAGCCCTTTCGCAAAATCAGTGCCCCCCTTGAATGATACAAGCCTTCCCCCACTGGGGAAGGCTCATTACTTAAATTTCATGATTGGCCTTGGCGGCGAGGAATGCCCGGATGAAGGGGTCGATATCCCCGTCCATAACCGCCTGCACGTTACCGGTTTCCTGGCTCGTGCGGTGGTCCTTAACCATGGTATAGGGCTGGAACACATAGGAGCGAATCTGGCTGCCCCATTCGATGTTCTGCTGGTCGCCTTCCAATTTAGCCAGCTCTGCTTCCTTCTTCTCCATTTCCAGTTCAAAGAGCTTGGCGCGGAGCATTTTGAGGCACTGCTCGCGGTTCTGGAGCTGGGAACGCTCGTTCTGGCACTGCACCACGATGCCCGTAGGCTCATGGGTCATACGTACAGCCGAAGACGTCTTGTTGATGTGCTGACCGCCGGCACCGGAGGCGCGGTAGGTATCCACACGCACATCAGCCATATTGATGTCCACTTCCACTGCATCGTCGATTTCCGGCATGATATCGCAAGCCGAGAACGACGTATGACGGCGGGCATTGGCATCAAAGGGCGAGATGCGCACGAGACGGTGTACACCTTTTTCCGATTTCAGGAAGCCATAGGCGTTATGGCCCTTGATAAAGAGCGTAGCGGATTTGACGCCCGCTTCATCACCGGGCAGCAAATCGGCCGTCTCCACGGTGAAGCCATGGCGCTCTGCCCAGCGGCCATACATGCGCAGAAGCATCTGCGTCCAGTCCTGAGCTTCCGTTCCGCCCGCACCGGCATGCAACGTCAAAATGGCGTTGTTGCCATCATAGGGGCCGGAGAGCAGGACTTCAAGCTGCAGGGCTTCGAGGCCTTCTGCTACAGCATCCAGTTCGGCTTTTACATCATCTTCCATGCTGGGGTCATCTTCTTCGAGGCCCATTTCCAGCAAGGTTTCTGCATCCTCATGCTTGGACACCAGGGACTTATACTTATCCACGCTGGATTTTAAGTCCGCCAGTTCCTGATTGAGTTTCTGCGCTGCTTCCGCATCATCCCAAAAGGTGGGTTCCCCCATCTTATATTCCAGCTCGGCGATTTTTTCTTCCTTCACGGGAATTTCCAAAGAATTGCCCATATTGTCCAGTTTTTCCTTTAATTCGCCTAACCGGGGTTTCAAATCTTCTAACATGTTTTCCTTTCACACCTCATTTGTAGCCTGTGAAACATCACCATCAATGCCGCCCACAGCAGTTCTTGTACTTCTTGCCGCTGCCGCAGGGACAGGGGTCATTGCGGCCGACCTTTGCCGCAGCTGCTGCCTTTTTCGCCGTGGCCGTGCTGACTTCATCACCATGGCTGGCTCTTGCACTGCTCAAATGGTCGGAGAGCTGCGAGCGCTGTGCCCTGATGGTTTCTTCCATCTTCTGTTTCTGGGTGACGCTGGCCTCTGCAGGCTGGCCTTCCATTTCCGCTTCCTGCTGCTGCGGCGTTATAATGCTCACATGATACATCAGGGAAGCAATCTGGTCCATGATGGCCGATTCCATTTCCTCGAACATATCGAGTGCTTCAATCTTGTATTCCACGAGCGGATTGCGCTGGCCATAGGCCCGCAGGTTGATGCCGTCACGCAGCATATCCATGTGGTCTAAGTGTTCCATCCACTTGCTGTCCACCACGCGGAGCATAACGACCTTTTCGAGCTCGCGCATATTTTCTTCGCCAAAGAGCAATTCGCGCTGATGGTAGCCCGTTTCTGCCGTATTTTCCAGTTTTTCCTTGAGCTCGTCCCGGGAAAGTTCCACCAGTTCTTCCTTCTTCAGTAAGCCTGCCGGAGCGTAAATCTTTTCAGCATCCTCAATGAGGCCGTCAAGCTGCCATTCTTCCGGATAGAGCTGTTCGTTGGCATACTGGTTCATCTCTGCCTTGATGATATGCTTCACCATGCTCATGATGTTTTCGCGCAGGTTTTCACCGAGCAGAATCTTGCGGCGCTCACCGTACATGACTTCACGCTGCTGATTCATGACATCATCATATTCGAGCACGTGCTTACGGATATCGAAGTTGCGTGCTTCGACCTTCTTCTGGGCATGTTCAATGGAGTTGGTGATGAGCTTATGTTCAATGGGCTCATCTTCTTCCATGCCCAGCTTGTCCATCATGCCCGCAATGCGGTCAGACGCAAACAGACGGAGCAAATCGTCTTCCAAGGACAGGAAGAAGCGGGAAGCACCGGGATCACCCTGACGGCCGGAACGGCCGCGCAGCTGATTGTCGATACGGCGTGATTCATGGCGTTCCGTACCCACGATAAAGAGGCCGCCGAGTTCCGGCACACCTTCGCCGAGTTTGATATCCGTACCACGGCCTGCCATATTGGTGGCAATGGTCACCGCGCCGCGCTGACCGGCATCGGCGATGATTTCGGCTTCCTTTTCATGGAACTTGGCATTGAGTACATTATGCGGAATGCCATTTTTCTTGAGTACGCTGCTGAGTTCTTCCGACTGCGTGATGGAGGTCGTACCGATAAGCACCGGCTGGCCTTTCTCATGCAGTTCCTTGACGAATTTGCCGACGGCACGGTACTTGGCCGCCTTATTCTTGTAGATAACATCCGGATAATCCACGCGCTGTACCGGCTTATTGGTCGGCACCACGATAACGGGCAGATTATAGATTTTCAGGAATTCGTCTTCCTCCGTCTTAGCCGTACCGGTCATACCGGCGAGCTTGTTGTACATACGGAAGTAGTTCTGGAAGGTAATCGTCGCGAGCGTCTGCGATTCACGCTGAATCTTTACGCCCTCTTTGGCTTCGATAGCCTGATGCAGGCCATCGGAATAACGGCGGCCTTCCATGAGACGGCCCGTGAATTCATCGACAATGATGACTTCATCATTGCGCACCACATAATCACGGTCACGCTTCATCAGGGCCTTGGCTCTGAGCGCTGCCGTAAAGCAGTGGGACTGTTCGATATTTTCCGGGGCATACAGATTCGTAATACCCAGCATTTTTTCAATCTTGGGAATGGCATTATCGGCCGGCGCTACCGTCTTCTGCTTTTCATCAACGGTGTAGTCCTCGCCCTCTTTGAGGGTGGCTACTGCCCGGGCCATGGTGGCATACATATCCGTGGACTTGGCACCGGGGCCGGAAATAATCAGCGGCGTACGCGCTTCATCGATGAGGATGGAGTCCACTTCATCGACGAT
Source organism: Pseudoselenomonas ruminantium (assembly GCA_015058625.1). Taxonomy (GTDB): domain Bacteria; phylum Bacillota; class Negativicutes; order Selenomonadales; family Selenomonadaceae; genus Selenomonas_A; species Selenomonas_A ruminantium_N. The sequence goes on along the minus strand of SVCA01000002.1, from coordinate 16,867 downwards.
GGCATAGTTGAGCTCACGCTGTACCATCTGGTCCTGATGGATAACCATGTTGTCGCGCAGATAGTCAAAACCGAATTCATTGTTGGTACCGAAGGTCACATCACAGCTATAGGCGTACTTACGCTCCGGGAAGTCCATATCGTGCACCACGAGGCCAACAGTGAGGCCCAGGAAGCGGTAGAGCTTACCCATTTCCTCGCTGTCGCGGCGGGCCAGATAGTCATTGACGGTAATGACATGGACGCCCTTGCCCGTCAGTGCATTGAGGTATACCGGCAGTGTTGCCACCAGCGTCTTACCTTCACCGGTACGCATTTCTGCGATACGTCCTTCATGCAGGCACATGCCGCCAATCATCTGTACATCAAAGTGGCGCATACCGAGCGTACGGCGGGATGCTTCGCGGACTACCGCAAAGGCCTCCGGCAGCAAGTCATCCAAAGTCTCGCCATTTGCCAGACGCTCCTTGAATTTTCCTGTATAACCCGTCAGCTTGTCGTCCGTCAGATTGGCCATCTGCGGCTCCAAAGCGTTAATCTTTTCGACAACCTCGCGATAACGGGCAATCTCTTTATCGTTATTGTCGCCTAAGAATCTTTTGAGAAATCCCAGCAAACAAAATCACTCCTAACATTAAAAATAAACCTACCTTACAATATTAACAAAGACAGGTACATAAGTCAATTAAGGCCAGCTTATAAAAAAAGCGGCTGAACTGCTGATAAAGACACAGTCCAACCGCCAAAGGGGATTAATTGTTGTTTATCTATTATTTATGGAAGGGATTTTCCGTGGGATAGAGATTGCCCGCAGGCTGGTTGTAGGAAATATCCGCAACGCCAAGATAACTGAGTACATCATAGATAGCCTTGCCATAATGACCGAAAGCTACTGCGCCATGATGCGGGAAACGCTTTTCAATGAGCACATGACGATAGAAGCGGCCCATTTCCGGAATGGCGAAGATGCCAATGCCGCCAAAGGAGTTGGTGGCTGCCGGCAGGATTTCACCCTGGGCAATATAGGCCTTAAGCTGACCGTCTGAGGTGCTCTGCAGACGGAAGAACGTGATGTCGCCATCGGCGATATCTCCTTCGAGCGTGCCGCGCGTAAAGTCCGGCGTGCCGCCGTTTTCGAGCAGACGGTTCTGAATGAGCTGATATTTCACGCCGCCCTTACGCAGTTTGCAGAGCGGCGTATTGCCGCAATGGAAGCCCATGAAGGTATCTTCCAGCTGATACTTGCCCAACGGTTTAATCGCTTCCTCATACATATCCTTCGGCACGGAGTTATTGATATCGAGTAACGTAACCGCATCGCCACTGACACAGAGGCCAATGTATTCACTGAGCGCACCATAGATATCCACTTCGCAGGATACCGGAATGCCACGGCTGACCATACGGCTGTTGACATAGCAGGGTTCAAAACCGAATTCCTTCGGGAAGGCAGGCCAGCACTTATCGGCAAAGGCTACATACTTGCGGGCACCTTTGTGTTCTTCCGCCCAATCCAGGAGTGTCAGTTCAAACTGTGCCATGCGGGGCAGCATCTCCGGATAGGGATTGCCCTCCTGGCCAAGTTCCTTAGCCATATCATCCGCCACTTCTTTAATGCGCGGGTCATCTTGATGAGCACGATAAGCCACCAGCAAATCCAGCTCCGAATTCTCCTCGATTTCCACACCGAGGTCATAGAGCGGCTGAATCGGCGCATTGCAGGCAAAGAAATCCTGCGGACGCGGGCCAAAGGTAATGATTTTGAGGTCTTTCAGGCCCAGGAGCGTGCGTGCTACCGGCTGGAATTCCGCAATCATCTGCGCCAGTTCCGCAGCCGTTCCTACGGGATATTCCGGGATAAAGGCTTTCAGATGACGCAGGCCCAGATTATAGGAGCAGTTGAGCATACCGCAGTACGCATCACCACGGCCATTGATGAGATTCTTGCCCGTTTCCTCTGCTGCAGCCACATACATGACCGGACCGTCAAATACTTTGGCAATCAGGGTTTCTGGCGTTTCCGGGCCGAAGTTTCCCAGGAATACAACCAGTGCATTGCAACCGGCTTCCTTGGCTTCTGCCACAGCCTCTAACATATCCGTTTCATTCTCTACCGTTTTCTGTACTTCATAAAGTTCACCATATTTCTTGCCATAGGCTTCTACAATAGCCTTACGGCGATTTTCCGACAAGGAAATAATAAAGCAGTCACGGCTTACAGAAATAATACCACATTTGACCGAAGGGATGTTCGTCAGCTTACTCATGTTCAAGCGCTCCTTTTTCACACATAATGATTTGGATGGAATGTAAAGCGGTCTTGCGTGCTTGTGCACGCCAACCACATACAAAGCATAGCACCATAAGATTTGCTTGTCAATCGTTTTATTTTGATTTTTATTGGTCGATAAAAACATTTTCTCAGTTTAATATTATTAGTGCTTTTTTCTAACGTCACATAAAATAAAAAATTGTCGCGCAAAAAGTATTGATTCTTGTTTCATCCTGTGCTATATTGATTACAGTGATTTTGCGTGCACAAGCACGCATTAGGCGAACATAGAACCATTTTAGGAGGAACTTGAAATGAATTACTTGATTGGTGTAGACGTAGGAACCTCTGCTACCAAGACCGTGCTCTATGATGAGGAGTGCCGTCCGGTTGCCGAAGCTTCTGCTGACTACCCCTTGTATCAGCCGCAAAACGGCTGGGCCGAACAAAATCCCCAAGACTGGGAAGAAGCCGCGGCCAGTACCATCCGCGAAGTCATTGCCAAGAGCCGGGTAAATGCCGAAGACATAAAAGGCATCGGCCTTTCCGGACAAATGCATGGCCTGGTGATGCTCAATGAAGCCAACGAAGTCACCCGGCCGGCCATCATCTGGTGTGACCAAAGAACCGCTGCCGAATGCGAGGAAATCACCGCTAAAGTCGGTGCTAAGCGGCTTATCGAAATTACCGCAAATCCAGCACTTACCGGCTTTACCGCTTCCAAGATTCTCTGGGTGCGCAACCACGAGCCGAAAAATTACGCCAACTGCCGTCACATCCTGCTCCCCAAGGATTATGTACGCTTTGTGATGACCGGCGAATATGCCACGGAAGTTTCCGATGCTAGCGGCATGCAGCTGTTAGATGTCCCTAACCGCTGCTGGTCAAAGGAAATCCTGGAAAAGCTTGACATTGACGAAGGACTTCTGCCCAAGGTCTTTGAATCTCCCGAAGTCACCGGACATATCTCTACAGAATTTGCCCAGCGAACCGGCCTTTCCGTGAACTGCGTTGTCGCCGGCGGCGCTGGTGACAATGCTGCCGCGGCAGTTGGCACAGGCATTGTGGAAGAAGGCAAAGCCTTTACCACCATCGGCACGAGCGGTGTGGTTTTTGCCCATACCAACGACCCCGTCATCGACCCGCAGGGCCGGGTACACACCTTCTGCTGCGCTGTGCCGGGCTGCTGGCATGTCATGGGCGTTACGCAGGCAGCCGGCCTTTCCCTGAAGTGGTTCCGGGAAAACTTAGCAGAAAATCTGGATTTTGATGCCATCAATCAGGCCATTGCCGGCGTTCCCCGTGGCAGCCGCCGCCTGATTTATCTTCCCTATCTTATGGGTGAGCGCACACCGCACCTCAATCCGGACTGTCGCGGTGTATTCTTCGGCCTTTCTGCTATGCACAAGCGTGCTGATATGCTGCGGGCCGTCATGGAAGGCGTAAGCTTCTCCCTGCTCGACTGCTGGAACATTTTGCAGGAAATGAACATCAAAGTCAAGGATATGATGGCCTGCGGCGGCGGCAGCAAGAGTCCCCTGTGGCGGCAGATGCTGGCCAATATGTATGGCTGCCCGGTGAAAGTAGGCGGCGAAGGCGGCGGAGCTGTTTTGGGTGCTGCCATTTTAGCAGGCGTTGCGGCCGGTATCTATGAGGATGTACCCACGGCCTGCCGGAGATTTGTCGGTACTGCTTCGGTCTGCCAGCCAAAACCGGATGCCCATGAATATTATGGCAAGGTACATAAGCTCTACAACAAACTTTATGACCAACTCAAAGAATGTTACAAAGATTTATCATCATTATAAAAAGGAAGTGTGTAAACCGTGAAAACAGTAATGGATAAAGAATTCCATATCTATGGCCGCGTTTTGGATGTCGATACGCAGGATTTCGTAAACGCCATCAATGCCCATCCCGTAACGGCACAGGGCGAAGTGGTTTACGAACCGTCAGTAGCTGAATTTGAACAACTCCCCCTTTACCAGACCATGGAAAATGTCGTTTACGGCCAGATGCCGGTAGAATTTGGTCATTGCAGCGGCTGGAACAACAAACTCAATGCCTTGGAATATCATCGCAGCTCGGAAATCGACATTGCCGCCACCGACCTTGTCCTGATGGTCGGACTCCAGCAAGATATTGACCTAAACGATTATACCTATGATACGGAAAACGTCGAATGCTTTTTGGTACCTGCCGGAACCGCCGTGGAGCTCTATGCCACGACCCTGCACTTCGCCCCCTGCGGCGTTGACGGCAAAGAATTCCGCTGTGGCGTAGTTCTGCCGCGACACACCAATGAGGAACTTACCGAAGATACCACGAAAGCACAGGGCGAAGAACGTTTGCTCTTTGCCGAAAACAAATGGCTTATCGCCCATGAAGAAAGCGGTCTGGATAAATCCGGCGCCTGGATTGGCCTGAAAGGCGAGAACCTCTCTTTGTAAATGGATGAATATATTGTAAAAACGAAAGGAGAACACTACATGGATGCATTGAAAAATTACAAACTGACCATGCGGGAAAAAACAGGTTACGCCATGGGCGATTTGGCCTGCAATCTCATCTACACCACAGTCTGCAGTTATCTGCTGTTTTTCTACACCAACGTCTATGGACTGCCCGCCGAAATTGTTGCGACCATGTTTTTAGTGGTCCGCGTAATGGATGCCATTGTTGACCCCATTGTCGGCACCTTCGTCGATAAGCATACATTTAAGTACGGCAAGTTCCGTCCCTATCTCCTCTACGGTGCATTCCCCTTTGCGGTGCTAGGCATTCTCTGCTTCAGCACCCCGGCACTGTCTGAAGGAGCCAGCATTCTCTATGCTTATGCGACTTACATCGGCCTGTCGTTGGTATACACCACCATCAATATCCCCTATGGTGCGCTAACTGCCGCTATGACCCGTGACAACAAGGAAGTCGTGAGCATGACCTCCATCCGCATGCTCTGCGCCAACTTAGGCGGTCTTATTGTTTCCTTTGGCATCCCCGTTCTCGTCACCATGATTTCCGGCAGCTATACCGGTGAGGAATCCCGCTTTGGCTGGCAGGTAACCATGGGCCTCTACAGTGTAATCGGCGCCCTCTTGCTGCTCTACTGCTTCTCCCAGACTAAGGAGCGCATTCAGATTGACCCCTCCAATGATGAAAAGCTCCGCTTCGTCGATGTGTTCAAACAGTTCAAGGTAAACCGTCCCCTGGTTGTCCTGAGCCTGTTCTTCATCATTCTCTTTGGCATGATGGCCGTAATGAACTCCATCGGCACCTACTTCGTCACCTATAACTGCAACCGCCCTGACCTCATTCAGTGGTACGGCCTCATCGGTACCCTCCCCGCATTTTTCCTGCTCCCCCTCGTCCCCACGTTCAATAAATTAGTCGGCAAGATTAACCTCTTGCGCATTTCCCTGGCACTTGGTATTATCGGCTGTGCCGTTACCTATGTTGTACCTGCCGAAAACATCACGGCAATCATGGTTGCCCGCTTCATCGGCTCCTGCGGCATCATCGTCGCTGGCGGCTTTATGTGGGCCCTGATTCCGGAAACCATCGAATACGGCGAATACAAAACCGGCAAACGCCTGAGCGGCATGATTTATGCCATCATCGGTTTCTTCTTCAAATTTGGTCTGGCGCTCGGCGGCATCGTCCCCGGCTTTATGCTGGCCCGCTTCGGTTATGTGGCCAATCAGGTGCAGACACCGGAAGCTCTGGAAGGCATTCTTCTCACCACGACCATCATCCCCATCCTCTTTTTGGCTCTGGCCTTTATCGACATCTGCTTCTATGGTCTTGACGACAAGCGCTATCATCAAATCATCACTGAACTGGAGCAGCGTCACCAACAGGAAAGCCATTCCGCAGAAGAAGGTCAGCTGGCTAGCAGCACCTTGTAAAAACGTGCTTAGATTGGAGACTTCAACATGAACATTCAAAATCCCATATTAAAAGGGTTCAACCCTGACCCCAGCATTGTCCGGGCAGGCGATGACTACTATATTGCCACCTCCACCTTTGAGTGGTTCCCCGGTGTGCAGATTCATCATTCCAAGGATTTGGTGCATTGGCACCTCGTTACCCATCCCCTTTCCACCACGGAATTTCTGGATATGAAAGGCAATCCGGATTCCGGCGGCATCTGGGCACCAGACCTTTCCTATGCCGATGGCAAGTTCTGGCTCATTTACACCGATGTAAAGGTCGTAGACGGCATGTGGAAGGATTGCCATAACTACCTGACCACCGCCGAAGACATTCACGGCCCCTGGTCAAAACCGGTACTCCTGAACGGTGCTGGCTTTGATGCCTCCCTGTTCCATGACCCCAGCGGCAAAAAATATCTGGTCAATATGTACTGGGATCAGCGCGTCTACCATCATAATTTCTACGGCATTGCCCTGCAGGAATATTCCACAGCCGAAGAAAAACTCATCGGCAAGCCGGAAATCATCTATAAGGGCACCGATATTGCCTATACCGAAGGTCCCCACCTTTACTATATCAACGATATGTATTACCTCATGACGGCTGAAGGCGGCACGACGTATCAGCATTCTGAAACCATCGCCCGCAGCCAGAATATCCACGGGCCCTATGAAATCCAGCCGGACTATCCCCTGCTGTCCGCTTGGAAGGAAGTTCATAATCCCCTACAAAAATGCGGTCATGCATCACTAGTCGAAACCCAAAACGGCCAGTGGTACTTAGCCCACCTGACCGGCAGGCCCCTGCCTGCTCCCGCCGGCTTCCCCAGCCGCGAACGTGAGCAGCACGCCTTCTGTCCGCTGGGCAGAGAAACCGCCATCCAAAAAATCGAATGGCAGGACGGCTGGCCGGTAGTCGTCGGCGGTCAGCAGGGTTCCCTAGAAGTCGAAGCCCCCGACCTTCCCCAGCAGGAATGGGCACCAACTTACGCAGAACGCGATGACTTCGATAAGGATACCTTAAACATCAACTTCCAAACGCTGCGCATCCCCTTCAGCGAGCATTTGGGCAGTCTCACCGCCCGCCCCGGCTTCCTGCGCCTGTACGGCCGCGAATCCCTGCAGTCCAAATTCACCCAGGCCCATGTCGCCCGCCGCTGGCAGTCCTTCAACTTCGATGCCGGAACCAGCGTGGAATTTTCCCCGAATTCCTTCCAGCAGATGGCTGGTCTTACCTGCTACTACAATACGGAAAACTGGTCCAGCATCCATGTGACCTGGAACGAAGAAAAAGGCCGTATCATCGACTTAGTCATAGCCGACAATGGCACCTTCTCCATGCCGCTTGCCGGAGCAGAAATCCCCATTCCCGACGAAGTCGAAACCGTCCACTTCAAGGTATCCGTGCGCGGCAGAACCTATCAATACGCTTATTCCTTTGATGGCGAAAACTTCCACACCCTGCCCATCGAACTGGCCAGCTGGAAACTCTCCGATGACTATGTGCGCGGCGGCGGCTTCTTCACCGGTGCTTTCGTCGGCATAAATGCCATCGATATTACCGGCACTGCCCTTCCTGCTGACTTTGATTATTTCACTTACAAGGAACTGGACTGAATCCACGTTACTTGTTAAAATAATAAATAAAAAAAGCGAACTGGAGGTAAAGGTAAAGGCATGGTTACCATGAAAAGGATTGCAGAGCTATGCGGCGTTTCCCGCGGTACGGTAGACCGCGCGCTGAACGGCCGTGGCCGCGTAAACGCAGAAACTGCCGACAAAATCCGCAAAACCGCGCAGGAACTAGGTTATGAACCAAACCCTGCCGGTAAAGCACTGTCAGCCCGCAAAAAAAGACCGGTCATCCGCATCGTAATCCCCTCAGAGAACAACCCCTTCTTTGATGACGTGCTAAAAGGCATGGAAGAGGCTGCTGCTCAATATCAGATTTATGGTGTCCAGATAAAATACCATACCATGAAGGGGTATGACCCGGCCAAACAGTTAGCAATCCTGCAAGAAATTGAAGACCATGTACAGGCACTCATCATCAATCCCATTGATGACCCCGCCATTATCACCCAAATCAACCGCATGATTGACAAGGGAGTCTTCGTGGTAACCGTCAACAACGACATTGAAGGCACGAAACGCCACTGCTATGTGGGTACTGACTACTACAACGGCGGCATAACATCCTGTGCCCTGATGGAAGCGCTGCTAGGCAAAACAGCAAACCTTGCCATCATCCTCGGCAGTCTGAAACTCCGTGGCCACCGCCTGCGTCTGGAAGGCTTCAAGACGCGCATGCAGCGGCTGCCGGATTTTCAGCTGGCAGCCGTGCTGGAAAACAATGATGATGACATCTATGCTTACGAAAAAACCAAGGAGCTCTTAACCGCTCATCCGGAAATCAATGCCATCAGCGTTTTGGCCGCCGGCGTCTACGGCACCTGCCGCGCCGTCATGCAGCTGCCCGAAGACAAACGCCCCTTGATTATCGCGTTTGACACCGTGCCCACCACCGTGGAAATGATGCAGTTTGGCATCATCAAGGCCACCATCTACCAGCACCCCTACCGGCAAGGCTTCAGTGCCGTCAACAAGGCTTTTGAATACCTCGTTCATGGCCGCCTGCCGGAAAAAGAAGAATACATCTTCAAAAACGAAATCAAACTCTTCGAAAACCTCTAAACGATAAAAGAAGGCGCTGTGATGAAATGCGAAAGCATTTTATCCACAGCGCCTTTATTTTTGACTGTGTTATTTCACAGCCCCAGTTACTTGTCGAATATGTCTGCATGTGTGCCTGTATTGGTAAGAGTTAGAGTTAGGATATCGTCCTCGATGAGGTAGACCAAAAGCCAGTCAGGCTGGATGTGGCACTCTCGAAATCCCGCCCAATTGCCACGAAGTTCGTGGTCATGGTATCTGGGGTCGAGTTGGTGCCCTTGACGTAGTTCCTCTACGACATCATCCAAAAGGTTGATATCCAAGCCACGTTTCTTGGCTCGTTTGTAATCTTTTTTATAGGCCGAGGTAAATTTTACTTTGTAGGTCATTCTTCAAGAGCCTTCTTCAAGTCTTCCATGCTGTCATAGCTTGGAATGTTAGGGTCACGAGAAATACGGCGTGCTTCTTCCATGGCAGAGAGCGTTCGCTGATTGTAGTGAGGCATTTCTATGCTGAATGGAATTCCGCCACGAAGGACACACTGATGCAGAAACATATTCACGGCACCGGAAATATCGAGTCCAAGCCCTGAGAAGAGTGCACCGGCTTGTTCTTTGATGTCACGGTCGATTCTTATTTGTGTTGGTACAGTTGCCATGATTAACACCACCTTTTAGATAAATTATAATCGATTAGGTTTACATTGTAAAGCAAAAAGTGAATAAAAAGGGGCGGGGCGGTGCCAGAGCAGGTGCCGGGCGCAAGAAGAAAGCCCTTGCCGATAAAATCAGCGAGGGTAAGACAGACAAGGTAACGGTGCTGCCAACGGCCAATCTCAAAGGCATAGAAATGCCCGCTCCCAAGGAGTACCTCAAAGCACCCCAGAAGAACGGGCAGGAAAATTACGCTAGTTATTACTTCTACACAAAAACTCAAATTCCTGCTTGACTTACAACTTTTTAGTTAGTGGTTGAATTTTTCATGGTAAGAAAATTTTACCAAAAAAGGCGGTTCGTTGACTTGTTTTTAGTCTACGAACCGCCTTTATTTTTGACTGTGTTATTTCATAGCCCCTACTTTTTATTTTTTCTTGTCATCTTTCTTGGTTTTCGAACCTGACGGGAAAGATATATCTGTCTTATCTCTTTCCAGTATAGGAATTGGGTTAATAATATTTGGCGGAACAGGGACGGGAACTTTTTCCAGATCAGGTTCTTTTTCTTTTGGCTTGCTGCCGCCTGTTACCTTATCTAAGTCGCTTCCCTTTAATGCATTGCGAAGCAAATCTTTCATTGTCAATTCTCCTCTCTAATTATTATCTCTTCTGCTCTTTATATCCCTGAAACCGCAAAAGTGTTTATTATAAAAAATATTTTCCCATCCTATGCTCTGCGGTAGCCTGGGAACTGAAGCTTGATGCCCTTCTTGTCCTTGAACTCATAGACACTCTTGGCAACACCCGTGAGCACCTTGGGCAGCGACGTAAACGAGAAGGACAGCACAGAAATCTCGCCGGCAATGGCATCGTATTTCTTTGCCGCAGATTCCTTGAAATCCACATCAGATAACTTTGCCCTCCATTGGTCAAGCATCCGTTTTGCCTTGTTGCGCCCCTTGTCATCCGTGGACATATCATACTGCCCTTGGTAATATTCGATACGTTCCTCGCAATGAGCCTTGCGTACCAGAATTTCCTTGGTAGATTGCAGATTGGCAAGCATCCAGCCCCGGTCTTTCCCCAGATAATCCAATGCACCGGCCTTAATAAGCGATTCCGTGATGCCTTTGTTATTGGGGATGTGTTATTTCACAGCCCCTTCTTTTATGCTTTATTTGTCCTTATGTGCCTTTTTCCATTCTTCGGCATATTTTTTTCGCGCTTCCGCCTTATCCTTCTGGCGCTTCTCGTATTCCTTCTGCGAAATGGCCTGCAGGTATTCGTCCGGAATACGGCTCACGGCCTTGGGCTGCAGACGGTAAAGCTCGGCAAAATCAGCCTTGGCCTGCTCCGTGTTGCCCTGTTCATCTTCAATGACCGCCGCCAAATAATAGGAAACTGCGTTCTTTTTGTCAATTTCCTTCGCTTGAGCGATATCTGCCAGCGCCTTGTCCAGCTCGCCCAGCATATGATAGATGTCGGCCCGGTTCAAATAGGTGTAGATGTTCTTATTGTCCGCAGCTACCGCCTTATCCGCTTCGCTGAGCGCTCCGGCAAAGTCACCGCTTACCGCCTTGGCCCGGGCGTTGATGGCCTGACTTTCCGCCAGATTGTCCATATTGCGGCTGGCAAAGACCCGCTGCATCTGGGTAAGCGCCTTGTCGCCCTGACCGTAATCACTGTAGGCGTCCGCATTCTCCCGCAGCTTCTTGACCGCCTTGCCGTCGGCATTCAATACTTCTTCCCGCCGTTCGGCCAGCTTCTGGCTCCGCTTGATTTCTTCAGCCAGCATCTTGTTGCGGGCACCGCTGGCCGCTTCCCCGGCATAGGCTTTTTCCACCAGGGACTGGAGTTTTGCTCCGGCCTGCGCCTTTACTAGAAACTTCTGCAGCAGCGCATTCACCCTGTCACTCGAAAGACAGGTCAGATTTCCCTGCCCATCCTGACGGAAATTCCAGCCCGTGATGCTGTCGTAATCATGGAAGGCCTTGGCCAGCGCACCGGCCACGAGATAAGCCGTTTCCGCTGTATTGTCGTAATCCTCGGAAGTGGACTCTGCCGAAAGCAGCTTTTCCCCATCCACATAGATGTCCTTCCTGTCCTTTACCGTCACATGTGCGCAGCCATAATCGGACATCATCTGCGCCAGCTTGTCTTCCCGCAGTTTCGTCTCGGGATGGTCGCTGTAGCTTTCCCGTTCCTGCCGCTTGGTGTCCGGGTCCTGATATTCCAGGAAATTCTGCGTTTCATAGGTCAGGTAGTAGGCCATGCGGGCCATGGCCGCAGCTCCGCCGCCGGGATTGAAACCGGCACCAGCCATCAGGTAAAAGCCGCCCTCGTCGGCCTCGTACTCTGTGGGCAACGTGATATTCTTGGCAATGGAATAGTTCACCAAACCGTTGAGCTTGTTCCAGTCCATGGAGTTGGTATCCATATTAATCATGCTCATGCCCATGTACTGCGCCACCGCCTGGGCATAATTCTTGGCACTGTGCTGTTCGAGACCATGCGTCATTTCATGGGCGAATACCGACGCCAGCTCATCCGGTTCCATATTAAGCCCCCGCACCAAGGCCCGGTTGATGCTGATGTAGTTGGTAGGATAGCAGGCGGCATTGAAATCCTTGCTGTCGTTCACAGCCCAGACAAAGGGCAGGGAATTGACCTTGAGCACATAATTCCCATTCGCCAGCAGCTGTGCCATGACGGAATTCACCACCTGCACATCATTGTCATTGCCATCAAGGCCGTTCTTCTGCACATCCTGAATCCGACTCTGCACCTGAGCATTGACATCATTGCCCAGCGCCAGAATGCCAGCCAGACTGGACTTATAGGCCGCATAAACGCCCAAGGCCTGCGCGGCCGCCCCCCATGCATCCACCGCCTCCGCTTTCGGCAGCGGCGCCGCCACACTTATACCCAAAGCTCCCATCACGATAAGAGCCGTCAATTTTTTATGCCATTTGCTATTCTTCCACAAAAAAATCACCTCATATCCATAAGCATTTGCTTTATTCTACCACAAATTGATTAGAAATAGCTGAAAACACTGCGGATATGCGGTGATTTTATTTAAGTAAGGATTGTCTTATTTCGTATGGTTAAAGGCTGCCTTGCCCGGATAAACGGCACTCTTGCCCAGTTCTTCTTCAATGCGCAGCAGCTGATTGTATTTCGCTACGCGCTCGGAACGGGACGGAGCACCGGTCTTAATCTGGCAGGTATTGAGGGCCACTGCCAAGTCGGCGATGGTGGTATCTTCCGTCTCGCCGGAACGATGAGAAACCACAGCGGTATAACCGGCCTTATGGGCCATCTTGATGGCTTCCAAGGTTTCCGACAGCGTGCCAATCTGGTTGAGCTTAATGAGGATGGAATTGCCGCAGCCCATGTCGATACCTTTTTTCAGGCGCTTCGTATTGGTGACAAAGAGGTCGTCACCGACCAGCTGAACCTTGTCCCCAAGCTCCTTGGTCATCTTCTGCCAGCCTTCCCAGTCTTCTTCATCCAGACCATCTTCGATGGAGTAGATGGGATATTTTTCAATCAGGGACTTCCAATGCGCAATCAGTTCATCAGAAGTGTACTCACGGCCGGACTTCGGCTGTTTGTAATGGCCCTTGCCCTTCTCGCTCTTCCATTCCGAAGAAGCCGCATCCATGGCCAGCACAAAATCTTTGCCCGGCTCATAACCGGCATCCCGAATAGCCTGCAGGATGTGTTCAATCGCATCTTCATCGGACTTCAAATCCGGTGCAAAGCCGCCCTCATCCCCAACAGAGGTCGTATTGCCTTCCTTCTTCAACAGTTTCTGCAAAGCATGAAAAACCTCTGTAGACCAGCGCAGGGCTTCGCGGAAAGTTGGCGCGCCCGCCGGCATAATCATAAATTCCTGCGTGTCCACAGAATTGGTGGCATGCGCGCCGCCATTTAAGATGTTCATCATCGGCACCGGCAGCTGATTGCCATTCAGACCGCCGAAGTAGCGATAGAGGGAAATGTCCTGCGCAGCAGCCGCCGCTTTGGCTGCGGCCAAAGAAACAGCCAGTATCGCATTGGCGCCGAGGTTGGATTTATCCTCCGTACCGTCGAGCGCCAGCATGATGGCATCTACAGCGTAGCCATCCGCGGCATCCACACCGATAAGTGCCGGTGCAATCTTCTCGTTGATATTGGCCACGGCCTGGGAAACGCCCTTGCCGCCAAATTTATCTTTATCGCCATCCCTAAGTTCCAAAGCCTCGAACTCACCAGTGGATGCCCCGCTGGGTGCTGCCGCCCTTCCCCGGGAACCATCCGCCAGTACCACTTCAGCTTCCACCGTAGGATTGCCCCGGGAATCGATAATCTCCCGGCCAATAACCTGCATGATTTGTAAATAATCCTTCATGGATATCCTCCTTATCTTCAACAGATGAAATTTACAAATCCATTATAATATAATCGATAAAGATTTTCAATATCATGTTATTCATAAAAAAAATTACATTTTTTATCATTTTGTAACTCCGGTTACATATTCTTTTCATAAAAGTCTGCTATTATAAGGATGTCGATAGGAACAGCTTGGTTAATCCCCCGAGTTAATGTTCTTATTGATTCCCTAGACAAGAAGGAATATCCCACCCTTCTTGCTTCCCATTTCTCAAATTTTTTATCATCCCTTCCCTAGAGGGCCACGGAGTCAATCCCACTCCGTGGCCTTTTACTATGCCTGCAACAGCAAAAAAAGGTTCTGACCAGTCAATGACCCGTCAGAACCTTTATGATATTCCCTTATCCATAATTCCCTTTCCCGCCATCTCCTCACAGCGAGTCTAGCATCTTAATCCCTTCATCAGCCTTTGGCATCAAGCCGTCGTACTGGCTGAAACCGTATTCCCCAGCAGATGCTGCTGCTCCAGTACGCTCGTGCCATCCAGTTTGGCTTCGGAAATCACGCGATTTCCTTCCACCTTCAGAATGACCAGCGAACCATCCGCCAGCAGTTTGGTCAGAGTCACTGCCCCGACACCATTTTCCACTTCGGAATCCGCTGCCGCCTCGCTCGCTGTCAGCTTGGCCAGAATCTGACCGAAAGTTCCCGCCGCCGAATGCAGATTGTAATCCGTTCTGGCCTTGGCTTCCTGCTGCCAGTAATTGAGGCTGCTGGTTGACGCAATCGTATTAATACTCATGCGTATCCTCCTTTCCACAAACGTCAGAAAAAATCCTGCATCTATACTATCGTATAAATGCAGGATTAATTAATAGCTAATCACAATTTTTAATGAAAATTTAATTTGTTGTGCACGAAGAAAAATTCTTATTCAAACTCAATGGTTGCCGGCGGTTTGCCCGTGCAGTCGTACAGGACGCGGTTGACGCCCTTGACTTCATTGACGATACGCGTGGTAACCGTCTGCAGAACTTCCCAGGGAAGCTGTGCGCTTTCCGCCGTCATAAAGTCGGAGGTCATAACCGCCCGCAGGGCAATGGCGTAATCATACGTACGGCCGTCCCCCATAACGCCAACCGAGCGCATATTAGTGAGCGCAGCAAAATACTGACCCAGATTCTTATCCGCACCGGCTTTAGCCACTTCCTCACGGTAGATGGCATCCGCTTCCTGCACGATTTTGACCTTTTCTTCCGTGACCTCGCCGATGATACGGATACCAAGGCCCGGACCCGGGAACGGCTGACGGCTCACGAGATATTCGGGAATGCCCAGCTCACGGCCGGCACTCCTCACTTCGTCCTTAAAGAGCAGGCGCAAAGGCTCCACGATTTCCTTGAAGTCCACAAAATCCGGCAGGCCGCCCACATTGTGATGGGATTTAATCACAGCCGATTTGCCCAGACCGCTTTCGATAACGTCCGGATAAATCGTGCCCTGCACGAGGAAGTCCACCGCACCAATCTTCTTGGCTTCTTCCTCGAACACACGGATAAATTCCTCGCCGATAATCTTGCGCTTGGCTTCCGGCTCCGTTACGCCTTTGAGCTTAGCATAGAAACGGTCCTTAGCATTTACGCGGATAAAGTTCACATCATAGGGGCCGTTTTCACCAAACACTGCCTCCACCTGGTCACCTTCATCCTTGCGCAAGAGGCCATGGTCAACGAACACACAGGTCAACTGCTTGCCGATGGCCTTGGACAGGAGAACAGCCGCGACCGACGAATCCACGCCGCCGGACAGTGCGCAGAGCGCCTTGCCATTGCCGATTTTTGCCTTGAGTTCCGCAATGGTCTTTTCCACGAAGGAATCCATCTTCCAGTCACCGGCACAGCCGCAAACATTGTAGACGAAGTTCTTGAGCATGGTCTGCCCCTGAACCGTATGCATAACTTCCGGATGGAACTGCACGGCATAGAGGTTTTCCGCCGCATTTTCCATGGCGGCTACCGGACAAACAGGAGTATCTGCCGTAACCTTGAAGGAAGCCGGTGCCTTGGCAATGTAATCCGTATGGCTCATCCAGCAGATGGTCTTGGCATCCACACCCGCAAAGAGCTTCGAAGCCTGCTCTTTGATGGTGACTTCCGTCTTGCCGTATTCGCTGGTAGGTGCCGTATCCACCTTGCCGCCCAGCTTATGGGCCATCAGCTGGGAACCATAGCAGATGCCCAGCACCGGAATGCCCAGCTTAAAGAGTTCTTCGCTGCAAGTAGCCGAATCTTCCTTATACACGCTGTTGGGGCCGCCAGTGAGGATAATGCCCTTGGGCGCCATTTCCCGAATCGCATCCAAAGACAGGGTATGCGGATGTACTTCGCAATACACATGGTTTTCCCGCACCCGCCGGGCAATCAGCTGATTGTACTGCCCGCCAAAATCCAACACCAAAATCATTTCATTTGCCGGCTTGCTCAAAATATCTTCCTCCTGTTTTCTATATGTCCATAAAGCTTTTTAACGATTATATCATAAGGACACACGAATTAAAAGCGGTCAGCATATTTTCAACAAAGAGCTCAAAAAATTTGTTTTATCCATGTATACAGCTAAATATCTGCCTATATGACCATTTTTCTCCTTTATCCTCCCATTTTCTTCGCTTGCCTGGACGTTGGGAACTTGCTATAATAGCACCGTTGTGACATAGGGATGTTTCCTTAATCGGTAATATTTTTATTCTCACAGCGAGCGTACTGATTTTATATAGAGCTTTCATCCTAACCGGGTGAAGCATCCCCAACTTTTATGCCTGCCATTCCCCAATGGCAGGATTTTTTTATATAAAACCCTAAAAAGGAAAAGCCGCAGGTGTAGAGACCCCCATAAGTTAGACCAAGGAATCTAACTTATGGGGGTCTTTTTATGGCAAAATATAGTGCAGAATTT
>SVCA01000013.1 GCA_015058625.1 Pseudoselenomonas ruminantium | reverse complement strand
AATTACTCCCCCGTCTGGCCCCAAACTACGTATGAACAAGATACCTTTACCACGAACTTCCCAACAAACTGCAATTTAAAATACTTTTATTGAAACTTCATTGCTTCCGCCTTAGCCAATTCATCACAGCGCTCATTCTGCGCTACGCCCACATGGCCTTTTACCCAATGGAACCGCACCTGATGGGCCGCAAAGGCTGCATCCAGCTGCTGCCATAAGTCCTGATTTTTTACCGGAGTCCCTGCCGCCGTGACCCAGCCTTTCCGTTTCCAGCTGACCAGCCAGTTTTTCGTAAAGGCATTCTTAAGATACTGGCTGTCGGTGTAGAGGTCAATAACTGCACCTTGGCGGGCAAAGGACAATGCCTGCAAGGCCGCCGTGAGTTCCATGCGATTGTTGGTGGTAGAAGCCTCACCGCCGTGCAGTTCCGTAAGTTTTCCCTCCACCTGGTCAGCAATCACCGCCGCCCAGCCGCCGGGGCCATCGGGGTTGCGCAGGCAGGAACCATCGGTGTAGATGATATAATCCGCCGCATCGTCAAAATCCGCTTTAGCCTCTGCCACAGGCTGGCTGGCAGAGGCTTTTGGCGCGCCTCCATAAGGCGGCACATAATCGAGATTTAACCAGGCCGTCGCCTCGTTTGGGTCCGTAAAGCCCTTATACCGCGCTCCTGGGAAGCCATCCACTTGTGCCTTGCACTCTGCCCATGTGGTAAAGATTCCCGTCTTACGGCCATTTCTTACTGCATATACTTTTTTAGCTGCCATCTTATCCTTCCCATCTTGCAAACAAATCCGTATCAATCCCCAGCTGGTCACAGATTTTCCCCACCAGCATATCCACCAAATCCTCAATGGTTTTGGGCCGATGATAAAACCCCGGGGCCGCCGGCATAATCCGCACGCCCAGCTGAGCCAGTTTCAACAGATTTTCCAGATGAATGGCATGCATAGGAGTTTCCCGGGGCACTAATATCAGCTTACGGCCTTCCTTGAGCATCACATCTGCTGCTCTTGTCAGCAAATTATCCGACATACTATGGGCAATGCTGGCCGCCGTTTTCATGGAACAGGGCAAAACCACCATGGCATCAGCCCGGAAAGAGCCACTGGCAATCGCCGCCCCCACGTTATCATTATCGTAAAGCACCGCCACCCGCTTGACCAAATCCTCCCGGGATACACCGCACTCATAATCCAAAACCTGCCAGCCGCTGTCAGTGACCACAGCATGCACCTCATGGCCTGCCTGCCGCAAAACCTCAATCAGGCGCAGCGCATAAATACTGCCGCTGGCTCCGGTTATTCCTACCACTAGCTTCATGATATCTTTTCCACCTCCTCGTCTTATCAATGCCTAATAATTACTTTGCTTTAATTATAGCGAAGCCTGCAAAATCCTGTCAATGAAACGCCGATGTTCTTCCCCTTTATCCTTTACCTTTCCCTTAAATATCACTATAATATAAGGGAAAGAAGGAGGTGTTAAGGGAATGCGTTCATTTAATTATGCAAAAATCAAGGACATGACCTGGGATTCCGAAATACTCGGCTACATTGCCGCAATATATAAAGCAGCGGGCAAACAGGAACTTTACTTGAAACAACGACCTGCAGAACTGGCCAAACTGGTAGAAATTGCCAAAGTTCAAAGTACAGAAGCATCCAATGCCATTGAAGGAATTGTAACGACCAGTACGCGCATCCGACAGTTGGTCGAAGAAAAGACCACGCCCCAAAACCGGAACGAGCAGGAAATCGCCGGGTATCGCGATGTGCTGAATATCATTCACGAAAATTTTGATGCCATTCCTATCACACAGAATTTTATCCTGCAACTCCATAAGATTCTGTACAGTCCTATGAATAATCCTATGGGAGGGCGCACGAAGAATATGCAAAACTACATCAGCGCCACTTACCCTGACGGACATACAGAAATTCTGTTCACGCCGCTTGCGCCCTTCGAAACACCAGAAGCGCTCGATAAAATCTGTGCCGAGTACAATTATGTAATTGGCAATGCCGAAGCAGAGCCACTGCTTGCTATCCCCATTTTCATTCACGACTTTCTCTGTATACATCCATTTAATGATGGAAACGGACGCATGAGCAGACTCTTAACCACGCTCCTGCTCTATCGCTGTGGCTTCTATGTGGGGAAGTACATATCCTTGGAAGCAAAAATAGCCAACCACAAGGATGCTTACTACGATACACTCAGGCAGTCCCAACACGGCTGGCATGAAGGCAACGAAGATGTTGTCCCCTTCATCAAATACATTCTAAGCACGATTATTGCCGCCTATCGGGATTTTGAAGACCGCTTCTCCATTGTCGAAGCAAAAACATCTGCCTTGGAAATGGTCCGCAAGGCTTCCCTGCAAAAACTGGGGCGTTTTTCCAAACAAGATATCCGCGAACTCTGCCCATCGCTTAGCGTAAGTTCCATAGAAGGAGCTTTACGGAAGTTAGTGGCTGCAGGCTATCTAAAACGTGAAGGAAGTGGTCGTTCAACCTGCTATATTCATTTAAAATAATCCGCTATACAAGAATGCAAAGTGCCGCTAATGGCGTTATAATGATAAGATAAGTTTCAATAAAAAGAAAGTTGGTGCCCACCATGCAAATAAATGATATTCCCGTACTTATCGCCAAGGAACTTGGCGTGACACCGAAGCAGACTTCGGCCGCCATCGAGCTGTTGGACGGCGGTAACACCGTTCCATTTATCGCCCGCTACCGCAAAGAGGCTACTGGCGCCTTGGAAGATGAACAGCTGCGCACGCTTGAAGAACGCCTGACCTATCTGCGCAATCTCGTCAAACGGCAGGAAGAAATCCTCGCCAAAATCGAGGAGCAAGGCAAGCTGACCGACGAGCTCAAAACCGCCATCGATAAGGCACAAAAATTACAGGAACTGGAGGACCTCTACCTGCCCTACAAGCAGAAAAAACGCACCCGCGCTCAGATTGCCCGCGAGCGGGGTTTGGAACCTTTGGCCAAATTGATGCTGGAACAGACCAAAATCAAAGGCACGCCTTTGGAAGAAGCCGCTAACTACATCGACGAGGAGAAAGAAGTCGCCACTGCCGAAGATGCTTTGCAGGGCGCTATGGATATTGCCGCTGAAACCATTATGGAAGATGCCAAACTGCGCGCCAATATGCGTACCCGCCTTTGGAACAACGGCCATATCGAAACGGAACTCATGGAGGATGCTGAAGAAGCCGACACCTTTGCCATGTACAAGGATTACAGCGAGCTTATTCATACGCTGCCCTCCCACCGCATTCTCGCCATCAACCGTGGCGAAGCTAAGGGCTGTCTCAAAGTCCATGTCACGATTGACGCCGAGGACTGCCAAAACCGCATTTTCCGCCGTATCAGCAAGGCACCCTCAAAATGGGAGGAAACCTTGAGAGCCGTCATCGAGGACGGCTGGAAGCGCCTGCTGTTCCCGGCACTGGAGCGCGAAGTCCGCAGTCAGCTCACCGAAGATGCCGAAGCGCAGGCCATCAAGATTTTTGGCGTGAACTTAAAACAGCTGCTCCTGCAGGCGCCCCTTGCCGGTCATACTGTACTGGGCCTTGACCCCGGCTACCGCACGGGCTGCAAGATGGCCGTTGTCGATGCCACGGGTCATGTGGTCGACCACGGCGTAATTCAGGTAACGCAGAGCGATAGTGCGAAAGCCGCCGCTGCCAAAACGGTGCTGGGCCTCATAAAAAAACACCATATCACGCTGATTTCCATCGGCAACGGCACAGCTTCTTACGAAACGGAACAGTTCACGGCCCAGCTGATTGCCGACAATCACTTGACGGATGTTCACTACCTGATTACCAACGAAGCCGGCGCCTCCGTCTACTCTGCTTCGGCGCTGGCCAAGGAAGAACTGCCCGAATACGATGTCACCATCCGCGGCGCCGTCTCCATTGCCCGCCGCATTCAGGACCCGCTGGCCGAACTGGTCAAAATCGACCCCAAAGCCATCGGCGTAGGGCAGTACCAGCATGATGTCAACCAAAAGGAACTGGGCGCGACTCTCGATGCCACCATCGAAAGCACAGTCAACCATGTGGGCGTTGACCTCAACACCGCCAGCGGCGCACTCTTAAAGCATATCGCGGGCATCAACGCCACCATTGCCAAAAACATCGTCGCTTATCGCAATGAAAACGGCATCTTCACGAGCCGCAAACAGCTGCTGAACGTTCCCCGTCTGGGTCCTGCCGCCTTTACCCAGTGTGCAGGCTTTCTGCGCATTGCCGGCGGCAAATCGCCCTTGGACAATACCTCTGTGCATCCCGAATCCTACGAACTTGCCGAAAAACTTTTGACTCGTCTAGGTTTTGGCTTAGACGACCTTAACGATAAAGATGCACTCGCCATGCTGGCCGCCAAGGCCAAACTTGCCGACTGCGCGAAACTGGCCAAGGAATTGGACGCCGGCGAACTTACGGTCAAAGATATTCTCGATGCCTTGGTAAAACCGGGACGCGACCCCCGCGAAGATTTGCCCGCACCGCTTACCCGTCAGGCTGTCGTAAAACTTTCCGACATCAAAGAGGGCAGCATTATGCGTGGCACGGTGCGCAACATCACCGACTTTGGTGCCTTTGTGGACATCGGCCTCAAAACCGCCGGTCTTATCCATATTTCCGAAATGAGCCAAAAACGCATCAAGCATCCGCTCGATGTGCTGGCTGTCGGGGATATCATCAAAGTCATGGTCATCAGTGTTGACGAGAGCCGCAACCGTATCGGCCTGTCCTTAAAACAAGTACCGAAGGAGAACATCGGATGAGTTTGTTAAATCGAACACTTACCGCCATAGAGCCGGCCAATCACGAATTAGCGCAGCAGGCAGCCGCCCAGCTGACCAAGGTTATGGAAGGCGACGAAGATTCACTGGGGCTGCTCAAGGACCTGCTGCTCAAATATCTATCCATAACCGGGGAAATGCATCCCGCCGCCCCCGATAAATGCACCGTTATCTGCTGTGCCAGCCACGGTGTCGCCGCCGAAGCCGTCAGCGCCTATCCGGAGGAAACCACCCTGCAGATGACCAAGAGCTACCTGATTGGCCAGGGGGCCGCCGCCAATGCCTTTGCCAATTTTGCCGACAGCGAAATCTTTATCGCCGACTTCGGCATCAAGGCAGATACCGCTGATATTCCGGGGCTATTGGACTGCCGGATTGGCAACGGCACAGATAATATCGCCCAAGGCCCAGCCATGAGCCGGGAACAGGCCATCGCCGCCCTTGAAAAGGGCATTGAGCTGGCTGAAAAGCTCGTTGCCGAAGGTTTTGACTGCCTGCTCCCCGGTGAAATGGGCATTGCCAACACCACCGTCAGCGCCGCCATCTGCGCCGCCATCTGCAACAAAACAGCCGCGGAAGTCACTGGCCGCGGCACGAATATATCCGATGAACGACTGGCTAAAAAGACTGCCATTGTCGAAAAAGCATTAAACCTCAATCAGCCGGATAACACGGATGCTATTGATGTGCTGGCTAAAGTCGGCGGCTTTGAATTCGGCGCCATTGCGGGGCTCATGCTGGGCTTTGCCGCGCATCATAAAGCGGTAATCTTAGACGGCTCTAACTGTGCCGCCGCTGCCCTGATTGCGCAGAACCTTGCACCGGACTGTGTCGATTACTTCCTGCCCTCGCATCGCGGCGGCGAACCTGCGCAGGGCTTTGCCCTTGAAAAACTCGGTCTTACGCCGATACTACACCTCGACCTGCGTCTCGGCGAGGCCTGCGGCAGTTCCATTCTCGCCCGCGAGCTCGAAGCCATGCTGAACCTTTGGGATGTGGTGAGCCACCTGCCCCATGACCCGGTGGAAACACCTTTCCAGCAAGCCTATATGCCCAATCTTGCCCCCAAAGTCACCAACAAGACCTTTGATTTTTACCTCTCCACCATGCAAGATTTGGATACACAGGCCATGGAAGTCTGCAAGGAGCGCCTGGATAATCTGGTCAAACCCTTGGAAAGTCTCGGCGCATTGGAACAGATTGCTACGGAAATCGCAGGCATCATGGGCGATGAACTGCCCAACTGCGATTTGGACCGGGCTCTGCTCTGTTTCACCAGCAAGGTGAGCAATCCCCTGCAAATGCAGCTTACCGCAGCCAGTTCGCAAAGCGCCAAGGCAGATGTCACCCTCGCCCATGTGCGCGAAGGTCTGCCGCTAACGGCCGCCTTTGACTTTGGCAGGGAGCAAGGCGAGTTTTTATCCCTGTCCTATCCGCTTTTAGGCCTTTCCATGACCGAAATGGACGAACATGCGCCCTTTGGCACGACGGCAGACCTTCTGCGGCAGGAACTCTTGAACGCCGATGGCAGCTTGAAATATCCTGCCGATGAATTCCTGGCCCATGCACCGGAAGCCGTGCAGCCCTTTATCGGTGCGATGATTGGCGCCATCATCGCCGCGGCCCATAACAGCGCCCTTATCATCTTAGATGACGAAGCCAGCGAAATCATCGCCCGCTATACGGAGCTGTTATGTCCTGCGGTACGCCCCTATATCCTCCATGTACAGCCTTTGCTCGTAAAGGCAAATTGCACTCTGCCCGGCGGACTTATTGCGGGACTCGGCATGGATATTGCCGAAGCCGCCCTCTACATGCTGAACTATATGCGCACCTTCGCCGAAAGCAAGGTCGCCATCGCCAGCGACGGCCCAGGCGCGCAGCGTCAACAGAACTAAACACAAAAGCGTGTCAGCGGAAATCATAGTCATCCTGATGCGAATCACGCTCCAACGGATAATCCAGCTCCATCGTGTGGATAACCAGCACGATATCGGGCTGGGTTTTCTTTAATAAATAGAAAGATATTTGATGAAAAAACCACGGCCACAGTGTATTGCTGCGGGCAGACAGCAAAAAGCCCCTAAAAGCATCTTCTTGCTTTCAGGGGATATTACCGTAAACTTTCCTGCTGATTTTGTTGTTCTCGTTCAGGCTTCCTGCGCCAGCATTGCCTGCTGGCAATGTGGACACACGCCATAGAAATAGTATTGCTGGCCTGTCAGCTGATAACCTGTCTCGAGCATGACCTGCTCCGAAAAATCCGTGGTCGGCAGGGTCTTTACATCGTCCACCCGGCCACAGTGCATGCAACGGATATGCGGGTGCGGACTGACTCTGGCATCATAGCGGAAAGAGTCCTCGCCCACATTCAATTCCTGTACAATTCCTACGGCACATAAAATATTCAGCGACTTATAGACAGTCGCCAAACTCATGGTGGGATAATCCGGCAGCAATTCCTGATACAAAGTTTCCGCACTGGGATGTTCCGTGGTATGCGCCAGCGCATTATACACCGCCAGCCTCTGTGGTGTGACCTTGAAACCGCGCTCCCGCAGCAGCGCAGTCACTTCCTTCGGTTTCAATCCAACCCGCATGATAAATCCTTTCTATAAGTAACAAATAATTATTATCCTTTGCGATTTATTCTAAATAAAAAAGCACCTTCTGTCAAGAAGGTGCTTCAAAATTATTCTGCCGTAGTAGCTACGCCATACAGCGTCGTGTCATTCTTCGTCTGAATGTAGAATTCCGTACCAGCCGGCAGTTCAATGTTCTTGCCGTTGACAAAGGCACCGCCAATGATGCCAATGGGCCCGAGGAGAACCATGCCTGCTACACTGGCACCGGCAGCCAGCGCCAGACTCTTCATTTCCTGCTTGGCTTCCTCACCTACAAAAGTAGCGACATAGGTACCATCTATGGATTTCGTCTGCTTATAATCAACATCCAGTTCAGCATTGCGGCCAAAGTTACGCGCCTGCGTTACCTTCTTGACGACACCGTCGCCCGGTTCCCCTTTGGCAAAGACCAATTTGCTGTCTACGATGACATCAGCGGCCACCTTGTAGCGAATGATATCGCCTTTTTTCAGATTCTTGGTATTTACCGGGTCAACCAGCGCTACCTTAATCAGCGTATTTTTCGGCACCACGACCTGTTCCATCGGCAGTTCCACCGTGCCAAAGGAAGCCGAAGCCAAATCCTGAATCCGCTTCTTGTACGTGCCCTCGTTGGTATGACCGTTGATGGTCATTTCCATATCAGCTACGCGCTTTTCCACGGAGTTCATGCTGACTTCATGGTCGATATTCCACTCCACAGCGTTGAGCTGTGCCAATACCGACGGCTTGCTGCCATTGGTATACACCTCATCATAAAGGGCATCCACACGCGCCATCATGCTGCCCTTCTTATGACTGCCATTATAATCTTTTTCCAATTTGTTTATACGTTCTAAAAGAGCACCAGTCTGTTCTGTGCCGTAGGTATCTTTTTCTACAGCAGAAAGTTTTGCCTGCACCGTTTCCGGCGTTGCAGCACTGGCCATTCCCATGGACGATACCAACATCATCGCCGACATGACCATCGCACATACTTTGCGAAATTTCATAAACTCGTTCCCCCATTCATTTCTTCACTGACCTTACTATTGTACCATATTCTAACTTGTTTTTCTTAAAAATCAGTTAGAAACATCAATTTTTTCCTGTTTTTTGGCAATCTCGTATTGGGCCGTCTTTGTCTCAGGCTCATGGTTGCCTGCCGGCTCCGGATGAATCAAAATGTCAAAAGCCCCGAACTCCTCCCGGATTTTTCCCTCAAGCTCATCACAGATGGCATGAACATGAGAAAGATGCATATTGCCATCAAAGAGCACATGCACGTCCAAGAGCTTATAAGAGCCGGATTTGCGGGTGCGCAAGCAATGGCAGCCTTTGACCTCGGGAATGGCATCGATAATGGCCATGATTTTGTTCTCCTGCTCCTCCGGCAGGCTCACATCCGTAAGCTCCATGGTGGAATCCACGACCATCTTCCAACCCTCCCGGAAGATAATCAGAGCCACGGCAATAGCAATGGCACCATCGAGCCAGGCCCAGCCGGTAATTTGCATAAGGATTAAGCCAGCCATGACGCCTACAGAAGTCCAGGCATCCGCCCGCAGATGCAGGCCGTCGGCCTCCAGTGCCTGTGAGTCTGTAAGCTTGCCCACGGAAATCAGTTTATGGGACACGAGCAGGTTGATGATGATGGACACCAGCATAATGGCCACACCGAAGTGCAGCATCTCCGGCACTTTATCCTGTCCAAGGTGTTCAAAGGCTTCATAGACAATGCCCCCAGCCGCCGCTACAATGAGCAGTGCTTCCACCGCCGCCGAGAGATTCTCAAACTTGCCGTGCCCGTAGTCATGTTCTGTATCCGGGGGAGTCACCGACTTCTTCACGGCCCAAAAGGCAATCAACGAAGCCACCAAATCGACACTGGAATGCAGGGCTTCGGAAATCAGACTTACCGCCCCCACCCAAACGCCCACAAAGAGCTTCAGGAGCACCAGCACGGTGTTGGATATGATGGACAAATAAGCGGTATCCTTTTTCAGCACATCTATCTCAGTCATAAGAACCTCCATTCCGATTCGCAAAGATTTCATAGTAAAAGCCTCCCCCATATTGGAGGAGACTTCAAACATTTAATTTGTGCGGGGCTGCTCGTAAATAAAGTCCACCACAGTCTGCATGGGGGAGGTTTCCACAAAAGGCAAATCCAGATGCTGATCCCCGGATTCTTCCAATGTCTGCTTGGTATCATAAGCCTGCACCTTGGAAGCCAGAATATGGTAGACCCGCTTGTCCCTGTTGAACTGCATCAGATAGATATAGCGGCGGTTCGTACGGGCTTTAACGACAGCCACCCGTGCCTGCACCAGTTCATAAGTCCGGCTTGTATTATCTGGCTGCACTTCCACCGTCTGGAAATAGGACAGGGAATCCACATCCACATAATACCCCGTCGGCCCAACGGCATCCACAAACTGCATATTTTCGGCAAAGACACTGGTACTGCCCCAAAACAGCAGCCCCAGCAACAACGGCAAAATCCGCCCCAATTTCATCTATTTCGCTTCCTTCTATGCGTAAAGTAAACATCTTCTAAACATGATTCATTATAGCCAAAAAGATTCGTTCGTGCAAGGTTTACATCTTTGCTTACGATGGTTGTGCCGTCAGGTGGCCGGGGCTATCGCGCTCTTCCGCTTAGCCGCTGGGCTAAAAGAAATTTTTCCCTTTTAATTCAGTATTTATAAAAGCTCAAAACTCGCTGCGCTCAGACAAACCGCTTTTATAAATATTGCAGCGGTGGGGAAAAATTTCTTTCTTAACGCCCGGCGGCAAACACTCCAGTTCGCGACAGCCCCGGCCGCCCTCGTTGCACTCGGCGACCTTTATGGTTCTACTTACATCGTGGTGAAAAAATAATTTGATGTAGCACGGAGTGGGGCGGGGGCAGTTGGTCTGCGCAGCGTTAGCGGTGAGCGTAAAGAAATGGATTTTTGCCTACCGCTGTCGTAACTGGAAAAGCATACTGTTTGAGCACAGCGAGTTTATGCTTTTCCAGTTATATCAAAGGCAAAAATCCATTTTAGCTCACAAGCGCAGTGAAGCAGACCAACTGCCCCCGCCCCACGGTGTCCCTTAAAAAAATCAGCAAATTCGCGGCACAATGTTCCCCAATGGCATATCCACCACGCGAATCCCGCCGATTCCCGTACGCAATCCCACGGTTCCCGGGGCCTCGGCCGTAACTTCACCGATAATCCTTGCCTCCTGCCCATAAGGGCTTGTCCGCATTGCCTTAAGCACTTTATCGGCACTTTCTGCAGGCACAAAGGCCACGCATTTACCCTCGTTAGCCAGATACAGCGGGTCAAAACCGAGCATATCACAAACGCCTTGCACTTCGGCATGGATGGGAATTTCATCCTCGTCAATCAGAATGCCGCAATGCGAAGCGGCAGCGATTTCATTGAGCACTGCCGCAACGCCACCGCGGGTCGGGTCACGCATGACCGCAATATCCGGTGCTGCTTCGAGCATAGCCTTGGTCATTTTGTTGAGCGGCGCACAGTCCGTCCTGACACTTTCCGGCAGATTGATGTTATGCCGTCCCGCCATAATCGCCGCCGCATGGTCGCCGATGTAACCGGAAAGAATTACCTTCATGCCCGGCTTGACATTTTCCGGACTGATATGCGTGCCGGGAATCTTGTCGCCAATCCCAGCCGTATTGATGAAAATACCGTCGGCCTTCCCCTTTTCCACCACTTTGGTATCTCCGGTGGCAATGACCACACCGGCTTCATCGGCCATCTTCTTCATCGTGCTCACGATAGTCTGCAAATCCTTGATGGGGAAACCTTCCTCGATAATCATGCCCACCGAGAGATAGCGAGGAATCGCCCCCGTCATCGACAGGTCATTGACCGTGCCGCAAACGGCTAACTTGCCGATATTACCGCCCGCAAAAAACAAGGGCTGTACCACATAGGAATCCGTGGTAAACGCCACTTCGCCACTCATTTTTACCAAGGCTCCGTCATGGAGCGTATTGAGCACCGGATTGCCATACGCCGGCAGAATTACCTGCTCCATCAGTTCCTGACTCACCTTGCCCCCGGCGCCATGGGCCAGGGTTACTTTATCATTTTCCATATTCAAACCTCCCCTGTCCATATTTATACCAAGCGGCGCATACACCTTCCACCGATACCATACAGGGGCCGATAGCATGCGTTGGCACACACGCCTTGCCAAACAGCGGGCACTCCTTCGGCGTGACAATCCCCCGCAGGACTTCGCCACAGCGGCAGGCCGTCTTTTTCGTGACCGTCTCCACCTCGACAGGCAAAACCTGCTCAATATCAAAGCGGGCATATTCGGCCTTCATCTTCAGTCCGGACAGCGGCACAATGCCCATGCCCCGCCAGCCTGTGTCGCAGGGGGCATAAACCCTGCTCGTAATCGCCATCGATACGGGATTGCCCTCCGGCTTTACCACATCGGTGTACTCATTTTCCACCTTGGCTTCGCCGTTTACCACCTGCTGCACCAGACGGTAAAGGCCGCGCAATATCTGCAGAGGTTCAAATCCTGTGACTACCCCCGGCACATGGTATTTGCTGATTACCGGTTCATATACGCCTGTTCCCGTGACCACCGATACATGGCCTGGCAGGATAAAACCGTCCACATGGACTTCTTCATCATTTAAGAGCGCTTCCATGACCGGCGGCACCAGTTTTTGCGCGGACAACATGTAGAGATTGCTTATCCCCTGCTGCTCAGCCGCGAGCACCGTAGCCGCCGCCGTCGGTGCGGTGGTTTCAAAACCTACCGCCAGAAAGATAACCTTCTTATCCGGATTGTCCTTGGCAATCTGAATGCTGTCCATGGGCGAATATACAATGCGGATATCTGCACCATTGGTTTTGGCTTCATTCAGGCTGGACTTAGAACCAGGTACTTTGAGCATATCGCCAAAGGTCGCGATAATCACATCATCACGCTGGGCATAAGCAATCGCCTTGTCCATATAATCGTCCGGCGTCACACAGACAGGACAGCCGGGGCCCGATACGAGTTCCACCGAATCCGGCAAAATCTGCCGCAGACCTGCGCGGAAAATCGCCACCGTATGCGTGCCGCAGACTTCCATAAACCGCAGCTTGCGGCCAGTTGTGGCGGCCAGTTCACCAATTTTTTGCACGAGCTCTTTGGCAAATGCCCGTTCTTCCGCTTTCGTCAGCTTCTCCTTAACTTCCGTCACAGCTTATCCACCGTCCTCGGCGCTCCGCGCATTTCCGCCATCAGGGCATAGGTTTCCTCTGCGTCCTTCTCCTCCACCTTCTGCATGGCAAAGCCGGCATGCACCAACACATAATCCCCCAGCTTCGTCTCCGGCAGCAACATCAGGCTAACATCACGAGTAACCCCCGCGATATCCACCGTGCCCATGGCATCCTTTATCGCAACTACTTTGGCAGGAACAGCCAAACACATAATATTACCTCCTAACAACGCGAATAAAAGTACGTATTTGCTTGGCTACGGGCGGCGGGGTTATTGTACAGGAGCGTTTGATGGATAGCGTTAAGAAATTATTTTTTGCCGTCCGCAAAATGCCTGCTGTCTGAGCGCAGCGAGTTTAGGCATTTTACGGACATCAGGCCAAAAATAATTTTAGCTATCCGTCTAAGCGGAAGTACAATAACCCCGCCGCCCGCAGCCGCCACATATTACCTTGCCGCCGAAAAATCCTCTGCAACCTTGTGATAATCCATATCGTCAACATTATCACGCTTGCGCGGCTCAATTCCCCAGTTTTTGAGTTCTTTGAGCGCCTGCTCCACCATCTGCGGCAGAAGTTTCATCATGCCATCCGACAGTTCAACGCCAGCCTCTACATCATAGGGTTGTGCGCCAATGACCACAACGTCGGGAATCTTATGCCCCGTAACGGTTAAGAGTCCTAGCACATCCTGTATGCCGACTTCATGGGCAGACAGCTTATCTTGAAAATGCTCCATCACATCATCGTTATGAAAACGGAACGTCGTGCCTGGCTCTACCCCGCCATTGATGGAATCAATGACCAAGAGTTTCTCTGTACCTGTGACATACTGCGTGAGCTCAATGCCCAGCGTACCGCCGTCCACAATCTGCACGGACTCCGGGAATTCGTAATGCTTATCGAGATACTCTGCCACCCGCACGCCAAAGCCTTCGTCGCGCAGGATGACATTGCCGATGCCCAAAATCGTCACTTCATTTTTGTAGAGCACATTATCCAGACTGGACTTACCGCCAGCCGCAAATACATCAGCCATGTTTACTGTCCTTTCTTGGCGGCAATCTTTTTCAGCAGCCAATCACACCATTCATCAATTCCCTGCCCCTTGGTGCAGGAAACCTCCAGCACTTCAATGCCCGGATGCAGGCTCGTGATATCCTTCTTGGCTGACTCCATATTGAAGTTACAATACGGCGCCAAATCCACCTTGTTCAGCAGGGCGATTTCGCTTTCCTTGAACATCAGCGGGTACTTTAAGGGCTTATCGTCGCCTTCCGTAACAGACAGCACCACCGCGCGGGCATCTTCGCCCACGGGGAACTCTGCCGGGCAGACGAGATTGCCGACGTTTTCCACTACCAGCAAATCCAGCTCATCCAGATTCATTTCCTTGACAGTTTTCTGCACCATATTGGCATCGAGATGGCAGCCGCCCGCCGTGTTAATCTGAATCACCGGCACGCCGTATTTATCAATACGCTCCGCATCCTTGCTCGTAAAGAGGTCGCCCTCGATAACCGCCATCTTGATTTTATCTTTAAGACGCTCCATGGTCTTTTCGAGCACCGAAGTCTTGCCCGCTCCCGGCGAGCCCATGAAGTTCAGCACAAAGACCTTTTTATCCGCAAACATGGCCTGATTTTCGGCGGCCAATCTGTCGTTTTCCCCTAAGATATTCTTGATAACCTTTATCTCCATAATCAGTCAACCTCCAAATATTCCACCTGCATCTCCCGGCCGCTCAGGGTGGTCAGCACCCCATTTTCGCATTCAGGACACCAGAAATCATAATGCTCGATATGAAACTCCTTGCCGCATTTGCTGCATTTGCCCATAAGCGGCACATTCTTTATCTTCAGCTCGGCCCCTTCGGCAATAGTTCCCTGGGTCAGCATATTAAAGGAAAAATTCAGCGAATCAACTTCCACGCCGGACATCTCCCCAATCAGCAGACCGATTTCATTGATTTTATGGGCATTATTCGCCTTTGCATAATCCAGAGCAATATCCAAAATCCCTTCGGCAATGGCCATCTCATGCATATTTCTTCACCTCGTTTGCATCTTTTGGGAGCGTTCCCCCAGCAGATACATAATGAAAACGCCTTCCCCGCCAACACTATGGGCAGGGAAGGCGTCACCTAATCAGTGATTAATCACAGAACCGCGTCCAAACCACGAGCGTTCAAAACCTTCAGGATTTCCCCCAGTTTGGTCTTTTCTGGGTTGTAATCCACCGTGGTTTCACCATCATGGGCATGGATGTGAACATAGAGCACACCAGACAGGCCCAAAAGCTCTTTTTCCACTTCCTGCGCAATCTCCTCAGTATAACCATGCACCGTAAACTGCAGGCGGGTGTTAGAACCACCCTCATGCCCGCAACCACATTCTTTACACATTGGGCAAAGCCTCCTCTATTATAAAAATCATGCGTATGCTGCTACGCACTAACAACAACCACTAGCCCTACTTGCCCACTGTGGTCAAGTAACAACTAACTTACTTCAGCGTGCCGTCAAGATGACCTGCATCACGCGGCTTATGCGCCAAAATCTTGCTGCCGGAGAACATGGAAGAAACTTCGCTTTCACCTTCCATAAACTCTGCACGGATAACCATGTAGAGATGACCGATAGCAAAGAGGATAATCGCCCAGGCTACATAATGATGTACCAGATGGGCCATCATTTCACCGCCCAGCACTGTGATTACCCAACCAAAGAGGGTGCCGCCGATGCCCGAAGGGTCCGTCATGTAGTAAATACCGAAGCCCGTGAGGATTTCGATAAATACCAGCACATACAGGAACGCATAGGAGCAACGGGCAATGGGGTTACGCAGATAGGACGCATGTTCCGAACGCAGGAACATATAATGGAGCGCCACATCTACGGTATTGCTGT
Organism: Pseudoselenomonas ruminantium; assembly: GCA_015058625.1. Lineage (GTDB taxonomy): Bacteria > Bacillota > Negativicutes > Selenomonadales > Selenomonadaceae > Selenomonas_A > Selenomonas_A ruminantium_N. The sequence continues at coordinate 59,034 of SVCA01000013.1, read as the reverse complement.
AAAAGTACCCCTTCCATACATGAGGGAACAGGCGGTCACCGGGATTGGTGCAAAAGCCGTAAATCCTCAGGATAAAGGCGGCACAGAACAGATAGGCTGCGACAAAATGGATATTGCGGATATTATCCAGCGTCATACCGGAAAATGTCGGCTCTGAAGCATGGATACTCCAGGGGCTGGTAATCATCAAGCCTGTAGCAAACAGGACGCAGATGGCTACCACCATAATCCAATGAAAGATCCGCAGCCAAGGACTAAACAGGTAATATTCCCTGCGAACTACTTCTTTCATAGCTTTTTCCTTTCTGCAGATTACTTGTCCACCCGCGTACCAGAGTACGGGTCCGTGGTGATGACGTTAATCTTTTCACCCTTGGCGTTGAACATATGCGTTGCGCAAGCCATGCAGGGGTCAAAGGAGCGGATAACCTTCACGATTTCCAGCGGCTTATCCGGAATCTTCACCTGCGTATCCTTCATGGCCATTTCGTATGCACCATTGCCGCCCTCATCATCACGCGGGCAGGCATTCCAAGTGGTCGGAACGATACACTGATAGTTGTCCGTCTTGCCATCCTTGATGGTGATGTAATGGGACAAAGCGCCGCGCGGTGCTTCGTAGAGGCCAACACCCTTGCATTCTTTCGGCCAGGTGCTGATTTCCCATTTATCAGAGTTGGCAACCTTGGTATCACCAGTTTTGAGGTTGGCAATGAGCTTATCAAAGAAGAACTTGTTGATTTCGGCAGCCAGCTGGCAGTCGAGCGCACGGGCAGCCGTGCGGCCAACCATCGTCGGCAGCCATACTTCCGGAGCCAAGCCCAGAACCTTGGATACTGCATCGAGCTGGTCAAGCATCATCTTTTCTGCCCAGGTCATATCCGGCAGCAGGCCTTTCTTAGCCTTGGTGTAGATGATGATGTAGCGGGCCAGCGGGCCAACTTCACAGAGTTTGCCCTTCCATTTCGGCGTTTTCAGCCAGGAATATTTGCCGCTTTCATTGAGCGCCTTCCAATCCGTTTCCGTGCCCTCTTTAGGACCGGTGAACTTAGGTGCAGTAACGCCTTCCCAAGGATGACGGTCTTTCTTCCCGGCAGGATACTCATACCAAGCGTGGTCAACGCTTTCCGTAATATTTTCCGTCGTAACATCTTCTGCCGTTACCTCCGAGAACTTAGCTGCTGCGAGCCCCTTGCCGAAGTCTTCAACTACACCGTTGCAGCGGATTAAGAGGTTCTTGAAGAAACCGCCATCGCTGGTACCCGTGTAGCTTTCAATCGGATATGCACCATAACCCAATACGCAAGTCTTGGCCATACCGCCGCCATCAACGCGGCCAGCTTTCACATAAGCCGAACCGATTGCCAAAAGGTCAGGCAGATAGTAGTTGTTCACGAGACTTCTGCCCATATTGATGGCTCTGTCCACGATTTCCAGACGGGCCGTGTTGACCGGTGCATTGCCGTCTTCCAGAGAAATGGAGCAGGGCATGCCGCCAACCACATAATGCGGATGCGGGTTCTTGCCGCCGAAGATAACGTGCGGCGTAACCAGTTCACGCTGCTTGTCCAGCATTTCAAGATAATGTGCTACAGCCAACAGATGAACTTCCGGCGGCAGCAGCTTGTAATCGGGATGATCCCACCAGTTGGCGGAGAAGATACCGAGCTGACCGCTTTCGACGATAGCTTTTACCTTGTTCTTAATCTGCTCAAAATACTGCGGCGTAGCTGCCGGGAAATCATGCTCATAGGCTTCCGTTACGGAAGTGTCCGGAGCACGGAACGGCAGTTTGTAGGTATTGAGCAGCGTATTCTGCAGATTAGCCGTAGCAATGGCATCAGCAGCCAGTGCTTCTACCGGGCTAACCCAGTCCAGTGCATGGAGATGATAGAAATGCACGATATGGTCCTGCACCGTCAGCGTAGCCGCCATGATGTTGCGGATATAGTTGGCATTCTTCGGAATCGTGATGCCCAGAGCATCCTCTACGGCACGCACAGAACCTAATGCATGTGCCGTGGTGCAAACACCGCAAATACGCTGAATATAAGCCCATGCGTCACGAGGGTCACGGCCTTTCATCACCAGTTCCAGACCACGCCAGGCGGTACCGGAGGAAACAGCGTCTGTGACTTTCCCCGTTGCTTCATCAACCTGTACCTCAACACGAAGATGTCCTTCAATGCGGGTTACCGGATCTACTACTACATGTTTCATTTATTCACCTGCTCCCTTATTCCTCATTATGTCCTTCCGCTTCGCGTTTCTGCTTCTGAACGACGCTCATTGCGCCATGAACAGCTACGCCGGCAGCCGTACCAACAGCCATTGCGGCACCAATCTTATCCACATTTCCGAGAGGACCATACTCTGGCATACGGGTGGTCATGGGGTCCTCGTCCCAGAAATGCGCATTGGAGCAGCCAATGCAGGGAGCACCGGACTGAATCGGATAGCTCATGCCCTGGAACCAGCGCAGGTTGCCGCAGGAGTTGTAAGTCTCGGGGCCGCGGCAGCCTAGTTTGTAGAGGCACCAGCCAGCCTTTGCACCTTCATCATCAAAGTGCTCGGCAAACATCCCGGCATCAAAGAAGGGACGACGATAGCAGGTATCGTGGATGCGGTTGCCATAGAACTGCTTGGGACGGCCCTCATTGTCAAGAGGCGGCACCGTGCCGAACAGAGCAACGTGCATAACCACGCCCGTCATAACTTCCGGAATTGGGGGGCAGCCCGGTACATTGATTACCGGAGTCTTGCCTGCGAAATGGGCAATGCCCGCAGAACCCGTGGGGTTCGGTTTAGCAGCCTGAATACCACCGGATACGGCGCAAGTGCCATAAGCAATGACGGCGGCCGCATTGTGCGCAGCATGCTGCAGGGTCTCGATGAAGGGCTTGCCGCCGGACATGCAGTAAACACCATTGTCCTTCGTGCAGACAGCACCTTCCACGCACAAGATGTACTGACCCTTGTACTTGTTAATGGTTTCTTCCAAGTGCGCCTCAAAGGGCTCGCCACTGGCAGCACTCAAAAGATGGTCATACTCCAGCGCAATCTGGCTCAGCACCAAATCGGATGCGAGCGGTGCACCGGAACGGATGAAGGATTCATCACACCCCGTGCATTCATGCCCGTGAATCCAGACTACAACCGGCAAAGGCTTCTTTTCGGCAGCTTCCACCACCCTGGACACCTGGTCCGTGCTGAGTCCCATCAGGGAAGTCAGCGCTACGCAAGCTTTCACAAAGCTGCGGCGGCTCATGCCTTTTCTGAGATATACATCCCACATACTCTCCCGTTTGTCCACTTTTTTACCTCCTCTTGATTATCCTTGCAATAATTGCCACAGAAAATTCCACCGCTGGCTCATTTGCGGTTTCATAAAGAAAATCTATTAGCGAACAGTCTTATTATACGCTGAAAAAATACAAAATGCTATATCTATAAATGCATTTATTCACCATAAATTAACTTTATTTTCGCCATGCAATAAAGCAAGAATATCCTTTGATAAACAGGACTAATAACGCCCATTTTCCATAGATATCCATGTTCACCATTTTCGCCAAACCCCTGCTTTTTTCCTGCTACGAAAAAACATTTTAAGCCTGAATAAAAACGAAATTATCCTGTTCATCTTGCAAAACAATAGAAAACGCGGTATACTTCTAATTGGTTGCTGATGAAGCATAATCCACATTAATTGGGGACATAGCTCAGCTGGGAGAGCACCAGGTTCGCAATCTGGGGGTCGAGGGTTCAATCCCCTTTGTCTCCACCAATTTTGAAATAACAAAGCCTTCCTCAGGGGAGGTTTTTTTCTTGTATATACGAGGAGAATAAAACATGGAGCGCCGCGTACTTTTCACCATCATGCTCACATCTTTCCTTACCCCTTTTACAGGCAGTGCCTTGAATCTGGCTCTGCCTTCTTTGGGTGCAGAATTTGGCGCTTCGCCAGCGTCCTTAGGCTGGGTGTTGGGCAGTTTTCTGTTGGCGGCCATTGTCGTGCTGCTGCCTTTTGGGAAACTTGCCGACCGCTATGGAAAACGGCGATTTTTCATCATGGGTAACGGGATTTTTGCCCTGACTTCTTTGGCCGCTTGTTTTGCCCCAAACCTGCCTCTGCTGATTGCCGCCCGCGCAGCCCAGGGCATCGGTTCTGCCATGACCTTTGCCACCTCCATGTCCATCCTGACGCTGGTAATTCCCAAGGAGCGCCGCGGCTGGGCCATGGGCTGGAATGTGGCAGTTGTTTACACCGGCCTCACCTTAGGGCCTGCCGCCGGTGGTTTTCTCAACTACTATTATGGCTGGCAAAGCATCTTCGTGGTGCTCTCCCTCCTTGGCGGCATCGCCTTTCTGGCCGCCCGCCATTTCCTGCAGGAAGAATGGTACGAGGACCGCAGCCCCCAATGGGACAAAAAAGGCGCCGTCCTTTACGGCGGCGCTATTCTCCTCGTCATCTACAGTCTGTCCCAACTGCTTGCTGAACCACTTGCCCCCGCGCTTTTATGCGCAGGTCTGCTATTGTTTGCTGTGTTCATTCGCTATGAACGGCACACGGAAAATCCACTCCTGCCGGTAAGTCTGCTGTTTACCAATCGGCCTTTTTCCCTTTCCTGTCTGGCGGCACTGCTCAACTACTGTGCCACCTTTGCCACCAGTTTATTGCTGTCTCTTTACCTGCAATCGATTCTGGGACTGACCTCGCGCAGCGCGGGACTTATCCTGCTGGCCCAGCCCATCATCATGGCCAGCCTTTCCCCCTTGATGGGCAAGCTGTCGGATAAATACTCTCCCACGAAACTTGCCGCCTTGGGCATGGCAGTCATCACCATCGGCTTAGGCGGTTTTGCCCTGACGGTTCACAATCTCTCCCTGTATCTGCTCATCCCCATGCTCATCATCACCGGCACCGGCTTCGCCCTGTTTGCCGCCCCCAACAACAATGCCATCATGAGTTCCGTTGAGAAAAAACATTACAGCCTTGCCGCCAGTCTGTTGAGCACAACCCGCCTGTTTGGTCAGGTACTCAGCGTTGCCATCATGAATTTAATCCTGTCCCTCCAATGGGCAGATTGCGCCCCACGCGAAACCTTAATACAAAACCTGCAAATTGCCCTGCTCTGCTTCGCCCTCTTCTCCGCAGCAGGTGTAATACCCGCAAAAGCTCGAAAATAAGGACTGCGAAATTGCAGTTTGTTGGTTAGTACGTACTGAAATATTTTTGTTACAGCTCAGTTTGGGTGGAGGTGGTAATACTTTTCGCCGTTGCACTAAATGACCCACAAGCAAATTTATGAGATTTTTAGTTACCTGCGCCGGGCAAGACCGGCGGCGCGTATGTTCATATCAGTGTTTAGTTTATACCGTTTGTGGGCCAGTCCTCACTTCGTTCGGACAGTCGTTCCACGGCGAAAAGCATCACCACCTCCCCCCTAAGCAGTGTCCGCATAAAATGTATTTTCCCTCGATGATAAGCCACAAGTACATCGATGTTCTTGTTACGGGAGCAACGAGTTCGTGGCAATTGCCTAATCCGCAACTTAGGGCGAATGAGGGAGTGATTTTTCTGTAGGGAGCGACTGCCTGAACGCAGTGAAGGCCGGCCCCAGGTAGGACGCTGCCAAGCAAATACGCTGAAAGTTGCGCCGTTGGCCTGCCCGGCGCGAGTAACTGGACAGCACTATTTTGCGAAGGGGTCGTTTAGCGGAAAACAGAAAAATTACTCCCTCGTTCGCCCCTGACAACGTATGAACGGGATACCTTTCCCACGAACTAAACAGGCTGTTTTTTATTTATTCCAATATGTTTTTGCCATCCAGTACGGCTTCTACCAGGGCCTCCCCCACATACCGAAGCTTCAGCGAAAAATGGGGGCGCTGCTCCTCCAACAGGCGGAAGAAAATCTTATCCCCTTCCCAGAGGGGCAGTTCATAGACCTTTTCCTTGTCTATCCATTCCAGCGTGCCCTCGTTGCACTCGCCGATTTCTCCCTCATAAGCCGAGGCCGTGTAGAGGAACATATATTCCGTCTGCCATCTGTCCGACATAAAGGTGATAATGCCCCGCTGCTTGTAATCCGTAAGCGTCAGGCCGGTTTCTTCCTTTGCTTCCCGCAGCAGGCATTCCTCCGGGGATTCGTCGGCTTCAAAGTGGCCGCCAATCCCCACCCATTTATCCTTGTTGATGTCGTGTTCCTTTTTCACCCGATGCATCATCAGATACTTGCCATCACGCTCAATATAGCACAGCGTGGTCAGATTGCTTTTCGGCATATTATTTTCCCCTCAACGCTTCATTCATACTGCCCATACGGTACCCTTCCAAGTCCAGGGTTACATAGGCAAAGCCCAGTTCCTTTAACCTGGGGACGGCTTTTTTATACAGGCCCTCCGTCATAAAGCGTTCCATGTCCTCCGGCAGCAGTTCCAGGCGGGCCATATCCTCATGGCTGCGCACCCTTAGCTGCGTAAAACCTTCTTCGTGCAGGAATTTTTCTGCCTGCTCTATGCGCTGCAATTTTTCTACGGACAAGACCTCACCATAGGGAATGCGCGAAGCCATACATGCCGCCGAAGGCTTTTGGGCGACTTTAAGTCCCAATTCCTTCGCATAGACCCGTATATCCGCCTTGGTAAAGCCTGCCTCCAACAGCGGACTTAAGACCCCCAATTCCCGCAAAGCCTGCCTGCCGGGGCGATAGTCATGCCCATCATCGGCATTCGAGCCATCCAGCAGATGAACAATGTTCTGCTGACCGGCCATCTCCCGCAGCTTGCCAAAAATCAGCCGCTTGCAAAAATAGCAGCGCTGCGGCGGATTGGTGCGCACATCATAGTAAATCAGCGGGTCAAGCTGAATCACCTCATGGCGGATGCCCTCCTCACGGCAGAATTTTACCGCCTCTTCTACATCCGCTGCCGGAACCAGCGGGCTTTGTACGGTCAGCGCCAATACCTGCTCCGTTCCCGAAGCTTCCTTCGCCGCTTTCAACAGCACCGTTGAATCCACTCCTGCGGAAAAAGCTACGGCCACACAGCCGTAGCTTTTTAACAGGAATTGCAATTTGTCCACTTTCCTCTGTAATTCTTTGTCCATCACTGCAACTCTCCACTTCCCTGCCAAAATTGGAAATCCTTAGACACATCTTCCAGCTCTTTGGCCATATCGCCTGTTGTCCAAAGCTGTAAGCGGCCATCAACAATGGCTCCCTTTATGCCATGAGGCATGGACTGCAAAAAGCGAATGCCCTGCTCCGGCCCCAGGACAAAAACCGCCGTGGTCAGCAGGTCGGTCAGCATACCGCCATCCGGCACGGATGCATCCGCCAAAATGGTGACGCTCATGGCACCGGATTGAGCAGGACGGCCGGTACGGGGGTCGATAATATGGTGATAGCGAACACCGCCGGCCTCAAAGAATCGCTCATAATCCCCGGAGGTAGACAAAGCCGCATCCTGCAGGGACAGCACCGCCATCTTCTGCTGGGCATCCTCCTTGCGGGGATGGCGCAGGCCAATTCGCCAGGACTTCCCGTCTTTATTCAGCCCCAGCCCATACATGGAACTGGCGCCCAAATTAATCAGACCGTCCTTAATGCCGTATTTTGCATAAATCTGCCGCACTTCGTCCACAGCAAAGCCCTTGGCAATACCGCCTAAGTCCACCCCCATGCCCTTCTCCTGCAAGCGGGCACTATGGGTTTCTTCATTGAGCTCCAGCTTCTGCCAGCCCACCAATTTTTGAGCTGCTATCAGTTCCTGCGGAGAAGGCACTTTTGCATGGTCGGTGCCAATCCCCCACAAATCCACCAAAGGTTTCGTTGTCACATCAAAGGCCCCGTTGGTTTTTGCTGCATAGGTCTGGGCAAAGGCCAGCATCTTGTAAACCTCCGGATGCAGGCTCACCCAATGGCCGGACCCCGCGTATTGCGCCAGTTTGCACACATCGCTGTCGGGCACATTCGGATTGACCATGCCATCGATATTTTTCAGCCGGGCCATGCTTTCATCAATAGCGGCTTTGGCATCAGCACCATCGGCAGTGAGGGTGACCGCCGTATCCAAAACGATATCGCTTTTTTGCACCTGCTGTTCCCCACAGCCGGCACACAAACACAAGCATACCAGCAGGAGCACCGCATACAGCTTCTTCATGTCAGGCATCTTCCTTCAGTTTATGATTGGATACTCGGGCTGGGTTCCAGTTCCCGAGCCAAATCATGATTTGTCATGGCGCAGACGCTGGCATCTGACCAGACATTCTCCGCTGTCTCTATCATATCAATAATGGTGTAAATAGGCAAGATGACCCCCATCAGACCGATCGGCGCCCCCAGAGAACTCATCAAAGACAGCGTGAGGAAATAACAGCCCATCGGCACACCGGCATTGCCGATAGCAGCCAGCACGGCGATAAATACCCAGGCAATCATGGTACCAAGCGTCAGTTCAAAACCGGCATTCTGCATCACAAACAAAGAAGTAACCAGAATGAAGGCTGCACAGCCATTCATATTGATGGTGGTGCAGATAGGCAGAACGAAGCGGGATACCTTGGGATTCACCTTAAGATTCTGTTCAGCCGTGGCCAGCGTCACCGGCAGGGTTCCGGCAGAGCTTTTGGTAAAGAGCGCCACTGCCACAGCCGGGGACATCTTGCGGAACACATCGAGCGGATTAAGCCCCCGCAGCAGCAGGAACAACGGAATGACGATAAACATCTGAATCAGATTGCCGCCCATGACCACGGCTACATACTGGCTCAATGCGCCAACAATTACGCCCGCTTCAATCTGGGCAGACAGCTGACCGGCAAAGGCTAGAATGCCTACTGGCAGCGCCCACAAAATGGCACGAATCAAAGTGAAGAGCAGTTCCTGCAAACCATGCAGGCCCTTCAGCAGCACTTCCCGATTTTCCGTCTTGGGCATAAAGGCCAGCCCCAAACCAACGGAGGCGGCAATCAGCATCACCGACAGTACATTACCAGCCAGGAACGGCTGCAATACATTATTGGGAATCACCGAGAGAATATGGTCATAGTAGGTGAGCTTGCCTACCTTGTCCATAGGTACAGCAGAAGCTCCGGCCCCTACGATTTCTGCCGGCAGATTGCCTGGTGAAATCCACAGATACAGTCCCAAGCCAACCGCAGCAGCAGCCAGCGTAGTCAGAAAGGTATAACTCACCGCATGGGCAAAGATACGGCCGGTTTCCCGCTGGCCGCCCAATGCCGCCAGCGTGGTAATCACCGCCAAAGCGATGGTGGGCACGGCGATGAACTGGAACAGCCGGGTAAACACCGTGGCGATAAAGTTAAACAGTTCATTCAGCGGAGCAATCCCTAAAAAGCCTAAAAAACCACCTGCAATCAGCGCGCCAAACCATAGTACAAGCTGCTTGCGGCTGGCCTTGGGATTGTGGGCCCGCAGGGCTTCTTCCCTGGCTTCCGCCACGGATTTTTTTTCTTCTGCCATAATAATTCCTTCTTTCCATTTGTAAATTTATTATAAAACCTAGTAAATTAGTATGTTAACACTTTAGCACATATTATAAATAAGTCAAGCTAAATCTGTATCTTTTTCTACATTATATACCATTCTCGCAACAAAATAAAATTTGCAAATTGTCTGGTAATTGCAGGATAATCCACCGCTCAGCGAGAATAGATATGTATAATTACTCTGATTCACCTGCATTGACAAGGATGTGATACAATGAACATGAAACTGCACGGAGACAAGATTGCTTATTTTTTCATTGCTTTTGCGTTATATCTGCTGATTCGGGCCTTTTCGACCCATTTAACCATGCCGCTGACCAACGTACTGCTCTATGTATCCATAGCCTCCTCCCTACTGGCCAGCAACGTGCCCCGGGTACTGGATATTCCCCTGCACTATGCCTATCCCGTGAAGTGCGTGGAATACTTCACCTTCGGGGTTTCCATCGTCTGCTTTATCGCCTTATGCTTAAGACATATGTGGATTTGAAATGCAAGCACCTAAAAAGCTCCGCGAAACTCGCGGAGCTTTTTTCGGGAATGAATATAATAATGGAATGTGTATGTAGACTACTACTGGACTTATCTTAGGCGAAAAGACCAACAGCGTAGCCAGCAATGCCAAGGGCGAAGAGGCCCAGGATGATAATCAGCGGATTAACACCTTTCTTTAAGAGGTACATGCAGGCAAAGGTCATGAGCATGGGCACAATGCCGGGCATCAGGCTGTCGAGCAGGCTCTGAACCGTGGTAACCACCTGTTCCCCCTGACTGTTCGTATAGGAGGACAGCACCAAGGGCATGTTGACCGTGGTCCATTTTGCTACGAGAGCACCCATAACCAAGAGACCGAGAACAGAGGAACCTTCGGTGAGGTAGCGCATGCGGTTGCCGCCTACTTCGTTTACGAGTTCCGTACCTTTATCATAGCCGTACATTACGCCGTACCAGTTGGTCAGAAGGCGAATGACGTTGAATGCCACGAAGAAAATCAGCGGGCCGACGATGCTGCCGGTGAGTGCCACACCAGCACCGAGAGCTGCCAGGACCGGACGGAGCGTGCCCCAGAAAATCGGGTCACCAACACCAGCCAGAGGACCAATCAGACCTACCTTAACGCCGGACAGGGTGTCCTCACCGATATCGGCGCCGTTAGCCTTCTTTTCTTCCATGGCGGCAATGATACCCATAATCGGGGTTGCCAGGAACGGCTGGGTGTTGAAGAATTCGAGGTGACGTTTCAGAGAACGCTTGTATTCTTCAGGATCATCTTTGTAGAGCTTCTTGAGTGCCGGAATCAGGGACACGCAGAAGCCGATAGCCTGCATACGCTCGAAGTTGAAGGAGCCGAGCAGGAAGTTGGAACGGATAAAAATCGATACGAGATCGCCTTTAGTGAGCTTTTTTTCCATGAGTCGAACCTCCCCTTACATCAAATCGGAATCGTCAATGTCATCAAGCGGGTCACCGGAACCGCCAGCAGCTGCGCCATTCAGTTCACGCTGCAGGCCACGGATGTGGAAGTAAGCAGCGATAAGGCCGATAGCACCGAAACCGATGAGGTTGACGTTGGTGAACACAGCGATGAGGAAGCCGAGGAAGAAGTACGGCATGAGGGATTTGGCGTTCATCATGTTGATAACCATTGCATAACCTACAACTACGATGAAACCACCGGATACCTGCAGACCGCGAGTGATAACTTCCGGAATGGAAGCCAGCATAGCGTTAACAGTGTCCGTACCAGCAACAGCAGCAACGACAGCAGCCGGAGCAGCTACGCGGATACCCTGCAGCAGCAGACCGCCGATATGGCACATTTCAATGCCGAAAGCATTGCCTTCGAGAGCGAATTTATCAGCCAGATGCTGGAAGAATACGGTAATCGTACGAACGAAGATGGTGAGAACCTGACCAGCAGCGGCAAGAGGTACAGCAAGCGCGATACCAGCGCCGATGGACTGATGACCAACGATTACAAGGATTGCAGATACTACAGAAGCCAGAGCCGCATCCGGTGCCATAGCTGCACCAACGTTCATCCAGCCCAGAGCCAGCATTTCCAGAGTACCACCTAAGATAATACCGGTTGTCATATCACCTAATACAAGACCGACCAACGTGCAGGCCACCAGCGGACGATGGAACTGTGCTTCGTCGAGCACACTCCCCATACCGGCAATGGCTGCCACAACGATGAGCAAAATAAATTGTACACTCGTCATAATTTCATTTCCCCCTAACGAATTCTCTAAGATTCCCTAACGAATCATGCAAGACCTTTTGCCTTCAGAGCCGACATCAAATCCCCTTTCGGCTCGCTGGCAAGTTTGCGGATTTCCACTTCGATGCCCATTTCCTGCAGTTCGAGCAGTGCTTTGACATCATCCGGATTTACCGCTACAGCGCTGGAAATCAGCGTATCGCCGTCTTTGTAAGTCATGCCGCCTAGGTTTACGGACTTGAAGGGAATACCGCCCTTCACTGCACGAACCACATCAGCCGGCTTCGTGAACAGGAACAAGGTCTTAAATGCATCATACTTCGGGTTCTTATAAGCTTCGCAAGCCTTCTCCACAGGCACAACGTAAGCTTTAATTCCCGGCGGCGCAACCTGCAGCAAGAGTTTCTTGCGCATGTCATCCTTAGCTACTTCATCACTGCAGCACATGATGCGGTTGCAGCCCGTAACCTTGGTCCAAACTGTTGCCACCTGACCATGAATCAGACGGTCATCAATACGGCAAAATGCGATTTCCATAATTCATTCCCCTTTCGGAATTCCCCTGCACGATTTTCCCCAATCGGTGCAAGATAGTTAAGCTTTGTTTTTTTCTGACAATAAGAATTATAATAGCAAACTCGACCAAAGTCAGCTGAACTCTGTCACAACTTCATAAATAATCGTATGACATTTGTCATGTTTTCATAATAAAACAGGCAGCTGCACTTGTTAACGTGCAGCTGCCTGTACTCACTAAGGGCTATTTTCAATTCGCTTAAAAGGAGGCTGCTTTGGGCAGTTCCTCTTCATCAAGGCTGAGGTCTTCGCCATTGCTCTCAATGACCTTCTTGTACCAGTAGAAGGATTTCTTGCGGGCACGATTGAGGGTGCCGTTGCCTTCGTTGTCCTTGTCCACATAGATAAAGCCGTAGCGTTTCTCCATTTCGCCGGTACCGGCAGATACCAGGTCAATCGGTCCCCAGGGGCAATAGCCCATAAGGTCTACACCGTCTTCTTCCACAGCCTTCTTCATCTCAGCGATATGGGCCTGGAAGTAGGCAATGCGGGCATCATCTTCGATGAGACCGTCAGCGTTGGGCGTCTCATGGAGGCCAATGCCGTTTTCCACAATCATCAGCGGCAGTTCATAGCGCTCCTGCAGAACATTCAGCATATAGCGCAGTCCAACAGGGTCAATGGGCCAGCCCCAATCGGATTCCTCGATATAGGGGTTCTTGACCCCATCGAAGAAACCGCCCTGCAGATTCTTCTTGCGGCTGTCCACAGATGTGGTCGCATGGCTCATATAGTAGCTGAACGCGTAGTAGTCCACAGTTCCTTCAGAGAGAATGTCAAAATCGCCATCTTCCATCTCAATCTGATAACCCTTGCGCTCCCATTCCTTCAGCACATAGTTGGGGTAATGGCCCCGCACCTGTACGTCGCCGAAGAAGAAGCTCTTGTCCATTTCCTTCAAAGCTGCTATCTGATCCATAGGACGGCAGGTTTCCGGATACACGGGCGTCATGGCCAGCATGCAGCCAATCTGGAAGTCCGGGTTAATCTTATGTCCTTCGATAACGGCCTTGGCCGAAGCCACGAACTCATGGTGTGCCACCTGATACATGACAGCCTTCTTGTCCTCACCCTTCTTATAGAGCACGCCGCTGTTGGTGAAAGCGGTGAAGGGCACATTCAGCTCCCGCTGATTATTGATTTCGTTAAAGGTCATCCAATACTTAACCTTGTGCTTATAGCGTTCAAAGCAGACGGTGGCAAAGCGGACGAAGAAATCCACCAGCTTGCGGTTCCGCCAGCCGCCGTACTCGGTGACCAGATGGTAAGGCATTTCAAAATGCGACAGGGTGATGACCGGCTCCATGCCATACTTGTGCATTTCGTCAAAGAGGTCATCATAGAACTTCAGCCCCTCTTCGTTGGGCTCCACCTCATCCCCTTTTGGGAAAATACGGGTCCAGGCGATGGAGGTGCGGAAGCACTTGAAGCCCATCTCGGCCAGCAGCGCAATATCTTCTTTATAGCGATGGTAGAATTCAATGCCCTCATGGTTGGGATAGTTCTTGCCAGGAAGCACGCCCTGGGTGATTTCACGGGGTACCCCATGACGGCCCGCGGTCATGACATCGGCTACACTTATGCCCTTGCCGCCTTCCTGCCAGCCGCCTTCGAGCTGATGAGCAGCTACTGCGCCGCCCCATAAAAAACCTTTCGAAAAACTCATATTGTATCTCCTTCGTCAAGCCACTTTAGCGGCAGCTTTGTTCTGCGCTTCGAGCTTTGCAATCTTCTTGTGAACCTCAATAAACTCCTGGGCGATGGTCTTAAACGCCTCGGCGCTCATAAGCTGATCTTCGGCATGGAGAATCAACAGCGACAATGTGCTGCCGGGGCCGCCCTCGGCTTCCTGCTGCAAGAGGCCTGCATGAGCGTTGTGTCCCTCCACGAACACTTCGTCCCCCTCTTTAATCAGGGATTCTGCCTCTGCAAAGTTTCCTTCCTTGGCCTGCTGAATGGCCTCAATATAGGAACTGCGAGCCGTGCCTACAGAAGAAATAATCTGAAATGCAGTGAGTTCTAAACCTTCCATTTACGCATCCTCCCCTGCTCAGGCAATCAGCTTTTTGGCTGCTTCCAACACGCCCTTGCCGTCCATGCGGCCATAGAGCTTCATGTCAATAGCTTCCACGGGAATGCCCGGGCAGGCAGACTGCACTTTAGCCTTGGCAAAACGCACCTGGGGGCCAAGCAGAATCACATCGGCATCGGAAGCCTTGTCCTTAGCTTCAGCAGTGGGATATGCGGCAATTTCACATTCAAAGCTCTCAGCTGCAGCAGCTTCCTGCATTTTCTTAACCAGCATGCTGGTGGACATACCTGCGGCACAGAGAAGAATGATTTTTTTCATAATTATGCACTCCTTTTATATCTCAATGGTTCAGTACGGGCGTACCCTCTTCTTTGTATTCATGTTCTTTCGCTTCGCTCTGCTCTTCCTTATAGAAAGCATTATCCTGCGCCTTCACAAAGGGGAAATAAATGGCGGTGGCTGCAGCCAAGCCTGCAATCTGCACCACTGCACCCTGCCAGCCATTCATGAGGAAACCAGCAATGATGGGCGGCGTAGTCCAGGGCACCTGGATGGCGCTGAAAGGAGCCATGAAGCCAATGACGATGGCGCCATAGGAAATCAGCATAACAGCCAGCTGGGCCAGGCAGAACGGCACAAGCATGTACGGATTGAACACAATAGGCAGACCGAAGATAATGGGTTCGTTGATGTTGAAAAGTCCGGGTACCGTGCCCAGGCGGGTGATGGTTTTCATCTGCTGGGAACGTGCCACCAAATAGCTGGCAATCAAGAGGCCAAAGGTTGCACCGCAGCCACCGGGTTTCATCAACGTATCGGTAATCTGAATGGTGAGGATATGTGCATCCGGGTTACCCAAGAGGCTCATACCGGCATCGAGGATTTTCTGGTTGTCCAGAGAGTTGGCAATCATCAGCGGATTGAGAATACCGCCGACCACGTTGGGGCCATGAATACCGGCCCAGAAGAGAACGGTCATCAGCATGGAGAATACCGTGCCGCCCACGATGGTATCCGAAAGACCCTGCAGCGGCGTCTGAATTACCGCGAAGATAAGTTCCGGCAAAGTGGTATTGCCGATGAAGTGGCAAAGGCCGAATACAACCGCAGCAGTCGTAAAGAGGATGACACCAGGAGTCAGAGCCTCAAAGGCGCGGGCCACACCGCCGGGAACCGCAGCCGGCATCTTGATGCCAATGTGGTTCTTCTCGCACCAGCAGCAGACAACGGAAGTGAAGAAGGCCACCATAATGGCCGTGATAACACCGTTACTGCCGGCCCAAAGTTTTGGCATGACGTTTTCCGCCAGAGCGCCGCCGTCCACAGCAACGCTGGCAGGCATGATGATGACGAACATGGCCAGAGCCAGGATGGAAGCCATAATGGCGTCACAGCCTTCAGCCTCTACATATTTGTAGGTGATGGCCAGAACCGCGATAAATCCTAAGATATTAAAGGTACCACCAGCTACGGCGTTCAGCGGGTCCGTCCAATGTGGGCCGAACATGCTGGCCATCAGCTCGGGATAACCCGGGATAGGCAGATTTGCAATCAACAGGAACAAGGAGCCGCAAATGGTGAAAGGGGTGGTCATGATAAAACCGTCCCGCAAGGCGGCTACCGCTTTGTACTCGGCGAAGCGAGCCATGAATTCGACAAACTTATCGAACATCTCTTGTTTCGTCATGAGGTAAAGCCTCTCTTTCTCAAATGAACTAATCCTAAAGCTAAAATTATGATTTCCTGTATCCCCTGCGCGCGTTGGAACTGTTCTTCACATTTCCCGGGGATTTTCCTCCTTGGTACGTTCCTAATATAGCATGGTAATTCCGTCTGTTCAAGAGATTCAGACAGTTCTGGAATGTCGTTTCAAAAGAAATAAAAAAATCCGAAACAAGATTAAACAATGTTTCGGAAAATGTTTTCTATATTGTTTTCATCGTACTTTTACCAAAGCCTGTCCTTGGCATCCGCACGGCCAATAGCACCTTCGTAAAGATCGTAGAATTCCTCAATCGCCTGAAAATGCTTGGACAGAATGATGCCCACCAGCACGTCCATGTAGTAACGCACCCCCACGCTGAAGATATTGCCGCCGCAGTCCAAATATTCCAAAGTATTGGCCACGTAGAGAAATTCATCACAGATGCGGGAAAGGGGCGTATCCTTGTTGCAAGTCAGCAGCGCCGTGGGTACATGGCACTCCCGCAGAATTTTCGCCGTGCGCAGGAGGCGTTTGTTCTCCCCAGAACGGCTGATGATGATGGCGAAGTGATTCCTGTCCGAAATCAATGCCTGGGAGAACTGACTGTTCATGGAGTTATGCGCTACAGCCGTCTGCTTCACCTGCAGCAGGTTGTAAACGGCAGTTTCCGCCAGTGAATAGTTCTGGTCATAGGCATAGATGTCAATGACAGCCGCCTTTTCCATGAGATTAGCTATGCGTTCCAGCTGCGCCATATCCATCTCGTTCTTTGTTTCCTCGATAGCCTCTATCTCAATGGCCGCCATCTTCCGCACAATATCCCTTACGGAGTCCTTATCCGTGATGGGACGGCTGATCATGGCCGAAATGTCATGGTCAGCCGAGGAACGGCTCATCTCGCTCATAAAACGTATCTTAAACTCATTATAACCTTTGAGCCCCAGCTTCTGGCAAAGCCGGAACACCGCCGCAGGGCTGGTAAAGGTACGGTCTGCCAGTTCCCGAATGGAAATGGTCGCAATTTCCTGCGGATTTTTCGTGATATAGTCAATGACGGATTGTTCCGTAGGCGAGAAACGCTCCGCCTCCTGCATGGCTTTTAATAGTCGCATGGGGCCTCCTTAGTCTGCTTACTGAACACCTTGAACACAAAATTTATTATAACGCTATCAAATTGATTTTTCTATAGAATTTCTACCGTCCAGGAATGTATACAGGCAGGATTTTCTCAGTCAAACGCTAATAATGTATAGAGGATGATAGCAAAAATGCCGTCATCGCCAACAAGAGGAAAGGTGGTTTTTATCTGTGGAAGATTTAGAACTGATTGCGTTTAAGATTATTTCCGGTGTGGGGGCCGCCCGCAGCTCCTATATCGAAGCCATTCAAGCCGCCAAAGCCGGTGACTATGACCGGGCGGAAAAGCTCATCGCCAAGGGCGACGAAAGCTTCGTGGAAGGCCATGATGCCCATACGGGGCTTTTAACCCGTGAAGCCAACGATGAGGGCAACAGCGTCACCCTGCTGATTCTCCATGCCGAGGACCAGCTCATGAGCGCCGAGGCCTTCAAAATCATTGCCCAGGAATTTATCGCAGCCCATAAACGCATTGAACAGTTGGAAGCAAAATTAAAATAAAATGATATAAAGCAAGCCCCCTGGCACATTCCCATCTGCCAGAGGGCTTGCTTTATGTCATTCGGGTTACAGCCGTGCTGCCGCCAGCTCTGCAATCTTATCTTCCAGTACGGCAAGTTTCGGCTTTTGTCGAAGCTGTGCTATATCATAGGTGATAAGCAGGGAACCGGTCAGCGGATTTATCGTGGCAGATTTTACGCCCGTAAAGGATTTGATGTATTCCTCCAAAGTCTGCTGCCACTGCGGATTAGCCGCCAGCAGACTGCTGCGCAACCGCACCCTGCCGGGAACATAGGCATCCACCTGAAAACTGTCCAGCAGTTCCCTGAATGGCTCAACAGATTTTTCCTCACCCTTGGACTTGCAGCCAAACAATCTGCAGGCATCCGCCCGCATCTTTTTATGATGCTGCCAGCCATGGAAAAAGGTCAGTGCCGCCCAGGCAATGCCAAAGCCGACATGGAGATTTTTCCCCGCTTTCAGCGTGGCAATAGTGCCCAACGAAGCCACCGTCAAGGGCAGGCCTAAAGGTAAATTCTTCCAATCACACTGCATAATATCCCTCTTTTCCAGCGTTACGCTGCCCGGCGGTTGCGGGCAAAGAAGCCCTGCCTGCCGCTGTTTAAGATACGACAGCTGTTAAGTACAACCGCAAGGGTTGCGGTATTGTGAATCACCGCCGCCCACAGCGGACTTATCTTGCCCAAAGCCCCCAAGAGCATCGCCGAAGAATTGACGAGAATCGTTGCCATGAAATTCTGATGCACCAAATCCATGGTACGGCGGCCGAGCTGCAAGGTTTCAATCAGGCGTTCCGGGTCTTCGGAGTGAATGGTTACTGCCGAGGATTCGGCGGCGATGTCCGTCTGCCGTCCGCCTAAGGACACGCCCACATCGGAGAAGGCCAGTGCCGGCGCATCATTGATGCCATCGCCGACCATCATGACCGTGCCGCGCTGTTTGAGCTTGTTAACATAATGGCTCTTGTCCTCCGGCAGGATTTCGGCATGGTAGGAGTCAATGTCCATGTTGTGGGCCACTTCGGCGGCTACCGCCTTGCTGTCCCCCGTGAGCATGACGATTTCATCCACACCATGACGGCGCATCTGATTCAGCGTCTTTTTCATCTTGGGACGGATGGGGTCCTCAATGCCGATAACCCCAATCAATTCCTTATCACGGGCCACATAGAGAAGGTTCTTGAAGGCCAGACCATCAGCCAGACCTTCCGTATCTTCGATGCCATTTTCCCGCAGGAATTTCAGACTGCCTACACGAATCAGGCCGCCCTTATAGCCCTCGAAATCCGGCACTTTTGCCTGCATGCCGCGGGCTACAATGGTCTTGGAGGATATATGCTGAGGCGAAGTCCATTCCTGCGCCTCCACGTATTTCTGAATGGCTACTGCCAGCGGATGAACAGAATGCTGTTCGGCAGAAGATGCCAGAAGAATCATTTCCTTTTCTTCTACGCCCTTAGCGGTTTTGATAAAGGCAATCTGCGGAATGCCAACCGTCAGCGTCCCTGTCTTATCGAGCACCACCGTATCGGTTTCTGCCAACGCTTCGATGTAGTTGCCGCCCTTGACGAGAATACCGCGCTTGGCCGCCGCACCGATAGCCGCTGACATCGCCGTAGCCGTGGACAGCTTGAGCCCGCAGGAAAAGTCAATAAACAAAAGATTCAGCACGCGCTGCCAGTCGCGGGTAGCACCGTAGACGATTCCCGCCCCGATAAAGGAAACCGGCACGAGGAAGTTGGCCATCTTATCGGCAAAGTTCTGCACGGGTGCCTTGCGGTTCTGGGCTTCTTCCACCAGATGCACGATATGGGCAAGCGACGTGTCCTTGCCGACCTTTTCGACTTTGATGACCAGTTCACCGGCCTCAACCACACTGCCGGCATAGACCGGCGAATCCGTGTGCTTCATCGCAGGGTTGGACTCCCCGGTGATGGAGGCCTGATTGACCGCCGCATCACCGCTGATTACCCGGCCATCCACGACGATTTTTTCCCCGGTATGAGCCGCGATGGTATCGCCGACCTTGACCTGTTCCACGGGAACTTTACGCTCGACCTCACCTTCCACCAGCCATACATAACGCTGGTCAAGGGAAAGCAGGCCAGAGATATGCGTGCGGGCCTTTTCAGCCGCATAGCTTGTGAGCATTTCTGCACCGTTGGAGAGTGCCAACAGCGTCAGACTGGATTCGGGCTTGCCCGCCAGCACGGAGGCAATTACCGCCGTAGCCGTCAGTGTATCGGCATTGGGCTGATGGTCGCGGACTACACCGCTCACGCCGTTTTGGATAAACTTCCGGGCAATGCCGAGCACCAGAAGACTGCGCAAAATCTTACTGCCCACAAAAAGCTGCGGTGAGGTGCGCTTCAAGACTTCCATCGCTGCAAAACCAGCCAGGGAAATCACCGCATCGCGGCGGTATTCGGCGAGCCGCTCAGAGGGCGTAATGGCCGCTTCCTGCAGGCGTTTTACGGTTTCAATCAGCATCTTTTGAATCTCTTGCAGCTGATAAGCCGTCATCTGGCGTTTATACCAGATATGCACCTTGCGTTCATCCACCGTCACCGCGATGATATTGCGGTTGCGGCGGATTTTGGCGGCGAGCTTTGCCCGTTCTTCACGCTTTAGTGCCGCCTGCAAGTGAAAGAAACAATTTCCGTACATCATACGGTGCGCCATCCTCTCATCAACGTAACCGCCCACCAGAGCATCTGTGAGCCGGAAGGATACTGCTTCGTAAGCATCATTTTTCTCAGGCCGCGAAGCAGGAACAACAGCGAAGCCAACGAGCTCATATCGAACCAGCCACAGGTATGGTCCTTAATCCACTGGCTGAATGCCCGCGCCGTATTGCGAATGCTGCGCGTGATGCTGCCTGCATGGGCTTCACTGCTTGCCATAGCCGCCATCTTGCCAAAGCCTTGGCTGATTTTAGCGGCCACACCGCCGAAGAACTTACGTTCCAGCCACTGCGCCAGCTGCTCGACATCAGCCTCATAGGCTTCATCGAACACCAGCAGGATGCTGCCGCTGACGGGATTGGCCTGTACACTTTTCACATAATTGAGCTTAACGAGCTGCTCTTCGAGCAGTTTTGCCAGCTCCGGCGAAAGCTTGCTTGCACGGTAACGGCGGCGTCCGGGCAGACTCGACACCAGCTTAAAGGACGGTGCGTTGCAGACTGCTGCTATCGTGCGCTTTACCTTGCGCAAAGGCATGACAGCGCCGCCCCTCTTAGGCGCACCGCCACCTGCTACCATCTGGCGAATGCTCTTGCCAATAGCCGCCCCCATCATAAAACCTGATACATAAGACATTCGTTACTTCCTCCTCGCATGCGTCATAATATACTCTTCCACCTTGCGCAGTTCTGCGTTGCGGCGAAGTCTTTCCGGCTCATAAAGGATTAATATGGAACCCGATGTGGTATTGGTCTGCACGCTGTCAATCTCGCCAAACGCCAGCAGCTGGCTTTCGACTTCCGCGGCCAGTCCCGCATTGCCAATGAGATTATTGCTGTACAGGCGCACCCGTCCGGGCAGATAGGACGAGATATCCACAGAACGGATAAATAAATCCAGCTTATTGGTGGGGATTTGGATGTTTCCCAGCAAACTCAAAACGATTTCCTCCCTGTTGACAAGAAAAGACTGCCGCAAACGTCAAGAGCGGCAGTCTCCTTTCTCGTCAAAAACGATTTATAACTTATTTAGCCTTTTTAGCTTCCTGAGCTGCGATTAAATCTTCGAGCTCTTCCTTCTGGCGCTGCAGTTCAGCAACCGGAAGTTCAGCAGTCGGAGCAGCAGCCTGCATAGCAGCCATCTGTGCTTCACGCTCCTGCATGAAACGATAACCAAAGATACCGGCAACAGCACCTACAGCCAGACCAATCCAAAAATCAGTTTTCTGGAACATCGAATCCATCCTCCTTAACATAAAACAACATATAAACAGGGCTAACCCCGCTTATTTCTTTATTGGGTATCCGCTTCCCCATTCTGCCATTGGAGAACAAAATCGATAACGTAGAAATATTATCAATTTCATCCCTAATCTTAGCAAAATCAAGGACTTTTGTCAATGAAAATACCCTTTACCAATTACTATTATAGGCAATCAATTATTAAATTGTCAATATATTTAGTAAAATCAAGAATAATTATTAATCACAGTATCATATTGCGGAAATTATTTTTGCAACTGCTCGCATAGCGGCAGGAGTTCTTCGAGCTTAGCGGCTATACGGTGCACAAAACTCATAGAATCTTTACCATATAATGTTATAATACAGATGTCGCGACAAATCGTAACCCCGTTGCCCTTACCAAGCAACACAGAAGCCCCATTGAGTTACCAGCTCAACGGGGCTTTCTGCTGTGCTACAGCATGTCCTTCAATCTGTAGTCACCATATCATTGTAAGTAAAGTTTATCACATTCCCCATAATCATTCAATATTCTACGGAAATTATTTTTGCAACTGCTCGCATAGCGGCAGGAGTTCTTCAAGCTTGGCGGCTATGCGGTGCTGTTCGGCAAGGGGCGGGAGGGGGATAAGCATTTCCTTACATTTCTGCGCGCTAAATCCAGCTCTGGCACCCACCGCTTTTGCATTTATGATATTTTGTCCTAGTGGGCCGCATATACAGTTATGGACATATTTCCTTATTTTCTTAGCCGCCAACAGCTGCGCCTGTTCCGCCTGCATCTTTCTGAGCAGTTCCTTGGCAGTTCCCTCCTCCGCCCTCTGCGGCACCAACCGTCCTTCCATTGCCCGCTTTAGAATACTGTTCTTCAACTGTTGTGGGGTCATCATTTATTGTGTCCTTTCCTTGCTTGTGCTATAATTCATGTGTTGTCACGGCCTTCATCAAGCCAATCCGGCAAGGGAAGGAGGCTAATATTATGAATCTATACGTTTTTATGGTCGATTTGCTGATCAGCATTCTTGGCAGTATTCTCGGTTCGCTGATTATGCAATGGTTAGGTCAGTAGACCACTGACGCGGTGGCAATCTAACCTAGGAATCCTCGTTGGGACTCATCATCCTAACAAAAATCCCCATCAGTTCATCACGCTGATGGGGATTTTCTTTGGGCTAAAACATGAATCCATACGTTTCTTTAGCTATTGTCATTGTACTCTCTTTTGAGTTTTATGTCAACTTCGCCTCAATCTCATTCAGTCTGGCAGTTATCTCCTCTAATACCTTATCAATCTCCGCATTGAGTTCCCGGCGGTGCTCCTGATAATTCTTAATCAAGTCCATAGGGTCGAGGATTTCTTCTTCCTCATGGGGAAAGCCGCAAAGGTCGAGATTATAGCCGCCTTCCCTGATTTCTGCGACAGTATAGCATTTTGCCTTGGGCCAGCCGTCTGCTTCTATCTCCGTACGGTTCTGCCACCAGTCCATAACCGGCTGGAAATGTTCGAGCTTCATGGGCTTGGTCTTGGAAAAATGCTTGTAGCCTTCCGGCATATCCAGACGATAGAACCACGTTTCCGCTGTCGGCTCCGTGTTGTCAAAGAACAGCAGATTGGTGGTGATGCCGGTATAGGGGGCAAAGACACTGCCCGGCAGGCGGATAACGGTATGCAGGTTGAATTCTTCCAACAACTTCTTTTTGATGGCGGTCTTGGTATTGTCCGTGCCAAAGAGGAAACCATCCGGCAATACAACCGCCGCCCGTCCATTTTGCCGCAAGCGGTACATGATGACGCTCATAAAAAGGTCGGCGGTTTCCGAATCCGCCAAATCGGCGGGGAAATTGCGCTGAATATCGGCTTTTTCCGTGCCGCCGTAGGGCGGGTTCATCAATATCTTGTCAAACTTGTCCTCGTCCGTATAGTCCAGCACCTTGCGCGTCAGGCTGTTGCCATGCAGAATGTCCGGCTCGTCAATATCATGCAGCAGCATATTCGTAACCGTCAGCATATAGGGGAACTGCTTTTTCTCCACGCCATGAATCGAGTGACTGAACAACTGCCTATGCTTTATTACATAACATCTGCCGGAGTTCGTGTACTTCTTATCTTGCAGGAAGGTTGCGAGTTTGGAGTGACACTAAACGCTGTCAACTGCCACATTGATAAAATGCTGACGCAAAAACGATTCACGAAAATATCACTACAACAACCGTCATGGTGACACAGCTAAAAAAGCGAGAGCCGCTAATGGTTCTCGCTTTATGTATATTTGAGCCGTTCTTTCGCTATGGCGCAGTATTCCGGCAATATTTCAAAGCCGATGTAATCCCGTCCGGCAAGCCGAGCCATCTTCGCCACCGCCCCACTCCCCATGAAGGGGTCGAGAACTACATCCCCCGGATTGCTCCAAGAGATGATGTGGTCATGGGCGAGTTTCTCCGGGAAGATGGCAGTGTGCTTGTAGGCAATCCTGTCGGTGGTCGATTTCATAAAGCCCATGCCGTAATGCCAGACGTTGGTGCGGACTCCGAAGGGCTTGACCTTGCGACCTGTGTTTTTCTCCACCGCCGACATATATTTCACAGTCCCATCGGCTTTCCGCTCCGTCCCTGTGATTCTGTCACCACCGGTCTTGTTGGGCTTGTCGGCAATGAGATGTACAGTCCCGATGCGCTTGCCCTTCACCAAGAGGAACATATACTCGAAGGGCGGATAGTAGCGAGTGGTTTCAGGATAAGGGCAGGAGTCCTTGAGATACACCATCGTGTCATGCAGGAGGAATCCAATCTCCTTGAAGCGGAGAGCCTGCCGGAAGGAAGTCCCGGTTTCACTCCCCTTGATTGTGGCATCGTTCACCACCCAGACCACCACGCCGCCCGCCTCGATTCGTTCCATCTTTCGCCATCGTTTCACCTCCCCGTGGTTAATACCCCGTTTGAACCGCCTTTTTTGTGCGCGTGAGCCCGTGCCGGTCATGGTGCGGCAGGGTTACAGAGATTTCGCCCGTCCCTCCCCATTTTAGTGTTGCATTTGTTTCACTTTTGCGTTACAATACTCTCAAAGGAGGGATTATCATGCCTAAGACAGCCAACATCAACCTTCGCATCGAGCCGGATATAAAAGCCCAAGCCGATGCCGTATTCTCCAGCCTTGGCATCTCGGTCACCGACGCTATCAATGTCTTTCTTCATGCATCCATCATGGAAGGTGGTTTTCCGTTCCAGCCCAAGCAGCCACGATACAATCGTGAAACTGTGATGGCCATGCAGGAAGCACGGGACATCATGGCTGGAAAAGTCGAGGCAAAACGCTACAGTTCCTTGAATGACATTTTAGCGGACATGGATGCGGAGGATGCCCATGCTTGACTTAGTAACCACTACGCAGTTTAAGAAAGACTTAAAACGCATCCGCAAGCGGGGTTATGATTTATCGAAGCTGGACGAGATCTTGCAGAAACTTCGTGCCGAAGAGCCGCTACCGGAAAAGAATCGTGACCATGATTTGACCGGAGATTATAAAGGCTTCCGCGAGTGTCATGTTGAACCAGACTGGCTGCTTGTTTATGCAGTAGACAAAGAAAGAATCATACTTACCGCTTCCCGCACGGGGACGCATTCCGATTTATTTTGACGGCTTATCAGCAGCCGTCTTTTTTTCTTGCGCCGATGAATCTTCTCATGGCAACTGGCACACAGACTCCGAAGATTGCTCTCGTCATTCGTGCCGCCATCGGCAAGGGGCTTCACATGATGCACCAGCGTTGCCACGGTTGCTCTTCCCAGACCAAGGCACTCCTCACAGAGCGGATGCGCCGTGATGTATCGGTCACGGATTTTCTTCCACGAACTTCCATACCGCTCATGCTGATTGTAGCCACGGGCGAAATGCTCGTAGTGCCTCTGCATCAGCCCGCGATGTTCCTCGCAGTAGCCTGTCCTGCTGTCAGTCAGATTCGAACAGTCGCCGTATCGGCAGGGGCGTTTCGGTTTCGTTGGCATCGTATTCACCTCGATTTTGGGCATGAAAAAACCTCCGCAGGGATTGCTCCCCTTGGAGGTCATGATTTCTTTACACTTTTCTATGGTACATGATATCATGTCAAGCCCAATGCGTCAAAAGGTCAACGAGGGTCAAAACGTATCAACTTTCGAGATTTTTTAAGATTTTTTTATGGAGCCGTTTGACGGTGCTGACGCTGTACCCCATCGCATCGGCAACATCAGACCATTGCTTGCAAAGGACGTAGCGGTTGCGGAGGAGGCATTGCCACTCGACACTTTCCACCGTGCCAATGTAGTCGCTGATTTCCAGCTTGACGGCAACAAGACGGTCGATGTTATTGTTAATTTCCTTCTCCTTGTCCACAATGCGCTCCACCCACTTGGCAAAGGGAGCTTCCTGCGGCGCGCTATGGTCAATGTGTTTCTCCAAGCGGCTACTGCTGATTTTCATGGACAGATCACGAAGGTGTGTCAGTTCCGCTATTTGGGAGTTGATGCCATCGTCCAGATGCCGCGCCCGCTCTAAAAATTCCTTCACACTCATATCAACCAACCTCCTGTTTGAGCCGCTCCAAGAGCCATTTTCCGTTAATTTCGGTCAAATCGGTGAACCAACCCGAGAGGAAAAATTGCTCCGTCTCAGACACCATCCGCTCGTTACTGCGAATGTTGTCCAAGATTCGTTCTTCCTTGCTCCGTTTCTCTCGCTCCCTGGGAAGGTTGAGTTTCACCCGTTCCTTCCGCCGCTTTTTCTTTTCGGCAATCTGTGCGGCAACAGCAGCCTCCAATTCCTCGGTGCGAGGATGTTTTTTCAGATATTTTCTTGCTCGCCGATAATCCTTCACCGCTTGTTCTATGATACCGTTTCCCAATCTCTCATAAGGATTAACCATTGCCGTCACTCCCCTCCGTCAGCACAGCTTTGACATCAGCCACAGACCTCACCACCACGGCAATGCCGCCAGCCGCCTGTATCTTCCGCATGGTTACCTCCTGCAGAGCCGTTGGCTTTCCCCGCTCGGTCTTGACCTCGAAGCCGTAGAATTTGCCGCCAATGCAGGCAATAATGTCAGGGATTCCTGCTGTGCCGTACATCCCGCCATGCTCCTTCCAAGCGAAGCACCCCGGCAGGGTCTTGAGGAACGCCAAGATTGATTTCACGATTGCCGATTCCTTCATGTGTTTCACCACTTTCCTTTATTTACAAGGGTTGGAACACATGGAACACGAGAAAAGCTATTCCTATATACTTTTTTTATAAAAAAGTATATAGGTGTATTTTTTATAATATATAAAGAAATAGGGATTTTCGTGTTCCACGTGTTCCAAACCGCATTTTTTCATCATGTCAAAAGACCTCTGAAGCCCCGTCACATAAGGATTTCTCCCAGCTTGATGCCGGTGAGAACACGTCGCTTGGCGATACGGTCAATCTTCCGTTCCAAATGGGGGAAGGAGGTCATCATCTGCTGCACAAAGGACTTCTGGGAGTAGGGTTTGAGACCGCATTCCTCGCAGTAGCCCTTGTAAGCATTGAAAAGCTCTGTGGCGCCCACGCTGCCTTCTCCCTCCGGCAAAACAACGCAATGCTCCTTGACAAAGGACAGCACCGAGTCGGACTCCTCCCGATACTGCTGGAGTTCCGCACGGTTTTTATCCGTTTCGGAGAACACATAGTGATTGCCCATAAGTCGGCGCAGCCCTTGGAGGGCGAACAGGAAGATGCCGTTGTCATCGATATTCTTCGTGGGAAGGTCGGCGAAGATGTTGGCCAGTTTTCCAAAAAGCTCCGCCGTCTTGAACCGCTCGTTCAAGGCTTGCCATGACACATTAGACACATTCTGTTTGCCAAGGAGGATATCGTTCAGCACACGAAGGAGGACGGACTTCCCGGCGCTGGCCACGCCCACAATGACAAAGCATTTCTGGGCGGAGTTGACCGGGATGAGGAAGTAGCCCAGCATCTCCTGCAAGAGAGCCACCTGCGCCATATCGCCGCCCATGGATTCTGCCAGGAACTGCTTGAAACGAGGGCATTCGGCTTTCTTGTCATAGGTCACATTAAGCTGAACCGTGGAGCAATAATCCGGGGTATGTGCCGTCAAGGTGTCCTCCAACACATTGAACGCGTCACCTTCGCCGTGCTGTCAACGAAGTAATAGACGTGCAGGGACTTGCAGGTGCGGATAATCATGGAGGGTGTAAAAGGGAAAGCATCTATTTTAGCTTGCTGTTCCTCAAAGGAGCCGCTGTCCATCTCGAAAAACTGGGCATTGATACGGGTGATAGCGGCATCATCATGACCGCCGTAGTTCACCACGAAGAAGATGCCGCGATTCTGCTCGTTGTGCTTTTTGAGGGTATCCTCGATGCCAAGGTACTTTCCGCATTCACATTCCAGTTTTGCCCCGTGGAAGACACCGTCTTTCCTGTCCTCAAAGACACGGAAACAGACGGTCTCCGAGGGATTGAACAGGCTGTTCAGTACATCCGTTGCCGTAACTTCCATATCAGCTTTCCCCATTTCCAGTTTTCTGACCGGGATGCCCAGCCGTTTTGCCTCCTCGATTTCCTTTGCCATGCCGGAGGAAATCTCTCCTCCATCCGTAAAGACCCATACCTCATCGCAGGTCGCAAGAAGGGCAAGACCGAACATCAGCCCCATTTCCCGCTCACGGGGAATGTTATCGTCAAGGATCTGCGGATAGAGAAGATGACTTGCCACGGGCATATATCCCCGGTCAATAACGTATCGGCAGCACCAGATGGCGTTCTCGATATTGGTCTGTACATCCCCGGCATATTTTGACGCCACATATATTTTCCTGCGGTTCTTTGCGGCAAACTTCCTCCGTTGTTCCTTCCGATATTCCTTCATCACTTGGCTCACCGCCGCTCCCGCCGTATGGTCGGCATAGCCCTCTCTATTTTTGAATTTACACATATATCTCTCCATATTCTGCGAGGTCGCCCGGAACACCGCCGATAGCGATGCTCCGAGTCTCGCACAGATGTTATTTCGGTTTAAGCGGATTCACGCTCCATAACGGGGAGGATATTATCGGCTTTCAAGGTGTCGTAGAGGAAAAGCCGTCCCTGCTGCGTCCAGTAGGTATGCATCTTGGAGTGAACCGCTCCGTCGCTTCCCGGATAAGTGTGGGTCTTGGTGCTGGTATAGCCCCGCTCGGCGTATTTCTGATAGAGCAGCCAGATGTCTCCTTGCTTATACTGGATGCCGTGGTCGTGAAGATAGGAGTTCATATGCTTGGCGCTCCACCCATAATCCTTGGCGATGGTGCTGATGGGGACGAGGTCTTTGCAGTTCAAGACCACGTCGTAGTAGCTGGCCTTGGGGCGAAGTTCCGCAATTTGCTGATTCTGTACGGCTACGGTATTTTCCAGAGCCTTTGCCTTTTCCCGTTCAGCTTTGAGAGCTGTAAGAGCGTTAATGGCAAGGTCGGGATTCTCAATCAAATCGTCCATCGCATACAGGCCATGTTTGCGGATGGAGGGTAATACTTCCGAAGTCACCCACCGCTTGAAGCGTTTAGCGGAGGGAAGTTTGCTGCCGAGGATAAGGCTGTACAGACCGCTCTCATTGATGACGGTCATTTCCTGCATACCGCCAAGGGTGCCCTGAATTGGGGCATCCTTTTTATCTTCCTCGTCAACATGGGCAGCAATCGCATTACGCGCTTTGGCATATCCCAATACCTCGGCAACATCCCTTCCCACAAAATAGGGTTCATTATCGATGGTCAAGGTACGCACGGTGCTATTTTCGAAGTTCCAAATCTTAATCTCAGTCATGGTATATCTCACTTTCTCCCCGTCACGCCGATAGGTCAGCCACATATCAATCCAATTCTTCCATTGTTCCGAAGGTAACGCCTGCGGACGCTTCAGCGATAAGGGGCAAGTCAAATTCCGGGAAGGGCTGCTCCTCCATACATCCACGGATAAATGTCACCGCATCATCAAGCCGTTCTGCCGGAATAATGAAGGTAAGTTCGTCGTGGATCTGCAGGACAGGCTTGAGCCATGGACGTTCCAGCAGTCCCTTCAGGATACTTCAAAATATCCGCTGCAGTCCCTTGGGGAACAGGCCGTAGAATGTGCCGAAGTTGACGTTTTTGGTGATGGTGCGCCTTTCCTTGTAGTCGGCTCTGTGCTTGTCCTGGGCTTCCTCGTAGGTGACTCCGAAAATGACCGATGTGGTGGTGGCGTGTATATCTCCACCAGTCCTGTAGGTTTCCATCATGCGTTCGTCCCGGCAGTAGAATGCGCCGACACGAAGTTCTATCTGGGAGAAGTCCAGCGAAAAGATGAGGTGCCCTGCTGGAGCCTTGATGAAATGCCTCACGCCGATAGGGTCATTGGTCTTGCGGGGCATATTCTGGCAATTGGGACGCTGGCAGTTCATTCTCCCCGTGTCCGTGGAAAGGGCGAAAATGTCCGGGTGAATGCGTCCCGTGACCGTGTTGACGTATTTCATATAGCCGTCGATATAGGTGCTTTTCAGCTTTCCCCACTTGCGATATTCCTGCACCAAGGTAAAGAGCCGAGACAGTTCCGGGCGGTTCTGGTCGCACCATTCTTTAAGAAGAATCATGGTCATATCGTCCGCCGCCTCGCGGTTCGTTCCCGTGGTCTTTAGGACGGGCAGTTTCAAATCCTGATAGAGGTAATTCTTGAAGGCTTGGGTAGAGCAGTTGGCTCCGATGTTGACATCGCCGAGATCCCCATGCCCCTTGCGCTTCAATGCCCTGTACAGCTTGGCTTTGGAATCTGCCACCGCCGATGCACGGGGCTTGTTGGTGAGGGAGAACATTGTGCCACCGCGGGTGAAGTTTTGGGTTTCGGTGTCTACCATCATCTTGGCAAGCTCCTGCTCCACCTCATCAAGCTCGGCATTGATATCCTTGTTTTTCTGCTCGGATGCGCTTTTAGCATCGCGGAGTTCCTTCAACCGCTCTGCCAATGCGAACATCTCATTGGAAACGACTTCTTCCATATTCACGACCTCCTATGCAAACGGGTTCTTGCCCTTGCGCCAATCATCAATCAGGGATTTGGCGATATTGGCTTTGTTTTTAAGAGCCTGCATGACCTCTCCGTCCACCGTACCTTTGGCGATAAGGTGGATGTAAGTGCAGGGGAATTTCTGCCCAGCCCGGTGAATGCGGGCGCGGCATTGTTCGTAATTTGACATTGAATAATCCCGCGAGTAGAAAACCATCGTGCTTGCCGCCGTCAGCGTCAGCCCCATGCCTGCTGTAGCTATCTGACCGATAAATACTGGAACATTTGAATCGGTCTGAAACTGCCAGACTTGTTCGCCCCGGTCTTTGACCTCGCCCATGATGAGGGAGTAGCGGAGGCCTTTCTTTTCCATCATTTTCTCGATGGCGTGTATCTCCGGCACAAAACGAGCGATGATTACCAGCTTTTGGCTCTCCTGAACCGATGTGTTGATGATATCCTCCAACACCGCCAGCTTGGCGTTGCTGACCTGTTCCACTCGGCTGTTGTCATCGTTCCCAAGGAATCCCCCGGTCAGTTGACTGAGCCGCAGCAAACGTGTCAGTACATTGGGGACGGTGACTTCACCGCTTGATAGTTCCGCATAGCTTTCCTCTACAAGCCGCTGATAAATCTTCATGGCTTTCGGCTCCAGAACGACCTTGCGGACAATGTCCGTGGTTTCAGGCAGGTCAAGGCATTCGGCTTTGGTTGCCCGGAATGCAATAGAATGAAGCCGTCTGGTGA
Organism: Pseudoselenomonas ruminantium; assembly: GCA_015058625.1. GTDB lineage: Bacteria > Bacillota > Negativicutes > Selenomonadales > Selenomonadaceae > Selenomonas_A > Selenomonas_A ruminantium_N. The sequence goes on along the minus strand of SVCA01000013.1, from coordinate 27,621 downwards.
AGTCCTTTTCCATCGAATCCTTCATCACGGGAGTGTGTTGCCCGTACCCGGTCATGTAGAAATAGCGGGAGCGGAATGTGTAGAAACTGCGACCGAAAATCGCCGGATTCAGAAACTTGTACTGCGAAAAAATATCCAGAGCTTTGTTGGTGACAGGCGTTCCCGTCAAAAGCATCCGATATTTTGCAGCCGCTCCCAGTCGGTGCATGGTCTTTGATGCCGATGTGTTGTGGGTCTTGATTTTGTGGCCTTCGTCGCAAATAATCATGTCAGGCTTCCATGCAGCCAGTTCCTTTTCCAAGCGCCACGCTGATTCATAGTTGATTACAAGAACCTCAAGGCCGGAGCCAGAAAATTCTTCGATGGCTTTCCGTTTCTTGTCGCTGCTGCCCTCAAGGATAGTCAGCGTGTAGGGGAATGCCGCAAACTTCTCAAATTCCTCAAGCCAAACGGTGGTGATGGAGAGCGGCGAAACAATCAAGAGGCGATTGATGTAACCATCTTGATAAAGCGTCCCCGCCACGCCGATGGAAGTAAGGCTCTTCCCTGTCCCCATCTCCATCAGAAGTGCTGCACCGTTGCTGTGCAGATATGACGGCAACACGCCATACAGACCGAGAGTAAATTCGTACCCTTTTTGCTGATGGTCGTATGGCGGCACAGTAATCGGCATGGTCGTATCCCTAATCACCGCAACCACCACGCATTTCCTTGATCTCGATGCCTCTGACGGACGAGCCGGGTGTCAGCACGAGAATCTCGCAGAAGTCACCGAAGAAAAATGTCAACAGGCGTTTTGGTATGCTTACATGACTGCTCTGCAAGACCGTCTGCTTACTGCCGCGCTTGTCCGCAATGTTGATGCGGACTTTATGACTTGGCAACATTGGAATCTCCTCCTTTATTTGAATTGGAAAGGGTATTTCTTCCCCTCACTTACTACCGAAAAACTTAACCCCCTAAAAAAGAGCGGTCGGTAGGAGGACTCCGACCGCTGAGTTTACCGCCGAGCATTGATTAATCTTTATTGTGCTTGCAACGTTTGACACGCTCCACACCAAGGATTTTGGCTACTTTGTCGAGAATTTTGTTTTTTCGATTCGTCATGGCTACTTGAGACGGCAGTTTGCCTGTCCTTACAGCCTCTTCCTGACGTATCTCCTCCATTTGCTTTTGCATTCCAAAATGGTTATGGAAAAAATCCTGCTGTGCCTCAGTGCATTTTTCTTCGATGACTTGTCTAACCAGAGAGACATGGGGATTTTCTGGCTTCGGCTCGGCGAATAACACATCTTCCGGGCTACCACCTTTGTCAGCAATCGTGTTCCACGGGTTCGTACCATCGCCATCATAAGGATTGGCAGCGTAATTTGTGACTTTGGCATCAAACACATCATTGCGCCATTCATCTGCATAGCGGTCATTGAGATCCATGTCATGGTCGGATTCATCAAGAAAAACGCTCAAGTCTACCGACAGGTCTTTACCTACCTCAAATTTCTGAATGCTCGAACGTTTGCCGGTTTCGTCCCACGTGCGGTAGCAGTAGTACTTCCCATCTACAGACAAGTAGCAATCACGTTTCTCGTTGTAAAATGCCTTACGCTTTGCATCTTTGTTGCGTTTTTTCATTGATACGGCTCCTTTCGAATTCGCATGAATCCGCAGAGCCGTTCTATCCGTAGAGACAAAAAGACGGCTTGGATATAGTTCCCCCACAATCTGGGTATTGAACTAAATCCAGGCCGTCTTGCAGCTCTGCGGATTCTTTTATTTACTTCAATAATTTACGACACATTATGCGACAAGGATTTCCTCTGCCACGGCAAACGCCGCGGCATTTCTTTTTATTATGGATTGACAGTTACCACGAATAACCGTGAATGTCCCTCCGACGGGAACTTGAAACAAATAGATTGAGCGATGCGGGCCTAATGTCCTTACCTCTCCTGTGCCGTCATTTGCCTCGCAAATCAAATGGCTATGGCGGTTTCTGATTTCCCTAAACGCTGTTTCCATGGTCATTCCTCCTCGATGCCTCGTTGTGAACAATTCTCATGTGTACAGTATATCAATACGTGATTCGTATACAAAATAATTACATTTATAATATGGTGGCAAATGTAAAAAGAAAGATTGACATATTCGTTTTATGGTGGTATTTTAATATGTAGATAGTATGGGAGGGGTGTGTCTGTGGGGAAGAAACTATATCGACGATCAGACATCTCGAAGACGAAAACCAAGGAACTTAATCTGGATGAGATATATGCCCTCAAGGACAGCAACGAGAGCCAGTATCATATTGTTCACGAGCGATACTTCTCCGGCGACAAGTTGCCATGTCCTGCTTGCGGCTCGAAAAGCACACGCTGTTCCAAGATTTTAAGACGTTCGTTTAAAGATATATTATGGGGCGAGCCAGCTGTCGAGGATGGCAAGCGCCGAACATTTAAAATTATCGACTTGATTTTCCATCAGCGTTATGTGCGCTGTAATGATTGCGGAGATGTGTTTCCCGAGCCTATTTCCTTCGGCGAAAAGGGATGCAAATACACGCTACGCTTGTCCGATGCCTTGGCAAACGGTACATTTCGCTACTCGTACAAGAAGGTTTGCGACTATTACAGCGTACCTGCATCTACTGCATCAATAGGTCCAATAATGCGACGGCAAATACAATACCGTGAGGAACAACTTGCTCCCCTTGCTCCGTTTCAAAAAATAGGCATATTGGATGTGTCGTTTCATAAAAAAAGATATACCATGATATTTGCGCTTAGGTCAGAAGGAATATACTGTATTGACATTTTATCGGACTCTTCTGAGGAAATTTTACTTTCTTATTTGAGGATGATGGATGCTCAAAATATTAAATCTGTATATATTGACCCGATTGATAGCCATCGTAATGCTGTCACAGCCGCATTCCCAAATGCAAAAATCGTAATTACGGATGAATGTATTTTGCGGTATGGCAAGGAAGGCATATGGAAAGCTTCAGCAGTGGAAGGACAGCATTTCCCGCTACCACATCGAAATAAATATCTGACCATGCCAAGAAAATATATCACTAGCAATTACACTTTAGAAAAATTGGACGAAGGATTATCCCAACCGAAATATACAATTTTGAAAACTGCCTACGAGCATTATCAAGAGTTGCTAAATATCATGTGCGAAGATTGGACTTATGAAAATCTAACTGTATGGCTGGAAAGTCTCTCCGATGACAGGGATTACTTTGCGCCGCTTATAGATGCTATAGAACTGTTCGAATCGGAAATATGCAATATGTTTGAAGAAGAGAAACTTCCGGATGATTATCAATCCTCCATAACGGCGATACAAGATGCTTTTGCCGTTATGCCATATTGCATATTTGATGTGCTTAGGGGAAGATGCTTTTTGACTATCCCCCATGATAGTCTTGAAGAGAACGGAAAAAAATACCGACTTGGCATCCTCGTCAGTCGGTTGTTGGAGAATATGAACGAGATTACAAAGAATATCAAGGAGGCCCGTGAATATGGGGACGAATGACAAAATAAAGGAAGTTGGCGTAAATATTCAGGAAAAGGCCAATTTGATATGGAATGTGGCAAACACACTCTTTGGTGCTTACAAGCCTCACGAATACGGCTTGGTCGTGTTGCCTATGGCGGTTATCAAACGCTTTCATGATTGTCTTCTGCCAAATCACGACAAAATCATCGAAACTTATGAGAAAGTTAAACACCTGCAGGTAAAAGACGGCTTTCTCCGCTCGGCCAGCGGCTATAAATTTTACAATACAAGCCCCTACACCTTCGATAAACTCAAAGCTGACCCGGAAAACATCAAGCCGAATTTTGAGGCGTTCATCAACGGTTTTTCCGATAACGTTATTGACATTCTAGCCAACATGGGCTTTTTTACACAAATCGAGCGCATGAACGATGCCGGGGTGCTGTATCAGGTGATCAGCGACTTTTGCGAACCCAATGCCGACATGAGTCCCGAAAAAATCTCGGCCATTGATATGGGCTATGTATTTGAAAACCTCGTTCAGAGATTTTCCGAGTCCTATGACGAAGAAGCTGGGGCGCATTTCACCAGTCGGGATATTATCTACCTCATGTGCGATATGCTTACCATGAATGCGGATTTTGCGGACAGCGAAGCTCCCGCCAAGACGGTCTATGACATGGCTATGGGAACAAGTCAGATGCTTACCTGCATGGAAGAACGCATCAAAACTTTAGACAGCGAGGCAGCGATTATCTGCTACGGGCAGGAAATTAACCCCTTCACCTTTGGCATCGCCAAGGCGGATATGCTCATTCGCGGCGGCGACCCGGACAATATGCAGTTTGGCAATACCCTAAATGACGACAAGTTTTCCGGCTATACATTTGACTACTGTATATCCAACCCACCTTTCGGCATTGATTGGAAACGGGAGGCCAAGGACATCGAGAAGGAGCATGACGAAGGCGATGCCGGGAGATTTGGTGTTGGTCTTCCCGCTAAGTCCGACGGACAGATGCTTTTCATGCTGAACGGCATTGCCAAACTGAAAGATACCGGGCGCATGGCGATTATCCAAAACGGCTCCTCCCTCTTCACCGGGGATGCGGGCAGCGGGCAGAGCGAGATTCGCCGCTACATCATCGAAAATGACTGGCTGGATGCGATAGTGCAGCTCCCCAACGACAGCTTCTACAACACGGGAATTGCTACCTATATTTGGCTCATCACCAAGAACAAGCCAGAGAGCCACAAAGAACACGTTCTTCTCATCGATGCCAAAGAGTGCTTTGAGCAGCGGCGCAAGCCCATCGGCAGCAAGCGTGTAGACATCACGGAGGACTGCCGCAATCTCATCATCGAGGCTTATGGGAATTATACGGACAATACTTATACCAAGGAAATCGAGGACGGCAAAATCGTGACGGTGAAATCAAAACTGCTCTCTGCCGTATCTCTCGGCTTTAATAAAATCACGGTAGAAAGTCCTCTTCTCGATGATAATGGTCAGCCCGTAATGAAAAAGGGAAAAAAAGTAGCTGACAAAACTAAGCGGGACACCGAAATAGTTCCTCTTGACGAGGATATGGAGGAATACTTCAAGCGGGAAGTCCTGCCCTATCGTCCCGGCGCATGGATTGACAAGAGCAAGACCAAGCTGGGCTACGAGATTCCCTTTACCAAGACTTTCTATGAATATCAGGAAATGGAACCGGCAGAGGATATTGCAAAACGCATCGAGGCGCATGAGAAAAGCATGAGCAGTAAGCTCAAAGCCCTATTCGGCGGAGGTGAGGAAGCGTGAACAGCATATCCCAGTATGAGGAAATGAAGGACAGCGGGATAAAGTGGATTGGGAAAGTGCCTGCCGAGTGGAATATAAGAAGGCTCTATCAGATTGTCACGAGGGTGAACAACAAAAATACCGAACTTGCCGAGCAAAATCTGCTTTCCTTAAGCTATGGAAAAATCAAGCGCAAGGACATCAACACCAAGGACGGTTTGCTCCCTGCTTCTTTTGATGGTTATAATATCATTGAAGGAGGAGATATTGTCCTGCGTCTGACGGACCTCCAGAATGACCACACGAGTCTTCGGGTAGGTCACGCCATGGAGAAAGGCATCATCACCTCGGCTTACATAACTATTCGCCCCATCAATCCGGCGCACTCCGATTATCTTTATTATTTGATTCATTCATTTGACCTCAAAAAAGGGTTTTATGGCATGGGTTCCGGGGTACGACAGGGGCTTAATTATGATGAAGTGAAGGAACTTCGCATTGTCATTCCTTCACAGGAGGAGCAAAATGCGATTGTCGCCTATCTCGATGACCAATGCACGCAGATTGATTCCCTTGTGCAGGAAGCGAAAGAAACTGTCGAGGAATATAAAAAATGGCGGGCAGCGATTATTTTTGAGGCTGTGACCAAGGGACTGGATAAGAATGTGAATATGAGGAACACTCGTATTACATGGGTGGGTAATTCTCCAAGTCATTGGAAAATAAGTCGTATAAAGAATGAGTTGGATAACTTAGATTATCTAAGAGAGCCTATAAGCGCAGAAAATCGTGAAAATAAACTTGGATTATATGACTATTACGGGGCATCGGGGATTATTGATAAAATAGATTCATTCAATGTAGACGATACCGTACTTCTCATCGGGGAAGACGGAGCAAATTTAGTTATGAGAAACTTACCACTTGTATACCGAGCAAGTGGTAAATTCTGGGTAAACAATCATGCACATATTTTAAAAGTACACGAAGATAACGATTATGATTTTATTGCGTATTTACTCGAAGCTGGCGACTATTCTATATACATCACTGGAACAGCACAACCCAAGTTATCTCAATCAAATTTAATGCGATTTCAAATAGTTGTTCCTCCCCTCAACGAACAAAAACAAATCGCTGCTTATCTCGACGAGAAATGCGCTACTATTGACGAAATTATCGCAGAAAAAGAAGCTCTTATTGCCGACCTCGAATCCTATAAAAAATCCCTCATCTACGAAGCCGTAACGGGCAAACGAAAGGTGGTGCAATCATGAGCGATACGGAAAAGGTTTTTGAAGAACACATCGAATCCTATCTCACATCGGAGATGGGCGGCTGGACGAAAGCCACAGACGAAGGCTACAAGAGCCTTGAATCCCGGGGCATGAGCCTTGACATCACCACTCTCACCGATTTTATCAAAAGCACCCAGCAGATGGCTTGGCGGCGGTTCGAGCGGACTTGCAACATTAAGCCAGAGCGTCAGTTCTACAAGGCATTTGAGAATGCCGTCACCCAAGACGGACTTATCTCCGTCCTGCGCCACGGTTTCAAACATCGTGGTATCGGCTTTCGTGTGTGTTATTTCAAGCCGGAAACAGAACTCAATGAATTGGCAATAACCAACTACAATAAAAACATTTGCCAGTGTATCCGTCAGTGGCATTACTCCGAGGTGAACCAGAACAGCGTTGATATGATGCTTGCCATCAACGGCATTCCCGTGGTGGCCATCGAACTAAAAAACCAGCTCACCGGACAATCCGTGGACAACGGCAAGCGGCAGTGGTCATACAACCGCAATCCCAAGGAGCCGGTCTTTGGTTTCAACAAGCGTATTCTCGCCTATTTTGTCTGCGACTTGTACGAGGTGTGGATGACCACCAAATTGGACGGTGACCACACTCATTTTCTGCCTTTCAACCAAGGCTCTAACGGCGCAGGAAATGACGGCGGCGCAGGAAATCCTCCCGATACCGAGAATGGTGATTACGTCACTTCCTACTTTTGGGAGAATGTGCTCCAAAAGGATAAACTACTTGACATCCTGCAAAAATTCATCAGCTACGACAAGCAGGAGAAGAAGGAAATCCTGAAAGATGGTTCTTCCAATATCAAAGTCACGGAGAAAATTCTCTTTCCCCGTTATCATCAGCTGGATGTGGTGCGAAAACTTGTCAGCCACGTTCTCGAAAACGGCACGGGACACAATTATCTCGTGCAGCACAGTGCAGGCTCCGGCAAATCCAACTCCATCGCTTGGACAGCCTATCGCATGGCCAGTCTCCATGATGCGAACAACGAGGCCATATTTGACAGCGTTATTGTGGTTACTGACCGAAGGGTGCTTGACCAACAGCTACAAGCCACCATTTCCGGCTTTGACCATACCTTGGGAGTAGTCGAGACTATCGATGACAAGAAAAACTCCCAGGATTTGAGGGATGCCATAAATAAGGGGAAACGCATCATCGTCACCACTTTGCAGAAATTCCCCATGATTTATGACGAGTTAAATTCTACCGTTGACAAGCACTACGCCATTATCGTGGACGAAGCCCACAGCAGCCAGACAGGGAAATCTGCCATGAAACTCAAGATTGCCCTCGCTGATGTGACGGACGCACTAAAGGAATATGCAGAAATTGAAGGAAAAAAGGTTGAAGAAATCGAGAATCAAGACATTCTCGTGCAGGAGATGCTCTCCCAAGGTAAGCATGCCAACCTGAGTTTCTTTGCCTTTACCGCCACGCCCAAAGGAAAAACACTGGAAATTTTCGGCGAGCCACACCCGGACGGCTCTTTTCACCCCTTCCACATATACTCCATGCGGCAAGCCATCGAAGAAGAATTTATCCTCGATGTTTTGGCAAACTACACCACATATAAAATGTGCTATCAAATTGCCAAGAATGTGCCGGATAACCCCGAAGTTCCGACTTCCAAGGCTGTCAAGACCATTCGTCGCTATGAAGAACTGCATCCACATAACCTTGCCCAAAAGGCAGCTATCATTGTGGAAACTTTCCGGGATGTTACCAAGCACAAAATCGGCGGCTTGGGCAAGATGATGGTGGTAACGGCTTCGCGCCTTGCCGCCGTGCGCTACTATCATGAAATCCAGCGATACCTTGAGGCGAACGACTATGACGACATTGAAATTATGATTGCCTTCAGTGGCAGTCTGAAAGACCCAGAAGACCCATCGGGCAAAGAATACACCGAAAGCAAAATGAACAAGGATAGAAATGGTAACACCGTCACGGAGAGCCAGACCAAAAGTGTCTTCCACGATGAAGGAGATATTCTCATCGTTGCCGAAAAATACCAGACAGGCTTTGATGAGCCGCTCCTTCATACCATGATTGTGGATAAGGAACTACGTGACGTGAAAGCGGTGCAGACACTTTCTCGTCTCAACCGCATCTATCCCGGCAAAGAGGACACTTATGTTCTCGATTTTGTAAATGATGTTGACCACATCAGAGAGGCATTCCAGCAATTTTACCAAGAAACAAGCCTTGATGAAGAAATCAATGTGGATCTCATTTACACTACCCAAAAAATCCTGCGAGAAATGCACATTTACACCACGGAGGATATTGAAGCTGTATCTGAGATTTACTTTGATCCGCAAAACCGCAAAACCAATGCCACCCAAGGAAAAATATCCAGTATCTTAAAGCCGGTGGCCGATAAGTACAATTTGCTGAATCAAGAACAACGGTATCAATTCCGCAGGGAAACACGTGCCTTTGTGAAGTGGTATAACTACATCTCGCAAATCACGAGAATGTTTGACAAGGATTTGCATAAGGAATACATCCTTTGCTCGTACCTTGCCAAACTGCTGCCCAAGGAGCCGAGCGAACCCTTCGACCTTGACAATCGTGTGAAGCTCGAATATTATCGCCTGGAGAAAACCTACGAAGGGGCGATAGAGCTTACTCCGACTTCCGGGTCATGGAAGCCGACCCAGCCGAAACGAGCAGGAGGAAAAAAGGAAAAGCTCAGTCCTTTGGACGAGATTATCGCTAAAATCAACGAGGAATTCTTCGGTGATTTCACCGATGCTGACCGTGTCATGGTTGACACCCTTTACACCAAGATGAAAAAAAATTCCGAGGTGAAAAAGGCGGCAAAGACGAATGACCGTCAAGTGTATGAGCGTAGCATTTTCCCCGGCATCTTCGACACCACGGCGCAACGGGCATACATGGAAAATACCGAGGCATACGAACAACTTTTCCTCGATGCCGAAAAATACCGGATAATCCAGCACGCACTGGCTGAGAGGCTCTATCGGGAACTGCACGGGGAGCAAGCATAATTCACTTTAAGGGGGGAGCACATTATGAGTGAAATTTTTGATAACATTCCTCAAAAACTCGACCATCTTATTACGAAGGTTGACTCTGGCTTTCTTGGCTTGCCGGATTTGCAGCGGCCTTTTGTCTGGAGCGATACCAAGGTGCGCGATTTGCTTGATTCCATGATGCGCGGCTACCCCATCGGCTATCTTATGCTGTGGGAATGTCCTATACAGGAAAGTAACCGCACCATTGGTGCAAATTCCCACGGCTACGCATCTCCCCGTGAGGTCATCATCGACGGACAGCAGCGGCTGACCTCTCTTTATGCTATAATGAAGGGACAGAAAGTCATAAACGCACAATTCAAGCCGAAAGAAATCATAATCTCCTACAATCCCGGTCAAAACAAGTTCGAGGTGGCAAATTCCACCACCAAAAACAGTGCGGAATGGATTCCGAATATCAGCGAGTTGTTCACATCACAAAGTCCAAGGAGATATATAAACGATTACATCGCCAAGTTGGAAAATTACCGAAAGACCAATGGGAAAGAATTGTCTGCGGATGAAGAGGATGCCATTTCCAATCGTATCGATGCTTTGGTGGAATTCAAAAATTATACTTTGCCGGTCTTTTCCATCAAGGCAGATGCCGACGAAGAAGACGTAGCGGAGATATTTGTGCGCGTAAATTCCGGAGGAACACCGCTGAAGCAAAACGATTTCATTTTGACGCTGCTCTCCCTCTACTGGGATGAAGGACGTAAGGAAATCGAGGATTTTAGCAAAGCATCACTAACTCCTCCAAGTGATAGCAATTCCACATCGTTTAACTCCATAACTGTTGTCAACCCACAGGATGTGGTTCGTGTGGTCATGGCATATGCTTTTGACCGTGCAAGACTCAAATATGGCTACAAACTGCTTCGTGGAGCGCAATTCGATAAAAAGGGTGCTGTGGATATTGCTCTTAGGCAGGAGCGGTTTGACACATTGAAGGCAAAACTGCCAGATGTGCTGAATGTACACAACTGGCATGAATTTTTGAAAGCTATTATGAATGCCGGTTACCTGTCCAGAGATATTATTCTCTCCGGAAATGCTATTTTCTACTCGTATGCCCTGTATTTGATAGCAAAGTACAGGTTCAATGCCGGATATAACGAAAATATGCATCTTACATCACTGTGGTTCTTTTACGCATCCTTGACCTCCGAATATGCCGGATCTTTCGAATCCACCGTGGAAAATCATCTGAACAGCATAAAACTTCTTACCAGTCTTGATGAATATAAGGATTTCATTTTGTCGCGGGTAACCGCTCGGCTCACCAATGACTATTTCGACATCACACTTTTGGGAGCAGATGGACTTGCCGTATCCGGCAGAGGGAATAACGCTTGGAACGCATACGTGGCTTCCCTCAATGTTCTGAATGCAAAAATCCTTTTCTCCAAGAGCAATCTCTTAGTATCAACACTCTTTGCGCCAGGGACGGATGGCACTCGCAAATCCCTCGAAAAGCACCATCTTTTTCCAAAGGCATATCTGAAATCGCAAGGTGTCCCAGAGAATAAAATAAATCAGATGGCAAATTATGCCTTCATTGATTGGAAAGACAATATGGACATCTTGGACGATGCCCCATCAAAATACTATCCGTTTATCTGCAAAGATAGAAGTGCTGCGGACATAGCCCTTATGGAGGAGGAAAATGCCCTGCCCCACGGTTGGGAAAATATGCCGTATGATGATTTTCTTGTGGAACGGCGCAGACTGATGGCTGCAAAAATCAAACAGGCTTATGAATTTCTGAAAGGGAATGTGGGGTGATAAGTTATGCCACGAGAAACAACTCCACCTAAAATAACTCATGAGATAAAGCGCTTATGCAGAAAAATCGCACCAAAGAGCAAACTACTCGTTGTGCCTGTTAAAGCAGCTCCCGATGCTTTGCTTAACGAATGTTTCCCAAATGTAAAAAGTATGATTGAACATCACGGCGGCGAAATGGTTTCCGGTTGGACTATTTGGCAGTGGGCAAACATCTTGATTGAAGCAGAAGCTCATGCTATTTGGAAGAATCCAAATGGAGAACTTATAGATATTACGCCACACGACGATGGGGAAACCAATATTTTCTTTCTTCCTGATGATAATGTGACATATGAAGGCATGAGAATCCCCGCTCATAGAATGGCACTGACAAATTCATCATTGGTTAAAGAATTTATACACCTGATGGAAAAACAAGATGCCATATCATGTAGCACAAAAAGTAAATATGTCTCTATCCCGTTTGAATTGGATATGCGTTTACGTGATTTAAAAATACGATTCAATACCGAAGTTACAAGGAATAAATTATGTCCTTGCGGCTCTGGACTGAGGTATAAAAATTGTTGTGGCGCATACATATAGCAAAAGGCTCGACATCATAATAGATGCCGAGCTTTTTTGCTATTCCACTCCCGGAAATGAATTTACATACTTGATTTTGATATCAGGAAAGCTATCTACAAACTGCACCGTGAAGTCCTCGCCGTATTCCACAAACTTCCACTCGCCAATATCGTCGGGAAAGAGTCGACGACCTTCACCCTGAGATCAGGGAAGGAATTCACCACTTGAACCTTAATGTCGGCAAAATGCTCCACGACCTTGACCTTACCGCACAGCTTGACGCCCTTGTAGTAGCCGTCCTTGTTCACGATAGATGCCGCCATCGCCGGGATGGTCATGGCGAGCAGAAGCAACACCGTGAATATTGCTGTCAGTTTTTTCATGGTCATACTCCCATCAAATCAGACATCGAATTCTTCCTTCAAATCCATCATGCCGCGAATCTCGGCGTGACCGTTCTCCAAGTAGAACAGCCCCATCTCCCAGTTGTTCTTGTCGTACATGGCCATAATCTGCGGCATGATTTCCCGCACCTTTTCAATGAGAGAATCGTCCTTGACGATCTTGGCTATGCCGTCATAACGCATGAAACCGTCATCGACCAGTGCCACAATCTCCACATGGGGATTTTTTTCCATCTGTTTATACACATTCTTGAATGTACCGCAGCCAAAGTAAATCTTACCGTCCACCAGCATGTGAAAGCCGAAGGGACGCCCTTTGGGCTTATCACCATCGGTGGTGAGGAAGAAAAACGTTTTTGCCTTGTCCAAAATCTCATTGAGCTTTTCTGCATTCGACATATTGAAGCCCCCCTCATTGTTGACGATAAAACAAATTCGAGACCATGATATGAATTCGCTGCCGACTCCCGTCATTCCTGCCTTGGCGGTCATTTTGCACACCCCTTGATGTCAGCAAGCCTTATTTCTTGGGCTTTATCCGCACTCCCTAACGATAACGGACAAGGAGCATTGTATCAATCACGCAACTGCCTCATCCGCCATTTTCTCGCCCAGCTGCGGCTCAATCATTTTGGCCATAAAATCCGTCACGGCCCGCGACGTATAGAATTCCCCGGCATGGCCCGCCGATTGCAGGTCTTTGAGGATGGTTTCATAGATATCACCCAGTGCATAAATCTCCTCGTAACTGCCCAAATCTATGCTGTCAATTTCATTCACCATCTGCCGCAGGAGCACGCCGTCCTTCATATACTGGTTGGTGTCCTCAAAGACACTCTTGACGATGGCTTTCTTGATGGGGGTATCGGCGGTGAGGGGCAGGTCTTTCAGCGTCCTGAACAAATCATTGACGAAGTTTAAGAGTTATTCTCCCGTAAGCGCCGTTCCCTTGTCGGCAAACTCCCATTCCTCCTCTTTGGCGCTGTATACCTTCAAAAAAAGCATCCAGACTATCTGCTCGATGCGCTGGGCATCACCGTTGATACCTGCATCCTGCCGCATAATATCCTGCAACCGCTTTACCAGTCCGCCTAAATTTCCTGCCATTCACTTAACCTGCCTTATCTGTATTATCCTGTTTGTAAATCTCTGCTTCCAGTTCTTAGAACTATAAGCAAATTTGACATCCAGCATGGCGGCGTATTCCTTGGCTTGCGTTATTATCGGAAATAATTACTAAGCAAAGCAGGAAAAACCATATTCCGTCAGAATATAAGCAAAAGATACTATATGAGTTTTCACAGCGATAAACATTCTGACCAGAGGTGATATTATGTTCAAGAAAATTTCTTTACTGCTGCTGGCTGTTTTTAGTGCGGCCTTTCTCTTTACAGGGGGGGAATATGCCTCCGGCGAAGCGGTGCACCCGGCTGCCGATTCGCCTTTCATCCGTTATTACGGGCGCTGGGAAATGCAGGATAAGACGGCCTTAACCGGACAGGGTGCAACCTATATCCGCGCCAAATTTACCGGCAGCAGTGAACTGCGGGCAGACTTGACCGGAAAAGGGGTGTTCTGGGCGTACAGCATCGATGGCAGAGCCTTTCAGCGTGTGGAAGTAAAAGGTAACAAACCGATTACCTTAGGCAAGGGATTAGCCAAGGACAAAGAACACCTCGTGACCCTTGTCCGCGCCACCGAAGGCCAGGCAGGAATCAGCAAGTTCAAGGGCTTTATTTTGGAGCAGGGCGGCAAACTTATCCCACCGCCTGCCGACAAACAGCGGCGGCTGGAATTTATCGGCGATTCCATCACCGCCGGTTCCATAAATTTAATGCCCTATAACGGCACGAATTATTTTGTGTCCGAGGACGGCAATATGTCTTATGCTCCGCTGCTCAGTCGCCTGCTGGATGCGGATTGGAGCGTAGTCGCCAAATCCGGCGGCGGTGTTGTGCATAACTACGCCGACCCCTGGCCCAGCGACAAGCCCCGCGCCATTGACCGCTACGGCTGGACCTTCTTTCACGCTGCCATCAGCAAGGACAATCCTGTATGGAACAGCCGCAATTTTCCCGTTGATGCCGTAATCGTGGCCCTGGGCACAAACGATTTCAGCGACCCGCACCGCAAACCGACCAAAGAAGAATTCTGCACTGCCTACAATGCCCTCCTCAAAAAAATCCGGCAGATGAATCCGCAGGCCAAAATAATCTGTCTGGAGCCTCTGCCCTCCCACCTGCCCGCTGAAATTCGCGCCTGGATAGCCGCCAGCGTCCAAGCACAGCAGGATGCAAAAATGTATTTTATCCCCATTAACGACAAAGCCCCCCTCCTCGCCCCCGAAGACTATACCGACGGCCGTACCCATCCCAATATTCTGGGGCATATAAAAACAGCGGCGTATCTCAAAGATAAGATCGCCGCCATCATGGAATGGGAATAAATACACATCATTGTAACGCAAACATAAGCCCGACTGACCGGTGATGTTTTTCCGCAGCTTTTGACAAGCTTGTCTATGGCGAAGGAAAAATATTGCCGGTCAGCCGGGCGTCTTAGTACATCTCTGCTACTATTTATTCTTGACTTTATAAGCCACCGCATACATAGTCGGCAGCACCAGAAGTGTCAGCACAGTAGCCACCAGCAGCCCGCTGGAAATCGCTACCGCCATCGGCCCCCAGAAGGAGCTGGCCATCAGCGGAATCATGCCCAGGATGGCCGCCGCCGCTGTCAGCATAATGGGACGGAAGCGCAAAACAGCCGAATCCACCACGGCATCATAGGGGCTTTCGCCGTCTGCAATATGCTTCTTTATCTGGTCAATAAGGATAACCGAATTGCGGATAATCATGCCAAAGAGCGCCAATATCCCCAGTTCTGCCACAAACCCCATGGCCGAATCGGTCAGCAGCATGCCCCAGGTCACGCCAATGAGTCCCAACGGCGCCGTGAGCAGGGTTAGTACCATCTGCTTGCCGCTATCGAGCTGGAACATCAGCAGGGTCATAATGACAAAAAGCATCGCCGGAATGGGAATTAAGAGATACCCCAGCGAGTTATTGCTGTTTTCCAAAGCGCCCGCCGGTTCAATCCTGCAGCCCAAAGGCAGGTCATCCCGCAGCTGCTTCGTTGCCTCATAGGCCTTCTGCGTTGCATCATTGGCCGTGCCACTATGAATATCCGCCTGCACCGTAATGGTGGGCATCAGATTGCGCCGCTTAATCAGGCCTTCCTCTGCATCATAGGAGATTTTGGCAATCTGTTCCAAAGGCACATAACCTGCACTGCCCAGATAAATGGGCAGACTGCCCAGCTTGCCTAAATCCTCACGGTCATTCACCGCCAGCCGCAGGGTGATAGCCAGTGTCCGGTCACCGGTGTAGAACTGCGCCGCAGTTGCGCCGGTAACTTCCGTGTAAATCATCTGCTTTACCGCTTGTGCGCTAAGGCCCATAGCCCGCAGTTTGTCCTGGTCGAGTTCGAGTTTTACCGTCTTGCTCTTTTCATTCCAGTCCAGATTCACATTGTAGTTATTGCTGTCTGCCGCCACGATGTCGGCCACCTTGTGCGCCAGCTCCTTGGTCTGTTCGGTGCTGTAGCCCGTCACGCGGAGCATCACCGGGTAATCTGCCGGCGGGCCGGTCTGAATGTACTGGATTTTGGCCCGTACATCGGAAAATTCCTCGTTAAAGGCCGTTTGCAGTTCGGCGGCCAGCTTTTCGCGTGCCTGCACATCCTTGGCCACCAGTACAAAATGGGTAACATTATCCGTCTCGGCCTTCGGGTCAACGGTCAGCACAAAACGGGGTGTATAACGACCTACATAATAGGCATAGTTTTCGAGCAAATCCTGCCGTTCCTGCAAAAATGCGGACATACGGTCAGCCACTTCCTGTGAAGCCGCCTTGGACGAACCTTCCGGCAGTTTGAGTTCCATCAGCACTTCCGGTCTGGTGGACGTGGGGAAAAATTCCTGACGGATATGCGGCATCATCAGCAACGACACCACAAAGAGCGCGACGGTCCCCAACAGCACGGCCTGCCGATGGCTCAAAAACCAGCGCAGCACCTTGCGGAACTCCACATAAAAGCGGCTCTGATAGGGATTGATTTCCCCTTGGGCATCGGTTTTCGGCTTTACGCGAATCATATAAGTGCCCAAAAGCGGTGCCACCATGACCGACACCACCCACGAGAGCACCAGCGCAATGCCGATAACGGGGAACAAGGCATTACAGAACTCACTGGCCATGCCCTTGGAAAACGCCACGGGAATAAAGCCCGCGCAGGTGATAAGCGTCCCCGTCAGCATGGGCTTGGCGGTAGCCTTAAAAGCAAAGCAGGCCGCCTCAAAGCGTGAGAGCCCCGCCTCAAGTTTTACGCTCATCATCTCCACGGCGATAATGGCATCATCCACGAGCAAGCC
Source organism: Pseudoselenomonas ruminantium (assembly GCA_015058625.1). GTDB lineage: Bacteria > Bacillota > Negativicutes > Selenomonadales > Selenomonadaceae > Selenomonas_A > Selenomonas_A ruminantium_N. Next base: position 10,774 of record SVCA01000013.1, on the reverse strand, counting down.
CAACGCGATAATGAGTGCGCCCAGAGACACCTTGTGCAAATCAATCCCCAGTATATACATGGAGATAAACACACCGCAGAGCACCAGTGGAATGCAGCAGGCCACGACCATGCCGGTGCGCACGCCCAAGGACAGGAAGCTTACCGCCAGCACAATCACAATCGCTTCCATCAGGGTCTTGATGAACTCGTTGATGGAGGATTTAACCACTTCCGACTGATTGGCTACCTGCTTAATCTCGATACCTGCCGGAACTTCAGCCTGTACGGCTTCCACCTGTTTTTGCAAATTTTCGCCCAAGTCGAGGATATTGCCGCCTTCCTCCATGGATACGGCAATGCCTACGGCAGGCTCACCATTGAAGAACATCTTGGTATCCGCCGGGTCGTTGAACTTCCGGCTGACTTTGGCAATATCGCCCAGACGGAAATTGCGTCCACTTGCACTGATGGGCATTTCCTCGATGGCTTTTACATCGGCAAACTGACCGGATAAACGCAGATAGACATTGGCAGAATCCGTGTCCACCATGGCCGCTGCCGTCATTTCATTCTGTGTCTTTAAGGCATTGGAAATGACCTGCGGGCTGATACCCAATTTGGAGAGTTTCATGGTATCCAGTTCCACATAGATTTTTTCCTGCTGTTCCCCGATTAGCTCAACCTTTTGCACACTGGGAACATTGAGGAGCAGACGGCGGGTCTTTTCCGCATACTGCCGCAATTCCTCGTAATTATAGCCATCGCCGGTCACGGCATAAATCGTGCCGTAGACATCATCAAAGCGGTCATTGTAATAGGGGCCGTATACGCCCTCCGGCAGGCTGCGCTTGATATCTTCGCAGAAATTGCGCACATCACGCCATGCCGGACGAATGTCGGCCTTGGCGATTTCATCATCCAGTTCGACATAGATGACCACCTGTCCCGGACGATTTTCGCTTTTTATCGCTTTCAGATGCGGCGTATCCTGCAAGCGTTTTTCCAGCTTGTCCGTTACCTGCTCCTGCATTTCCTCTGCCGTAGCGCCCGGCCAGGCCGCCGTTATGACCATCTGCCGGATGGTGAACTGCGGGTCTTCCATACGTCCGAGCTGGAAATAAGACAGAACACCGCCAATAGCGGTTATGATGATAAAATACCAGACCAGTGTCCGGTTCTTGAGACTGACTTCTGTAAGATTCCGCATCAGTCCGCCTCCGTCCTTACCGTCTGCCCCTCGTGGAGCTTATGGACACCGGCCGTAACGACCAAATCCGTGGCATTAAGCCCCGTAACCAGCACCTTGTCATCCCCGAGCTCCTCTACGCTTACGTCCTTGGCGGTGAGCTTATTATCTTCGCCCACTACCCAGACCTGCGGGGTATCGCCATCCTGAAAAATAGCCGCCAGCGGCAGTATGGAACCTGCCGGGCCAGCGCCATCCGCCCCCTTAATGGAAACATTAGCGGTCATACCCAGCTGCATCCCCTCCGGCGGCTCAGGAATAGCCACCCGCACCTTATAGGTGCGGGCCGCCTCATCCGCCATGGGCGAAATCTCTCGGATGGTGCCATCGGCCCGGCCTTTCAGCGCCCAGAAATTTACCGATACCGGCATGCCCAGAGTCAGCTCGCTGACCTTGTTTTCCGGCACGGAGATTTCAACTTCCAGTTCACCGGTCTGTACCAGCGTCAGCACCGTCTGCCCGGCGGCCACGACCTGACCTTCCTCCGCCGAAATAGACGATACTACACCGTTAGCCCCGGCGGTAAGATTGGTATACCCCAGGGAGTTATGACCCTGCTTCTGCTGGGCCAATGCGCTTCTATAGGCAGCAAAAGCCGCATCGTAATTGGTCTGATACTGGTCAAGCGTGGCACGGGATATCGCATTTTCCTGATAGAGCTGGGTATAGCGCTCCAAATTTTTCTCGGCCAAAGAGAGCTGCGCTCTGGCTGAAGCCAGCTGCGCATCGCCCTGATTGGCCTGCTGCACCACATCCCGGGCATCGATGACCATGAGCACATCCCCGGCCCGTACGCGGCTGCCGGCCTGCACATTGCGAGCCAGAATCTGCCCCCCTACCTGAAAGGACATATTGGTTTCGTGACGCCCCTTCACCGTGCCGGAATAGTTGCCGCTTTCCGCACCTGCCCCCATGCCAGCCTGCTGGGTCTTAACCAGCAGCGGCTTGTCCTGGGCTTCTTCTTTATGCCCGCAGCCGCTGAACAGAACCGTCACCGCCAGCAAGACCGCCACACAAAACTTAAAGTTTTTCACGCACAGCGCCTCCTGTCGGCAAATGCTTGGCCAGCTCCACCAGGTCCGCATCACAGGCCCGATCCACCAGCTTATGGAAACCATTGAAGAGGTCCTTGATTTCCGCCTTGTCCATATCCGCTACCAGATAATCGACCCAGCCCTGAATGACATTGCGCAGATATTCATGCTGCTGGCGGCCATAATCCGTCAGATAGATATGGCGGATGCGCCGGTCATTGGTATCGGCCTCCCGATAGATAAAGCCCTTGTCCACCAGCAGATTGATGGTGCGGGTCACGACTGCCTTATCCAGATAAAGCATGGCCGCCAGCTCATCCTGCTTGGCGCCCTCATGGTCAAAAATGCGAATCAGCATGATGTATTCAGAAAAAGTTAAACCAAACTTCTGGCAGGCTTCTACCACAAAAAGCTGTGAACGGCGGTGCAGAATGGAAAACCAGCGCCCCCAATTTACGTATTCATCCATCAAAATTCCTCCTCAGCAAATCCAATTTTATCGCAAAATAAACTGTATAACTGTAAGTTGATTACATCAAACAATTTTACTCTAATGACCGCCAAAAGTCAACATTCATGGCGCTTTTCTGACAATTCCCACAGGATATTATCGTTGGCAAAAAAGGAACGGCCGCGGTATAATGGAGGGGAACTTTTTGCCAAAGGAGGAAAACCTATGACTTGTCCCCGCGTTGGACATATTGATTTTTTGAACGTCCTGCCCCTTTCCTACAGTTATAATCATGGTGCTGCCCAGGGGCTTTCCATAACGCGCGGCGTGCCTGCCGTCCTCAATAATGACTTGATTAACGGGCGTCTGGATATGAGCAATTCTTCGTCCATCGTCTATGCACGCCACAGCGAAAAATTAGTGATTCTTCCCGACGTCTGCGTCAGCACGGACGGCCCGGTGCAGAGTATTCTGCTGATTTCCAAGAAGCCCATCGAAAGCCTTACGGATGACAAAATCATCCTCACGGCCAAGAGCGCGACCTCGCACTGCCTGCTGAAAATCATCCTGCGCAGTTACGGCGCCATTCCCAACTACTATGTGCGCCATGTCGGCCCGGATAAGCCCATCCCGGATGACGCCACGGCCTCCCTGCTTATCGGTGATGATGCCCTCTGGTGCTACCATCACCGCGAGGAAGGACTTTACTACTACGATTTGGGCCAGGAGTGGCAGGAACTCACCGGCCAAAAGATGGTCTACGCCCTCTGGGTCGTAAACCGGGACTTTGCCGAGAGCAATCCGGAAATGCTGCAGCTTATCTACGACCGCGTGACCAAGGCCTTCCGCAAGTACCCGGATCAGAAGGATACAATCATCCGTTCGGTACTAGACGATAAGCCCTTCACCTATGAACAGCTCGACAGCTACCTCTATAACACCATCCAATGGGATTTAACCGAGGAATACAAAAAAGGGCTGGAGACATTCTATGCTCTAGCCCATAATATGAATTTAATCGAACATATCCCGGAACTTCATTTTGCCAAGGTCAGACGCAATTAAGCCTTTATGGCCCACCTGAGTTTCGTGGAATGTGCCCGGCTGTTGCGCCAGCATTCCTCCTTGGACGGACGGATAACCTCCTGCGAAATCTCGCGGTAGATGCCCTGCTGGAAGAAAGTCTTAAAGGCCTTCTTCACAATCCTGTCCTCGCCGGAATGGAAGGTCAGGATAGCAGCCCGCCCGCCGGGTCTTAACGCCTCCGGCAGTTTTTCCATAAACTCATAGAGAACTTCATACTCGTGATTGATATCGATGCGCAGTGCCTGGAACACCCGGGCGCTGCTTTTTTTGATGAGTTCTTCCCGCGCCAGTGCCTGCTTCTTCGTGCTGTAACCGGCCCGCTCCTTCATCTCCGGGGGCAGTTCCACCTTCGCCAAAGCCTTGGCTACTTCGTCATAAAGCTCCCGCGTGGTCTTAATCGGCCAGCGGCGGCGGGTAATCTGCCGGGCAATCTCGGCCGCATAAGGTTCATCCGCATTTTCCTTCAGCATGCCCGTGAGTTCCTCCTTGGAAATATCCGCCAGTCTCTGCGCCGCCGTAATCCCCGCTTCGGGATTCAGCCGCAAATCCAGCGGCCCATCACTCTTGAACGTAAAGCCCCGCTCGGGATTGTCAATCTGCATCGAAGATACACCCAAATCTGCCAGCACAAAATCAAAGCCGCCGACTTCCTGCGCCAGTTCATCAATCTGACAGAAATTCATATTCCGCAGCTGCCAGATTTCCTCGCCATAGCCCTTTTCGCGAATGCGGGCTTCTGTTTTCTTCGACTCAATGGGGTCAATATCCCCGCTAAAGAGCCGCCCGCGGCCTTCCAGTTTCGCCAGCATGGCCAATGTATGCCCGCCATAACCTAATGTACCATCAAAGCCCTGCTCACCGGGCTGAATCGCCAGCACGGAAAGAATCTCCTCCACCATAATGGGAATATGCATGCCCGCCGGCGTATTGCCCTTGGCGATAACATGCGCCACTTCCTCCCCGTACTTTTCCGGGTTGAGTTCCTTATACTTCTCGGCAAAATGCCGGGGATACTTGCCGCTGTAGTGAATGCGGCGCCTATGTTTCTGTTCTTCCATTATCGTTCCTCTATCTAAATCCATTCAATTATTTGTGTAACTAATATATCACAGTAAAGCCGCTTGAACAATCCCCGACAGGTAAACCGCAATGCTCTCCCCAGGGCGAGCGGGGCTTTATTTGCTGACCGGAGCGATTGCCGCAGGCTGGCGCCCAAACGAAAAGCCCCGGACACCACGCTGCCAGCCGCGACGTGGTAACCGGAGCATCCCGCTAAGTTAACGGCATAGACGAAGGCGCCATTTAGCGCAGGCCAGCAAATAAAGCCCCGCTCGCCACCTCGCACGCACTAAGGTTCAATGATATTAAAGAACGCCTTCGTCACCGTAATCGCATCCGAGAACCGATTGAGCAGACTCTTATCCCCTTCCTGCCGAATCATCCATCTGACCTCTTTTCTCTAAAAAATTACACCAAACACATCTGCCGACAACTTTCACCCTGCAGACAAAAAATCCTGCAAAATTAACATAAAAAAAACCTTCCACACAGGGAAGGCTTTTCGCAATCAAATATCAAAATGTCTGGACAGCGTTACGGCAATACCATCTTCATTATTGGTCGCGGTGATTTCATCCGCCATGGCCTTGAGTTCGTCACAGGCGTTACCCATGGCCACGCCATAACCGGCAAAGTCCAGCATGCTCATATCGTTCTGAGCATCACCGAAGGCCATAACTTCACTGGGGTCAATGTTCAGCCGCTTACAGGCCTGCCCCAGCGCACTGTACTTGCTGACGCCCTTCACCGTGGCTTCATAGAACCACGGCGCCGACTGCACGAAGGACAGCTTATCTTCAAAGCCGCGGCGGATGTCCGCCAGATGCGGTACCAAAATATCATTGGGCGCCGCCGTGAGAATCTTCACCGGAGCAAAATCCACCGCATCGGCAATGTTATCCACCAGCCGCACCTGCATATTGTTGTTGCGGCACTCGTCCATCACCTTATGACGGCGGGCGTCCGTGGTATAGATGTATTTTCCGTCATCCACAATGGGCGACAGTTCCGGCCATGCTTCCAGATGACGCAGGAAGGAAACCGCCGTTTCATTGTCAATGGCACAGTCAAAGAGAATCTGCCCCGTGGTCGCATCCTGAATGCGGCCGCCATTATAGGAAATCCGCAGGCCATGATAATCCTCCAGATGCAAGGCATCCGCCTCCCGCTGCAGTCCCGGTGCCTGACGGCCGGATACGAGCGCCACAATAACCCCCTGTTCCTGCACTGCCATCAAGGCATCGCGGGTGCGGGGCGTAATGACTTTATCATCATTGTTCAGGGTGCCGTCCAAGTCCAACGCAATCATTTTATATTCCATGTGTAACTTTCCTTTCGTAATGCAAACAACACTCTCAATATAGCATAAAGCCCGCCTGCTATCAATACGCAGACGGACTCTTTTTTTCAGCACGTTACGCCCTGTGCTCCGGGGCAATCATCAGCTGGAAAACGACATACCCCAGCCCATAACCGCAGATCATAATCACGCACATGGGAATGGCGGTATTCTCCCCGGCAATGCCCACCAATGGCATCATACAACCGCCGAGAATCATGGAAAAGAAACCGATTAAGGCGCTGGCACTGCCCGCATTTTTTCCCTGCCGTGACAGGGCCAGGGAAAAACTTGCCGCCCCCATCACCGACAGCGGTGTGATGGTCAGAAAGAGCACCGGCAGGATAATCGTCATACCTGCTCCCGCCGAAAAAGCCAGGAGCAGTAATACAGCTCCCACCAAAGGCACGATAAGGGAGATTTGCAGCATCTTTACATCTTCCACCCGACCGGCCAGTCGCGCAGGCAATGCACCTGCCAGCAGCAGTCCTGCCCCAATGCCGCCAAAAATCAGGCTGAACATCTGCGGCGAAACCTGAAAGATATTCTGAAACACAAAGGACGAACCCGCCAGATAAGAAAAGAAGGCCCCGAACACAAAGCACTGCACCAGACAATGCCCCAGAAAATACCGATTTTTAAGCAGCAGCGGAAACTTGGCAAAGGATTCCTGCAGCCCCTTGAGCCGCTTATCGGTAGGTAAAGTTTCCTTATAGATAAGCGTCGCTATCAGCTGGAAAAGCCCCACGGCCACCAGAAGCACAAATACGCCACGCCAGCTCGTAAAGAGCAGAATCTGCCCGCCGATTACCGGCGCAATAATCGGTGCCAGACCATTGACCATCATGAGCATGGCAAAGAACTTCGTCAGCTCCGGTCCCTCACAAACATCCCGGGCAATGGCCTTGGCAATCACAATACCGCTGGCCCCAGCAAAGCCCGACACGAAACGGAAGAACAGAAAGAGCATGATGTCCTGCGCCCAGACACAGCCTACGGTGGACAGCGTGAAAATCACCATGCCTGCCGCCAACGGCCACTTCCTCCCATAGCGGTCGCTGACCGGCCCCGCAAAAATCTGTCCCAAAGCCATCCCCAGCATGGTCATGGTCAAGGTCATCTGCGCCAGAGATGCCGAAATGCCCATATCGAGCTGCACCGTGGGCAGCGCTGGCAGGTACATATCCGTAGCCAGCGGCGCCATAGCCGTCATCAGCCCCAAAAACACCGTAAGCCAAAGCTGCTTTCCTTTAGACATCGCCATATATTCTAAAAACCTCCTTAACATTCATCGATAGTGAGTAATTATACCATATTTTCTCCCACTGTAGCAGCTAATTTTACAATGACAGTTTATCCACAATCGTCTGAAAAATACCAATCGCCTAGCAAGGCATAATCTTGCACTTATCCACATTATGCACAGTCTTTCCTGTGGAAACTGTGGATAAGTCCCCGTTTTTTCTGAAAAATTCCTGAAAGTCCCCTATAAATCAGCGCTTTTTTCCCAAAAGGTTTGTGGATAACTTTATGCAAAGTTTTTTCTTTCCACTTGCAATGTCAAAACAAGCGCATTTATGAAAAATGTGTTATACTATGTTTGTTTGTTAGGGAAAATTTTATCAAGATAGGGGGATAGGTTTTGACAGGTTGGACTGTCAGAGCATAAATAATGGTAAAAAACAAACAATTAGGATTAATCGCACATGATGAATGGCTGGCTCCATATGAGGACGCTATTCGGGGACGTCATGAACATGCGGTCTGGAAAATCAATCAACTCACACAAAATGGCAAAAAAAGCTTGAGCGACTTTGCCACGGGCCATCTCTACTATGGCCTGCACAAGCAGGGCCGTGGCTGGGTCTTCCGGGAATGGGCACCGAATGCTCTGGACATTTACCTGATTGGTGATTTCAGTGACTGGCAGGAAAAAGAGGAGTTCAGATGCCGTCACATCCCCGGCACTGGCGACTGGGAGCTGGTTATCCCCGCCGGTAAAATCAAGCATAAAGATTTATACAAGATGAAGGTGCACTGGCGCGGCGGTGAAGGGGAACGCATTCCCGCCTGGGCTACCCGCGTTGTACAGGATGAAAACACCAAGATTTTCTCCGCTCAGGTTTGGAATCCACGCAAAAAGCACACCTGGCATGATGCCAAATTCAAACCGGACACCGCGCCGCTGCTTATCTATGAATGTCATGTCGGCATGGCACAGGATGCCGAGAAGGTAGGCACCTATAAGGAATTTACCGAAAACATCCTGCCCCGCGTAAAAGCGGATGGCTACAACTGCATTCAGATTATGGCCATTCAGGAACATCCATACTATGGCAGCTTCGGCTATCATGTCAGCTCCTTCTTTGCCCCGAGCAGCCGCTGCGGTACGCCGGAAGAACTCAAGGAACTTATCGACACCGCCCACAAGATGGGTCTGGCGGTCATCATGGATATCGTGCACAGCCACGCGGTAAAGAACGAAGTCGAGGGGCTGGGCAACCTCTGCGGCGACCCCAATCAGTTCTTCTACCCCGGTGACCGTCACGAACACCCGGCCTGGGACAGCCTGTGCTTTGACTATGGCAAGGATGATGTTATCCACTTCCTGCTGTCCAACTGCAAATACTGGCTCGAAGAATTCCATTTCGACGGCTTCCGCTTTGACGGCATCACCTCCATGCTCTACTACAGTCATGGACTCGGCGAAGCCTTTATGAACTATGGCGATTACTTCAACGGCCATCAGGACGATAACGCCATCTGCTATCTGACGCTGGCTAACAAACTCATCCACGAAATCAAGCCCCATGCCATCACCATCGCGGAAGATGTCAGCGGCATGCCGGGTCTGGCCGCAAAATTCGAGGATGGCGGCTACGGTTTTGACTACAGACTCGCCATGAACGTGCCCGACTACTGGATTAAGACCATCAAGGAGCAGAAGGACGAAGATTGGAAGCCCTCCAGCATCTTCTGGGAAATGACCAACCGCCGTGCCGATGAAAAGACCATCTCCTATGCCGAAAGCCATGACCAGGCACTAGTTGGCGATAAGACCATCATCTTCCGCCTGATTGATGCCGATATGTACTGGCATTTCTCCAAGGACAACCGCAATGGCATGGTGGATAGAGGCATTGCCCTGCACAAGATGATTCGTCTGGTTACGGCTTCAACGATTAACGGCGGCTATCTGAACTTCATGGGCAACGAATTCGGTCATCCCGAATGGATTGACTTCCCCCGTGAAGGCAACGGCTGGGGCTATAAATACGCCCGCCGCCAGTGGCATCTGGTAGATGATAAAAACCTTTGCTACCATTATCTCGGCGACTTCGACCGGGAAATGCTCGCCACCCTCAAGACCGTCAAGAACATCCAGAAACAGCCGGTTGTCGAAATTTGGCACAACGATGGCGACCAGGTTCTGGCCTACAGCCGTGGCGACCTCGTCTTCGTCCTTAACTTCTCTCCGACCCAGTCCTTCCCGGACTACGGCTTCCTGGTACCGAAAGGTTCCTATGAAGTGGTACTCAACACTGATGCCAAGGAATTCGGTGGTAACGGCCTGGCGGATGACAGCGTGATTCACAAGACCAACTTTGACCCGCTCTATGAAAAAGACGGCAAGGAATGGCTGAAAATCTACATCCCGGCCCGCAGTGCTGTGGTTCTACGCAAAACAAAATAAAAGGCAAAGCCCCGTATGCGCTTTCACATACGGGGCTTTTTCTATACCTTATAAGGACGATGTACAATGTGGGCATTTCGTTGCTTCATCAGGAATTTCCGTCTTGCAGTAAGGGCAAAGACGCGGTTCCTTGGCAGGTTCTTCTTCCTTCTTGGGCATCATGCGGTTAACCTGCTTAATCAGCATGAAAATAGCAAAGGCTACAATCAGAAAATCAATGATGGCGTTTAAGAATGCACCATAAGCAATAACCGGCAGACCAGCAGCCTTAGCCTCTGCCAAAGTTGCAGCAGGAGTGCTCGACAGATTGATAAACAAATTGGAGAAATCCACTTGCCCCAAAATGAGACCAATCGGCGGCATGAGAATGTCGTTGACAAAGGAGGTGACGATTTTGCCAAAGGCAGCACCGATGATGATACCTACAGCCATGTCCAGAACATTGCCGCGCATAATAAACTTCTTAAATTCTTCGACCATAATCCAATCTCCCTTCTATAAGAAAAATAGACCATAACAAAGACAGTATATCATAAACATACGAAAAAAGCACCCCGCAGGGTGCTCTTGGCTTAACTGGCAACGCCCTATCCTCCCAGTCCGTCTCCAGACAAGTACTTTCGGCGTATGAGTGCTTAACTACTGTGTTCGGTATGGGAACAGGTGGAACCACTCAGCTATCGTCACCAGATATTTAATTGGTGTTCTATGAACACTCAAAACTATACAGAAGAAAAATGTATTGAACACTTTAGTTGAAAGATAAGCCCTCGATTTATTAGTATTGGTCCGCTGCATGCCTTACGACACTTCCACTCCCAACCTATCTACCTTGTCTTCTTCAAGGAATCTTACTGGATTACTCCATGAGATACTTCATCTCG
>SVCA01000001.1 GCA_015058625.1 Pseudoselenomonas ruminantium | reverse complement strand
AATTCTGCACTATATTTTGCCATAAAAAGACCCCCATAAGTTAGATTCCTTGGTCTAACTTATGGGGGTCTCTACATCTAGCGCAATTCGTCCGGGCTTTTTAGTATTAATCTTCGATAGCCGTTTCGAGGGCAATCTTAATCATATCGTTGAAGGTGGTCTGGCGTTCTTCTGCCGTGCAGGATTCGCCGGTTACGAGGTGGTCGCTGACCGTGAAGAGGGCCAGTGCCTGTACATGGGCTTCCGCAGCCAGCGTGTAGAGAGCAGCAGCTTCCATTTCTACAGCGAGAATTCCATACTTGCGCAGCTTGTCGTTGTCGATTTCTTCATCATAGAAGCGGTCAACGGAAATGATGTTGCCGACCGTGGCTTTGAGGTTCAGCTTTTTGGTATTGGCAACGGCCTTGGACAGCAGATCGTAGTCAGCGATGGGGCAGTAATTGATGTTGCCGCCGAAGATATTGCGAATCATGGAAGAATCCGTGCTGGCAGCCTGAGCGATGAGTACGTCACGGAGCTTAACATCCGGATGCATGCCGCCGCAGGTGCCTACGCGGAACAGCTTTTTGCAGCCGAAGCTGTGAATGAGCTCATGGACATAGATGGAGATGGAGGGCATGCCCATGCCCGTGCCCTGTACAGAAACGGGCACGCCTTTGTACTTACCCGTGTAGCCCAGGATATTGCGAACGGAGGTGTACTGTTTTACATCTTCCAAAAAGTTTTCCGCGATGAATTTAGCGCGCAGGGGGTCACCGGGGAGCAGGATGCGTTCTGCTACGTCGCCTTTTTCTGCTGCAATATGAGGAGTTGCCATGTTGAGTTCCTTCTTTCTTTGAAATGAATTACAAATGATAATGTTATTATAAGAAAAAATAACAAACAAGAAAAGGTCATCTGACCGTCAGTCTCATAGTAAATTGTAGCAAATAGCTTTTGCGGGCGCAAGATGGATTTTACGGCAGGAAATATATCTTGGATAGCGAAAAAATAAAGGAAATCCTTAAACATGAGCCGGGAGTATACGCTGCAGGTTCTTTATCGCTTGGGGATGGCTTGGCCGGTTACTTCCTGGGATTATTTGCAAAGGTTCATGCGCGCGCTGAACGGTTTGGGATATTTTGATGAAGCATAGTAAAGATTGTGGGGAAGACGTATGCGCAAAGTGATGATAACGCTCTTGCCGGTGGACTGTCTGCGTTCCCATCTGGGGGCGGCTGCAAGACTTTTGCCGGCAGCGCGCTATGAAAAGATGATGCGTTACCGGCAGGAAGAGGACAGGCTTAGGTGCTTTGCGTCTTCCCTGTTGCTGCAAAAAGCAGTCCAGGGCCGCAGTATTTCCTATAATGAAGAGGGAAAACCTTTGGCGGAGGGAAAGTTTTTCAATCTATCGCATAGTGGAGCATATGCTGTGCTGGCTGAGGCAGACAGCTCTGTGGGCGTGGATATCGAGAAAATGGTTCCCTATAGCGATTGGGTACGGGAGGCACTGACTTCCTCGGAATATGAATGGATGCTGCGGGGAAAAGATGAAAGCGAGCGACAGGAACGGTTTTATCGTTTATGGACAAGAAAGGAAAGTCTGGTAAAATGCGAGGGACACGGTTTTTCGTTATCGCCTGGGGAAATCAGTACCATGCCTGTGGATGAAAAAAAGTTAACAAAATATGCGGGAAAGGCGTATGGGATTTGCAGTTTCACCCTTGGCAATTATATGCTGTCGGCCGCCCTGCTGGGAATGCAGCCACTGCTTATGATGCATGAAATTTCCTGGGATGAACTTACCGTGGACAAAGCAACAAATGTCAAATTAGCACCTGATTTGACAGATTCCTCTTAAAGTGTTATACTTTTTCGTGTTGAAATAAGTTGTCAAGACAATCGCGGCTGGTGCTAGACACCAGATGAGGAAAGTCCGGGCTCCATAGGGCAGTGTGCTGGATAACGTCCAGCGAGGGTGACCTTAGGGATAGTGCCATAGAGATTTAGACCGCCTGACATGTCAGGTAAGGGTGGAAAGGTGCGGTAAGAGCGCACCAGCAGTCAGGTGACTGGCTGGCTTGGGTAAACCCCACACGGAGCAAGACCAAATAGGGAAGGGATGATGCGGCCCGCGGAACCTTCCGGGTTGAGTCGCTTGAGCCGGCAGGCAACTGCCGTGCCTAGATAAATGATTGTCGCCTCCGCTTGCGGATGGAACAAAACTCGGCTTATTGATTGCTTATTCAACCTAAATGTAAATAAGATGGCTGTCGTCACGACAGCCACTTTTCATGTCAGCACGAATTCTGAAAAGAAACTGAAAAAATCGAAATCGATTTAGAATTGTGCAAAAATTAAAATCTTATTAAAAAATTTGCAGGAATACGACGACTTATGTCGTATTATATAAAATGGGTATCAAAAAATACATAGGATTAAGCTGAATCCAGCCCAGGAGCGGGGGAACCAATTTTTCGGGGCGAACTTCAAGATTACATTATTTGACAGTGTAAGGATTGTAGCGGGTGGTCTTCTCTACCCGAGCCCGGCAGCTAACCTCGTAAGCGAACAGAGAGAGGAGTTGGCTTTTTTGTTCAAAAAAGCAACAAAGCGTGTATTTGCGCTGTCCATGATCCTTATGTCCATGTTTTCTGTGTGTAGTGCGTCTGCATTCCGCGTAGGGGACCAGGGCACGGAAGTAGCCGAGATTCAGGGACAATTGGTCCGTCTTGGTTACGATGTATCGGCTGATGGGGATTTCGGTCCGGCCACGGCTGAGGCAGTTAAGGTATTCCAGTCTTCCCATGGGATGGCTGCAGATGGACAGGTAGGGCCGTCCACCTATACGGCGCTTCTCGGCAAATCCATGCCGGTGGTATCTCATGGCAGCAACTACATCAACCGTACCATCATTTCGGAATCCATGCAGTACCTTGGTGTACCGTATGTATTCGGTGGTACCAGCCCCAGCGGTTTTGACTGCTCCGGCTATGTACAGTATGTATTTGCTCATGCTGGTGTACATCTTCCGCGTACGGCAGATGTTCAGTATGAAGTAGGTTCGCCTGCTGGTGAACTCATGCCTGGAGATTTAGTGTTCTTTTCGACGTATGCACCGGGAGCGTCCCATGTGGGCATATACCTCGGCGACCGTCAGTTTATTCATGCGTCCTCCAGCATCGGGGTCAGCGTAGCATCTTTGGACAGCTCCTATTGGGGTGGCTGCTACCTGGGGGCCCGTCGGGTGATGTAATGAGCTTTTAGGGAGAGGCTTAGCCTCTCCTCTTTTTCTATATGATGAGGGATAGGCAAATGGGTGACTTATTTGTAGTGTTATTGATTTTTTTAGTCTGTGCGTATGGCATGTGGGAAGAAATGTTTAACGATTAACGAGAATATTTTGCGTATTCGGCAGGATTTTGCCACAGGTTAGCGAAATACACATGTAGAAAGCCCTGTAATCAACGATACAGGTTCAGCTGAATTACAAGTGATAGGAGTGACCACAATGGCAAAAGTGAGAATTCTCAACATGATGTTCTACGGTTTCCACGGCGTTTATGAATACGAACGCGAACAGGGACAGAAATTCTACATTGATGTAGAGATTGAGACTCAGGATGATAAGCTGGTAGAAACGGATGATCTCAAGGACGGCGTTGATACGGCTGCTGTCTACGATATCGTACGTGATATTACGGAAAACAAACGTTATACCATGTTGGGCACCCTGTCGGCGGCTATTGGCGACAAGCTGCTGGAGAAGTATCCGCATTTCAAAACGGCTATGGCGCGAATTCGTAAGCCATCTGTACCTATTTCAGGACCGCTGGATTGCGTAGAGGTCGAAGTGGTTCGTCACCAGAAATAATTGAACGCTAAAGAACGAGGTCGTCAGCTGACAAGAGCTGATGGCCTCGTTTTGCGCGCATTATATGAAATTACTGTGAAATAATATTTCACACATGGTGTATTGTCAAAAAAGGATATTTCTAATATAATAAAAACAGTTGTGACAGGTAATGAAATGTAAGAAAGGATGCAGATAGAATGGCAGCAGAGAAAACTGACCGCAAGGCTGTAGATGATAACAAAAAATTAGCATTGGCTAACGCCATGAAAAAAATTGAGAAGGATTTTGGTAAGGGATCGATTATGCGTCTGGGGGATGCCCGCGCGCAGATGAATGTGTCCGTCATCCCCACAGGGATTTTGCCCATAGATATAGCTTTGGGAACTGGCGGCATTCCCCGCGGCCGTATCATTGAGATCTACGGTCCGGAATCTTCCGGTAAAACCACCGTTACTTTGCATATGATAGCCGAAGCGCAGAGAAATGGCGGTATTGCTGCTTTCATCGATGCGGAACATGCATTAGACCCGGTATATGCGCAGAAGCTGGGCGTCGATATTGACGAACTGCTGATTTCCCAGCCGGATACCGGTGAACAGGCGCTCGATATTGTGGATGCTCTGGTGCGCAGCGGCGCCATTGACATCATCGTAGTGGACTCCGTGGCGGCACTCGTGCCCAAGGCGGAAATCGACGGCGAAATGGGTGACAGTCATGTGGGCCTTCATGCCCGCCTCATGAGCCAGGCTATGAGAAAGCTCACCGGTGTCATCAACAAGTCCCAGACCGTGGCCATTTTCATCAACCAGATTCGTGAAAAAGTGGGCGTGACCTACGGTAACCCGGAAGTAACCACCGGCGGCCGTGCGCTGAAGTTCTATTCTTCCGTACGCATGGAAGTGCGCAAGGGTGAAAAGATTACGCAGGGTGCTGATGTGGTAGGTAACCGTACCAAGGTTAAAATCGTCAAGAATAAAATTGCGCCGCCGTTCAAGACCGCAGAATTTGACATCATGTACGGCGAAGGTGTTTCCCGTCTGGGCACGCTTATCGACATGGGCGTGGAACTGGAAATCGTGGACAAGAGCGGTGCCTGGTATTCCTATGAAGGTACGCGCTTAGGCCAGGGCAAGGAAAAAGCCAAGGTGGAACTCGAAGCCAATCCGGCCATGGTCGAAGAAATCGAGCGCAAGGTTCGCGAAAAGCTGGTCAGCGATGCCGAGGCATTGGAGAAAGCAGCACCCACCGAAGCCGGTGACGATATGGACGAGGAATAATCCATGAGGGGAAACCAAGGTTATGGGCAGCCAAAACGCAAGCCTGTGAAACCTGCCCTCGTGACCGCCGTGGATATGCTGGCCCGGCAGGAGTACAGCGAGAACCGTCTTTTTGAAAAACTCATAGCCAAGGGTTATGAGGAGGACGAAGTATCTGCAGCCATTGCCCGCCTGCAGGAAAAGCATTACCTAAATGATGCCGAATCCTGCCCGCGGCGCTTTAACTATCTTTACACGGACAGCAGTTATTCCGTGCGGCAGATTTGCGAAAAGCTCAAGCAGAAGGGCTATCCTTCCGCATTGGTGAAGTCCTGCATTCCCGATGATAGGGAAGCGGTTGGTGAGCGCGAATACGAAAAAGCCCTCCGGGTACTTACGAGCAAGTATAGGCGCAGCCAGGACAAGCAGAAACTCATGGCGGCTTTGTTTCGGCGAGGCTATCAGAGCTCGGCGATTTATCGGGCAGTAAGTGAGTTTCTGGCCAGCCAGGAAGACGAGATAGATGAATAACGTGCAATAAAAGACGCCCGATGGCTGATAGATGGGAAAGCATCATCAGCCACCGGGCTGTTTTCGTATGTCTTACATATTGTCGCTAATTTATTTTTTGCTGCGTTCAATAATCTGGCGGGCTACATAGACACCGCTGGCACCTGCCTGTGACAGGCCGCGGGTTACACCGGCACCGTCACCGATAGCGAAGACATTTTTGAGTTCGGTTTCCAGCTGCTTGGTGAGTTTTACGCGGGAGCTGTAGAATTTTACTTCTACACCGTAGAGCAGGGTATCGTCATTGGTCATGCCCGGCGCGATGTTGTCGAGCGCCTGAATCATTTCAATGAGGTTGTCCACATGGCGCTTGGGCAGAACCAGAGAAAGGTCGCCCGGCGTTGCCTGCAGGGTCGGACGAGTGAAGCTCTTGCTCATGCGATGGGCGTTGGAGCGGCGTCCCTTCATCAAATCGCCGAAGCGCTGCACGATAATGCCACCGCCCAACAGGTTGGAGAAGGAAGCGATGCGCTTGCCATACTGATGCGGGGAGTGGAAGGGCTCCGTGAAGCGGTTGCTGACGAGAAGGGCGAAGTTGGTGTTCTTGCTCTGCAGTTTCGGGTCGCTGTAGGAGTGCCCGTTGACGGTGATGATGCCATCGGTGTTTTCCATAACCACATGACCGTGCGGGTTCATGCAGAAGGTGCGCACCTGGTCGCCGTAACGTTTGGTGCGGTATACGAGCTTGGCTTCATAAACCTGACTTGTGATGGGGTTCCAGATTTCATCGGGCACTTCCACGCGGACACCGACATCCACGCGGTTGTTTTCCTGCTTGAGGCCAAGGGTGTCACATTCCGTGGAGAACCACTCGGCACCAGCGCGGCCGGGAGCGACAATCAGGTATTCAGCGGCAATTTTTTCGCCGTCCGTAAGTTCTACTTCATTTTCACCCTGACCGTCCGAATGGATATGGGCTACGGGACATTCAAAGCGGAATTCCACTTTGTCCTTGAGGTATTCATAGGTAGCCTTGAGCATTTCCAGATTGTTTTCCGTGCCCAGATGGCGGACGCTGGCAGAGAGCAGGTGCAAATCATGCTGGATGGCCTTGTAGCCGATGTCGCTGTTTTCCGTGCTGAATACCTGAGCCGGAGCGCCGTGCTTCATGTTGATTTTATCTACATAATAGATGAGGTCCATGACTTCTTCGTCAGACAGGTATTCATTGAGCCAGCCGCCGAACTGGGTGGTGAAGTTGTATTTGCCATCGGAGAAAGCACCGGCACCACCGAAGCCGCGCATGATGCTGCAAGGCTTGCAGCCAATGCAGCTTTTCACCTTGCCTGCGGAAATGGGGCAGACACGGGTATAGATATCCTTACCGCTCTCGAGCAACAATACTTTGAGCTCGGGGCTTTTTTCTGCCAGTTCATAAGCGGCAAAGATACCGGCGGGGCCACCGCCCACAATCACAACATCATACTTCTTCATAGGTACTTCCTCCTAATTTTACACACACGAAAAGAGCGCAGATTCAGCCTGTACCAAGATATACTTAGACTAAGGCTATCTGCGTTTATTCCTAGCGTTTTCCGAAAAACCTTAGCTATTATACGAGAAGATTTTCGATAATGCAAGTGTTTTTTCCTGCAAAATGAAAAAAATCGCGAAAAAATCGGACATATTATGTCAACTATAACGATAATATTATAGCTCCTATAAAAATAAAGTTGCCAAACAGGGGCAAAAGCAAGTATAATTTAAGCTGTTATTGTAAACTTGACAAATTAAAGAGGAGGAAATTTTTTGACCAGTCAATTAGCGATTATCAATACGTTTATTCTCTACATCGGCCTGATGATGGCCATTGGTGTTTATTATTACCGCCAGACCCGCAACATGAGCGATTACTTTTTGGGCAACCGCAGGTTGGGAGCCTGGGTGACTTCCATGAGTGCCGAGGCTTCCGATATGAGCGGCTGGATGCTCATGGGCGTGCCGGGCTTTGCGTATCTGGCCGGACTCAATGCCGGCTGGATTGCTGTGGGCATTGCCCTCGGCACCTGGGCCAACTGGCATTTTGTAGCGGCTCGCCTTAGAAAGTACACGGAGCTGGCTAAGAATTCCCTGACGGTGCCCCAGTTTTTGGAGAACCGCTTTGAGGATAACAGCGGCTTGCTGCGCACCATCCCGGCGGTGTTTATTTTGATTTTCTTTACTATATATACATCTTCGGGCTTTGTGTCTTCCGGCCGTCTCTTTGAAACGGTGTTCGGCTTGCCTTATGAGTATGCCATCTTTATCGGTGCCGGTTCGGTGGTATTCTATACGCTGGTGGGCGGTTTCTTGGCTGTGTCCCGCACGGATTTTATTCAGGGCGTTATGATGTTCTTCGCCATTCTGGTGGTGCCCATTACGGCGGCTATGGAAATGGGAGGCTATACGGCAACGGTAACTGCCATTGACAACATAAGTCATTCCATGCTGGAACCTTTCACCAAACCGGATGGTTCCACGTTGGGGACGATTGAACTGATTTCCCTGCTGGCCTGGGGCATTGGCTACTTCGGTCAGCCGCATATTCTCGTGCGTTTCATGGCGATTTCCAGTTCCAAGGAAATCAAGCAGGCCACCCACATTGCCATGACCTGGGTCGTGCTTTCGCTGGCTGCGGCAGTTGCTGTAGGCATGGTGGGCCGCGTGTTCCTGTCCCATGAACTGGTGGGCACGGAGTCGGAAACGGTATTTTTGGTGATGACCAATGAACTTTTCCCGCCGATTGTGGCAGGCTTGATTCTCTCGGCTGTACTGGCAGCCATTATGAGTACCGCTTCGGCACAGCTCTTGGTAGCTGCTTCGGCTTTTGCACAGGATTTTTATCGGACGCTTTTGCGTAAGGAAGCAGAGAATACGGAACTCATTTGGATCAGCCGGGCTTCGGTTTTGATTATCGCCTCGCTGGCGATTTTTATCGGTTTGAATCCTTCCAGCTTTATTTTAGACATGGTGGCCTATGCCTGGGCAGGATTTGGTGCTGCTTTCGGCCCCGCGCTCTTATGTGCGCTCTTCTGGCGCCGTACCACCCGCAATGGGGTGTTGGCCGGTATCATCGTGGGCGGCATTACGGTGCTCGTCTGGAAGCAGATTGACTGGCTGGGTCTTTATGAAATCGTACCGGGATTCCTGCTCTCGCTGCTGGCAGTTTATGTGGTCAGCAAGCTGGATAAGGAACCAGCAGCTTCCATCGTGAAAACTTTTGATGCCGTAGGCAAAAGCGAAATCTAAAATTATTTTTTTGGCAGGCAGGGATTTTCTCACACTATAGCGAAAAGTTAAGTTATGAAAATTGTAACAGTAACGAGTTCCTATTTTTAAGTGTTGGCAAATGTAAGGAATGTAGAGAAGCGGGTGAGCATTTGTGGAGAAAGTCAAAGTAATGATCGTCGATGATTCGAAGGTCAGCCGTGCGATGATTGAAGGGAATCTTTCAAGGACGAACTTCGAGGTATGCGCACAAGCCAAAAATGCTGCTGAAGCAGTGGAGCTCTATGAGCAATTCAAGCCGGCTGTGGTGACCATGGATATGAATCTTCCGGATGCTGATGGCCTTGAATGCAGCCGCCGGATTCGTGCTGTGGATCCCGAAGCCAAGATCGTTATGATCAGTGCCATGAAGGATGCCAGCCTTGTGGCCCGGGGCCGTGAAGTGGGCATCAGTGCCTTCTTGCAAAAACCGGTCAGCATCAATGAGCTTATCGATACCTTGATGATTCTTTGCCAGAGCAAGGCAGGGAAAGTGGCTGTCCTGCGTGAGTCCTATGCAAAACCGTTTGTGAAGGCATTGCAGCAGGGCATTTTCAGCATGACTGGTGTACACAGCGAAGTGGAACTGCAGGAAGAGGAACGCAGTTTCCTGGACATCAGCGGTATCGCTGTCATTGTGGGCCTGACGGGGATTCCCAATGGCCGGGCTATCGTGTACATGGATGAAAAAACCATGAAGGATTTTGCCACGGTGATGCTGGATGCCGAGGAAAGTGACGAGATTACGGAAGATGAAGCAAGTGAATCCGTAGAAGAAGCGGTGAACATCATTGTGGGCCGTGGGGTATCCAACATCAATGATGTGTTCAAGGATAAGGAAATGCGCATTACGCCGCCGGGGACTATTGTGGGCAGCAAAATCCGCATTGCCAGCCCAAAACTTACGACCTTCCGTATATGCGCCAGAACACGGTTAGGGGATATTAATATGAGTGTGGGATTTGCGGAAGGAGAATGATAAGATGGATGCAAAATTAGTTAATCCGTTCGTCGATGCATTCACGTCCGTAATGCCGCAGATGGGCTTTCCGGAGCCCAAGCGGCTGAAGATGGGAGTAAAGACAAAAAATGCGGTGAGCCTGGGGGTTTCGGTTATCGTGGGCTTCACCAAACAGATTCGTGGCAACGTTGTTTACAACATGTCAGAAGATACCGCTAAATTTATTGCATCGACCATGATGATGGGCATGCCTGTAGCAGAATTTGATGCTATGGCCCAAAGTGCTATCTCGGAAATGAGTAACATGCTTACAGCTAATGCCGCTACCAACCTTACCGGTATGGGACTTGAAGTGGATATTTCCACACCATCCCTGTCCATCGGTGAGAATTTCCAGGTGAAGATCAGCGATGATAATTATCTCACGGTGGAAATGGATTTAGCGGGGCACGTCGTAGAATTAGATATTGCAGTCGAACAACAATAATGATATACTAAAGTGAAATTAGCATTGTACGCAACCTTGATGCGTGCAGTGCTTTTTTCGGATGGAGGATCTATGGGATTTACTTAAACAGGAGGAGAAAATGAATTTCAACAGTTTGCGCTTTAAGTTCCTGGCAGGGTTTATTCCCCTGTTCGTGGGAAGCTTTGCGGTGTTCTTTGCCATCAGCTATTATATGTCCAGTTCGGCATTGACTCGCAACACGGATTTGCTGGCGCAGGAAATCGGCAAGAGTACGTCAGAACAGCTGGAAAAGCTTTACCAGCAGCGGGAACTCACGGTGGAGTATTTGGCCAGCAACCCGATTATTATGCGCGGTACGCGGGAAGAACGGGTGAAGGTATTGGCTGATACGTTGGCCAAGCGCAAGAACTTTACCATGCTGGCTTATTCAGACCCGGAAGGCCATGCCATCAGCGACAAGAATAAGGATATGGACCGTACCACCCGCGATTATATCAAGCAGGTGCGGGAGACCAAGAAGCCGGTTATGACGGGACCATCCGTATCGGGCACCAGTGGCAAGCTTATCACCATTTTGGCTTACCCTGTATTGGAAAACGGCCAGCTTACTGGTATTGTTTATGGTACGGTTGAATTAGATGACTTAAATGAGCTGGTGGGCAAGATTAAGTACATGGATAGTGGCCGTGTATATCTGGCTGACCAGGATGGTCTTTGCATCGCGTATGCACAGCTTCCAGAAGAAGTGGGCAAGATGGATTTGACCAAGGAGGTTTCCAGTAAGAAAATCGATATTGCTTTGGTTAATGGTTTTACCAGTGCCGTACAGCAGGATAAGCAGATTTCCGCAGAGTACACGACTTCGAAGGGCGTAGCATCTCAGGCTGTGTTTACACCGGTACATTTGGGGTATCGTACTTGGATTGCTGTATCGGTAGCTCCTATTTCCGAAGTGCGGGCGGATGCCTATACTCTGATGAAGATTATGAGCTTAGTGGCCATTATCATGGTGCTGGTTATCAGCGGCATCATCTGGTATATGGGAAAGAAGCTTTGCGCTCCCGTGGAGGCTCTGCGGGAAGAATGCAATGTCATCAACACCGGCGACCTGCGTTCCCGTCCGCTGGCTGTTGACAGCAATGATGAGCTGGGTGATTTGGCACGGGGCTTTAAGGAAATGCGCCGCACCATTCGGGAGCTTATCGGTCATATTCAGAAGAATGCGGAGAAGGTTTCGGCTTCGGCAGAAGAACTTTCCGCAGCATCCCATCAGTCCGCTGATGCAGCTACGCAGGCTGCGCAGCAGATTACGGATATTGCTGCAGGTATTGCTGCCCAGTCTGAATCGGCAGCTGGTGCAGATAAAACGGCTGTGGAAATTGCCGAGCGTACTACGCTGGTGGCAAACAGTGCCGATGCGATTGCCATTGTTACGGAACAGACCGTAGGCAGTGTCAATACGGGGCGTGATGCCATTCAAACGGTGGTGGAATCCATGAAGGCCATTGGCGACAGTACCACTACCGTGAAGTCGTCCATTAAGGAGCTGGCCAAGAGTTCGGATGAAATCGGCAGAATCGTGGAGCTGATTTCCGGGATTGCGGAACAGACGAATCTGCTGGCGCTCAATGCCGCGATTGAGGCGGCCCGTGCTGGTGAATATGGCCGGGGCTTTGCCGTGGTGGCCGATGAAGTTCGCAAACTGGCCGAGGAGTCTGCCAGCTCCACGCAGCAGATTGCCAATCTCGTGACCAAGATTCAGACGGATATGAAAAAGGCGGTAGCTGCCAGTGAGGAAAGCGCGGAAAGCGTGACGAGCAGCATCGACTCGGTAAATGAGGCAGATGAAATCTTTAAGTCCATTAAGGTGGCAATTGACGCTTTGGCTGAGGGTATCCGCGAGGTTTCCAGCAGCATCAAGTCGGTTTCGGATGGTACGGATTCCATGCAGCAGGCCGTCAAGGATATTGCCGAAATCAGCCAGGACAACGCCCAGCGGGCAGAGTCTGTATCCTCCACCACGGAGGAACAGTCCGCATCCGCCGAAGAAATTGCTGCGGCGACCAGAGGGTTGGCTGAACAGGCAGAACAGCTGGCACACGAAGTGGAGAAGTTCACAATTTGATTACCGAGTTCGTTTGGTTGACATCGTGGCCTTGCGAAGCTGGGCTCGTGCAGGCGGGGCAGTGATGCTTTGCCAGTCTGTGCTTAGACCGTAAGCTGAAACCAATTTTGAACTTTTATTTAGCAGGAAAAGCCATAAACTCACTGCGTTCAGACAAATGGCTTTTCCTGCTAATTTTATTGTAGGTCAAAATTGGTTTCTTAACGCTTACGGTCAAACGCTCCGCTTTGGCAAAGCATCACTGCCCCGCCGTCTTACGGACGGCATCGGCTAAGTTGCTTGAAGAAAATGATGGAATTTTTATAGATGGGTTTTGCCTAGTGCTCAGAATTGACATATGTTGCGGAGTCGTTAGTAACTTGTTGGGGAGGATGGAGGACTTTTGCAAAGCGACGCGTTTGCCGGCCAGCGTTAAGAAAATAATTTTTGTCTACAAGCAATAGCATCTGAGAAAGTCTACTGTCTGAGCGAAGTGAGTTTTGACTTTCTCAGATGGTTCATTAAGAGACAAAAATTATTTTTAGCTGGCTGGCTAAGCAGAGCGTGCAAAAGGCCTCCAGCCTCCCCAGCTCTACGTATTGACAAAAATAAGTCGATGAAGCCGAAAAAAGCGCAAAAAACTGTTGGCAAGGTAGTGAGTTTGGTTTATAATATGTAACAGTATGTTTTGAAGAGGTGGCTAAATGGCGGATGCTATGGTTGCGGTGACGGTGGAAGGCGTGCAGGTCGATACGGCAGGAGAAAAGACCGTGTTGAAATCGGCGGCGCGCGGCAAGTATTCAGCGCGGGCTGGCAAGCATTATGTGCGTTATGAGGATGCCTCGCTTCACGACAAGGTGGTGCCCACCGTGCTGAAATTCAGTGGCGAAGGGCTGACGCTGATTCGCCGTGGAGCTGTGGATATGCAGCTGGAATTTCGGCTGGGGGAAAGGACCCGTAGTGTGTATCGGACACCCTACGGTAATTTTGATTTACTGGTAGAAACCCAGAAGCTGGATATTTACTTTAAGGATGGCCAGGGCACGGTACAGGCGGAATATGACTTGTTCCTGAATGATGCCTTGCAGGGCCATAACACCTTAAATGTAGTTATCGACAAAATAAATTAGGAGGATTTTGGATTGGATATTAAAGATACGCTGACAGAAGCCATTGTAGCGGCTGCGAAAAGTGCCATTGCCGATGGCGTGTTCCCGGAAGGGGAATTGCCCACGGTGGTATTGGAAGTGCCGCCCCAGAAGGAGTTTGGTGATTTTGCTACCAACTTTGCCATGCAGTCGGCCCGGGTGTTCCATAAGGCTCCCCGTCAGATTGCAGAAGAACTGGTGAAGCGCATTGAGGGCGACTGGCTCGACCATGCCCAGATTGCTGGCCCGGGCTTTTTGAACTTCTACCTGAAGGGCAATGTGCTCTACGATTCCTTCCAGAAAATCCTCGACGAAGGCGAAAAATACGGTCAGCTGCCGAAAAAAGATGCACCGAAGATTCAGGTGGAATACGTCAGCGCTAACCCGACGGGCCTGCTGCATGTCGGCCATGGCCGCGGCGCTGCTGCTGGTTCTGCTCTCGTAAATCTTCTGCGGGCGGCAGGTTATCCCGTGGAAAGCGAATACTACATCAACGATGCCGGCAATCAGATGAACAATCTGGCTCGTTCCGTTAATGCCCGTTATCTGGAACTCTTGGGACAGGATGTAGAATTCCCCGAAGACGGCTATCATGGTCAGGACATCATCGACACGGCCCAGCGCATCATTGACAAGGAAGGCGACAAGTACCTTGCCATGACGGATGAAGAACGTCTGGAAATCTTCAAGGATTTGGCCTATGTGGAAAAACTGGCCACCCTTAAAGAAGATTTGGCATCCTTCAATGTTACCTTTGACCACTGGTTCAGTGAGCGCACCTTGCATCCGGAAGCAGTCAAGGCTGCCGTGAAAATCCTGCAGGATAACGGCAATATCTACGAAAAGGACGGCGCTCTGTGGCTGAAATCCACGGCCTATGGTGATGATAAGGACCGCGTGGTTATCCGCGACAACGGCGTGCCGACGTATCTGGCTGCCGATATCGCTTACCATCACAACAAGTATGAGCGCGGCTTTGACAGACTCATCAACATCTGGGGCGCTGACCACCATGGCTATGTGTGCCGTGTAAAGGCTGCTATGGATGCTCTGGGTCATGATTCCAAGAAACTCACGGTACTGCTCTTGCAGATGGTTGCTCTTTACCGTGGCGGTGAACTCGTGAAGATGAGCAAGCGTACCGGCCAGAGTGTTACCTTGAACGAACTGATGGAAGAAGTCGGCACCGATGCGGCCCGTTATTTCTTCCTGATGCGTTCGCTCGACAGCCAGCTCGACTTCGATTTGGATTTGGCCAAGAAAAAATCCAATGACAACCCGGTGTACTACATTCAGTATGCCCATGCGCGCATTTGCAGCATCTTCCGTCAGTGCAAGGAAACGGGACTGTCCCTCAGCGATAAGCCGGAACTTTCCCTGCTGACCGATGAGTCGGAAATCGACCTCATCAAGAAGATTGAGGAATACCCTGAAGAAATCGAGCGTGCTGCCCGTGATTATGCCCCGCAGCGCATTGCCCGTTACAGCTATGATTTGGCCAGTGCCTTCCATAGCTTCTACAATAAATGCCGCATTGTCGGCGTAGAGCCGAAACTGGCAGAAGCCCGTTTGGCCCTGGTTACGGTTACGGCCCATGTGATTCGCCATTCCTTGGGAATCTTGGGAGTATCGGCACCGGAACAGATGTAATTTAGGATTTGGAAGGAGAACTTTTGATTATGGATTTTATCAATAGCTCGGAAGTGGATATCGCGTATCACGTGCTGACGGAAAAAGGTCAGACCATGTACTATAAGGATTTGATTCTCGACGTTATCGAGAAAAAGCATAAGCCGGTGCAGTCCCTGTCGGCAGCTATCTCGGAAGTATATACCCTCATCAATATGGACAGCCGTTTCCAGCATGAAGGCGACCAGCAGTGGGGCCTCACGGAATGGAATCCGCCTGAAGTGAAGCGTCATTCTGCCCGTGGTGCGGCATCCCGCTCCAAGGCTGCCAACAAGGCAATTAACAGCCGTCAGAAGAAGCTGGAAAGCATTCAGGAATAAGGAGGCAAATCATGGCAAAGTATATCTTCGTTACCGGTGGTGTGGTTTCGTCCCTGGGCAAGGGCATCACGGCGGCTTCTCTGGGCCGTCTCTTAAAGAGCCGTGGCCTTAAGGTTACGATTCAGAAGTTCGACCCGTACATCAACATTGACCCGGGTACGATGAGCCCTTACCAGCATGGCGAAGTATTTGTTACCGATGATGGTGCGGAAACGGACCTCGACCTGGGCCATTACGAGCGCTTCATCGACATCAACCTGTCCAAGAACAGCAACATCACCACGGGTAAGGTGTACTGGTCCGTGCTCCACAAGGAACGCCGCGGCGAATACTTAGGCTCTACGGTGCAGGTTATCCCGCATATCACCAATGAAATCAAGCAGCGTGTCTATGATGTAGCCAAGGCTGACGGCGCTGACGTGGTTATCACGGAAATCGGCGGTACGGTTGGTGATATCGAAAGCCAGCCCTTCCTCGAAGCCATCCGTCAGGTCAAGAAAGAAGTTGGCCCGAAGGATACGCTTTACATCCATGTAACGCTGTTGCCGTATATCTCCGCTGCCGGTGAGCTCAAGACCAAGCCGACTCAGCACAGCGTAAAAGAACTGCGCGCCATCGGCATTCAGCCGGACATCCTCGTGTGCCGCACGGAAAAGACCATTTCCAAGGACATGAAGGAAAAGATTGCCATGTTCTGCGACGTGCAGCCGGAAGCTGTTATCGAAAACCGCACGGCCTCCACGATTTACGAAGTGCCCCTGATGATGCAGCGTGAAGGCCTTGACAAGATTGCCCTGCAGAAACTCAACATGGACTACGGCCCAGCGGATATGTCCGATTGGGACAAGATGGTCTACAAGATTAACAATCCGTCCAAGAAGGTTAAGGTTGCTGTAGTCGGCAAGTATGTGGAACTGCCGGACGCTTATATCTCCGTAACGGAAGCGCTCCATCATGGCGGCATCTACAACGATACTTCCGTGAAGATTCATTGGGTGAATGCCGAAAAAATCGAGGACCCGGATACCGACCTTTCGGAAGTATTCGTCGGCTGCAAGGGCATTCTTGTGCCGGGCGGCTTCGGCGACCGTGGTGTGGAAGGCAAGATTAAGGCCATTCAGTACGCCCGCGAAAACAACATTCCGTTCCTCGGCCTGTGCTTAGGGATGCAGTGCGCTGTTATCGAATTTGCCCGCCACGTCTGCGGCATGACGGATGCACACAGCTCCGAATTCGATGCGGAAACGAAGCACCCCGTTATCGACCTCATGGAATCCCAGCAGGGCATCGAGGACAAGGGCGGCACGATGCGCCTTGGTTCCTACCCCTGCACCTTGCGCGAAGGTACGCATTCCCTTGAAGCCTATGGTACGGCAAATATTGCGGAACGTCATCGCCATCGCTATGAGTTCAACAACAAGTACCGTCAGCAGCTTACTGAACGCGGACTCGTGATTGCCGGTACCCTGCCGGATGACAGCCTCGTAGAAGTGGTAGAGGTTAAGGACCATCCCTGGTTCGTGGCAACTCAGGCTCACCCCGAGCTCAAGTCCCGCCCGAACAACCCGCATCCGCTGTTCCGCGATTTCGTGAAAGCGGCATTGCAGGTTAAATAATTCGATTAGTTAGTAACAGCCTGGCGGCTTAGGGAGGTTTGACACGCTCAGCTAAGCCGTCAGGCTAAAACTATTTTTTGCCTTTTATATCCGCGTGAAAAGTCAAAACTCGCTGCGCTCAGACAGTAGACTTTTCACGCGGATTTTTGGCGGTGGGCAAAAAATAGTTTCTTAACGCCTGCCGACAAACGTTTCGCTCTGCCAAACCTCCCTAAGCCGCCAGAAGCCACAGTCTTATCAATTGTTACGAAGGGATAAGTGCCAATAAGCAAACTTTGATGTTGTATAAGGGGAGTGTGTGTGGAACACAATACGACTGTTCAGTTGCGTTACCAGTTGCAATAGAAATTCTGCCTTTGCAACTGGTACGAAATAAAACTGGCCAAGTGTAAAGCAGTGAGGCAGGGGCGGGCGGGATTATCCTAAGCGAAGCGTTAGGTGATGGGCGTTAAGAACTTATTTTTTTCTCAAAAGGAAGTGGGCAAAGGTTTTGTTTGAGCGCAGCGAGTTTAACCTTTGCCTGCTTCCTTAATTGAGAGAAAAAAATAAGTTTAGCCCATCACCGTAGCTGAGCGTGGATAATCCCGCCCGCCCCTGCCGACCTTCATAGTGCATATCGCCCCTGTCCGGCCGTCTTTGCTGAGCGTGGATAATCCCGCCCACCCCTGCCGCCTTCTTTTGCAAGAAAAAACTTTCCAACAAGCAGGATAAGCCAAGGAAACTGTAGAAATACTGTATTATCAAAGGTGATACAGTCAATTGTAAGGAAATGACTGCAAACTGGGATTTTAGGGAAGAAAGGAGGATTTCCCATGCTTATCGATACGGCCTGTTCTTTGGCGTTCTACTGCCAGCGCTGTGGCCGAATCCAGCTACAGGATGTACCCCTCTTTAGCGGGCAGAAGCAATTCGTTATGGAGTGCGGGAACTGTGGGCACGAGATGGGCAAAATTACCTTGCGGCCGCGCAAAGGACTGGAACTGAAAACAAAATGCGGTATATGCAAAGGCAGCAACCGTCAGACATTTTCATGGCGGCAGCTGCGAAAACTCAGGTTTGCCAGACTTTACTGTCAGCACGATAATTTTGAACTGGGCTACATTGGCCGGTGGCAGGATATCGCCGAATTCATGGACTTCAATGCTGCAGAATACGATGCTTTGCATCCAGCTGATGGCGATTGCTTCATTGAACATCAGCAGACCCTGCTGGAGGCGCTGAATCGCATCCACGATTTGGCCGCCAGCGGTGAACTGGAATGTACCTGCGGCAGTGCCGACATCAAGGCGGCGGTGCAACGGGATTCGGTGCGTCTCGATTGCTGCTTCTGCGGCAACTACTGCGAGCTTCCGGCAAAGACTGCCAAGGATTTGCAGGCGCTAAAGCCCGGCCAGGGGACAAAATTTACTTGGAGAATGCGCCCATGGCTTGACGTAAGGGAGAAATAGGATTATCATATAAAAATATTGACATACGAGCGAGGGACTATCGGCGAGGGCCGACAGTCCCATTTTCGCGTAATATATGCACATAAGAAATATTGAGGTGTGACGATGAATTCTTTATTTGCTGCCTTGAGCAGCAATGCCGGGGTCAAGAAACTGCAGGCCTGCCTGCAGGAAAAGCCCCAGGAAACACTGGTCTACGGTTTGACAGGTTCCCAGAAACATGTGGTACTGGCGGCCGCCTACAGCACGGCGCCCCAGCCGCTGGTCATTCTGGTTCATAGCAACGAAGCCATCTCCGACTGGCGGGAGGATTTGCTCTCCCTGCTGCCGGGGACGGAAGTGCTGGAACTGCCGGAACTGGATATGATGACGGTGCAGGCCGAAGCACGCAGCATGGAGCGCGCTGCCCGCCGCATGGATGTGTTGGTGCGCCTGATGCGCAAGGATAACGTGATTGTACTGGCCAAGGCCACGGCGGCGGTGCAGAAGGGCATGAGCCGTCAGGACTTTGCCCGGCTAAGCCTGAATATCGGCATGGGCGAGGAAATTCCCCTCGAAAAACTCCTGCAGCGACTCGTGCAGCTGGGCTATGAACATGCAGACGAAGTGGAGCGCATCGGTCAGTTCAGTGCCCGCGGCGGCATTGTGGACGTTTATCCCATCAATGCGGAAAATCCTGTGCGCATTGAATTCTTTGGCGATGAAGTGGATTCCCTGCGCGAATTTGACCTGAGCACTAAGCGCTCCCTGAAAAACATCAGCAGCGCGGCCATCATGCCTCTGGCGCAGACGGACAGCACCGGTCAGGCCGAAGTGTTCCTGTCCTATCTGGAAGGGAAGGGCACGGTGCTCTTCGATGAACCCATGCGCCTGCGGGAACAGATGCGTACCATGGTGCGGGAAAATCCCGACATCAAGAACAAGGTGTTCAGCTGGGAAAATATTCAGGATGCGGCCCGGGAAAATCGGGTGATTTACTCGGCCATGCTGCTGCAGCAGGTTCACGGCGCCGAAGCCACCCAGACCATCAGCTTTACCGCGCCCAATGTGGCCAGCTTCCAGCGGCAGATGGATTTGCTGATGAATGAAATTTCCCGCTGGCTCGCGCAGAAACAGCATATTCTCATCCTGCTGGGAGAAAAGGCCAAGGCCGACTCCCTGCGGGAACTTTTGGCGCGTCATCGTTACCCTTCACTGGTCATTGGTGAGGGAGCTGCGCTGCGCACGGACTGCGTCAACATTCAGGTCGGGCGGCTCATCAACGGTTTTGAACTGGCGGCCTCCAGTCTGGTGGTGGTGACGGAGAAAGACATCTTCGGCCACGCCAAGCGCCGGGCCATTCGCAAGCAGGGAAAGGATGAAAAACTTTCCCACTTCCGCGACATCAAGCCCGGTGACTATGTGGTTCATGCCGCTCATGGTATCGGCAAATATATCGGTGTGGAAACCCTGGATGTGGGCGGCATTCACAAGGATTACCTGCACATCAAGTACGGCGGTGATGATAAGCTCTATGTGCCTACGGAACAGGTCAACCTGCTGCAGAAGTACATTGGTGCCGAAGGAGAAGTCCCCCGTCTGCACCGCATGGGCGGCACGGAATGGGTCAAGGCCAAGGCCCGGGCCCAAAAATCCGTGGAGGATATTGCCAAGCAGCTCATTGAAATCTATGCCAAGCGGAAACAGGCCAAGGGCTTTGCCTTCTCGCCGGACGACAGCAGTCAGCATGATTTTGAAGATGCGTTCCCCTATCAGGAAACGGACGACCAGTTAAAGGCCATCGCCGAAATCAAGGAGGACATGGAAAAGGAAAAGCCCATGGACAGACTGCTCTGTGGGGATGTGGGCTTTGGCAAGACCGAGGTGGCTATCCGCGCGGCTTACAAGGCGGCCATGGATGGCAAGCAGGTGGCGGTACTCGTGCCGACCACGGTTCTTGCCCAGCAGCATTTCCAGACCTTTAACGCCCGCTTTATGGATTTCGTGCCCAAGGTGGATGTTATCTGCCGTTTCCGCACGGCCAAAGAGCAGAAACAGACCATTGAAAAAGTCAAGATGGGACAGGTGGATATCCTCATTGGCACCCATGCCATCCTCAATCAGAACAAGGTGCAGTTCAAGAATCTGGGCCTATTGATTGTGGACGAGGAACAGCGTTTTGGCGTCAAGCAGAAGGATAAAATCCGCAAGCTTGCGGCAGGCATTGATGTGCTGACCTTATCGGCCACACCGATTCCCCGTACGCTTCATATGTCGCTGGTGGGGGCACGCGATATGAGCATTATCGAAACGCCGCCGGCTGACCGCTTTCCGGTGCAGACCTATGTGGTGGAGGATAACGATGCCATTATCGCCGGAGCCATCAAGCGTGAGTTGAAGCGGGGCGGTCAGGTGTACTTCGTCTACAACCGGGTGGACACCATTGACCGCATGCGCGAGAAGCTGGAGGCTCTGGTGCCCGATGCCCGGGTGCAGACCGCCCATGGGCAGATGCCAGAGGAACTTCTGGAGCGCGTGATGATGGATTTCTACGAAGGGGAATACGATATTCTCCTCGCAACCAGTATTGTAGAAAACGGCCTCGACGTGGCCAATGCCAACACCATCATTGTCTACAATGCCGACCATTTCGGCCTCTCCCAGCTCTATCAGATGCGCGGGCGCGTAGGCCGCTCCCATCATATGGCCTTTGCCTATTTCGTCTATCAGGCGGATAAGATTCTGACGGAAACGGCCGAAAAGCGCTTGCAGGCCATGAAGGAATTTGCCGAACTCGGCGCGGGCTTTAAGATTGCCATGCGGGATTTGGAAATCCGCGGTGCTGGGAACCTCTTGGGCTCCCAGCAGCATGGCCATATTGCAAGTGTCGGTTTTGAGATGTACTGCAAGCTCCTCGAAGAGGCCGTGGATAAATTGCAGAACGGGGAAAGGGAAGTGCCGGAGGTACAGCCTGACCCCATCATCGACCTGCAGGTAGAAGCCTACATTGATGGCGATTACGTCAGCGATGCCATGCACAAGATAGAGATTTACCAGCGCATTGCGGCCATCCGCACGAATGAGGAAATCCATAACCTGCTCGATGAACTCATTGACCGCTTTGGAGAACCGACACCGGCGGTGATGAATCTGTTGGCGGTCGCGCGGATTAAGAACTATGCCCGCGCACTCAAAATCCGCACCATCAGCGAACTGCCCAAGGCGCTGGATATTTACATCCTGCCGGGGCATCGCCTGCCTGCCAAGGGGCTGATTGCCGTGGACAAGGTGCTGGGCCGCAGCATGCGCTCCCTGCCGGGGAAAAACGGTTTCCGCTTTGCCTTGCAGGACAGCCAGAAAAAGAAGATAATAAACTTCGTCCTGCGCCTGATGATGCTGGCCAGCGGTGAGGAAGAAAAGGCGCTGGGCACTAAGACAGCCAAGGAAAAAGCCGGAAAGAAATGAGGAAGATAACCATATGGCAAAGATAATCGTAGTGGGATTGGGGCCTGGTCATGCCGGGCTCATCACCCGGGAAAGCTGGGCGCTCATGCAGCAGGCCGAGCATCTTATTTTGCGCACGAAAATCCATCCCACGGTGGCAGCGCTGGATGAAGCGGGGATAACCTACAGCACCTATGATGGCTTTTACGAGGAAGCGGCGGATTTTGAAGCTCTGTATCGCAGCATTGCCGTTGACCTGCTGCAAAAAGCCAGGGACTGGGGCGAGCTTGTCTATGTGGTGCCGGGCAGTCCCTTGGTGGCAGAACGCACCGTGGTGCTGCTCCGCGACATGGGCAAGGAGACGGATGTGGAAGTGGACATTCGCCCCGGCATGAGCTTTGTGGAGGTCATGTACACCCGTTTGGGCATTGACCCGGTGGAGGGCCTCACCATTTTGGATGCGTTGGACATTGAGACGCTGAAAGAAACGCCGGCGCAGTCGCTGATTATCACACAGGTCTACAGCCAGCCCATCGCCAGCGATGCCAAACTGATGCTGATGGACCTCTATCCTGATGAGTACGAGATTACCTACATCCACAATCTGGCCATGGAGGATGAAAGCATCCGCCGGATACCGCTTTTTGAGCTGGACCGCCAACCGGATTTGGACCACCTGACCAGTCTTTACATCCGTCCTTTAGGGGCAAAAAAAGCCTGAAACAGGCGAAAAATGCGGTCTTGCAAGGCTTTTTTCCCGAAACCCCTTGATTTTTCCGGAGGTTTCTGTTAAATTCTCTTATAGCGGATTGAACCGCGGGGCTGGCGGCTGGCCGTCAGCAGTAATAATCTTCTTTAAGGAGGCTACGATCATGAACAAAACTGAATTGGTAGCTAATATTGCAGAAAAATCCGGTCTGACGAAAAAGGATGCTGAAAAAGCTCTGGGTGCTTTCTTCGAAAGCGTACAGCAGGCTCTGATTGAGGGCGACCGTGTGCAGCTCATCGGCTTCGGTACTTTCGAAGTGAAAGAACGCGCTGCCCGCAAAGGCCGTAACCCCCAGACGGGCAAAGAAATTGAAATTCCGGCAGCAAAGAATCCGGTTTTCAAAGCTGGCAAGGCATTGAAGGATGCAGTCAACGGCTGATTAAAATCATAAGAAAAACCGTGCTCTTCGGGGCACGGTTTTTGTATATTGCCTTCCCCGTGTGGGGGCGGCGTAGCCGCGGGAGTCCGGTGGACTCCCCGGACAGTGGGCGCGAAGCGCTCGGATGAGGTGATGTAATAAATGCAGGACAAGCGAATTCTGATTTCGGGCGGCACCTCCGGCATTGGTCTTGCCGCTGCAAAATTATTTTTGCAGGCAGGGGCCAAGGTGGCCTTAATGGGCAGGTCTGAGCAGCGGGGAAAGACTGCGTTGCAGGAACTGGAGGCAGGCGACAGAGCCATCTTTGTCCAGGGGGATGTCAGCCGTCTGGCCGACTGTAGGCAGGCCCTGCAGCAGGTTATCGAAAAATGGGCAGGCCTTGATGTGCTCGTGAATTCCGCAGGCATTTATCTGGAAGGGGCCCTTGAAGATATGACGGAGGAAGAGATTGCCACAGTGCTCGACATCAACGTCAAGGGCACTTACTATCTCAGTCAGGCCGCGGTTCCTTATCTCAAAGAATCGCGGGGCAATTTGGTTAACGTGGCTTCCGATGCTGGTGTTCATGGCAATTACTATTGCAGCCTCTACTGTGCCAGCAAGGGGGCTGTGGTGATGTTTACGAAGGCTCTGGCGCTGGAATTGGCAGGCTTTGGCGTGCGGGTCAATGCCATCGCCCCCGGCGATATTCTGACGCCTTTGACGGAAGCGCAGCTGCAGGCATCGCCAAACAGGGAAGATGCCCTGCGGGAAATGGCTTCCGTTTATCCGCTGGGCCGTATCGGTACGGCAGAGGAAGCGGCGGCGGCCATTAAATTTTTGGCCTCACCGGCGGCGGCATTCATCACGGGGACGATTTTGACTGTGGATGGTGGCCTGACTGCTTGATTTGTGTTACAATAGGCAGGTGTGAAATCTTACGGACAAGGAGGCGGCGCGGATGGCTGCGAAGAAAATCTTAATACTGACGGCATCCATCGGTTCCGGTCATATCAAAGCTGCGGAGGCAGTGGCGCAGGAACTTAAGCGCCAGCAGCCGGAAACGGAAATCGTCACGGTGGACTTTATGGCCCGCAGCACATCCTTCTGGCATTGGCTCACGAAGAAAATCTATCTGGAAATGCTGAACTTCGTGCCTAACCTCTATGATGTATTTTATAAATTGTCCTCCAGCGAGACAGGGGGCAGCTGCGGCAAGAATATGTTTGCCTATTTCATGTTGCCGGTGTTTGAACGACTGCAGCATGAACTGCAGCCCGATGGCATCATCTGCACCCATCCTTTTCCCGCTGGAACGGTGTCTCTCTGGAAGGAGAAGCACCAGAGCAACTTGCCGTTGTCGGTGGTGATGACAGATTACTCTCTGCATCAGATGTGGCTCTGCAGCGGCGTGGAAAATTATTTTATGGCGACGGAAGCCATGCGGCAGGCCATGACGGAGCAGGGCTTTGCGGCAGAAAATCTTCATGTCACCGGCATTCCCATCAGCAGTGAAGTGCTGAACCTGCCGCATAAAGCTGAACTGCGCAGGGAATTGGGCTTTGGCCAGGAGCGGAAGGTCATTCTGCTGATGGGGGGCGGCCTTGGACTGGGCGGCATTGAGCGCACTCTGCAGGAACTCGAAAAAATCGAACAGCCGCTGACCTTGCTGGTGATTGCCGGACGCAACAGCCAGCTGCAGCAGCAGGCGGAGGATTTTGCCGAAGGTTCCCATCATACCATCCGGGTCTGGGGCTATACCGAAGAAGTGCGCAGGCTGATGGGGGCGGCGGACCTTTTAATCACCAAGCCTGGCGCTCTGACCATCAGCGAGGCTTTTGCCTTAGGCACACCCATGCTTCTCCACGACCCAATCCCCGGGCCCGAGACGGAGAACGCTGTCTATGCCACCAAACACGGTGCGGCAGTCTGGCTGCATCCCGGTGAGAAACTGGCAGGCGCGGTGGAAGAAATTTTCCATGGTGGTTGTCTGGAAAAGATGCATGAGCAGGCGCTGCAAAGTGCCAAGCCACTAGCCAGCCAGGAAATTGTGAAAATAATTTTGCGGTCAGCAGGTTTTTGGGCAGGTCATAGGGAATAATATAGATGCGGGTTCCGCAAATAGGCAATTTATGGGGAAGATTGGTGATAATATGGCGGTATATCAGCTGCAGAAAAATGAAACCAATAATTATATATGCCCAAAATGCGGCCGTCCATTGCGTTTCGTGGATGGAACGGCGGTACAGATTGTCGGCGGCCGTGCGGACATGGCCTCCATTTTGCCCAAACATGAGTGCGACCATTGTGGCGTGTACTTTCAGGAACTTCTGGGTTCCGGCTTTTATGATGAGCACGATTTACCCAAGGATGCTGGCCCTAAGAACCGGGATAAATGGATTCCTACAGGTGAGCTCAAACCTACGGAGCTCAAGCGGGATGAAAATAACAAATGCGTCTGCCCACGCTGTGGTGAGCTGATGGATTATGTGGAAGGCCGGGCTGTGACTTTGGTCAATGGCCGGCCCGATATGGAAAATGTCAAAGACCATTTTCATTGTCCCAACTGCCAGTCCTATTTTCGCCGGATTGCCGCCACGAATTATTTTCAGTGGTCGGAAACATAGTTTTTCCTTGCCATGGGAAAAATTTGCGGTTATTATAGAATAGATTGAGAAATCTTTGCAAGGAGGGATAATGATGAAAGCAAGACGGGAAAGGCGCGAGATAAATTGGTTCGCGTTGATTATGCTTGCCATTATTGTCTACTTTGCGTCTATTCTGATTTCCCAGCAGGTGTATCTCAGTCAGGCCGCGGATGAGTATGCGTCGGCCAAGGCAAGACTGGAAGCGGCGGAGAAGGAAAATGCCGCCCTCAAGGAGGAAGCCCGCCAGCTCAATGAACTGGGCTATATCGAAAAAATTGCCCGCGAAGAACTGGGCATGACCAGAGCCGGGGAACTCCCCTACAGCACCGGTCACAAATAAGCATTTAAGCGTTGTACGCCTTGACACCCGCGAGTTGTCAAGGGTATAATAAATTTTGTATTCTCAAATACTCTAAGGAGGAAGAATTAATTTGTCCATTGAAGTTGGCAGCGTGCTGGATGGTGTCGTATCGGGCATCACAAATTTTGGAGCATTTATTGAATTGCCAGAGGGGAAAACAGGACTTGTACATATTTCGGAAGTTGCAGATGAGTATGTAAAGGATGTTCATGATTTCCTGGCAGAGAAAGACAAGGTTAAGGTAAAGGTAGTAGCCATTGATGAGAAGGGCAAGATTGGCCTGTCCATCAAGCAGCTGCAGGAGAAAAAGGCTGAGGAGACCACCGAAGCCCCAGCTCGTGAGCGTTCTTCCTTCCGTGCACCCAGAAATAATTTTGGGGGCCGTGACTTTAGAAAACCGAATCGTGCTACTTCGGCTTCCTTTGAGGATAAACTTTCCAAGTTCCTCAAGGACAGTGATGAGCGCCTGACGGACTTGCGCCGCAAGACGGATTCCAAGCGTGGCGGGCGTGGTTCCCGTCGTGACTGAGCATAAACTGGAAGCACTCTGCAAAGGGTGCTTTTGTTCGTTACTGCCAAAAAGGGCCAAGATTCTCATAGCCTGTTCCGGTGGAGCGGATTCCATGGCGCTGCTCGCTATGCTTAGTAAGCTCGCCCCGCAGAATGCGTGGCAGCTTGCTGCGGCTCATTACGAGCATGGCATTCGTGGGGAGGAGTCTTTGGCCGATGCCCGCTTTGTGGAAGATTTTTGCCGGGAGCGGCAGATTTCCTGCTTTGTGGAGCATGGTCATGTGCCTGAGCTTGCGGCGGCAGGTTCGCATACGCTCGAACAGGCAGCTCGCAGCCTGCGCTATGAATTTTTGAAGCGGGTGCGTCAGGAGCAGGGCTTTGACTATATCGTCACGGCCCATCATGCCGACGACCAGGCGGAAACGGTGCTGATGCGCATCCTGCGGGGAACCGGAGTAAGCGGCCTTGCGGCAATGCGGCCCCAAAGCGGTGCAGACGGCCATCTCGTGCGGCCTCTGCTTAAGGTCACCAAGGCAGAGCTGTTGGCTTACTGCCAGCAGGAGCAGATTCCCTATCGGGAAGATGCGACGAACTTTGTGGCGGACTGCACCCGCAACCGCCTGCGGCTGGAACTTTTGCCGCAGCTACAGAGGGAATACAATCCCGAAGTCAGCCGGGCGCTCTGCCAGCTCGCAGAGGTTGCTGCCGAAGAAAGCGACTTCCTGCAAGGGGAGATTGCGCGCTTCTGCGGGGATGAAACCTATATGCGGCAGGAGGATGGAGCACTTGTTCAGGAAACGGTGGCTAAACTTCACCCAGCGCTGCAGCGGGGTCTTATCCGCAAACTTTGGGAGAGGGTTACGGGCAGCAGCCTTGACCTGAGTTTTGCCCAGACGGAGCTTCTGCGCCAGCTGCTTTTGACCGGCAGAACCAGCAGCCAGCAGGAGCTGTCTCACCATTATCTGGCGCATGTTGCCTATGGTTATCTGACCATTGACAAGTCAAATCTTGACATGTCAAATATTGACTTGTCAGAAGTGGCCGTCAATATTCCCGGCGTAACCTGCTGGGGCGATTTTCAGCTGATTGCGCAGTGGCAGGATAGGGCAGAATACCAGGGGGCAAAGACCAGCCCAGAGGAGCTTTATCTGCACCCGGAACATTTCGCAGAGCCATTGGTTCTGCGCAGCCGTCAGCCGGGCGATTTTATGAACCTTCCCGGCGGGCGCAAGAAGCTCAAGAAAATCATGATTGACGATAAGATTCCGCAAGACCAGCGGGATACACTGCCGCTCCTTGCAGCGGGCAGTGAGGTAATCTGGATGATTGGCCGCAGGCGCAGTGCAAATTGCTTGCAGGGCTCTGCGGATTATCATAGAATTTTGTATCTCAGGATAGAGAAGAGAGGAAATTAAGCATGTTACACGAAGATATCGAGAAAGTTGTTTTTTCGGAGGAACAGATTCAGAACCGTATCGCCGAAATGGCAAAGCAGATTACGGAAGACTATAAGGATGCTCAGGAAGAAATTTACTGCGTAGCAATTTTGAAGGGCGCCGTAATGTTCTACACGGACTTGGTTCGCCGTCTGGAACTGCCTGTGCGCTTTGACTTCATGATTGCCTCGAGCTATGGCAATGGTACGTCTACGACCGGTTCGGTAAAGATTCTTAAAGATTTGGATTACGATATTGAAGGAAAACACCTCATCGTTATCGAAGATATAATAGATTCCGGTACTACGATGAATTATCTGAACAAGTACTTCAAGGAGCGCAAGCCGAAATCCGTAAAACTCTGCTCGCTGCTCTCCAAGCCGTCCCGCCGTCTGGTGGAAGTACCCATCGATTACTGCGGCTTTGAAGTACCGGACGAATTCCTGGTGGGCTATGGCCTTGACTATGCCGAGGTTTACCGTAACCTGCCGTACATCGGCGTGCTGAAACCTGAGATTTACGCCGACAAATAAAAATCCTGAGGGGCACAAGGTCTCTCGGAAGGAGGGCAATGGATTGAATAAGTTTCTACGCAACGTAGGGTTCTATTTGTTGATTATTCTGGTGGCTATCTCCATCATTGATTATTTTTCGACAAGGAACACGACTAAACAGGAAGTGGGGTACACCAGCTTCCTGCAACAAGTGGATGAAGGCAAAGTAGCTAAAGTTGTTCTCATTCAAAACACCATTCGCGGTACATTGACCGATGGTACGGAGTTTACGACGATTACCCCGGACAATCCGAACCGCGACCCGAAGCTCTTTGATAAACTCTCGGCCAAGGGAGTGGAGATCAATGCGGAAAATCCGCCGGAACCACCCTGGTGGTCCACGATGTTCTCGTCCCTGCTGCCGATACTCCTGCTCGTCGGTGTATGGTTCTTCATCATGCAGCAGACGCAGGGCGGCGGCGGCCGGGTGATGTCCTTTGGCAAGAGCCGTGCCCGCATGAGCGGCTCGGATAAGATTAAGGTCAACTTCAAGGATGTGGCTGGTGCTGATGAAGCCAAGCAGGAACTGGAAGAAGTAGTTGAGTTCCTGAAGCATCCCAAGAAGTACAACGATTTGGGTGCCCGCATTCCGAAGGGCGTACTGCTCTTTGGCCCTCCGGGTACTGGTAAGACTCTCTTGGCCCGTGCTGTTGCCGGTGAAGCTGGCGTGCCGTTCTTCTCCATTTCCGGTTCGGATTTCGTGGAGATGTTCGTCGGTGTCGGTGCTTCCCGTGTGCGTGACCTCTTTGACCAGGCCAAGAAGAATGCGCCCTGTATCGTATTCATCGATGAAATCGATGCGGTGGGCCGTCAGCGTGGCGCTGGCGTCGGCGGTGGTCATGATGAACGTGAGCAGACGCTGAATCAGCTGCTCGTTGAGATGGATGGTTTTGCTGCCAACGAGGGCATCATCATCATCGCAGCGACAAACCGTCCGGATATCCTCGACCCTGCTCTCCTGCGTCCGGGCCGCTTCGACCGTCAGATTGTGGTGGATAAACCCGATGTGCGCGGCCGTCTGGCTATCCTCAAGGTGCATACCTCCGGCAAGCCGGTGGATGAAGGCGCAGACCTCG
Source organism: Pseudoselenomonas ruminantium (assembly GCA_015058625.1). Taxonomy (GTDB): domain Bacteria; phylum Bacillota; class Negativicutes; order Selenomonadales; family Selenomonadaceae; genus Selenomonas_A; species Selenomonas_A ruminantium_N. Next base: position 500,138 of record SVCA01000001.1, on the reverse strand, counting down.
ACATCCTGGCTCGCCGTACCCCGGGCTTTACGGGTGCTGACCTCAGCAACCTCGTGAACGAAGCAGCTCTCTTGGCTGCCCGCCGGGATAAGAAAAAGATTTACATGCAGGAACTCGAAGAAGCCATTGAGCGCGTTATGGCTGGCCCAGAGCGCAAATCCCATATCATGAACGATGAGGAAAAACGTCTGACGGCTTATCACGAAGGTGGTCATACCCTCGTGGGCATGATGCTCAAGCATGCTGACCCTGTACACAAGGTTACGATTATTCCCCGCGGCCGTGCCGGCGGTTACACGCTGATGCTGCCGAAGGAAGACCGCAACTACGCCACGAAGTCCGAGCTCCTCGATAAGCTCAAGGTTGCCATGGGCGGCCGTGTGGCAGAGGAAATCGTGCTCAAGGAAATCAGCACGGGTGCTTCGCAGGATATTCAGCAGGCAACCCGTATGGTGCGCGGCATGGTCATGCAGTACGGCATGAGCGATGTCCTGGGCCCTGTGGCTTATGGCGAAAGCCAGAACCATCAGGTGTTCTTAGGCCGCGACTTCCATCAGGAACGCAACTATTCCGAAGAAGTGGCCAGCGAAATCGATAAGGAAGTCCGTAAGTATCTGGAAGAAGCCTACGAGGCCTGCCGTCAGATTATTACGGAAAACCGCGACAAGCTGGAACTCATTGCCCAGGCTCTTATCGAGCGTGAAACGCTCACCGCCAAGCAGCTCGAAGAACTGCTCGAAACGGGCAAAATTTCCGAGGAAGAGCCTAAGGAACCGCCTAAGGACGATAACAACGGTCCGAAAGACGGTGACCCGGCACTGATTCCACCGACTACTTTGGTACAGCAGGCGCAGAATGAAGCGCTGGAGGCCGAAGAGGAAAAGGAAAAAGAAGTGGTTCCCGTTGGTGGAGTAACCGATAACGGCAGAGAGCCAAAATTTAATGTGACCCATTACGATAAGTAATTGCTTATCGGTGAAAAAACCATGTGAGTTCGTTCCACTCACATGGTTTTTAATTTTTTTTATAAAATATGAAAAAAATACTTGCATTTCCTGCAGAGTTACGCTATACTATTATTCGTTGCCGGGATGTGGCACAGTTTGGTAGCGCGCTTCGTTCGGGACGAAGAGGCCGCAGGTTCGAATCCTGTCATCCCGACCATTCTTATGAAATGATAATTCCCGCTGAATTTTTACGATTCAGCGGGAATTTTTTTTTGCATATATTTATTTTATTTATTGCGGCGATTAATGCATTTTCTTAGAAGGTGTCCTTGATTTTCTTGTCGCCGATAAAGCGGATGAACATATCCGGGGCAATGATTTCATCATCCAGCTGCACCAGTGCTTTGTGCATGTGGATGGAGACGAAGCGGCCATCGTGCTCATTCTGGATTTCATCGGCGAACTCTTCCTCGTAGTGCTCCTTGAAAGTTTCCGCGGTGCTCTTGCTGGAGGACACGTTGAGGATGCTGGAGTAGACATTTTCCTGGCCCTTGCCATATTCCAGTTTGAGGATGACATAGATGGTCATGTTCTTAATCATTTGTGCATCACACTCCCAATTTTCCCATTGACTTACGGCAAAAATACAATCCCAAGGTTTACCGTTTTACTTCGACAAGAGGGAGCGATTTCCTTCTCAGAAGAAAAATATATCGTTTTACTTATGATAAAATAAATTATATGAATAGTGAGGGGCGGGGCCATTTGTTTACAAGCCCTTGTGAGCGGTGTATAATAGGGAGTATGTTTTCAAGTATTCTATTTTAGAGGGGAGCAAAAAACAACATGAGCAAAAAGATGAAAACCATGGACGGCAACCAGGCCGCCGCGTACATCTCCTATGCTTTTACGGACGTTGCTGCAATCTATCCCATCACGCCGTCTTCGCCGATGGCTGAACACGTGGATGAAGATGCAGCTAAAGGCAAGACCAACCTCTTTGGTCAGAAGGTCCGCGTTATCGAACTGCAGTCAGAGGCTGGTGCCGCTGGTGCTGTGCATGGTTCCTTGCAGGCTGGTGCACTGACCACGACATACACCGCATCTCAGGGGTTCCTGCTGATGATTCCGAATCTTTACAAGGTAGCCGGCGAATTGTTGCCGGGCGTGTTCCACGTTTCTGCTCGTGCTTTGGCTGCGAACTCCCTGAACATCTTCGGTGACCATCAGGATGTTATGGCTGCCCGTCAGACTGGCTGTGCAATGCTCTGCGAAGCCAGCGTGCAGGAAGTTATGGATTTGGCCGCTGTAGCCCATCTCGTGGCGATCAAGGGCCGTGTACCGTTCATCAATTTCTTCGATGGTTTCCGTACCTCCCACGAGATTCAGAAAATCGAAGTAGTGGATTATGATGATTTGGGCAAGATTCTCGACTGGGAAGCTGTAAAAGAATTCCGTCGCCGTGCGCTGAATCCGGACCATCCGGTCATTCGCGGCACCGCACAGAATCCGGACGTATACTTCCAGGAACGCGAAGCATCCAACAAGTACTACGAAGCTCTGCCGGAACTCGTCGAAGAAGCTATGGCTGATTTGGCCAAGATTACGGGCCGCGAGCATCACTTGTTCGACTATTATGGTGCCAAGGATGCAGACCGCATCATCATCGCCATGGGTTCTGTCTGCCAGGCTGTACAGGAAACGGTCGATTACCTCAACAAGCAGGGCGAAAAAGTCGGCCTGATGAGTGTACATCTCTATCGTCCGTTCTCCATTAAACATTTCTTCCGGTTTATGCCGAAAACCGTTAAGAAAGTTGCGGTTCTCGACCATACGAAGGAACCAGGCTCGCTGGGCGAACCGCTCTACCTCGATGTTAAGAGTGCTTTCTATGATTCCGAACTCAGCCCGATTATCGTGGGCGGCCGCTTCGGTCTGGGCGGCAAGGACACGACGCCGGATCAGATTTTTGCGGTCTTTGAAGAACTCAAGAAAGACGCGCCGCTGGATGGCTTCACCATCGGTATTGACGATGATGTAACCCATACGAGCCTGACGCCGGTCATGAGCGACGTGAACCTGACCCCGGAAGGCACGACGGCCTGCAAGTTCTGGGGCCTTGGTTCTGACGGTACGGTTGGTGCCAACAAGAGCGCCATCAAGATTATCGGTGATAAGACGGATATGTATGCACAGGCATACTTTGCCTATGACTCCAAGAAGTCCGGCGGTATCACGATGAGCCACCTGCGTTTCGGCAAGCAGCCCATCACGAGCCCGTACCTCATCAACAATGCGGACTTCATCTCCTGCTCCCAGCAGTCCTATGTCTATAAATATGACCTGCTGGCTGGTCTCAAGAAGGGCGGCAAGTTCCTGCTCAATACGGTCTGGTCGGATGCTGACCTTGACAAGCATTTGCCTGCGGCTATGAAGCGTTACATTGCCAAGAATGAAATCGAGTTCTACACGGTAAACGCTGTGGATATCGCTAAGGAACTGGGGCTTGGCGGACGCTTCAACATGGTTATGCAGTCTGCTTTCTTCAAGATTGCTGCCATCATTCCGCTCGAAACGGCTGTCGGCTACCTCAAAGACGCGGTGGTTAAGTCCTACGGCAAGAAGGGCGAAAAAGTCGTCAACATGAACAACGGCGCCATCGACAAGGGCATCGAAGCCCTGCACAAGGTAGAGGTTCCGGCTTCTTGGGCTGATGCAGCTGACGAAGCCGTAGAAAAGAAAGACGTTCCAGCGTTCATCACGGAAATTCAGGAAGTCATGAACCGTCAGGAAGGCGACAAACTGCCGGTTTCCAAGTTCGCAGAAGACATGGTAGATGGTACCTTCCCTGTTGGCGGTGCTGCTTTCGAAAAACGCGGTACGGCCATCAATGTACCGGTTTGGAATACGGATAAGTGCATTGGCTGTAACCAGTGCTCCTATGTCTGCCCGCACGCTGCTATTCGTCCGGTACTCACGACGGAAGAAGAACTCAAAAATGCTCCGGAAGGCTTCCCGTCCAAGCAGACGAAGGCCATCAAGGATTACCACTTCACGGTAGCCGTATCCACGATGGACTGCCTGGGCTGCGGCAACTGCGCACAGGTCTGCCCCGTGAAGGCTCTCGATATGAAACCGCTGGATGATGAACTCAAGGCACAGCAGAAGTTCTTTGATTATGGTGTAGATGCCAAGAAGGTTGCGCCGAAGAAGAACCCGATGAAGAAGACGACGGTGCTTGGTTCCCAGTTTGAACAGCCGCTGCTCGAATTCTCCGGCGCCTGCGCAGGCTGCGGCGAAACGCCGTATGCCAAACTGTTGACCCAGCTCTTTGGTGACCGCATGATGGTGGCTAATGCTACGGGCTGCTCCTCCATCTGGGGCGGCAGTGCTCCGGCTATGCCGTACACGAAGAACCACAAGGGTCATGGCCCCGCTTGGGCAAACTCCCTCTTTGAGGACAACGCTGAATTCGGTCTGGGCATGTTCCTGGGCACGAAATCCGTCCGTGACGCGTTGGCTGCTGATGCCAAGGCTGCTGTTGAGGCAGGCAAGGGCAGTGCAGAACTGCAGGCAGCACTCAATGAATGGGTGGACAGCATGAACGAGGGCGAAGGTTCCCGTGAACGTGCTGATAAACTGACGGCACTCCTTGAAGCAGAGAAGGGCAGCGATGAATGCCTCAACAAGCTCTACGACAACAAGGATTACTTCGTGAAGCGTTCCCAGTGGATTCTGGGCGGCGACGGCTGGGCTTACGATATTGGCTACGGCGGCCTTGACCATGTACTGGCTTCCGGCGAAGATGTCAACGTGCTCGTATTCGATACCGAAGTTTACTCCAACACGGGTGGTCAGGCTTCCAAGTCCACGCCGGCTGCAGCTATCGCACAGTTCGCCGCTGCTGGTAAGAAGACGAAGAAGAAGGACCTCGGTATGATGGCTAAGTCCTACGGCTATGTCTATGTGGCACAGGTCGCTATGGGCGCTGACCACAACCAGCTCATGAAGGCCATCACCGAAGCTGAGGCTTATCATGGCCCGTCCCTGATTATCGCCTATGCACCGTGCATCAACCACGGTATCCGCAAGGGCATGGGCAACAGCCAGCTCGAAGCAAAACTGGCTGTGGAATGCGGCTATTGGGTCAACTACCGTTACAACCCGCAGCTTGTGGGCACGGACAAGAACCCGTTCAGCCTCGATTCCAAGGAACCGGACTTCGACAAGTTCCAGGAATTCCTGATGGGCGAAAACCGCTACATCAACCTCCAGCGTTCCTTCCCGGAAGCTGCAGAGGCACTCTTTGAAAAGACCCAGAATGATGCCAAGGGCCGTTATGAAGGCTACAAGGTACTCGCTGGCAAATAATTAAATGAAAAAAATCTCCTATCTGTAGTATAATAACAGGTAGGGGATTTTTTTATGGGAAGGGGATATTAGCTTGATTGACGAACATGAATGGAAATATGTTTTGCAGGCAGCCAGTGACGGCACATTTTCTGCGGCAGCGAAAAAGCTCTTTGTATCGCAGCCGTCGTTATCCCAGTCGATAAAGAAAATCGAAGGGGAAATCGGTATGCCGCTCTTTGACCGCAGTCAGACGCCTTTGCAGCTCACGGCGGCTGGCGAAATTTATGTGCGCAAGGCCAAGGAAATGCAGCGGATTTATCATGAGCTGGTGCAGGAGACGGCAGACCTTACGGGGATGAAATCGGGTACGCTCATTATCGGCAGTTCCCGCACCCGTTCCACCTGTTATCTGACCCAGCCCATCATCGAGTTTCATCGCCGTTACCCGGGGATTCGGCTGATGGTGAAGGAGAGCAGTGTCCATGAATTAAAACAGGCGGTGGCGGAAGGCGTTGTTGATTTTGCGCTGATTTATGAACCCTTGGAGAGTAATTACGAGCGTATCCCGCTTCTGTCGGAGAAAACTTTGCTGGCTCTGCCCGTAACGCATCCTTTTGCCCGGGGATACAATCATGTGCCGGGAATGCCTTATCCGGTCATGTCGTTTGCGCGTATGCACGGCCAGCCGTTTATCTGCCTGCAGGAAAGCCGCCGCATGTCCCGGATTTACAGCGACCTGTGCATGGAGACGCAATGCACGCCGGAGGTGGTCTTTGAGGCCAACAGCATTGTGGATGCTGCGGAACTCTGCGCGGCTGGCATGGGGGCAACACTCGTCACCGATATGGTGGTGCATAATGGCCGTTGGTCGGAACCGCCCTGTTTCTTCCAGCTCGAAGAACAGGTGGATGACCGTCAGCTCGTAGCGGCCTATGGCAAGAACAAGCATCTATCCCAGGCGGCACGAAAATTTATCGAGCTATTGCAGGGAGAATAAAATTTTTGGCGAATAAAAGCAGTAAGCGAGAAGTTGTCTGGCTTTTGGCTTACTGCTTTTTGTGTAAGGAAAAAGGGAGGAATTTTTACATGTTTGACAACATAAAGGTGACTTTTAAGCTGCTGCTGATTGTGGGCGTGGCGGCTGTCGCCATGGTGGTCATCAGTCTGGTGGGCTACCGCTCACTGACCAATGCCGATGATGCGATGGCGAGCCTGTACAATCGGGAAATGCAGGGTGTACAGCACCTCGGTACAGCGGTAGAACAGAGCCGCGTGATGATGGTCAAGACCTTACAGGCGGTCATGCTCAAGGATAATCCTGAGCATCTGCAGCGGGTGAAGGGGCAGCAGCAGAAAGCCCAGCAGGATTTTGATGCGGCGATTACGGCCTATAAAGAAGCCATGAAGGGTTCGGAACTGGCCAATATTCCCGAAATTGACAGCGAGTGGCAGAAGTATCAGGGCGTGATGAATAAGGTCATGAGCCTTGCGGCGGCAGGCAATACGGAAGAAGCTCTGACGGTCTATGAAAAAGACGGCTCGCCGGCAACAAGAGGCCTGCGGGATGCACTCCATGGCCAGCAGGACAAAATCAATCAGGCAGCATCCGCGGCCAACGAAGCCAGCAACAGTGCCAATCGGACTGCGGCGATAGCGATTCTGGTGGTAACGCTCGCGGCACTGGCCATTCAGGCAGGCATCAGCCGGGTTATTGCCAATAGCATTACCGGCGCTTTGCGTTTTATGGAAGCAGGCTGTGAAAAACTTCGTGATGGCGATTTCCGTTCGACGGGGGTGATCTTTGACCGCGGTGATGAGTTCGGTCATCTGGCTAGAACCCTGATGGATATGCAGAATAAGATGGCTTCCTATATGCAGGGCATCTATAAAACTGTGCAGAGCATCAATGAAGCCTCTGCCAATCTGAAAGAAGCATCCATGCAGTCCGCGCAGGCAGCGGTGCAGTCGGCAGAGGCCGTGGGCGAATCGGCACAGCTTGTGGCTGACCAGGAGATGGCACTGAACAATAATACGGCGCTATTAACCAAGGTCAATCAGTCCATTCAGGAAATGCGCGGCCATGCCGGTGATGTTTCCCAGAATTCCAAACAGGCGGCAGAAGAAGCCGAGCGGGGCCATGATGTACTCGAAAAATCCGTGGCGGAAATCCGGGGCGTGGAAAAGACCGTCAGCGATACTTCGGAAATTGTGGGCAAATTGGGTTCCCGTTCCGAAGAAATCGGTGCTATTGTCGATACGATTTCCAATATCGCCAGCCAGACGAACCTTCTGGCCCTCAATGCGGCGATAGAAGCAGCCCGCGCCGGTGAGCAGGGCCGCGGTTTCTCTGTGGTAGCTGAAGAAGTTCGGAAGCTTGCCGAGCAGTCGGAAGAAGCTGCCGAAAAGATTTCCCAGCTCATCATGACCATGCAGAAGGACACGGAAGCAGCGGTAAAATCCATGAATCAGGGCTGCGAGGCCGTAGTGGCCGGTGCCCAGTCCGTAGAAGATTTGCAGCGTGTCTTTGACCAGATTCGCGATTTGGTCGAAAATGGTGCGGAAAAGACCGTGCTGATGGATAAGGCTATCGATGTGGTTAATGAAGATGCAGGCAATATTTCTAATTCCGTCGAGGATATCACCGCCAAAGGGCAGGTTATCTCCCAGCATATGGAATCCGTATCGGCGGCCACTGAGGAACAGTCAGCTTCGTCCGAAGAAATCGCCTCGGCCAGCGAAACGCTCTCGAATATGGCCCATGAACAGCAACAGGCGCTGAAACAATTCAAATTCTAAGCCTTCCCCTTGAGGGGAAGGTGGCAGCCGAAGGCTGACGGATGAGGTGTATTGTATTTTTTAATAGCAGCTATAAGGAGTATGTATTTTCCTTATAGCTGCTATTTATATATAATAGCCTTAGTTAATGTCTCATAATGGGATGATTGAGAAGCCTAGTGTATTATTAGGAGGGAAAAGCAATATGGCAACGGAAATTTCGCGCCGCACATTTATCAAAGGGGCGGCTGCGGCCGGTGTTGTGCTGGCAGCAGGCACGTATTTTGCCTGGGATGGAAAGAATATTCCGGAAAAGGTAAAAACGGGTGATGTGACCTATGATGTTTTGGTAATCGGCAGCGGTGGTGCCGGCATGCGGGCGGCTCTGGCAGCAGCTGAGCGCAAGGAACTCAAGGTAGCCGTGATGACGAAGCTGGTTCCGACCCGTTCTGCTTCCACGATGGCACAGGGCGGCATGAATGGTGTTACGGGCGTGAGCGACCCCACGGACACCGTTGAATCCCATGTCTTTGACACCATCAAGGGCGGCGACTATCTCTGCGACCAGGATGCTGTGGAATACTTCGCGGAACGCGCCGGACAAAACATCTACGAAATGGATTATATGGGCTATCCCTATAACCGTCAGAAAGATGGTGCCTTCCATCAGCGCAAGATGGGTGGTCACAGCCATCCGCGTGCTTCCTACTTTGAAGACCGCGCAGGCCATGCCATGGTGCATACCCTTTTCGAACAGTGCCTCGATAACAACATCGACTTTATCTCCGAATGCCAGATGCTCGAAATCAGCATGGACGGCGACAAACTCAACGGCGTAATCGCCATGGATATGCGCACGGGCAATCTGCTTGGTGTACCGGCCAAATCCATTATCATCGCTACCGGCGGCTATGGGCGCGTGTACTGGGTGCGTACGTCCAATCCCTACAGCTCCACAGGTGACGGCATTGTCGCCGGCATGAACGTGGGCATTCCCTTCAAAGACCCCGAAATGGTGCAGTTCCATCCCACGGGCCTGTCGGCTAACGGCGTACTGCTCTCCGAGTCCAGCCGTGCCGAAGGTGCGCTGCTCATCAACAAGAACGGCGAGCGTTTTATGAGCAAATACGCGCCGGAACGCATGGAACTGGCAACGCGCGATATTGTAGCCCGCGCCATTGCCACGGAAATCGAACAGGGCCGTGGCGTCGGTGAAGGCATCCATGCCGGCGTCTATATGGATTTCACCAAGATTCCGGCTGAACGCATCCATGAGCGCCTCGGTCAGGTATATGACCTGTCCCGCCGCTTTGCCGGTGTCGATATCACCAAGGAACCTGTACCCATTGCACCGACCTGCCATTACTCCATGGGCGGCCTTGAAATGGCTGACTTCCATACAGGCGAAAGCCGCGTAAAGGGCGTTTATGTAGCCGGTGAATGCAGCTGCGTATCCGTACATGGTGCTAACCGCTTAGGTGCCAACTCCCTGTCGGAAGTGCTGGTATTTGGGCATACCGCCGGTGACGGTGCCGCTGAATTTGCCAAAGCCAACTCCTATGTAGGCAGTCAGGATTCTTTGGCGAAAGCCTGCGACAAGTGGAAAGAGACTTTTGACAAGGCAACCACCCGCGGTCGGGAAGGCAACAAGAGCGTGCCGGAAATCCGCGATGCCATGATTAATACCATGTGGTACAAGGCCGGTGTATTCCGCGACGAAGCACAGCTTACCCAGGCCAGCGCCGAACTCGATGCCCTGGATAAAGAATATGAACATTGCTATGTTGGCGATAATTCTCATGTCTATAACACCGCTTTCGAGCAGTATGTAGAGCTGGGCAACCTCCTGCAGATTTCCCATGCGATTGTGCAGGGCGCACTGGCCCGCAAGGAAAGCCGTGGCGGCCATTCCCGCCGGGACTTCCCGAAACGTGATGACGTGAACTTTTTGAAGCACACCCTGATTTTCAAGGACAAGGAAACCGGCAAATACCGTGCCGAGTATAAAGATGTCGTAATCACGAAATACCAGCCGAAAGAAAGGAAGTATTGATTATGGATGTGAAACTGAGAATCCATCGCTTCGTCGAAGGCAAAAAATGGGTACAGGATTATACCGTAGCCCTGAAAGTCGGCATGACGGTTCTCGAAGCCCTCATTGAAATCAAGGAAAAGCAGGACCCGACGCTCTCTTTTACCTGCTCCTGCCGTTCGAGCATCTGCGGTGCCTGCGCTGTCCGCGTCAACGGCAATGCCGAACTGGCCTGTGAAATGCTCGTGGAAAATCTGGTGAAGCGTTATGATACCAACCTGCTGACCATTGAACCGCTGGGCAACTTCAAGGTCATCCGTGACCTCGTCGTGGACTGGGACCCGAAATACGCCCGCATCAAGAAGATTAAACCCGTGGTGCAGCCCAAGGATGAATTCTCCAAGGAAACCGGCTGCAAACAGTCACCGGAGGATTTCAACAAGTACAAAAAATACGCCGGCTGCATTCTCTGCGGTTCCTGCGTATCCGAATGCAACAAGAATACACTGAATCAGGAGGACTTCCTTGATCCCTTCGTATTCGTCAAGGCCGAAAAACTCGTGGCCGACAGCCGCGACAAGAGCCCCGAAGAACACCTCAAGGCTGTTGTGGATGCCGGACTCTGGCGCTGCTTCAACTGTCAGGAATGCACGGCCAAATGTCCGAAAGGACTTGACCCGGCAGGCGCTATCGAAAAACTCAAGGAAGCAACCTTTAAGAAGGGGCTTGATGATAACGTTGGCGCCCGCCATGCGAAAGCCATCTATGACGATATCAGCGAATCCGGCACACTGGACGAATCCAAGCTCAACATCAAGTCCGAAGGCTTCCTGATGGCCGGTCTGCGTGCCCCGATGGCCCTGCGCCTCATGCGGGTAGGCAAGATGAATCCGCTGGATACGCATAAGGTGAATCCGGAAATCGAAACCATCCGCAAGATTGTGAAAAATGCCGAAGCGGCAGCGAAGGAGGCTGAATGATTATGAAATACGCATTATTTCCGGGCTGCGTACTGGAAGGTGCAGCAGCTGAAGCCTATACTTCGCTGAACAAAGTCTGCGATAAATTAGGCATTGAAATCGAAGAAATCCCCAACTGGACCTGCTGCGGCGCCTCCCATGCGCAGGGCGTCAATGACTTTGCCGCGCTCGTAGTCAACGCCCGCAATATCTCCATTGCCGAGAATATGGGCCTCGACATCATGACGGTCTGCAACACCTGTACTTTGCAGCTGCGCACGGCTAAAGCCCGCCTCGACAAAGATGCCAAGCTCAAGGAAAAGGTCAACAAGGTGCTCAAAGAATCCGGCCATCCCTATGAGTACAAGGGCACGAGTAAGGTGACGCATTTCCTCTGGATTCTGGACGAACATCCGGAACTTCTGGATGGCAAAGTGGTTAATCCTTTGCATGGCGTCAAGATTGCCGCTTACTATGGCTGCCATATCCTGCGCCCGCAGGAAATTATGAATCATGGCGACGGCAAGCATCCCGAATATATGGAGCGCCTGATCCGCAAACTCGGTGCAGAACCCGTATGGTTTGATGCCAGCCGTAAATGCTGCGGCTTCCATGCCCAGCTGGCGGCTGAACATGATGTACTGACCGTTACCGGTCAGATTGTAGACAGTGCAGGCCGTGCCGGTGCTATGGCCATTGCCACGCCGTGCCCGCTCTGCCAGATGCAGCTTGACATGTACGAGCCGGAAGGACGCGAAGCCGTTCATTCCCAGGCTGAGGTTCCCATCCTGCACTTGCAGCAGCTCGTGGGTTTTGCCCTCGGCATGAGCAAGGAAGATATGGGCTTTGACCGCCACGTATCGGCTCAGGCAAAACTCAAAATCGGTTGAATCTGAATCAATAACCATGCGCGAAAAGCCATGATCGATATAACACGGTCATGGCTTTTCCGCATGTGCTAAGTTGCTTGTCCTTTCCGGATATGCTAGAATAGGATTTGATGGACGGTATTCCGCAAGGAAACTGTACTGTATAGGTTTTGAATGACCTTTAGGAACCGATGAGCAGCGACATCATTTTTAAATGAGGTGATGCCATGAAGGTTGGTTTTATTGGAGCCGGCAAAGTCGGCTTTACTCTGGGAAAGTATTTCTGCATGCATGGAATTGAAGTTACAGGCTATTGCAGCCGCAACATTCAGTCTGCACAGGACGCAGCAAATTTTACCGGAACAAAAGTTTTTAGAAGCACTTTTGACTTGTTAGACGTAAGTGATGTGCTTTTTCTCACTGTTCCTGACATGAGTATCTGCTCTGTTTACGAAGAACTTTGTTATACGGGCATTCAAAATAAGATTTTTTGTCATTGCAGTGGCGCACTCACTGCCCATAAAGCGTTTCCGCAAATTCAAGAATTAGGAGCCGCAGGCTTTTCCGTTCATCCGCTATTTGCCATAAGTGATAAGTATCATGCTTATGGTGAATTGGCGGATGTTTTTTTTGCCTTGGAAGGAACAGCAGATAGACTTGACTGGATGAAAAATTGGCTGATGAGTTCCGGCCTGAAGATAAACGTCATTTCTCCTGCTGCCAAGATAAAATATCACTGTGCGGCGGCCTTGGCCAGCAATTATGTACTTGCTCTGGTAAGCTTGAGCCGCAGTCTGTTGGAGGAGTGCGGATTCTCGGCAAATGATGCGGAGCTGGCTTTGAAGCCTTTGTTTTGGGGAAATGCCCAACACATAGCAGAGGACGGCCTGCAGCAGGCGCTTACAGGGCCTGTGGAGCGCGGAGATTTGGAGACCGTGAAGAAACATCTGGACTGTCTTTCGGCAGAGCAGAGGCAGTTATATTGCCTTCTGGCCAAAGAATTGACAAAAGTAGCTCAGGACAAGCATCCTATGCGGGATTACACCGCCATCACCGAATATTTAGAGGCTATGAGTAGGAAAGGATGAATGTTTTGAAAAACACAGTAGCAACTTTTGCCAAGATGAAAGCCAACGGAGAAAAAATCTCCATGCTCACCTGCTATGATTATTCTACGGCCAAAATACAGGAAGAAGCAGGGATTAATGCAATTTTGGTCGGGGACTCTTTGGGTAATGTGATGCTGGGGCTGCCGGATACGCTTTCGGTGACCATGGAAGATATGATTACCTACGGGCGTTCCGTAGCCAGAGCCTGCCATAATACGATGGTCGTTATTGATATGCCCTTTATGTCCTATCAGGTATCAGTGGAACAAGCTGTGGAAAATGCAGGCCGCTTGATGAAAGAGGGCCGGGCAAATGCCGTAAAGCTCGAAGGTGGCGCTGCTGTCTGTCCGCAGATAAAGGCGATAACCAGTGCGGGCATTCCGGTGGTGGCTCATCTTGGCCTTACCCCGCAATCGGTCAATGCCTTGGGCGGAAACCGCATCCAAGGTAAAAGTGAAGAAGCTGCCCGCAAGCTGATTGAAGATGCCCTGGCCATTGAGGAGGCTGGCGCCTTTGCCTTGACTTTGGAGTGTATACCGGCGCCGCTTGCCAGCCTGATTACCCAAAAGCTTTCGATTCCCACTATCGGTATCGGGGCAGGCGCAGGTTGTGATGGGCAGATTCTGGTGTATCAGGATATGCTGGGGCTGTTTTCCGATTACACGCCCAAATTTGCTAAGCACTTTGCTGAACTAGGGAAGCAGATGAAAGAGGCCTTTGCTTCCTATATCCATGAAGTACAGTCGGGTGCTTTTCCTGCAGCAGAGCATACCTTCAAAATGGATGATGATGTGTTGAAAAAACTTTATTAACACGCATAGTTTAGTGGGCAAAAAACAAGCCGCTGTTCAGGGATTTACCCGACAGCGGCTTTTGTGCTTCGTATGATTCGTTATGCATTCGGGGCAATTTTGATAAGCTGGAAAACCTGCTCCACGGTATCCGTCATATTTTGCTGAGCGTTCTTGGGGTCAAGTGCCTGTGAGAGTGTGGTTACTTGTCGCAGAATGGGGAAGTAGGCATCTATGCCGTGCGTGTTGCACAGCCTGGCATCTGGCGTTACGCAGCCAGAAAAAGCGATAACGGGTTTTTCGTATTTCTTGGCGATGCGGGCTATGCCGATGGGGGCTTTGCCCATTACGGTCTGTCCGTCAAGCCGTCCTTCGCCGGTAATCACCAAGTCGGCAGCGGCAATTTGTTCCTCCAGTCTGGTCTCCTTCATGACGATGTTGATGCCGGATTCCAGGTTAGCCCTGGTAAAGGTCAGGAAGGCAAATCCTAATCCACCAGCAGCTCCGGCTCCGGGAGTTTGAGGATTAGCCTGCGGGTACTTTGCTTTTGCCAGTTCCGCATAGTGTTGCAGCCATTCATCCATGATGGAAATCTTATCTGGCGGAGCTCCTTTTTGTGGGCCAAATACAGCACTGCATCCTTCCGGCCCCAATAGGGGATTGGTCACATCGCAAGCAATACGGAACGTGCATTCCTTTAGTTCCGGCAGCACAGTCGAATCGTCAATGACGGCTAACTTTTCCAGTCCTAAGGCATTATGGGGGACGGTTTCACCTACGCTATCTAGCATCTGCCAGCCTAATGCTTGCAGCATACCCAGTCCACCGTCGTTGGTGGCACTGCCGCCAATGCCGACGATGAAATGGCGGCAACCTTTATGTATGGCATCACGCAGGATTTCACCAACGCCATAGGTCGTAGTATAAAGTGGATTACGCTTTTCAAGGGGAAGCAAGGTAAGACCTGCGGCAGCAGCCATCTCGATGATGGCGGTTTTTTTGTCCCGTAAAATACCATACTGAGCGGTGATTTTTTGGTCATCGCTAGGGCCGGTTACTTTGATGGACTGCAGCTCGCCCCCCATGCCGAGCGTGAGGGCTTCGACGGTTCCTTCACCGCCATCGGCCAAGGGAAGTACTTTGATTTTGGCATCTGGATAGACGCGAAGAATACCGGAAGAAACGGCAGCGCCTGCTTCCATAGAAGTCAGGCTGCCTTTGAATGAATCCATTGCAATGACGATTTTCAAAACGAAATCCCTCCTAAAAAAATGCAGGTGTATTTTTCTTACTGCCAGCCTTTCTAAATATCCGGTGCCTAGCTTAAAGTTGACGTTTGGCCATTGTAGTATTTATGACGAAGTATCATCCATGTATGACCACAGATACGTTCTAGCAGATTCACAAGTATAGCCGCCTATCCTGTATGAATCAAGTATAAGGTTGTTTGCTGGCAACGTCAAACGTCATAATAGGCCTATTTTGCCCAGATTTTGATGTTATCGAAGATAAAAATGGTACAATATATAACTTGGGGGAATTTTATGGAATCCTGTACTCATGATGGCCTAAAGCTGAAAAACTGCAAAAACGCCTATCGGATTTATTTCCGATAGGCGTTTTTCAGCTAGGCTCTTGTATAAGGCGTTTTAGAAAAGTCCCGTAATCTTTCCTTCGTTATCAATATCCATGTTTTCGGCAGCCGGTTTCTTCGGCAGGCCGGGCATGGTGAGGATGTTGCCGGTAAGCGCTACGATAAAGCCGGCACCAGCGGAGATGCGCAGTTCTCTTACGGTGACGGTAAAGCCTGTGGGGCGGCCAATCTTCGTGGCATCGTCGGACAGGGAATACTGGGTCTTGGCCATGCAGACGGGCATTTTGTCAAAGCCAAGTTCCTTGATTTCAGCGAGTTGTTTTTGTGCTGCCGCGGTGAAGGCAATGCCGTCTGCGCCGTAGATTTCTTTGGCAATGGCGGTGATTTTTTCTTCCACGCTCTGGTCGGTTTCGTAGATGAAGTGAAAGTTGTTGGGCTTATTCATGGCCGCTTCGACTTTTTCCGCGAGCTTCAGGCCGCCTTCGCCGCCTTTGGCCCAGACTTCGGAGAGGGCGACTTCGGCGCCGCGCTTGTTGCAGGCGGCTTCAACGAAATCGAGTTCTTCCTTGGTGTCGGTGGGGAAGGCGTTGATAGCTACTACGGCAGGCAGACCGAACTTTTGGATGTTTTCAATATGCTTTTCGAGGTTCTGCATACCGCGTTCCAAAGCTGACATGTCAACTTTGCCCAAATCCTTCTTATCCATGCCGCCGTGCATTTTGAGAGCGCGGACAGTGGCAACGATAACCACGGCATCGGGATGAATTCCGGCGAAGCGGCATTTGATATCGAGGAATTTTTCGGCACCGAGGTCAGCACCAAAACCGGCTTCGGTGACCACGTAATCGGCAAATTTCAGCGCAAATTTCGTGGCCATGACGCTGTTGCAGCCATGGGCGATATTGGCAAAGGGGCCGCCGTGGATAAAGGCGGGCGTACCTTCTAAGGTCTGTACGAGATTCGGCTTGATGGCATCCTTAAAGAGCAGGGTCAGAGCGCCCGTGACATTGAGTTCCTTGGCTCTTACGGCGCGGCCGTCGCGGGTGTAGGCGACAACGATTTCGCCGAGGCGCTTCTTCATATCTTCAAGGTCGGATGCCAGGCACAGAATGGCCATCATTTCGGAGGCCACGGTGATGTCAAAGCCGGTTTCGCGGGGCACGCCGTGCGCCTTGCCGCCCATACCGATAACCACATGGCGCAGGGCGCGGTCATTGAGGTCGAGCACGCGTTTCCAGACCACGCGGCGCACGTCGATATCGAGGGCGTTGCCCTGCTGGATATGATTGTCGATTACGGCAGCGAGCAAATTGTGGGCCGTGGTGATGGCATGGAAGTCACCGGTAAAGTGCAGGTTGATGTCTTCCATGGGTACGACCTGTGCATAACCGCCGCCAGCAGCGCCGCCCTTGAGGCCGAAGCAGGGGCCAAGGGAGGGTTCACGCAGGGCAACGGCAACCTTTTTGCCCTGCTTATGGAAGGCATCGGCAAGGCCTACGCTGGTGGTCGTCTTGCCTTCGCCAGCCGGAGTCGGATTGATGGCTGTCACTAGCACCAGCTTGCCGTTGGGCTGGTCTTTGACCCGCTGCCAGGCGTCCAGACTGATTTTGGCCTTGTACTTGCCATAGAGTTCGAGTTCATCATCGGAGATGTTGAGTTTCTCCGCGATACGGCGAATGTCCTGCATTTCTGCGCTCTGCGCGATTTCCACATCGGTTTTCATTGAGCTTTCTTCTCCTCTGCAATAAAACTTTACATAAAGCTATATAGTTATAGCCTTCCCCCTTGGAGAAGGTGCCCCGTCAGGGGCGGATGAGGTATTGAATTTTGCACCTCATCCGAGCGCTTCGCGCCCACCTTCCCCTCGAGGGGAAGGCTATAATTAACATTGTAGGTGCGTTTCTGCTGCCTGCACAACATTCTGCATGAGCATAGCGACGGTCAAGAGACCTACACCGCCCGGTACGGGGGTGATGGCGCCGGCAACTTCGCTGACGGCTTCAAAGTCCACATCGCCCACGAGTTTCTTGGAGGCAATGCGGTTGATGCCGACATCGATGACGGTTGCACCTTTTTTTACCATATCTTTTTTCACAAATTGGGGCTTGCCGATGGCTGCGACCAAAATATCGGCCTGCCGGGTGATTTCCGCAAGATTCTCGGTGCGGGAATGGCACACGGTCACGGTGGCGTTTTTCGCCATCAGCAGATGGAACATGGGCTTGCCCACGATATTGCTGCGGCCAATGACCACGGCACGTTTGCCTGCAATTTCAATACCGGCCATTTCCAGCATGCGGATGCAGCCGGCCGGCGTGCAGGGCAGCAGGGCTGGTTCGCCCGTCACCATCTTGCCGACATTGACGGGATGGAAGCCATCGACGTCCTTGGACGGGTCAATGCGGTTAAGGATTTCGGCCTCAAACTGCGCAATCTGGGCAGGCAGGGGCAGCTGCACGAGAATGCCGTCAATTTTTTCGTCGGCATTCAGGGCATCAATACGCGCGATTAATTCGTCTTTGCTGGTTTCTTCGGGCAGAGCGATAACCTCGGAATAAATGCCGAGGGCCGCACAGGCCTTGTCCTTGTTGCGGACATAGACTTCAGAAGCCGGGTCGTTACCCACGCGGATAACCGCCAGCCCCGGAGCGCGGCCATATTTTTCCTGCAAAGCCGCCGCCCGGCGCCCTGCATCATCTTTTAACTGCTGTGCGAAAAACTTGCCTTCGAGAATTTTTGCGGACATGGAGTCACCTCAATTTTGTTAATTATAAGTAGAAACTAAGCCAGGTGCAGACAAAGATGGCGACGGATACAATGCCGTTGCGCATAAAGTAGCCCTGGGTCACCCGGGAAAAGTCCGTGGGGCTGACGATGCGGTGCTGATAGATAAGGGTTCCTGCGGCAATGCCGACACCGACGAAGTAGAGCTGCCCCAAGGAGAGCATTACGCCCACGGCAAAGAAGCAGGCGATACAGATAACGTGCATGGCTGCCGAGAGCTTGAAGGCGTTCGGTGCGCCGTAGCTGACTGCCAGCGAATGCAGTCCCTGACTCTTGTCAAATTCTTCGTCCTGTGCGCCGTACATGGCATCAAAGGCGCCAATCCACAAGGCTACGGCAATACATAAGAGCACCATGGGCGTGGTAATCTGCCCGCTGATGGCGACCCAGCCCCCTGCAGGTGCCATGGCGATAGCCAGCCCCAAAAAGAGGTGACACCAGCCGGTAAAGCGCTTGGTAAAGGGATAAATCAAAAAGGGCAGTGCGGCAAGGGGCAGCAGGTAAATGCAGATAGGGTGCAGCTGCATAACCGAGAGCACCATTAAGAGCAGGCAGATGACGATAAAGACTTTTGCCTCACGCTTGCTTATCCGTCCGCTGACCATGGCGCGGTAGCTCATGCGGGGCTGCAATTTGTCGTACTTTAAGTCCGCCAGATTGTCAAGAGCCATCGCCGCTGCCCGTCCCGTGGTGATGGCAAGAGCAATAAAGATAAGGTCATGGATGGTGGGCGTTCCGTTTGCTGCCAGTACCGCGCCCATAAAGGCAAAGGGCAGGTCGAAAATCGTATGGTGCAGAGCCACGTTGTTTATATGGGCTTTTATATCAATCAATCCAGACCAAGCTCCTTCCACTTGGCATCTACGCGGGCCTTGATTTCTTCGCTCATGCTGATTTCTTCCGGCCATTCGCGGGTATGGCCTTCTTCCGGCCAGGTCTTGGTGGCATCAATGCCCAGTTTGGAGCCCCATTTTGCCATCGGGGAGGAGTGGTCAAGAACATCAAGCGGGCCTTCGACGATTTCCAAATCGTGCTTGGCATCGATGTTGTTGTAGACGCGCCACCAGACTTCCTTGAGGTCCTGTACGTTGACATGGGCATCGACAACGATAATCATCTTGACGTTCATCATCTGGCCCATGCCCCAAAGAGCGTGCATGACCTTGCGAGCCTGCATGGGGTACTGCTTCTTGATGGATACGATGCAGCAGTCATGGAATACGCCCTCAAGCGGCATATTGATGTCGATGATTTCCGGCTGCATCTGCTGCAGAATCGGCAGGAAGATGCGTTCCGTAGCCTTGGCGAGATAGCAGTCCTCCATAGGCGGCTTGCCGACCACCGTGGAGAAGTAAATCGGGTCCTTGCGGTGGGTAATCGCTGTGATATGGAACACGGGGTAATCGTCTGCCAGCGAGTAATAGCCCGTATGGTCGCCGAAGGGGCCTTCGCGGCGCTTTTCATCCGTCAGCACATAACCTTCGAGGATGATTTCGGCAGTGGCGGGCACTTCAATATCCACGGTCTTGCATTTGACCATTTCCACGGATTTATGCCGCAGGAAACCGGCGAAGACCATTTCGTCAATATCGCGGGGCAGAGGAGCGGTCGCGGCATAGGTAAGCACTGGGTCCGTGCCGATGGCTACGGCCGCTTCAATTCTATCGCCGCCCTGCGCCTTAGTATCGCGGAAGTTTTCCGCGCCGTTCTTGTGGATATGCCAGTGCATGCCTGTGGTGCGGCTGTCGTATTTTTGCAGGCGGTACATGCCGACATTGCGCTTGCCGGTCTTGGGGTTCTTGGTGAACACCAGCGGCAGGGTCACGAAGGGACCACCGTCATCAGGCCAGCATTTAAGAATGGGAATATCGTCAAGGCTCGGATTTTCCGTTTCCACGACTTCCTGACAGGGCGCATTCTTCACGTATTTCGGGAAGTTAATTGCGCGCTTAATCATGGGAATCATGGTCACAACGTTCATTTTGTTCTGCAGGGAAACGTAGGGGAGCTTTAACATCTCCCGCAGTTCGTCTGCTACATCGTCGAGCTTTTCCACGCCTAAAGCCATCGCCATGCGTTCATAGCTGCCGAAGGCGTTCATGAGCACGGGCATTTTCGAGCCTTTGACATTTTCAAAGAGCAGGGCGACATTTTTGTCCCCTTCCATTTTCGATACCCGGTCGGTGATTTCCGTAATCTCGAGTTCCGGGTCAACCTCGGTCTTTATGCGCTTTAAGAGTCCTTTTTCCTCCAAAGCAACCATAAATTCCCGCAAGTCCTTATAAGCCAAGAATTTTACCTCCTCTTATCTGCGTAAAATATAACGAACAATGAAATAGCCTACCTCATAGAGTACGATGATGGGCAGGGCAATCATGGACTGGGTGAATACATCCGGGGTCGGGGTGATGAGTGCCCCGACGACGAAGGACAGGAAGATGATAATCCGCTGATACTTCTTTAAGAAAGCGGAGGTGATAAGCCCCATCTTGCCCATAATGGTCATGACCAACGGCAGTTCAAAGATAAAGCCAAAGGGCAGGACAAACATGATGACAAAGTCAAAGTATTTGTTCACCGACAGCAGCGCTTCCAGTTCCGCATTGCCGAAGCCCAGGAAGAATTTGATACCCGCTGGCAGCACCAGGAAAAAGGAAAAGGCCAGTCCACAGAAAAAAAGAACGACGGATGCCGGCACCACAATACCAAGCACCATACGTTCCCTCGCTGTCAGGGCGGGCAGGAAAAAACGCCATACCTGCCAAAAGATAATGGGCAGCGCCAGAAGGAACCCGGCCACGCAGGCTACCTTTAAATAGGTAAAGAATGCTTCAGCGGGCTGCATGTAATAGAGTTTGCCCGCCGGCAGGGTCAGATAGTGCATGATATCCTGAATGAAAAAATAGCCCACACAGCTTCCAAGCGCCGTAGCTACCAGACATTTAATCAGGCGGCTTCTAAGCTCGGTCAGATGGGCAATCAGGGACATGCTGCCATCGTCTAAGACCACTTCGGCATCTGCCGGGGCGCCAATCTGCTTGGGCGCCTCGATTTCTTCGTATTTTTGTTCTTCTGCCATTTATGCCACCGGCTTACTGTTTCGTCTGGTCTTCAGCCTTGGGCAGTTCTTTGGGCTGTTCCGTTACGTTCATCATCTGCGTATCTTCCGGCTTCTTAGCTTCATCGACAACACCGGATTTGAATTCCTTGATGCCCTTGCCCAGCGCTTTGCCAATTTCCGGCAGCTTGCTGGGGCCGAAAACAATCAGAGCAACCAGTACTAACGCACCTGCGGTATATGGACTAATCATGATAATTCCTCCTAAACGTTACATATTCTATACACTTGTACATTATAACGAAAAAACGGGAAAATCTCAATGTCACTTTGCACAATATAATAGATAGGATTTTCCTATACGAACATAGGAGAAGATAATGCAATTATTTTTCTTGACAAGGCCTTAGGCCTATGTTACTATTACTAACTGTAGACGCATGCAGTGCGTCTGATTTGGGTTTTATAGCCCATCCCCAACCGCACAGCGAGGCTGTAAAATCTGCCTTGTGGCAGTGCCGTAGTTGGCGAGTAATCTATAGGGAGGTGTTTTCATGTACGCAATTATCAAAACTGGTGGCAAGCAGTACAAGGTCGCTGAAGGTGATGTAATCATGGTGGAGAAGCTCTCCGCTGCTGAAGGCGAAGCTGTAGTGTTTGACGAAGTTCTGACGGTAGTAAACGACGGTGATGTCAAAGTTGGCAAGCCGGTTGTTGAAGGTGCCAAAGTAACGGGCAAGGTTGAAGCTCAGGGCAAGGACAAGAAGATTCTGGTCTTCAAGTACAAGGCTAAGAGCAACTACCGTAAACGTCAGGGTCATCGTCAGCCGTTCACGAAGGTTGTTATCGAAAAGATTGAAGCTTAATCCATGATTAAGGTGAAAATCTTTAAGGAGCCAACGGATCGCATTGTTGGCTTTGAAGTTGCCGGCCATAGCGGCACGGCGGCGCATGGTCAGGACATTGTCTGTGCCGGGGTTTCGTCCCTTACGCAGACGGCGCTTTTGGGACTGGGTGAGCATCTGCATCGCGACATGGATTATTCCGTAGCGAGTGGAAAGCTCAAAATGCAGCTCAAAGGGGCTCCTGATGAACTGACCGAAGCGATTTTACAAACGATGCTTCTAGGACTGATGGAGATTGCTAAGCTCAGTCCGGAAGGTGTACGAATTCAAGAACAGCGGAGGTGAATTCGATGTTTACTTTTGATTTGCAGTTGTTCGCACATAAAAAGGGTGTTAGCTCCACGCGTAACGGTCGTGACAGCCATTCCAAGCGCCTTGGCGTTAAGGAGCAGGCTGGTACGGTTGTAACCGCTGGCAGCATTCTGGTTCGTCAGCGCGGCACGCACTTCCATCCGGGCCACAATGTTGGTATCGGTAAGGATGATACCCTGTTCGCAAAGGTTGCCGGCAAGGTTGCTTTCGAGCGCAAAGGCCGCTACCAGCGTCAGGTCAGCGTTTATACGGCTGAAGAAGCTATGTAAGACATATAACGGATACCTGCGCTTTTGGGCGCAGGTATTTGTTTATAAGGAACGGCGTTAGGTTGCGTTGTAGCGAGTAAAGGCAAGAGCCGGTATTGAAAACGCAATGCCGGCTCTTGTTTTTATTGACTACAAAGTGGCTGTTGTTAATGCCGTCGGTGGTACTTTTCTTTGATGCAAAGAAAAGTACCCAAAAGAAAGCGCGGACTGAAATCCCATCCGGGGATTTACGTCCGCCAGCGCCCGTCCTTGGGCGCTGAGCAACGATATACAGTGGTCTTATGGTTTATGTGGAGGAAATATGCAGTTTATTGATAGAACTCGCGTTATCGTGAAGGCTGGTGATGGCGGTCATGGTAAATCGGCGTTTAGAAGAGAAAAGTTTGTGCCGAAAGGTGGGCCGTCTGGTGGTGATGGTGGCCGGGGTGGCGATGTGATTTTTGTCGTTGACCAGAATATGAACACCTTGCTGGATTTCCGTTTTCATCGGAAGTTTACGGCGAAGAACGGCGAGAACGGCGATATCAAGAATCAGTATGGTGCCAATGCGCCTGCCTGCTATGTCAAGGTACCACCCGGAACGATTGTGAAGGACGAGGCTACGGGCAAGGTTTTGGCTGACCTTACGGAAATCGGGCAGGAGGCTGTGGTCTGCAAGGGCGGCCGTGGCGGCCGTGGCAATGCGAAGTTTGCCAACTCAGCTAACCGCACGCCGACATTTGCCGAATTCGGCGAACCGGGTGAGGCAAAGAATCTGATTTTGGAATTGAAGCTGCTCGCAGACGTTGGTCTGGTCGGCTATCCGAGTGTGGGCAAGTCGAGCCTTGTGGCCAGCTGTTCGGCAGCGCGCCCGGAGATTGCGGAGTATCACTTTACAACGATTACGCCGGTGCTCGGTGTGGTCAAGACGGACTACGAAAAGAGCTTTGTCATGGCCGATATTCCGGGGCTTATCGAAGGTGCCGCTGACGGTGTGGGCCTTGGTCATGACTTCCTGCGCCATGTGGAGCGCACGAAGCTGATTCTGCATATTGTGGACGCTTCGGGCCTTGAAGGCCGCGACCCCATTGACGATTATTACAAAATCAATGCGGAACTCAAGAAGTACAGCGAAAAGATTGCCCGCCGCACGCAGGTGCTCGTGGCCAATAAAATCGACCTGCCCGAAGCGCAGGAAAACTTGCCGCGCCTGAAAAAGCTGGCCGAGGAAAACGGCATGAAGTTCTTTGCCATTTCGGCAGCGACCCGCGAAGGTATACAGGAGCTTATTGATTATACCGGTGAATGGCTCGATAACTATGTTGAGGAGCCGGAGACGGAAGATGAAGTTGTGGTCTATGACGAGAACGAGGAAGACCCGGACAAGATTACCATTTCCCGCAACATCAGCGGCGAACTCGTGGTTTCCGGTACCAATATCGAAAAGCTCGTGAAGATGACCAACTTCCTCAACGATGAAGCTGTGCGCCGCTTCCAGTACATCTGGCGCATTAAGAATCTCGATGAAAAGCTGCGGGAAAAGGGCGCCAAAGAGGGCGACACCATCCATATCGGCGAAATGGAATTTGAATTCCGCGATTAAGTAAGGTACGGAGGAATAGATTTGTTAAGAAATTCATTGACTGGCAAGCAGAAAAGCTTTTTGCGTTCCATGGGGCAGAAATTGGAACCCGTGGTGATGATGGGCAAGGAAGGCGTTACCCCGACGGTGGTCAAAGCTGCCCAGGAAGCCATCAAAAAGCGCGAACTCATTAAAGTGCGTGTATTGCAGAACTGCATGGAAGAACCGGAAGATGCCATCACCATGCTGGCTGAACGTGCGGATGTAAATCTCGTGCAGATTATCGGCCGCAATGGCCTGCTGTTTAAGCGCAACTACGATAAGCCGAAAATCGAACTGCCGTAACCAAACTTGAGCGGAGGGAAGAACATGGGAACTGCCAGAGAGCGTTTGCGTGAAGCCAAGCGCATTGTGGTCAAGGTGGGCACGAGTACCCTGACCCATGAAACCGGAAAACTGAATCTGCACCGCATTGACCTGTTGCTGCGGGAAATTGCCGACCTCAAAAATCAGGGCAAGGAAATGATTCTCGTGTCCTCGGGCGCCATTGCCGCAGGCTTGGGCAAACTGGGTCTTGCCCAAAAGCCGGACTCCATTCCAGAAAAGCAGGCGGTCGCGGCTATCGGGCAGGGCGTGCTCATGCATATCTATGAGAAGCTCTTTGCCGAATACGGGCAGGTTATGGGACAGGTGCTGCTCACCAAGGAAAATTCCGTGCAGCACCATCAGTACATTCATTCCCGTAATTCCCTGCTGGCCCAGCTTTCCATGGGCGCTATTCCCGTCATCAATGAAAATGATGCGGTGGCGGTAGATGAAATCAAGATTGGCGATAACGATAACCTTTCGGCTATGGTGGCGACCTTGGTGGATGCCGATGCCCTGATTATCCTGTCGGATATTGAGGGCCTTTATACGGCTAATCCGGCGACCCATCCGGAAGCCGAGCTTATCGCCGAAATTCCCGAAATCACGCCCGAGGTTGAGGCAATCGCCGGTGGTGCCGGTTCCAAGCTGGGCACAGGCGGCATGATGACCAAGATTCAGGCAGCGCAGATTGCCATGAGTGCCGGTGTGACGATGGTCATTGCTTCGGGCTCACGGGAAAATGTGCTGCGGGATATTTTGACCGGTCAAAATATCGGTACGGTGTTCCCGGCGCGGGAATCGCATCTCAGGGTGCGCAAGTCGTGGCTGGCCTTTGGCAAGCGGCTGGCGGGCGAAATCGTCGTAGATGCGGGCTGTGCTAAAGCTATGCGTGAGCAGGGGGCAAGTATCCTGCCCGCAGGTGTTACGGCCTGTGACGGCGAATTTGCCGCCGGCAGTACCGTGCGGGTGCTCACGGCATCCCAGCAGGAAATCGCCCGGGGAATTGTCAATTTCTCAGCGGGAGATTTGCAAAAAATCCTGGGCTGTCGGACTGAGAAGCTTACAGGGATATTAAATGGTGATGTACCCACCGAGGTTATTCACCGCGATAATATGGTATTGATGGTGTGATTATTGGCTGACTTTTGATGGGGAGGAATCGGATTGGATATTCAGGCAGAAGTACGCAAAAAGGCCGAAGCGGCAAAAGCTGCGTCCTATAAGCTGGGCACGCTTTCGACCAAGGTGAAGAATGAAGCTTTGCTGGCGATGGCACATGCCTTGGTACAGCGCAGCAGCATGATTTTGGCAGCCAATGCGCAGGACTTGGAAGAAGCCCGGCAAAAGGGCGTCAAGCGTTCCTATCTGGACCGTCTGATGCTCGATGAAAACCGCATTGCCGACATGGCTGAAGGCCTGCGGCAGACGGCGGCTCTGCCTGACCCCATCGGTCAGGGGGATTATTCAACCGTACGTCCTAATGGGCTGGAAATCCGCCGCGTGCGGGTGCCGTTAGGCGTGGTGGGTATCATCTATGAAGCCCGCCCCAATGTCACGGCGGATGCCCTGGCACTCTGCCTGAAATCCGGCAACGCCGTGCTCTTGCGCGGCGGCAGCGAGGCGATTCGCTCGAATATTGCCATCAGCTCCCTGCTCGCAGAAGAAGCCTATAAACATGGCATTCCCGCAGGGGCAATCCAGTTTATCGACTTTACGGACAGGGAAGCTGTGGGCGTAATGACCCATTTGACCGGCCTGTTGGATGTCATCATTCCCCGCGGCGGTGCAGGCCTTATTAAGCGTGTGGTGGAGGACAGCTCCGTACCCGTTATTGAAACGGGCACCGGTGTCTGCCATACTTATGTGGACGAAAGTGCAGATTTGCAGATGGCACTCGATATTGCCATCAATGCCAAGACCAGCCGTCCATCGGTCTGCAATGCGATGGAAACCCTGCTTGTGCATAAGAATGTAGCGGAAAAATTCCTGCCCATGCTCGATGAAGCCATGTTGGCTAAAAAAGTGGAGCTGCGGGGCTGTGATAAGGCCCGTGCTATCTGCCCCGATATGCAGACAGCAGAAGAAGCGGACTGGAGCACGGAATATGGCGATTTGATTCTCTCCGTCAAGGTGGTAGAGGATGTGGCGGCAGCGATAGAACATATCAACCGCTATAACACCGGGCATTCGGAAACGATTGTGACCAAGGACCTCGTAAATGCTGCACGCTTCCAGAAGGAAGTGGATGCGGCAGCGGTCTATGTCAATGCCTCGACCCGCTTTACCGATGGTTTTGAGTTCGGCTTTGGTGCGGAAATCGGCATCAGCACGCAGAAACTTCATGCCCGTGGCCCCATGGGGCTTATGGAGCTTACGAGTTCCAAATATCTCATTATGGGCGAGGGGCAGATTCGCTGATGTTTCACTTGCAGGGTTACTATCGGGCCATACGCCAGTATCTGTCTACCCCTAAAGGGGCACATGACAGTAAGGACTATGCCCGGGCAGTATTGCTTATCGTTTTGACAATAGCGGCAGTTTATCTGTTGCTTTATATGTGGGGAGGAATCCGGTGATGAAAAAGCGAATAGGGCTGATGGGGGGAACTTTTGACCCCATCCATCTGGCTCATTTGCATATTGCGGAAGAATCCCGGGAGGCCTTTCGACTGGACGAAGTACGCTTCATTCCTGCGGCTCAGCCGCCCCATAAGTTGGAACGGAAAATTGCTTCGGCAGAGCAGCGGATAAAAATGGTGGAGCTGGCCATTGCGGACAATCCTTGTTTTTGTCTGGACTTGCTGGAGATGGAGCGCAAGGGGCCGTCTTATTCATGGCTTATGGTGCAGGAGATGCAGCATAAGCTGGGGGAAGATGCTGAACTATACTTTATTACCGGTTCAGATTCCATTAACGACCTGCCAACTTGGAATCATCCCCGGGATTTGGTGGGAGCCTGTCAGTTTATTGGCACTACCCGGCCGGAGATTCCCTTTGACGAGAAATTGCTGTTGGATTATTTTGGCCCTGAACTCAGAAGTCATATCCATGAACTTCAGGTGCCGCTGATGGAGATTTCCTCCACACAGATTCGGGAACGGGTGGCAGAAGGTCGTTCCATCCGCTATTTAGTACCAGAAAATGTAGCTGATTACATCGAAAAAGAAGGTTTATACAAATGAGTTTTGCCATGAAATACGAGGAAATGCGGGAACTTTTGGCAAAGAGCCTGAAGCCATCCCGCTACCAGCACTCTTTGGGCGTAGCGGAGACGGCGGTGTTTCTGGCGGAACGCTTCGGCATCGATAGGGAGCAGGCGCAGGTGGCAGGACTTCTCCACGATTGTGCCCGGGAATTTCTCAATGAGGATTTGATTCAGGAAGCAGAAAAGCGGCAGATTGCAGTGGAGCCGGTGGAAAAGCAGATGCCGCTGCTGCTTCATGCCTATATAGGTGCCCATCTGGTGGTGGAAAAATACGGCGTCAATGACAAGGCGGTGGAGCAGGCAATCTGGCGGCATACCGTGGGCGGGGCGCAGATGACGGAGCTGGATAAAATCATCTGGTTCGCGGATATGATTGAGCCACAGCGGGATTATCCCGGCGTGGAGAAGCTGCGGGAACTTTCCCAAACTGCCAGCTTGGATGAGATGATGCTGGCAGGCCTTACCCAGTCCATTGCCTTTGTGCTCCAAAAAGGCGGGCTGATTCATCCCGATACGGTAATTGCCCGAAATGAAATACTGCTTAATAGATAGAAGGTCAGGCTGATGGACAAGATAAATGTCACCCAGCAAAATATAAAACATAAACGCAAGCTCTTGGCTCAAAGAAGGCGGCGGGCGAGGCTCAGGCTGTTGATTCTCCTCTTGTTCCTGGGCGTAATCGTCACCGGCGTACTCTTTGCTGGTTACGCTTTGGTGTCTTTGGGCTCCAAACTCAATCAGGAGTATCAGACCATGTATGAAGGCTACACCCAGCGCCAGCAGATGCGGCGGGGCACCATTGACCCGCGGTTTGATGGCTATACCAATGTGTTGATTGTGGGGCTGGATGAGGGCGTGGATATTGATGGCAGTACCGAGAAAAAAGCGGACGGCATCGTGGTGGCCAGTTTTGAAAACAATACCGGCAGGCTGCGCTTTATTCATATCCCGCAGGATACCTGGGTGAATGTCACCGGCAGCCAGGAGCAAACAAAAATAAAATACCTTTATGCCATGGGGGGCGCTCCGCTGATGACCCGTCAGGTCAATAATCTTTTGGGCATTTCCATTCATCAGTACATTGTGCTGGATATGGCGGTATTCAGTGAGCTTATCGATGCCATTGACGGCGTGGATATCTATGTGGAAGAGGATATGAACTATGATGATGCAGAAGGCAACATTTCCATCCATCTTCCCCAGGGCTATCAGCATCTGAATGGCAAGCAGGCCCAGCAGTACCTGCGGTATCGCAGTGATGATTTGGATGACTTGGGCCGCATGCAGCGGCAGCAGCGGTTCTGCAAGGCGCTTTATCAGAATCTCTTGCAGCTCAGAACCCTGACGAAGCTGCCGACCATTGCGGAGATTATCAAGCAGCGGGTGGAAACCAGCGCGGAGATTTTTGACTCCGTGTATCTGGCCAATACCCTGCGGCATTTGAGCAGTGTGCCGCCGGAGAGCATTATCCTGCCCGGTGCGCCGGCAGCGGATGACCCCTCTATCTGGGTGCTGGATGATGCCGCTGCAGCCCAGCGGATACAGGAACTTTTCCCGGCAGAGGGACCAAGTGAAGAAAAATAATGTTTTTTTTATAGATTCTAGGAGGATTCAAGATGACCATTGAAGAAATGAGCCAGGCAGTTTGCAAAGCAGCCAGCGATAAGAAAGCCAGAGATATTGTGGTGATGGATATGCGGGAATTGTCCCCGTCCACGGATTACTTTGTCGTCTGCTCTGCCAACACGGCAACTCAGGTGCGGGCGATTGCCGACAGCATTGAAGAACAGTTGCAGGAAGCTGGCGTGGACTTCTTCCATAAGGAAGGCTACCGCGAAGGTGAATGGGTATTGCTCGATTACGGTGATGTAGTTGCTCATGTTTTCATGCAGGAAGCCCGTGAGTACTATGCACTCGAACAGCTTTGGGGCGATGCTAAGCTGTCCGTTTACGAAGACTGATTGAGGCGTTTATGGAAGAACAGCGTAAAAGAAAATACGGCCCCAGCACGGTAGCAACCTTGAAGGTGGTGCGTGAGTCGGAGTTGGGGGCCTTCCTCGATGCGGAAACCGGCAACACCAATGACGATATTCTCCTGCATAAGAATCAGCAGACTCATCCAGTGAATATCGGTGATGAAGTGGAAGTGTTCCTCTATCTTGACCCAAAACGCAAACTGACCGCCAGCATGCGGGTGCCCAAAATGCGCGAAGGTCAGATTGCCCGCCTTAAGGTCATCAACGTGAGCCGTGATGGTGCTTTCGTGGATGTCGGAGCTGAGCGCGGCATCTTCATGCCCTATGCCGGCATGCGCGGTCGTCCCCAGATTGGGGAAGTGGTCTGGGCTAAACTCTACACCGATAAATCGGGGAGACTCGCCGTCACCATGGAAGTGGAGGATGAAATGCGTCGGGCTTCGCAGCCTGCCAAGGGCGTCAAAAAGGGGCAGATGGTGAAAGGCGCCATCTACAACTACACCGATGCCGGCGCGTTCTTGTTCAGTGAGGAGCGCTATATCGTTTTTATCGCCAACAAGGAAATGAATCCGCATGCCCGTCCAAGGGTAGGCGAAGTGGTTACGGCCCGTGTTACCTACATCCGTGACGATGGACGGCTCAATGCTTCCTTGAAGGAGAGTAAGGAAAAAGCACTCATCACCGATGCGGAAAAGATTATGGAGCTCTTGCAGAGTCGCAACGGCAAAATGCCCTATAGTGACGAGTCTTCGCCCGAGGTCATCCGGGATAAGTTCGGCATCTCCAAGGCCGCTTTCAAGCGGGCTTTGGGCCATCTTCTGCGGGAGAATCGCATTGTTGAAGAAGATGGTTGGACCTATCTCAAAGAAAATTAAGCAAATTCATGCAAATTTTTTCAAGGATTGAAGGAATTTGCACCCAAAGGGCGAATAAGAAAGCTAGAGATGAAATTCGAATGGGATATAAAATAGATGGGGGCGAAGTAGATGGCAGCAGAAACGACTGGAGACAAGAAAGGAATCTTGCTGGAAACCGGCACGAATGAGTTTGAAATTGTGGAATTCAGCATTGGACAAGTTAACTATGGCATCAACGTGGCAAAGGTACGCGAAGTAATTACCTGTCCGCCGGTGACGGCAATGCCGCAGGCTCATCCCTATATCGATGGCCTGTTCACCCTGCGTGGCAAGGCAATTCCGCTGGTAAACCTGCCCAGGTGTCTCAATGTACAGTCCAAGGCAGAACCGCGCAATGTCATTGTGACGGAAATCAATAACTACAATATTGGTTTCTTAGTGGAAAATGTTTCCCGCATTCATCGTATTTCCTGGAAGGATATGGAACCGGCGCCTGAAGTCGGCGACCAGTCCCGTGTGGTAGGTATCATCAAGATGGAAGACCGCATTGTGCTCTTGATTGACTTTGAGACCATCATTGCGGAAATCAATCCGGAAATCAATGCCAAGCTGACGACTTATGAAGAGGCAACGGAAGATGTGAAGTCCAAGCGCTCCGATGTACATGTAGTCGTAGCAGAGGATTCGCCGATGCTGCGTGACCTGCTGGTTACCACCCTGCATGAATCCGGCTATCGCTACGTCCGTGATTTCGGCAATGGTCAGGATGCCTGGGATTATTTGCAGACGCTGGCGCAAAAGCCCGGCAAAATCGAAGACCATGTGCGGGTTATCATCTCCGACGTGGAAATGCCCAAGATGGATGGTCATCGCCTGCTGAAACTGGTGCGTGATGATGAAAATCTCAATTCCGTGCCCTTGGTACTGTTCTCATCCCTTATCAGTGAGGAGATGCGCATCAAAGGTGAACAGCTGGGAGCTTCCGGTCAGATTGCCAAACCGGAAATCAATCAGCTGATTGGACTTTTGGATAATCTCGTATTTGGAGTGCCGATTAAGGACCCGAATGCGGATGAAGAATAAGATGGGTTAACATCTAGGCTATAAGACGCCCGCGGGGCTGGTAATATTTTTCCTTCGCCATAGACAAGCTTGTCAAAAGCTACGGAAAAACATCACCAGCCCCGCGGGCTTATTGCGTACATTACATCGATATGCTAAAGCCGCCGAGAGAACAGATAATATTTTTCCTTTGCTTATGCAGGCTTGCCTAACGCATCGGAAAAACATCATCTGTCCTCTCGGCTCTTATGTGTTATAGAATGTCAATGATATTGTGGCGTCATGTCTAGGTAAAACCTGAGGAGGGAAGGGGCGGCAATGGCTTTCGGTCGCGTTAGGCAAGCCTGCATAAGCAGCCGAAAGTTATTGCCGCCCATTCCCTCCGTCTTTAACCTCGAATAAGGAAGCTCGAAATCTATTGCGGCACTTCATTTCTTATGATAGAATAGGAAATGATTGAAGTTGTGAGCGAGGTATCGTTTGATGAGAAGGTATACATCCCTGCTGCTGACGGCTTTTTTGTTGTTTATTCTGGTTGTGGCAGGTTCTGCATATTTTGCCGGAGCAAGGCATGATGACAAGGGCCGGCCTTTGCGGGAGATTGTGGTCTATACCACGCTGCCTGCGGAGCATGCGTCGATTCTGACCAATGCTTATGAGCAGTCCCACAACGTGCGGGTAAACTTCGTGCCGTTATCATCCGGGGAAATCATAAAGCGCTTGCAGGCTCAGGCAGAAGCCGGGGATGAGGGCGCAGCTTCCATGGTACTGGCAGATAAGGATACGCTAAATAAGGCCGCGGTGGCCGGTTATTTTACGCCGTATCTTTCGGAGGCCGGAGACCAGGTGCCGGAGAATTTTCGGCAGCGTGACGGTTATTGGGTCGGTGTCTGGTATGACCCAATCGTGTTCTGCATGAACAAGGATTACCTGTTGACTCTGCCCTTGGTGCCGGATACGTGGAAGGAACTGGCGGCTCAGCCACAGGTGCGCATTGGCATTACGGACTTTTTGGCGGCTGACGCGTCAGCTAATCTCTTTATGAGCATGGTGGCGCAGTTCGGCGATGCAGCTACTTATGATATCTGGCGGCAGATACACCCCAAGGTGGTGCAGTATGCCCGGTATCTGTCCAATCCTGTCCGTCAGGCGGGCATGGGCGAAGTGGATGTGGCCATTGCCGTGGAAAGCGAGGCTGTCCGTTATATGCAGGGGGGCTATCCCTTAAAAATTGTCTATCCTGCTGATGGCACAGCGGCCATGATAACCGGTACGGGAATTGCCTACAAGGCAAAACCTGCGGACGCTGCAGCGGCCAAGGAATTTGCAGATTGGCTCCTGTCGGATGAAGCCCAGCAGGCTCTGCAGAAGCAGGAGTTCTACTTTGTGCCTACCAATCCCGGTACACTGGCCTACAAGTCCTTTGCGGGAAAAAATATGCTGCTCTTTGACCAGCCGGTGAACTTCACGGACCAGCAGCGTCATGATTTTCTGGACCGTTGGGTCAAGGAAGTCCGCTTTAAGTAATTTATTTTAGATTGTGTTGTGTGATATGCAGAGGGTGCTGTCTGTACATGCAGGCTGTATCCTCTTTCGTAATTCATAGCGTGTATTTACAGGAGGTCTTTTTGTGAAAGCAGGTTTTATCAGTCTTGGCTGTTCCAAGAATCTGGTGGATACGGAAGTCATGTTGGGGGAACTAAAGAACCACGGCATTGAGCTGACCAATAACCCGGCGGAAGCCGATATTTTGATTGTCAACACGTGCGCCTTCATTCAGTCGGCCAAGGAAGAGTCCATTACCACGGTGCTGAATATGGCAGACTACAAGGAATCCGGCCGCTGCCGCAGCCTGATTGTGGCAGGGTGCTTAGGCCAGCGCTACAAGCAGGAACTGTTGGACGAACTGCCGGAAGCCGATGCCATTTTGGGCACTGGTGCCTGGGGCCGTATTATGGAAGCGGTGGAGGAAACGCTCAAAGGCCATCGTGTGGTACTGGCTGGGGAAGATGACACGCTCTATGATGCCAAGACTCCCCGCATCCGCACCACGCCGGATTATACCGCTTATGTGAAGATTGCCGAAGGCTGTGACAATCGTTGCGCCTTCTGCGCCATCCCGCAGATTCGCGGCAAGTTCCGCAGCCGCAAGATTGAAGATATCTGTGCAGAAGTGGAACAGCTCACGGAAAATGGTGTGCGGGAAGTAGTCTTTATCGCGCAGGACAGCACCAACTATGGCCGGGATATCTACAATCGTCCGGCACTCGCTGAACTGTTGCGTGAAGTGGTTAAGGTGCCGAAACTCAAATGGGTGCGCACACTCTATTGTTATCCGAAATTCTTTACGGATGAACTCATTGATGTGTATGCGACGGAGCCCAAGGTCTGCAAGTATGTTGACCTGCCCCTGCAGCATGCCCATAATTCCGTGCTCAAATCCATGCATCGTCCGGACACTCAGGAGCAGATGATTACCCTGATTAAGAAGCTGCGGGAACGCATCCCCGGTGTAACCATCCGTTCGACCTTTATCGTGGGCTTCCCCGGCGAAACGGATGCGCAGTATCAGACTCTGCGCAACTTCCTTATCGAGCAGCGTCTGGACAAGGTCGGTGTCTTCACGTATTCCCGTGAGGAGGATACGCCGGCTTACAATATGGAAAATCAGATTTCCGAAGAGGTTATGCAGGAAAGATACCATGACCTCATGAGTGTGCAGAGCAAGATTTCCGAGGAAGTCAACCAGAGCTTCGAGGGCAAGGTTATCGAAGTCCTTGTCGAAGGACGCGATGAGGAACAGCCCAATATTGCGGTAGGACGTTCTTACCGTGAGGCGCCGGAGGTTGACGGTCAGGTTTATATTGAGGGAGATACTACCAGCAAACCCGGTGATGTTATCAAAGTGAAAGTCCTTCAGGGCTTTACTTATGATGTTGTGGGCGAGCCGGTAAAGGAGTAAAAAACCGCATTTATTATTTATAGATTTTTTGGAGGAACTTTTTGAAACAGGAACTTAAAAACTTTGGTGAGATTGAACTTAGCCGTAAGGTGCTGCAGGCGCTTCGAGAGATGGGGTTTGAGGAACCTTCCCCCATTCAGGCGCAGACCATTCCGCTTACGCTGGAAGGCCATGATGTGATTGGTCAGGCGCAGACGGGGACGGGCAAGACGGCAGCTTTTGGCATTCCGACGGTGGAAAAGATGGCCGAGAAATTCCATAAGGTGCAGGCGCTTATTTTGACGCCGACTCGGGAACTGGCCATTCAGACGGCCGAGGAACTCAATAAAATCGGCAAGTTCAAGCGCGTGCGTACTCTGCCCATCTACGGCGGGCAGGCCATTGACCGTCAGATTCGTTCGCTGAAACGAGGCGTTCATGCAGTAGTGGGTACGCCGGGGCGTCTGTTGGACCATTTGAACCGGGGCACGTTAGACCTTACCAATGTCCAGACTTTGGTGCTGGATGAAGCCGATGAAATGCTCGATATGGGCTTTATTGATGATATTGAAAATATCATCCGTCAGATTCCGGATGGCCGGCAGACTCTGCTGTTCTCCGCAACTATGCCGACGCCCATTGAAAAGCTCTCCCGCCGTTATATGCAGCATCCGCAGCGCATTACCATCACCAAGGAGAACCTTACGGTTCCTCTGATTGACCAGCTTTATTACGAAACCCGCGAAAAGTTTGAGGGCCTCTGCCGAGTGCTGGATGTGGAAGAAACCGGCAAGCTCATCATCTTCTGCCGCACGAAGCGTGCCGTTGATGATTTGACGGCTTCTCTGGATGCTCGCGGCTATTCTGCTGGCGGCCTCCATGGTGACCTTTCCCAGATTCAGCGTGACCGCGTGATGAAGCGTTTCCGCGAAGGGCGCATCGACATTCTGATTGCGACGGATGTAGCGGCCCGCGGCATTGATATTGACGATATTACCCATGTCATCAACTACGATATTCCGCAGGACCATGAATCCTATGTGCACCGCATTGGCCGTACGGGCCGTGCCGGCCGCAAGGGTGTGGCCATGACCTTTATCGAGCCCAAGGAATACCGTCAGCTTCGTCTTATCATGAAACTCGCGCATACGAAGATTCAGCGCAAGGAATTGCCGACGGCTTCGGATATGCTGGAACGGCAGAAGGACTTGGTACAGGAGCGTCTGATTAAGACCCTGCAGCAGAATCATTATGATGATTACCATGAAATCATTTCGGATGTGGCTGCCGAAGGCTTTGATCTGGTGGATATTGCCGCTGCGGCTTTGAAACTTTCCTTGGAAGGCTTTAAGGATGAAAAGAGCGATAATAACGGCTTCGGTGATACCGGCGGAGCGCCGGGCATGGTGCGCCTGTTCCTGAACATCGGCCGCAGCCAGAAAATCCGTCCGGCAGATATCGTGCGGGCCATTGCTGACGAAGCGGACATTCCGGGGGCTACCATCGGAGTCATCAACATCTACGACAAGTTCACCTTTGTGGAAGTGCCGGAGGATGTGGCAGAACGGGTTATGAATACGATGCACCGCAATACGGTGAAGGGCTATAAGGTGAATGTAGAGCCTGCCCGCAAACGTTGAGATAAGACGTTTAACGGAAATACGCATTTTGTCATTGGCAAAATGGGAGCAATCGCGTTATAATTAGAGAATGAATTTAGGAATCCCCATTACTGTACGATAGAAAGAGGTAATGCAAGATGAATAAGAAAGCAAAGATTATTACAGCCTTAGGTCTTATGGGAGTTCTGTTTATGGGAACTGGTATGCAGCAGGCTGATGCCAAGGACAAGGCACCGGCAAAGACGGAGCAGCAGGCGAAGAAAACTTCGAATGCAAGCCAGGTTAAGAACAGCTATGTGTACACCAGCAAGGAATTTGGCTATACGCTCAAATGTCCGAAGAAACCCAATGTCATTCCTGCCAGCGCTTTGTATGAAGGCAAGGAAGGGGAAATCCTGGTTTTTGACAATGAAGGTTACAATATCAAAAATGCCTGGGTCATCATCAAGAATGCCTTTGATGACAAGAATGTGCCGGATTTGAACAGCCTCAAAGAGGAAGAGGCCAAGCAGTATCTGGCTAACCTGATGGCCACCAATCCTTATGAGAGTGTGGTAATTGTCAATCGCACCGGCAAGGAACGGGCTGTCTATGCTTTTACGGCTAAAGAGATTGCCTTTGACAGCACTGGCGATGGCAAGCCGGATTCGATAGCCAAGGCAGACAATCAGGAGATTGTTACCTTCTTCCGCGGCAACAAGGGCGGCTGCTACTCCATGCGGCTGATGGATAATCCTGAACTGCGGAGCGAGGCAGTGGATTCTTTCCAGCAGGGATTTGCCAGCTTCACGGAAAAATAACATAATTTGTCATAAATTCGGCAGGACTTTTTGATTGTCCTGCCGAATTTTAGTTTGTGTTAGAGAAAAATTTAGGCGCAAGCCATTGGGGGATATGGTTATAATGATGTATCGCAGCAAAGCGGCTGGTATGGCCGTGTTCATTGGCATGATAATGGCAGGAAGTCTTGTTCAGGCGGCAGAGGGAACGGTGTCTACTGTGGATTCCCAGGAACTGTTCCGTTCCCGCTTGGTCACGGATAACAAGGGCTCCAATGCACCGCAGGCGGCTAAGGCGGTGGATGAGGCAGTAAGCAATCTGCCCCAGCTCAATTCCCGGCTGCGGTGGTCGGCGGTGAAAACTCCGGCGGAGCTCGAAGAAGAAAAAAAAGCTGCGCAGCGGCAGAAAAAAGCCATTCCCATAATTATCACGGCAGCGGATATCGACAAAGAACGGAAGGCGAAGAAGAAAGGGGAAAAGACGGATACCCCTGCGCTGATTTCGCCACGGCCCATCCAGCCGCCACAGATTACGCCGGTACAACAGCCAGCACCGAAAAAGCCGGCTGCTCCGTCTGTACCTGCTGATACTTTGGAACTGCCACCGATTCAGCCGGTAAGCGCTGTACCGCAGCAACAGGCTAAGCCTCAGGTTAAGGCACAGGAAACGGCAGAACTGCCGCCGATAACACCGGTTGGGCAGTCGGCAGTGCCGGTGGAAACCATTATGGATGCCATTGTGGAATCTACCAGCATCGAGTTGGTAATCAATGATATCACGAACAATAGTGTGGAACTGCCTGCGATTCAGCCGGTAAAATAATGTTCTACAAAAAGAAAAGAGGCCCGGTGGCTGATAATACTTTCCCTCTGCTTATGCAGGCTTGCCTAACGCGACGGGAAAGTATTATCAGCCACCGGGCTTAGTTTTGTTTAAGATGACTTAGGCATGAACGATTTCGGTGGTTTCGACGTGTTCACCTGCTATGGTGTAGCAGGTGACGGTCAGCTTCTCCTGACTGGCAGTGAGCAGCAGGTAGTTGTTGGGGGTGGGCTGGTAGATGGCTGACTTGTCAAAATTCTTGTCGGCGGGGACGGTGTACTGCTGGTTGCCCATGGGACCGCTCATGATGTAGACGGGCCCCTTGTCGGCTGGCTCCAGTTGGTAGACATGACCGCGATTGCGATAGGTGTGCATATGACCGGTCAGCACTAAGTCGATGTTGAGCTTGTCGAAGAGGGGCATAAAGGCGTAGCCAACATCGCTGAGGCTCATCATGGTCTTGGAGCCTTCCTGAAATTCATCATAGGCGAGCACATCTTTGTGCATGAGTACCACCCGCCATTTGGCCGGGTGGTCTTTTATGTCCTGCTGCAGCCAGACTTTTTGCTTTTCCAAAAGTTCGGGATGGATAGCGGATAGCTCCAGCATTTGGGTGTTCAGGACGATAAAATGCACCGGGCCGTAGTCGTAGGAGTAATAATAATTTTGGAGTTCCGGGCTGCCGTTGGGGGGCAGGTTGTAACTGAGTTCAAATCTCCGGGGACGGCAGAATTTCCAAATCAGGCTGTAACATTCGTGGTTGCCCATCACCGGCACATAGAGATGCTGCGGCAAATCCTGAGCGATGGCGGCAAAAAAATTCTGCCACTGCCATTCCTGCTGGCCATTATCCACAATGTCGCCGATGATGGCGAAGAAGTGGGCTTCCGGATGACGCTGCCACGCGGTGCGGAAGTTTTCTCCCCAACCGGCGTAAGTCTGTCCGCATTGGGAATCGCAGAAAATCAGCGCGGAAAAATCCGTAATCTCTGCCGGTGCTGTGATAAATTCCTGCCAAGGTGTGGCCACGTTCCCCTGCCAAATGCGGTAACGGTAAGTCGTTCCCGGCATCAAGCTGCGCAGGTAAACGGTGTAATAATAATTGGTAACCCGGTCTTCGGTAAGGCTTTCCATCATGACGGGCAGATTTTGGCTCGGAGCATCGCCAGCCTGATATTGCAGGCGGCAGTCCTCCAGCGGCGTCTTGCTCTGCCACATGATGGTACGCGAGGTGCAGGGGTCGCTGGTGATTAACTGGCGCAGCGCTTCAATGGGCAACGAAAAATTAGCGGCAGCAGCCAGTCGGGGGAAGAAGCCGCCAAGACCTAGCAGGAGAATGATTTTCCCGGTTAAAAAAAGAAACCTACGGCGTGAAAGCTGCAAAGTAATCACTTCTTTCTCTGTTCGCGGCGCTCATAGAGCCAGGCGCCGACGATAAGAACAATAGCAAAGATAACCACCACAATCATGCGGGTGGGATCTTCCTGATGGGTGATGGCATCATGCCCGATAATGGCCTCGATGCCAGTAGAGGGGAACTTGCCGACGAAGGAGGCAATGACATAATCCCGGAACTTCATGGCGGACAGTGCGCCGATGGCATTGAGCAGCACCGAGGGCAGATAGGGAACCATGCGGGCAATGAGCATGACGACGAAGCCACGGCTGCCGCTGTACTTGTCAAGATCGGACAAGGTCTTGTGACGGTTGATGATTTTTTCTGCCGCTTCGCGGAAGAAAAAGCGCAGCAGGATGAAGCTGAAGGCCACGCCGACAGTCTCGGCAACCACCGACAGAAAAATTCCCCAGCCGATGCCGAAAATCAAAGTGTTGGCGGTGGAAAAGATAATGGCGGGCGGAAAGCCCAGGGCGTTGACAAAGAGGGTCAGCAAAAAGCTGAACACCACCGCGCCGGAACCAAACGAGGCAATGTAGCTGGCAGTCTCCTGAATATCACCCCGGGCCAGCAGGCCGCACATATGCGGCAGGAAGGCAGGATTCAGCAGATGGATGATGACAAAGAGCAAAATAATAGCAGCGAATGCGCCGAGTTTTACCACGTTCAAGGATTTCGTATTTGACAAAGGAATTCCTCCCAGACAAGATTTAATGAAGTTATGTTTAGTATAGCACGAATGGGGGCAGAATTTATGAAAAAGATATGGTGAAACTGTCATTTTTCTCTTTCCTGTGGTAAAATAGGATTGATATACTATGTGGAGGGTGAGCCGTTTATGAAATTTAGCCGGGATATTTTCGCGGGGGCAACCATGGCGATGTCATCCTTGGCGGCCTTTACGGCAACCGCCTTCATGTGGCAGTTGGCCGGCATGGATTTTGCCGCCAGCTTTACCGTCAGCGTATTGCTGTCTTTGGTGGGAACATTGTGGCTGGCGCATGGCGGCTATGATTTGGTGCTGACGCCGTCTTTGACGGTGACAGGCTATCTGGTATTTATCGCCGCTGTTTCGCATGGTTTGGGATGGCAGACGGTTTTGGGCAGCTGTGCTTTGGCGTCTTTGCTGGGCTTGGCATTGTGGCATTTTGCGGGCTCTGCTCTGCGCAGGGGCTGGCCGCAAATTTTTTCCTGGGGAATTCAGCTCGCATTGGCTGTTTTTATCATCAGTCTGGGGCTCAAGCTGGGGCGCATCGTCATCACTTCTCCCTGGCAGGTGACCATGCTCGGGGATGCCGCTGACCCCTTGATGTTTTGGAGCATGGCGGGAATCGTGCTGACGGTGGCACTGATTGCCGCAGGCTGGCGCAGTGCTTTATTTGCTGGTATGGCTGTTACGGGACTGGTGACCTTTGGCGAAGGCTTTTGGGTGATTCCTGCCGCGCCGTTTTTTCTGCCGGCAGGGCTGGATAAGGCAATCGGTCAGCTGGATTTTGCAGCTGCGAACAGTCAGGATACAGTGTTCTTTTGGATTACGGTGCTGAGCCTGACGGTTATGCTAAGTGTTATTCATGGGAGCACTTTGCAGGCATTTTGCCGGGAGAAAGAGCCAGCTGTGGGCGTAAAAAAACTCTTTGTCCTCGGAGCGCTGGGCGCTCTGTGTGGAAGTTCGCCTTTGGTGGCGTCACCGGCTTCGGCGGCTAAGGCTGAAGCGGAAAACAGCCGGCGGGCGGTACTGGCAGCCGGAGCTGTTTTTGCACTGGCACTCTTCTGTGAACCGGTAATTGCGGCCATTGCCGATTTTCCGGCCATGGTGGTGCCGGTGTTGGTGGGCAGCGGCTTTTTGCTGCTGCTGGAAACTGTAAAGTCCTGTCCGCTATCGCAAGCGGAAGCGGATAGACGGTCAGAAGTTCTGTCCGTCTGTGTCATGGTTCTGCTTCTGCCTTTGACCGGGAATTTTGCCACGGCTTTAGGCAGTGCTGTTATTGGCTACGCTTTGTTTATGACCATGGCAGGCAAAGCCCGGCAGGTGACGAAAATAGTCTGGTTAATAAGTGGCATTTTTGCCCTTTATTATAGCTATGGAAGTATGTTTTGAGTAAGTTAAGGAGTGTACTGTTCGTGATTTTTAACCGTTGTTCAAGAGTGGTTATGGCTGGCCTTTTTGCTGGCAGTATGGCATTGGCGCTGCCACATTATACAGAGGCTCGTCATCTGGCTATGAATCCGGAAATGGAAACCAAAGTGGATACCAATCACAAACTCAAAATGGGAGGCAGCAGCACCCGTACGGTGGAACGCGGGAAGCAGAGTCTTGAGGAGCGCATTGCGGCCATTCTGCATCCTCCTGTGGAGAAGCAGGAGATTGGCTTTCGGGTGCCACAGACCATGTCGGCCTATGATGATGCCATTATCGGTACGCCGCTGGCCAGTCAGGAACAGTGCGTAAAATACCTTTTGAGCGTCAATCCCCAGCCGGATATTTCCGTATCGCCTAAGGAACTTGTTTCCTACTACTATGAGGAAGGAGCACGGGAAGGAATTCGTCCGGATGTGGCCTTTGCGCAGGCTTTGAAGGAAACGGGCTTTTTCCGTTACGGCGGCACGGTAACGCCTGACCAGAACAATTACTGTGGTCTGGGAACCACCAGCAGTGATGTGAAAGGGGCATATTTCAGCTCTGCCCAGATGGGGGTGCGTGCCCAGATTCAGCATCTGCTGGCCTATGCTTCCACACGCAAACCAAGCGAGCCGGTGGTGGACCCCCGCTATGGACTCGTGCGCAGCTCTTATGGTGCGCAGACCCTGAACAGCTGGACTGATTTGAATGGCCGTTGGGCTGTGCCGGGCTATTCTTATGGCCAGAGCATTATGAGCATGTTCCGGGAAATGTTATCGAAATAAGTTTGCTATAGAGAGGATAATTAATACTTTATGATTACGACAAACAATGTAAGCTTACAGTTCGGCAAGCGTGTCCTGTACAAGGACGTAAACTTGAAATTTACGCCGGGTAACTGCTACGGCATTATCGGTGCCAATGGTGCCGGTAAATCCACTTTCTTGAAGCTGTTGTCCGGAGAAATTGAGCCGACCGGCGGCAATATCGAAATTACCCCGGGTGAGCGCCTGGCTGTACTGCAGCAGGACCATTATGCCTTTGATGATTACGAAGTGCTGCGCACGGTTATCATGGGTCATAAGCGTCTGGTGGAAATCATGGAGGAAAAAGATGCCCTCTATGCCAAGCCGGATTTCTCGGAAGAAGACGGTATGAAGGCTTCGGAACTTGAAGCTGAATTTGCGGAACTCAACGGCTGGGATGCAGAATCCGAGGCAGCCCGCCTCTT
Source organism: Pseudoselenomonas ruminantium (assembly GCA_015058625.1). Taxonomy (GTDB): domain Bacteria; phylum Bacillota; class Negativicutes; order Selenomonadales; family Selenomonadaceae; genus Selenomonas_A; species Selenomonas_A ruminantium_N. The sequence continues at coordinate 457,441 of SVCA01000001.1, read as the reverse complement.
AAATGGTCTGGGGATTCCCGAAGAGGAACACACCATGAAGATGGCAGACCTCACGGCCAAGGAAAAGGTACGTGTACTTCTGGCACAGGCTCTCTTTGGCAATCCGGATATCCTGCTGTTGGACGAGCCGACCAACCATTTGGACGTAGAGTCCATTAACTGGCTGGAAGATTTCCTGGCCGGTTTTGAAAATACCGTTATCGTGGTATCCCATGACCGTCATTTCCTCAATCAGGTCTGCACCTATATCTGCGATGTGGACTTTGGCGCCATCCAGCTCTATGCCGGTAACTATGACTTCTGGTATCAGTCCAGCCAGCTGGCCCTGCAGCTGCAGAAGGAGCAGAACAAGAAGGCCGAGGAAAAAATCAAGGAACTGCAGAACTTTATCGCCCGCTTTGCCGCTAATGCTGCTAAATCCAAGCAGGCTACCAGCCGTAAGAAGCTGCTCGATAAAATCAAGGTGGAGGACATCAAACCGTCTTCCCGCCGTTATCCGTACATTGCCTTTACGCCGGACCGCGAAGCTGGCGACCAGCTTCTGCAGGTAGATGGCATTTCCAAGACCGTTGATGGTGAACAGGTGCTCAAGAATGTCAGCTTCACGCTGAAGCGCGGCGACAAGGTGGCTTTCGTTGGCCCGAACAGCATTGGTAAGACCATGCTCTTCAAGATTCTCATGGGCGAGGAAGAACCGGATGAAGGTACGTTCAAGTGGGGCGTAACGACTACGCAGGCTTATCTGCCGGCAGATAATTCCGCTTACTTTGACGGCGTCTCCCTGTCGCTTGTAGACTGGCTGCGTCAGTATTCCAAGGACCCGGATGAAACCTTTGTACGCGGTTTCTTAGGCCGTATGCTCTTCTCCGGTGAGGAAAGCCTCAAGAAAGCATCGGTACTTTCCGGTGGTGAGCGCGTACGCTGCATGCTGTCCAAGATGATGCTCTCCGGCGCTAATGTCCTGCTGATGGACGAGCCCACCAACCATCTGGATTTGGAATCCATTACCGCACTCAACAATGGCCTTATCGCTTTCGGCGGCACGGCTCTGTTCGTATCCCATGACCATGAGTTCGTGCAGACCATTGCCAACCGCATTATCGACATTACCCCGGATGGTGTGGTAGACCGTGTAACGACTTATGATGACTTCCTGGCTAATGAAACGGTAAAACAGCAGTTAGCAGAGAAATACGGCAAGAAGTAAGCAACATACAATCAGATCTACGACTAAAGGAGCCAGTGCTATGCTGGGACAATTCTTTAAGAAAAGTGAAGATGCCGGTACCGCCAACCGGTTGAAGGAAATGGTGGCGGTCCTGCGGAAGCGGGATGTGGTCAAGGGTGTAACACCCGAAAAGCTGCGGCAGATTCTTGAGGACCTGGGGCCGACTTATGTGAAGCTGGGGCAGGTCATGAGCATGCGTCCGGACTTTTTGCCGCCGGAGTACTGCGATGAATTGATGAAGCTGCAGACTGAAGCCAAGCCCATGCCCTTTTCCACCGTGGTGGAGGTTATTGAGCGGGAATACAACCGCCGCTGGAATCAGGTGTTTTCCTTCATAGATGAGGAATCCATTGGTTCGGCCAGCATTGCCCAGGTTCATCGGGCGGTGCTCACCACTGGCGAAAAAGTAGTGGTGAAGGTGCAGCGGCCAGGAATCTACGAAATCATGAGCAAGGATATCGTCCTCTTGAAGCGGGCGGCCACACTGCTCAAGGTGGTCAGCCGTTCTCAGGATGTTATCGACTTCAATATGGTGCTTGATGAGATGTGGACCATTGCCAAACAGGAAATGGACTTTCTCATGGAGGCCGACCATATTGAGGAATTTTCCCATCTCAACCGGGATGTGGATTATGTGACATGTCCCCGGGTGTTCCGCAATCTATCCATGCAGCATATTTTGGTCATGGAGTATGTAGATGGTATCTGTATTGATGACTTTGCCAAGCTCAAGGAACGGGGCTATGATATCAATACCTTGGGCCGCCGCTTGGGGGAAAATTACGTGCGGCAGATTATCGAGGACGGTTTCTTCCACGCTGACCCGCATCCCGGCAATATCTGGATTCGCAATGGCCGCATTGTCTGGCTGGATTTGGGTATGATGGGCAGGCTTTCCGGCCGTGACCGGGCGGCTATCCGCAAGGCAGTGTACTCGCTGGCCCATCACGATACTTTCGAGATGAAGGCCGCGGTGCTCTCACTAGGGATTGCCAAGGGGAAAATCAACCATACGGCTCTTTATCAGGATATTGATGCTATGTTGGCCCAGTACAGCAGTCTGGATTTCAGCGAACTGCAGATGGGCGTTCTGACCCGTCAGATTATGAACCTCATGCGGGTGCATAAAATCGCCTGCCCGCAGGGACTCTCCATGTTTGCGCGGGGCGTGCTGACGGTCGAAGGGGTCATGCGGCTCTGCTGCCCCAAGGTCAGCTTTGTGGAGATTTTTGCCCGGAGTCTGGCAGTGGATTACAAGAAGAATTTTGACTGGAAGGACGAAATCGAAAAGGCCAAGCAGGAGGGCTTGATGCTGCTCAAAAAATCAGCCCAGCTGCCGGAGCAGATTTCCGATATCCTCAAGATGACCATGAGCGGCCAGACCAAAGTGAATCTCGATGTGACCGGTTCGGAAGAACCCTTGCGGCATCTCGACCGTATGATTAACAAGGTGATACTTGCGGTACTGGTGGCAGCGCTGCTGCTGGGTTCCAGTACCATTTGTACCACCCAGATGACACCGAAAATCATGGAAATCCCTCTATTGGGCTTTTTAGGATATTTGATAGCATTTGTACTCAGTCTAAGAATTATTTGGGAAATTCATAAGGGAGCATAGGAGGAATGACTTATGAGAGGTATTCGCGGCGCGATTGTCGTAGGTGAAAACAAAAAGGAAGAGATTTGGCAGGCGGCTAAGATGCTCTTGTCCCAGATTTTGCGGCGCAACAAGGTAAAGCCGGAGGATATTGGGGCTTGCATTTTCAGTTCCACCAGCGACCTGACGGCTGGTTTCCCCGCAACGGGAGCACGCCAGATGGATGGTTTCGATAAAGTGCCTCTGTTTGACACCCGCGTGCCGGAGGTGGATGAATCCATGGAACGCTGCATCCGTGTACTTTTGCTGGTCGATACAGATATCAAACAGGCGGATATTCAGCATGTTTATATGGGCAAAGCACAGGAATTGCGCCCGGATTTGCGGAACTTCTAAGTTTCGTTTTTTGAAAACGTAATTATCAATAATCGTTTGTTAAAATATTATAAAAGAAATTAATGGGAAATGCGCAAAGGGTCTGTACATTTCCCATTTTTTTTTGTAGAATGGTGTTTGTATGTAAAAGAATCTTTTTTCAGGTAAGGAGAGATACACATTGAGTAACATCGATACCACTTGTGTAAATGCTATTCGCGTTCTGGCAGCTGACGCTGTTCAGAAAGCAAATTCCGGTCATCCCGGTCTGCCGCTCGGCAGTGCTCCCATGGCTTATGAGCTTTGGGCTAACCATATGAACCACAATCCGAAGAACCCCCAGTGGGCTAACCGCGACCGTTTCATTCTGTCCGGTGGTCATGGTTCTACGCTGCTGTATTCTCTGCTGCACTTCTTCGGTTATGGCCTGACCATGGATGACATGAAGAACTTCCGTCAGGATGGTTCACTTACGCCGGGTCATCCGGAGTACGGTCATACGATCGGTGTAGAAGCTACCACTGGCCCCCTCGGTGCAGGCATGGGGATGGCTGTTGGTATGGCTATGGCAGAGGCACATTTGGCTGCTGAATTCAATCAGCCCGGTTACGATGTAGTTGACCATTACACCTTCGCCCTGGGCGGCGACGGCTGCATGATGGAAGGTATCTCCTCCGAAGCGTTCTCTCTGGCAGGCACGCTGGGTCTCTCCAAACTCATCATCCTCTACGATTCCAACAACATTTCCATCGAAGGCAGCACGGATATCGCCTTTACGGAAAATGTGGAAAAACGCATGCAGGCCTTCGGCTTCCAGACGCTGACGGTTGAAGATGGTACCGACCTCGATGCTATTGGCAAGGCTATCGAAGCTGCCAAGGCAGATAAGGAACATCCGTCCTTCATCACCGTTAAGACTCAGATTGGTTACGGCTGCCCGGCTAAGCAGGGCAAGGCTAGCGCTCATGGCGAACCGCTGGGCGTGGATAACGTCAAAGCCCTCAAGGAAAACCTGGGCTGGCCGGAACCGGATAAGACCTTCAACATTCCGCAGGATGTTTATGACCATTATCAGGAAAAGGCTGCCAAGGGTGCAGAAGCAGAAGCTGCCTGGAACAAGCTCTTTGCGGATTACTGCGCTAAGTTCCCGGAACTCAAGGCAAAATGGGATAAGTTCCATGCACCGGTTGACGCTCAGGCCCTGCTGAACGATGAAAGCTTCTGGGCTTATGAAGATAAGGCTCAGGCAACGCGAGCTGTTTCCGGCACGATGATTAACCGTCTCAAGGATATCCTGCCGAACCTCTTCGGTGGCAGTGCCGACCTGGCTCCGTCCAACAAGACGAATATGAAAGATGCCGGTGATTTCTCTAAGGATAACTATGCTGGCCGCAACCTGCACTTCGGTGTGCGTGAACTGGCTATGGCAGCTATGGCTAATGGTATCACGCTCCATGGTGGTCTGCGCAACTATGTAGCAACCTTCTTCGTGTTCAGCGATTACATCAAACCGATGGCTCGTCTGGCTTCTCTGATGGGCCTGCCTGTGACTTATGTTCTCACGCATGACTCCATCGGCGTTGGTGAAGATGGCCCAACGCATGAGCCGATTGAACAGCTGGCTATGCTCCGCTCCCAGCCGAACATCAACGTATTCCGTCCGGCAGATGCTACGGAAACCGCAGCTGGCTGGTATCTGGCTGTGACCAGCGAAAAGACGCCGACGGCTCTGGTACTGACCCGTCAGAACCTGCCGCAGCTGGCTGGCTCCTCCAAGGAAGCACTCAAGGGTGCTTATGTGGTATCCGAAGCCAAGGATGCGGCCAAGATGGACGGCATCATCATCGCTTCCGGTTCCGAAGTATCTCTGGCTGTGGATACGCAGGCTAAACTGGCTGGTGAAGGCGTGGATGTCCGCGTTGTTTCCATGCCCTGCATGGATCTCTTCGAGCAGCAGAGTGCTGACTACAAGGAAAGCATCCTGCCCAAGAAGGTTCGCGCCCGCGTTGCGGTAGAAGCACTCAGCGATTTCGGCTGGGGCAAATACGTTGGCCTCGATGGCGCAACGGTTTCCATGAAAGGCTTCGGCGCTTCTGCTCCGGCAGCTGTGCTCTTCGAGAAGTTCGGCTTCACGGTTGACCATGTGGCTGAAGTTGTGCGCAAGGTTGTCAGCGACAATAAATAAGACTCAGGTGTTGGTTTACATCTGATTGGATAAGACGCCCGGGGGCTGATAATACTTTTCCTTTGCTTATGCAGGCTTGCCTAACGCGACGGAAAAGTATCATCAGCCCCCGGGCTGCTTTCGTACATTACTTTTATGGTATATGTGCAGCAAGATGTTTTAATTTTTTTGAGTATGGTGGTTGGCGCGGAAAAATATTAGGACAAAAAGCCCACTTTGCGAATATTTTTGTGGTAATACGGTCGGGAATACGCTATAATCGAAGAAGAATAGTAACGATAGAAACGGGATTTTTGCATGGAGGCTGAGGTCGAGTGTTGAAGGTATATGCAGTGGAAAGTTTGCGGGCTGGCATGGTGGTTGGCCGGGATATTGTGGATGAACAGGGACACGCCCTCATCAGTACAGGAACCACATTGACCAAGGAAATGATTTACGGGCTGCTCGACAGACCGATTTTTTCCGTGTATGTGGAAGAAGAGGACCCTGTGGTTGGAGTCCCGAGCAAGGAAAATTTGCTGGATGATGATTACCTCAACTGCTATGAGTGGGTTTATCAGCAGCTGGAAGTTATCTTTGAGGGGCTGGTGCAGCGGGGCGAGTTTAGTGCCAATGCTTTGCAGCGCATCATGGATGAGAAGAATTTTAACGAGCTTTGCGATGGTGCCAAGGCGGTGTCGCAGATTCACAATATGGGACAGGAAGGCTCTTATCTGGTGCATCACTGTCTCCATGTAGGGATTTTGGCCGGGCTTATGGGCCGCTGGCTGGGCTGGTCGGTACTCGACCAGTACAATTTGGTCATTGCCGGTCTGTTCCTCGATATCGGCAAGATGCAGGTGCCGAAAGAGGTGCTGGAGAAGCAGGGCAAACTTACCGATGAGGAGTTTGAACAGGTCAAGCGTCATTCCCAGTATGGTCATGACCTGCTGGCAGGTACCACGCTGAATGCCAATCAGGATATCATGCAGGGCATCCTGCAGCATCACGAACGCTGCGATGGTTCCGGGTATCCGCTGCAGCTTAAGAAGGAAACCATTTCCCGCTTCGGCAGGATTCTGGCCATTTTGGATATGTATGATGCCATGGCCAGCGACCGTGTCTTTGCCAAACGCCGTTCTCCCTTTGATGTGTTTGCCACCCTTTATGATGATATTCTGGATGGCAAGCTGGATACGGAATACGGTGTACTCTTCATCAAGCATCTCTGTCATGCCTTGAATGGCAACTGGGTGCGCTTAAGCAATGGAGAGAAGGGACAAATTGTTTATCTCGATGAAAGCCGTGTGCGTTCCCTGCCCGTGGTACAGACGGAAAAGGGCGAGTTCATTGACCTGAACAAGAACAGGGATATCAAGGTAGAGTGCATCCTCACGGCCAACGAAGTGTGAGGCTGGCGAAAAGAGAAAATGACTGAGGCTCAATGGAATTCCATTGAGCCCTTTTAATCTTTGCGTTATAATGAAAGAATCCAAGAAAATCAGCAGGGAGGAATGACCATGGCCATGGTGCCGAAATTAAATACGATGCAGTTTGATAAAGAGATACCCTTCAAGGTAGTGGCTCCCTTCGAGCCCATGGGCGACCAGCCAAAAGCCATTGAGGATTTGGCGGCAGGCATCGAAAACGGCCAGCAGGCGCAGGTGCTTTTAGGCGCGACGGGCACCGGCAAAACCTATACCATTGCCAAGGTCATTGAGAAGGTGCAGAAGCCCACACTGGTCATTGCGCATAACAAGACATTGGCGGCACAGCTGGCCAGTGAGTTTAAGGCCTTTTTTCCGGAGAATTATGTGGGTTATTTCGTCAGCTACTATGACTATTACCAGCCGGAAGCTTATATTGCTTCTACGGACACCTATATTGAGAAGGATTCCTCCATCAATGATGAGATTGATGAATTGCGTCATTCAGCTACCTGTTCGCTGTTTGAGCGGCGGGATGTGATAATCGTGGCGTCTGTGTCCTGTATCTATGGTCTGGGTTCGCCGGAAAGCTACCATGAAATGGTACTTTCCCTGCACAAGGGGCAGGAGGTGCCGCGGGAGGATATTTTGCACAAGCTGGTGCAGATCCGCTATGAGCGCAATGATATTGCCTTTGAACGCGGGCGGTTCCGCGTGCGGGGCGATGTTATCGAGGTGTTCCCCGCAGGCTACAATAATCGCGCTGTTCGTATCGAATTGTTCGGTGATGAGATTGACCGCATGGTGGAGTTCGACGTGGTGACAGGAGAGGTCTATGGCGAGCGCACGCATCTGATGGTCTTTCCTGCGTCCCATTATGTCACCGAAGACGAGGATATGAAGATTGCCATGCAGGATATTCGGGATGAGCTCGATGTGCAGCTCAAAATGTTCCGTGAAAATGGCAAACTGCTCGAAGCTCAGCGCATTGAACAGCGCACCAACTACGATTTGGAAATGATGCAGGAAATGGGCTACTGTTCGGGCATTGAAAATTACTCCCGTCATTTGACGCATCGCAAGGCGGGCGAAGCGCCTTATACCCTGCTCGATTACTTTCCCGAAGATTTCCTGATTGTGGTGGACGAGTCCCATGTGACCCTGCCCCAGGTGCATGCCATGTATGCCGGGGACAGGAGCCGCAAGGTGTCCCTGGTGGAAAATGGCTTCCGTCTGCCGTCGGCTTTTGATAACCGGCCGCTGACCTTTGAGGAATTTGCGGCGCGTATCAATCAGATTATCTATGTGTCGGCTACTCCCGGCAAGTATGAAAAGGAACAGGCCCAGCAGATTGCCCAGCAGGTTATCCGTCCCACGGGACTTGTTGACCCGGAAATCGAAGTGCGGCCCTTGGAGGGACAGATTGATGATTTGCTGTCGGAAATCCGTCTGCGCATTGAGCGTAACGAACGTGTGCTCGTCACGACTTTGACCAAGAAGATGGCGGAAAATCTTACGGATTTTTTGAAGGAGGCAGGCGTAAAGGTGCGTTATCTGCACTCGGATATCGCGACCATTGAGCGGGCGGAAATCATCCACGATTTGCGGGCCGGGGAATTTGATGTGCTGGTGGGGATCAATCTCTTGCGTGAAGGTTTGGATATGCCGGAAGTGTCTTTGATTGCCATACTGGATGCGGATAAGGAGGGTTTCCTGCGTTCCGATACGTCCCTGATTCAGATTATCGGCCGTGCCGCTCGCAATGCTAATGGCCGGGTCATTATGTATGCAGACAGGATAACGGATTCTATGAAGCGGGCTATGGACGAGACGGAACGCCGCCGGGAAATTCAGCAGGCCTACAACAAGGAGCATGGCATTGTTCCCCAGACCATCATCAAGCCCATCAAGCCCTTGATTGAAACCACTTTGGTGGCGGAAACGGCAGCCAGCTATACCGCCGGTGAGGGCAAGAAGAAAAAGAAACTCACCAAGAAGGATAAGGAAAATCTCGTCAAGACCTTGCTGCGGGAAATGCAGCAGGCTTCCCGGGCCATGGAATTTGAGCGGGCGGCAGAGCTGCGTGATATGATACTGGAACTTGATGGAACATTGCCAAAGGCAAAGGGGTGATGGCAGGTCAGCTTCCAGTATTGCGGGTGTTTTTTTACTTTGTTATAATGTAGATGTGGGAGGTCAATATGGACATATCTGCATTGTTTTACACGACACGGCTAGGAAAAAGCTTAAAGAACTCATTGCACAAATTTGATAAGGATGTTCTTATGGCGGACATCAGCCGGGCTAGAGATTTTTATGATGAAGCTCTTGAGACATTGGATTTTCTCTATGATTATCGCATTAAATCCATGGAATCCTGTCGCATTAAGTATGACAGATATTATCCTAATTATGCAGTAGAGAGAACATATAATGACCTATTTGGCGCAAGGATAATCATAGAAGATTATCGGCAGGCGTATGAGCTGACCAGTATTCAGCCCTCCAGAGAGTCCAATTTGACATTGGGGAAGAAAGCCGATGATGGATATCGTGGGCTGCATTTGTATTATCAGCCTGACCATTTTGTATATCCGATTGAATTTCAGTTTAATACAGTTGGTGACCGCCGTTTGAATGACTGGCTCCATAGCTACTTGTATAAGAAAGGCTATGCGCCAGAAACAGGTGGGCGCCTTAGAGCGTTATATGAAGCTGGTCAGATACACACAGAAGAAGATTTTAGGAGGGAGCTCAATGTGTTACTTGGTTGTTAATAATTTTGGCGAACATGGCAGTATCGCTGTACAGATGCAGCATGGCCCCCGCCTTAGAACATTGACGCATTATATTGAGGAAGTAAGAAAGGGCAAGGGGAGCCAGATTATGACGCTGAGCAATCCTGATGCATACAAAGAGTATGCCCCGTATGAAATATGTTCTGATGAATCTGAGTTTGTTCAGAGAGTTCTTGCTATGTAAAAGCAATGATATTTGTAGGAGTTGGCTGGTTACGAACTAGGCAGCTCTTTCTTTTTGAAAAGTAGTAGATGTAGTTCAGGAGGAGTAGTAGATGCCGGAACTGATATGGAATGGGAAAGCAGAAGCGGTCAAGGCGGCAGGTGAGGTGCCTTATCGTTTGCTGGTGGAAGATAGCAGCCTGAGTTATGGGGCTGATGCGGATAATATGTTGATTCAGGGAGACAATTTAGCGGCGCTGAAAGCCTTGTTGCCCTATTACAAAGGGCAGGTAAGGTGTATTTACGCGGACCCACCCTATAATACCGGTTCGGCCTTTGAGCATTATGATGATAATGTGGAGCACTCCACCTGGCTGTCGTTGATGTATCCGCGGCTGGAATTACTGCGGGAGCTGTTGGCTGATGATGGTGTCATTTGGCTTTCGATTGATGACGGGGAATGTCATTATCTGAAAGTGATTTTGGATGAAATATTCGGGCGAGACAATTTTGTTGCTAATGCAATTTGGGAGAAAAAGTATGCTCCGCAAAATGCAGCAAAGTGGTTATCCGATAGTCATGACCATATTTTGTGTTATGCGAAAGATAAAGATAGTTGGCATCCTAACTTACTGGAACGTACGGCGGAGATGAATGCACGTTATACAAATCGTGATAATGACCCTAGAGGCGTATGGAAGGCAGAAAATTCTACAGCACAAGCTGGACATGGAACTCCCACACAATTTTATATATTGACAGCACCTAATGGTAAAAAGCATCGTCTGCCTAGTGGCAGATGCTGGGTTTATACTGAACCTGTAATGAAAAAAATGATAGATGATAACAGAATTTGGTTTGGAAAAGATGGAAATAATGTACCTGCGATTAAGAGGTTCCTTACGGAAATAAAGCAGGGAGTTTCTTGTAAAACTTTATGGTCGCGTAATGATGTTGGTGATAATCAAGAAGCTAAGAGAGAAATTAAGTCATTATTTGGTCAAGACGTATTTGATACACCGAAGCCAGAAAGAATTTTACAACGGATATTACATCTATCCACGCAGGAAAATGATTTAGTCCTTGACGCATTTTTAGGTTCCGGCACCACTGCCGCCGTTGCCCATAAAATGAACCGTCGTTATATTGGTATTGAAATGGGCAGTCATGCAGTCACTCATTGTGTACCTCGCTTGCAGAAGGTTGTTGACGGTGAGCAGGGCGGTATTTCCAAAACAGTAAATTGGCAAGGCGGTGGTGGTTTCCGCTTTTATCGCTTGGGAGAAACGCTGTTTGATGAATATGCGATTATCCGCCCGGATATTAAATTTGCTGAATTGGCGGCACATATTTGGTTCACGGAAACCAAGCGTCCATATTGTGGTGATGGCACAAGTCCTTTATTGGGCGTGCATAATGGCGTGGCGTATTACTTGCTGTATAATGGCATTTTGCGTGACCGCAAGCCCCAAAGCGGCAATGTGCTGTCGCAAAAGGTGTTGGCATATTTGCCGCCCTTTGAAGGGCCGAAGATTGTTTACGGTGAGCGAACTTTATTTGGACCGGCGAAAATGCAGCAGTTAAATATCACCTTTAAGCATATACCGATAGAAATCAAGGTTTACTAAGGAGGCAGCACCGTGTTGCAGTTAAAGAATTATCAGGAAGCAGCCTTACAGAAACTCGCAGCTTTTCTTGGTTCAGCCAGGCTGGACGGAAATTGCTCCCGGGCTTTTGCCAAAGAACAGGATGCCCAGGGATATGGGAAAAACTACAAGGGGATCAAGGGCTTGGAAGACGTGCCATATATCTGCTTGCGTCTGCCCACCGGGGGCGGGAAGACTTTGCTGGGTTCTTATGCTATTGGGAAAGCAGCAGAGGAGTTCTTGGAGCAGGATTATCCTATGGTAGTCTGGCTGGTGCCAACGGATATTATCCGCAAGCAGACCTTGGAGGTGTTGCAGAGTTGCCGCAAAGAAAATCGCCGTGTATTGGATGAACGCTTTAACGGCAATGTGCGGGTTTATGACATAACGGATTTTACACACCTGCGGCCACAGGATTTGCGGGATAAGACCAATGTCTTTATCGCCACATTTGCTGCCTTTCGGGTGAAGTCCAAAGATGGGCGGAAGGTATATCAGACCAATGAAGCACTTGACCCATGTTTCCGGGATATTCCTGAACAGGAGTATTTTGATAAGGATGAGCAGGGGGCGGCACTTCATTCCTTCGCTAATTTGCTTAGCTTTATGCGGCCTTGCGTAATCATTGATGAAGCGCATAATCATGCCAGCAAGTTATCGGAAGAAGTTTTGCGGCGTTTGCGTCCAGCGGTTATTGTTGAACTGACCGCTACACCTGCTGATAATAGCAATGTTCTCTACAAGGTTACAGCTTCGGAATTAAAGGCTGAGGATATGATAAAACTGCCGATTATGCTGGAAGAAGCCCAAAGCTGGCAGGGGGCGATTGATAGCGGGATTGAACGGCGCAAGGGATTGGAAAAACTGGCGGAGAATGAACCGCAGTATGTACGGCCCATTATGCTCATACAGGCAGAAAATAAAGATAGAGAAGTTACCGTGGAGGTGGTTCGAGACTATCTGATAAATGAGCATGATATTCCAGAGGAACAGGTGGCAGTAGTTACTGGGGAACAGCGTGAACTTGATGATGTGGATTTATTCGACCCGGATTGTCCAGTACGTTATGTGATTACGGTGCAGGCTTTGAAGGAAGGCTGGGATTGCTCCTTTGCTTATGTTTTTTGCAGTGTGGCAAAAGTTCATTCCAGCAAGGATGCAGAACAGCTTTTAGGGCGAGTTTTGAGAATGCCTTATGCAAGAAGGCGAGCGCATGAAGCATTGAACCGTGCATATGCCCATGTGGCAGTGGATAGCTGGATGAGTGCGGTGGGAAGTTTTAAGGATAATCTCATTGATATGGGATTTGAACGGGAGGAGACGGAAGAAGCCGTCCAATCACCACAGCAGCTGGATTTGTTAAGGGATGACGAAAAACAAGAGCAGGCGGAACGTGCTACTTTGGAATTTTTTACCGAAGAAGTCCCGGATTTTTCCACCAATATGGCTTTGAGACTGTTGTCAAATGTTGTAAAAGATGAAAATACTGGGAAATATAAGGTTACGATTAAGGACGCAGACGAGGAAAATTTGCGGGAACTGTCGGAACAGGTAGAGGAATGTTTCAACAGCCCGCATGACCGGCAGGAAGTTCTGTATGCAGTATCAAGAGCGAATGTCTATATCCCGCCAAAGGGGATGGCTGACAAGGGCGTGACGTTTACAGTGCCCCAGCTTTGCCTTGACTTTGGCGATGGGGCTGAACTGGCAGACAGAGAGACTTGTTTGCCAGATGGTTGGAGAATATCGGTTTTTCCTGCTGATTTGCCTGCCTTTGCGGTGGATGAAAGCCGCCATGTATATGAATTTGACATTATGGATGGCAAGATAACGGAACAGTTTACCGGGACTGAAGAAGGCAGTTTGGGATTAGAACGTCTTACTGACTGGGATGAAAAGAAGTTGGTCATTTGGTTGTCGCGCCGCATTAATGCGTTGGATTTGGAATATGGTGATTTGATTAACTACCTGCGTAAAGTGATAGATTATCAGGTCAATAATAAGAAAGTTCCCATGGCAGATTTGGTACGTTTTCGCTTTGTCCTGGTAAAAATCATCAAGGCACAAATCGAAGCCAATCGCAAAGAAGCCTATAAGCAGGGGGTACAGGAAACTTTATTCACTAGCAATGTTGCAAGAGTAACACCTACTGTTCAAATGGCTTTCCGACCGGGGCACTATCCGGCCAAGAGCTTCTACCGTGGGAAGGTAAAGTTCCAAAAACATTTTTATGCGACCATAGGGGAGTTGGATTCCAAAGACGAGGTAATGTGTGCGCAATATATTGACGCGAACCCCAAAGTGGAAACCTGGGTCAGAAATATACCTCGCGATATGACGAACTCATTTTGGCTGCCGACACATGAGGATAATTTCTATCCCGATTTTGTTGTTAAACTGAAGGATGGCCGGGTGGCCGCTATAGAAGTAAAGGGCGGGCACTTGGTAACGAATGAAGATTCGCGAGAAAAGGATATGATTGGCCGCGTGTGGGCTGATGCCAGTGACGGAAAATGTTTATTCCTGATGGCGACGTTAAAAAATGAGCAAGGTCTGGATATGGGAAGGCAGATAAATGAATTGTTAAGCTGATACTTAAAGAGGTAAAGTGATGGAACAATTTATCAAAATAAAGGGCGCCCGCGCCCATAATCTGAAAAATATTAATGTGGACATCCCAAGGGACAAGCTGGTAGTAGTCACGGGGCTGTCAGGCTCGGGAAAGTCCTCGCTGGCCTTTGATACGGTGTATGCGGAAGGCCAGCGGCGTTATGTGGAGTCTTTGTCCTCTTATGCCCGGCAGTTTTTGGGGCAGATGGATAAGCCGGATGTGGATAACATCGACGGCCTTTCGCCGGCTATTTCCATTGACCAGAAGACCACGAGCCATAATCCGCGTTCCACGGTGGGCACGGTTACGGAAATCTATGACTATCTGCGCCTGCTCTTTGCACGGGCGGGACGTCCCCATTGTCCCAAGTGCGGCAAGCCCATTACCCAGCAGACAGTTGACCAGATGGTGGACCAGATAAAGGAACTGCCGGAGCGCACGAAGCTGCTCATCATGGCACAGGTCGTGCGGGGTAAGAAGGGGGAGCACCGCAAGATTCTCGACCATATCCGTCATGAGGGCTATGTGCGGGTGCGCATTGATGGGGAAATATTCGACATCAATGATGATATCAATTTGGAAAAGAACAAAAAACATACCATTGAAGTTGTAATTGACCGTCTGGTCGTGCGGGAAGGCATGGAACAGCGGCTGGCCGATTCTCTGGAAACCGCGCTCAAATTGGGCGAAGGTGTGGTCTATGTGCAGGTGGTGGACGGCGAACTTTTGATGTTCAGCGAAAACTTTGCCTGCGTGGACTGTGGCATCAGTCTGCCGGAAATCACGCCGCGCATGTTTTCGTTCAATAACCCCTATGGTGCCTGCCCGGTGTGCATGGGCTTGGGCAGCCATATGGAATTTGACGAGGAACTGGTAATTCCTGACCCCAAGCTTTCCGTGGGAGAGGGCGTTTTTGCGCCATTGTCGAAAAATGTCAATTCCTATGCTATGTGCGCCATGGCGGCGGTGCTTAAGGATTATGGCTATGATTTGGACACGCCATGGAAGGACATGGACAAGAAGACCCAGAAGGTATTGATGTACGGTTCGGCAGATGAAAAATTCCGTTTCCGTTATACCAATATGTTCGGGGAAAACAAGGAATACAATGTGGAATTTGAGGGCGTTATGCCGCTTTTGGCCCGCCGTTACCATGAAACGGATTCCGACGAAATGCGGGAGTCCTACGAAAACTACATGACGGAGATTCCCTGCTCGGCCTGCCATGGTGCACGCTTGAAGCCGGAAACCTTGTCGGTTCTGGTCGGCGGTAAGAACATCCATGAAGTGACGGATATGAATATCCGGGAAGCGGAGAGTTTCTTCCTGAATCTGGAACTCACGCCACGGGAAGCGAAGATTGCCAAGCAGATTTTGAAGGAAATCCATGCGCGTTTGAACTTCCTGTTGAATGTCGGTCTGGATTATCTGACGCTTTCGCGGGCGGCAGGGACGCTTTCCGGCGGCGAGGCCCAGCGCATCCGTTTGGCTACGCAGATTGGCTCCGGTTTGCAGGGCGTGCTCTATGTACTCGATGAGCCCAGTATCGGCCTGCATCAGCGGGACAATAACCGCCTGCTCGAAACGCTCAAAAATCTGCGGGATTTGGGCAATACGCTGCTCGTGGTCGAGCATGATGAAGATACCATGTATGCCGCTGACCATATCATCGATATTGGCCCGGGCGCCGGTGAACATGGCGGGCAGGTGGTTGCACAGGGCACGGCGCAGGAAATCATGCAGGTGCCCGAATCGGTGACGGGGCAGTATTTGTCCCGCAGGAAATATATTCCCGTTCCTTCCCGCCGCCGTCCGGGCAATGGCAAATGTCTGGAAGTTGTCGGGGCGGCAGAAAACAATCTCAAGAATATCAATGTGAAATTCCCCTTGGGCACGCTGACTCTGGTAACCGGGGTGTCCGGTTCGGGCAAGAGTACACTGGTCAATGAAATCCTGTATAAAGGCATTGCTTCCCGTCTGTACCATGCCAAGGGCAAGCCGGGCAAGCATAAGAAAATCAAGGGCTTGGAGCATATCGACAAGATTATCGATATTGACCAGCAGCCTATAGGCCGCACGCCGCGTTCCAATCCGGCTACATATACCGGCGTTTTTGATGCTATCCGGGAGTTGTTCAGTCAGACCAGTGAGTCCAAGGTGCGCGGGTATAAGGCCGGGCGGTTCAGCTTTAACGTCAAGGGCGGCCGCTGTGAGGCCTGCAAGGGCGACGGTATTTTGAAGATTGAAATGCACTTTCTGCCGGATGTCTATGTGCCCTGCGAAGTCTGCAAGGGGGCGCGGTATAACCGTGAAACGCTTGAAGTCCGCTACAAGGGCAAGACCATTGCCGATGTGCTCGATATGACGATTGATGAAGCGGTGGTGTTCTTTGCCAATGTGCCGAAGATTGCCCGCAAATTGCAGGTGATTCAGGATGTGGGCTTAGGCTATATCAAGTTGGGGCAGCCGGCAACTACGTTATCCGGCGGCGAGGCTCAGCGCGTGAAATTGGCTACGGAACTTTCCCGCCGCAGTACGGGCAAGACGCTTTATATTTTGGATGAACCGACTACAGGTCTGCATTCAGCGGATATTCATAAGCTGCTGGGCATTTTGCAGCGGCTGGTCGATGGTGGCGATACGGTCGTGGTCATTGAGCATAATCTCGATGTGATTAAGACGGCTGATTATATTATCGACTTGGGGCCGGAAGGTGGCGACAAGGGCGGTACGATTGTGGCCTCTGGCAGGCCTGAAGATATTGTGAAGGTTCCGGCTTCTTATACTGGGAAGTTCTTGAAGCCGCTCTTGGAAGAAAAGAACGAATAATAATACGCACCATCGGATGCGTGGTGATTGGCGCCCGGCGGGGACATTGCCTGTCATTCGCTATGGTGCTTAGCTAAAAACGATTTTTGCCTTTCAATTAAGTATCTGTAAAAATCAAAACTCGCTCTGCTCAGACAGTAGATTTTTACCGATAATATTGCGGTAGGCAAAAATCGTTTTTTTTACGCTAAGCGCCATACGCTGCTGACAGGCAATGTCCCCGCCGGGCTTAATGCATAATAACTATATGGTTAATAACCAAGGCTTAAATCCAAACCGTAATCTCAATTTTTAATCCTTACGCTTTAATGTAGTTGCGGAATTGTTATTTTTTGTTAGAATAGGAGAGGTGAGGGAAAGGACGGTGAGGTATGTGCAAACAGTCAGCAATGTGCTGAATTTGGTTAAGGCGGCAATATTACCGGCTTTGGCTAAGGCTAAGGTGGTGGTAGATGCCACGGCGGGGAATGGCAACGATACATTGTTTTTGGCCGAGCATACTGGTGACGAGGCAAAAATTTATGCCTTTGATATTCAGCAGGCGGCGCTGGATAATACCCGGATGAAGACGGCAGCTTATGCGCAGAGGATTGTGTATGTGCTGCGCAGTCATGCGGAGCTTGATTGTGTTGTGGCGGAAGATATTGACTTGGCGATGTTCAATCTGGGTTATCTGCCGGGCGAGGGGCATAATGTTACCACCCAGGTTGAAAGTACCAGGGAAGCGCTCAGGCAGGTGTTGGCTAAATTGAGCCTGAATGGTGTCTGCGTGCTGGTGGTTTATCCCGGCCATGAAGCAGGGGAACAGGAAGCGGCCATGTTGGAGGATTATCTGTCTGCTTTGGCGAAGCAGGATTATACGGTGGGCTGTTACCGTCTGCTCAATCACAGTCGTACGGCTCCCTATGCCTATGTGGTGGAAAAAGTGCGCAAAAGGAGCGAGGATTAAATGTTTAACTGGAGAAAGAAATTAGCGGCAGCATTGCTGGGCATGGTGCTGGCTTTGCCGTTGCCGGTCTATGCATCGGTGCAGAAGGATGGAGTTCATATCACGGTGCTCCATACCAATGATATGCATGCCCGTGTGCAGAGTACGGATGATGAGGGCAAGACCATTGGTATGGACTGGCTGGCCGGTGCAATTTGGAGCCAGAAGGGCGCCGATGCGGATACGCTGGTGCTTGATGCCGGGGATACTTTTCATGGTGTGACGTTAATCAACCTCAGCCGGGGCAGCAATATGGCCATGCTGATGAATCTGTCCGGCTATGATGCCATGACGCCGGGAAATCACGATTTTAACTTTGGCAGCCAGCGGCTGGTGGAATTGGCCAGTATGTTGAATTTTCCTGTGCTGAGTGCAAACCTCATGGACAAGGAACAGAAGCAGTATGTCTTCCGCCCTTATAAGAGCTATGAGTTTAATGGTGTCAAGGTAGCGGTGGTGGGGCTGACCACGCCGGAAACGGCCTACAAGACCAACCCATTCAATGTAAAAGATGTTGCTTTTACTGACCCTATTGCGGTGGCCAAAGAACTGGTGCCGAAGCTGCGGGCAACGCATGATGTGGTGATCGGCCTTACGCACATTGGGATTGACAAAAGTTCTTTGGTAACGACAGAGCAGCTGGCAAAGGCGGTACCGGGATTTGATATCATTATAGATGGTCACAGCCATACAACTTTGCCCAAGGGAATGAAAGTAGGAAAGACGCTTATTTGTCAAACCGGTTGGCACGGTCATGCCTTGGGCAGGGTGGAACTGGTGGTCAAAAATCATAAACTGCGTAAAGTAAAGGCTTCGTTGTTAAATCGTCAGGGCGTAGAGAAGCTGGCGCAAAAGCCGGATGAGGGTGTACAACAGGCTTTGCAGGAGATAACTGCACAGGTGAAAATGGAAACCGAAAATGTAGTAGCAGAAAGTCCGCGGACACTTACGGCTGCACGTGAGATTGTGCGGACACAGGAATCGGAACTGGGCAATCTGGCTGCTGATGCGTTGCGGCAGGCAACGGGAGCAGATGTGGCTGTGGTCAATGGCGGCAGCCTGCGTACAGCACTCCCTGCGGGCAAGATCACCAAGGGGGCAGTATTGGATATTTTCCCCTTTAACAACCGCGTGATAACTTTGGCAGTGGATGGCAAGACGCTGAAGTCTATGCTGGAATTATCCGTACAGTATCTGCCGGCAACTTTCGGCGGCTTTTTGGATGTCAGCGGTATGAGCTTTACCGTAGATACCAAAGCTCCGGCAGGGCAGCGTGTCAGCGCGGTTATGGTGCAGGGGCAGCCATTAGAAGAAGGCAAGACTTATACGATAGCTGTTAACGATTTTACGGCTGCCGGAGGCGATGGCTATAGTATGTTGAAGGGAGCACAGGTGAAAGGCGACTTTGGGCCGCTGGAAGACATTTTTGTGGCGTATTTGCAAAAAAATGGGTTGCAGGGGATTGAGCTTGGACGCATTACAATGAAGTAACATTTATATACTAAGACGCCCGGTGGCTGAAGAGTTTTTCAGCCACCGGGCTTTTGCGTAAATTACAATTTGCCAGTACGTGCTGAAATTTTTTGTTACAGCTCAGTTTGGGCGGAGGTGGTAATACTTTTCGCCGTTGCACTGAATGACCCACAAGCAAATGCATGGGCTTTTTAGTGACTTGCGCCGGGCAAGACCGGCGGCGCGTATGTTCATATCAGTGTTTAGTTTATGCTGTTTGTGGGCCAGTCCTCACTATGTTCGGACAGTCGTTCCACGGCGAAAAGCATCACCACCTTCGCCCTAAGTGATGTCCGACCAACTGTCATTTTCGTGATGACAAGGAGCAATTACATCGATGTTCTTGTAGCGGGAGTAACGAGTTCGTGGCAATAGTATAGACCATATCTTGGGGCGAACGAGGGAGTGATTTTTCTGTAGGGAGCGACTGCCTGAACGCAGTGAAGGCCGGCCCCTGTAGAAATTAGCTAAGCAAATACGCTGAAAGCAGCGCCGTTGGCCTGCCCGGCGCGAGTAACTGGACAGTTCTATCTTGCGAAGGGGTCGTTTAGCGGAAAACAGAAAAATTACTCCCTCGTTTGCCCCTGACAACGTATGAACAGGGTACCTTTATCACGAACTGAACTCTCCTACAAACTGCAATTGCAACTTAAAAACTGACCCGTCAATTGACGAGTCAGCTATGAAAACAGGAAATTTATGCGTTTTCTTTGCGGAACTTATCCATGAACTGGGCGAGTTTTTCAGCGCCTTCATACGGCATGGCGTTATAGATGGACGCGCGCATGCCGCCGACACTGCGGTGGCCTTTGACGCCGCTAAGGCCCTGTTCAAGAGCTTCTTTTACGAATTTGGCTTCGAGTTCTTCAGAGGGCAGGCGGAAGGTCACGTTCATGAAGGAACGGCTGTCCTTGTCGGCATGGCCTTTGTAGAAACCGTCGGAATTGTCGATGGCATCGTAGACCACAGCGGCTTTCTTCTTGTTGCGCTTTGCCATTTCCTCAAGGCCGCCTTCAGCCTTAATCCAGGCGGCAACTTTGCCGACCATGTAGATGCAGAAAGCAGGCGGCGTGTTGTAGAGGGAATCCTTTTCGAGGAAAGTGCTGTAGCGGAACATGGTCGGCAGAGTCTTGGGGCTCTTGGCGAGCAGTTCTTTTTTGGCAACGACGAGCACGACACCAGCAGGGCCTAAGTTCTTCTGCACGCCGGCGTAGATGAAGTCGAATTTCTTGAAGTCGAGCGGGCGGGAGAGCATATCCGAGGACATATCGGCAAAGAGGGGCACACCGTTTGTTTCAGGGATGTAGTGATATTCCGTACCATAAATGGTATTGTTGTAGCAAAGGTGTACGTAGGCAGCATTCGGATTGATTTTGAGTTCTTCCTGAATGGGAATGTGCTTGAAATCTCTATCCTTGCTGGAAGCGGCGATTTCACCCACACCTAAGAGTTCCGCCTCTTTGTAGGCCTTGGAGGCAAAACTGCCGGAGAGCACATAGCTGCCGGGATGTTCTTTAGAGGCAAAGTTCAGCGGAATCATAGCGAATTGCTGGCTGGCACCGCCCTGACAGAACAGGACTTCGTAATCATCACCGAGGCCCATGAGTTCCTTGATATCGGCTTTTGCCTGTGCATGCACGGCGGCATAGGGCTTAGCACGGTGACTGATTTCCAAAATGGACATGCCGCTGTCACCGAAGTTCAGAAATTCTGCCTGTGCTTCCTTGAGTACCGACAGGGGCAGGGTAGCCGGGCCGGGGTTAAAGTTATATACGCGATTTGCTTCCATGGAGTACCTCCTAAAAGTAAAAAACTTACAATGTTACATATAGCGGATATTTTTCTCTATTTTACCCCTAATTTTTTATAAAAGCAAGGGCAAAAACAAATATTGTTTCTCTATAAAATACAGATGGCGAAACTGAAAAGATAAATTTTACAGATTTACGAAAAATATCTTGACATACCTGCGGAATAATGATAAGCTTACATCAATTTCAAAATTAAACAATAAGGAACTGCGATAAATAATATTGTAAGATTATTTTATCGTAGTGACCTAAACCGATGAAGCGGAGATAACGGCTTTTACGCCTTTACAGAGAGCCTGCGTTGCTGGAAGTCAGGCAAGAAACGGATTGTCAAATGGACCGCTGAGGGTGCAGTCAAATGATTTGACATGTCAAATCAGAGTATTCTGCAACGTGAGGAACGCGTGAGTTTCCGGGGATATGGTTGTATCCTGCAAAGCGCATGGCTGAAAGCCATGAAAACAAGGTGGCACCGCGGATAGTGTGAAAACTTTTCGTCCTTGATAGAATGGATTGTTCTGTCAAGGGCGTTTTATTTTGCCTGGATTGTGGCAGAACCGTACCGGAGTTTTTGTATCGAAGGAGGATTTACCATGATTGAGCAGGCTATTGTAAAGATTGTCAGCAAAGAGGATTTGACTTACGATGAAGCTTACGCCGTGATGAATGAGATTATGAGCGGCAAGACTTCACCTACGCAGAATGCGGCGTTTCTTGCGGCACTTTCCACCAAGAGTGCGCGGGCGGAAACCACGGAAGAAATCGCCGGCTGTGCGGCGGCGATGCGTGACCATGCGACGAAGGTGGACACGGGCATGGATATCTGTGATATTGTCGGCACGGGCGGCGACCACTCCCAAAGCTTCAATATCTCTACCACGGCAAGTTTAGTGGCGGCTGCGGGCGGGGTAAAAGTCGCCAAGCATGGCAATCGGGCAGCTTCCTCCAAATGCGGCACGGCAGATTGTCTGGAGGCGCTGGGCGTCAATATCGAGCAAAGCCCGGAGATGTGCAAGAAACTTCTCGATGAAGTGGGCATGTGCTTCTTCTTTGCGCAGAAGTATCACACTTCGATGAAATATGTCGGTGCTATCCGCAAGGAACTCGGCGTGCGGACGGTGTTCAATATCTTAGGCCCGCTGACCAATCCCGGCAGTCCGACCCGTCAGCTCTTGGGGGTTTATGATGAATACCTTGTGGCACCGCTTGCGCATGTGCTTAGCAGTTTGGGCGTAAAGCGGGGCATGGTGGTCTATGGCAAGGATAAATTGGATGAGATTTCCTTATCAGCGCCCACGGCGGTCTGTGAAATCCGCGATGGCTGGGTCAAGGCTTATACCATTAAACCGGAAGATTTCGGTATGGAACGCTGTACGAAGGACGATTTGGTGGGCGGTACGCCCGCAGAAAACGCTGCAATTACCCGCAGTATTTTGCAGGGCGAGCGTGGACATAAGCGCAATGCGGTGCTCTTAAATGCAGGGGCTGCACTCTATATTAACGACAAAGCACCGACTTTGGCGGAGGGCATAAAGCTGGCGGCAGAACTTATCGACTCCGGCAAGGCCATGGCAACATTGGAGAAACTCATTGAAGTAAGCCAGAAAGCGCAGGCGGTGGCATGAATGTATTAGAACGATTAGCAGGTTACGCCCGCGAACGGGTGGAGGCAGCGAAAGCAGAAAAGCCGCTCGCACAAATCCGTGAGGAAGCGCTGGCGTTGCCCAAAGGGGATTTTGCCTTTGAACAGGCCTTGCGGAAAAAGAAGCTGTCCTTTATCTGCGAATGCAAGAAGGCTTCGCCGTCTAAAGGACTTATTGCGCCGGACTTTCCCTATTTGCAGATTGCCAAGGAATACGAGGCTGCTGGCGCTGATGCAATTTCCGTATTGACGGAGCCACGTGAGTTTTTAGGCAGTGATGCTTATCTGCGGGAGATTGCGGCGGCGGTGAACATTCCCTGCCTGCGCAAGGATTTCACCGTAGATGAATATATGATTTATGAAGCCAAACTTTTAGGCGCGGCGGCGGTACTCTTGATTTGCTCCCTGCTTATGGAGGAGCAGATTCGGAAATACTTGGCCATCTGCGATAAGCTGGGGCTGTCGGCGCTGGTGGAAGCCCATGATGAAGCAGAAGTCAAGATGGCCTTAAATGCGGGGGCGCGGATAATCGGTGTCAATAACCGCAACCTCAAGGATTTTTCCGTAGACCTCAATAATAGTGCCAACTTGCGTGAGCTGGTACCTGCAGATATTATTTTTGTAGCCGAAAGCGGCATCAAGGATGCAGAAGATGTCAAAGCCGCTGTGAAGATGGGCGCCAGCGCTGTGCTGGTGGGAGAAGCCTTGATGCGGGCGGAAGATAAGAATGGAAAACTAGCGGAGTTTTATGCCGCTGCGGATAGAGTAAAGGAGAGTTTGCAATGACCAATCCTCAGGGGAGATTTGGCATTCATGGCGGGCAGTACATTCCCGAAACCTTGATGAATGCCGTTATCGAATTAGAAGAAGCCTATAACCACTATAAAAAAGACCCGCAGTTTCAAAAGGAACTCACGGAACTCTTAAATGACTATGCCGGCCGGCCGTCACGGCTCTACTATGCGGAGAAGATGACCCGCGACTTGGGCGGGGCGAAAATCTACCTCAAGCGCGAGGACTTAAATCATACCGGCGCCCATAAAATCAATAATGTGCTGGGGCAGGCACTCTTGGCCAAGAAGATGGGTAAGACCCGCCTGATTGCCGAAACCGGCGCCGGTCAGCATGGTGTGGCTACGGCTACGGCGGCCGCACTTATGGGCATGGATTGCGTGGTTTTTATGGGCAAGGAGGACACGGAGCGGCAGGCGCTCAATGTCTACCGTATGCGTTTGCTCGGTGCCAAGGTTGTAGCGGTTACTTCCGGCACGGCAACGCTTAAAGATGCCGTATCCGAAGCCATGCGCGAATGGACGACCCGCATCAGCGATACCCATTATTGCTTGGGTTCCGTTATGGGGCCGCACCCGTTCCCGACGATAGTCCGCGACTTTCAGGCGGTTATCTCACAGGAAATCAAAAGTCAGATGCTCGAAAAAGAAGGCCGCCTGCCGGATGCGGTACTGGCCTGTGTGGGCGGCGGCTCCAATGCCATCGGCAGTTTCTATCACTTTATTGAGGATGAGCAGGTACGGCTGATTGGCTGTGAAGCTGCCGGCCGGGGCATTGACACCTTTGAGACGGCGGCGACCATCAATACAGGGCGTGTGGGAATTTTCCACGGCATGAAATCTTATTTCTGTCAGGATGAAAACGGCCAGATTGCACCGGTGTATTCCATTTCAGCGGGCCTTGATTATCCCGGTGTCGGCCCGGAACATGCCCACCTGCATGATATCGGGCGGGCAGAGTATGTGGCGATTACCGATGATGAAGCGGTGGAGGCATTTGAATACCTCTCGCGGACGGAGGGCATTATCCCGGCGATTGAATCCTCCCATGCCATCGCCCATGCCATGAAACTAGCACCGCAGCTGGACAAGGACAAAATCATCGTTGTAACGGTATCCGGACGGGGCGACAAGGACTGTGCCGCCATTGCCCGCTATCGGGGGGAGGATATTCATGAGTAATATTGCAAATGCATTCAAAAACGGCAAAGCCTTTATACCCTTTTTTACCTGCGGTTTTCCCGATATGGAAACGAGCAAGGCCGCGATTAAGGCGGCTGTGGATAATGGCGCTGACCTTATCGAACTGGGGATTCCCTTCTCTGACCCGACTGCCGAAGGGCCGGTGATTCAGCGTTCCACATTAGGAGCGTTAAAAAATGGCGTCAATACCAACAAGATTTTCAAGATGGTTAAGGAACTGCGGCAGGAAGTTACGATTCCGCTGGTCTTTATGACCTATGCCAATGTGGTGTTCTCCTATGGCGGGGAGGATTTCTTCGTCAAATGTCAGGAGGTGGGCATTGATGGACTTATCCTGCCGGATTTGCCTTATGAGGAAAAAGAGGAATTCTCAGCACTAAGCGAAAAGTACGGCGTGGATTTGATTTCCATGATTGCGCCGACGTCCCATGAGCGCATCGCCATGATTGCCAAGGAAGCAACGGGCTTTATCTATGTGGTCAGCAGTTTGGGTGTTACCGGTGTGCGCAAGGAAATCACCACGAATCTGACGGAAATGGTCGAGGAAATCCGCAAGGTGACGGATGTGCCCTGTGCCATTGGCTTTGGTATCGCCAATCCTGACCAGTCCAAACGCATGGCACAGATTGCCGATGGCGTGATTGTGGGGTCGGCGATTGTGAAGCTGCTCGAAAAATACGGGAAGGATGCACCGGAGTATGTGGGGGCTTATGTGAAGTCTATGCATCCGCGGAATTTGCTGTAAGTTCAAAATGGTAGCTAAAAGATAGAATCACACTGGGATTCTATCTTCTGGCTAGGCTGAGCTGCCCGTTGACATGTCAAATTGACTTGTCAACGGGTTTTTCTTATGTACAGGGATCTGGAATGATGTCCTAAAAGCAGGAATTTTACGAATTAAAGAGAAAATTATTAATTATGGGTGTGGGAAGTTTGAGAAAATAAAATGAATAGGATAAAAAGCAGAGCCAAATAGCAAATTGGCTCTGCTTTTGGAACGGAGGAAATGAAGATGGATACACTTGAATTTGAAATGGGCAAACAGGACGATTGGGTAGTGGTGAAGGCCAAGGGGCGGCTGGACAGATTGAACGCTGCTGATGTCAGTGTGGAGTGGGAGAAGATTCAGGAGGAAAGCCCCAAAATGGTTCTGGAGCTTTCCGAAATGGATTATCTTTCCAGTGCGGGCATTCGGATTTTGCTGCGCCTGTCCAAAAAGGCAAAAGCGGAGGGCAAGGATTTTGCCCTTTGCTGCGGGGAAGGCTTTGTGAAAGAAGTGCTGGAAGATTCCAATATGGATATGCTGGTCAAAGTTTATGATAGTCTGGATGAATTGGCCTGACCATAGGGCAGAAACTATTAAAAGATAGGGGGCAGGGGCGATGAAGATGAATATCCACGGCAAGGCCCTGCTCTTTATTTGTGCGGCAGGTGTTTCCACTTCCTTGCTGCTGGGGAGCATGTTCTTCCTAGGGCTGAAAGAAGCGGAGAATCTGCTCGACCGTCAGGTGGTCACTTTGGCGGGGAATATTACGCAGGAAGCAGAGAACTTTGCCGAAGACGAAGTGCGGAAGCGCATGGAATCTGTCATTTTGCAAAAGGCTTATTATGTGGAAATATTTATGCAGGAACTGGAAGGCGATGTCGCTATCCTGGCCAAGAGCATGACAAATCTTACGCAGGAGAGCAGCACAGCTTCCACATACCGTATCTATGACCCGCGACAGGAGAATGTGCGCTCCGGGCAGCTGTATTTTCTCGCAGGCGCTTCCGGAGGCAGCCCCTCGCTAAAGGCTTTGCAAAGTGCCAATATTGGTGATGTTATGCATCGCTTGGCCAAAAGTTATGAGGCAGCTCCCATTCTGTTCTATATTGGTTCCAAGGACGGCTGGAGCCTGCGCATGGATTTTATGTCGAATCCGGATGAATTGATTGTTCTGCCTGCGGAGGCTCTTACGCCTGCTTATGATACCAGAGACAGGTATTGGTATAAGCTGGGGAAGGAAGCCGTGGGCAAAGATGTGGCGGAGATTATTCCCATATACGCGTCCCTGGGCGGCGAGACACTGCTGGCCTGTGTCATGCCTTATGAGGATGCAGACGGTTTTGCCGGTGTGGTGGGCATTTCCATTGCGCCTGTTGTTTTGCAGAAGGAAATAAAAAAAGAGGTACTCACCGAGGACAATATCAGTTTTCTCATAAATCCCCAAGGGCAGATTGTCTTATCCTCCGCAAAAGAGGGAACCTTTGCACCGAATCGTCCCGACTTTGACTTGCGGAAAACGGATAATCAGGCGCTTTCGCAGGCAGCAGAGGATATGATTGCCGGGAACAATAATTCAAAGCGTGTGCAGGTAGACGGGGAAGATTGTTATCTCGTATATGCCCATGTGGGGGATAAAGGCTGGAGTTATGGGGAACTGGTGAAGCTGGAGGAAGTCCGGTCGGATGCGCAGTTCATTGGCCTTTCGACGAAAAAGGAACTGCAGGAACTGCAGGGAATGGCGGCGCCCTTGCTGGAAAAAATTCGCATTTATTTATTCTGCGCTATGGGCATTTTGCTCGTGGTATTATTTTGGGTGAGCTGGCGCTGGGCAAAGAATTTTACGCGGCCTTTTACGGAACTGGCAGAAGGTATGCGCCGGGTGGCAAGTGGTCATTTTGATGAGAAAATCCATATTTCCACCGGGGATGAGATCGAGAAACTGGCGGATAGTTTCAATGCCATGACAGATGATTTGAATGTATATATGCAGGAGCTTTCTGAGGCACAGGCGAAAAAGGCCCAGGCTGCAGCAGGGCTGGACGTGGCCATTGGCATTCAAAAGGGCCTGCTGCCCAAAGCGTTTCCAAAAAGCGAGAAATTTTCTTTGTTTGCGCGCATGGAACCGGCTAAAGAAGTGGGCGGGGATTTTTATGATTTTTACTATCTGGGCAAAAATCGTCTGGTTCTGACCATGGCCAGTGTTGATAGCAGTTCCCATGATATGGGGAAGGGCATACCTGCGGCACTCTTTATGGCGGTGGCGAAGAATATTCTCAGAAATTGCCTGAATACGAGTCGGGGCAAAAATCCAGCGGCTGCCTTGCAGCAGGCCATGGAACGGCTGGCGGAGGAAAATGTGGAAAAATTATCCGTAAATGTTTTTGTCGGGATTCTCGATACCGGGACAGGCGAGCTTTCCTATGCCAATACTTCGTCGACTCCGGCGCTCTTATGTCATGGGGAGGATATTGAGGAACTGGCTAAGCGGGAAGATGTGGGCGAGTTGAAGCAAGGCAGGGCGGTTCTTGCGCAGGGCAATGTACTTTTCCTCTATACGGACAATGTATGGAGCCATAGCGGAGCGGACGGGAGCCATTTGGATTTGACATGGTTCAAAAAGACAATGGCGCCGATTGCCGCTGAATCTGCCGAGAATATTACGCTTACCATGGAAGCGGCCATGAAATCTTATCGGCAGAAGTCCGGGCAGGAAGGCGATATTGCCCTGATGGTACTGCGCTGGAACGGGTGAAAATCATGACAGACTGGTGGGAAAAGGATGTGTTGACAATGAGGCCGGGCATAAGAAAACGGCTCTTCCTGCTCATGTTATTGGGGGGTACTTTGGGCATTCTCTTTTTGGGAATGCCTATGCTTTATGGCATTTATGAAATGCAATCCCTGGTCAGCGGGAAAGACGAGATTATCTCACGCGCCGTTTCCTACTATACAACGGATTTTGCCAAGGAGCAGGCGCAGGAACAGATTGAGGGGGAAGCGGAAATCCGTGCCGGCATAATGGGGTATGAAGCGGGGATGGTGCAGGCAGATGTGCAGTATATTTGCGATGAATTGAACAGCATTCTGCAGGCACCCGGCAAGTATTCGCCCAAGACAATTCCCAATGCACTTTATGAGGAGGTCCCGCGGGGGACGGTTTATGTCCATTTTAGCCCCGAACTGGTACAGAAAGGTGTTTCGCCGGAACTGGAGCAGGAAATACGGAGAGTCGCCAATATCGCGACGACCATGACCCAACTGGGCGAATATTATCAATGCGTATTTGTGGCCTCCAAACATGGTTATATTATCCGCTTCGATGCGAAAAAAGAAGCAGATGCTGTTTCGCAGCTGAGTAAAGAACCTTGGCGGCATACGTATGATGCCAGAAAGAGAAATTGGTATAGCAGCGGCTTAAAACATTCGTCACCTGCGTATACCGAGAGTTACCTGGGAACGGATGGCGAGTTGGTGCTGCCCTGCGTCACGCCTTATTATGATGCCAATGGTATTGCCGGTGTGGTAGGCGTGGATTGCAAACCTGACAACTTTCTGCCGGTTGAAGAGGAAGGCAATATTAATTTCTTTGCCTTGGGGAGCAACGGCGAAGTTCTATTAAAGGAGTTAGAAGAGAAATTTACTGCGGACTTTCCCTTGGGACAGGATTTGCAGAAAAGCAATATCACCAGTTTGTCCTTTGCCGCCCGCCGTATGGTGAAGGGCAATATTGGCTATCGAAAATTGAATTTCGAGGGGGAGGAATATTATCTTTCGTATGCACCTGTGCCAAGGCAGACTTGGAGTGTAGGCACCTTGATGGAGAAAGCCAGGGTGACAAAGGCGGCCAAGGATGCCCAGGGACGGATGATGGGCAAGATGGATGAATTGAATGCCTCGTTACAGCGAATGGTGGCGCTTTTCGCAGGGCTGCTGATTATCAGTGTAATGCTGGCTGTAGCCTTGGTATCCTATGGAAGTGCCCGTGCATCGGAATTCTTCTGCCGCCCGCTGCGCAAGTTAATGGAGGCGGCCAAAGAAATTGCTAAGGGGAATTTTTCGCATAAATTGGAAGTGATACCCGAGGGCGATGAAATCAATCATCTGGCCGCCTGCTTCAACGGCATGACGGATGAATTGGAACGCTACGAAGATGAAATTGCCCGCATATCCTTTGAAACTTCCCGCATCGAAGCAGAGCTGGCGGCGGCAGCTCAAATTCAAATCAGTCTGCTGCCGGCCCCACTGCCAAAAAATGAGGCGTTTCAACTGGCTGCGGCCATGTATCCTGCGAAGGAAGTGGGCGGCGATTTCTATGATTTCTTTTACGTTGACCAGAATCACCTGGCTGTAATCATTGCGGATGTGTCGGATAAAGGCGTATCGGCTGCTCTGTTCATGGCCGTAGCCAAAACGGTGCTCAAAAATTCCATCTTGTCGGGCAAGACGGAAAGCAGTTTGGCTGAAGCTGTGGCTCTGGCCAATGACCAGCTGTCGGCCGAAAATGAAGAGGGACTTTTTGTAACGGTATTTGCAGGCATTTTAGAGCTGAACACGGGAGATTTTACCTATGTCAATGGCGGTCATAATCCGCCATTGCTGTTGGAAGGAGATACACTGTCATATTTGCCTCTGACCAAGAAAAGTCCTGTCCTGGGTATGATGGAAGGAATTCCCTTCGAAGAAAAAAAGATGTGTCTGGGCAAGGGCACCCGGCTATTCCTTTATACAGATGGTGTGACAGAGGCCATGAATGTGAGTGGGCAGATGTTTACCAAGGAACGTCTGGAAAAGAAACTGTCTCTGCTATCTGTCAAGGCGGAGCCGGGGGAAGTCATAGAAGATGTGCTGCTGGAGGTTCAGCGTCATGCAGGGGCGGCTGAGCAGTCGGATGATATCACCATGGTGGCTCTGAATTATGCGGGCAGGGGATAGTTACATAAAGAATAAATTAATAGTATAAGACTAAAACAAAAAATAAATCTTGTTTTTCTGCAAAATACACTTGCTGATATAAAGTGGATAAACTATAATGGAATAGTGTTATTTTGATTATAAGGAGCGATGGACATGAAGGTTTTGGCTGCTGATGGCATTTCGCCCAAGGGCATTGAGCTTTTGCAGAAGGAGTTTGAAGTGGATGTGCGGGACAAAATTTCCGCCGAGGAACTGTTGGAAGTAATTCCGCAGTATGATGCATTGATGGTGCGCTCTGCCTCTAAGGTGACGGCTGAAGTCATCAATCGGGCAGAGAAGCTCAAGATAATCGGCCGTGCTGGTGTTGGCGTGGATAATATCGACATTCCGGCAGCTACGGCCAAGGGCATTATCGTTATTAACTCTCCCGGCGGCAATACCATCGCCGCTACGGAACATACCATGGCCATGATGCTGGCTATGTCCCGCAATATTCCCATTGCCAATGAAACCATGCAGAAGGGCGAGTGGAATCGCAAGCAGTATGTGGGCGTGGAACTTAGAAACAAGACGCTGGGCGTTATCGGCATGGGCCGTATCGGTTCTGGTGTGGCCAAACGCGCCATGGCCTTCGATATGAATGTCATCGCCTATGACCCCTATATCAATGAAGACCGCGCCAAAGATTTGGGTGTGACGGTCGGCACGCTCGACGATGTCATTACGCAGTCGGACTTCATCACGGTGCATATGCCGCTGACGCCTGACACCAAGGGCATGATTGGCATGGAACAGATGAAGAAGATGAAAAAGGGCGTGCGTCTTGTGAACTGCGCCCGCGGCGGCATTATCGTCGAGAAAGATTTGGCTGAAGCCGTGAAGCAGGGGATTGTGGCCGGGGCAGCCATCGACGTATTCACCAGCGAGCCGGTAGGGAAAGATCATCCGCTCGTCGGTGTGCCGGGCATTGTGCTGACGCCGCATCTGGGTGCATCCACGGTAGAAGCGCAGGTCGGTGTATCTCTCGATGTATCCGAAGGTATTCTCGCAGCCCTCAAGGGTGAGCCAGTGGCAACGGCAGTCAACATGGCGCCGGTTTCCCCGCAGGTTATGAAGGTTATTGCGCCGTATCTTACGCTGGCTGAACGTCTGGGCGGCACTGTGGCATCTTTGGCTGAAGCTCCCGTCAAGAAGGTGGAAGTTACCTACAACGGCGAGATTACCGAAGTCAACACGGGCATGCTGACCACGGCCGTAATCAAAGGCCTCTTGAATCCCATTATGGAAAATGATGTAAACTACGTCAACGCACCGGGTCTTGCTAAAGAACGCGGTATCAAGGTGACGGAAGTCAAGAAGAAGGAAGCCGAGGACTTTGCCAACCTCATTACGGTCAAAGCTGACATTGGCGGCGGCAAGAACCTCACGGTGCAGGGCACACTCTTTGGCAGTGAAGCCCGCATTGTGCGCATCAACAAATTCCGTGTGGACGTTGACCCGCAGGCCCGCATTCTCGTGTGCCCGCATATCAACAAGCCCGGCGTTATCGGTACGATTGGTACATTCCTCGGTGTGCATGGCATCAACATCTCCGGCATGCAGGTGGGCAAGACGGAAGTCGAAGGCACGAGCCTGATGGTGCTGACCGTTGACCATGACATTCCGGCAAGCGTGCTCAAAGATGTCAAGGGCATTGACGGCATCATTGATGCCAAGCTGGTCAATTTCTACGCCATCTGACAAGTCAAAACTGTATATAAAGCTAAAACAAAGCTCTGTGTTCAATGGACACAGAGCTTTGTTTTTTGGGGGAGGTTTGCATTATGTATACGCATCGCTAACATTCACACAATTCAGTAAACATAATTTTAAGTATACATGCATACAATTTGCGTACGGTGTAAACTTATGCTATTATATATCCACGGTAGGAGGTGCTGTGTATGTATACGAAAGAACTTTATATAACGAGAATTAAACTGATTGCCCTGAGCCGGATTCGTCAGATTGGGGAGGCGGTGCTGGAAAGCCCGGGCGATTTCCGCAAGGATACGCGGGACTATCTGGATGCCATGTATGAGGGGATTTCCTACATGCGTCCGGAGCGTCTGGCGGAGGTAGTAACGACTGTCTATGACGGCTACGCCGAAGCCGGTAATGCTGACGATGGCTGCGTGGCAGACTCTTTGATGTCCATTGCTCTGGCAGAATACCAGAACGAGCTGGGCGAGGATAATATTTACGATTTGGGCTGGAACAGCTGGGTGGAAGATTTCTTCCGCACAGAAATCGCGTAATCATAAGCAATCATTATATTTTATGCAAAAACTTCTGCAGTTAGCAGGAGTTTTTTTATTGCCCGCGAAGCATTGATGTATAATGACAGGGGATAAAGGATGGTGGTTGTATTATGCCAATGTACAAGAAACAGCTGTTTGTCTTAATAATTATTCTGCTGGCGGCTATTGGCGGCACTTATTACGGCTTGTACAGCGAGGAGCAGTCTGCCGTGCTGGAATCATCTCCACCTGCTGAGAATACATTGCCTGTTAAAGAAATAACCATCTATGTCACGGG
Organism: Pseudoselenomonas ruminantium; assembly: GCA_015058625.1. Lineage (GTDB taxonomy): Bacteria > Bacillota > Negativicutes > Selenomonadales > Selenomonadaceae > Selenomonas_A > Selenomonas_A ruminantium_N. The sequence goes on along the minus strand of SVCA01000001.1, from coordinate 424,400 downwards.
GGCGGTCAATAAACCTGGATTGGTGAAAGTGGCCGAAGGTGCGCGGGCCGCTGATGCCATCAATGCCTGCGGGGGACTGCTGCCCATCGCGGACAGCGAGAAAATCAATCTGGCCCAGAATCTGAAGGATGGCCAGCAGTTAAAGGTGCCGGAAAAAGAACGGTCAAATAGCAATGTTGACAAGTCAAAAATTGACAAGTCAAAAGCTGACATGTCAAAGAATGGCGGCAGTGGCGAAATGGTCAATATCAATACCGCGGATGAAAAGGCCCTGGACACCCTGCCGGGCATTGGCCCCGCCATGGCCAAACGGATTATCGAGTACCGGGAGACGGAAGGCCTGTTCCAGTCCATCGAGGATATCAAAAAGATTCGAGGCATTGGTGATGCCAAGTTCGAGAAGCTGAAGGATAAGATTTGCATTTGATGTGGGATGTGAGGCCATGAAAATCGGTCAGGGGCAGGAGCTGTTTTTAGCGGGACTGCTCATAGCCTTGGGAGCAGGGATTGGTTGTGCGAGCCTGCTGACATTGCCTGGAAGCATCATTCTGCCGTTGCTGCTCTTGGCATTGAGCTTATCTATCTTTGGCGCTTGGCAGGGACGGCAATGGACATGGATGGCTGTGCTGGCTGCGTTTTTTTGCGTGGGTATGCTGCGCTTTATGGCGGCGGATTATCTGTCGGAACAGGATATTAGCAATTTTGCGCGAGAGACGGTGAAGGTGGAGGGCATTCTGCGGGAGGAACCGCGGCTGACGGAAGACAATCAGGGACAGAAGAAGCAGCGTTATCTGCTGGATGTGACGCGGGTAAGAATTAAAGGGCAGGATTGGCAGAGAGCCAGCGGGGGAATCTATGTCTATGCCCGCCATCATGAGGCGCCTGCCGTGCGCATTGGCGATAAAGTGACGGCTGCGGGAAAGGTGCGCTCGCCGCATGGCTATCAAAATCCTGGTCAGCTGGATACGAAACTGCTGCTCAAGAGTCAGAGGATAACGGCTTCATTGTCAGCAGGCAAGCAGGGCATCAAAGTGGAACCGGTGGAAACTGCCGCTTTTGCTCGCAAGCTGGCAGATGTGCGCAGCCATTATCGGGAACGAATGCAGGCGGTCATGCCCAAAGAGGATGCGGCGGCTATCTTTGCCATGCTCTTTGGCGGCTATGATGGCGTTAATGAAGATTTGGTGCAGAATTTTACGCTCACGGGACTCATTCATCTGCTCTCGGTATCCGGCTCGCATATCAGTCTGCTGGCGGCGGTGATGGCGGGGCTGGGCACATTGCTGCGCCTGCCTAAAGCCGCAACGGCAGTGCTGGTGGTTGGGCTTATCGTTATCTATAGTCTGCTGGCTGGGGCGGTACCGCCGGTTATCCGTTCTGCCATTATGGGCGGACTGGCCTTTGTGGCTTTGGCGTTGAACAGGGAACGGGATGCCCGGCGGATTTTGCTTGTAACTGGTTTGGTGATGCTTGTAATCTGGCCGTTATTGCTCTTTCATATCAGCTTTCAGCTGTCCTTTCTGGCCACGGCGGGCCTGTTGTATTTGGCACCGAAATGGCAGAGTTTTCTGCGGGAGCGCGGCGTAAACTCTTTTGTGGCGGCGGGGCTTTCGATTACGCTAGCAGCGCAGCTGGCTACATTGCCTGTATTGGCCTGGTATTTCAATCAGCTGTCCCTGTCCTCACTGCTGGCAAATCTGGTGGTGGTGCCCTTGGTGGAACTTTTGATTGTGCTGGGACTCTTTGCCGGCGCGCTGGCCTTCGCTCTGCCGTTTGCCGGCAGTGTGGTCTTTGCCTGTGACAGTCTGCTCTTAGGTGTTGTGGAAGAATTGACTGCTCAAATCGCGGCTCTGCCAGCCAGTGCCATTTGGATTCCTTCTTTGCATTTCAGCGGGGGATTGCTTTACTACGTTTTGTTGGGGCTGTTTTTGTTGACGGCAGAACAGCGGGAAAAATTATGGGAGGGGTTGAAAGCCCGGCGTAAAGTGCTGGGGATGGGGGCGCTGGTCTTATTTGTCTTTGTCATCAGCTGGCAAATGGCAAGCCCCAAGGAAATGCAGGTACATTTTATCGATGTGGGGCAGGGAGACGCGGCGCTTCTCATCACGCCGCATGGTCATGCCTTTATGTTTGACTGCGGCGGCACAAGAGATGGGGCTTTTGATGTGGGCGCTAAGGTGGATGTGCCCTATCTGCTGCATTATGGCGTGTTGAAGCTCGATGGCATTTTTCTTACCCATGCTCATGAGGACCATGCGGCAGGCTGCGGCTCGTTGATGAAAAAAATCCCGGTGACGCAGGTGGTTACGGCAGATGAAGGAATTAGCGACTATGCCCGCAGTATGCGGCTGGGGGATAATGACCCGTTGCTGCATAAGTTTCATACCGCCCGGCGGGGGGATGCGCTCATGGTTGACGGCGTGCGGATTGAAGTCCTCTATGCGCCAAGTGTCAGTGGCGGGGATAACAAGACCGGCAACGAAGCCTCCAATGTATACCGTGTGAGCTATGGCAAGGCAAGTTTTCTCTTCACCGGGGATTTGACCAAAGAACGGGAAGCAGAACTTTTGGCGGCGGGAATAAACCCGCAAAGCACCGTACTGAAGGCGGGCCATCATGGCAGTGATACATCTAGTTCACCGGAATTTTTAGAGGCCGTCCGCCCTAAGTTCGGTATTTTTTGCGCGGGGACAGATAACTCCTTCGGCCATCCAAAGCCGGAGATTGTCAAGCGTTTCCGCCAGCTGGGAATCAAGACATACCGTACAGATGAAGATGGCGCTGTGGTGTTTTATACGGATGGGGAGAGAATGCGGGTAGAAACCTATAATTGACATCAATGCTGATACTGTTGACACCAAAACTGACACCATAATGACACCAATGATGCTAAACATGGTGGTATGAAGTTTTTGCGGGGACTGGGCAGGAATTTGCCTCAGAATGTGGAATTGTTAAAAATAGTGTTAGTATGGAACAGCAGAAGGGATGATTTTTATGACAGCAGAAGAATTCAAAGATGAAGCCAGAAAGCTGGGCATTACGGAAGCGGCAGCTGACCAGGCCATTGAACTGCACGAGAAGTTTTTGCGCATGGGGATGACCCCGGCCAGCTATGAGGAGATACTGGCAGCGAAGCAGAAGAAATCCTGTGTGGAAGTGTTCGAGGCGGCGCTGGGCGTAAATGGCTGAGATAGAACTGAATAAAGAGCAGCGGCAGGCAGTGGAGGAGCTGGAGGCAAATATCTTGCTTTTGGCTCCAGCAGGGACGGGCAAAACCAATACCCTGGCCTGCCGCATTGCACATATTATCGCTGAAAACCGCGCGCTGCCGGAGGAAATTCTCTGCCTGACCTTTACCAACAAGGCCTGCCGTGAGATGCGGGAACGGGTGGAGGCCCGGGCTGGGGACAGTGGCAGCCGCGTGATGGTCAAGACCTTCCATGGTTTTTGCTATGAGGTGATTAAGACCGAGGCCAAGCGCCATTCGGATTTGTTTACGGATTTTACCATCTTTGATGAAACGGACTGCCAGGGGCTATTGAAGGAAATCGTAGATGAGGAATGGCCCCTGCGGGCGGTGCAGAATCTGGTGAACCAGCTCAAGGAGAAAAAAGCGGAGTTTGCCGTAAACAGCGGGGATTTGGTTAAGGATTACGAAGCTGCCTTGAAGCGTCTGCTAAAGGAAGATGGACAAAGTGTCAAGGCTTTGGCCGTGGATGACAGTTACCAATTCCATCAGCGCTTGTTTGAGGGCTGGCAGCAGTGGGGAGCGCAGACGGCGGCCCTTTATGATGAACGGCTGCATGAGCTCCACGGTTTGGACTTTGCGGATTTGCTGGTGCAGGTGGATGAGCTGTTCCGTCAGGACAGTGTGGCTTCCAAGTGGGCTAGGCGTTTTGTCTACATCAATATTGACGAGGTGCAGGATACCAGCCTTTTGGAATACCGCATAATCTCGCAGATTTTTGGGGCCAGTCATCTGCTGTTGTGCGGGGATTACTTCCAGACCATTTACGAATGGCGGGGCTCCCATCCGGAACTTGTGCTGCGCAAATATCAGCAGGACTACAATCCCCGGCGCATTGTGCTGCACGAGAATTACCGGGCTACGCAGGTGCTGTTGAACGCCTCCTTTGACTGGCTGCGCAATTCCTTTCCCGAGCGGGTGAACCTGCTCTATCCGGACGGTTTGCAGGCGGTGAGTCCTGACCATGGGGAACCTATCGTGCTGAAGGGCGCTATGGATTTTGCTGAGGAGGCCCAGTGGATTTACTATGCCATCCAGCAGCTGCCGGTGACCGATTACAGCCGAGTCTGCATTTTGACTCGCAGCAACCGCTACAATAAGGATTTATCGGCGCAGTTCCGCTCTTTGGGACGGCTGCTGCCGGAAAATGAGCGTCTGCCCTTTATGCTCATTGACGAGCAGAAGTTCTTCCGGCGGCAGGAGATAAAGGACGCGCTGGCGGTGCTCAAATTGGCGGTGAACAAGCATGATGTGTCGAGTCTGGTGCGGGTGCTGAACCGCTACGCCAAGGGTATTGGCCCGGCTACTATCAAGAAACTTTCCAGTGAGGAAATCCGCGGTGCTGGTATTCGGCTGACGGATTTTGTGGATGAAGATGCCCGCAGGAGCGGCGACCCCTATGCGGGGCTGCTTGCGGCGCTGGAGGCTGAAAACGTGGTGGTGTTTGATGTGGAGTCCACCGGTGTGGACACCACACGGGATGAAATCATCCAGATTGCCGGTATCCGGCTCGATAAAAAGGGCGGCGTCAAGGAAAAGTTTGTACGCCTCCTAAAGCCCCTCTCCAAAGTGGGGGATTCGGTGCATGTTCATGGCCTTTCCGATGAATTTCTGGCGGATAATGGGGACGACCCGCGCAAGGTCTTGCAGGAGTTTTGTGCCTTTGCACACGGTGCTGTGCTTGTGGGCCATAATGTGACCTACGACTTGCGGATTCTGGGCAGCGAGCTTTCGCGGCTGGAGATGCCGCCGCTGGAATATCCCCAGTTCTATGATACGTTGGATATCTTCCGGCGCTTCTATCCGAACCTGCCCAATCACAAGCTGGAATTTTTGGGCAAGTATTGTCAGGTCAGTCATCCTTCCTCCCATGATGCGCTGGATGATATTCTGGCTACGGCAGAAATTTTGCTCTATGCGGTGGAGCGGGATTTGCGGCCCAAGGTGGAAGCACGGCGGGAAATCATGGAAAAGTATCAGGAGCTGTTTAGCGAGTGGGGGGAGAAACTGACCGTTATCCGCCGTGAGGCAAGGCGGCTTCGCCTCTGGCAGCTGCTAGGGAAGATTGTGCTCGACTGCGGCATGAAGGATTATTACGAAGCCCATAAGGAACCTCAGCGGGTAGAGCATCTGCGGGATTTATTCCGGCAGGCCAAGGAGCTTGATGATGAAGCCATCTGTCCCTTGGATGCCATTGAGCGGTTCCTGCGTTATACAACCTTGTCCAATACGGAGCTGGATACGCTGACCCGCCGCCAGCAGATTCCCATTATCACCATTCATCAGGCCAAGGGCTCGGAGTTTGATTACGTGTTTTTGGCAGGGCTGCAGGAAGGAACCTTCCCGGGCTTTCAGGCGGAGAAGAGCGGGCGGCTGGGCGAAGAATCCCGCCTCTTCTATGTGGCGATGACCCGGGCCAAGAAGCGTCTGTTCCTGTCCTGGTCGCAGACCCTTTATGGACGTTACCGCCATATGAGCGGACTCGTGAAGAATATCCCGCGGAAATATCTGCAAAATGGCTGATACAAATATTCTGCCTTGTATACAGTGTTTTGGATATTTTCTCTTTTATGACAAAATTATGTACATTTAGGCGGGTTTGTAGTATACTATTGTTTGTTGGTAAGATTGTATGAGTTTTATAGGCAAATGACAAAGGAGCGATTACTTTGGCAGACATGAAACAGTATGTACAAGACACATTAGACCTGATTGCAAAACGCGATCCGGACCAGCCGCAGTTCAAGAACACGGTATCGAAGGTTCTGGAAAGCGTTATTCCCGTGCTCGAAGCACATCCTGAATTCAAGGAACAGAAGATTCTGGAACGCATCATTGAGCCGGAACGCGTGATTACCTTCCGCGTACCCTGGCAGGATGATAAAGGCGAGATTCATGTAAACCGCGGCTTCCGCGTGCAGATGAGCAGCGCCATCGGCCCCTACAAAGGCGGTCTACGCTTCCATCCCAGCGTAAATCTCGATATTTTGAAATTCCTGGCTTTTGAGCAGGTGTTCAAGAATGCGCTCTCCGGCCTGCCCATCGGCGGTGCCAAGGGCGGCTCGGATTTTGACCCGCATGGCAAATCCGACAATGAAGTCATGCATTTCTGCCAGAGCTTTATGACGGAGCTTTACCGCCATATCGGCCCGGATGTGGATGTTCCGGCCGGTGATATCGGCGTAGGCGGCCGTGAAGTCGGCTATCTCTATGGCCAGTACAAGCGCATCCGCGACAGCTATGATGCCGGTGTCCTCACGGGTAAGCGCGTGGACTATTGGGGCAGCCTTGCCCGTACCGAAGCTACCGGTTACGGCCTCTTGTACTTCGTCAAGAACATGCTCGATGCCAAGGATATCAGCCTTAAGGACAAAACGGTTGTGGTTTCCGGTTCCGGTAACGTGGCAACCTACGCCATTGAAAAGGCACAGGCTTTTGGTGCCAAGGTTGTTACCTGCTCCGACTCCAACGGCTATGTCTATGATCCGAACGGCATTGATTTGGATGCCGTTAAGGAAATCAAGCAGGTTCGCCGCGGCCGCATCAAGGAATATGTGGAAAACCATCCGCAGGCTGAATACCATGAAGGCTGCAAGGGCGTTTGGACGGTCAAATGCGATGTGGCTCTGCCGTGCGCAACGCAGGGCGAAATCGACCTCGAAAGCGCGAAGGCCCTTGTGGCTAACGGCGTAATTGCTGTTGGTGAAGGTGCCAATATGCCGTCCACGCTGGATGCAATCGCGTACTTCCAGCAGAACAAGGTGCTCTTTGCTCCGGGCAAGGCTGCCAATGCCGGCGGCGTATCCGTATCCGCTCTTGAAATGGCCCAGAACTCCGAAAGACTCCAGTGGACGTTTGAAGAAGTGGACGGCAAGCTGCAGGATATCATGGCCAACATCTACAAGAATGCCAAGGCCAATGCTGAAAAATATGCTGACCCCGACGATTTGGTAGCCGGTGCCAACATCACCGCCTTTGTCAAGGTAGCGAATGTTATGCTGGCTCATGGGTTAGTCTGATAGTTATACGTGATTTTTCTCTGACCGGTCAATTCGTTGGCCGGTCATTTTTTAATCTTTTTTTAATGGAAAAACTTCTCAGACTACGCTATAATACTAAGATAATCTTAATGTTGAGGTAGAAACGTTGAAATTTGGCGATTTTATGGCCAGCCTGCAGCGGGGTGAACTGAAACAAGTTTATTTACTGGCAGGCGAGGAACATTATTATATTGAAAAGGCGCAGGAGCGAATTCTTTCACGATTGTTTGCCAACCCGCAGGAGCAGGGCGAGGCAATACAGAAAATATCGGGGGCGGTTGATTCTGATGATTTAGTGGGGCTTATCGAGACCGCGCCTTTTTTTGCCAGCAAGAATGTGCTGCTGCTGCAGGACACGAGCTTGTTCAAGGATAAGAACGAGGGGGAGGAGAAAAAAGCTGGCAAGGACAAAAAGCTGGAACGGCTGCTGGCCACCTTGGCGGATATGCCGGAGTTCAGCTATGTGATTTTTGTCCAGAATGGCAAGGCCGATAAGCGGCGAAAAATTTACAAGACCATAGAAAAAAATGGCATGGTGCTGGAGGCGGAAGCCATCCGTGCCTGGAATATCAATGACTGGCTGCAGGGCAAGCTCCAAACCATCAACAAGGATATGGATAGAGAGGCCATGGCTTATTTCAGCGGTGTCGTCAGCACCATGCAGACGATTTCCCTGGAATTTCTGGACAGGGAGTTTGACAAGCTGGCGCTGTTTACGCAGGACAGGCGCATTACCCGGGAGCTTTTGGAAAAGGTCTTTGCGGGATTGCCGGAGGTGTCGGTTTTTGCGCTGCTGGATGCTATCAGCGAGCGCAAGGCGAAAAAGGCCTTACAGCTTTTGCGGCGGCAGTTAAATGATGGCACTTATTTTACCGTGATTCTGGCGCTGCTTACCCGCCATGTGCGGCAGCTTTGGCAGGCACAGGTGTTGCAGCAACAGGGCATCCGGGGAAAAGCACTGGCTAAGCCTTTGGAGCTTAATCCCTTTATTGCCGAGAAGTTGGGGCGGGCGGCTATGCAGTTTCCCGCTGCCGTGCTCAAACGCAATATGTTAGAACTAATAGACGCAGATTATTTTTTGAAAACAGGACAAGCAGGAGACGAAGTTTTAGAGCACATAGTGATTGACTTATGCCGTGGGGAGGCATAGGAAAAGGAGCGAATGTTTCTATGGCTGAGGAGAAGGTTAATCAGCTAAAACGCAGAGTTATCCTGACAGGTGTAAAACCTTTTTGGGATGAGCAGCTGGAACGGCTGTTCATCAAGGAAAATTGGGAATTTTTCCGGGGTACGGATAGGTTGGAACAGACCCGGGAATTGTTGCGCATTTACAATATACCTGTGCTCATTTATGTGTGGCCGGCGGAACGGCAGGCAGCTGAGCGCATGAATGCCCTGCAGCGGCTGGCGGATGTTCTGGCACTGACCTATGAGTATGCGGTGGAAGCGGTGTATTTTATTTCCACGGCAGCCGCTGTCAAGGGAGAAATGTCCGAGCGGGCGGCTGATGGCATGGCGTTGGTGGCGGAAAAGGCTGTTAAGGTCTGGTCGGAGTGGGCGGTTATTCCGCTGACCATTATCCGCCTGCCGGAGGTCTATGGCCCGGACAGCGGCCCGCAGGACGGACTGGTGGCGCGTACACTCTATGCCAGCTTGAAAAAGAAAGTCCTGCCGCGCATGGATGATGAAACAACGCCTCGCGATTTTTTGTATTCGGCAGATGCAGTATATGGCATCTATCGGGCGGTGGCCCGTGGCTGTCAGGGGGAGGAATTGAACCTCGGTACGGGGGAAGGTCTGTCGGCAAGGGGCTTTGCGGATTGGGTCAGAAATGTAACGGAAATCCCGGATATTTATGATGATGCGGCTAGCTTCAAATCCTTTCCCTATGTGCAGCCGGTGTTGGAGAGTAAAAAAGCTCAGCATGAATTGGGCTGGCGGTTAAAGTATGACCGGAAGTCCGGCCTGGCCCAGACCTGGGACTATATTCAGGCCAAGGTGGAAGCTGACCAGCTGGAGGCCCAGGCCCGGAAGCAGCGGATTAAATGGCGGGTCTTGGGCAGGGAAATCATTCCCTATGTGGAAAATGCCGTGGGGGCAATCATGATGGCAGGTATTGCTTATTGGCAGCAGGGGACCACGGTAAATCCCCAGACGCAGCTGGATTTGAATTTTGTCTATATCGGCTCCATGGGACTGCTCTACGGCAAGAGACAGTCCTTTATCGCCATGGTGGCGGCGGCGTTTATCTTTATTATGGGCTCCCTGGCTCGTGGCGGGGAGCTTATTTCCCTTACCTATGTACCGGAAAATATCCTGCATCTGACGGCCTATCTCTTTACGGCGGCCCTGACCGGATACTTTGCCGATGCCCGGCGTTTTGAGCGAGAGGCTGTGGAGTGGCAGAAGCGCCAGAGCCAAGAGCGCCAGTCCTTTATGAAGGAGCTCTATGAGGATAATCTGGCGGTAAAGGATAAGCTCTATCGGCAGATTGTCAATACCGATGACAGTATCGGACGATTGTACCGTATTATCAAGCAGCTCGACAGTGTGGAGCAGGAAAATATCTTCACGCAGGCAACGGCGGTAACCGCGCAAATCCTCAATGTGGACGATATTGCCATCTATGTGGTGGGAAAAGACGGCCACTTTTTGCGGCAAAAGGTGCGCATGGGCAAGCTGGCCGCGCGTCAGCCCCGTTCTCTGCGCGTGGAGGACTATTCCTATCTGCAGGTATTGTTGCAGGAACAGACGATTTTTGTGAATAAGGATTTGCTCAAGGATACACCGGATTTGGCCGCGCCTATCGTATATCAGGATAAGGTCATTGCCGTTATTACCATTTTTGGTCTGGGCTTCGAGCAGTGGAGCCTTTACCAGCAGAATCTGCTATCCATTACCACGCGCCTGATTTCGGCATCTATGGCCAGAGCTTACCGCTATGAGCAGGAGGTGCAGGAGAAGCGCTTTGTGGCAGGAACCCGTATCTTGCAGGCGGAAGAGTTCCGGAAAATCATTCAGGAACTGCAAAACCGGCGTACGCTGCAGGAGGATTTGACTGTGGCCGTGTTGAAGGTGGTTATGGATGATTTGAATTACGAAGGGCTTGACAGACGCCTGGGGCATGTTATCCGTAACGAGGATTTTGTAGGGGTAGGCGGCGATGGTGTCTACATCCTGCTGCCGGATGCGGATAAGAAGATTACAGCCATGGTGCAGGAGCGCTTGCAGGGAGCTGGCGTGGCAACAACGGTTTGTGAGGCGGTGGGCTGATGGACTTTTATGCAATTTTATTGCTGCATCTGGCTGTGACCCTGATTTATTTTCTCGGGAACTCATGGCGCAAGCCCCGCTTGCAGGTGGTGACGGAAACGGTAATCGCCTTGGCCATTCCCTTCTTTGGTGTGCTGCTGATGGTGAGCTATCGTCTTTGCTGCCTGCTGCTGGCGTTGAATGGAGGCCACCATCCTGAAGCAGAGCAAGAGGGCGAGGCGTTCTTTCAGGGCACCAGCTTGAATGCGGATATCATTCCTTTGAACGATGCCTTTCTGGTGGAAGATGTTCAGAAGAAACGCCAGTTTTTTACCGGAGCCATTAAACAGGCAGTGGTGGATAATGAAAGCATTTTGCAAATGGCCATGCATGACCGGGACAGGGAAATTGCCTATTATGCGGTGGCACTGCTGACGGCCCGCATGGAAAAACTGGAAAATGAACTGTTTTCCCGCGAATCCATGATTGTAAGTAGTGAAGGACAAGAGAATGTGCCCCGGCTGGAGGAATACGCCCAGCTGCTAAAGAGCTATCTGGCACAGGAGAAATTTATCGACCATGTAACCTATGCCAAGAAGCAGGGAGATTATATCGGTTTATTGGATTACCTGAAAAAAGCCTGCCCGGATAAGATGGAATATTATATTGAAGAAATAGACCATCTTTTGGCCACGAAAAATTATGTGGAGGCAGAGCTAGTTTGTGCGGAATTGAAGGAACGTTTTCCAGAGAATGAGGAAAGCTATATGATGTATATCCGGCTCTATCAGAGCTGGCGTAAGCCCCGACAATTACAGCAGAAAATCCGGGAAATGAAGGCCTGCCCGATAGAGTTGTCGCAGGAAGCCTTGCGGGCTATACGCTATTGGGACAAAGATGGACACAGACAGGAGGAGGCAATCCATGGATAAGCGCGGTATTGCAGGCGTTATTGTCCTGGTTATCCTGTTGGGCTGCTTCTTTCAGTTCAGCAGAATGGATGGTTTTTTGAAACTGGATTATTTCCGCAATCTGAATTTCGTGCCGAAAAATATCCTTCAGGGTACGCATACGCAAGGAGAGAAAGAGAAGTACCTTATCCTCTATGACCCGCGGGATGTGCCCAGCGTCTTTGCCAATCACCGCCTGGCCTGGCTCCTGGAGCAGCAGAAGAAAGAAGCGGTTTCTTGCTCCATCTACGAGGATACGGCGGTGGATGCTTCCTATCGCGGCGTATTATTGGCTGCCAGCAACTGGAATAAAACCGTCGTTCTGCCTAAGCTGGCAGACTATGCGGCTCAAGGCGGCACGGTGGCCTTTATGATGTATCCGGAAGTGGAGGCTGGCGTGGGCGTGCCGGATATCTGCCAGGAAATGGCAGGCTTTACGGTGGCCGGTGGGCAAAAGAGTGTTCTGGGCATTCAGTTGAATACGGATTTTCTCTTTGCGGGTAAGGGCTTTTCTTTTGGTGAGGGGACGCAGTACCATACGGATACCCTGGCGGTAACATTGCAGGATGATGATGTGGTGCATATAGCTGCCTTGGATGGCAGTCCCCTATTATGGGAACATGCTTATGGTCAGGGAAAATGCCTGTTCTACAATGGCGCTGTGCGGGATGATAAGACCAATATTGGCGTGTTGACGGCAATGCTGGCTCATTGCGGTGAAGATAGCATTTATCCCGTAGTGGGCACCAAGCTGTTTTTTATCGACGATTTTCCTGCGCCAGTGCCGGAGGGCAACTTTGATAAGATATACGACGAACTGCATGTAGATACGGCTGATTTTTTTCGTCATATCTGGTGGCCCTTTATGCGGGAGTGTGCAGATAAGTATTCCTTGAAGTATACTGGGCTGATTATTGAGTCCTATGGGGACCAGGTAAAGGGGCCCTTTGTGCCGACGCAGGGAAGACAGGCCCGGGATAATTTAATCGTCTATGGCCGGGAACTTCTCGACATGGGGGGCGAATTGGGCTTACATGGTTACAATCACCAGTCGCTGGCGCCTGCAGGATATAATCAGGATGAACTGGACTATGTGCCTTGGGAAAGCAAGGAAGATATGGTGGAAAGCCTGCAGGAATTGCGCCGTTATATCAAGAGCGCCTATCCGGACTACGATTTTCAGTCCTATGTGCCGCCGTCTGATATTTTAAGCCCAGAGGGCCACGAAGCAGTAAAGGAAGTATTTCCTGAGCTTAAAGTGTATTCGTCTCTCTTTGATGGCCTTTATTCGGAGCGGGGGTATTATCAGGACTTTGGGCGCAATGCGGATGGAACCTATGAGATTCCCCGCTTTACCTCCGGCTATGCGCCAGACAGGCAGAATATGTGGGAAAATATCAGCGTGATTAATTACATTGGCGTTTTTTCGCATTTCGTTCATCCCGATGAACTATTCTACGAGGAAAGCAAGGATTTGACTTGGGCGATGATGGTGCAGGGCTTCCATAACTTCCTGGCGGAGATAAATGACCGCTTCGGCTGGTTGCGCCCTGTAACGGATTCTGAATGCGTGGCTTATTTTGCCGATTATTTGGACATGGATTACCGGGTGACACGGGAACAGGATAAGCTGATACTGAACTGTTGGAATTATCATTATCCCCTGCGGTTTGTGCTGCGTTCTTCAAAAGAGATTGCAGAAGTTACCGGGGGCAGTGCGCGTAAAATCGGTGATGATGCCTATATGATTGAAACGGAAAAACCGGAAACCATCATCAAATGGAAGGAGAAAGCCAAATGAGAATCTGTCTGTTGACGGAAGGTTCCTATCCCTATGTGGTGGGGGGCGTGTCCTCCTGGTGCCAGATGCTCATTCAGGGGCTTCCCCAGCATGAATTCTTTATCTATTCCATCGGGGCTGAATCCAAGGATAGGGGTGCTTTCAAGTATAAGTTCCCGCCCAACTTAAAGGGAATACAGGAAGAATTTCTCGATGAGATTTTAAACCAGCGTTCGCAGGATATGCTGGAGAATATCCTGACGGCAGAAGAACGGGAGGCCATCTATGATTTGGTTATGGGTGGCAGACCGCTCGATATCCATAAGCTGGCTTCGATTTTCCGTGAGCGCCGCCGCTTTGCCAGCTCACTGGATATATTTATGTCCAGTGATTTCTTTGACATCATTCAGCGGGTCTATATGGAAAAATACAGTTATCTGCCCTTTACGGATTTTTTCTGGACCATTCGCTCCATGCTGCTGCCCCTGCTCTATCTGTTGCAGCAGGACCTGCCGAAAGCAGATGTCTATCATAGTGTGGCTACAGGGTACTGCGGTGTGATTGGCGCCATGGCGGCTGAAATTTACCATAAACCTTTTATCATCACGGAGCATGGCATCTACTCCCGGGAGAGGGAAGTGGAAATCATCAAAAGTGACTGGGCACAGGGGGATTTTAAGTCTGTCTGGATTCAGTATTTTTATAATTTGGCAAAGCTGTCGTATAAGACGGCGGACAGGGTGTATACCCTTTTTGAACACAATGCCGAAATTGAGCAGGATTTGGGCTGTGCCCCTCATAAGATTGGCATTGTGCCCAATGGTGTGCATATGGAGCGCTTCGCCGGAATCGGGGAGTTGCAGCCCCATGAGGGCCCGTTAACCATCGGTGCGGTGGTGCGGGTCGTGCCGATTAAAGATATTGTGACCTTGCTCCGGGCTTTTTTCCTGTTTCAGGAAGAATTTCCTGATGCCCGTCTGGTGATTATGGGGGGCTATGGGGAGGACAAGGAATACTACGACTTGTGTCAGCAGACGGTTTCCATGTTGGGCATAAACCATGTGGAGTTTGCGGGGTCCGTCAATGTGGCAGAGTATCTGCCTAAAATGGATTTCTTAATGTTGTCCAGCATCAGTGAGGGGCAGCCCCTAGCGATTTTGGAGGGCTTTGCGGCGCATCGTCCCTTTGTGGCTACGGATGTGGGCTGCTGCCGGGAACTTATCTATGGAGATAGCCAGGATGACCTGGGCACGGCAGGCGCTGTAGTGGCCCCGATGGATTTTGAAGCCATGGCCCGGGAAATGATTCGCCTGGGTAAGGATTTTAAGCTACGGCGGCAAATGGGCAACATTGGTTATGAGCGCACCCGGCGCGGCTATACCTATGAGCTGTTCATCGAACGGTACCGGGAGATTTATCAGATGTATGTGCAGGAGGCATAAGGGAAAGTGGCAGGCGTAGGTTTTGAGTTAAAGAAATTGTTTACGGCCCGCACGGCGGCAGGCCATATAAAAGCATATTCCTATTCGGCCATCATCACGGCCGGCCCCTTTGCCCTGATGACCAGTATGGTCTTGGCCGTGCAAAGCCTCTTTGCCTATTATGGCATTGAGGGGGAAGCTAGTCAGGTTTTTGTGGCTTCGGTGGTATACGCCTTTGTGTTTTCCCAGATTCTATCGGCCGGCTTTATCATGGTCCTGACCCGTTATCTGGCCGATTCCCTGTCCTTGGGCCGCTTTGAAAATGTGACGGCGTCCCTCTTTGGCATGGGGGCTATCATCACGGTGCTGGGAGCTGTGGCTGCGGGGATTTTCTTCTGGGATAAGCCGTTGCCGCTTCTGACTAAGTGGCTGGGGTATCTCTTTTTTGCGGAACTATTGCTGGCCTGGACGGAAAGCGTTTATCTGTCGGCAGTGAAGCGTTATTCCCGCCTGCTCATCAGCTATTTGGCCGGTGTGCTCGTGAGTGTTTTTCTGGTCTGGATATTTTTGACCCAGACCAGCCTGCAGCCGGAACAGTCCGGGCTGCTTGCCATGGATATAGGCATGGGGCTTATTAATCTGCTCTTTTTGCTGCACATTACCAGTTACTTTGGCCTGCACAAAGGTGGGCAGAATTTTGCCTTTCTGCCGTATTTTGAACGTCATTGGCGGCTCTTTCTTACGGCAACCTGTTATATGCTGGGACTTTTTTTGCCCAATATCATCATCTGGCAGGGGGATTGGGGTGTGCTGGTAGGTGGTACGTATCTGTACTCTCCTATCTATGATGTGGTGACCTTTTACGCCTTCCTGTCCATTTTGCCGCTCATGACCATGTTTGTGGTGACGGTGGAGACGAATTTTTATGAGCGCTATGCGCATTATTTTGCTTATATTACCCAGAAGGGCAACTTTCGGGAGATTGATGATGCCCGCAAGGATTTGCTGCATACGCTATGGTTTGAGCTGCGGCATATTACGGAGTTCCAGTTGGTGTTTACGCTGGTGGCGCTGGCAGTGGGCAACTATCTTCTGAGCTGGTCGGGCATTACCTACAATCAGGTGAATATGTATAATGTACTGCTCTTTGGGGCCTTCTTTACCGGATTGCTGCAGCTGGTGTATATTCTGCTGGTTTACTTCGATTATCAAAAAAGTGTCCTGAGTCTGTCAGCGGTGTTTTTCCTGTCCAATCTGCTGCTGGGGCTTTGGGGGCTCTACTATGGTGGCAGCTACAGTTACGGTTTCACTTTCTTTTTGGCGGCGGCGCTGTCATTTATCTGGGCCTTTGTCAAGCTGAATCATTTTGCACAGCGGATTAATTATCTGGTGTTCTGTTCCCAGCCGGTGTTTTACCGTTCCACCAGCGGGATTCTGACGCGGTTCACCCTGTGGCTTTATGGGGATAAGTATGTAAATCTGGAAACGGCAAGGAGCGATAACCATGAGAACAAGCCGTAGGGCAAGACAGCGGCTGGCAGAAGCTGCTCAGATGGAAGAGGAGGGCCGGAAGCGGTGGGGCGCAGTGGCCTTTCGCATGAGCCGCAAGCGCCGTAAAAGATTGGCTAAGGCGCAAGTGGGGGAAGAACCCCGCCTCAAAAGATTTGTTCTGCAGCAAATGCGCATGACTCGCAGCCGTAAGCGGAAGATGCGGGAGGAGGCGGTCCTGCGCCAGACCGCGAAAGCAGCTTCCATCAGCGCGTTGGCTTTATTGCCGCCCATGGCCGGGGAAGCGGCAGGTATCAGCAATGCCATGAATGAAGTTCCGGCGGCTTTTGAATCCCTGCGCAATGACAGGGACAGAATACGGGATTTTAAGGAGGCACAGCAGAATGCTGCAGAAGCTGCCCAGGCTTTGCTGGAGGCCAAAGCCGATTTGCAGCAGGCAAAAGAAGACAAGGAAAATGCGGCCCGTGCCCTTCTGGAAGCACAGCAGAATTTGGAGAAGGCCAGTCTGAATCTGCAGCGTGTGGCCCAGGAATTGGCAAATGCCCAGCTGGAAAGTGCCCAGCGCACCCGGGAGGCCATTGCCGCCCAACAGGCGGTGGCAGATTTTGCCCCGCAGGTATGGGCACAGGAGGGGGCCGTGGCAGAAGTGCAGGCCCGCCGCAACAGCACACAGGCAGCCTATGAACGACTCGGTAGGGAACTGGGGCATCTGCGGACGGAAAGCGATGGATTAGAAGAACGTATCCGTCAGGCTTGGGAAAGCGTGGGCTATGCACAAAACCGGCTGAACGATGTTATGGCCATGGTGAATGGGGCACAGGCAGCTGCGCCGGAGCGGCAGGCGGAAGAAGCTCAATGGGAGGCCTATGAAAAGCAGCTGGAATCTCTGGATGCGGAGGTGGATGATGCCGAGGCCCTGCTGGATGCACTGAACAGCCAGCTCGATGACCTGCAGGATGCCCGTATGGCTG
Source organism: Pseudoselenomonas ruminantium (assembly GCA_015058625.1). Classification (GTDB taxonomy): domain Bacteria; phylum Bacillota; class Negativicutes; order Selenomonadales; family Selenomonadaceae; genus Selenomonas_A; species Selenomonas_A ruminantium_N. The sequence continues at coordinate 407,227 of SVCA01000001.1, read as the reverse complement.
CCGAAGATGCCGAACAGGATGCCCGGGAACTGGTGCGGGATTTAACGGCAGAACAGGCCGAAGCAGAAATTGATGTGAAGGAAAGTACCAATGATGTAACGGAGGCTGAAAACTGGCATGAGGAAGCCATACGCGGTGTTGCAACTGCGGAAAATAATTTAACAGAAACCCAAAACTGGAAGACAAAAGCCGATTATGATTTGGCACACTTTGGGGAAGGCAAGGGGCTTAGCACCGGCTTTGAATATTATACCTGGCACGGGGCCGGTTTGCCCCGTGGATACCAGCTGTATCAGCCTGTTGAATTTTATGCGACGGAGAAAAAATGGGATGTTTCCCTGTCTACTGGCTGGCTGGTTTCCGATACTGGCCTTCCGCATGGCCGCGTCAGTGGCTGGACGGATACGCAGCTGGGAATGACCTATAAAAATGACCATAAAATCAATGATGTGCATTATAAGCTGACCGTCAACGCGCCGACAGGGGAGCAAAATGCGCATCAAAATGCCATGATGGCGGATAATTTGGCGGCCTTCAGCTCCTTCAGTGAAGGCTGGCAGTTTACGCCGGAAATTGAGGCAACTCATAGAATTACGGAAAGAGACAGCCTGACAGGCAGGTTGAGCTACACGATTAGACGGGATTACAGTTATCGGATAGAATATGAAGATACAGATGCAGGAATTTATGACTCGGATGTTGCCATGGAAATATCTCCCCGCAATAAGTTCCAGCAGGAAATCGAATACCGTCATATCGGCGAGCAGCAGCAGTTTTCGGCGAAACTTATCCATGTGAATGCCGTCAGCGCTTATTATCGCAACCGATATAGCAGCGGGCGTTTTGAAGATGGTGAGGATTGGACTTTGCAGCTTTACGGCAGTCAGGATATCGACGAGCGCAATTCCTGGCAGTATTACCTTTGGGGAAATTATCAGGCGGGTGATGTCGAGGACATCTATCGCTATTATGGCGGTTGGGGGTTAACCCATCAGTTTGATAAAAAGCAGCGGGGCTATGTACTCCTTAACGGTGGCGGAAGCTACGGACAAAGCTATAATTGGCGCACGAATACCTGGCGGGGAAATCGTCATTTGTATGCGCTGACGCTTGGCTATGCGTATCGTATCGATGATACCTCGGAACTGCGGGCCAAAGTCGAACGCTATTATATCCAAGGCAGTGCGACAGATTCATACCAGGGTTGGAAGATGAGCCTGATGTGGAATCAATCCTTTTAAGTGACTGTAAAAATAATCCCCTTGGCGGCAGAAGTCCCAAGGGGATTATTTTTATTCGTTTTCATTTTGGAAATACTGGTAGACATCAATGACATCGAGAAAAGCGCCGTCAAAGCCGGCGGCCAAAATTTCATCCAGATAGGCGTTAGAATTGCCATAGAGCAGGTGTTTCCACTCCGGCATCCAAAATTTTACGCGGTAGTTGTCCTGCCAGTCATCGTTGGGGGCATCCAGCCACTGGGGCCGTTTCTTTTTCCATTCCGACTGCCAGTAGTGACGATAGGTTTCCGCTTCGCCGACGCTCATATAGGCCAGCACCAGGCGGCGCCCGCCTTGGGCTTTGTGCTTCAGTTTTTCCACCTCGCCAGCGGTCAGCAGAGTATCGCCGGCGTAGAGGTCAATAATCAGCATATCGTAGTTGGTCGCTTGCAGCTGGGCAAGGTATTCTTCGCGGGAAGAAAATTTACCGGGATTGAGGAGAATCAAATAATTTTTGACATCCTGCAGCCGGGTAACATCTGCCGTATTTATGTTGGTAGATGGGTACGGGGGCAGTTGGTCTAAATCCCGATAGGGGGTGGCCAGCGGAATGTAGCCCTTGGTTAGGCATTGCTGCGCAGCATCTGCCGCCTGACGAGCGTCTTTTACATAGTCCAGCACGAATATGGGCAGGCCGCCTGCTTTGGCGGCATCCAAGGTTTGCAGGAAAAATTCTTTTTCCTCGGGAGGCGTCTTCTCGCCATCTTTCATGTCAAAGCCATAATGGACGGATTCTGCCAACTGTCCATCCACAACCTGCAGCATCTTGCCGACATTGGCAGGCGTATTGCCATCGATGGGCAGATATAAGGAGGAGCCGCCATTGGCCAGCAGCTGGAACCGGGGATTGTGTCTGTGCGCGTAGTCGTGGAGTTCCCCCAGAAGCCCTACCATGGCGGTGTCATAGCGGGCGGGAGCAGAGGCTTCGCTGCCCGACAGGGTTGCTGTACTGGCAGCCAGGATTCCGAGTCCTAAAAATAAACGCTGCCACCAGGTCTGGTTATTGTTCATCGTGATTGCCTTTCCTTGATGATATTTTAGTGATGAGCAATTATAGCATGTTTGCCCGCCAGGAGCAAGATGCCTTTGGTCAAAGGTTTTGTTGAGATTGCGGTAGAAAAATAACGGTGAGTGGTTTATAATCATAAATGTATGTATTATATTGATATTGATGGGGCAGCTTGTCCTGGATGGGACGCAGCTGTTTCTTATATATGATTGGGGAAGGCAGGGAAAAGTTTTGTTGGAAATTGTTGCACAGCCAGTGGTGCTCTTAGCATTGCTGGGCGTATTAATACTGGCCATTGGTCTTATGCGTGTCCGTCATGAGTCCTTTGACACGCACACGATGGTTACTTCGGCGCTGCTGCTAGCGCTGGCGGTGGTTCTGCACCAGCTGCATATCTTTCATCTCCCGCAGGGAGGGAGTGTGACGGCGGGCGCAATGCTACCGTTGATTCTGATTGCCTATCGCTTTGGTGTGGGCACGGGGGTGTTGGCAGGTTTTGTCTATGGCATGATTAACATCATACAGGACCCCTTTATCCTCCATCCGGTGCAGGTGCTTTTTGATTATCCCCTGCCCTTTATGGCCATGGGGCTGGCAGGGCTTTGCCGCAATCATCTGTATGGGGGAACGGCGCTGGCCTTCGGCGGGCGGTTCCTGTGCCATTTCATTTCCGGTGTGGTGTTCTTCGGCAGTTATGCGCCCGAGGGCATGAGTCCCGTGTGGTACTCCCTGACCTTAAACGGTTCCTTCCTGCTGACGGAATTTGCCATCTGCTGTCTGATTTTGAAAGTATTGCCCGTCAAGCGATTGGTGGAAAAAATGATGCCGGTTCATTCTTAAGAAAACAAAGAGGGAAAGCCCTTCGTATATTGTCAGTTCGTGCTGAAATTTTTTGTTACAGCTCAGTGGGGGCGGAGGTGGTAATACTTTTCGCCGTTGCACTGAATGACCCACAAGTAAATGTATGGACTTTTTAGTTACCTGCGCCGGGCAAGACCGGCGGCGCGTGTGTTCAGCGCAGTATTTAGTCTCTGCCGTTTGTGGGCCAGTCCTCACTGCGTTCGGACAGTCGTTCCACGGCGAAAAGCATCACCACCTCCACCCTAAGCGATGTTCGTATAAGACGATATTTTCGCGGTGACAAGCAGCAAGTACATCGATGTTTTTGTAACGGGAGCAAAGAGTTCGTGGCAATAGTATAGGCCGTAGCTTGGGTCGGACGGGGGAGTGATTTTTCTGTAGGGAGCGATTGCCTGAACGAAGTGAAGGCCGGCCCCATGTAGTTCCTTGCTAAGCAAATACGCTGAAAGGAGCGCCGTTGGCCTGCCCGGCGCGAGTAACTGGACAGCTCCACTTTATGAAGGGGTCGTTTAGCGGAAAACAGAAAAATTACTCCCCCGTCCGGCCCCAAACTACGTATGAACAAGATACCTTTACTACGCACTAACAAACTGCATTTTCACGACTTATTCTTGTAACAATGATTACAGCTGAGCCCGTAGAATTCTGTTACAATAAGCGGGAATAAATTTTTGGAGGCGGTATTTATGAGTAAATGGGCAGTGATTTATTCCTCGGTGACAGGCAATACGAAGATGGTGGCGGAGGCTATTGCCGGAGCGGCAGAGGAAGCGGATATCTTTCGGGTGCAGGATGCTCCTGTTGACTTGTCAGCCTACGATATCGTGGCCATTGGTTACTGGCTGCGGCTGGGGCAGCCGGACCCTTTGACGTTGAAGTATCTGGCCAAGGTTCAGGACAGCAAAGTGGTCTTCTTCCAGACCCACGGTGCGGAACCAACCAGTGAACATGCCATTACCTCTTTTGCTCGGGCCGGGTATAACCTCGGGCCGGGCTGTGAGATTCTCGGCACTTTCGGCTGTCAGGGAAAAATCAATCCGGCCTTGCTGGAAAAGCGCAAACATGCCGGGGCGGATGATCCGCATGGTGGTGCTGAAAGTCAGAAACGCTGGCAGCAGGCCGCCAGCCATCCCGATGAACAGGATTTGGCAGACGCCCGGGATTTGGTAACCCGCATGGAGCGCAAACTGGAATTGAAGAAAAAGTTTCTAGCCAAGCAGGCCGCCAAATTGGCGGCCCTGCAGAAGGAAGGCTGATTGACGCCAGGAGGCGGCTGACTGGTCAATTTTGACAAGTCAAAGCTGCTCCCTGGCTTTTTATGTGCGAAATGACAAATTTGACTTTTTGCCGTTTTTAGCGTATACTAAGCCATGTACGTTAGCACTCCGAGTAAAAGAGTGCTAAACCTTAGGTAATTCAATATTTTATATAAAGAGAGGCGTAAACACATGGCTAAAGAAACCCATGAATTTCAAGCGGAAACCAAACAACTGTTAGACCTCATGATTCATTCCATTTACACGAATCACGAGATTTTCCTGCGGGAGCTTATCTCCAACGCATCCGATGCGATTGACAAAGTGCATTTTGCCAGCCTGACGAATCGCGACATCCTTGAAGGGGACGACAGCTACGAAATTTTCCTCGAACCGGATAAGGAAAACCATACCTTGACCATTCGCGATAATGGTATCGGCATGAGCCGTCAGGAAGTGATTGAAAATATCGGTACCATCGCTAAATCTGGCACCAAGGCATTCATGGAACAACTCAAGAAGGCTAAAGAAGCTAGCGAAGGCGCTGAGGGCAATACTGACAAGGAACTTATCGGTCAGTTCGGTGTAGGTTTCTACTCTGCCTTCATGGTAGCAGAAAAGGTGGTTATCGAAACCCGCAAGGCCGGCGAAAAAGAAGGCACTCGTTGGGAATCCACGGGTGACGGTTCCTACAGCATTGAAGAATGCGACCGTGACAAGCGCGGCACGAGCATCACGATTACCCTGGGCAAGGAATTCTTCGGTGATGATGCCGAAAATGACTTCACGGAAAACTACACGCTCGAACGTCTGGTCAAGAAGTACAGCGACTATGTGCGCTACCCCATCAAGATGAACTTCGAGCATGAAGAAACGCCGAAAGATGATGAGGGCAAGGAAATCGAAGGCGCTGAGAAGGTTAAGACCATCGAATGCCGTACGCTGAACTCCATGCAGCCGCTCTGGACGAAGAATAAGTCCGATATCAAAGAGGAAGAATACGACGAGTTCTTCAAGAATCAGTTCCACGAATGGGAAAAGCCCATGGAAGTATTCCATACCAAGGCTGAAGGCTCTGTGGAATACACGGCCCTGCTCGCCATTCCGTCCCGCGCTCCGTTCAACCTCTATCATACGGACTACGAACCGGGGCTGCAGCTCTATTCCCGCCATGTGTTCATCATGGACAAGTGCAAGGACCTGCTGCCGGATTACCTGCGCTTTATGAAGGGCCTTGTGGATTCTCCGGACCTGTCCCTCAATATCTCCCGTGAACTTTTGCAGCAGAGCCGTGAACTCAAGGTTATCGGCAAGGCGCTGGAAAAGAACATTCTCAAGTCTCTGGCCCGCAAGCTTAAGAACAAGCGTGAGGACTATGAAAAATTCTGGAACGAATTCGGCAAATCTCTCAAGATTGGCGTTTACAACAGCATGTATGCCGGCAGCGACACCATTGACAAGCTTAAAGACCTGCTGCTCTTTATGAGCTCCAAAGAAGGCAAGCTGGTTACGCTGAAGGAATACGTGGAACGTATGCCGGAAAGCCAGAAGAAAATCTACTATGCAACGGCCAAGGATAAGGAAACCATTGAACAGCTGCCGCAGATGGAAACCCTGCGCGACAAGGGCCTCGAAGTCCTTTACCTGCTTGACCCGGTGGATGAATTCTGCATTGAAACCCTGCGTGAATACGAGGGCAAGAGCTTCCATTCCATCAGCCGCGGCGACCTCGACCTTGACGATGCCGAAAGCCAGGAAGTCAAGAAGGAAACGGAAGACATTCAGAAGAAGAATGATGACCTCTTGAAGGACATCAAGGAAGCTTTGGGCGAAAAGGTAGCTGACGTTAAAGTTTCGGCCCGTCTGAAATCCAGCGCTGTCTGCCTCGTAGCTGACGAAGCTGGCCCGTCCCTGTCCATGGAACAGACCTTCGCTGAAATGAACAATCCGATGTTCAAGGCTAAACGCATCCTCGAAATCAACCCGCACCATGAACTCTTCACGCGCCTGCAGAGCCTCCATGATGGCGGCAAGGAAAGCGCTGACTTCAAGGATTACTGCGACCTGCTCTACACCCAGGCACTCCTTATCGAAGGCATCCTGCCGGAAAATCCGGTGGACTTCGCCAATAAGGTAGCTAAGCTCATGGCAAAATAAGTTCATATAAAAAGGACCGAAGTCCTATTGAAAAAGATACTTTCATCTCGTATCCTAGGTACAGGTGAAAGTATCTTTTTATTAAATTAAATGCTACCAAAGATATTAGAGCGAACTGGGCAATATTCGGAAAGAGGAAATAAAGTGTGGATTAATAAAAAAATGGCCGATTACATTAAAGGAAAGATGTATATTGATGAGTTGAATGTAGCCAGGATGATAAAAAAATCTTTTTGGAAATTGAAAATTAAAAGTGATTTCGGATGCATTTTACTGCATGAAATAGAAACGAAAAATCTTGAGTGGGAATATATCATCCAGGAATATGAAAACAAAACGGGTTTTGAATTATATGAAAATGAAATATATGTGGAGGCATATATAAAGACTAAAAATCTTGGGAAAAAAGTGTATGTCGCCAGACGGATGGCCGATTGTCTTAGACTGAGATTGCGTAAAGAGTTTCCCTTGGAAAAAATATGTATTATTTTAATTGTGTCATTAGATGAGTATTGTGATGCTAAAATTCATTTTTGCAAAGTTAGGCCGGATGAGTTCGAGAGGTATTATTATTCAAGCCAAGAAAAAATAGATGAATTTAAAACTGAAATGATAGAAGTCTTATTTACAAAATGAATAGTGCTAGGGGCGGATGGATAGAAAAAAGTTGACATGTCAAAATCTGACATGTCAACTTTTTATTTTGCCTGTTCACTTTTCTTGGCCAGCCAGCGGGAGGCCTGTTCTTTTTCACGGGTCAATATCCGGTCTTTATAGATATCCTCGATGACCAGCTTGCAGATGACAATAAAAGGGACGGCGAGGAACATGCCGGCAGCGCCAAGAAGCTCGCCACCCAGTACAATGCCTAAGATGATGGCAATGGGATGCAGGTTCAGGGATTTGCCGATAAGCGTTGGATAGACGAAGTTATGATTGACCTGCGTGAGCAGGAGGTAAAAGCCTGCGGTCTGCAGGGCTACCATGGGATTGACGGTGGCCGTTAACAGCGTACCGAAGGCGGAAGCCACTGTTGGCCCCAGCACCGGGATGAACTCGCAGATGCCGGATACAACGGCGAAGACCGAAGCATAGGGCAGGTGGCGAATCGTGAAGTAGAGAAAGACAATCACGGCGGTGATGCAGCAGATGACCAGCTGGCTGCAGATGTAAGTCCGCAGGGCGCTTAAGATTTTGTCAAAAAGATGCATGACCCGTTCATAGTCTCGGGCAGGGAAGAGGCTCGCGAGATATTTTTGAATTTGCTCGCCGTCCTTCAGCAGGTAGAAGGTCACAAACAGGATAATCACCAAATCAATGGCCTTGCTGAAGAAGGACAGCAGCAGGGTCAGCGAAGATTTGAGCACTTCGGTACTGGCATTTTTCATTTCCGACCAGATGTCCGAGAGCTGCCCCTGCAGGAAGTCAGATTCCCGCAGCCAGGGAATGTTTTGTATCTGTTCCGTAAGCTGCGGAAAATCTGTGACGAAACGGCTGAATGTCGGAATGAAACTCTTGGACACCAATCCGATAAGCAGCAGGGCAAGGCTCAGGAAGCCCAACAGGACCAAGCCTGCCGCCAACGCCCGTGGGATTTTGCAGGCCAGCTTGTTCGTCAGCGGCAGGAGCAGCAGCTGCAGGAGCAGGGAAATAAAGATGATAAAAGCCAGTTGCGGCATATACCAGAATGTGGACAGGAGAACCGTAAAGGTGACGGCCAGCAGGATAGAGGTGCGGTATTTTTTGAAGGCCATGGAGACTTCTCTCCTTATTATTTGATTTTATTGAGGCGGTCGGCCAGAACGCTGGCGCTTTCATCACTGCTGTTGCAGGTGATGATGGGCTGCTGGCCCAGCATTACCGTGTTGCCGTCAGCATAAGCATTGGCTTTGTTGTGGCCGTTATGGTAAGCGGCAGCCAGATTGCCCATGACAAAGTAGGCACGTTCCTTGGCACTCATGTCACCGTGGGCTGCGGGGGTGCAGAAGTCCTTGGTGTTGATTTTGATGGTGCCGTCCTTGTTGGTGACATGGCCGCCGCTGTACTGGTTCAGCAGTTTGGCGTAAGTATCGCGGCGGTCATCGTTGGCCGGATGGTCGGACATGAACTGCTGGAAGTCGGATGGACGGCTCTTGGACTTGTCCATAACGCGCTGCCAAACGGCGGCACAGGCACCGGGATTGTAATTGGTATGGGTGATGTAGGTAAAGGCCAGCTTGTCGGCTTCGCGTTCCATGGGTTTGGTGATATGGCGGTTGTTGACGACATTGGCCATGATGACGCCGAGTTGGGAACCGGTAGCTGCGCCAAGAATCTGCATGTTCAAGGACTGGCGTGCACCTTTGGCCGGATGGTCCTTCTGGCCGTGGCCCATTTCGTGGCCCAGTACGACAGCAATTTCATCTTCGTTGGTCAGCATCTTGTATAGGCCCGTGTTGACGCTGAGGTTGTGACCCAGCGTGCAGAAGGCATTGAAACTGCCCTGATTGTTGATGAAATAATTATAGGGTTTATCGTAAATCGAGGAGTCAACAGCGCCGATACCGGCAGTCAGATTCTGCATGATTCGGTCGAGCTGCGCATTCAGATAAGGGTCTTCATTGACGCCGTACTGTGCCTTCATCTGCTGAAACAGCTGCTGACGGCCCTGCGGGTCATTGTTGTATTTGCGGATGGTGCTGTCCAGCTGGCTGTGAGCAACGGCCCCAGAGATTACGGCACCGATGATGCTGGCCGTGCTGGCTTCTGCTGCCGGAGCTGCAGAGGGAACATAGGTCAGCGGCAGGGAAAGGCAGAGGGCTGTGAGTCCAGTGAGTATCTTGCGTTTCAAAGTTTTGTTATGCATGGTCAAAATCCTCCATCGGTCAAATTTTTTATCCATCATTATTATAACGAAAAAAATCAACATTGTGTTAATCTTCCTTAATTTTTAATAGAAATTTAACGATAATAAAGATGTGAGGGCATAGCTTGCACAGTCAGGGAAAGACTGTTATGCTGTTTAGAGAAAGGCAGGGAGGCAAGATGATGAATGATAAAGTTTGGCGCACCTGCAGGCTGATGATTAACGGCCTGGCACATAAAGTACAGTATAATCAGGCAACGATTGATACGTTGTTTCTGCCCTTTTTGCGGCGCATGAGCAAGATGCAGAAAAAATTAGGCCGCCGGATGATTATTTTTCTGGCGGCGCCGCCGGGCGTAGGCAAGTCCACTTTGGCGCTGTTTCTTGAGCGGCTGTCCAATACCGATGAAGAGATTGTGCCGGTGCAGGCGTTGGGGCTGGATGGTTTTCATTACCCCAATTCGTATCTGGCATCCCATAGCATTGAGCGGGATGGAAAAGTGATTCCGCTGAGTGCCATAAAGGGCGCACCGGAGACTTTCGCCGTGGAAAAACTGATGGGCAAGCTGACGGATGCGCGCAAGAACAATGTGCGCTGGCCGATTTACGACCGGACCATCCATGATGTATTGGAGGAAATGGTGACGGTGAAGCGGTCCATTGTGATTTTGGAGGGCAACTGGCTCCTCTTGGGGGAGGACAGGTGGCAGAACGTCCGCTCCTTTGCCGACTACAGTCTCTTTGTCAGCGCCGAGCCGCATGATTTGAAAGAGCGCCTGATTCGCCGCAAGATTGCCGGCGGCAGCACCATGGAGGCCGCCAAAAAGTTCTATCAGAAAAGCGACCGGCTCAATGTGGAGCGCTGCCTCAAAAAGTCCTGGCCTGCCGATGAAACATGGCAGATGCTTTCCGATGGGGACTACCAGCTCAAGAATAAGATTATGCCCACGAGAATGGTGGACAGGGAGGCTCTCTGGAAAAAGCCCGATGTGCAGATCAGAAATACCCTGCTCGGAGGGCTCAACACCCGCAACGCCGAACAGGGTCTCCAACCGCCCCTCTATGACGAAGGTTACATCAAAGGCATGGAGGAAGCCCGCAAGGTTATCTTAAAGAAGCTCTACGAAAGCGGCACCATGAGCAGCAAAGCCATACTGGACACCTTCCAGGTGAGCGCGGAGGAATTCAAGGATATCATTAAGTGATGGTGTAAGAGAAAAGGAAAGCCCGGTGGCTGGTGATGTATATTACCAGCCACCGGGCGTCTTAGCACCACGATGTAAACTGTAATTCGTAGTTATTTAGCTTTGCTGGAGAACAGGTACACGAGCACTGTCAGCACAATGCCGCCGATACCCCACTCTACGCCTTTCTCCATAAAGGTGTAAACCGTAGCGGCCAGACAGAAGAGCACCGCCCAGAAGGTCTGCTTGGCGTTCTCCTTGCGGAAGGCGAAGGTCTTGTAATCCACCCCGGTGAGCTTCTGGAAGCACTCGGGACAGATAATCCGCTGTTCCCCTTCTTCGTTTTTATTCACAAGTGCCTCTTTTTCTGGCAAATCGCGCTGGCACTCTGAGCATTTTAACATATCATTACCCCCAAATAAGTCCAAAAATCAATACCTTATTCATTCTACTTCATTTAGGTCGTTTTGGCTAGGATTTCTTGACACTTATGGAGAAAAACATTAAAATAGTAGGGTATAGTTGAAGAACTATCCAGACAAATAAATCATGCATGAACGCAAATAAGTAACAAGGGGGTGAGTATTATCGTTATCGAAATAGTAGTAGCGGTAATAATCGCAGCAATCATCGGTGCCGGCTTAGGCTATACCATGCGCAAGCGCACGGCTGAAGCCCAGATTGGCTCCGCTGAAGAAGAAGCAAAACGCATTGTAGCGGACGCGGAAGAAAAAGGCGAGACGAAGAAGAAGGAAGCCCTGCTCGAAGCGAAGGAGGAAATCCATCGCCAGCGTCAGGAACTGGATCGCGAGACGAAAGAGCGTCGCAGCGAACTTCAGCGTCAGGAACGCCGCGTAGTACAGAAAGAAGAAAATCTTGACCGCAAGCTGGATTCTCTGGAGAAGAAAGAAGAGAGCCTTTCCCGCAAGGAGGCCCGCATCGACAAGACCCAGCAGGCGATTGATGAGATGCACGAACAGCAGAAATCGGAATTGGAACGCATTTCCAGCCTGACTGCTGAAGAAGCAAGGGTAATGCTCATGGCCGAAGCCGAGGAAGAACTGAAGCACGAAAAGGCCATGAAAATCAAAGAGTACGAGCAGCAGATTAAGGATGAGTCCGACAAGAAGGCCCGGGATATCCTGAGCCAGGCCATCCAGCGCTGCGCCGCTGACCATGTGGCAGAAACCACGGTATCCGTGGTGGCCCTGCCCAACGACGAGATGAAAGGCCGCATCATCGGCCGTGAGGGCCGCAATATCCGGACGCTCGAAACGCTGACGGGCATTGACCTCATCATCGATGATACGCCGGAAGCCGTTATCCTGTCGGGCTTTGACCCGGTACGCCGCGAAACCGCCCGTATCGCACTCGAAAAGCTCATTCAGGACGGCCGTATCCATCCTGCCCGCATCGAAGAAATGGTGGAAAAAGCCAAGCGGGAAGTGGATATGCGCATCAAGGAAGCCGGTGAACAGGCAACCTTTGATACCGGTGTGCACGGTATCCATCCGGAGCTTATCAAGCTTCTGGGCCGTCTGCGCTACCGTACAAGCTATGGGCAGAACGTGCTGAATCATTCCATTGAGGTTTCCCATCTGGCTGGTGTCATGGCTTCTGAACTGGGCTGTGATGTTACGCTTGCCAAGCGCGGCGGTCTCCTCCACGACATCGGCAAGTCCATTGACCATGAAGTGGAAGGCAGCCACACCACCATTGGTGCGGATATCGCCCGCAAGTTCCGGGAGTCCAAGGACGTCATCAACTGCATTGCCGCCCATCACGGTGATGTGGAAGCTACCAGCGTTGAAGCCGTGCTTGTCGCAGCCGCTGATGCAGTATCGGCAGCCCGTCCCGGTGCCCGCCGTGAAAGCCTGGAATCCTACCTCAAGCGCCTTAAGAGCCTGGAGGAAATCGCCGAGTCCTACGACGGTGTTGAACGTTGCTTTGCCATTCAGGCAGGCCGCGAAATCCGCGTAATGGTTAAACCGGACAAGGTGGACGATGCTGAAGCAGCAGCTTTGGCTCATAACATTGTCAAGAAAATCGAAGACGAACTCGAATATCCTGGTCAGATTAAGGCCACGATTATCCGTGAGACCCGCGTCGTCGATTATGCAAAATAATGTGAAAGCGCATGTTAGGAGGGTGCAGGGCGTGAGCCTTGCGCCCTCTTCGTACATGAGAGGAATAGACTATGTTAGGATTTAATCTTAGTGGGAAAAATTCTGGGAGCCGCAAGGAAATGAACACCGGGGTACAGCTGCTGGCCTCGATGCTCGTGTGTTATCCCGAACTCTATGCCGTGGCCTATGAGCCGCAGGATACGGAGATAACTCTGGACTTTGTGGTGAAAAAGAAGATTGCCCATGAGGAAATGGAAGAATTTGCCAGTCTGGTGGACAAGAGCGTGCAGACCTATCACGATTTGCATGGCAGCGGCCCGGTATGGCTGGCTATCGATGCCGACGTCAACGGCTCCCGCATGACGGTGCATGTGCGCCGCCAGCTGGCCACCATGCTGCGGGGCGAGCTGGACTTATTGGCAGAGTTGTTCTGCGACAAATTCGGTGACGACCTGCAGATTGATGTACACACATTGGATTCATTGGAGCCGGATTTTTCCAACATGCAGAGCAATGTGCTGGACCAGATGTTTGATATGGCTCAGAGCAGCCGTATCCGCGAAAAGATGATTGGTATGCGGGATAAGGACAAGGTTGTGGTCTACAACCGCTGAGAGGAGTAAATTATGCGCGTAATGCTGACAGGGGACGTTGTGGGCAAGCCCGGCCGCAAGGCGTTTCAGAAATATACGGCCCAGCTCAAGGCCGAAAAGAATATTGACGTGGTCATTGTCAACGGAGAGAATTCTGCCGGAGGCAAGGGCTATACGAGAAAGTCTCTGGATGGTCTTTACCATGGCGGGGCAGACATCATCACCTCCGGCAATCATGTCTGGGACAAGAAGGATGTCTTTGAGTTTATCGACCAGGAGCCTTTCCTGATTCGTCCGGCCAACTATCCCGAGGGAACACCGGGCAAGGGCTATTGCATCTACCCCTTCAAGGCCAAAAACATCGGCGTGGTAAATCTTTCGGGCCGGGCTTTTATGCCGGCACTGGACTGCCCGTTCCAGAAGATTGAGGAAATCCTGCGGGAACTCAACAAGGAATGTGATGTTATCTTTTTGGACTTCCATGCGGAGACCACTTCGGAAAAGATGGCCATGGGCTGGTATCTGGATGGCCGGGTTAACGCCGTAGTAGGCACTCATACCCATATCCAGACGGCAGATGAGCGCATACTGCCGCAGGGTACGGCCTACATCACCGACTTGGGCATGGTCGGGCCCTGGAATTCCATTCTGGGCGTCAAGACGGAAATCATTCTGCAGAAGTTTACCACGGCCATGCCCTGCCGTTTTGACTTGGAGGAAAGCGGTCCCATGGTGTACTCGGCGCTGATTGTGGACATTGACGACAGCACGAACCGCACCGTAGGTGTGGAGCGCATCCTGATAAAAGAATAATAACAGGCATTACTTTCAAAGATTTTTTCTCATGGCAGGAATTTTTCCTTATGTGCAGAATACTAATTTAGTATCAGTTAGATATGTCATAGGAAAATGTAGAACATTGTTGCAGTTTTGTTGCAAGAGAGGACGTGTAAAGTCATGGAAATCTTGAAAGTATCTGCCAAATCGAATCCGAATTCAGTAGCTGGTGCATTGGCTGGTGTGCTCCGGGAGCATTCCAGTGCAGAAATGCAGGCCATTGGTGCCGGCGCCCTTAATCAGGCGGTCAAGGCGGTAGCCATTGCCCGCGGTTTTGTGGCTCCTCATGGCATTGACCTCATCTGCATTCCGGCCTTTACCGATATCAATATCGAGGGGGAAGAGCGTACGGCGATTAAGCTTATCGTGGAACCTCGTTGAGTGTCGCTGATTCGGCATAGGAGTGACAATAAATGGCAAGTGATTTGCACATGCACACGACCTTCTCAGACGGAAAACTTACGCCGGAGGAGCTTGTGGCAGCGGCAAAAGCTGCCGGTCTCAAATACATAGCCATCACCGACCACGATACGGTGGACGGGGTGAGCTATCTCTACGAGAACGGAGTATACCCCACGCGGGGGATACATCTAATTCCGGGGATTGAATTCAGCGCCCATCATCCGGTGCATGAAGTTCATATTCTGGGCTATAATGTGGATATTTATTATCCCGATTTGATTGACAAGCTGAATGATGTAACGGAGGCACGCTGGACACGCTTCAGCGATATGGTGGGCAAGCTGCAGGAATTGGGCTATCCCATTACCGAAGCGGAGGTGCTCACCTTGGCTGGGGCCAGCAAATCCATCAGCCGTTCCCATATTGCCCGGATTTTGGTGCGGAAGGGCTTCTTTCCTTCCGTGCGGGAGGCCTTTGCGGCGGTGCTCGAAAAAGGCAAGCCGGCTTATGTGCCCCATTACCATCTGGAAGTGGAGGAAATCATTGCGCTCATCAAAGATGCCGGCGGTACGCCGGTACTGGCTCATCCCAAACTGGTAGGGGATGATGAGCTGGTGCGTGATATCTGTCAGCGCGGCATTGAGGGGATAGAGGTATTTTATCCCCGTCATGATGCTGATGATACGGCCCGTTATTACATGATGGCCAAAGAGTTTAACCTGCTGCCTGCAGGCGGTTCCGATTTTCATGGTTATCCGACCCGCTATCCTTCGGAGGTGGGCGTATTCACCATGGAGGACAAGTGGGCAGAGGCTTTTTATCGTCCTTTAGGCAAGTTTAATAGTTAGTCAGGAGAGCTATATATGGATGTGATTGCTTTGGTCGGGCCCAGCGGCACCGGCAAAAGTCACCACGCGCTGATTGTGGCGCATAAGCATAAGGCGGACGCCATTATCGATGATGGAATCCTGATTAAGGACGGCAAGATAGTGGGCGGTCATTCCGCGAAGAAAGAACAAAGTAAAATCATGGCGGTACGGCGGGCAATTTTTGTCCTGCCGGGACATGCCGAAGAGGTGCAGGCGGCCATCAAGGAGGCAAAGCCTCACCGCATTTTAATTTTAGGCACTTCGGAGAACATGGTGTTTAAGATTGCCAAGGCTCTGCATCTGCCGCAGATTGCCAAAATCATTCACATTGAGGACGTGGCAACCAAACAGGAAATGGCCCAGGCGCAGTTTCACCGCCTGAAAGAGGGCAAGCATATCATTCCTGTGCCTACCATTGAACTCAAACCGCATTTTTCGGGGTATCTGGTGGATCCCTTGCAGACCTTGTTCAAGCGGTCATCTACCAAGCGCCGCCGTTTGGGCGAAAAATCCATTGTGCGGCCAGTATTCAGCTATTATGGCAAGCTGTCCATTGACGATATGGCCATCAAGTCCATTGTCGGTGCAGCGTTGAAGAAAATCGAGGCCATTACCAAGGTCGATGGCCTGCAGGTGAAACACCTTATGCAGGGTGATGAGGACCTGGGGCTGAAAATCGTCTGCGGGGTTGTGCTCACCTATGGCAATCATATTCCCACTTTGCTGGCTCAGGCACAGAAGGATGTGCGGGATGCAGTGGAGTTTATGACGGGGATGATTGTGCATGAAGTCAACATCCAGGTGAAAACATTATACGTTAAAGCATAAGTTTACATCGTGGCAGTAAGACGCCCGGTGGCTGATAATTGCTTTCCTTCGCTTAGACAGGCTTGTCAAACGCTACGGAAAGTAATCATCAGCCACCGGGCTGTTTTCATTAGCAATAGTTCTAAAAGCTGTTATATGTTGATTCCAAGGGGAGTTGACATGTCAAATTTGACTTGTCAATCAGCGCAAGGAGTTGACGGTCACCAGTATCAGGGCCAGTCCTTGGCCTGCCAATGCGCCCCAGGCGGGGAGGAAGGGGAGGCCGAAGGGATAGAGGGCTCCGGCGGCGAGCGGAAGCACTAGAGCGAAGGTAACCAGAGAAATCGCGGTGTTGAGCTTGATGCGGGCGATGGTCTGGCGGCCAATTTCCTGCAGGGCGGCAAAATCCCAGAGAAGGCCGCTCTTTAGGAAGATGGCATGGGGATTTTGCGGCTGTGCGGGATTGTCAGGCTGTGGCTCCTTTTCGTTCTTCACAGGAGCCAGCTCGATGACAGCGTCTACGGCACTAGAAAGAGAGTCATCGACCATTTCCCGGTCCACAATGGCTGTACCGGTGCCTCTGGCCTTTAACAGCTGAATTTCCCGCAGCTTGCCTTCGGTGGTCAGCTGGCCGTGAGCCGCGCTCATACCGGCTTCCTTGCCAATGGCGGCAGCCGTGCGTTTGTTCTCGCGGGTCAGCATCACGGTTTGGATTTTTTGCCGCTGCAATTTGCGGATGGCCTTTAAGGTATCTTCGGACAGGGCATCGTCAATGGCGATGATGCCGCGACAGTATTTGCCGTTGGCTACGAAGACGGTGCTGTGGCCCCGCTGGGTCAGCTGGTCATTTTTGGTGATGAGCTCGGCGCTGATATCAATGCCTTCCCGTTTGAGCCAGGCAAGGCTGCCCACCCGCAGGGAGTTGCGCCCTACAATGGCTTCCACACCGCAGCCGGGAATTTCCGTGAAGGTGCTGGCCTCCAATAATTGCAGACCGCGTTGGCTGGCGGTTTCGTAGATGGCTTTGCCCAAAGGATGGCTGGCCTGTTTTTCTGCCGAAGCGGCCAGAGAAAGCAGGGCGTTTTGGCTGACTCCTGCCGGAAAAAGATTGGCCACATAGGGATGGCCTTCGGTGACAACTCCATGGCGGGCCAGAATCAGGGTATCAATGTTGCCGATTTCCTGCAGCTGGCTGTCGCTGGCAAGCTCGATGTCCTGTTTCTTCGCCTGCCGGGCACCGCGGGTATAGGGCAGAATTTTTCCCAGCATGTAGGGCAAGGGCAGGGCGGCAATGAAAACCGCCGCGGCTGCGTTGAGCACGAGCGTGTCCTCAAGGCCTGTCGTGTGCCAGTAATAACCGATACCACCCGCGAGGGCGACCGCTGGAAGGAATAAATAAAGATTGCTAAAATTTTTCTTCATAGGCATCTCCTCGTTTTCTTAATTAGGATATTCGTCATCCGAAAAAGTTTTTCCTGTTAAATGTATACATTTATGTAGAAAGGAATTTTTTGCCGCGTTTATTTACAACTTAACAAGAGTCGATTATAATACTACACATAGACGTCAACGAAAGACGCTCTTCTGCGTGCTTTACAGCAGAAGAGTTTTCTTATGCTTAAAAGGGATGTGGATTTATGGATTTTGCAACATTAATGGCGGACATTAATAATTTTGTCTGGGGGCCGGTGATGCTGGCTCTGCTGGTGGGAACGGGTGTGTTCCTGACGGTGCGTCTGCACTTTTTGCCCTGGCGCAATCTGGTTTATGCCATTCGCATGATTTTCCGTCATCGTGATGAGCACGAAGGGGATATTTCGCCCTTCCAGTCTTTGATGACAGCTTTGTCGGCTACGGTGGGGACCGGTAATATCGTCGGTGTGGCCACGGCCATGGTACTGGGTGGACCTGGTGCTCTGGTCTGGATGTGGATTAGCGCGGCCTTCGGCATGTCCACGAAATATGCCGAGTCGGTGCTGGCGGTGAAGTATCGGGAAACCAACTCCGTGGGCGAAATGTCCGGCGGCCCCATGTATGCCATGAAGTATGGCATCAAGAATAAGTTTGCTGGCCGCGCCTTGGCGTTTCTCTTTGCGCTGTTCGTGACACTGGCTTCCTTCGGCATTGGCAATATGACGCAGGCCAATTCCATTGCGGCGGCGCTATCCCATAGTTATGGCGTGCCCAGCTATGTCACCGGTGCTGTGATTATGGTCCTGGCACTGGCTGTTCTCATTCGGGGCATTCGCAGTATTGGCAAGGTGTCCAGCGTAGTTGTTCCCGCTATGGCGGCCTTCTATTTTGTGACGGCTGGCATCGTGATTGTGGTCAATATCGCAGCTGTGCCCGCCGGTATTGTAGAAATGTTCCGCATGGCCTTTTCCTTTGATTCGGTGGCCGGTGGTGTAGGCGGCTCCATTGTGGCGTCCATGCTGACCTCCATGCGCTGGGGTGTGGCCCGCGGCGTGTTCTCCAACGAGGCAGGCTTGGGTTCTGCTCCGATTGCGGCAGCAGCAGCCCGGACCGACCATGCTTCCCGTCAGGGTTATGTGAATATGACGGGCACCTTCTTCGATACGATGATTGTCTGCATGCTGACGGGACTTGTGATTTGTTCCTCCGGCGTGTTAGGCACCATCAATCCGGCTACTGGCGAACTGTACTCCGGAGCTGAGCTCACCATTGCAGCGTTCAGCACGGTGTTTGGTGATTACGGCAAGCTGATTATTTCGATTTCTTTGAGCCTCTTTGCCTTCTCCACCATTCTGGGTTGGGAATACTACGGCGAAAAAGCGCTGGAATACCTAATTAAGAAGCGCCCCGTCATCATGGCTTATCGCATCCTCTTCGGCCTTGTGACTTTCGTAGGTGCTACCACGGCGCTCGAAGTGGTCTGGAACTTCTCCGACACCATGAACGGCCTGATGGCTATCCCGAACCTTATCTGCCTCCTGTGGCTCAACAAGGATATCGCTGATGAATGCTTTGAATTCCAGCGTGAGGTAGTGGTCAAGGAGAAGAAGGGCGAAGTTGTGGATATGAGCTGCGAATAATTTTTTGGATTATATTGTGCTGCTAAGACGCCCGCCACGCTGATAATATTTTCCCTTCGCCATAGACAGGCTTGTCAAAAGCTGTGGGAAAACATTATCAGCGGGGCGGGCTTTTCTGTTGCGATGTAAACGAACTCAAAATGGTGCGTACTATCTTACGACGTCGTTTTTATTCAGGTCGAACTCCAAATGGCTGGAGGTATTGCTCTTGCCTTTCTGCACCCAGAGCACATGGCCATCAAAGACTACGATGTGGGTCTGCCAGTTGTAGCGCATGTTGTCGCTGTGGATAGCAAGACCGGGGCGTTCGCAGCCGCAGCGGGTGCCGAAGAACCAGGCGGTGCTTTCGGTCAGTTCAGCATACAGGGCATCCCCGGTGAAGTTCAGTTCGCCTTCGTGGATGGCGGTGCCGCCATCTGCCCAGACCTGCAGGGTAGTGGCGTTGATTTTGGCATTAGCAGCGGTAATCACGCGTCCTTCATACTGAATGCGGACATTGCCGGTGAGTTCGTAGAGTCCATTGTCTTCGTTATACTGGCTGTGGTCAGCGCTGACCACAGGTTGATATTTGCTTTTGGCCATGTCGGCATTGAGGGTGGGCCCGCCTTCTATGTCTTTGGCAGAGCAGAGGGTGAGCAGGCTGAAAAACATACCAATCAATAACAAGGGTATGTGTATACATTTCATAAAATCACTCCCTGTTTTATTTATTGCTTGCTTTTATTTTACCGCAAAATTGTCTGTTTGGCAAAATTTGCTTAAATGGGTTATACTTATAGATAAGATGTGAACATGGAGGTGGCGTGATGATGAACGTGAGAGAAAGAATTGAAGAACAGGAGTATCAAATCCTTTCGCCTTTCGCGGCTAAGAGCCGGGAAGCGAAACGCAAATATCCCATGGAGGAGTGCGCCTTCCGCACGAAGTTCCAGCGTGACCGGGACAGGATTCTTCATTCCAAATCCTTTCGCCGCCTGAAACATAAAACCCAGGTCTATATCGTGGCCGGTGACCATTACCGCACCCGCATGACGCACAGCCTCGAAGTTTCCCAGATTTCCCGTACCATTGCGCGGGGATTGCAGCTCAATGAGGATTTGACGGAAGCCATTGCCCTGGGCCATGATGTGGGCCATACGCCCTTCGGTCATGCCGGTGAGTCGGTGATGGCCGAACTTACGGGGCACTTCACGCACAATGAGCAGAGCCTGCGTGTGGTGGAGTTTTTGGAGCGCGGCGGGAAGGGCCTCAATCTGACCTATGAGGTCAAGGACGGCATTGTGAACCACACGGGGAAAAATCTGCCCCAGACCTTGGAAGGGCGCATTGTGCGCACGGCAGACCGCATAGCCTATCTCTGTCACGACTATGATGACAGTCTGCGGGCCGGCCTCCTAAAGCCCGGCGATTTGCCGCAGGAGGTTTATGACAAACTCGGTCATGACACCTCCCAGATGATTACCAGCATGGTCGCGGATATGATTGTCACGTCCCAGGACGCGGATGATATTTTGCAGTCGGCGGTGATAAAGCAGGCGATGGATGTCTTCCGGGAATTTATGTTCACGCATATCTATCACTCGGACAAACTTTCCCGTGAGCGTGAGCAGGCTTCCTTTGTGCTGCGGGAGCTTTACCATTACTTCCTGGAGAACTTTGACCAGTTGCCGCAGGAATTCATTAACAGGGAGCCATGCTGGGGCCGGCAGAAGATTGTCACGGACTATGTGGCGGGGCTTACCGACAGTTATGCAGTGGCCCTGTTTGAAGAAATTTTCATGCCTCCCATGGGCCGTGCCTTAGAAAAAAATAAAAAAGGATATTGACAAACAGAGTAGAATACTATAATGTAAAAGAACTGTATGCAAAAAATGTTATAGTTTATGTAGAAATTTTTGTAAAAAAGAAGGATATCGCAAAAAAGTAGCGAATTGTATACAAGTGTCTTTTATATTAACAACGCAGGTAAGGGGATTTTTATGCACAGAGAGGATATGGATGAATTTGTGGAGCAGGTTACTGCCCAGTCCGACCTCCTGCAAGTTGTGCAAAGCTATGTTCCTTTGAAACGCAAGGGAAACAGGTATTGGGGCTGCTGCCCCTTTCATGGCGAGAAAACCCCTTCTTTTTCTGTGGTTCCTGATAAGGGCTTTTTCTATTGTTTTGGCTGCCATGCCGGAGGAAATGTCTTTAAGTTTATATCCCTAATCGAAAACATTTCCTATTTCGAAGCGATTAAGCTGCAGGCAGAAAAACTGGGCATTCCTATGCCGCAACGGCAGAAGACGCCTCAGGAAATCGCCAGGGACAGGGAAATTGCAGACTTGCGTAAGGTTAACGAGATGGCCAGGGACTTCTTTCATAACTGCCTGACGCTGACGCGTCTGGGCGAGCCGGGGAAGGCTTATTTTGCAGGCCGGGCCATTTCGGCTGAGACAATTGAAGAATTTAAGCTCGGTTATGCCCCACAGGCTTGGGATAAGTTGTCCACCGCCTTTTTGAAGCGTGGAGTGAAGCAGGAATTTTTACTGGCTGGGGGGCTGGCAGCTGAGCGTCAAAACGGCGGGGGAATATACGACCGGTTCCGCAACCGCGTCATGATTCCCATTGCCGATGAGCGGGGCCGCGTGGTAGGCTTCGGCGGGCGGGTGCTGGATGACAGCACGCCCAAGTATCTGAATACACCCGAAACCGTGCTCTTTAATAAGCGGCGCATCCTGTTCGGTTTGGACAGGGCGCACCGGGCCATCAAGCAGGCAGGCTATGCCATTGTGGTGGAAGGCTATATGGATGCCATCTCCGTGTTCAGCGCGGGGGTCAAAAATGTCGTGGCATCCTTGGGCACAGCCTTTACGGCAGAACATTGCAAGCTCTTGCTGCGCTATGCTCCGGCTATCTACTTCTGTTATGACAGTGATGATGCTGGGCAGAAGGCCACCATCCGGGCGCTGTCGATTGTGCAGGGCACCGGCGCTGCGGTGCGGGTCATTGTGGTGCCCGATGGCAAGGACCCGGACGAGTATATTCGCAAGCATGGCGCGGAAGCTTTTCAGCAGCTGGTGAAGAAGGCTTTGCCTTTGGTGGAATACCGTTTGCAGTATGTGCTGAAGAATTATGACCATGCCACGCTAGAGGGCAAGGTTAAGGCCCTGCACGCCATGCTGCCGGTGCTTACCGGGATTCGGGAACCGGCGGTGTTGGGCGAGTACATCAAGCGGCTGGCTCAGAGCCTGCTTCTGGATGAGGGTATTGTACGGGATGAGTTGCGGCGGTTTGGTCATCAGAGCCTGCCGGAGGACAGTGGACCCGCACAGCGCGAACCCATACGGCAGGCTGTGCGGCGTACCGATACTGCCTTGCAGCGGGCAGGCCGGGTCGTTATCCGGCTGGCCTGGCAGGATAGCGGCATATTGCAGCATTTTGCCACGATGGTGCCTTTGGAAAGTATTGGCGACAATTCCCAGCGGGAAATTTTGCTTATCTTGCAGGAGATAGCGGCCCAAGGGCAGAAAATTAATGATGCTGAGATAAATAGCAAACTCAGTGAGGAAGCTGTGGCGGAATTATCCCGGGCCATGGTGGAGGAACTGGGCGTTCTCAGTGAAACCGAAGCGTATGATAACGCATTGCGGGTTTTGCGCAAGGCCTATTTGAACAGGTGCTATATCGAACATTCCCAGCGGGCGGAAAGCCTTGCCCGGGCCGGGGATAGTGCCTATGTGGCAGAACTCAATCAGGCGCAAAAAATAAAAAGTGAAATGGAAGAATTACAGTTTGAATGAATTTGTATCGAACATCGAGGTCGAGGAAAGGGGTATGCTGAATGGCTGAGGCGAAAAAGAGGAAAGTCGCACAGGCTGAGGCTGGAAGTAAAAACCACAGTTCGGAGATTGTGGAAAATCTTTTGTCCAAAGGAAATAAAAACGGTGGTACATTGACATATGGAGAGCTCGTGGAAGCTCTTCAGCAGGAAGACCTGACCCCTGATGAAATTGACCGCATGTATGACACCTTCAGCCAGCAGGGCATTGAAATCGTAGACGATTCCTCTACGGCAGACGTAGGGGATGACGATATTGACGTGGACGACAAGGACACGGAGGAAGTGGAGATTGACCTCTCCGTTCCCGAAGGTATCAGCATTGATGACCCCGTCCGCATGTACCTCAAGGAAATCGGCCGTGTGCCTCTTTTGACGGCTGATGAAGAAGTGGCGCTGGCCAAGCGCATGCAGGATGGTGACGAAATCGCTCAGAAGCGTCTGGCGGAAGCCAATCTGCGACTGGTAGTCAGCATTGCCAAGCGTTATGTGGGCCGTGGCATGCTGTTCCTGGATTTGATTCAGGAAGGCAATCTGGGCCTTATCAAGGCCGTAGAAAAATTCGATTACACCAAGGGCTATAAGTTCAGTACCTATGCTACCTGGTGGATTCGTCAGGCCATCACCCGCGCCATTGCGGACCAGGCCCGCACCATCCGTATTCCGGTGCACATGGTGGAAACCATCAACAAGCTGATTCGCGTGTCCCGTCAGCTTCTGCAGCAGCTGGGACGTGAACCGTCTCCGGAGGAAATTGCCAAGGAGATGGATATCAGCGTGGAACGCGTCCGCGAGATTATGAAAATCGCTCAGGAGCCGGTATCTCTGGAAACGCCAATCGGCGAAGAGGAAGATTCCCATCTGGGCGACTTCATCGAAGACCAGGATGCTCCGGCACCGGCAGATGCCGCTTCCTTCATGCTTCTGAAGGAACAGCTCGAAGAAGTCCTCGATACCTTGACACCGCGTGAGGAAAAAGTCCTGCGCCTGCGTTTCGGCCTTGATGATGGCCGGGCACGGACGTTGGAAGAAGTGGGGCAGAACTTTGGCGTTACCCGTGAGCGTATCCGCCAGATTGAGGCCAAGGCGCTGCGGAAACTTCGTCACCCCAGCCGCAGCCGCAAGCTCAAGGATTTCCTGGACTAAGACCATGAATATCAAGGGTGTAACTTGCGTTGCACCCTTTTCTTATTGCAATGAAAAGGAGGCATCCTTATGCATTTAGATGATAGATTACAGGCGTTGGCTGACTTTGTGCCGGAAGGCAGCCGGGCTGCAGATATCGGCACTGACCATGGTTATTTGGCCGTTGCCCTTTTGCAGCAGGGCAAAGCCGATTTTGTGGTAGCCGGTGACTTGAATCGCGGTCCCTATGAAGCGGCGAAGCGTACCGTCCACGAAAACGCCATCGGCGAAGAACAGATTTCCGTGCGCATAGGTGATGGCCTGAAGGTTCTGCAGCCTGGTGAAGTGGACACTGTCTGCATTGCTGGCATGGGCGGCATCCTGATGAACAACATCTTGGAGGCCAGTCCGGAAATTACAGCAGAGCTAAAAACCTTGGTGCTCCAGCCGATGAATGGTGCCCCGGAACTGCGGGAATGGCTCTATGATCATGACTGGCATATCGTGGACGAAAATCTGGTCATTGATGATGGCCGCATCTATGAAATCATCAAAGCCGAAAAAGGTTCCCGCAGGAAACCGTCGGGCTTGGATTTGCTGGTAGGGCCAAAACTTTGGCAGAAGAAGCCGCCACTTTTAAGACATCATATCGAGGCCCTGCTATTTCAGCAGCGGCGGATACTCAGCGGTATGGAAAAGAGTGAACGGGCCAAGGGCGATAAGCGCTTCGCCCGGGTGAAACGACGGGTGAGAGCATTGGAGGAACGGTTGAAATGGTGAGATGTCAGGTGGTTATGGATGCCCTCGAGCGCATTGCGCCCAAGCGGCTGGCTGAGGATTGGGATAATCCGGGGTTGCTCGTTGGCGCATTCAATCAGGATATTCGCAAGATTCTCGTGTGTCTTGATGTCAGCGATAATGTGGTGGAGCAGGCCATTGCGGCCGGAGCCAATATGATTGTGGCCCATCATCCGCTGATTTTCAAAGGCCTCAAAAAAATCCGCACGGATTTGCCCTTGGGGGCGAGACTCCAGCAGCTCTTAAAGCATGATATTGCCGTGGCCGCTGCCCATACGAACCTTGACATTGCCGTGGGCGGTGTCAATGATGTACTGGCAGAGGCCATTGGCCTGAGTAAGCTCTCCACCTTTGTGATTACTGACCAGCAGGAAGATGGCACGGTGGAAAGTCTGGGCCGCATGGGCAGTCTGCCTGCGCCTATGGCGGTGGAAGATTTTGCCCGTCAGGTGCGGGAGGCCCTGCCTGCCGGGCATGTGCGGCTGGTTCATGCCGGCGCCCGTCCTGTGCGCAAGGTAGCGCTCTGCAGCGGCAGCGGTGCGGAATTCATTCAGAAGGCCGCCTTTATGGGGGCTGATGTCTATGTGACGGGGGATGTGAAGTATCACGAAGCACAGGCGGCTGTGGAACTGGGCATGCATGTGATTGATGCGGGCCATTTTGCCACGGAATTCCCGGTGGTTGAAGTTCTGCGCCAGCGTCTGACCGAGGAACTGGCGGAGTACCAGATGGAGGTTATCGCCGACCAGTCCTCCCAGAATTTCTTTACCGTAATATAAGAAAATAAGTTATAGGAATGAATGTATGTTGAGAAATGAATTTGCAAAGCAGGCCAAGCGCTACCTGCAGATTACCCTGGGCGCGCTGATTGTCTGTTTGGGTTTCAATCTCTTTATTATCCCGGCTCATCTGCTGACCGGGGGAATCAGCGGTATTGCGCTGATTATCTACTATCTGACCGATTTGCCTGTCGGTATGCAGAATATCGTCTACAACCTGCCGATTCTGTATCTGGCCTATCGGGTCTTTGGCCGTCTTTACGCCTGGGATACTGTTGTGGGCACGGTGGTGCTCTCGATTATTCTCGATGCCACGCACTTTATGGTGGATTGGAATGTCACCCAGGATGGTATGCTCAACGCCATCTTCGGCGGTGTGATGGCCGGTATTGGCTTTGGCATTATCTTTCGGGCTAACGCCAACACCGGCGGCCTCGATGTGCTGGGCGCCGTAGCCAAGAAGTTCTATTCGCTGGATATGGGCACCTGCATCTTTGTGATGAACTTCGTCATCGTCATGGCCTCGGCCTGGATGTTCAATATGGATGAAGCGCTTTACACGCTTGTGTCCATCTATGTGACGGCGGAGCTCACCAACCGCGTGGCGGCAGGCCTTAACCGCGAAAAGTCCATCTTTATCGTGTCCCCGGCAGCGGAGCAAATCTGTCAGGAAATCATGGAAAACGTCCATCGCGGCGTAACGTATCTCGAGGGCAAGGGCGGCTTTGCGCGGGAGCATAAGGAAGTCCTGTTCATCGTGGTGCGCCTGACGCAGGTCAGCCGTGTCAAGGCCATTGTAAACCACTATGACCCGCAGGCCTTTATGATTGTCTCCGATACCTCCGAGGTGTCCGGCAAGGGTTTTACCCTGGCCTGTGAGACATATCAGGATGCCCGCCGCAAATGGCTGGAAGAACAGGAAAGACAAAAGGAAATTGAGAGTGGACAACTCTAAGCATAGGTTGCGATTTTTGTAATATTGCGCTATAATACATCTAATTGTGAAACAACGTAGGAGGAGATTGCTTTGGATAAATACTCACCCCAGGAGATAGAAAAAAAATGGCAGGATAAATGGGAAAAAGATGCTGCCTTTAAGACGGAGATGGACGAAAATCGCCCGAAATATTACGCGCTGGAGATGTTCCCGTACCCTTCGGGCAATTTGCATATGGGCCATGTCCGTAACTACTCCATCGGTGATGTTATGGCCCGCTACAAGACCATGGAGGGCTTCAACGTGCTTCATCCCATGGGCTTTGACTCCTTTGGTATGCCAGCCGAAAATGCCGCCATCAAGAACAATGTAAAACCCTCGGACTGGACGTTCTCCAATATCGAAAACATGAAGCGCCAGCAGCGTTCGATGGGCCTGTCCTACGACTGGGATAGAGAAGCCATCACCTGCACGCCGGAATATTACAAATGGACGCAGTGGCTCTTTGAACTCTTCTATAAAAAAGGCCTTGCTTATAAGAAAAAAGCCTCCGTTAACTGGTGCGATACCTGCGGTACGGTACTCGCTAACGAACAGGTTATCGACGGCAAATGCTGGCGCTGCGACTCCGAAGTACAGAAAAAAGACCTCTCCCAGTGGTTCCTCAAAATCACGGACTATGCCGATGTGCTCCTGAAAGACCTCGACAAGCTCAAAGGCTGGCCGGAGCGCGTTAAGACCATGCAGGACAACTGGATTGGCCGCAGCGAAGGCCTCGAATTCGAGATGCCTGTAGAGGGATTGGATGAAAAACTCTCCGTCTACACGACCCGTCCCGATACGGCTTATGGTATTACCTTTGTCGCTTTGGCTGCCGAAAATCCGCTCGTGGAAAAAATCTGCGAAAACAACCCGAAAGCCGCCGAAATCAAGGCGTTCTGCGACAAGGTTCGCAATCAGTCCGAAATGGAGCGTACCTCCAGTGAATCGGAAAAAGAAGGTATCTTCACGGGCGTTTATGCCATCAATCCGTTCAACGGCAATAAGGCACAGCTTTGGGTAACCAACTATGTACTGGCTGACTATGGTACGGGTGCGGTTATGGGTGTGCCCTCCGGCGACCAGCGCGACTGGATGTTTGCCAAGAAGTATGACCTGCCGATTATCCTGACTTTGCAGCCGAAGGACAAAGAACTCAAGCTCGAGGAAATGGATGCCGCTTACACGGATAAGGACGGCGTACTGGTCAACTCCGGCAAGTTCACGGGTATGGAAATCCACAAGGCCATGAGCGGCATCATTGATGAAGCCGAAGCACAGGGCTTTGGTAAGCGCAAGGTCAACTACCGTTTGCGCGACTGGCTGATTTCCCGTCAGCGTTATTGGGGCGCACCGATTCCGGTCATCCACTGCCCGCATTGCGGCGAAGTGCTCGTGCCGGAAGAAGACTTACCGGTAAGACTGCCGGAAGATGTTTCCTTCGACAGCGGCGCTCTGTCTCCGCTGGCTACGAGTGAAGCCTTCGTCAACTGCAAGTGCCCGAAATGCGGTGCCGATGCCAAGCGCGAAACGGATACCATGGATACCTTTATCTGCTCCTCCTGGTATTACCTGCGTTACACCGACCCGAAAAACGATAAAGCACCCTTTGCTAAGGATAAAGTCAACTACTGGGCACCCGTGGACCAGTATATTGGCGGTATCGAGCATGCCATCCTGCATCTCCTGTACTCCCGTTTCTTCACGAAGGTGCTCCATGATGCCGGCCTCGTAGACTTTGACGAACCGTTTGCCAATCTGCTCACGCAGGGCATGGTCTTAAAAGACGGCTCCAAGATGAGCAAGTCCAAGGGCAACGTGGTTTCGCCGGAAGAAATCATCGGCAAATACGGCGCGGATACGGCAAGACTCTTTATCCTCTTTGCCGCTCCGGTTGACCGTGACCTTGAGTGGAGCGACCAGGGCGTAGAAGGTGCGTTCCGCTTCCTGGGCCGTGTATGGCGTATCCTCGACCACTTCGAAGATATGGTCAAGGCCGGCAAGGACAATTACGATGTGTCCGCGCTGACCAAGGAAGAAAAAGAACTGCGCCGCGTGCTGCACGTAACCATCAAGAAGGTTACGGAAGACATCCGCGACCGCTTCATGTTCAATACGGCGATTTCCTCCATTATGGAACTTGTGAACGCCGCTTATGCCTTCCAGGATAAAGACCTCAATGCCGGTCTGGCCAGAGAATTTGCCGCAGCACTTATCAAGATGCTCGCACCTTTCGCGCCGCATATCACCGAAGAACTCTGGCATAACCTCTTCGGCGAAGGCAGTGTTCATCAGCAGCAGTGGCCGAAATACGAAGAAGAAGCCACCAAACTTGCGGAAATCGAAATCGTTCTGCAGATTAACGGCAAGGTAAGAGACCGCATCACCCTGCCGGCTGATATTGACAAGACGGCCATGGAAGCCGCCGTCAAGGAACTGCCCCGGGCAAAAGAGCTCACCGAAGGCAAGACCATCGTTAAGGTTATCTGCGTACCCAAGAAACTGGTAAATATCGTAGTGAAATAAGCGTTAGAAAAGCACATGTTCCTTTGCACGAGGAACATGTGCTTTTTGCTTTTGCTTACCTGGTCTTAAAATGGTATAATACAATGGTATGATTTAATCGATAACGGCTTTGCCGCATACTGGAGGTGTCCTTTTGACACAGTTTGATAAACGCAATATAAGCATGATGATGGATTTTTATGAAATGACCATGGCCAATGGTTATTTTCAGGACCACGATAAAGATGTACAGGTGGCCTTTGATGTATTCTACCGGGCCAATCCGGACAAGGGGGGCTTTGCCATCTTTGCCGGGCTGGAGCAGGTCATTGAGTATGTGGAGAACATGGAGTTTTCCAAGGAAGATGTAGAGTATTTCCGTCAGCAGAAAATGTTTTCGGAAGAGTTTTTGAACTATCTGGAAAACTTCCATTTCAGCGGGGATATCTATGCCATGCCCGAAGGCACGATTATGTATCCCAATGAGCCCTGCATTACGGTCGTAGCGCCGCTGATTGATGCCCAACTGGTGGAGACGGCTATTCTGGCACAGGTTAACCATCAGTCCTTGATTGCGACCAAGGCGCGCCGTATCGTGCGGGCGGCAAATGGCCGGGCTGTGTCGGACTTCGGTGCCCGCCGTGCCCATAATATGGATGCGGCAACGTATGGTGCCCGCGCGGCCTATATCGGTGGCGTAGTGGGGACAGCTACGGTATCTGCCGGTCAGATGTTTAACATTCCCATCTCCGGTACCATGGCGCATAGCTGGGTGATGTTCTACGGGGATGAGTTCACGGCGTTCAAGAAGTATGCGGAAACCTATCCGGATGCCACGGTACTCTTGGTCGATACTTACGATGTCATTCACTCTGGCATTCCCAATGCCATCCGCGTGGCTCATGAGATTTTGGAGCCCATGGGCAAGCGTCTCAAGGGCATCCGCATTGACTCCGGTGACCTGGCATATCTCTCCAAGAAAGTCCGCAAGATGCTCGATGCGGCAGGCCTTGAGGACTGTATGATTGTCGTGTCCAACAGTCTCGATGAATTTACCGTGGCTTCCCTGCTGAATCAGGGCGCCTGCATTGACAGTTTCGGCATTGGCGAGCGCCTTATTACGGCCAAGTCCGAGCCGGTGTTCGGTGCAGTCTATAAACTCGCGGCAGTCGGGGAAAACGGTGAGTTTGCGCCGCGCATCAAGGTTTCGGAAAACGTGGAGAAGATTACGAATCCGGGACTGAAGGATTTGTACCGTGTTTATGATGCGGACGGCAAGGCAGTGGCAGATATGATGGCCATCTGCGGCGAGCCGATTGACATGAGCGAGCCCTTCCGCTATGTGGACCCGCAGAAACCCTGGAAGAATCGCACGTTTGAAAACTGCACGCTCAAAAACCTGCGCAAGCTCTATGTGCGTCAGGGCAAGCGCGTAGAAGAACTGCCGAATCTCGATGAAATCCGCGACTATGTAAAGGCACAGCTTGACGGCGAGATTTGGGAAGAGGAGCAGCGCTTTGAAAATCCGCACCGTCATTATCTCGATATGACGCCGGATTATTATGAGCTCAAGATGGAACTTCTGTCCAAGACCCGTGAGGAGCATGCCTGATGATTACCGGAACCACCCAGAACCTAGGCGTTATCGGCTGGCCTATCGCCCATTCCCTGTCGCCCGTACTGCAGAATGCAGCGATTGACAAGTCAAATCTTGACTATAATTATACAGCCCTGCCGGTGCGGCCGGAGGATTTGCCTGTGGCGGTGGCCGGACTTAAAGCCCTGCATTATCGCGGCTGGAATGTGACCATTCCCCATAAGTCCGCCATTATGCCCTTGCTGGACGAGATTGACGAGGCGGCGAAGATTATCGGGGCCGTTAACACCGTGGTCAACGATAAGGGCAAATTGACGGGGTATAATACGGATTGTCTGGGCTTTATGGGGGCACTCGTTTCCCGTAAAATTGACATGTCAAATAAGCTGGCCGTGCTCTTAGGGGCAGGCGGCGC
Source organism: Pseudoselenomonas ruminantium (assembly GCA_015058625.1). GTDB lineage: Bacteria > Bacillota > Negativicutes > Selenomonadales > Selenomonadaceae > Selenomonas_A > Selenomonas_A ruminantium_N. Next base: position 375,933 of record SVCA01000001.1, on the reverse strand, counting down.
GGCCCGTGCCGTTATCTGGGGGCTTATCAAAGCCGGTGCGGGAGAAGTGGTGCTCGGCGTGCGCAATCCTGCCAAGGCCCAGCCGTTGGCAGACGAGTTTTCCGCTTACGGTAAGGTAACGGTCTGCCATTGGGAAGATGCTGCTTTTGCTGAAAAGCTGCAGGCCGCAGACCTTCTGGTCAACACTACGCCTTTGGGCATGACTCCCAATGTAGAAGAATGTCCGCCGGTTGACTGGTCAAAAGTCAAAGCCGATGCTTTTGTCTATGACATCATCTATACGCCAGCTGAGACACGCTTCCTGCGGGAAGCCCGTGAGCATGGACATAAGACGGTGAACGGCGAGGAAATGCTGGCCAGGCAGGGAGCTGCGGCGCTGAAAATGTGGACTGGCATTGAGCCGGACCTGAACTGCATGCAGGAAGCCCTGCGTCAGGCGTTGACGGATAAATAATTCCATAATAAAGAGGATGTGAACGAAGTGATTTCGCCACATCCTCTTTTCTCTTGCTTTTACAATCGTGAAAAACGGATAATTATCCTGGATTTTGAACAGTTGGGCAGGATTGGTATCATCCGGAAGGAGTTTATGGTACTATAGGGGAGGAGGCTGGGATATGCGAAAAATAATTTGTTATATAATGATATTATGCTGCGCCCTGTGGGCTGGCGGCTGCGGGCAAGCAGCGGATGAAGCAGGAGAGGAACTGGTGGTGTATTCCCCGCATCCCCAAAGTTTTATCCAGCCATTGGTGGATGAATTCGAGGGGCAGACAGGGATTTCCGTGCGGATTGTGACTGGAGGAACCGGAGAACTGTTGGAGCGGATTGCGCAGGAACAGCCCGGTCAGGCCGATGTCCTCTGGGGCGGTTCCCTTTCCAAAGTGTCGGAGCAGCGGGCTTTATTTGCGGTCTATCATTCTCCCGAGGAGAAAATGCTTTTGCCGCAGTTCCGCAACGAAGATGGCCGTATGACTCCGTTTACGAATGTGCCCAGCGTGCTGCTGGTGAATACCAATCTGCTGGGAAATACGGAAATCCGCGGCTATAAGGATTTGCTCAACAAGTCCTTGGCCGGGCGCATCGCCTTTGCAGACCCCGCGGCGTCCTCTTCTTCCTATGCCCATTTGCTGAATATGCTGGCGGTCATGGGAAAGGAGGAGCCGGAAGATGGCTGGAAGTACATCCGCAAGTTCTGCCGGAATCTGAACGGCCGCCTGCTGGCGGACAGCCAGGAGGTCAGTGAGGCTGTGGCGAAAGGGAAATGCGTGGCGGGCTGCACCTTTGAGGAAGCGGCGCTTTATGAAACTGCTCAGGGTCGGCCGGTGAAGATTGTCTACATGCAGGAAGGTGTGGTCAGTGAGCCGGACGGTATGTACATCTTAAAGAATGCCCGCCATGAGCAGGCGGCGCAGGCTTTTGTGGATTTTATGCTGAGCCGCAGGACTCAGCAGTATATTGTAAACCATCTCCGCCGCCGCAGTGTGCGGCAGGATGTGGCGGTTCCCGAAGGCGGCCCGGAGCTGTTATCCATTGGTGAGCAGGCGGGCTGGGAAGTGCAGGAAGAACTGCTGGCCAGATTCCGGCAGTATTACGAAGCGGTGTCAGAAGGACGGGAATAATAGATGTATAACTTTCAGGATGAACTGCGGCGGGCGCTGCTGAAATATGCGCTGCTGCCGGCAATTTTGCTGGCCCTTATCAGCCTGCTCTTAATCGTCTACAGCTGGCATCATTACGTGCTGACGGGAAATTATACGGCCCGTCAGGGCGCTGCCGAGCGCATTGAGCGCATGCTGGTGGACAGTGATGAAATCATGAAGCAGCTGGAAAACCGCATCAATGCCAGTACGCTGCCTTTAACGGGACAGGTGCAGGATGTCGAAGCCCGGGCAGCACTCTATGGTGTGGTTTATGAAACGGTCAATCAGAGCAGCCTGCCGCTGGAATTCTATCTGACGGATGCGGAGGGTAATTTGCTCTTGGGCAGCCGCAGGCAGCTGCCTCTGCCATTGCAGGATAGGAACTGGGGCTTTATGGAGCGCTTGCGGCAAAGGCAGGAGCCGGTGGCAGAATTTGTGCGCATGGGGGAGCGCCAGCAGGATTTTGTTCGGGGCAAGGCTCTCTATAAGAACAATGAATTGCAAGGCTATCTCCTGCTGGCTATTGCCGGAGAAAATATGCTGCCGCAGGGGCAAAGGCCGGGCATCAAGCTGGCGGTGACGGATGCGTATTACAATCAGGCAGCTGCCCAGGGAAGTGTGCCGGTGGACGGTCAGGGCAAACTGCTGCCGCTGGTCTGTGGGCTGAATGGTGGTCTGGCGGAAGTGGAGCAGGAGGTCTACTATGTGACGCAGAGCCATCTGCCCTATGGAGTGCGGGTGCTCGCCATCACGCCGGTGCGCAGCCTGCTGGTGCGCTACTTTATGGGCGGTATGCTGCTGCTCATCTTGCTGGCGGTGCTGCTGCCGGTCATCTTTTGGAGTGTGCAGCGGGAGAGCCGCCTGCGGGCCCAGACGGTGGAAAAACTAACCTCGAAAGCAGAGATGCGGGAGCTCGTGTCCCAGTTCAATCCGCATTTTCTGTTTAATACGCTGGAAAACATCAAGTATATGGTTAAGCTGAACCCGGCAGCGGCGGTGAAGATGGTGATGGCTTTGTCAGCTTTGCTGCGCTACAGCATCAACAATTCCGTCCAGCAGGTGCGCCTGGCGGATGATTTGGATTATGTTCACCGCTATTTGGAAATTCAGCAGTACCGTTTTGGCAAGCGGCTGGATTTTACCGAGGAGATTGACTCGGAGGTCTGGGAGGCAGAGATACCCAAACTGCTATTCCAGCCGGTATTGGAAAATGCCATAAAGTATGGCGCGGATAAAAGCGGGATTAAGCATATCCGTCTGTCCATTTCTCGGCAGGGCGAAAACCTGCAGGTGGCTGTCTGCGATAAGGGGCCGGGCTTTTCGCCAGAGGCCTTGGCCGATTGGCAGCGGATGCTGCAGATGGAGGAAAACATTACGGAGCATACAGGGCTCTTTAACATTCACCGCCGGATACAGCTGCTCTATGGCCGGGATTATGGGGTAAGCATCCGGGAGGAGGCTGGGCAGAACTGCGTGACCATCTGCCTGCCGTACCGACGGGCAAAAGGGGAGTAGGATTCATGTTGCGCATTGTGATTGTAGAAGACGAGGATATCATCCGGCAGGGACTTATCGCCACCTTTGACTGGGAAGCGGTAGGCGCCGAAGTCGTGGGAGAGGCTGCTGACGGCACCGAGGCTCTGCCGCTCATTCGCAGCCTGCACCCGGATGTACTGCTCACGGACATCCGCATGCCCAATATGGATGGGCTGGAACTGGCTAGGACACTGCAGGAGGAGAACATCCTGCCAAAGCTGGTGTACCTTACGAGTTTTGCCGATTTTGATTATGTGCGGGAGGCCCTGCGCCTGCAGGCCACGGATTATCTTTTGAAGCCTGTGGATGACGAGGAACTGGCAAGATTGCTGCAAAAACTTGGCGGCAGTGAGGCGGCGGAAGCTGCGCTGCCCTTTGCCGAGGAACTGTCTGCGGCAAAGGAGAGCCGGAATCCCTATGTGCAGGCGGTCTGGCAGGCTGTGGTGGAAAACTACCGGCAGCATATCAGCTTGGAGCAGATAGCCGCAGACCAGCTGGTTTCACTAAGCTATATTTCCCGCAAATTGAAGGAAGAAACCGGCCAGACTTTTGGTACACTTCTGGCCAAGTACCGTCTGCAGCAGGCCATAAAACTCCTGCGGGCGGGCACCTGGCGGGTATATGAGGTGGCGGAGCAGACGGGCTTTGGCGATTACAAGAATTTCTGTCAGGTATTCCGCCGTTATCTGGATACCACACCTTCGGCCATTATTCAGGAAAGTATTGGAAAAAATATTTGACAGCCGGGAAATTCTATGCTAAACTATCAAAGTCGTGAACAAGAAGAAGCCACCGCTTCTCACCTGCTGACGGTTAACATGAGTCAGACGGGTTTATAGCATTGAGTTTTTAGAGGTGGCTTTGTGCCGCCTCTTTCTTGTTTAGATAAGAGATGTAGACTTTAAGCAGGAGGTGTTTTACTATTAGCAGAGAATCCTTACGCATCAATGAGGAGATTCGCATCCGTGAAGTGCGCGTAACCAGTGCTGAAGGCGAACAGCTGGGCATTATGGCTACCCGGGACGCACTGCGCATGGCTGAGGAACAGCATCTTGACCTCGTCGAGATTGCCCCGAAGGCTAAGCCGCCGGTCTGCCGTATCATGGACTTCGGTAAGTACCGCTATGAGCAGCAGAAGCGCGAAAAGGAAGCGAAGAAGAAGCAGAAGGTCATTAACATCAAAGAAGTGAAGCTTCGCCCCAATATTGAACAACACGATTTTGACGTCAAGTTGAAGAATGCACTTCGTTTCGTAGAGGAAGGGAACAAAGTCAAAGTGACGATTATGTTCCGTGGCCGTGAGCTCTCCCATCCGGAACTGGGCAAAACTGTCCTGGGCCGTGTGGCAGAAGCACTGGGCGACCGTGTTTCCATTGAACGCAATGCCAAACTTGAAGGAAAAAATATGACGATGATTGTTGCACCGAAAGTGCAGAAAGCATCGAAGCCCAAACAGCCTGCACAGGAATCCTAAGTGCAAAGGCTAATTTAAGGAGGAAAATGTAATGCCAAAGATTAAGACTCGCAGAGCAGCAGCTAAACGCTTCACCATGACTGGTAGCGGTGAAAACTTCAAACGCAACAAGGCTTTCAAGAGCCACATTCTGGAGAAGAAGTCTCCGAAGCGTAAACGTAACCTGCGCAAAGCTGCTATGGTTACTGCCGCTGATTTCGGCCGCGTAAAGAGAATGCTTCCTTACGCATAATTTTTTCGTAATTTACTCGTTTATTTTGATTTTTTAGGAGGATGAAACCATGCCAAGAGTAAAAGTAGGCGTGACTGCACATAGACGTCATAAGAAAATCCTGAAGCTCGCTAAGGGTTACAAGGGGTCCAAGAGCAAACAGTTTAAGAAAGCTAACGAGACCGTAATGAAGGCTCTCTACTACGCTCGTCGTGACCGTCGTGCGAAGAAGGGCAACTTCCGTCGTCTCTGGATCGCTCGTATCAACGCTGCTGCACGTGTAAACGGCATTTCCTACAGCCGTCTCGTTTGCGGCCTGACCAAGGCTGGCGTTGAAGTTAACCGCAAGATGCTGGCAGATCTGGCCATCTCCGATGAGAAGGCTTTCGCTCAGCTCGTTGCTGTTGCTAAAGAAAACCTCTAATTAAAGAGTATTCGCTGCGCTATGCGGCATTAGGGAGCAGTCTCGCAGGAGGCTGCTCTTTTCATATGGAATTGTGGCAGGATTTTACAAATTTGTGTATAATAGTATTAAATTGACGAAATATATACAGTAAGGGGATTTAGCAATGCAGAAGATCAAAAAGGCCGTAATTCCGGCAGCAGGTTACGGGACGAGATTTTTGCCCGCTACCAAGGCCACGCCCAAGGAGATGCTGCCGATTGTAGACAAGCCGACCATTCAATACATCGTGGAGGAGGCCAAGGCCAGCGGCATTGAGGATATTCTGATTATCAGCGGTCATGGCAAGCGCGCCATCGAGGACCATTTCGACAGTGCTCCGGCATTGGAGATGGCCTTGCAGGAAAAGGGCAAGGATGATTTGCTGGCAATCGTGAGAGAAACGGCAGACATCAATATCCATTACATCCGTCAGCGCTATATGCGGGGCTTGGGGGATGCCATTCTCTGTGCCCGCTCCTTTATGGGAAATGAGCCCTTTGCGGTGCTGCTGGGTGATGATGTGGTTTACAATCCTGCTAAGCCGGCGCTGGCACAGCTCATTGATATTTACGAAGCTACCGGCGGTTCGGTGTTGGGCTGCCAGAATGTGCCCCAGGAAAAGGTTTCGGCTTATGGTATCGTAGCGGGCACGCAGACGGATAACAGCCGTTTGATGCGCGTAGCGGACATGGTGGAAAAACCGGCCGTGGAAGAAGCGCCCAGCCGGATGGCCGTATTGGGCCGCTATATCATCAAGCCCCAGATTTTTGACATTCTGGAAAAGACCCAGCCGGGCAAGGGCGGCGAGATTCAGCTCACGGATGCCTTGAAGGTGCTGGCCCGTCAGGATGCGGTCTATGCCTATGACTTTGAAGGTCAGCGCTATGACGTGGGGGATAAGCTGGGCTTTTTGAAGGCCACGGTGGAATTTGCCCTGCGCCGGGAGGATTTGGGGGCAAGCTTCCAGTCCTATCTGAAGGAACTTATAGGGAAAATGAATTGACATGCAGAAAAAAAATAAAGCCAATCTGGCCTTAGGGCTCAGTGCGGCAGGTTTTCTGGGCACCTTTGCCCTGCCGGAAAGTTTTGTGGCCGGCATGGTGCATCATGGCTTTTTGGCGGCAACGATTGGCGGTCTGGCAGATTGGTTTGCCGTGACCGCCATTTTTCGTAAGCCCTTGGGCATCGCCTATCGTACGGACATCCTGCGGCGCAACCGCAGCCGTATCATGGAAGCCCTTGTCGTCTATGCCAGTGAAGACCTGCTGAGCACGGAAAATATTATGAGTGTGCTGGAAAAGCAGAATACTGCCCAGCTGCTGGCAGAATACTTTATCCATCGTGGGGGCCGGGAGCGGGTTCATCAGGTGGTAAGAGGCGTGCTGTTGAAGACCGTGAACGATTTGGACTCCTGCCGCATAGCCGAGGAATTGGCGCCTGCGATTCATCAGGGGCTGAGTTCCTTTGCCTTTGAGGATATTTTGCCGGAAATCCTGCACCTCCTGACGAAAAAAGAGCATACGGAGCAGCTGGTGAACAGTCTGGCCGCCATCAGTGGTCAGGTCATTGACTCGCCTGCCCTGCGGCAGGCCCTGCTGGCCCATATCCGCGTGCTGCGGGAAAGCTATGAGAAGGATTCGGCAGGCCGGGCCTTTGTATTGGCTTCCATGGGGTTGACAGATGAAAAGATTCTCACCATGCTCGTGACGCGGGTCAAGGCAAGACTGGTGCAGCTTCAGCAGCATGGCGTGACGGCAGGCAGTGATTTGCATACCGGGCTTGTGACCATGTTCTACAGCCTCAGTCAGGATGAACGGCTGCGGGATTTGCTGCGGGACAAGAAGGAAAAGCTCTTAGAGCAGGTGGATTTGACCAGTATGATAGCCCGTTGGCTCGAAGAGAATATCAAGGGGGAGGAGCCCTTTTGGCTGCCGCATGTGCAGGCTTATGTGGATGGCCTCATCGATAAGTTTATCGGCTCGGCGCAGTGGCAGGCAAAATTTGACCGCTCCGTCAAGGATTTCCTGCGGGATGAACTCACCAAGCATCATGGGCTGATTCCGGGCATTATCCGCGAGCGGCTGGATGAATTCTCGGATGATGAACTGGTGACTTTTGTGGAGGACAAGGTACAGGATGATCTGCAGATGATTCGTATCAACGGCTCAGTGGTGGGGGCTTTGGTGGGCATGGGCCTCTATGTGCTCATTACCCTGACAGAAAGGATGTGGGGCCTGTGAAGCGTGGCTTAAACAAGGCGGACAAAACCCTGTTGATTGTCTTTGGCCTGTTCCTGCTGGCTTTGTCTCTTCATCTGCGCTATCCTTACAGTCTGGTTAGTGACGCGCTGCTCTTTGCCAGCGAGGCGGCATTGGTCGGGGGCATTGCCGACTGGTTCGCCGTGACGGCTTTGTTCCGCAAGCCGTTGGGGTTTCCCTATCACACGGCGATTCTGCCCCGGCGGCGGGATGCCTTTATCAAAGCATCTGTTACATTGGTGCAGAAGGAGTTTTTCTCCAAGCGCAAGATTTTCCGCCATTTGGAGCGGCTGCATATCATGCCCATGATGTTGGGCTGGCTAAGAGAACCGGCTAACGAAGCCCGGCTGGTAGGCCAGCTCGTGGACTATGTACGGGATTTTCTGATGCAGCAGTCCAAAGCGCAGGCTGGCGTTATCGCTTCGAAGATGCGGGAAGCTCTGGCAAAAGTCGAGCCGGAGGATTTCTTTGCCCTCTGGGGAAAATGGCTGCAGAAGACCGGCAAGGATAAGGAGTTTGTCCAGCGGATAGCCGCTTATTGGCGCGCACAGGCTTCTACGGCTGCCGCCCGCCAGCAAATCAAGGCTCTGCTCGAAGCCTACGAGGAGGAAAAGACCGGCGAGAATGTCTTTGCGCAGCTGCTGGCTGGCTTTGCTCAGGCTGTGGATTTGATTAACTACGAGGAGGCTGCTGAACTGATTCAACGGCAGCTGCTGGCCATGCTGGACGAGCTGGGCACACAGGATTCGCCCTTGCAGCAGGAGATGCTGGCCCTCTTCTACGAAAAGGCGGCAGAACTCAATCGGGAACCGCAGTTCCATCAGCTGACGCATGAATTAAAGGACAGCCTGCTCAAGGATTTGCCTTTGGAAACGGCAGTGGTGGAGATGTTTGACCATCTGCGCCTGCACTTTCTGGAGGATAAGGCGCGGGATGTGGACCCGCTGGCAGAGCATCTGCCGGCCCTGCGTTCCCGGCTGGAGGAACTTATTCGTGAAGAATACAGGCGCATGCTGTATCTGGTGGAAAATGATGAGTTGCTCCACGAGACTGTGGATAGCTTCCTCTTCGACCTGCTGGGGCGTTCCGCTCTGCATGCCCAGACTCTGGTGGGGGTTATCGTCACCGATGTACTCTCCCGGCTCACCGATGAGCAGCTCAATCATCTGGTCTATGACAAGGTCGAACCGGATTTGCTCTGGATACGCATGAACGGTTCCATTGTGGGGGCGGGCATTGGTCTGCTGCTCTTTGCCTGTCTGCAGATAACGATGTGAAGAAAAAGAAAATTCCCGGCAACCATCTGGTGCCGGGAATTTTTTGCTTATTTCTTCAGTGCTTCCTTGAGAATCTCCGTCAGAGCTTTCTGGGAAATGCGCATCATGTCGCCGAGGAGAGCGTTGTAAAGGTCGCCGCCATCGCAAACACCGCGTCCGTTTTCCGTGATGAAGAACTTCTTGGGATGTTCCTCTGCCTGATAAGCCTCGTTGAGTTTATCCTGAACGAGTTTCTCGATTTCCTGATCTGTCATCGAATACACCTCTTTCCATAATTATCACATAACATATAATACTACATGTGCGGCGATTTTTCCTCTTTTTTTCGCAAAGAAAATAAAATATATTTATCATCAGCATTATTTCAGCTTAATTTCAGCGATTTTTTACGAAAAATTAATGGTAATCTAAAGCAACTATAAGAATCATGCGATATAGTATAAACAGGATAACGAAATAGGTTCTAATGTTGAATGGAGGTATATATTATGCGTAAGAAAATGTTAGCTGGTATTGTGGCCGGTGCTCTGATGGTTGGTACGGGCTTTGGCCTGCTGAGCGGTCAGGCTCAGGCTGCGGAGACGGTGGCCAAGGGTGGCGAACATCAGGCTCCTCCGCATATGATGCAGGGGCATAAGGGCGGCCAGCATCCCATGATGAACATGAATGCTGATGATGTGGCCAAAAGACTGCATGAGGCCTTCGGCGTCAGCGAAGCAGAGGTGAAAGAGGCCGTCAACAACAAGCGGGACTTCCAGGACATCGGTCAGGCGGCGATGCTGTCCAAGATTTCCGGCAAATCCTTTAAGGATGTGCTGGCCATGAAGACGGCAGACAAGCGCTGGCCGGATGTGGGCAAGGCACTTGGGGTTACGCCGGAGCAGTTCCGCAAGCAGATGAACGAGATGACGGCTGACCGTATGGCTAAGCGCGGCGATATTGACAAGGCTAAGGCTTTGGCGCTTCTTAACAACGGCTATCGGGCTCAGGATATCAGCATGGCTGCCAAAATTGCCAAACTCAGCGGCAAGGATTTGCAGGCGGTTCTGGATATGAAGAAAATCAACAACCGTTGGAGCGATATCGCCAAGAAATTGGGCGTGGACGCGAGCAAACTGCGTCCGGATTTCAAAAAGGGCGGCCAGCATGGTGGCCCGCAGGGAGGACCGCCTCCTGTTGAAGCAGCTTTCGGTGCCGAGGGCTAAAGGTTTTTGACGGCGGTTCATGGTCAATAGAGGATTTTCCCGATAAAGGGCGAATATGCTTCTTTAAGAAGATATTTGCAGAAAGGAAGACCGCTATGATTATCACGGACAACGAAACGGTAAATGCCGCTGAAGATTTGATTCGCCGCCATAAAGAACAGCGCCCGGAAAAGCCCCGTACCATACAGGCTATATCGGCACGTTATTATCAGGCAATCGGTCAGTATCAGGAACTCATGCGGGCCGATGTGGACAACCGGGAACAGCGGGTCATGCTCTATTCGGAGATTAAGACCTTAGGCTGGTGTATGGGCCGGGAAGAGGCGAAAATCGTCAAAGAAATCAATACACCGGTTAAATAATACAAAAGAGTGCTATACAGTAAGCCGCCCGCCCCGATGGGAATATCTTTCTTGCGCTTAGACAGGCTTGTCAAACGCTCCAGAAAGATATTCCCATCGGGGCGGGCTTTTGCAATTTATGTTAGAGATTTTTTTCTTGTAAGACCATATCCAAGGCGTTGAGGACATCGTTGACGTTTTCTTCCGTAATCACCAAAGGCGGCTGGAAGGCCATGACGTTGCGGTCTACGCCGTTCTTGCCGATGATAAAGCCTCTGTCCTTTAAGGTTTCGAGCACATCATCGAGGATTTCCGGAGCCGGACTGCCGTCCGCATGGATGAATTCTGCGCCATCCATAAGGCCGAGGCCGCGCACATCGCCGATAACGGGATGCTTCTGCTGCAGCTCCCGCAGGCCGTTTCTAAGCTGTTCACCGCGTGCCTGAGCATTTTCCATAAGCTTGTGTTCTTCGATATAGTCGAGAACCGCCATAGCCGTGGTGGAGGATACCGGGTTGCCGCCGAGTGTCGAAGCACCGGGGCGGGTGTAGGTATCGGCAATCTTGGCCGTGGAGATAAAGGCGGAAATCGGTGCGCCGTTGCCCAAAGCCTTGGCCATGCACATGATATCGGGCACGACATCATAATTTTCGATGGCAAACATCTTGCCGCTGCGGGCAAAGCCCGTCTGCACTTCGTCGATAATCAGCAGGGTGTTGTACTGGTCAAGGATTTCCTTGACGCGCTTGAAGTAGCCCTTGGGCGGCACTACGCAGCCGGCATTGCCCTGAATGGTTTCGGCGATAAAGGCGCCGGGGTGGCCGGAGGTGGAGGTCTTGATTAAATCCTCAATGGCATTGGCGCAGGCATAATCGCATTCCGGGAATTTCTTGTTCATGGGGCAGCGATAGCAGTTCGGGTTGGGGGCAAAGTGAATGCCGCCAACGGGATTGGGGTCGGTGCGCCACATGGTAAGGCCGGTTACGCTCATGCCGAGTTTGGTGCGGCCATGCAGGCCGTGGCGCAGGGCGATGATTTCGCTGTTACCAGTGTAGACGGAGGCCAGCAAGAAGGCACCTTCCGTAGCTTCGGAGCCCGTGGAACAGAAGAAGGACTTCTGCAAATCACCAGGCGTAACTTCGGCCAGTTTTTCGGCCAAATTCACGAAGTTTTCCGTGAGATAGATGTTGCAGACATGCTGGAGTTCATCAATCTGGGCTTTCATTTTGTCGAGGATTTCCGGGTTGCAGTGACCGCAGTTCATAACGGAGACGCCTGCGTACATATCCAGATATTTCTTGCCCGTGCTGTCCCAGAGGTACTGCATGGAACCTTTGACTATCTGGGCAGGCTGCTTATAGAAATGTCCTAAGCAGGGCATGATGTATTTTTTCTTTTTTTCGATAATGGCCTCAGGGCCGATAAATTTTTTGCTTTCCATAACTTCCCCTTAAATATGAATATGTCAAATGGAATTGCGGCTCCGGCGGAAACGGTAGGTACCAAGACCGAGCTGCCGCGGGCCTTTTTTGAGCGTTTCGAGGTCGTCGGCGTGGAAGGCCTCTTTGCCTGCCGCAAGATTATCCAAAGCCGTGCGGTAGATGCGGGTGACCATACCGGCAAATTCCGGTGCGTAATCCTGCGCCTCAATGCGGTATGCGCCTAAGCCGTTAAACTTCGCAAGGTACGGATAGAGGCAGAGGTCTTTGGCAAAGTAGATATGGTTGCGGCCGAACTGGTCAATGCGCAGCGAATGCTTTTCGCCAGCCTTGTCGAGCAGGGCATAGCGGCGGTCGAGCACTTCGGGATTGTTGAGTTCATTGAAGAACGGCAGGCTCATGCCCGGAATATTGTGGTCACAAATCATGGACTCATAGGAGCCGTGGACCACAACTTCGATGGGCAGCTCGGAGCTTTCGACGATTTCGCGCAGCTGCTCAAACGAAAGCTCATAGGAAGCCGTACCCATGGTCAGGCCATTTTCCTTGAGGAACTTGGCGGCCAGATGGTTAAAGAGGTTAAAGGAAACATCTGCCTGAACCGGTAAATCCGTCAGGCGCTTGGCCAGCTTTAATGAGCCAAGGTTGCTGACCATGATGCCGTCAGCTTTGAGTTCACGCTGCCTCAGAGCGGTGAAGAACTGTTCCAGTTCTCCGCATTCACGGCGCATGGTCGTGCGCGGCGTATTGATGATGATTTTGGCGCGGCCTTTGTTGTAGGCGATAACTTCGGCAAAGTCCTTGAGGCTCCAGGGCTTGTTGGGGCGGAAAGCTTCGCCGCCGACATAGACGATATCGGCACCGTTGTCAATAACAGCGCAGGCTGCACCGACGGTGTTTACGCGGACGCTTAATGTGCGGTGGTCAGGATTTGACTTGTCAATATCGCGTTCCTGCTTTAAGATTTCATCCTGGAAACCTGCTTCCCTCACGGCATCGCTGAAGAAGCGCGGCTCACGCTTGCCATCGAAGCCGATGTCTTTTTTGTCTGTAGCACCAAAGGCAAAGGTGGTCGTGAAATCGCGGGCGCGGTTTTCGTAAAGGCTCTTCCAGCCTTCTTCATCCGGCTGCCAGCCCGTCGGGTCAGCGATATAGGCATCAATGGCCTTGCGGTAGGTGCTGACAATGCGGCGGATAAAGGGAGCAGGGCGCATGCGGCCTTCGATTTTGAAGGAGAACACGCCAGCCTGAATGAGCTGGGGGATATGGCGGTACATGCACATATCCTTGAGCGCCAGCTTGTAGGCACCGTCGCTGTCCTTGTCGAGCACTTCGCCCGTCTTTTCGTCAATCAGCTGATAAGCCCAGCGGCAGGGTTTCAGACAGCGGCCGCGGTTGCCGCTCTGGCCAAAGACTACGCCGGAGTGAATGCACTGGCCGCTTTCGCTGATGCACATATCGCCGTGCATGAAGTATTCCACCTCAATGCCCGTGCGTTCACGGAACAGGGAGAGCTCGGAGAGCGTCATTTCACGGCCCACAACGACACGCGTGATGCCGTATTCCTTGAGCTTTTCAATAGCGTGCTCGTTATGGGTATTCATCATAACGGAGGTGTGCACCGGAATCTTGATGCCCATTTCGTGAATGAGTTCAAGTACCGCAAAGTCCTGCACGAGGATGGCGTCCGGACGGATTTCGTTGAGGTAGGCGAGGTATTCGCGCAGGGCGGGAATTTCCTCGTCACTGATCAGGTTGTTGAGCGTGATGTAGAGCTTAACGCCATGCTCATGGGTGTAGGCAATGGCCTTTTTGAGCATCTCGTCATCAAAGTTGAAATCGCCCTCATGCATGCGCATATTGAAATGTTTGCCGCCGAGGTAGCAGGCATCAGCACCAGCTTCCACACCAGCCACCAGGGCGTCCCAGGTGCCGGCAGGTGCCAGCAGTTCTACGGATTTACGATTTAATAACATCTAAAAACAAACTCCTTTTGGATATGATTTTTTATTATATAGTCCCAATCTATAAGTATAACAGAGATTGCAGGGGCTATCAATATTTCATCCTCCTTCACTTCGCAGCATTTTTGTTTGCAATCCCGCGGTCTTTATGCTACAATTCTATGTATTGTGGCGATGAACAAGAAGAGTAAACTTCGCGGGCATTTTTAGAGAGTCTCCGCTGCTGGGAAGGAGATAATGCCGGGAGTTGAACGTTCGCTTGGGAGTCTTTCGGAGGAAATGCCGGACGTGTGCTTCGCGTTAAGAAGATGCAAGTGATAAATCAGGGTGGTACCGCGAAATTCAGCCTTCGCCCCTCGTGCACATGTTGTGCGGGGGCGAGGGCTTTTATAGTTTGCTTTTCATAAGGCAGGAGGTAAATAAATGGAAGAAAAGATTTCGGAGCTGAAGGCAGCTGCCGTAGCTGAAGTCAAAGCCGCAAGCGATATGGCGGCGCTTAACGATATCCGTGTGAAGTATTTGGGCAAGAAGGGCGAGTTCACTGCCATTTTGCGTGGCATGGGCAGCCTGTCCGCTGAGGAACGTCCGAAAGTCGGCAAAATTGTCAACGTAGCCAAAGCAGAAGTGGAAGAAGCCATCAATGCACAGGCTGGCGAGCTTAAAGCCAAGGAGCTTTCTGCAAGACTTGCCAGTGAAAAAATTGACGTTACCCTGCCGGGGCGTAATGTGCCGCAGGGCCATCTGCATCCGCTGACGCTGACGATGCAGCGTATCAAAGATATTTTCGTACATATGGGGTTCAGTGTGGAGGAAGGTCCGGAAATCGAGCGCGACTATTTCAACTTTGAAGCACTGAACCTGCCGAAAGACCATCCGGCCCGCGATATGCAGGATTCCTTCTACATCACGGACGAAATCCTCATGCGTTCCCAGACTTCGCCGGTGCAGGCCCGTACCATGCAGGCCAACGAGCCGAACAAGCCGATTCGCATGATTGCGCCGGGCCGCGTTTATCGCCGTGACGAATACGATGCTACGCATTCGCCGATGTTCACGCAGGTGGAAGGCCTCGTTATCGACAAGGGCATCAGCTTTGCTGACCTCAAGGGCACACTCGAACTCTTCCTGCATCAGATTTTCAACGAAAATGTAGGCGTGCGCTTCCGTCCGAGCTTCTTCCCCTTTACGGAACCTTCTGCCGAAGTGGATATCTCCTGTGTGATGTGCCACGGTGAAGGCTGCAAGGTCTGCAAGGGCACGGGCTGGCTCGAAATCTTGGGCGCCGGCATGGTTCATCCCCATGTGCTGGAAATGAGCGGCTACGATCCGAAGGTGGTCAGCGGCTTTGCTTTCGGTCTGGGCGTGGAACGTATCGCCATGCTCTCCTACGGCATTGACGACCTGCGCCTGTTCTACGACAATGACGTGCGTTTCTTGCAGCAGTTCTGATTAGGGAGGTTACAACATGCAGGTTTCCATTAAATGGTTAAATGATTATATAAAGTTCAACGAAACGGCTGAGGAACTGGCCGACAAATACACGATGTCAGGTGTTCCCGTGGAAAATGTTATCCGCGCGGACGAAGGCCTCGACAAAGTGGTAACGGGTCGTATCGAAAAGCTCGAAGCCCATCCGGATTCCGACCATCTGCAGATTTGCCAGATGAATGTGGGTGAAAAGGAACTCATTCAGATTATCACGGGCGCGCAGAATGTGGCCGAAGGCCAGGTTGTGCCGGTGGCTATGGTTGGTGCACATCTGCCCAACGGCCTGCACATCAAGAAGGGCAAGCTGCGTGGCCTGCCGTCCAATGGTATGCTGTGCTCCGCGGAAGAACTCAAGATGGATCTCTCCAAACTGACGGAAGCAGAAAAGAACGGCATTTACATCCTGCCTGCTGATACGCCGGTCGGTGTACCGGCCAAGGATGTGCTCGGCCTTGATGATGTTGTGCTCGAATTTGAACTGACGGCTAACCGTGCCGACTGCTTCAGTGTTGTGGGCCTCGTGCGTGAAGCTGCTGTGCTCACGGGGAATGAGCCGCACTATCCGGAAATCTCTGTCAAAGAGGATGATGAAGCCAAGGCTGCCGATATGATTAAGATTGGCATTGACAGCGAACTTTGCGACCGTTTCGCTGCCCGCGTAATTAAAAATGTCAAGGTCGGCCCCTCTCCGGAATGGATGCAGCAGCGCCTCGAAGGTGCTGGCATCCGTGCCATTAACAACGTAGTCGATGTGACGAACTTTGTCATGGTGGAACTGGGCCAGCCCATGCATGCCTATGACTATGATGAAATCGCCGGCCACAGCCTGACGGCCCGTCTGGCTAAAGAAGGCGAAAACCTCCATACGCTCGACGACAGCTCCCGCATTGCCAAGGGTACGGAACTCGTCATTGCCGACAGCGAAAAGCCGGCTGGTCTTGCCGGTGTAATGGGCGGCCTCGAATCCGAAGTAACGGAAAAGACCACGACCATCGTACTTGAAGCGGCTTCCTTCAACGGGGCCAGCATCCGCCGTACTTCCCGTGCCTGCGGTTTGCACTCCGAAGCTTCGGGGCGTTTTGAACGTGGCGTGGATGTGACGGCTATTCCCCGCGCCCTTGACCGTGCCTGCCAGCTCCTGCAGGAAATGGGTGCCTGCACGGTTACGCAGGGCATGGTGGATGTATATCCGGCACCGAAAGAACAGACGGAAATCCATTATACGGCTGAACAGATTAACGCCCGTCTGGGTACGCAGCTCAGTGCTGCCAAGATGATGGAAATCCTCACGAGTCTTGGCTTTGCCGTACAGACGGAAGGCGAAGGCTTTGTGGCTAAGGTTCCCACTTGGCGCAATGACTGCACCTGCATGGAAGACCTCTCTGAGGAAGTTTCCCGTATCTACGGTTTTGACAATATCGCGCCGACCCTGCCTTGGGGTGCTGTAATGCAGGGCAAGCAGAGCCCGCGTCAGGATTTCATCGACAAGATTAAGGAAATCCTCGTGGGGCTGGGCATGACGGAGGAGCTGTCCTTCAGCTTCACAAATACCGATTTGCTGGATAAGATGTTGGTGCCGGCTGACAGCGAACTGCGCAAGGCTGTGCCCATCATGAACCCGCTGACGGATGACTATCCGCTCGTGCGCACGAGCCTGCTGACTTCCATCATGGAAAACGCTGTGCGCAACTTCTCCCGCAAGAATATGGATTTGCGTCTCTTTGATGTGGCGCCTGTATTCTTCCCGAAACAGCTGCCCGTAACGGAACAGCCGGAAGAAGTCGTAAAGCTTGTCGGTCTGATGACCGGTCGCCGCAATACGGTGGGTTGGAATCAGGCAAATGACATGATTGACTTCTATGATATGAAGGGCCTGGTCGAAGAACTGCTCGCCAGTCTCTCCATCTCCAAGTACACCGTGGAAGCCGGTGAGCACTTCGCTCTGCATCCGGGCAAGACCGCACTCTTCAAGAAGGGCCGTGAAGTTATTGCCACTTTGGGTGAACTGCATCCGCAGGCCGCAGAGAACTTCGGCATCAAGCAGAAGGTTTATCTCTTTGAGATGGATGTGGAAGTGCTCATGAAGTACACGGCCAAGAACTTCCATTTCGACAGCCTGCCCAAGTTCCCGGCAACTTCCCGCGATTTGGCCATCGTGGTGGACAAGGATGCCGAAGCTGGCAAGATTGAACAGGTCATCACGAAGAACGGCGGCAAGCACTTCAAGTCCGTAACACTCTTTGATGTGTACACCGGCGAACATGTAGCCGAAGGCAAGAAGAGTCTGGCCTTCAACCTCCAGTTCCAGTCCAAGGACAAGACGCTGACCGATGAGGAAGCCGATACGGCCTTCAATAATATCCTCAAAGCCGTGGAAAAACAGTTCGGTGCCGAATTGCGTGCATAAGCAGGTGATCGTATGGCAGAAGAAAAAAATAACCGTCCCGCTGAGCGCGTGGTGGTGGAGATTTACGGCAACAGCTATCCGCTGAAAACCGACGACCCGCAGCACATGAAGATGCTGGCGGCAGTAGTGGACAAGAAGATGAAGGCCATGTCCCGGTCGGTGCGCAGCTTTGATGAGCGCAAGATTGCCGTGCTCACCACTTTGCAAATCGCAGAGGAATATTATAAGCTCAAGAAAGACTACGACGAACTTGTAGACCTTCTGGATGAAAAATAACTAAAAATAGCAGGATTTTACTTTCCGTTCACGAATATAACCCGTAAAAGTTAAAAGATATTAACTTTACGGGTTATATTTTTTACGACAAAGGAGTGGGGAGAAATGGGGTTTATTAAAAACCTGCGGGTCGCCTATAAGATGTTAATTCTGGCGGCTTTTGCTGTGGTGGGGATGCTAATTATCGGCTATCAGGGCTATTCCACGGCAAAAAAAGCACAGGTCGATATGGAAGAAATGTATTCCAGCTCGGTTAAATCCATCGGTTATCTTAGCGATATGCGCTATGGTACACGCTATGCGCAGGGCATGATGATTATCATGACTACGGTAAAGGATGACCCACAGCGCATGCAGAATTTAGACAAGAAATTCCAGGAAGGTTTGCAATTTGTGGATGATGGAATCAAAAACTATGAAGCCATACCAGGTAAGCCGGACGTGCTTAAGAAAGAACTCGAATCGTATAAAAGTGGCTGGGCAGCGCTGCGAAAAAATCTGAACGATGCGGTAAAACTTTGTCAGGCCGGCCAGCTGGAAGAAGGCAGGGCGCTCTATAATCGCGAAGGTTCCAAACTGCTGGACCAGATGCGGCCGCATATCAATAAGATGACGGAATTGGAAAACAGCCATGCGGAAGAACTCAATACGCAGAATGATGCGGACACGGAAGCTGCTATCCGCAATATGATTATTCAGCTTTTGCTGGGGCTGATTATTATGGTTGCCGTAGCCATGTGGATTACCCGCGAAGTTGTTAATCCTGTTCAGGCGATGATGCGTTCTTTGGAACGTCTGCGTGGCGGTGACTTCAGTGACCATCCCCGCACGATTATCCGTGGTGATGAATTCGGTGAAATGGCCGATAAAGTTGCAGAAGTGCGTATGACCCTGAATAAGCTTATGCGTAGTACCAGTTCTACTGCCGAACAGCTGGCGGCTTCCTCCGAAGAACTTACGGCCAGCTCCCAGCAGTCGGCACAGGCTTCGGAACAGGTGGCACAGTCTGTCACCAATGCAGCTGGTGCTGTAGCGGAACAGCAGGTAGATGTCACTGACGCCATGGATTCCATTGAGAATGCCGTGCAGGCTATCGAGCGCCTGAGCCGTACCGCCAATATGGTTTCGGAACATGCCAACACCAGCAATAAGGCGGCAGTGGAAGGCAATGATGCGGTGAAATTGGCCGTTAACCAGATTAACAGTGTGGCGCAGATTGTCAACAGTTCCGCCGAGACCGTCGATAAGCTGGGGCAGAGTTCTCAGGAAATCGGGCAGATTGTGGAGACGATTTCTTCGATTGCCGAACAGACCAATCTGCTGGCCTTGAATGCAGCTATTGAAGCAGCCCGTGCCGGTGAACATGGCCGCGGCTTTGCTGTAGTTGCTGATGAAGTCCGCAAGCTCGCCGAGGCTTCTCAGGAAGCAGCCAAGCAGATTACCGGTCTTATCAGCGGGATTCAGTCGGAAACTGCCGAGGCTGTTTCCTCCATGCAAAAGGGCAGTGCCGCAGTGAAAGAAGGCACTGCATCGGTTGAACAGCTTCGCGATACCTTTAAGAGCATTTACGATGCCGCTTTAGGAGTTGCTAAACAGGCTGAAGAAATGACCAAGGAACTGCATGTTGTGGAACAGGATACCCAGAATATCAAGGAAAAATCCAGCGGTATTTTGCAGAAGGGCGGCATGGTGGCTTCGGAAATGGAAAGCGTTTCCGCTGCTTCCGAAGAGCAGTCTGCATCGGCTGCTGAGATTGCCGATGCCAGCACGGCCTTGGCAAATCTGGCGCAGGATTTGCAGAATTCCCTGCGGAAATTCAAATTCTAAAACTTCACAGGCAAATAAAAAGTGGAGGGCTCAGAGCTCTCCACTTTTGTATGTGCGATTTTACAATCAGATATGTAGTTTATTCTTGATGCGCTCCACAGCCCGCAGGGTGTTTTCACGGTCGCCGAAGGCAGTGAGACGGAAGTAGCCTTCGCCGCAGGGGCCAAAGCCGGCACCCGGGGTGCCCACGATGTTGACTTCGGTCAGGAGTTTATCGAAGAAATCCCAGGAGGGCATGTTGTTTGGCGTTTTGAGCCAGATGTAGGGGGCGTTGATGCCGCCATAGGCTTCGATACTAGCCGCCTGCAGGCCTTCGCGGATGATGCGGGCATTTTCCATGTAGTAGGCAATGGTTTCCTTGACCTGTTTCTGGCCTTTCTCCGTGTAGATGGCGGCAGCGCCGCGCTGAACGATGTAAGCGGTGCCGTTGAATTTGGTAGTATGGCGGCGATTCCAAAGTTTGTTGAATTCCACCAGACTACCGTCAGCGGCACGGCCTTTGACGGTCTTGGGGATGATGGTGTAACCGCAGCGGGTACCCGTGAAGCCTGCAGTCTTGGAGAAGGAACGGAACTCGATGGCCACATCCTTTGCTCCTTCGATTTCGTAGATGGAGCGGGGAACATCCTCTTCGGTGATATAGGCAGCATAAGCTGCATCAAAGAGGATGACGGACTGATTTTCGCGGGCGTAGTCCACCCATTTCTTCAATTCTGCGCGGGAAAGGGTAGTCCCCGTAGGATTGTTGGGGCAGCAGAGGTAAATCATGTCTACGCGTTTTGCAGGTAGTTCCGGTGCGAAGTTGTTGCTGGCATCACAGGGCAGGTAGGTGACGCCTGCAAAGTGGCCGTCCTCCTGCAACGTGCCCGTGCGGCCTGCCATAACATTGGTATCCAGATATACCGGATAAACCGGGTCAGTGATAGCGACCTTGTTATCGGTGCCAAAGATTTCCTGAATGTTGCCGCAGTCGCTCTTGGAGCCGTCGCTGATGAAGATTTCGTCACTGGCAATCTCAATGCCGCGGGCCTTGTAGTTATGCTCGATGATGGCATCGGTGAGGAAACTGTAGCCCTGTTCCGGGCCATAGCCGCGGAAGGTATCGGCGCTGGCCAGTTCATCTACAGCTTTGTGCATGGCCTCGATGCAGGCAGGGGGCAGTGGTTGGGTCACATCGCCAATGCCCAGGCGAATGATGTCTGCTTCAGGATGTGCTTCCTTAAAGGCTGCCACCCGGCGGGCGATTTCAGCAAAGAGATAGCTGCCAGGGAGTTTCAGGTAGTTGTCGTTGATTGTAGCCATATAAACCTCCAAAAGAATTATTCTCAATATAACTTTTGGGTATATTATACCATGTTTCTATAACAAATCAATAGGGAGAAAAAGAAAAGATGACTACGCACAGCGAAGCGTAGTCATCTTTGACTTAGTGATATTCAGGCGGGTGAAGCAGTTTAGGAACGCTTGTAAGCCGTTACCTTCTGATAATGTTTCTGGAAGAATTCTTCTGCAACCTGCGGGAACAGAGCGTAGGAGAGGACATCTTCTTCGGAAGGATTGAGATAGCCTTTTTCCTTGAGTTCTGCTTCAAATTCTGCGAAGGTCTTAGCCTTTGCATCTTCGATGGAGCAGTCTTCGATGATGTCTTCCGGAGCAATGCCCAGCGTCTTGGTCAGGAAGTCGCGGTCGATGGCAACCGGCGTACGGCCGAATTTGCCGCGGGCCAGGTCTTTGAATTCCTTCGGTACCATCTTGTAGCGTTCGCCGCTCATGACATTGAAGGTTGCCATGGTGCCGACAATCTGAGAGGACGGCGTAACGAGAGGCGGATAGCCCAGGTCTTTGCGAACGCGAGGCATTTCATCCAAGAGGTCCTGATACTTGTCTTCCATGCCGGCTTCCTTGAGCTGGTTAGCCAGATTGGAGAGCATACCGCCCGGAATCTGGAAGTCCAGTACGTTGGGGTTGATATCGAAATAACCCTTGAGGTTGAATTCGTTGATAATGCGTTTCTTAACTTCGAGGAAGTGTTTGGAAATCGGCGTGAGTTTCTGAACATCAATGCCGGTATCATATTCCGTGCCTTCGAGAGCGCGAACCATGGTTTCCGTGCAGGGCTGGGAAGTGTCAGAGGAGAAGGGGGCCAAAGCCGTGTCGATGATGTCAACGCCAGCTTCAATAGCTTTGAGATAAGTAGCATGGCCGAAACCGGAGGTGCAGTGGGTGTGCAGTTCCACAGGAATGTCCAAAGCAGCTTTGAGTTTCTTAACCAGGTCTTCTGCTACATACGGTTTCAAGAGACCGGACATATCCTTGATGCAGACAGAATGGCAGCCCATATCCTGCAGTTCTTTGGCCAGTTCTACGAATTTTTCATTGGTATGAACCGGGCTGATGGTGTATACGAGACAGCCCTGTACTTCCGGTTTTTCCGGGCAAGCCAGTGCAGCTTCGATGGCAACTTTCAGATTGCGCACATCGTTGAGGGCATCGAAGATACGGAATACGCCAACACCATGGGCGGAAGCGTGACGGACGAATTTTTCTACCACGTCATTGGAGTAGTGGTTATAGCCAAGAAGATTCTGGCCGCGCAGCAGCATCTGAATCGGTGTCTTGAGGTTAGCTTTCAAAGTGTCCAGACGTTCCCAGGGGTCTTCGTCCAGGAAACGCAGGCAGGTATCAAAGGTAGCACCGCCCCATGCTTCCAATGCTTTGTAGCCTACGGAATCCAAGGCTTTGAGCTGGGGAAGCATGTCTTCAATGCGCATGCGGGTAGCACACAGAGACTGATGACCGTCACGCAGAACGGTTTCCATGATTTTGACAGGTTTCTTTGCCATAACTAACACTCTCCTCTAAATTATTAACGCATAAACAATGATTATGCGTACTAACTCGTGACGAGCTGGAAAAACGAAATAATAAAGCCTTGTAGACGGCGTAAATACTAGGTTTTTGGAGCATCACAAGATTTAACATCACAAGCATAGTATAGGTGCTAATTATTGCTTTGTCAATGTAAAGTGTGATTTTTTTCTCAAACTATAACTAATTGGAATAATAGACGGAGATTATCGTAAAATGTATACAATTTAGGCATGGTTGAATTGACAGGAACAGGCGTTAAAGTTTTTTTTATGAGCTATTGGTTTTTGGTGCAGACACTGATATAATTGAAAATGTAGTTTTATGAGTTTGTTTGTGTTGACACATTGTTCTATATTTACACAATGTGCAGGTGAATTTGGAATTGAAGGAGAAATGTGTAAATGAAACTTGTAGTAACCGTTGTAGGCAAAGACCGTGTAGGCATTATCGCCATGGTTAGCCAGATTCTCGCCGAGAACAATGTCAACATTCTGTCTATCAATCAGAACATCCTGGATGGCTACTTTAATATGATTCTGATTGCGGAAATCAGCAGCAGCAAGATTAAGCTGGTGGATCTGCAGAAGAAGCTCAAGGAAAGCGGTCAGGAAATCAACGTGGATATCAAGGCGCAGCATGCCGATATCTTCAATGTAATGCACAACATCTGATGTGACCTTTAGGAGGATAAGTTTTTGATTAGCATAGACAATATCATTGAAACAAATGAGATGATTACCGAGAACAAACTGGACGTGCGTACCATTACCATGGGCATTTCCCTGCGGGATTGTGCGCATCCGAATATGGACCAGTTTTGCCGCAATGTGTATGACAAGATTACCAAGTCGGCGGAGTTCCTCGTAAAGACGGGTGAGGATATTGAAGCGGAATACGGTATCCCCATCATCCATAAGCGCGTGTCCGTTACGCCGATTGCCATTGCAGCGGATGCCTGCAAGACGGATTCCTATGTGCCGGTGGCAGAAGCCATGGACAGGGCCGCCAAGGAAATCGGTGTCAACTTCATCGGTGGTTTTTCTGCTCTGGTGGAAAAGGGCTTTACCAACGGTGACCGCATTCTGATTAACTCGATTCCGCAGGCACTGGCAACGACGGATGTCGTCTGCTCGTCTGTAAATCTTGGTTCCACCAAGACTGGTATCAATATGGACTGCGTCCGGGAAATGGGCGAGGTCATCAAGCGCACGGCAGAACTTACCCGCGATAATGATGCGCTGGGGTGTGCCAAACTCGTCGTTTTCTGTAATGCTCCCGGGGATAATCCCTTTATGGCTGGTGCCTTCCATGGTGTCAGCGAAGCGGACAAAGTCGTAAGCGTTGGCGTCAGCGGCCCGGGCGTGGTTAAACATGCGCTGGAAGCCAAGAAGGGCGCTGACTTCACGGAGATTGCCGAAACCATCAAAAAGACGGCTTTCAAGATTACCCGCGTAGGCCAGTTGGTGGCCCGCGAAGCGTCCAAGCGTCTGGGCGTACCCTTCGGCATCATCGACCTGTCGTTGGCACCGACCCCGGCAGTAGGTGACAGTGTGGCCCGCATTATCGAAGAAATGGGCATTGAAAGCTGCGGTGCGCCAGGCACGACGGCGGCTCTGGCACTCCTTAATGACGCGGTGAAGAAGGGCGGCCTGATGGCTTCTTCTCATGTTGGTGGCCTCTCTGGTGCTTTCATTCCGGTCAGCGAGGACGAAGGCATGATTAACGCCATCAAGACCGGCAGCCTGTCTTTGGAAAAACTCGAAGCCATGACCTGCGTCTGCTCGGTAGGCCTCGATATGATTGCCATTGAAGGCGACACGAGTGCGGCAACGATTTCCGGCATTATTGCCGATGAAGCGGCTATTGGCATGATTAACAACAAAACCACGGCTGTTCGCGTAATTCCTGTGCCGGGCAAGAAGGTCGGAGACATGGTGGAATTTGGCGGCCTTTTGGGCTACTGCCCCATTGTACCGGTACGCAACCAGTACAGCTCGGATGCTTTTATCGCCCGCGGCGGCCGTATCCCGGCGCCGATTCGGAGCTTGACAAACTAAAAAACAGCCTTCTCCTATGGAGAAGGTGCCCCGTTAGGGGGCGGATGAGGTATAGCTAAGACACCTCATCCGAGCGCTGCGCGCCCACCTTCCCCAGAGGGGAAGGCTTATGTATAGGAGAGCATTATGCGTGTTACGAAAAAAATTAAGGAAGAACAGATACGCATTTTAGGGGAAGTCTATAAGGATACCAAGCCTGCACTGATTTTCCGCAATCCCTTTGAACTCTTGATTGCGGTGATTCTGTCGGCTCAATGTACCGATAAGCGGGTGAATGTGACTACGGCCCGGCTGTTTCAGAAAGCGGCCACGCCGGAAGCTGTTCTTTCGCTGGGATTGCCTGCATTGGAAGAAGAAATACGCGACTGCGGACTTTTTCGCAACAAGGCGAAAAACATCATGGCCACCTGTCAGATTCTCTGCGAGCAGTATGGTGGGGCAGTTCCTGCCAATTTTGAAAAACTGCAGGAACTTCCCGGTGTAGGCCGCAAGACTGCCAATGTGGTCATGAGTGTGGGCTTTAATGAACCGGCCATTGCGGTGGATACCCATGTGTTCCGGGTTAGCAACCGGCTGAAGCTGGCGGCAGGGGATACGCCCTTAGCGGTGGAGCAGGGCCTGATGAAGGCCATCCCCAAGGAGAAATGGTCCGCAGCCCATCATTGGCTGATTTGGCATGGACGGAATATCTGTAAAGCCCGCAAGCCGTTGTGTGGCAAGTGCCCTTTAGCAGATGTGTGCCCAACAGCAATAGATTTTCAGCCTTCCCCTTGAGGGGGCGACGAAGTCGCGGGAGTCCGGTGGAATCCCGGGGCAGTGGGCGCGAAGCGCTCGGATGAGGTGGAAATACCTAATATAGAGCAAGTGAGATGAGAGCATGATTTACCGGAAAGCAAAATTTGAAGATGTGGAAGCCATTTATGAATTGGTGGCCGATTATGCCGGACAGGGGGTAATGCTGGCCCGTTCCCGCAATACGCTCTATGAAACCCTGCGGGATATGGTGGTAGCCGTGGATGATGATGGCAGTATCGCCGGTGTGGGCGGACTCCATATAATCTGGGACAGGCTGGCAGAGGTGCGTACCATGGCGGTAGCGCCGGACAAGCGCCGCCGAGGCATTGGTGCCGAGATTGTGCGCCGTCTGATAGAAGATGGCGAAGTCTTAGGGATTGAAAAGTATTTTACCCTGACTTATCAGCCGGAGTTTTTTAAGGCTTTAGGCTTTGAGGTCATCAATAAGGAAGAGCTTCCGCATAAAGTTTGGAAGGAATGTATCGACTGCCCCAAATTCCCCAACTGTGATGAAATCGCCATGGTAAAAGTCTGAAGAAAAGTTTTTCTGTGGTGGAAACACTGTGCGATTTTACAAATTGCGGTTGACAATATGGCTACAAACTGCTATAGTATCAAGCAACAAGAGTAAATGCAAAGACGGAGAGAAGTAAGAGGCAGAAGTTTTACAGAGAGCGGCGGGCTGGTGTAACGTCGCAGATGGAACCTTTGAAATACACTCCTGAGCAGCCGGTTGAACAGCTGATGTACAGATTAGTAGGCCGCGCCGGAATGCCACCGTTATCATAGGCTAGGATATGTATGTATCCGAATAGAGAGGCTTGCATCAGCAAGCAGGGTGGTACCACGGGTATAACAGCTCGTCCCTGTGAGGGGGCGGGCTTTTTCTATTTGAACTTTGACTTGATTATGTTATTATGGAGGAATGAACATGATTATCGTAATGAGCCCCAGTGCTACAAAAGAAAATTTAGAAAAAGTCATCAAAAAAGTGGAAGCTGTTGGTTTGCGGACGCATATATCGGAAGGTGAGGAAGTAACAATCGTAGGCGTGATCGGCGATAAAAAGAAAATCGCGAACCTCGAAATGAACATGATGGAGGGTGTGGAAAAAACCGTCCGCATCACGGAAAAATATAAATTGGTCAGCCGCAATTTCCATCCGGAAGATACCATCGTGGACGTGGACGGCGTGAAGGTCGGCGGCAAGCAGATTGTGGTTATGGCAGGTCCCTGCTCGGTGGAAAGCATCGAGCAGCTAAGAGAAGCTGCCAAGGCCGTGAAAGCCGGCGGTGCGCAGTTCCTGCGCGGCGGTGCCTTTAAGCCCCGTACCAGCCCCTATGATTTTCAGGGCCTTGCCGAAGACGGCCTCAAGATGCTGCGTCAGGTAGCGGACGAGGAAGGCCTCAAAGTAGTGACGGAAATTGTGGACAAGGACGATTTGGAACTGGTGGGCAAATACGCTGACCTCTATCAGGTCGGCGCCCGCAATATGCAGAACTTCCAGCTCTTGAAGGCTTTGGGCAAGGCCAATAAGCCTGTTATGCTCAAGCGCGGCCTGTCTGCTACCATCAGCGAATGGCTCAATGCTGCCGAGTACATTATGGCGGGCGGCAATGAGCAGGTCATTCTCTGCGAGCGCGGTATCCGTACGTATGAAACCTTTACGCGCAATACGCTGGACCTCAGTGCGGTAGCCGCCGTCAAGGAACTTTCCCACCTGCCCATCATCGTGGACCCCAGCCACGGCACCGGCCGCTGGCAGATGGTTCAGCCCATGGCCCGCGCGGCTGTGGCTGCCGGCTGTGACGGTCTTATCATCGAAGTACATCCTCATCCGGAGGTGGCGCTTTCCGATGGCGACCAGAGCTTGACGCCGAAGAATTTCAACCGCCTGATGGAGGACCTGGGCAAAATTGCGGCGGTAATGGAGCGCACCGTATAAATGGCACGGGAAAAAACAACGCTGGCCATTATCGGTGTGGGCCTCATCGGCGGTTCTTTGGGGCTGTGCCTGAAGGACAAGCTCGGCGATGATATCTACATCACCGGCCTGTGCCGCAGCCAGGCCTCCATGGACAAGGCTATGGAACTCGGAGCTGTGGACTTTGCCTCACCGGACGTAAAAGCCGTTGTGGAGCAGGCGGATATCATCTTTTTGAGTCCGCCGGTGCTGCAAATCGTGCCCATGGTGGAAAAGATACTGCCCTATCTGAAAAAAGGCGCGATTATCACCGACGCCGGCAGTACCAAGCAGTATATCTGGGAGCACCTGCAAAAGATTCTGCCCCCGGATATCTACTACATCGCCGGCCATCCCATGACGGGCCGGGAAAAGAGTGGTGTGACGGCGGCGAAAAAGGATTTGTTTGTCGGCAAGGCGTATGTGATTGTAGAAGATACAGGCGCGCCTAAGGAAGCTCACGATAAACTTATGAGCGTGCTGCGGCATACCGGGGCCAACTTCACAACGCTCGATATCGCCAAGCATGACCGCTGCGCTTCCGTTATCAGCCATGTGCCCCATGTGGCGGCGGCAGCGCTCGTAACACTCCTCAACCAGTCCGGCGGCGATATGGAGTCCTGTATCAAACTCATTGGCGGCGGTTTCAAGGATACCACCCGTATCGCCTCGTCCAATGCCGATATGTGGGCAGATATCTGCATGACCAACGGCAAGGCCATTGCCGCCAACCTCAGGACCTTGCAGGAAATTATCGGCAGCGTGATTACAGCCTGCGAAAATCAGGACAGACAGGCCGTCTACGACTACTTCACCGCCTCCAAGAAACGCCGAGACGCCTTGCTCGAAAACGCTCAAAACAAATTCGACCCGAACTAACTGCATAGAATACTGAAAGGCAGTGACAAGATGCGCAAGCATTTTGTCACTGCCTTTTGCTATGAAAATTTTGTCAGTAAGCGATGGGGAGATGTTTAAAGGATTTACTGTGGCTGTTCGCCGGCTTGTTTCCAGCTTTCGCCGACGCTGCCTTTGTCGCGCATTTCGCTGGCGGCGGCGTCCATGCGGGAGAAGGATTGTCTTACGCCGCCGGCGTCGTGTTTGTAATTCACAGCATGGTCAGCGCCGATACCTAGGGCTGCAGCCTCAGATACGGAGTCGATATTGGCCCCCATGAAGATGAAATTCCATTTATATTCTTTAGAGGCCGTATCAATCATGGCTTTTACGTCGGCTTTGGTGTATTCTACACTGTTGTTTTCTTTGCCATCGGTCATAATGAGGAACAGCACGCGCCGCTTGGCTGGGCAGATGCCGTTCTGATTCATTTTATCCATGGTGCCGGTGATGGTGCGGCCGACAGCGTCAAGCAGGGCCGTCATGCCACGGGGGTAGTAATTTTTATTGGTCAGTTCCGGCACTTTTTGGATATCTTTGGCGTCCACGATTTTTTCGTATCTGTCATCGAAAAGGACGGTGGTAACTTCGGCGCGTCCTTTTTTCTGTTTCTGTTTTTCTATGAAAGTGTTATAGCCGCCGATTGTATCTTCGGCTACCTTGCGCATTGAGCCGGAACGGTCAAGAATGCAGATTATCTGCACGGGTTCGGCAGAGGTCAGAATACATTTAGACGTATGCTCATGCTGCAGGAACAGCGGCTGTTGTACTTCTGTGGACGGTTTTTCTACCGGTTTATCCGTTGGCAGTTCCCGGGCAAGGCACAGGCTGGTACTCATGACGAGCACCGCTGCCAGTGATATTAAAGTTTTATACACGTGAATCAGCTCCTGTTTTTTATCCGTTCTTTTTGCTTATTTGCCGACGCATTCAGCCAGCAGGGCTTGTACGCGGTAGACGTCGGCGTCTTTGCTGAAGGTGTAGACCAGTGGTTCAGCACCAAGACCGGCTACCCAGATTTTGAGCTCCGCCTCCAGGTCAAAGTGCCCGGTGGATTCTACGGCGAAGTGGCGGATACTCTTGTAGGGAATGGAGTGGTAATCGACTTTTTTGCCGGTAGCACCCTGTATATCCACCAGTATCAGCCTGTAGTCAGTGAAGATAAGCAGGTCACGCACCCATTGGTAGGCCTGGATTACCTGTTCACTCTTGCCCAATAGTTTGCCGTAGTCTTTTTTTACATCTTCGATATCCGTTTCCGCCGCATTGCCGATTAGTCCGCTGATAATACTCATTTTTACTGCCTCCTTTAGATTTATGCTATACTTATTCAACTTTGGCAGCTCATAACCCTGCCATGGCAAGTGAAAAGGGCAGGGGAATTTTTTACAGGGGAATTTGATGTTATCCCTTGACATGTCAACTTGGGCAACCTATAATATGTCTATCGGTTAAAGGCAAAGACAAAGACATGACAGTGAGGAAACGGCTCTTAGAGAGGAACCTGTATGGTGCAAGGGTTCTGGGTTAGTTGTTGCTGTTACCACTTTGGAGCTGCTGGCAGGAACGTGGGCTGGGCCCATCAGTATTGGCAGACGGTTACGCTATCGTTACAAGCGCTGAGTGGCCATGGGCATAGTCTGTGGCAATCAGGGTGGAACCACGATGCTATAGCTTCGTCCCTATTTAGGGACGGAGCTTTTTTGATTTTAGGAGGGAATTGTATGTTAAAGATTACGTTGAAGGACGGTTCCGTTCGCGAAGTAGAAGCGGGCGTCAGCGTTCTGGATTTTGTAAAACAGGTCAGCAACAGCCTGGCCAAGAAAGTTTTGGCTGCCAAGATTGACGGCGAAACGAAAGACCTCACGACGGTTCTCGATAAGGACTGCACGGTAGAGTTTCTGACGTTTGAAGAAGCAGATGGCCGCTGGGCACTCAGACACACGGCTTCTCATATCTTGGCACAGGCTGTAAAACGCCTCTACAAGGAAGACAATGTAAAGCTGGCTATCGGCCCGGCTATTGACAATGGTTTCTACTACGATATCGATATGGACCGCCAGCTCGGTGAAGCTGACCTCAAGGATATCGAAAAGGAAATGAAGAAAATCGTCAAGGAAAACCTCAAGCTCGAACGCAAAGAGGTCAGCCGCGCCGATGCCCTCAAGATGTTTGAGGAAATGGGCGAAAGCTACAAGGTGGAACTCATCAACGACCTGCCGGAAGATGCGCTGATTACGCTCTATACGCAGGGCGAATTCACCGACCTCTGCGCCGGCCCTCATGTATTATCCACGGGCAAGGTTAAGGCCTTGAAGCTGCAGAGTGTAGCTGGTGCTTACTGGCGCGGCAGCGAAAAGAACAAGATGCTGCAGCGCATCTATGGTACGGCTTTTGAAAAGCAGGCTGACCTCGATGAATACCTGCATATGCTCGAAGAAGCAGCTAAGCGTGACCATCGGAAACTGGGCAAGGAACTTGACCTGTTCAGCCTGCACGAAGAAGGTCCGGGCTTCCCGTTCTTCCATCCGAACGGCATGGTCGTCCGCAACGAACTTATCAACTACTGGCGCGAAGTACATCGCCGTTATGGCTATCAGGAAATCAAGACCCCGATGATCATGAACCGCAAGCTCTGGGAGACTTCCGGCCATTGGGATCACTACAAAGAAAACATGTACTTCACGAAGATTGACGATGAAGATTATGCCGTAAAACCCATGAACTGTCCGGGCGGCATGCTCGTGTATAAATCCCATCAGCACAGCTATCGTGACCTGCCTCTGCGCCTTGGCGAACTGGGTATTGTGCATCGTCACGAGCTCTCCGGCGCACTCCATGGCCTGTTCCGTGTCCGCAACTTCACGCAGGATGATGCGCATCTCTTCATCACGCCGGCACAGATTGAGGATGAAATCCAGCATACGATTGACCTCTTCGATGAAGTCTACAGCACGTTTGGTCTGAAGTACACGGCAGAACTCTCCACGCGTCCGGAGGACTCCATGGGTTCTGATGAAATCTGGGAAAATGCTACGAATGCTCTGCGCAATGCTTTGGAACACCGCGGCCTCAAGTACGTTATCAACGAAGGTGACGGCGCGTTCTACGGCCCGAAGATTGACTTCCATCTGCGCGATTCCATCGGCCGTACGTGGCAGTGCGGTACGATTCAGCTCGATATGCTGATGCCGGAAAAATTCGACCTGACGTATGTGGGCGAAGACGGCGAAAAGCATCGTCCGGTTATGCTGCATCGCGTGGTTTACGGCTCCATTGAACGCTTTATCGGCATCCTCATTGAAAACTATGCCGGTGCGTTCCCGACTTGGCTGGCTCCGGTTCAGGTTCGCATCCTGCCGATTACGGACAAACATGCCGATTACGCTTACGAGCTCAAGAAGAAAATGTTTGACCTTGGCCTGCGTGTTGAAGTGGATGACCGCAACGAAAAGACGGGCTACAAAATCCGTGAAAGCCAGGTCAAGAAGACGCCGTACACGCTGGTTGTCGGTGACCAGGAAATGGCTGACGGTACGGCAGCCGTCCGCAAACGTGGCGTGAAGGACAGCGAAACCATGAAGGTTGACGACTTCATTAAATACGTTCAGGAAAAAATCGCCAGCAAGAGCGAAGAATTCTAATTCCATAATGACCTAAAGGAAGCAGGCCTGACATGTCAATTTTTGACATGTCAGGCCTGTTTTTGTGTAATTATCATAGTTTAGGTTAACTTATCACAAAAATACAGGTTGACAATAAAAGCAGAGAGGAGTATTGTGTTAACCGTGATGATTGAGAAAGGAGCTATGACGATGCAAAAAAATACGAAGTCAAAAGGGAGGTACTGCCAATGATTTGGTACCCCTACGAACAGATGAAGACCATGAAAGCACCTTACGAAATTGTCGATGCAGAAGGCCCTTATCTTTACACAAAGGATGCGAAGCTGCTGGATTCGATTTCCTCCTGGTGGAGTGTAATCTATGGTTACCATCAGCCCAAGATTACGGAAGCCATCTGCCAGCAGGCCAATAAATTTTCTCATGTGATGCTGGGCGGCCTTACCCATAAGCCTGCCCAGGAATTGTCCGAAAAACTGGCCGCCTGGCTGCCGGGGGATTTGGATTACTGCTTTTTCTCCGATTCGGGCAGTGTGGCGGTAGAAGTCGCGCTGAAAATGGCCCTGCAGTATTATGTGAATCGGGGAGAGACAAGTCATAAGCGGGTGTTGGCGCTGGAACATGCCTATCACGGAGACACCTTCAAAACCATGGCGGTAGGAGATGATGAGGACTATCACTTCGTCCTGCAGGTCTATGGCAAGAATCCCTATGTCATTCATATCCCCACGGAGATTGCTGCGTTGGAGGAAGCCTTTGCCCGTTATCAGGATGAGCTGAACTGCTTTATCGTGGAACCTCTGCTGCAGGGGGCGGGCGGTATGCGGATGTACGATATGGCCTTCCTCAAACGGGCACGGGAGCTTTGCGATAAGTATGGCGTACTGCTGATTTTTGATGAGGTGGCAACAGGCTTTGGCCGGACGGGCCATCGTTTTGTGGCAGATGAGGTACTGCCGGATATTCTGGTGTTGGGCAAGGGGCTTACCGGCGGTCATATCGGTCATGCGGTTACCGTGGCCAACAAGAAGGTCTTTGCGGCGTTCTATGATGATGCACCGGAAAAAGCGCTGATGCATGGTCCGACCTTTATGGGCAATGCTCTGGCGTGTGCGGCGGCCAAGGCCTCGATTGAACTGTTTGACGAGCTCGATGTCATGGCAAGGGTTGCGCATATCGAAGAGATTACACGGCGGGAACTTGAGGGCTTTACCGACTCGCGTATCCGCGAAGTCCGCATCATGGGCGGTTGTGCCTGCATTGAAGTATATGATGCGCAGACTTTGGCAGGCTATCAGCAGTTTGCCTATGAACGGGGCGTCTTTGCGCGGCCCTTCCTGAATTATCTTTATTCCATGGTGCCCTATATCCTTACGGATGATGAGCTTGTCCATATCTTTGCGGTCATGAAGGAATGGTTCCGGCGCGGGTAAGCGGTGGCTTTTTGGAGGAAAATGTCAATGAAACATCTTACGGTTCGTGAAATTGTGCTATGTGGTTTGTTTATTGCCCTGATTACGGCGGGAACTTTTATTCGCATTCCGGTGGGAACGGATGTCTATACGCTGCAATTCCTGTTCACCTTGCTGGCCGGACTGGTGCTCGGTGCCCGCTTGGGAGCGGTAGCGGTAGCGGCTTATGTGCTGCTGGGGCTTTTGGGCGTACCGGTTTTTGCTTCCGGCGGAGGCCCGGCCTATGTGCTGCAGCCCACCTTTGGCTATCTGCTGGCGTTTATTCTGCAGGCCTGGTTTGGCGGTTACTATGCCCGCCGTGGAGCGGCAGTATCCTATGGGCGGCTGTTGTTGGCCAATTTAGGCGGCATGGTTATCGTCTACATGATTGGCATAGCCTGGTTTTATCTGGTTTCCAATTATGTGATTGCTGCGCCGATTCCCCTTTGGACGGCTATACTTTACTGCGGCATCCTGCAGGCGCCGCCGGATTTCCTGCTGTGTCTGGCGGCAGCGGGTATCGGTTTGCGCTGCTATCGGAGCGGTGTCTGGATAGTGGAGGAAAAGCATACTGCCCTGCATAAGGAGGTGTGCGCATGAGCCGGAATCTTTTTGTCACAGGGACGGGGACCGAAATAGGCAAGACCTATGTGGCGGGACTTATCGTGAAGATGCTGCATGATGCCGGGATGGATGTGGCTTATTATAAGGCCGCCATGAGCGGCAATGAGCGTCGGCCAGACGGCACGCTGATTCCCGGGGATGCGCTGTTTGTCAAGGAATTTGCCGGGATTTCCCAAAGCCTTGAGAGCATGTGCCCCTATGTGTATGAACATGCGGTATCCCCGCATCTTGCGTCACGCATCGAAGGCAATCCTGTGCGCATGGCTGTGGTGGAGGAAGAATTCCGCCAGCTCAGCCAGACGCATGATTATGTGGTAGTGGAGGGCAGCGGCGGCATTACCTGCCCCATTGGCTATGATGAAGAACGCATCCAGCTGGAGGATATCGTCCGCAGTTTGCAACTGCCCAGCATCATGGTGGCAGACGCCGGACTCGGAACCATCAACGGCGTGGTTCTTACCCATGCCTATATGGAGCAAAAGGGACTGCCGCTCAAAGGCATCCTCTTCAATCATTTTCATGAAGGGGATGTGATGGAAGAGGATAACCGACGCATGTGCGAGGAAATGACCGGGCTGCCGGTTCTGGGGTGCATTGCCAAAGGGGATAAGGCTATCACAGGGCTTACGGCAGAAGAATTGGCTGCATTGTTTGAATGAATCGCAGCTTGTAGGTTAATTCGTTAGTTCGTGCGCAAGGTATCCCGTCCATGCGTTGTTAGGGGCGAACGGGGAGTAATTTTTCTGTTTTCCGCTAAACGACCCCTTCGTACAAGAGAGCTGTCCAGTTACTCGCGCCGGGCAGGCCAACGGCGCTGCTTTCAGCGTATTTGCTTAGCTAATTTTTACAGGGGCCGGCCTTCACTGCGTTCAGGCAGTCGCTCCTGACAGAAAAATCACTCCCCGTTCGCCCCAAGTTACGGATTATACAAGCGGCGAGAACTCGTTGCTCTCGTTACAAGAACATCGATGTATGCCGCTTACCATCACAACATAGCCTCATGATACAGACGCAACTTTTGGCAGGGAGCAGTTCATTCCAGCAAAGTCACGATTTAGACGAGTGGCACGAACTCGTTCCCCTGTCACAAAAACATCAATGTACTTGTTTCTTGTCACCGTGAAGATGCCAGTTTATACGGACATAGCTTCGGGCGGAGGTGGTGATGCTTTTCGCCGTGGAACGACTGTCCGAACGTAGTGAGGACTGGCCCACAAACGATAGTTCCTAGAATTTGAGCTGAACATACGCGCCGCCGGTCTTGCCCGGCGCAGGTAACTAAAAAGCCCATAAATTTACTTGTGGGTCATTCAGTGCAACGGCGAAAAGTATTACCACCTCCCCCAAAACTGAGTTGTAACAAAAAATTTTAGCACGAACTGGCAAACTGCAATTTACGCAAAAGCCCGCTGGCATTTTGTCAGCGGGCTTTTCAGGTTAAGTTTTTTCCAGCCTATTTTGGCGGTTTAGTTTACGCGTTCAAAATCCGAAGCCGGATGTTTGCAGAGTGGGCAGATGAAATCTGCGGGGAGTTCATCGCCTTCGTATTCATAGCCGCAAATCTTGCAGCGCCAGATGGTTTTGCCGCTCTTGCTGGGGGCGGAGGCCTGCGGTTTTGGTTTGATGTTCTGATGGTAGTAGGCATAGGTTGCAGCGGGTGTATCATTCAGCACATCCATATCGGTGACTCTGGCGATAAAGAGACTGTGGGTGCCCAAATCGATTTCCTGCGTGACCCAGCCGGCTATATAGGCATTGGTGCCTTCGTTGATAATCATGGCCTCATTGGCACCTCTTTGTGCGGCCGTGAAGCCGGCGAATTTATCCACGTTTTTCCCGGACTGGAAACCGAAGCGCTTGAACAGCTCAAAGTCCGCGTTCTGGCTGATGATGGAGGCGGTGAATTTCTTGCTGGCGGCAATCATATCGCGCGTATGGTTGAGTTTGTTGACTGCAATGGTTATCTGATTCGGGTCAGAGGTTACCTGGGTGACGGTGTTGATGATACAGCCATTGTCCTTGCCGTCCAGATTGGCGGTCAGGACGTAAAGACCGTAGGAAATGTTGAACATGGCCTTGGGGTTCATAAGCTCTCCTCCTCATGGATAATATAATAGATGAAAATTCAGATATATCTGCCATCTATTATACACGGTTTCGCAATAGACGTAAATATGGTATGATATAGGATATGTGTGAATCGTGAATGAGGTGTAGATTTTGCAGTTAAAACGCTTGGAGGCTTATGGATTTAAGTCCTTTGCAGATAAGATAACCATAGATTTTGACCAGGGGATAACCGCCATTGTCGGCCCGAACGGCAGCGGCAAGAGCAATATCACCGATGCCATCCGCTGGGTGCTCGGGGAGCAGAATGTCCGCAACCTGCGCGGCACCAAGGCCGAAGATATCATCTTCACCGGTTCGGCCTCCCGTAAGCCCTTGGGGGTGGCGGAGGTTTCCCTGTTCTTTGCTAACGATGGTACGCTGCCGGTGGATTTCCGCGAAGTGGTCGTGACCCGCCGTTTGTACCGCAGCGGGGAAAGTGAGTTTTACATCAACCGTTCCCGTTGCCGGTTGAAGGACATTTATAACCTCTTTGCTGACACGGGTATCGGCCATGATGGCATGAGCATTATCGGGCAGAACCGCATTGACGATATCTTAAATAGCCGTCCTGAAGACCGCAGGGCGTTCTTTGAGGAAACGGCGGGGATTACCAAGTACCGCAACCGCAAGCGGGAGTCAGTTAGAAAGCTTACGGATACGGAAAACAACCTCGTGCGTGTGCAGGATATCATCCACGAGATTGAAAACCAGCTCGAACCTCTGGCCCGTCATGCGGAAAAGACGCGGATTTACAATGGCCTCAACGAGGAATATCAGCGGTGCAAGCTGACCCGTCTGGCGCATGATTATGCCAAGGAAGCGGCGCAGAAGCAGGAAAATGACGAAAAATTGGCTTCCCTGCGTGATGATGCGCTGGCGGCGGAAACGGCCGTGCAGGCTGTGGCGGCAGAAAAGGAACGGCTGGGCAAGGAAATCATTGACCTGGAGCGGGCCCTTAAAGAGCAGGCGGAAAAGAATGAAGCCCTGCGCCAGAAAATGGAAGGGGCCGCCCAGGAACTGGCGAAGCTCCATGAGCGGCAGGACCAGAGTGATGGTGCCCGTCAGAAGATTTTGGACCGGCGTCAGGAGCTAAGCCATGAGATTGCTCAGGCTGTAGCAGACATTGCCCGGCTTACGGAGCAGGCCAGCCAGCATAAGCAGGATTTGGCGCTCTTGGATGAACTTCTGCAGACCGAGCGGGCCAAGGAAAAGAAACTGGCCAAGCGGATTCACGAAGAAGAAGACAAGGCCCGGGCCTTGCAAAAAAAACGCGAAGAACAGCAAACTATCTGGAATGCCAAACAGCAGGAATTTGCCCTGGCGGAACGTGATTTGCAAAACGGCACGGATGGTCAGGAAGACCGGGAGCGGGAGCTTGCGCAGGCCAAGGAAAAGCTGGCAGAACTGGAGGACTTGCAGACCCGGCTCACGGCGGACCTGCAGGCAACGGTGGAAACCATTCAGGCAGGCCAGCGCCAGGCAAAGGATGCCGAGGCAGAGAAGAATGCTGCTGTGGAAGCACAGCAGGCGGCAATCCGCCAATTTAATGATACGGTACAGCAGGTAAAGAGCGGCGAGAGCAAGCTGCAATTCCTCGTGAAAATGCAGCAGGCCTATGAAGGCTTCGGCAAGTCCGTTAAGGCTGTGCTGAAGGCCAATGAAAAATGGCGCAGTGGTGTGGCCGGTGCCGTGGCCGAGCTTATTGATGTGCCCAAGGATTACATCACCGCCGTGGAAGTGGCCCTGGGGGGTAATCTGCAGAATGTGGTGACCCAGGACACCGATACGGCCAAAGCCGCCATCACTTATTTGAAGAGGGAACGGCAGGGCCGTGTGACCTTCCTGCCGCTGTCTACATTGGTGGTGCGCCAGCCCCAGAGCATCCGGGAAGGAAAAAGTGATGGCGTGGTTGGCTGGGCCAATACGCTGGTGAAGGTGGACAGTCAATACCAGAAAGCCGTGGACTTTTTGCTGTCCCGGACGCTGGTGGTGGATACGCTGGATAATGCCTTGCAGATTGCCAAGGCCCATGAACAGCGGCTGCGCATCGTGACCCTGACCGGTGAACTCTTAAATCCCGGCGGTTCATTGTCCGGCGGCAGCCGTCAGCATGCGGAAGCCAGCTTCCTGAACCGCAGTGGCGAAATTGAAGAACTGAAAGCAAAATTAGCGGAGCTGACGGAAAAACAACAGGAGCTCAAACAGAGCCGCGCCGCCAGAGAACAGGAGGTGACGGCGGCGGAAAACAAGCAGCTCGAACTGCAGAAGGAACTGCAGGCACAGCATATCCGCAAGGCGGAGCTCAACACCAATTTGGAGCGTCTGGGCGAAAATCTGACCGAACAGAAGGAGCAGATTGGCGACTTGGAGCAGGCCATGGCGGCCATGCAGGAGACCTTTGCGAAGCTGCAGGAGAAGAAGGTGCTGGCTAAGCGGGCTTCGGCAGCGGCTGAAGCCCAGTACAATGAGCTGGCCCGGCAGGAAGCAGAAATCCGGGAGGGCCTTACGGATATCGAGCAGGATGCAGACGATTTGGCTCAGTACATCCACGATAGGGAAGTCAAGCGGGCTACTTTGGAGCAGGAAGCCATGGGCAACCGCCAGTTCCTCGAATTGCGGCAGCAGGCCAAGGCCAACAGCGAAAATGCCCTGCGGGACAATGAACGGGAAGAACGGGATTTGGACAGCAGTCTGGCTGACAGTGTAGACCGTTTGAAGGTGCTGGAGGACCAGCAGCGGGCTTGGCAGGATGTTTATGATGAAGGCCAGGTCAGTCATGACGGGCTGTATAAACAGCGAATGGACAAGCTGGAGGCTGGCCAGGCGGCAGACCGCAAGGCCCATGAGGCCGCGCAGAAGCGCAACCGTCTGCAGGAAGCCATCCAAAAGCATGAGGTGGCGGACAACAAGCTGCAGATGCACTTAGAACAGCTGCAGGAAACCATTCTGGCAGATTACGGCCTGACCCCGGAGCGGGCGGCCGAGGAAGCCATGGAAGGGGACCCGGCGGAAATCCGCAGCCAGATGCAGAGCCTCGAGCGCAAGCTCAAGGAACTCGGACCGGTTAACCCCAACGCTCTGGAAGAATACGAGGAACTTTCCAAGCGCCATGACTTTATGGAAAAGCAGGCAGGCGACCTCAATAGTGCCAAGGAGGATTTGGAACGCATCTTGGCGGATATGGATGAAGCCATGACCAAGCAGTTCAAGGAGGCCTTTGCGCAGATTCAGGTGTACTTTGCCGATATCTTTGTGCGGCTCTTTGGCGGCGGCAAGGCGGAATTGAAATTGCTTGATGAAGAGGATGTGCTTAACTCCGGCGTGGATATTCTCGTAACTTTGCCCCAGAAGAAGCGGCAGAACCTCTCGGCACTGTCCGGCGGCGAGCGTGCGCTGACGGTTATCGCGCTGCTCTTTTCCTTCCTGCGCTATCGTCCGTCGCCGTTCTCGGTGCTGGACGAAATCGATGCACCTTTGGATGAAGCCAATGTGGTACGCTTTGGCTCCTTCCTCAAGGAATTTGCCGAGAACACCCAGTTTATCGTGGTCACCCACCGTAAGGGGACCATGGAAGCTGTGGATACCCTTTACGGTGTCACCATCGAGGATGCCGGTGTATCCAAGATATTGTCCGTAAAAATAGACGAAGTAGAATAAGGAGTAAATGATGGGATTTTTTGATAAATTGAAAAAGGGCCTGAATAAGACCCGCGAAAACCTGACCAATAAGATTGAAAAGCTGGTTATCGGCTATGCCGATATCGATGATGACTTCCTCGATGAACTGGAAGAAACGCTGATTATGGCTGATGTGGGCGTGCAGACCACCGAAAAGCTCATGACGGCTGTGCGTAAGGGCATTAAGAAAAAGGAAATCAACAGCCCCGAGGATTTGAAGCCCTTCCTGGAAAAGGAAATCGCCGAAATTCTCAATGCCGGTGAGGATACTACCTGCACGGCGGCAAACGGCCCGACAGTATATCTGGTTATCGGCGTAAACGGTGCTGGCAAGACTACGACTATCGGTAAGCTCGCGGCTTATTACAAGGCACAGGGTAAAACCGTGATGCTGGCTGCGGCTGATACCTTCCGTGCGGCAGCTATTGACCAGCTGGAGGTATGGGCACAGCGCAGCGGCGCGCAGTTCATCAAGCACGAGGAAGGTTCTGACCCGGCAGCTGTTGCCTATGATGCGGTGAAGGCGGCTACAGCCCGCAATATCGATGTTCTGCTTATCGACACCGCCGGCCGTTTGCAGAATAAGTCCAACCTCATGCAGGAATTGGAGAAAATCAACCGCGTCATCGGCCGCGAAATCCCCGGTGCGCCTCATGAAACCCTATTGGTGCTTGATGCTACCACGGGACAGAATGCCATCAGTCAGGCCGAACTCTTCACGAAAGCAGCGCCGATTTCCGGCGTGGTGCTGACGAAATTGGACGGCACGGCCAAGGGCGGTGTGGTTATCGGCATCAAGAGTCAGCTTTCTATGCCGGTCAAATGGATTGGTGTAGGCGAGGGCATTGAGGATTTACGTCCCTTCGTGGCGGAAGACTTTGCCAAGGCGCTCTTTGCCAAGGAATAAGGTGAAAACAAAAAATCCGCTGAAGCAGCTGCTTCAGCGGATTTTTATTGTCCGATATGTTTATTAATCTCTGCCCAGACGGTCGCGCAGGATTACGTCATGGGAACCGCCTTCCACGATACTGGTTGCGGAAACCAGCGTGAGTTTTGCCTTGTCGCGGAATTCGGGGAGGGACAGGGAACCGCAGTTGCACATGGTGCTGCGGATTTTGGCAAGCGTCGTGCCTACATTGTCTTTGAGCGGGCCAGCGTACGGAACATAGGAGTCCACGCCTTCTTCGAAGGAAAGCTTCTTGGAGCCGCCCAAATCGTAGCGCTGCCAGTTGCGGGCACGGTTGGAACCTTCGCCCCAGTACTCCTTGTAGTAGGTGCCGTTGACTTTGACCTTGTCCGTCGGGCTTTCGTCAAAGCGGGAGAAGTAACG
This sequence comes from Pseudoselenomonas ruminantium, assembly GCA_015058625.1. Classification (GTDB taxonomy): domain Bacteria; phylum Bacillota; class Negativicutes; order Selenomonadales; family Selenomonadaceae; genus Selenomonas_A; species Selenomonas_A ruminantium_N. Next base: position 334,744 of record SVCA01000001.1, on the reverse strand, counting down.
GCCAAGCATCAGGAAGTCTGCGCCCATAGCCAGAGCCAGGGTCATGTGGTAATCGTGAACGATACCGCCGTCGGAGCAAACCGGGATATAGATGCCCGTTTCTTCGTAGTATTTGTCGCGTTCACGGCAGACATCGATAAGGGCTGTTGCCTGACCGCGGCCGATACCCTTGGTTTCGCGGGTGATGCAGATGGAGCCGCCGCCAATGCCGACTTTGATGAAGTCAGCGCCAGCTTCAGCCAGGAAGCGGAAGCCTTCGCCGTCAACCACGTTACCGGCGCCGACTTTGACATCCTCGCCGAAGTTTTCGTGAATGTATTTGAGGGTGATGCGCTGCCATTCGGAGAAACCTTCCGAGGAGTCGATGCAGAGAACATCAGCACCAGCCTTTAAGAGGGCCGGGACACGTTCTGCATAGTCGCGGGTGTTGATGCCGGCGCCGACGATATAGCGCTTGTTGTCATCAATGAGTTCGAGCTCATTGTCTTTGTTGGCATTGTAGTCTTTACGGAACACCATGTAACGCAGGCGCTGATTCTTGTCGATAATCGGGAGCATGTTGAGCTTGTTTTCCCAGATGATATCGTTGGCCTGACCAATGGTGGTTACTTCTTCGGCCTTGGCATAAACGAGATTTTCGAATGCCGTCATAAATTCGCTGGCCGGGGTGTCCATGGACATGCGGGAAACGCGATAGTCGCGGCTGGTCACAATACCCAGCAGTTTGCCATTAGCCGTGCCGTCTTCCGTTACTGCCATGGTGGAGTGGCCCGTATCCTGCAAGAGGTCTAAGATTTCGCCCAGAGTGGTGGAGGGCTTGATGTTGGAGTCACTGCTGACAAAACCGGATTTGTAATGCTTTACCCGGGAAACCATAGCAGCTTCGTCTTCGATGCTCTGGGAGCCGTAAATGAAGGACACACCGCCCTCTTTGGCCAGTGCAATCGCCATGTTGTCATCGGAAACCGCCTGCATGATGGCAGAGGTCATGGGGATGTTCATGGAAATCTTCGGTTCCTCGCCCTTGCGGAACTTGACCAGCGGCGTCTTTAAGGAGACATTTGCCGGGATGCATTTGTCCGAGGAATAGCCGGGAACGAGAAGATACTCGCCAAAAGTGTGTGATGGTTCTTCAAAATAGAATGCCAACGTAACCCCTTCTTTCTTGATACTGATAATCTACGATATAGCTTTACAGGCGTCAGCCGCCGTGTATATTGTGTAATATATTAATATATGGATAGGGCCTGTGTCAATCAGAAATTAAAATTTATGTTACAACTTTACACTTATACAAAGAACTAGCAGCTTGCCTCTATCGGTCAAGCTGCTAGTTTATGTTCAAATATTCTATTTTCATCTTGTTTATGGGTACCAATCTTACGGGCCCATTGGACTCCCCTCCTTCACGAGCCATGTAACAACATCAGGTTTGAACTTCCCCTACGGCTAGCTATTACCTTTTCCGGTTGGTTCAACCTTTAGCTTGAAGTAATAATAACACAGAATAAACACAAAGTCAATAATTTTCTGACACAGATGGACAAAAATAAAACGGCCGCAAACAGCGACCGTAACATTCTCTTATGGTGGAGACAAGGAGGATCGAACTCCTGACCTCTTGCATGCCATGCAAGCGCTCTCCCAGCTGAGCTATGCCCCCGTGGGTTATTGTGACCTCGTGTGTCATCAACGAATATTAGTATACGGGATAATGCTATCCTTGTCAACAGCTTTTTTAATTTTTTTGCTGAATTTTTTTCAGCGGGGAAATATGGTACAATGGTAAGCACAGATATTTATGTAAGACAGGAGAATTATATTAATGGAAAAACAGGATATTCCCAATTTGCAATGGTTCCCGGGGCATATGAAGAAAGCCCAGCGGCTGATTGAGGAAAATTTGAAACTGGTGGATGTGGTCATCGAGCTCTTGGATGCGCGGATTCCTCTGAGCAGTGCCAATCCTATGCTGGCGGAAATCATCAAGGGCAAGCCCCGCATGATTGCGCTGAATAAAGCCGATTTGGCTGACAGTGCCAGCACGAAAAGGTGGCTGGATTATTTCAAGAGCCAGAATGTGCCGGCCGTTGCCATTGACTCCATGAAGGGCAAGGGCATGAAGCAGCTCGTGAAAGTGGCTGAAGATTTGGCCCGCCCCAAGACGGAAAAATTTGTCAGCAAGGGAGCAAAGCCACGGGCTGCCCGCTGCATGATTCTGGGCATCCCGAATGTCGGCAAATCTTCGCTTATCAATCGTCTGGCCGGTGCCGTAAAGGCCAAGGCTGCCGATAAGCCCGGTGTGACCCGCGCCAAGCAGTGGATTAAGATTGGCACGAATCTTGACCTCTTGGATACGCCGGGTATCCTCTGGCCGAAGTTTGAAGACCAGACTGTGGGCTTAAAGCTCGCCTTTACCGGCGCCATCAACGATGATATCTACGACCGCGAAAAAGTCACGGCGCTGCTGTTGGGCATCATGCGCCGTGATTATCCGGAGCGCTTGGCCGAACGCTTTAAGCTCACGGGGGATGTGCCGGAAGATGGTCTGGAAATTCTCGAGCTTATCGGCCGCAAGCGTGGCTGTCTCGTCAAAGGCGGGCTGGTGGATTTGGAAAAGGCCCAGAACATCGTGCTGAATGAATTCCGGGCGGGCAAACTCGGTCTTGTGACCTTGGATGAAGTGCCCGCAGATGATTCCGCAGAAGATGGTGAAAAAAGTAGTGAATGATATTAAGAAATATACGATAAAACAAGTAGAGGAGTTTTTCGCGCAGGGACAGGTGACGGAGGAATTTCTGTCTGCTTGCGCGAATGATACAAGAAAGGCTGTGGGCACACTTCTGCGTCGTTATCAGCGTGAGCAGGCAGACAGAAAGCGGGTGGCAGAACTCTATAGCTTTGAGCGGGAGTTCTGGGGCAAGGGCTGCGAGTTTGTGGCTGGTGTGGATGAAGCAGGCCGTGGGCCGCTGGCTGGGCCGGTGTCCGTGGCGGCAGTGATTCTGCCCCATGATTTGTACCTGCCGAAAATCAACGATTCCAAGAAGATTTCGGCCAAGGTCCGCGAAGAGCTTTATGATGAGATTATGGCCAAGGCCATTGCGGTGAAGGCAACCTTTGTGGATGCCAAGACCATTGACCGGGTGAACATCTATCAGGCCACCATCAATGGCATGTACGAGTCTATCTTTGGGCTGGAGCAGGAAGCAAATGCCGTGCTCATCGATGCTGTGAAGCTGGAGAACCTCAATGTGCCCTCAATGTCCATCATCAAGGGGGATGCCAAGTCCGCTTCCATTGCGGCGGCCTCGATTATCGCCAAGGTAAATCGTGACCGGCTGATGGATCAATACGACAAGGAGTATCCGCAGTATGGATTTGCTCACCATAAGGGGTATGGCACGGCAGAGCACATCGCCGCCCTGCGGCAGTATGGACCCTGCCCCATACATCGTCAGTCTTTTGAACCAATTCGCTCCATGGTGGATAAAGAGATGAACGTTCCGTTTTAGGGATTTATTTTAGAGAAGGTTGTGATGGGAAATGCCAATGGAAGCCTCAATGAATGTGGGAATCCGCCCCGTAGAACGCCCTCAGGCCCCCAGTGCGGGGGAAGGTGTCGGCCGTCGTGGTGATGGTGGTGGCTCTTCGGCGGCATTTAGTCCCAAAACAAATGTGGCCATCCAAAATGCCGTGGATGATATGGCAGGGATTTTGTCTAAAATCGCGAGCAATCAGACTGACGCCGTGGAAAAGATGCCCGCGGATTTGCAAAAGCTCATTCAAAATGTCATGAAGCAGGCCTTCTCTTTAGAAGAAACTTTGGCGCAAGGGTTGGGGAGTACCCTGGAAAGCCAGCGCTTTTCCATGGAGCAGTTAAGTTCCTTTTCCCGTATGCTGACGCAGATGGGTAAGCTCATGGACCGGGGCATGACCATGGAAGTCAGCGATACCATGCAGGCTTTGCTGACCAATCTCAAGAATCTGGCCAGTGCAGAGCAGGGAGCGGCCTTGGAACCGGTGCTCCTGACTAAGGCGGCCTTTGAACTGCTCGATGGCAAACCCTTTGCTGAACTGCCCAAGGATGTTCAGCAGCTGCTCCTGACCATGCAGCCACAAGGTATGGTTCAGCCGCTGCCTGCAGGGGAAGGCTCGGCTACGAACTTTCTGAAACAGCTCGTGCAGTACTTTATGCCGCGGCCAGCTGGTGACGGCAGTGGGGCGCAGCCGCAGGCCAATCCGCCGGGACAGGCTGCCGCTCAAGGTCAGCAGGGGCAGCCAATGACGCAGAATGCAGCGGGACAAAATGCCAATGCTGCAGCCCAGCCCAATGCAGCTGCCACACAGCCAGGACAGACCGCCAATGCACCGGCGGGGGGCAATCCCGCGGCCGGACAGAATGCGCCGCTGAATGCCAATACCATGGCTAATAACCAACCGTCTGGGCAGGCAAATTTGACAAGTCAAAACCAAATGACAAGTCAAAATGCGGCGAACGGTCAAAATCTGACAAGTCAAAGTACTCCGCAAAGTGGAGGACAGTCAGCGCAGGCCAATCAGCCAGACCTTTCGGCCAATTCGGCAGGACAGGCAGCTGGCGGACAGGCCGGCAATGTTTCAGCCGGTGCCGGTCAAACGGCTTCACAGGCACAGGGCTCCGGTCAGGGAAACACGGCTTTGGGAAATACCGTACAGCAGGCTGGCGGAAATCAGCCCGCTGCGCCTAATAGCCAATCTGCCCCCCAGCAGGATGTCCGGGCAAATCTCGGTCAGGGAATGGCCCGGGAAAGCATGGCGCAGGCGGAAGTGGTACAGCGACCGCAGCAGACAGCTATGCAGCAGGCCAAGAACCAGCTGATGAATCAGGTGATGGAAAATACGCCGCAAACCATGAATGTCATGCGGGATTTGGCGCAGCTGCTCCTGAAAGATGGCAATCTGACTCAAAAGGACGCCTTGCTCATGCAGAGTTTTGTCAACGGCAAGGAGGCACTTTTAAGTGCCAAGGAAACCCAGCAGCTGCAGCAGCTGATTCGCCTCTGTCAGGCCAATGTGCCGGCCACCATCCAGCAGGCGGCGCTGCAGCAGAATATTCCCGATTTGCCACGGCTTTGGGCCTTTATGCAGCTTTGCGATATGACTTATACCAGGAATATGACGGCCCGGCAGTTAAAAAAGGCGGGCAAGGATGTGGCGGCCTTTGTGCTCTCCATGCGGGGCTCCATGGAAGGGGACAACAGTATTGTTCCCGGCCAGCGCTCCCTGAATTTCATGCTGCCCATGTATATGGGGGAGGAGAGTACCTATCCTGCTTATATCCATGTCTATGATGAAAAACAACCGGACCCCGAAACGGGCGAGATGAAGAAAGAAACCTGGCTGCGGCTCTGTGTACTCACGGATAATATTGGGGCGGTGGAGCTGACCTGCAGGGTCTATCATGAAAATCAGCTCGATATGCGGCTCTTTTTCTCCAATACGGAAATTGCCAACGAATTCCGCTCGCAGGTGGATGCTTTGCGGAGCTCTTTGCGGGACAGCAGCCTAAAGCTCAAAGAACTGAAAGTAGGGGCTGTAGGAGAGCGGCGTTTTATGTAAATGATATAATGATGTCCTTGACACATGGACGGCTGTGACATAAAATATTAATAGTGAAGGAACACTCAGGCAGGTGAACAGGAATGCAGAAGCAGCGGGTACCACTAAAGACAGAACCGGAAACGGACCCCAATGTCCCCCAGCAGGCGGTGGCATTGAAGTATGATATGGAGCGCGATACGGCGCCGAAGGTCGTAGCCAAGGGCCGCGGTCATGTGGCGGAAAATATTCTGGCTGCTGCACAGAAAAATGCCGTTCCCGTTTACCAGAACAAGACGCTGGTCAATATGCTCATGGCTTTGGAGATTGACCGGGAGATTCCTCCGGAACTCTATCGCACCATTGCAGAAGTCATGGCCTATGTCTATCGTATTGACAAGAAAGCGAAGAAGAATCAGCCTGGGCCTAAACTTTAATTTCAGGTTAAAGAAGGGCTGTCTATGCGTAATCAGATTTTTGGCCGTCAGGGAGAACAGGTAGCTGTTGATTTTTTGCAGCGGCAGGGCTATGGGATTTGTGCCCGTAATTTTCGGGTGCCGGTAGGAGAGATTGACATCATTGCCCGGAAGGGGGATGTGCTGGCCTTTGTCGAGGTCAAGACCCGTCATGGCAATCGCTATGGAACTCCTGCGCAGGCAGTGAATTTTCACAAACAAAAGAAAATAATTCAGACCGCTCAATGGTTTTTACGGCAGAAATGTTTATCGGAGGATAAGTGTTTCTGCCGTTTTGATGTGGTGGAGGTCTATGCCCTGCCGGAGGGGAAATGGCAGGTGCACCATCTGCCGGGGGCCTTTGAATGTTAGGGGAGGGATTGGATGTTTGCGCGGACTTTTGGGGCGACAACTTTGGGCGTGGACGGGCTGATTATCCATGTGGAAGTGGATTCAGCGGCGGGATTGCCCGGCTTTGATATTGTGGGGCTGGCCGATGCTTTGGTCAAGGAAGCCAAGGAGCGGGTGCGCACGGCCATCCGCAATTCGGGCATCAAACTGCGGCAGGAGAAAGTCACCATCAATCTGGCACCTGCCGATGTGCGTAAGGACAGCTCGGGGCTGGATTTGCCCATTGCGGTGGGACTGCTGGCGGCTTATGGACTGGTATCGGCCGCAACTTTAGATAAATACCTCTTTGCGGCAGAACTGTCCTTGGAAGGCGACTGCCGCGGCATTCGCGGAATTCTGCCCATGGCAGTAAAGGCCAAGGAAGAGGGCTTTACCGCCATGTTTGTGGCCAGAGATAATGTCAATGAGGCTTTGTTGGTGGAGGGGATAGAAGTCTATGCGCTGGACAATTTGACGCAGCTCGTGGGCTTTTTGACCGGTCAGGAACGGCTTTTGCCTGCAACACCGCAAATGGCTGCTACAGAAGACGGCGTTTTCAGCGATGACTTTGCTGATGTGCAGGGACAGTTTCAGGCGAAAAGAGCCTTGGAAATTGCCGCAGCCGGCGGCCATAATGTGCTGCTGGTCGGCGTTCCAGGTGCAGGCAAGACCATGCTGGCGCGGCGCATGAGTTCCATCCTGCCGGAAATGACGCCGGAAGAAGCCCTTGAGGTGACGAAGATATACAGTGTGGCAGGTTTGCTCAAAGGCGGTGGCCTCATCAAGGAACGCCCTTTCCGCAGTCCCCATCATACGACCTCGATGGTGGCTATGATTGGCGGCGGCAGTGTGCCAAGGCCTGGGGAAGTGACGCTGGCGCATAATGGCGTGTTGTTTCTCGATGAACTGCCGGAGTTTGGCAAGAAGTCGTTGGAAGTTCTCCGCGAGCCTGTGGAAGACAGGAAGATCACGATAGCCAGAGCACATGGTACCATGACGTTTCCAGCCAATCTGATTCTGATTGCTGCGGCCAATCCATGTCCTTGTGGCTATGCCGGTTCCCCGGACAGGGAATGCAAGTGTACACCTTATGAAATCAAGCGCTATACGCAACGGATTTCCGGGCCGCTGCTCGATCGAATCGATATTCACATTCAGGTGCCGCAGGTGAAGTATGAGGAGCTTTCCTCAGCCAAGCGGGCGGAATCGTCGGCGAAAATCCGTCAGCGGGTGGCAGCAGCCCGAAAAATACAGCTGCAGCGGCTCAAAAATTATCATATCTTCTGCAATGCCCAGATGAATCATGCCATGCTGCAGAAGCTCTGCCCATTGGAGCCACAGGCAAAAGCCTTGCTGGAACAGGCGTTCAGGCAGAAGCATCTTTCTGCCCGTTCCTACGACCGAATTATCAAGGTAGCAAGAACCATAGCAGACCTGGCCGGGACGGCAAATATCGCAGCGCCGCATATTGCCGAGGCGATACAGCTGCGCAACGATAAGGGGCTCGGGACGGATTAAGGAGCGATTTTCCGCAATACCAATATCTCGGATAACGATAAGATAAAAGTGCTGGAGGATGAAATCCATAATCTGCAGCAGAAGTTAAGGCGCTATGAAGACAGAGGATTCCTGGCTAAGGTTTGGGACCTGTTCAAGTAGGAGGGGGATTTTGACATGTCAATGTTCTATTTCAAACCTGCCTCTGAAGATTAAAAAAAATGTTGACAGGATACCCTGTTAAATGCTATATTATACGAGTCGTTGCTGATATAGCTCAGTCGGTAGAGCGTATCCTTGGTAAGGATAAGGTCACCAGTTCAATCCTGGTTATCAGCTCCATAATTGAATATATCCTGCATGGCAGGTTCGATTCTTAGATACCCCGTGGGGTTGGCACTTTTGCCTTAGTTGCAAAGATGCCGGCTCTGCGGGGTATTTTTGTCTAGGAAAAGGAATTTTTTAACATAGCGGGAAATATATAAAGAACTACCTGCACAAATGGATGGTATAGGCTGGTCGTTGTAATTCCGTGACGAAAGGAGTGACGTATCATGGAACTTATTCAGATGCTTTTAGCCGCAATTATATTAGGCATAATCTACAAAAAGATGCGCAAATGGGAGGTCGGCGCAACCATCGGTAAAAAGCAGGCCCTGCTTCCTATCGGCCTGGGGGTGCTTTCAACCATCCTGGCCGTTGCTGTTACACTGGCCATCGGCTATGGCTTGACGGTGGAGGGCTATAGCCTAAGCGATATACAGGACCCGTTTTTGAAAGCTTTTGTCTCAGCTTTTCTGCGGGCCGGACTCACCGAGGAATTTGCCAAGCTATTGATGATACTCTGGGCCATCTGCATATTGAAGCCGAAAAATGTCTACGAATACGCTCTGATAGGCGGCGCGACAGGTTTTGGCTTCACCTTGCTCGAAGAGATGGTGTATGGAGAAAGTATCATGACGCTCTTCCGCCTTACCGATGTAGCGATGCATATGTCAATGGGCATCATCATGGGCAAATACCTGGGGCTGGGAAAATACAACAGGGAAAACGGTTTGCTGTATAAGTCCTCCTATGTGATCGCGTTGGCCGTCCCTGTACTCATCCATACCATCTATGATACCCTGACGGTATACAATCCGGCCATAGCGGCTGTGGGAATGGATGATGAAAGCATGGCCTTCTGGATAATAATGGGACTTATCGTCATACTGTGTGCCTTTGTCTTCCAAATCGTCATCATAAAAGGCATGAAGCGGGAGGCGCCAAGGCTTTCTGAAATGTTGCTGACGAAATGAACCGCAGATTTTAATCGTCCGGGGGAGTGATTTGGCCCTGACATTTGACTTGTCAGATTGACTTGTCAACAAGGGCTGGGCTATAACGAGGCAAGAAAATGTCCCCCACCTCAGCAGGTGGGGGCACGAATACCAAAACAGGCGGCGAGCATATCTCCCGCCTCGTTGAAACGCCAAGAGGAAGTTTTGCCTATGGCAAAACTGGAACAACGGCGTTATAAGAATCGGGCAAAAAAATGCGTGACAAGAGGACAAAAACCGTGTAAAATAGGTGCTGTTGTAAATTTATGCATTAAAAGTGAGGAAAAATACATGACATGGATTAAGTTTGTGGTTGGTGCCCTGTTTGGCATGGGCATGTTTCTCCTGCCTGTTGGGGGCGGGGAGGGCTTTTCAACTCCTGTGGGGATGCTGACGGAGTGGCTGGAGAAGCTCATTACCGCCAATGTTCCCTGGTTCTTGTATCTCTTGGTGGCGTTGTCTGCTCTGGGTGCGCTAGCCTGCCGGTTCTGTCAGCCGTCTTTTATCACGAAGCGCAAGTGGGCCATGGGGCTTTTTAATGTGTCCTGGCCTTATCTGCTTACGCGGCTGGTGGCATTGCTCGTTGTCATTGCTGTGGGCGGTGAAATCGGCCCCGAATGGATTCGCGGCGCTGATGTGGGCGGCAGCATGGTGGGGCTTTCCCAGACCTTGGTGGCTTTGGCTTTTTCGTTGAGCTTTGTACTGCCCTTCCTGACGGATACGGGCATTATGGAATTTACGGGGGTGCTCTTAAAGCCGCTTATCCGTCCGCTGTTTCATGTGCCGGGGCGGGCCTCGGTTGACCTCATTGCCTCCTGGCTGGCTTCGTCCAACACGGCGGTGCTCATAACGGCCGGTCAGTATAACAGTGGCTACTACAGCCGCCGCGAAGCGGCCACCATTATGACGAACTTCTCTTTGGTGTCCATTCCCTTCTGCATGGTGGTGGCAGGCACGCTCCATGTGGAGCATTTATTTCCGCTGCTCTATCTGACGGTAACGGTGGTGGGCCTCTTGCTGGCGGTAATTGCCGTGCGCATTCCACCTCTGGCTGCGGTGGCCGATGATTATCGCGGTGAGCCGCAGCTAAAAGAAGAAGTGCCGCAGGGCAATTCACTCGTCAGCTGGGCCATTGCCGCGGCCTTGGAGCGGGCGGCAAAGTTCCGTCTGTCCGTAGCGGTGAAGGTGGGGCTTGAGATGGCCATTGGCATTCTCTTTGACCTGATTCCCATCGTCATTGCGTGGGGCACCATCGGCACACTGCTCGTCAATGAAACGCCTATCTTCCAATGGATTGCCTATCCCATGGGACTTTATATGTGGGCGATGGGTATTCCCGATGCTTTCACGCTGGCACCGGCTACGTTGGTGGGCTTTATCGACATGTTTATTCCGGCGCTCATCACGAATCCCGAAGCACCGGAACAGATTCGCTTCTTTATCTCGGCCCTGTCGCTCGTGCAGATTATCTATCTGACCGAGGTGGGCAGTATCATCGTCAAGAGCGATGTAGGCCTGGATATTAAACGTTTGTTTGTGATTTTTTTGGAACGCACCTTGGTGGCCATTCCGCTTTTGTGGCTGGTGGCCAAACTTTTTGTCGGCTAAGAATATATTTATGGAAGGAATTTTTTGACTCCTTACAGAATACTACCGTAATGGATTAAGGCATTACTGGAGGGGACGCAAATGTTAGCCGACTCGAAAAAAAAATTTGCTAATATTGACGATGCTTTTGCACCAGTTTTGGTTTGCCGAAGGCGGGCTGATTCGTTGGAAGTCCTGCATATCTCTGCAGGACTTTGTCGTATGTTCAAAATGAGTCGGGAAGAATTGCATAGGTTCTTTATGCTGCCGCCCAATGAGCAGATTCATGCGGATGATCTTGTCCGTGTATTACGGGTGATGCAGCGTGCTTTTCGTAATCCGGAGGAGTTTTTGCAGTTCAGTTACCGGATGTTTCTGCCTAAGACGCGGGATGGATTCATCTGGCTGATGTCGACTATTTATGGGCAGCGACTGGATGATGGTTCGGTGTTGCAGTATATAACCAGTCTGGATATCACGGATGAACGGGAGGAACAGGAAAAACAGGCGGCTGTGTTTGCACATACCAATGCGCTCTTGGAACGGATTTTGGATACCACGCAGACGGCGCTTTTCTGGAAGGATAAGGAACGGCGCTTTCAGGGAGCGAACAAGGCCTTTTTGGATTATTATGATTTTCCTTCGGAGCAGGTCATCTTAGGGAAAACCGATGAGGAAATGGGCTGGCATGCGAAGGAAGAGCCGTTCAAAAGTGATGAGTGGCGTGTTCTGCATAACGGAGAATCAACTTACCGCGTCCGTGGCAAATGCATGAGCCATGGCGAAATGCGGGATATTGTGGCCAGCAAACGGCCACTGATTGAAAATGGCGAAATTGTGGGGTTGGTGGGCAGCTTTGAGGATGTTACAGATGAAATTCGCCATCAGGAGCAAATGGAAAAGCTCAACGAACAGCTGCGGCAGGCTTTGGAGAAAGCAGAAAGTGCCAATCAGGCCAAGACCGTATTTCTCTCCAACGTGAGTCACGATATGCGCACGCCCTTAAACGGTATTCTGGGGATTACCGAATTGGCTTTGCAGACGGATGACATCGAAAAAATACGCGGATATCTGCAAAAAATAATGACCGCAGGTTCCCTGCTGAAGGATTTGATTAACGATACGCTGGAACTATCCCGTATCGGCAACGGCAAGAAACAGCTGGACTATGAGGTGGTGGAGGCAAGCTCCATGCTGGAGCGTTTGATTACCTCCATTCGCCCGGCTGCTGAGCAGAGAGGGGTCAATTTTCATGTAGATTTGCCCTTTGCAGAACTGGGCTTTGTGCGCATAGATCGCTTGAAGCTGTCCAAAGTGCTGTTAAATCTCTTGTCCAATGCGGTAAAATTCACGCCCAAGGGCGGTGATGTATGGCTTTTGGGCGAGGTGCTTTCCTGCGATGAGCACGAGGCTGTCTGCCGGTTTACGGTCAGGGATAATGGCGTGGGCATAAGTAAGGAGTTCCTGCCCAGAATGTTTACCCCTTTTGAACAGGAAAATGCCCTGTCGGTGCAGGGCACGCAGGGAACAGGGCTGGGACTTTCCATTGCCAGGGAACTTCTGATGATTTTAGGCGGTACGATTGCGGTGGAAAGTGAGAAAGGCAAGGGAACAACCTTTACGGTGGAAGTTCGCTTTGAACGTGCGAAACGTAACGATGGACAGAAGGCGGCGGTGCCCCCGATATGTCTGGACAGGCGGCAGATTTTGGTCTGCGAGGACAATGAGCTGAATCGGGAAATCGTTACGACCCTCTTGGAAATGAATAATTTGCAGGTAATTCAGGCGGAAAATGGGGAACAGGGTGTTCAGCGCTTTATCGAATCGCCGGAATACAGTATCGAAGCCATTTTAATGGATATCCGGATGCCCGTGATGGATGGACTGACGGCAGCAGCAAAGATACGGCAGCTTGCTCGCAGGGATGCCGCCAGGGTGCCCATTATTGCCTTGTCGGCCAATGCCTTTCAGGAGGATGTGGAAGCTTCCCGCCGGGTCGGCATGAATGCCCATCTGACCAAGCCGATAGAGCCGGATTTGCTCATTAATTGCCTGCAAAGCCAAATTGGGATGTATGAAGCACAGCGGAAGGGGGAGTGACGATGGAGCTGAAGGTTGAAGAGATAAAAAACTTAACCGGCATATTCCCTGGCAACTGTGCTGTTTATAAGCTGAATGACGGGATTTTGGAATTTTTGATGTCCTCCGAGGGGATGGAAGAAGTGGGGCATCGCGCCGGTCAGGTATTTTTACAGGATGTGCAGCTCGAGTTTTGTGACCGGGTATTTCAAAATGACCGCCGCTTTTTACGGGAGGCCGTGGAGCAGGCCTTGCAGCATGGTTCTGCTGAATGTGTCTACCGTTTTGGTCATGAAGAACGGGATGAATTTACATGGGTGCATACTTTTATCAAATACATCGGTGAGCTGGCGGACAGTCCGGTGCTGATTATGACCTTTCGCGATGCGGCGGAGAGCAATCAGGCCCAGCTGGAACTTTTGGAGGATATGGACACGATTGTTTATGTCTGTGATGTGGAGACCCAGGAGCTTTTGTACGCCAATCAGGCAGCCGTGAAAAACAGTCAGCAGCAGAGCAGCTACAGCGGGCATAAATGCTACAATTATATGTTCGGCAAAAATTGTGTCTGTGAGGACTGCCAGTTAAAGCATCTGCAAATGGATGGCAAGCAGGAACTCGTGCGGCATGACAGCGAAAATGACCGCTATCTGAATATCGAGAAAAAGGGCATAAGCTGGTATGGCCGGCTTGCCTGCGCACATTTTATCAATGATGTGACGGAAAAAAAACGCAACGAGCGGATGCTGGCGATGGAGCGGGAAACAAGCGCCAAAGCTGCTTTTGTGTCCAATGTGAGCCACGATATGCGTACGCCCTTAAATGGTATTCTGGGTTTTACAGAACTTGCCATGCAGAGCAAAGGGGATGATAAGCGCGCAGAATATCTGGAAAAAATCCGTACGACGGGTAAATTTATGCTGAATCTCATTAACGAAACTTTGGATTTGGCCAAGATTACCAGTGGCAAGCTGGATGTCGAGCCGGAAAACTGCAACATCCAGAATGTGCTGGATACCATTGTGGTGTCGGCTTATGCCAATGCGGAGGTCAAGGGCGTAGAATTCATTACGGAACTCGAAGGTTTGCATTTTACGGATGTATATGTGGATGTTTTGAAATTGCAAAAGGTCATCTTAAATCTGCTGTCCAATGCGGTGAAGTATACACCGGCAGGGGGCAAGGTTACGATGCTTATGGAAGGCCCGCAGGATTTTGGCGATGGTTATAACTGCCATATCGCCATTGTGGATACGGGGCTGGGCATGGAAAAAAACTTTCTGCCTAGGTTATTTGAACCCTTTGCTCAGGAACGCAGCAAGCTTACGCGCAAGATTGAGGGCACCGGCTTGGGAATGTCGATTGTCAAGCAGCTGGTGGATTTATTGGGGGGCAAAATTCTTGTAGACAGCGAGCCGGGCAAGGGTACCCGCTTTGACCTCTGGCTGAACCTGCTGCCGGGCAAGGAAGTGGCTGCGGACGATATGGCAGCCAATAATTATCCGGAACTTACGGGGCTGAAGGTACTACTCTGTGAGGATAATGAAATTAATCGCGAACTGGTACAGAATTTGCTTTCGGCCTATGGCGTGGAGGTGCTTAGTGCTGCTGATGGGCAAAAGGGAGTGGCTTTTTTTGCCAATTCGCCAAAAGACAGCATTGATGTTATACTAATGGATGTGCGCATGCCTATTATGGATGGGCTTGAGGCTACCAGAGCTATCCGCGCTATGAGCCGGGAGGATGCCCGTTATGTACCTATCTTTGGCCTGACCGGAGATGTGGATGAGGCTTCTGTAGCACAAGCCAAAGCGGCAGGGATGGATGAATGCCTGCCCAAGCCCGTGGATATTCCGCAAATGCTCGGAAAATTATCGGCGGCGCTGCATGCCAAGGGGGAAAGTTAAAGAATCCATGATTGTAATTGATAAACTGACCAAGTGCTTTCCACATAAGGATAAACAGGGAAAGCAGACGGAAAAACTGGCTGTGGACGAACTGTCGCTTGCCGTTCGTCCCGGCGAGGTTTTTGGCCTTTTGGGGCCAAATGGGGCAGGCAAGACCACGACCATTCGCATGCTCACCATGCAGCTTAAGCCTACTGCAGGTAAAATTGCCTATGGGGGGCGGGATATATTCAGCCCCGGCGAAGCACAGTGGGTGAAATCCCTGATTGGCGTGGTGCCCCAGCATGTGAACTTTGACCAGGATTTGACGGTAGGAGAGAACATGGAGCTCCATGCCCGCCTGCATCATATGGGAAAATCGGAGCGCCAGCAGCGGATTGCGGAACTTTTGAACTATGTGGAACTGACCGAGGTCATAAATGATAATGTGCGCCGCTTATCCGGGGGAATGAAGCGGCGCTTGCTTATTGTCCGGGCGCTGATTCATAGGCCCAAGATTCTCTTTATGGATGAACCGACCGTGGCCCTTGACCCGCAGGTGCGGCGGCGCATCTGGGACTTGGTGCGCGGCCTTGCCCGCGATGGCGTGACGGTGTTTTTGACCACGCACTACATCGAGGAGGCGGAAAATCTCTGCCAGCGGGTGGCCATCTTAAACAAGGGAAAACTTACGGCCCTTGACACGCCGGAAAACTTCAAGGAACGGCTGGGAAAATTCACCGTGGAATGGGACGGCAGCGAGGGGCGGGAGTACCGCTTCTTCGGAGAAAAACAGGAGGCGGCGGCCTTTGCCGGCAGTCAGGAGGCGGCTGGCGGCATCCTTATCCGCCCTACGAATCTCGAAGATGTGTTTATTGAATTAACCGGCCATAAAGGAGGCCTGTGATTTTGCAAGTTTTATACGATACCTGGACGGTATTCTGGCGGGACTGGGTGGTACTCAAGCGGCGCCTGACCAAGTTCATTCTGGCCCGTATGGTGGCGCCGATGCTTTATCTGGTGGCCTTCGGCTGGGGGCTGGGGCGCAGCATTAATGTGGGCAGCGGCAGTTATCTGGACTTTCTCGTGCCGGGGATACTGGCGCTGAATTCTATGAACATCAGCTTCAACAGCATCACGCCGGTACATGCCGAGCGCATTTACCATAAGAGTTTGGAAGAATACATCCTGGCTCCGATTAAGCCTGCCGCCTATGTGCTGGGGAAGGTCTTAGCGGCGGTTCTCCGCAGCCTTATCTCCAGTGCCATCATTCTGGTACTGGCCTATGGTTTTGGCGCCCGGCTGGAGCTTTCCGGCCAGATGCTGCTGGTGCTGGTGCTCAATGCCGTTATCTTTGCGGAGGTAGGCTTTTTTGCCGCCATGAAAATCAGCACCTATGAGGAAATGAGTCAGGTGAACACTTATATCCTGCTGCCCATGTCCTTTCTCTGTGGCACCTTTTTTACCACACAGGCCTTGCCGACTGTCCTGCGCTGGGTGATTGAAGCCCTGCCGCTGACGCATACGAGCATGCTGCTGCGAAGTCTGGCTGGTGGCGGCGAAGGGGAACTTCTATCCCTGCTCGTACTGGTTGCTTATGCCATGCTTGGCTTCTATCTGAGCCGCCGTGCCTTTGATAAGCTGGCCGCATAAATGAAATTCTTTTATGCTGTGATTGACAGCATATATCTTAGTGATTATAATTAAGAATGTGAGTGATTTCACATTTATTTATAAACTGCATAAGAGGAACAGGTGCAAGCCGGCGCACATCCGGCTGCTGAAAAGAGAAGCTGGTTAAAGGCCAGCGCGGTCCCGCCACTGTAAGGGGAGCAAGCCTGCATAGTTAAGTCACTGAAAGCGAAGCTTTTGGGAAGGCGCAGGGGAGCAATGAACCAAGCCAGGAGAACTGCCTGTTTGACAATCACCGTAGCAGCTGTTGGGAGGCTGCTGAACCTGCGAGCGATGGGAAGGGGATTTCGTCTTTCGAGATGGAGGCACTTTTCTGCGCTTTTTTGCAGAGAGGTGCTTTTTCTGATGCAGGGGAGTATTTAGGGAGGTTTTTTATTTATGAAAAACTGGCAGAAAATGTTAGCAGCAGCTATCGCCTGCGGGGCAGCTTTCTCCGCAAGCTATGTACCGGCAGAAGCAGCTTATCAGCTCAACGAGGAAGTCAAGGCTCCGACCAAGGCGCTCAAGCAGGCATCTGAAATCGGCGTGCTCAAGAACGAAAACCCGGCTATGGCTAACAAGGCCAACAAGGACGCCATTGTGGTGATGACTTTTGGTACGACGTTCAAAGATAGCCGCGCTAAGACCATCGATGCTACGGTAAAGGCCATTCAGGCTAAGCATCCGAATACCAAGGTGGTAACGGCGTATACTTCCCATATCATCATTAACCGCGTGAAGAAAAACGAAGGCATTACCTTCCCGACGCCGGAAGAAGCCTTGGAACAGCTGAAAAAAGAAGGCTACACCCGCGTAGCACTGGCATCTCTCGATGTTATTCCGGGCATGGAATACAACTATGATATCGGCGTATATCACAACTACAAAGACCAGTTCAAGAAGATGACGTTGGGCACTTCTCTGATGTACTGGCAGGGTCAGGAAGAACAGGCTGACGATGTGGCTGAAACCATCAAGGCGCTGTCCACCCAGTTCCCGAAACAGGGCAAGGATGATGCCATTCTGATTATGGCACATGGCACGCCGCAGGTTTCCAACGCTTACTATTCCGTAATTCAGGCTAAGCTCGACGAAGCCGGTTACAAGAATGTTTACGTTTACACGGTAGAAGGCTGGCCAAACCTCGAAACGGTTATGCCCAAGCTCAAGAAGAACGGCATCAAGAACATCACGCTCATGCCGATGATGATGGTTGCTGGTGACCATGCCAACAACGACATGGCTGGTAAGGAAGAAGACTCCCATAAGTCCATTCTGGAAAAAGCCGGCTACAAGGTTAACGCCTACATCCATGGCATTGGCGAAAACAAGGCAATCCGCGACCTCTATGTAAAACGTGCGGAAGATGCCTGGAACGCTCTCGAAAAATAAGATTTCACCATATTCATCTATTTTATCTATATTCATCGCTGTGTTAAGCCGTCTGCCCCGCCTAAAAGATTGGGGCGGGCGGCTTAAACACACTTAGAGGTTTATTTGACAGGTGATAGTCAGCATAGTATGATAGGCTAAGACACTATTGTATGGAGGTTAATGATTCATGAGTGGAATCTTTTATGGTATCGGTGTGGGCCCTGGCGACCCGGAACTTTTGACGGTGAAGGCCATTAAGGCCATTGAACAGGTGGACGTGCTTATCGCGCCCAAGACGGAGAAGAAAGACGGCAGCGTGGCGCTGACGGTAGCCAAACCCTACCTCAAGAAGGATGTGGAAATCGTCTATCAGGTATTCCCCATGGTGAAGGGCTTTGCGGAAAACAGCACCGATGCCTGGGAATCCAACAAGCAGGAGATTCTGGAACTGTTGCGCTCTGGTAAAAACGTAGCCTTCCTGACCATCGGTGACCCCATGTTCTACAGCACCTATATCTACGTGTTCCGCCTTTTGGAAAACGAGGGTGTAGAGATTCAGACCATTCCCGGTATTCCGGCTTTCGCTGCTATCGGCAGCCAGCTTGGTTACCCGATTGTGGAAGGGGACGATGTGCTCTCCATCATTCCGGCAACCGCCAGCCCCGAAAAGGTGGAAAAGGCTATGCAGGCTGCCGACAACGTGGTGCTCATGAAGGTCTACAAGAACTTTGAAGAAGTGGCCGACATGCTGGACAAGAACGAAATGGCTGAACAGGCTGTACTCGTGAGCCGTGCAGGCCTCGATGATGAGAAAATCATCTATGATGTCCTAGCCCACAAGAAGGATAAGCTGAACTATCTCTCCACGATTTTGACGCGTAAGAAATAATAGGGGATGATATTATGAAGCGTCAGCTGTGCGCATTGCTGGCGGCGGTGATGGTATTGGCACTGCTCTTGACCGGTTGTGGCAGTGAGCAGCAGAAGGCCGCTGATTCGTCAACTTTTGTTACGGTAACGGACGATTTGGGCCGTCAGGTAGAACTCAAGGCGAAACCTGCCCGCATTGTGGTGACCTCGGCTTCTTTTTTGGAACCCTTGGAAGCTGTGGGCGGTGCTGATTTAGTGGTGGGCCGTCCGGATTCCAAGACCAAGATGCCCGCCTATGCCAAGGACATTACCAGTGTCGGCAAGGTTTACCAGATTGATACGGAAAAGGTGCTCTCCTGCCAGCCGGACTTGGTCATCATCAACAAGGGCATGAATGAAAAGCTTGTGGAAGCGCTGGAAGGAAGTGGCATCAAGACCTTGGTGCTCGATATGAAAAGCTACGAGGACGTGAAGCGGGAAGTAAATACGCTCGCTGCCGTTACCGGCAACAAGGAAAAGGGCGAAGCGCTGATTAAGGACATGGATGAAAAGATTGCGGCCGTGAAAAAAAGCATTCCTGCAGACAAGCGGCGCGTGTCCATCATCCATAGCACGAGTCAGGGCCTGTCGGTACAGCTCGATGGCAGTATCGCAGGTTCCGTGGCCAAAATGCTCGGCTGGGAGAATGTGGCCAGCGGCAGCAAGCCCTTGGAGAAAAATCCTGATGCGGCACCTTACAGCATGGAAACTTTAGTGGAGCAGAATCCGGAAATCATCTTTGTCACGAGCATGGGCAAGCTTTCGGCCATCAAGGCCAGCATGGAGGAAACCATGCAAGGTCCGGCCTGGCAGAGTATCCCCGCAGTGCGGGATAAGAAGGTTTATTATCTGCCCCAGGAACTTTTCCTGTTGAGTCCCGGTATTCACTATCCCGAGGCTGTGGCTGAAATGGCCAAATGTGTTTATCCGCAGGCAAAGTAAAGGAAAAATATAATGAAGGAAGCAGAGTTTTCTGCAGGCAGGAAACGGCGGACGCTAATGCTCATAGCGTTGGCCGCTTTTGCCTGTTTAGGGCTGCTCATCAGCATGGTGAAAGGCTCCGTGGATATTCCGCTTATGGAAATCGCAGAGTTTCTCACCAGTGCAGGCAGCAGTCCCCATGGACAAATCATCTATAATATCCGTCTGCCTCGCAGCATCGTAGCGGCATTGGTGGGCATCAATCTGGCGCTCTCCGGGGCAATCCTGCAGGCCGTGATGAAAAATCCGCTGGCCGACCCGCATATCATCGGTATATCCTCAGGGGCAGGCCTTTTGGGCATACTCGTGATGCTGGCTTTCCCGGGATTTGCTTATCTGGTGACACCGGCGGCTTTTATCGGCGCTATGGGAGCGGCCTTGCTTATTTACATATTGGCCTGGAAAAATGGGATTCGTCCCATCCGCATTATTTTGGCCGGTGTGGCCGTGTCGGCGTTTTTGAGTGCGGGCATTTCCGCACTGTTGATTTTCTACAGTGACCGTGTACACAGCGCTTTGATGTGGATGGTGGGCGGCCTGTCGGCCCGCAGCTGGCCTCAGGTGGAAATGCTCTGGCCCTATACGCTTATCTGTGCAGTATTGGCACTTTTGGCCGCGCGTCATCTGAACATCCTGCAGTTAGGGGATGAACTGGCCAAAGGGCTGGGGCTGCGTGTGGGGTTAACGCGCATTATGCTCTCGGCATTGGCGGCATTGCTGGCAGCCAGCGCTGTGTCTGTGGTGGGGCTTTTAGGCTTTGTAGGCTTGATCGTTCCGCACACGGCACGTCTTTTGGTGGGCTCGGACTATCGTGTATTACTGCCGGCTACACTTTTGCTCGGTGCAGGAACGGTGACATTCTGTGATACCATTGCCCGTACCATTGTGGCGCCGGTGGAACTGCCCGTGGGCATCATCATGGCCGTGCTGGGCGCGCCCTTTTTCCTGTATTTGCTGAGAAGGGAGCTTTGAGGATGGAACTGAAAACAGCCAACTTAAAAGTGGCCATTGACGGCAAGGAAATCCTCCATGGCATCTCGGCTTCTTTTTCTGCGGGGCGACGTACGGCCATTATCGGCCCCAACGGCGCAGGGAAGTCTACGCTCCTCAAGGCGCTGGCGGCCATCAACACGGATTACGCAGGCGAAGTTCTGCTGGACGGGCAGGAAATCCGTGAGCTGGGGCGCAAGGAAATCGCCAAGCGAATCGGTATTCTGCCGCAGGGGGCGGTAGCGCCTCCCGATACCACGGTACAGCAGCTGGTGGATTACGGCCGCTTTCCCTATCGCAGTCTATTTTCCCGGGATGCCAAAACTGACCGGGAAGTGGTGGAGTGGGCCATGCAGGCTACACATGTGCAGGCGCTCTCGCAGCGTCAGGTGCAGACACTCTCCGGCGGTGAACGGCAGCGGGTGTTTCTGGCCATGGTGCTGGCCCAGCAGCCGGAGATTTTGCTGCTGGACGAGCCGACCACTTATCTTGACATCGCCCATCAGCTGGAGGTTATGGATATCGTGGCGCGCCTTAATAGCGAGTACAAGATGACCATTATCATGGTGCTTCACGATATCAACCACGCTTTGCAATATGCCGATGAAATCATGATTGTGAAGGACGGAAGCTTGAAAGCGCAGGGAATGCCCCAGGAGGTAATGACCGTTCAGCGTCTGGCGGACACCTTCGGCGTCCGGGCGGACATCTTTACCAACAGTCAGGGCAAGACGGTGTTGTCACCGATTGAGCTTGTGAAATAGCAGGCAGATTGACAAGTCAAATTTGACTTGTCAATTTTTTGCCTCGATAAGTTGTCACAAAATTTGCTAAAGATAATATTTTCCATTTGTAAATGAGAATCCTTGACAAGTGTGATTGATATGCGTTATCATAACTTAGGTAGAAATAATCTCATTATCATTATTATTATTTAAGAAATCATTGGGAGGCGTTGATTTTGACATTGAAAGACGGTAAGACCGGCATGACGCTGAAGATTCAGCAGATTGGCGATTCCGACCTCAAAGAAAGACTGATGACTATGGGCCTCACTCCCGGTACCAAGGTAAAGGTACTCCGCAGTGCACCCCTGGGCGACCCGATTGCGATAGGTGTTCGTTCCTACAATCTGGCACTGCGTCGTGATGATGCAGCTAAAGTTCAGGTGCAGCAGGTAAATTAATCGTCATGGAGATTGACAAAAATGGATAGAGGAGATGTAGTGAATACAATGTCAACATTAGCAGTAGCACTTACCGGCAATCCAAACGTCGGTAAATCCACGATTTTCAACGAACTCACTGGCGCCCGTCAGAAAATCGGCAACTGGCCGGGGGTTACGGTCGATAAGAAAGTCGGTTATACCCGTCATAACGATAGAGCCATTTCCATTGTGGACCTGCCGGGTACCTACAGCATCAATGCCCGTTCTCCGGAAGAAAAAATCGTTATCGACTATCTTCTGAATAATAAACTTGACCTTGTGGTGGATGTGGTGGACAGCTCCAACCTCGAGCGTAATTTGTTCCTGACGGTGCAGCTGTTGGAGCAGGGGATTCCTGTGCTCATCGACCTCAACATGAAAGATGATGCAGAACGCCGCGGCATCAAGGTGGACTGCCGCAAGATGGAAGATGCCTTCGGCATGCCTGTGGTGGAAAGCATTGGCCGCAGCAGCAAGAGCACCAAGAAACTGCTGGATGTGTTCACCAGCACGGTGATGGACAATTACGAGCCCAGCGACCGGGTGAAAGCGCATATCGCCAAGGTGCAGGAAATCAAGGCCAGCAGCAAGAGCGATGACCAGAAGAATGAAGAAATCATCGAAGCCCGTTACGCCCTGATTGATACGGTTATGTCAGAAGCCGTTACGGTGAAGAGCGTGGGCTCCGATATGTCCGAGAAGATGGACAAGTTCCTGGCCAACGGCATTCTGGCCCTGCCCATTTTCCTGGCCATCATGTATGCGGTGTTCAACATCACCTTTGAATGGATTGGCCAGCCCATTGCCGATGCGCTGGATGCAGCCATCAACGAAGATTTCCTCGACTTTGCCAAGGAATCTCTGGAAGCAGCCGGTGTGGCTGACTGGATGGTATCCCTCGTCTGCGATGGCGTTATTGCCGGTGTGGGCGCCGTGCTGACCTTCGTACCGCTGATTTTCGTGCTGTTCTTCTGCCTGTCCTTCCTGGATGGTACGGGTTATATGGCCCGTATCGCCTTCATCATGGACCCGATCATGCGTCGCTGCGGCCTGACCGGTAAAGGCGTCATGCCGCTGATGATGGGCTTTGGTTGCGGTGTGCCGGCCGTTATGGGCGCGCGTGCGTTGGATTCGGAAAAAGACCGTATGGTTTCCATCATGGTTACGCCGTTCCTGACCTGCGGTGCAAAACTGCCCATCATGGCCTTGTTCGCTGCGATGTTCTTCCCGGATAATGCCGCCAATATCGTGTTCTCCATGTACATCATCGGTGTGGTTATGGCCATTGTTGCTGCTAAATTGCTGGGCAGCACGGTATTCAAAGATGGTGGTTCCACCTTCCTGCTGGAACTTCCCCCGTACCGTATGCCGGATATGAAGACGGTTCTGCTGGAAACCTGGGATAAAGGTAAAGGTTACCTGGTGAAAGCCGGTACCATCATCTTTGCCGCTTCCGTTCTTCTCTGGGTTCTGTCCAACTACAACTTCGAAGGTCCCTGCGAAATCAACGAATCCATCCTGGCTACCTTGGGTAACTGGATGAGCACCCTGTTCGTATTCCATGGTTTCGACACCTGGGAAGCTGGTGCAGCTCTGATTTCCGGTATCATGGCTAAGGAAACCGTAGTAGCTACGATTGGTATTCTCTATGGTGCAGCTGATGTTTCCACGGAAGCAGAAGATGCCATTGAGACAGCTGATACCCTGCTGAAGACCGGCATGGCTTCAAGCTTCACGGCTCTGTCCGCCTTCGCCTTCATGATTTTCTCCCAGCTCTACACGCCCTGCGTAACGGCTCTGGGTACGATTAAGAAAGAAGCTGGCGGCTGGAAGTGGATGGGCTTCTCCGCTGTTTACATGTTTGTGATTGCCTGGGTAGTATCCCTGCTGGTTTACCAGATTGGCCGCCTCCTAGGCTTCTGATTGGAGGAATCCTTATGGCAACTTATGTGGTAGGAGCAATCCTGGCGGTTGCCCTGTTCTTCGCCCTGCGGCATGTGTACAACAACTTCCGCACGGGGCACAATGACTGCTGTGGCAATGAAAGCTCTGGCTGCGGTTGCGGCTGTTCCGGTTGCCATAGCACCAAACACTGACTTTTAGACACAAAAATACGCTTGCTCGTGAGCAAGCGTATTTTTATTACAAATCTTCGTGGACTTCGGTGAAGTAAATGACGGTTACCGTATCTTCCATAAGAATCCGGCGCTTATAAATTTTTTCAAAATCTGCTACCAGTTCCTCCTGGGAGTTGATTTCGGGATTTTGATGGCCTAAATCATTGGAGGTAAGGGTGCCCATGGTTTTTACCCGTACTTTGTCGAGATAAGCCGGATAGAGTTTGTGCTTGGGTTCGCCTTTGACGCCGGCGGTAATCCAGACAATGGAACCTTCGGGATAGAGCTGGCTGACATCGCCTAAGCGCACGGTGCAATTTTTCGTGCGTTCCATCAACATTTTCTTATGCTTGGCGGCTTGAAAGTTCAAGGCCATCATAGCGCAACATCTCCTATCTGTTTATGTATAATAACTGCTTGTCTATCATTATAGCATGAATCTCTGTCTTTTGATAGTAGATAAGTGTAAAGTTGTATAGGAGGATTTTCCTATTTCACCGCGAATGTATGAATATGTTACAGAATATAAGGAGGCGGCAGTATGGAAGGGCAGCGATTACGGGAATTTTTGGCCACGAAACCGAGCCAGTGCAAAGTGCTGGTGGTCGGGGACATCATGCTGGATAAGTATTACTATGGGGAGGTTACCCGCATATCCGGCGAAGCTCCGGTACCCGTCACGCGGGTGCACGCATCCTCGGAAAAATTAGGCGGCAGCGCCAACATTGCTTACAGCTTGGCCGTGCTGGGCTGTAAGGTCTGCATTGCCGGCTTCGTGGGCAGGGACTCCCACTGTGAGAGTCTGGTGGAAAAATTTGAACATTATGGCATCGATGCCAGCGGTCTTATCTACACGAGCCGTCCCACGACGACCAAGGTGCGTATCGTCAGCAACAATCAGCAGATGTTCCGGCTGGATTTCGAGGCGAATCAGGCGGTCGAGTTGCAGGACATGGCCCGCTTCGAGCAGTATATCGGGGAGAAATTAAGCGAAAGTCTGGACTGCGTGATTATCTCCGACCATGCCAACGGCGCCTGCACCGATGCATCCTGCAGCTGGATTATCGAAAGATGCCATAATCACGGGGTGCCGGTGGTGGTGGATTTAAGTTCTGCCTGCTGGGTAAACTACCGCAATGCCGATTATGTGGTGGCCAATCTCAAGCGCATTAACAACGCGCTGCTGCAGCCGATTGAAAACGAAGATGCCGCCGTGGAGAAGGCCTGCCATTATCTCATGCGCAAGTTCCATATCAAGAACATCATTGCCACTCGTTCGCAGAAAGGCATGGTGCTGGTACGGGAAAATGAGACGGTGCATATTCCCACGACCGCTCAGGAACTCTTCGATGTATTGGGGGCAACGGATGCAGTGACGGCTGTCTTTGGCATGGCGCTTGCCGGTGGGTTGCCGCCAGCCCTGGGGGCTTATATGGCAAATCTGGCTGCCAGCCGCGTAGTGACCCGCTTGGGTACCTATGCCGTTACCCGTGAGGAACTTGAGAGCATGCTCTCACAGTGATATAATATTATGTTGTTTAATAGTTGATTTTGATGCCAATTACAGGAGTGATTTTGTGAAGGTGAATGACCATATTCATGGATTTAAGATTATAAATCGCAGCGAAAGCAAGGAGACCAGCTCCATTGCCTGGACCATGGAGCACGAAAAGAGCGGTGCCCGCCTGTTCTTCCTGCAAAATGATGATGATAACAAGGTGTTTTCCATCAGCTTCCGCACGCCGCCCTTTGATGACACCGGTGTGGCCCATATCGTGGAACATTCCACCCTCTGCGGCAGCCGCAAGTATCCCTTGAAGGAACCGTTTGTGGAGCTGGTGAAGGGGTCCTTAAATACGTTCCTCAATGCCATGACTTATCCCGATAAGACCATGTATCCGGTGGCCAGCCGCAACGACAAGGACTTCCAGAATCTCATGGATGTCTACCTCGATGCAGTATTCTATCCGGCCATGCTGGAAAATCCGCAGATTCTGATGCAGGAGGGCTGGCATTACGAGATTGACAGCGCTGATGCGCCGCTGGTATATAGTGGTGTCGTTTATAATGAAATGAAGGGCGCGCTGTCGGCACCGGATGATTTGCTCGAAAGCCGCATTATGGCTGCACTCTATCCGGATACGACCTATGGCTATGAGTCCGGCGGTGACCCCGAGGCCATTCCGCAGCTGACCTATGAGATGTTCAAGAACTTCCATCAGCGTTACTACCATCCAAGCAACAGTTATATTTATCTCTACGGCGATATGGATATTGAAGAAAAGCTGGCTTATCTGGATGAGGAATATCTGTCCCATTTTGACCGTATCGCCATTGACTCCCATATCGAAAAGCAGGCACCTTTTGCCGACTTGCAGCGTCAGGCGCTGGAATATCCGGCCAGCCCGGATGAGGACACGGCAGAAAAGACCTTCCTGTCCCTGAACTGGGTTACGGGGGAATCTTTGAATCCCGTCGATATGATGGGCCTGGAAATCTTAGAGCATGCCCTGCTTAGAACGCCGGCAGCTCCTTTGCGCAAGGCGCTGATTGATGCCCAGCTGGGCAAGGATGTGGATTCTTCCTTTGAGGATGATATGCTGCAGCCTTTCTTCAGCATTGTCATCAGCAATTCCGAGGCCGACCGGGTCGAGAAATTCTACAGTATTGTGCAGGATACCCTGCAGCAGCTGGCCGATAAGGGCATTGACCGCACATTGCTGGAAGCGTCCATTAATTTGCTCGAATTCCGCCTGCGCGAATCCGACTTCGGTTCTGCGCCCAAAGGGCTTATCTATGGCATCCGCGTGATGAAGACCTGGCTCTATGACGGTGCACCGGAAAGTGTACTTGGCTATGAAGAGGCCATTCAGGCCATGAAGGAAGGTCTGAATAATGGCTATTTTGAAGAGCTTATCCGCCGTTACTTCTTGAACAACAATCATGCAGCGCTCATCACCATGGCGCCGTCCAAGACCATGGCGGCAGAGCGTGAGAAAAAGCAGGTGGAAGAACTGGCCGCCTGCAAGGCAAAACTGAGTCCGGCCGAAATTCAGCAGCTGATTGCTGACAACAAGGCCCTGAAGGAACGCCAGCAGAGTGAGGACACGGAAGAGGCCTTAAAGACGATTCCGCTGCTGAAGCTCAGTGATATCCGCCGCAAGGCCTACGAGCTGCCTCTCGAAGAAAAGGATTTGAACGGGACGAAGATTCTGTTCAGCGATGTGGAAACCAGCGGTATCACCTACCTGAGTGTGCTCTTTGATGCGCAGGTGGTGCCGCAGGAGGATATTCCCTATGCTTTCCTGTTGAGCGAGCTCATTGGCAATGTGGATACGGAAACGAGCACCTATGGGGAGCTGGCCAACCGCAAGAATCTCCATACCGGCGGCATTACCTACGATATGGTTACTTATACGAAGATGAATGAGCCGGATTCTTCCACGCCGAAGTTCAAGGTAAAGGCCAAGGTTCTGAGGGAAAAACTGCCGCAGCTGTTGGAACTCTTGCAGGAAATCCTTATGAGCAGCAAATTCAGCGACGAAAAGCGCATGCGGGAGCTGTTGGAACAGGAACAGGCCACGATTGAACTCAATCTGCAGCGCAGTGCCCATCAGGTGGTCAGTGCCCGTCTGGCTGGTTATTTGACTCCTGCCGGCCGCTATGCTGACGAAGGCGGACTGCCCTTCTATCCCTTTATCAAGGGCCTGCTGGCTGACTTCCCCGCCAATCTGCCCACCATCAGCGCTAAGCTCAGTGAGCTGGCAAAGATGCTCTTTACCCGCAACAATCTCATTGTCAGCGTGACGGACAAGGCTGCGCATTATGATGAATTCGCAGCGGAATTTGACAAGTTCCAGCAGAAACTGGGTACGGAAAGCTATCCGGCGCAGGAATACCATTGGGATTTGCAGGCTAAGAATGAAGGCTTGACTTCCTCCAGCCGCGTGCAGTATGTCGGCAAGGGCGCGAATTTCCTGAAACTGGGCCATAAGTTCACGGGCACCATGCATGTGCTGGAAACCATTCTGCGCTACGATTACTTCTGGACGAAAATCCGCGTGCAGGGCGGTGCCTATGGCGCATTCACGAGCTTCAACCGCAACGGCATGATGTACTTCGGTTCCTACCGCGACCCGAACTTAACCGAGACGCTCGCGGTGTTTGACGGCACGGCGGATTACCTCAGAAATTTTGCGGCTTCCGAGCGCGAGATGGACAAGTACATCATCGGGACCATGAGCAATATCGATACGCCGCTGACGCCCCAGATGAAGGGCAGTGCCGCGGCCACCTGCTGGCTGCGGGGGATTACCGAAGCAGACCGCCAGAAGTCCCGGGATGAAATCCTCGATACCCGGCAGAAGGATGTGCAGAAGCTGGCCGACATGGTCAAAGACTGCATGGAACAGAATGTGATTTGCGTATTCGGCGGGCAGGAGAAAATCAACGAACATAAAGAAGTGTTTGGCGAAGTCCGTCCGGCACTTTAACCTGAAACTATTTACGCCCGTAAAAAAGTGGCAGGGAAAAGCCATCCTTTGAAGAATAACCGATATAGATGTTTATTGGTTATCTCAAGGATAAAACAGAGCTGTACTTCTTCCAGCGCAAAGGGACAACTTATGTGCTCGAAAAACGCGAGGGCCAGCAGAGTAATCTTTACAAGGCCATGCCGGTAGAAGAACATGCTGAGGCTTTGTCTGTTGTGCAGGAATGGTATGACACGGCAGCGGCCAAAGCAGAAAAAAACAAGAAAGCAAAATAAGCTAAATAAGCAAATAAAATCACCTGCTATACCAATGACGCGTCCTTGGATAGCAGGTGATTTTTTTATCGGGTTATGCGTGATGACCGCCGCAGCCGTGGCTGCCACAGGTATGGCCTTCGCCATGACCGTGATGGTCGCAATGAACAGCCGGGTCATAGGCAAGGTTGCCGGCCAGGAAATCATTTACGGCCTTATCGGCTTCGCCCTGTACACCGCCATAGAGGGTTATACCGGCCTGAGCCAGTGCGTTCTGGGCACCGCCACCGATACCGCCACAGATAAGGGTATCGATTTTTTCTTCCTGTAGCAGCGTGGCCAAAGCGCCATGACCGGCACCGTTGCTGTCCAGAATATGGGATTCCTGAACCTGATTGTCTTCTACCGTATAGATTTTGAACTGGCTGGTATGGCCAAAGTGCTGAAAGATAAGGCCATTTTCATAGGTAACGGCAATTTTCATGATGGTGTTACTTCCTTTCTGTCTGGCAAATCTCACGGGATGGCGGCTATGCTGACAAGCGGGGCATAATTCGAAATTACCGCCGGTAATGATTAGCGGGCGGGCTTCGACCAGACAGCCGGCAATCCGCTTGCGGGCTGCAGCATAGAGCGCCTGCACCGTTGTACGGGCAACGCCCATGCTTTGGGCACATTCCTCCTGTCCCATGCCTTCATAATCCATGAGACGAATGCATTCATATTCTTCCAGAGAAATGTATACGGGTGGATGCTCTGTGTCAATTTCCGGCTTAAAGCAGGAACTAATCGGCAGGGCACAGACACGCCGTTTTTTCAATGGCCTGCTCATTCTCTAACCTCCATAATTTTTGACATATGTCTTAATGAAATTATAACATATTTTAGACATATGTCAAATAAATAAAAGTGGCCTTGCGTAAGAAAAATTACATAAGCATTGGTTATCACCTGCTATACTGAAAGCGAAAATTAGTATGGCAGGTGATTTTTGTGGAACGTTGTTTGGAAGTAGGGCAAAAAATTTTTCTATTGAGTGCTTATGAGACTTCGGCGGCAGATTTTTTCCAGACTTTAGTGCGGAACAAGGCGGACTTAATGCTGGATGTACGGCAGGGGAATACCTCGCAGCTTTGTGGTTTTACGAAAAAGAAGGATTTGGCGTTCTTTGTACCGCAGCTTACCGGTGCGGACTAATTCATGATGTGGTATTTGCGCCTGACAGGGAACTGTTGGATTTATATACCAAATACCATATGCCTTGGGAAGATTATGCCCGTGAGTACGAGAAAATCATCCGCAAGCGGGATGGCGTTGCACATTTCAAGGAAAGGTACGGCAAATACCATTCGGTTTGCCTGCTCGGAACGGCTACGCGAAAGCGCCGCTCCCACAATGAAGTCCTGCGGGATTTACTGCTGAATTCGTAGCCCTGTAACATTTTTTACAGTCTTTTACTTGTTCTTTCGGTATATTGATTACATTAACGATAATTGGAGGTAATAGGATGAGTGCATTTTTAGGACCGATTCATTATTGGATGTATGATAAAATCAGAATGCAGGAGGAACTGTTGCGGCGCTTTGCCGTCAAAGGCGAGCAGTCAGGCTGGTTGGATTCGGCCATGAGTTTTGTGGATGATGAGAACCGCCCGTTGGAGGAAATCATTGATAAGGCCAATATTCATGGCTGGATCAGTGCCCGCATTGAAAGCGTGGAAAAACGCTATGCAGAGTTGACAGTCAAAATTTTGACTGGTCACGAAGAGCGGCTGGAAGAATTGAAGGCCATCGCCTATGGGCTGGGGGAGGAACAGGCAGCTGCTGCAGACAGCTCGGCCGAACAGTGTTACAAGCGTATTGAGGACTGTACCTTGAATGGCATGCCCTGTGATGGCGTTAATATCGTTACGGAAAAGAGCGAAGACCATTTTAGCTGGGAGCAGCGCTTTGATGTGCATGGGGATTATTGGATAAAGGCCGGTGGTAAGGCGGAGGTTTACTATACGTTGCGCAATCAGCTGATTGCTGGTATCCTTTTCCAGACAAAGTTTACGCTGGCGATTCCCCGCCCCAATGAGTACGCTCTTTGCCGGGCTTGATTCCTCCATATGCTGAAAATGTAAACTGAAAAATTGACATGTCAAAAATAAGGACATTGTCTCGGCAACAGTGCTTTGTAATTTACTCACATACAATTGCATAACCAAACTGATATAATCACAAGAAAAGTTAAATTGTCATAAATGTTACTGTGAATGGAAACAAATTTGTTACAATAGTAGATAACATTATGTGAGATAAAAGGATGGAGGACTTATGTCGACGAAAATTTATTTAAGTGAAGTAATGATGCCCAGCCAGACCAATCCCAGCGGGAATGTTCATGGCGGCGAATTGATGAAGATGATGGATTCCACGGCCTATGCGGCAGCGCGCAAGTATAGCCGTTCCAATGTGGTCACCGCCCGGGTGGATGAACTGGAATTCCATACTCCCATACTAATTGGTGACTTGGTGACCTGTACTGCCGAAGTCATCTATGTAGGCCATACCTCCATGGAAGTGGCCGTCAATGTAGAGGTCGAAGTTTTGGAGGCAGACCAGGGACCCCAGCACGCCCTGTCGGCGTACTTTACCATGGTGGCTTTGGACCGGAATGGCCGGCCCATGACCGTTCCGCCACTGGAGCTCGAAACGGAAGAGCAAGAGGCAGCTTTTGAGGCGGCAAGAAAACGCCATGAGCTTTATCATCAGCGGAAGAAGCAGCGTGAAGAAGCGAAAAAGCACAGCGAAAATAAGCAATAAGAAAAAATCTGCAAGCGATAATGGTGCTTGCAGATTTTTTCTTATTCCGCGATGATGATGAACTTGCTGCCCTGGCCTAATTGGCTTTCACAGGTCAGCCGCAGTCCATGGCGCTGGGCAATCTCCTGGGCGATGGCAAGGCCCAGGCCTGTGCCTTGCCGGTTTTCCTGTCCTCGGTTGGTGCGGAACTTATCAAAGATATGGGGAAGTTCCTCCGGAGAAATGCCACAGCCCTGGTCGGTCACGCTGACCTGCCAGCCCTTGGGCGTGACCTGCTGTTCCACGGTGATGAAAGACTTTTCCGGGGAAAATTTCACGGCATTGTCCAGCAAAATGATGAGCAGCTGCCGCAGGCGGCCATAGTCGCCCTCCATAATCAGGGGCTGGTGGAAATCCGCGATGATTTCAATATGCTTGGTCTCCGCCATAATCTGCATTTGCCGCACGGCATCCTGAAAAGCCTCGGTGACATCAAGTGTTTCCTTTTGCAGGGTGAAACCGGGATTTTGCAGCCGCGTGAGTTCCAATAAATCCCCTACCAGCCGTTCCAAAGATGCCAGACTGCTCATGGCCTGCTCTTGGCAGCGGCTTTTTTGCTCTGGCGTGGACGTTAAATCCTGCCAGAGAAGTTCGAGGGTTCCCCGTAAAACGGTCAGCGGTGTGCGCAGTTCATGGGAAATGGCAGTCAGGAAATCCTGCCGTTCGGTGCGGGATTGTTCCAGTTCCGTGCCCAGGGTATCGAGGTCTGTTGCCAGCTGGCCAATTTCGTCCTGCTGACGGATGCCCGTGCGGGCTGTCAAATCTCCGCTGGCAAAGGCGCGGGCCGTCTGCTGCATTTTTAGCAGGGGACGGGTGAAGTGTCTGGCCAGAATCGCAGCCAGCACGGCTGTGAGCAATAGCGCCAGCAGCAGGGAAATCCCCAGAAGCCGCATGCCCTGCCATTGACTATTTTCCATATTTTTCAGGGAATGATGCAATAGCACAGCACCGCTTATCCGGCCATTTTGGTAGATGGGCGCCGCAACGGTTATGGAGGGGGTTCCGAGAAGCGGCGAAAATGCCCGGCTATGAACGGCCTGACCCTGCAGCACTTCGGCAATGAGTTCTTCGGCTTCCGGTGACAGGTCGGTCAGGACATCTTTATTTTCGGCGCCGTAAGAACGAATCATACGGCTGCCCGCTGATACCAGCCAGACCTCGCCTTCGCCAAGTTCGTTGAGCTGCTGGAAAAAAGCCGTCGCGTTATTGTTGGGTTCATTGTATTGCCGGCGACACCAGCCCTGACCCTGATGCATCATCATGCGTCCGTGATGGCCGCGTCCTCTGCCGGGGAGCAATTCTGTCGGTGAGCTGGTATCTGTGTAGGCCTCGTCTTCAGCCTGTAAAATTTTTGTGGCTTCTTCCATGGCGGGAATCGCCGCCGCTAGTGCTAGGGCGCGCTTTTGCATTTCTTCCTGATGGATTTCCTGGCTGTGCCGGGCAAACAGCAGGGAAAAGACAATGCCCATTAGCAAGGAAAAAAGCAATAGCACTGCGGAAAAATACAGCAGTATTTTCTTGAGCAGAGATTGTTTCATGGCTTGCTGCCTCCAAGTTCCCAGCGATAGCCGCGGCCCCAGACAGTGGCTATGCTGCCGCCCTCAAGTCCTGCTTTATCCAGTTTGGCCCGCAGGCGGCGGATATGGGTGTCCACGGTGCGGGTGTCGCCGCTGTAGTCATAACCCCAGAGTAAATCAAGCAGCTGCTCTCGGGAAAAAATCTGCTGCGGATGGGTCAGAAATAAATGCAGCAGGTCGTATTCCTTGTGGGTGAGGGACAGAGGGGAACCTTCTATCTCTACTCGTCCCTGCTGTTCATGCAGGCAAAGATTGCCGCAGGTAAGATTATTGCCAGCGGGCGCGTCCTTCTGCCAGCGCCGCAGCACGGCCTTGACCCGGGCCATGACCTCGGCGGTGGAAAAGGGCTTGACCACATAATCGTCAGCGCCTAAATCCAGCCCCATGATGCGGTCATAATCGTCACCGCGGGCGGTTATCATGATGATGGGCACCGCCGATTTCTGACGAATTTTGCGGCACAGGGTAAAGCCGTCCATTTTAGGCAGCATCACATCCAGCAAAATCAAATCGATATCTTCCTGGGCAAATTTCTGCCAGGCATCTTCGCCGTCCACTGCGGATACCGTGTCATAGCCTGCCGCGGTGGCGGCGATTTCCAGAATATCCCGGATGGCGGCATTGTCATCTGCAATTAAAAGCCGTGTCATCGTAATCCCTCCTGCATTTAATTGCTTACAGTTTAACAGAAAAAATTCTCTTCAGCAAAAAATAATTTTTTTTCCAAGCGTAACATTTTCGTCACAAATGCCTGTCATAATAGAGCCAGTAACAAAGATATTTACTCAGGAGGTTTTCATCATGAAAAAGATATTTGCATCCTTTGCCGCCGGTTTAATTATCACCAGTGCAGTACCTGCCATGGCGGCAGAAGCGGGGAATCGCGTGGATAACGACCGTCCCGGTTATTGCTGGCGGGCAGACGGCGCCCAGTCCGACGATGGCTATTACTGCGGCGGTCGCCGCCATAGAGGACATGGCGGCTGCTACTGGGGCAATCAGCAGAATAACCAATAAGCATTATGTCAGGAAAGAAAACCGCTGGCTCACGACGAGTCAGCGGTCCTTTTTTTAGGAATTGCTTTCCAGTTTTTTAGCGGCATATTCCAACAGAATGTGGCCGCTCTTGCGGTTGGTGGCCAGGGGGATGTCATGGACATCGCAGAGGCGCAGCAGGGCGTTGATATCTGGTTCATGGGGCTGGGAGGTCAGCGGGTCACGCAGGAAGATAACGTACTGCACTTTTTCCGTGGCCACCAGGGCGCCAATCTGTTGGTCGCCGCCCAGGGGGCCGGACATCATGGTTTCCACATCGAGGCCCAGCTTTTCCTTGAGCAGGGTTCCCGTAGTGCGGGTGGCTACCAGATGAAATTGGGACAACAGTTCCTTATGGTGGGAGGCAAAATCCAGCATATCCTCCTTTTTCTTGTCATGGGCGATTAAAGCTATCGTTTGCATTTTAGCATCTCCTTTCTGTCTGTTATAATTATTCCGCATTTATGTTATTGTTTCCTGCTGTCAGAGAATGCAGATTTTCTTTTCGCGTGACAAATGATGGCAAATAGCATAGAATGAGAGAAAGAGTGCGACTATTTTCGCAACAATAAAAGATTTATGAAGGGATGAATGGTAATGGCTTTAGGCAGCGTATTATTGAAGATGAAAGACGGTGCAGAGGAAAATCTGCGTGTAAGTTTGGCCGAGATCCCGGGAATCAGTGTGGAGAGCAAGGCGCCTAGCGGTGAGTTGATTGTACTGGTGGAGACTGTGGATATCAATGGCCTGCATAAGCAGTGCCTGGAACTTGAGCGCATGGAGGGGGTGCTGGGGGTATATCCGAGTTATATCACAACAGAAGATGAAGCCATGGCGGCAGAAAAATAATTTGCGGTTGGTGACTCTGGCAACATAAGCAGGTGGTTAAATCAGATATAATAATAGTAATGGTGACAAAAATCACATAAAGGAGGGCGTTTATGGAAAGGCGGTCTCTTATCAAGATGCTGCTGGGCGGCGGTCTGTTGGGGCTTTTCCTGGAAAACAGCAAATCAGGAAAGGCAGAAACAGGCTTGATTCGTCCCCCGGGAGCTGAACCTGAAGAACTGTTTCTGGCAACTTGTGCCCGTTGTGGGAAATGTGCGGAAGTCTGTCCGTTGGGCTGCATCAAGATAGCGCATGGGGAACAGGGGCTGGCCATTGGTACCCCCTATATCGTGCCTGTGGAAGGCTACTGTGACCTCTGCATGAAATGTACGGAGGTCTGTACGACAGGCGCCTTGAAGCCTGTACCCAAGGAAAAGGTACGCATGGGGCTGGCAGAGATTGACAAAGATATCTGCCTGGCCAGAAAAGGGGAAGATTGCCGGGTATGTCATGCGAATTGTCCGTTTTATGACAAAGCCATAAAGCTGGAGAATTATAAGTACCCCACGGTGGACCCGGATTATTGTATCGGCTGCGGGCGTTGCGAATACGTTTGCATTGCCAGTCCGCAAAAGGCAGCAACAGTGAAGCCGAGAAAAGAATAAGGGGGCAGGATGAAGATGCCAGTAAAAATAATTCGCAAAATTATCCAAATCTTCTTTATTATTGTACTGCTCCTGCCTATCTGGTATGTGGACCTTTTTTGGTATGGTACGTACATTTCGGCGGATTTGCTGGGGGTGGCCCTGACTGACCCGTTGACGGCACTGGAAATTACACTGGCGGGCAGGAGCCTTTGGATGCCGCTGATGGTATCGGCACTGCCCTTAACCGTGGCAGCCGTACTGGGCGGGAGATTGTTTTGCAGCTTTGTCTGTCCGCTGAATTTTCTCTTAGAGCTGATTCCGGTGAAGAAAAAGAAGCCACTGCAGGAAAAGAAATATCCTTTAGCAGCTTTGGGAATCACGCTGCTATTGTCGCTCGTTACGGCATTGCCGGTTTTTAATACGGTGTCACCCGTTTTTGCCTTGATGCGGATGCTGCTCTTCGGTGTGGGAATAGAAATGGTGCTGCTGCTTTTCGTCGTAGGTGCAGCCGTTCTTTGGGGGCAGAAAATTTGGTGCCGTACGTTATGCCCGTTAGGCGCACTTTACGGGTTGTTAGGCAGCAGGAAGCTGCTGGCCGTTCAGGTGGATGCGTCAAAATGCACCCATTGCGGCAAGTGTGCAGCCGTATGTTCCATGGGAACTGCTCCAGAGAGAGGCAAGTGGGAAGATTCTATGCTCTGTACAAATTGCGGTGACTGCATAGATGTTTGCCAAGAAAGAGCAATTGGGTATACGTTAAAAGGGAAAACGAAGAAATAGGCCGATAACCAAGGAGGAGGGAGAACTATGAGTTTAGGAGAGAAAAAGATTAAACTGAAACATCTGGCCATAGCGGGCTTTGTCTGCATTGCCGCCTTTGCCGGGGCTTACGGCATGATTGAGGCCACCAATCAGAGCACTTTTTGTGGTGAGACCTGCCATGAGATGGACCCTATGTATGTGACTTGGAAGCATTCCAACCACAAGAATGTGGATTGTGCGGATTGCCATGAACAGCCGGGCTTTACCGGCATGGTACAGTCCAAGATGAAGGGCACCAAGGAACTGTTCCTGCATGTGACAGGCAATATTCCCGACCCCATTAAGGTGCAGAACACCAATGAGGTGAACTGCTACCAATGCCATCAGGATAAAATCAAGGATGCAGAAATTGCAGGGCCACGCAAAGACCCACATACGGCCAAGCATTTCGAAAACGGCATGAATTGCGTTACCTGCCATACGGGTATCGTGCATAATGAAGCTGCGAACAAGACGCTGCCGAGCCGTGAACGCTGCTACACCTGTCATCTTGATGCCATGGGTTCGCTTTAAGGAGGGTCGATTATGGATATGAAGTTTACCAGACGAGATTTTTTGAAGGCCATGGCCATTTCAGCGGCCATGCTTACAGCAGGCTGCGGAACGAAGCGGGATACCCATAAAGGCCCGGTTGACCAGAAAGATGCGGAAAAATGGGTCAAGGGTGTCTGCCGCTATTGCGGCACCGGGTGTGGTGTGCTGGCAGGGGTTACCGGTGGCAAGATTGTAGCCGTAAAGGGGGACCCGGACTGTGCGGTAAATAAGGGCAGGCTCTGCGTTAAAGGCATTTTGCTGCCCAAGATTATGAATACCCCAGACAGACTGCTGCATCCACTGATTCGGAAAGATGGCAAGTTGGTGGAGGCCAGCTGGGATGAAGCCATGAATCTGGTGGTATCGAAGTTCAAGGAATCCATTGAGAAGTATGGACCGGATTCTGTGGGATTCTATGGTTCCGGTCAGACTTATGCCGAAGAAACTTACACCATGCAGAAGATATTCCGGGCTGGTATCGGCACCAATAATGTGGAAGGCAATCCGCGTACTTGTATGGCCAGTGCAGTGGCTGGGTTTGTGACTACCTACGGCGCTGATGAACCCATGGGTACTTATGCGGATATTGAAGCGGCAGATACCTTCTTCCTGATTGGTTCCAATTCTGCCGAGGCTCATCCGGTACTGTTCTCCCGCATTATCGACCGGAAGAACAGCGACCCAAATGTCAAGATTATCGTAGCTGACCCCAGAAAGACCCGTACGGCTGATATTGCGGACTATTATCTGCCCTTCATTCCCAGCCGTGATTTGGCGCTGATGAATGCCATGGCTTATGTTATCATTGAGGAAGGGCTGACCAATGAGAAATTCATTGCTGACCATACGGAATTTATGAAGGGAGCCAGTGATAAGCTGACCTATGATGAATACAAGGCGTTCCTGCAGGATTACACGCCGGAAAAGGTCGAGACAGCTTGCGGAATTCCGGCAGCAACCATTCGCGAAGTGGCCAGACTGTTTGCTGACCCGAACCGCAAGACCATGTCCATGTGGTGCATGGGCTTTAATCAGCGTACCCGTGGTGTATGGGCCAACAATCTGGTGCATAATCTTCACCTGCTGACGGGTAAAATCTGTACGCCGGGCAATACGCCGTTCTCACTTACAGGGCAGCCCAGTGCCTGTGGCAGTGTCCGTGAGACCGGCGGCCTTTCCCATATCCTGCCGGCGCATCGGTTTGTGGCCAATGAGAAGCACCGCAACGAATTGGAAGAAATCTGGGGGGTACCCAAGGGAACGCTGCCCTCTAAGCCGGGATACCATACTTTGGAAATGTTCAAGGCGGCGGTTACCGGCGACCTCAAATGCCTTTGGGTCATGACCACCAATCCTGGTCAGTCCCTGCCCAATCTCAATTACTATCGTCCCGGCATGGAAAAGACATTCTTGGTGGTGTCGGAAACCTATCATCCCACCCGTACTTCGGAACTGGCGGATGTGGTGTTGCCCGCAGCTCTTTGGATGGAAAAGGAAGGCGTTTACGGCAATGGCGAGCGCCGTACCAACCATATCGCCAAAGCGGTGGACCCGCAAGGAGAAGCTCGGCCGGATTTGGATACCATCATTGACTTTGCCAAACGCATGGGCTTTGAAAAATTGGTGCCCTTTAAGACACCGGAAGAGGTATGGGCAGAATACCAAAAATGTCAGGCAGGCACGGATATGCAGATGGCGTCCTACAAGCGTCTGCGGGAAGGTCACGGGTTCACCTGGCCGGTGCCGGATGACAATTCGCCGGAGACCTATATCCGCTACGCCGAAGGTTATGACCCTTATGTGAAAAAGGGTGAGGGCATCAAGTTCTACTGCCGGAAGAACAATCGTGCGGTTATCTATGCACGACCGCAGATTGATGCACAGGAGATGCCGGATGCTGAATATCCCTTCTTCCTGACCACAGGCCGCATGCTGGAGCATTGGCACACCGCCACCATGACAGGAAATGTGCCGGAACTCAAAAATGCGGCACCGGAGATGTACGTGGAAATCAACGAAGAAGATGCCAAGCGCTTAGGTATCAGCGATGGCGACTTGGTCAACATTACCTCCCGTCGGGCAACCTGCAAGTTCAAGGCGAAAATCAATGGACGCGGCAAGCCTATGCCAGGGCTGGTGTATGTGTCCTTCCACGATAAAGAAGATGACCGCTTGATTAACAAGGTACTCTTGGATGCTTTTGATCCTGGTTCCAAACAACCAGAGTATAAGGTATGTGCGGTACAGATTAGCAAGGCTTCGTAAACAGCAATGAAATCTCACCATGAATGTAACATGAGTCACAACATGGTGGGATTTTTCCTGTTATAATATGTTAAAATGGGGATTTTATAAGATGATAAGGATAAATTGGATGAAAAGGAAGTGTGAAAATTGAATGGACAAGAAACAATTGCCGGAGTGATTCGTACGCTCTTAAAGCGGGTTTTTATCATGGTGGTGGCTGTGGTGGCCATTGTGGGCTTCAGCCTGTACCTGTTCACCAGCTATGTGGCACTGGTCAATGATGCCGGTGTTGTGCGTGGCGGCAGTCAGCGTATTGTGAAGCAGGTTTTAGCAGGAGCGGATGCCAGCAAGACTACCGCCAAGATTGAAGGCCTGCTTTCCGGGATGGGCAGCCGTATGCATATTGGCAGTTTTCCTGCTAAGCGGGATGAGGTGGAAAAATATTGGCAGGGTGAGGTGAAACCGGCCATTGCCGAATATCAGCAGTCGAAGAATCCAACTCACCTGCTGGAAGTCAGTGAGACTTATTTTGACAAGACCAATGCCATGGTGGATGCAGCCCAGACCATGGTGGATGTGATGGCGGTGATTCTCTACATTCTGTTGCTGGCCTTCATTGCCGCAGTTTATCTGGTGCTCAAACGGGTGACGAATACGTTTGAAGAACGGGTGGTACAGCCCCTGTCTGCATTGGAAGGCAGCGTCAATCAATTGGCACAGGGCCATATGTCGCAAAAATTCAGCTATCCTCGTCAGGATGAAATTGGTGCTTTGTACAAGCTCTTGAACGAAATGCGTCAGGAAATTCTGGGTTATGTCAAGGATATTGAAAAGAATCTGGATACTATGGCGGGCGGCGATTTGGTCAGCACTACGGATATGCAGTACATTGGGGATTATGCACCGATTCAGCAGAATATCAACCATATCCGCCAGACCCTTTGTCAGGAAATGCAGAACATGGGGGAAATGGCCAGCATGGTAGCCGTTAGTGCCGGGGAAGTGTCCAAGGTTTCCCAGAGTCTGGCGGAAGGTGCCATGAGCCAGAATGAAACGGTGCAGGATTTGCAGAATAAGATAGGCGAAGCCATAGAAGAAAATGCCAAAGTGGATACGCTGGTGGACAATGCCTTGTCGGCCCGTATGC
This sequence comes from Pseudoselenomonas ruminantium, assembly GCA_015058625.1. Classification (GTDB taxonomy): domain Bacteria; phylum Bacillota; class Negativicutes; order Selenomonadales; family Selenomonadaceae; genus Selenomonas_A; species Selenomonas_A ruminantium_N. Next base: position 294,275 of record SVCA01000001.1, on the reverse strand, counting down.
AGACAAAGAACAGCATTGCGGCAACGCAGGAACAGATGAATAATGTGGTTGCTGCCATGCAGGAAATCAGCGATGCTTCCAATGAAATCCGCTCCATATTGGGAACGTTGGATGAAATCACCGGACAGACGGCGCTGTTGTCGCTCAATGCTTCCATTGAGGCTGCCAGAGCTGGGGAAGCTGGCCGTGGTTTTGCAGTAGTAGCTGAAAATGTCAGAAAGTTGGCAGAACAGTCTGCGGATTCTACGCAAAATATTCAGCAGCTCATCAGCCGAGCCCTGTCGGCGATTGACAGAGGCACGCAAGTGGTCAATGCCGCTGCCGAATCCCTAGCCAGCACCGGTCAGAATACAGAGGTGGTTGACGAAGCCTTCCGCAAATTGAAAGAACAGAGCGCTGCTCAGCAGGTGAAGATGGAAGCTGTCAATTCCCTGTCCACGGATATTTTGGGCGTGGTTACGGACAACAGCGCCGTATCGGAGGAATGTGCCGCTTCCAGTACGGAGCTGTCCAATTTCTCGGATTCCCTGAAAGAAAGCGTGAACAAGTTCCGCACAAATTGATATGGAACAGGAGTTTTCATCTCCTGTATGATAAGACAAAGAACCGGACGTATGAGCAGTACGTCCGGTTCTTTGCTGTGTATTATATTTTAGGAGAGCTTTAACGAAAGCCTGTATATAATATAGCATCATTGAGAATGAAAATCAATAGATAAATAAAAATAATTTTGGGGCAAGGGGATTCGTCTGCTATCGGGGCGAATTCTTTAGATAAGCGTTTTATGATACAGGAAGATGCAGGCCCTGTTCGTTGACGGCGGGGCCGGATTCTATACTTACTTTGCCTGAGATGGCTGCTTTTTCTCGCGGTTTTCTTCACATTTGTCATAGAAATGTATCCGCTTTCATGCTATAATAGTGACTTTCGAAAATGTCGTTGGGAAATTACGGGAGGTTTCTATGACTTTAGACCAGATGGTTTTGCTGTTTATACAGGATTCGATACGCTGCGACTGGCTGACGGACATTATCCGCGCCATTACTCTTATGGGGGACAATGGGCTTATTTGGCTGGTTTTGCTGCTGTTGTTGCTCATCTATCCGAAGACCCGCAAGCTGGGAATGGTGGCAGGGCTTTCCTTCCTGCTCTGCGTTGGCGTTGCAGAAGTCATCAAAAATCTCGTGATGCGTCCCCGTCCCTTTCTGGATATAGCAGAACTTGTGCCGCTCGTTAAGCCGCCACAGTCGTATTCCTTTCCTTCTGTCCATACGGTATCTTCCTTTTCCGTAGCCTGGATTCTCCTGTGGTCGCGGGAGCGCAAAGCCATTCGCTATGTCGTGTTCGCCTTTGCGCTGTTGATGGCCTTCTCCCGCTTGTATGTGGGCGTCCATTATCCCTCGGATGTGCTGACGGGAATGCTGCTGGCTTTTCTGGGAAGCTATTTTGTCTGGCGCTGGCAGGGACATAAACTTAGCTGAGAATATTATTGAACCGAATAAATGCCGAAACTTTATCAAGAAAAGACGGCGGGAACTTGGATGAGCGTCCTGATTCCCGCCGTCTTTTTTTGTCAGCTGTGGCTTGACAGATACCCCTTATGGGTATATGATGTATACCCATAAGGGGTATGTTTTGATAAAGATTCCCAGGAGGTGGATTCATGGATAGAATAGAGGGCGGTTGTTGTTGCGGAGAGGTAAAGCATAAGCACCGCGATAAGGACGGCAAGGAATACAAAAGCCTTGTTTCCCGGCTCAACCGCATTGAAGGACAGGTGCGGGGCATCCGCCGTATGGTGGAGGACGACCGTTACTGTGTGGATATCATGACCCAGGTCAGCGCCATTCAGGCGGCTTTGGGAGCGTTTAATAAGGAACTTTTGTCCCAGCATATCAAGAGTTGTGTGGTTCACGACATTCGCGAGGGGGACGATGCGGTGGTAGATGAACTCGTGATGCTGCTCGGCAAGATGGTGAGGTGATGGGCTTATGAAAAAAGAACGATTCACCATAACCGGCATGACCTGTTCAGCCTGTTCGGCCAGAGTCGAAAAGGCCGTGACGAAACTGGAGGGGACGGCAGATGTCAGCGTAAATCTGCTGACCAATTCCATGCAGCTGGCTTATGATGAAGGAAAATTGGATGCAGGTGCCATCATCGCTGCGGTGGAAAATGCCGGCTATGGTGCGAGTGTCAAGGGACAGGAAAATGCTGCTCCCAAAAAGGAAGAATCCCCTCTGGAAAGGGAAGCGGCAGCTTTGAAAAAACGGTTGCTTTGGTCGTTGTTCTTTCTCTTTCCGGTGGTGTATATTGCTATGCATCAGATGCTGGCAGCCTGGTTTGGACTGCCGGTGCCGGCCCCGGTGACCGAGTGGTTTGACGGTGCGGAAAATGCGCTGACTTTTTCCTTTGCGCAGTTTCTGCTGATTCTGCCCATTATGTATGAGAACCGGAAATACTATATCAATGGTTTTCGGAATCTCCTGCAGGGCGCGCCCAACATGGACAGTCTGGTGGGGATGGGCTCTATGGCGGCGGCTCTGTTTGGTGCCTTTGCCGTGTTCCGCATTGGTTATGGAATGGGACATGGCGATTGGGCGCTGGTGGAAGAATACAGCCGCAATCTCTATTTTGAGTCTGCCGGTATGATTGTCACGCTGATTACCGTCGGGAAGTATCTGGAGGCCAGAGCCAAGGGGAAAACAGGAATGGCTTTGGCAAGGCTTATGGAATTGGCGCCGCAGCAGGCCAATGTCCTGCGCGAGGGGCGGGAAATATCCGTGCCGGCAGCAGAACTGCAGGTGGGGGATGAAATCATCGTGCGCCCCGGTGAGCGGATTCCTGCCGATGGCGTGGTACTTTCGGGACAGACCAGCGTGGATGAGTCGGCGATTACAGGGGAAAGCCTGCCGGTATTCAAGACGGCAGGTGCTCGTGTGACCTCTGCTACCTTGAACAAGGCCGGAGCAATCCATTTTCGGGCCGAGAAGGTGGGCGGCGATACGGCCATTAGCCAGATAATCCGTCTGGTGGATGAAGCCAGTGCTAGCAAGGCGCCGATGGCTCGATTGGCAGATAAGATTTCCGGCATCTTCGTGCCAGTGGTTATCCTGCTGGCAGTGGTGGCGGGGGCCAGCTGGTTGGCCATGGGTGAAAGCGTGGAGTTTGCTTTTTCCATTGCGATATCCATACTGGTTATCTCCTGTCCCTGTGCGTTAGGGCTGGCAACACCTGTAGCTATCATGGTAGGAACTGGCAAGGGAGCAGAAAATGGCATTCTGATTAAATCCGGGGAAGCTCTTGAGGTAGCTCAGAGTGTAGATACCGTGGTTATGGATAAGACCGGCACCATCACCGAGGGCAAACCTGTGGTGACGGATGTGGCAGCGTTTACGAGAACGGAGCAGGAATTGTTGGCTTTGGCGGCGGGGATGGAGGCGCAAAGCGAACACCCACTGGCTGAGGCTGTACTGGCCTATGCAAAGAGTAAAGAGATTTCCCCCTGGCAAGTAGAACGCTTTCAGGCGGTCGTGGGACGCGGCCTGCAGGCACAGGTTCAGAATAAGCCTTGTCTGGCTGGCAGTGAAGATTTTATGCTGGAGCAGGGCATTGATATTTCGCCGCATCGTGAACTGGTGGCGAAATGGGCGGATGAAGGCAAGTCCTTGTTGTTCTTTGCCATGGCAGGAGAATTGGCCGGTATTATTGCGGCCGCGGATAAGGAAAAGGCTTCCAGTGTCGAGGCCATCCGCAAACTTACCGCTATGGGGCTGGATGTCATCATGCTTACCGGTGACAACGAGCGCACCGCTAAGGCGGTCAGTCAGCGGCTAGGCCTGCAGAAATTCATTGCCGGGGTGCTCCCGGCTAATAAAGAAGCCCATATTGCAAAACTGCAGGAGCAGGGCCATAAGGTGGCCATGATTGGCGATGGCATCAATGATGCGCCTGCCTTGGTCCGGGCCGATATCGGCATTGCCATTGGTGCGGGTACGGATGTGGCCATGGAAAGCGCGGATGCGGTGCTCATCCGCAGCAATCTCTTGGATGCAGTAAGTGCCATCAAACTGTCCAAGGCGGTAATCCGCAATATCAAGGAAAATCTCTTTTGGGCCTTTATTTACAATATCATTGGCATACCGTTGGCGGCAGGAATCCTATACCCCGCCTTTGGCATAAAGCTGTCCCCGATGATTGGGGCGGCAGCTATGAGCATGTCCAGCGTCTGTGTGGTCATGAATGCCCTGCGTCTGCGCTATTTTAAGCCGGAGCAGGAGGCAGCCGTGACGGCAGCTTCGCTGGACAATGTAGAAGAAGCAGCAATGGACAGAAAGGAAGAGAGAAAAATGGCTATGGAAAAAGAACTGAAAATCGAAGGTATGATGTGCGCACACTGCCAGAAGCATGTAACGGATGCGCTGTCTAAGATGCCGGGGGTTACATCTGTGGATGTAAATCTGGAAGCCGGCACGGCTAAGGTAACGGCTGAACGGGAGATTCCCCAGACGGAGTTTGCGCAGGTCATTACCGAAGCAGGTTATGAACTGGTGGGCTGAGTCCCCAAAAAGATGCGTCGCTTATGGAAGTGGCGCATTTTTTTCGGGAAATTTTTGCGTATTTCCTGAAGGTGGATGATTTTCGCAAAAACTTTAGAGGAATAAAACAGCTTCTGCCGAATATCTTTTTAGTAAGGTTATGTAAGTGAAGGATAGAAGGGGAATGATGGTGATGAACATGAACTTCAAAAAGAAAATTGCGCTGGCTCTGGCCGTTGGTGTTCTGACGGGGAGTGCAGCCTATGCTTCGCCTGCGGTGGCAGAACGAGAGAGTTTGAATCAGGTGGCGCTTTTGCAGTCGCTGGCGCAGGGGTATTTTGGCGGTACGGTTACGGTCAGGGATATGCGTTCACTGGGTGATATTGGCATTGGCACCTTTGAGGGGCTCAATGGTGAAATGATTATGCTCGACGGTACGGTCTACCAGGCGCTGGGGAATGGCCAGGTGGTCGTGGCTGATGACAAGGTAGCCGTTCCCTATGCGACTGTGACGCATTTTGACAATGACCTGTCCATTGCGCTCAAAGATGTCAAGGATAAGGCGGCCTTTGAAAAAATCTTGAATGCAGAAGTCAAAAAATGTGGGGAAAACAGTTTCTACATGATAAAACTGCATACGGAGTTTTCTTCGGTGCTGTTCCGCAGTGAGTACGGCAGTCAGAAACCGTATCCAACTCTGGTGGAAGCCCTCAAGGGCAAGCAGACGGAGTTTACCGCCAAGAATATCAAGGGAACCTTGGTAGGCCTCTACTGCCCAAATTATATGGGTGGGCTCAATACGCCCGGCTGGCATTTCCATTTTATTTCCGATGACCGGAAGCAGGGCGGTCATATTCTGGAACTTTCGCTGAAGAAAGGCACCGTAGAACTGGACAAGACGGATAAATTTACCATGATTCTTCATAATGACCCGCAGTTCCATAAGCTGAATTTGGCCAAGGATATGAGTAAAGACATAAATAGTGCCGAGCATGACACCCAGTCAGCCATGAAGAAAAAGAGCTGATGATGCGAAGCTATAGGGCATAACCGCAGCCGCAAAAAACTGTCTGTGATTTATACAGGCAGTTTTTTGCGGCTTTATTTATCACAACCCCTTGTTTTATCTTGTTTTTGCGTGTATAATGAGCGTAGTTTAGAAAAGAAATCGTTTACTATAAGCGATTAAGGAGGAAATGACATGTCAGAGTCCAGATTTTCATTGGCCAGCCTGGCTGACCCCGAATTTTTCCAGGAGAACCGTTTGCCGGCTCATAGCGACCACCATTATTATGCCGATATGGCCGAGCTTGCGCGCGGTGAATCTTCTTATGTGCGCAGTCTGGATGGACTGTGGCATTTCCATTATGCGAAGAATCCGAAGCTCGCGCCCGCAGGCTTTGAGCAGTTGGACTTTGACTGCCATGATTGGGATACCATCCGCGTGCCGGCGCATTTCCAGATGGAAGGCTATGGCGTGCCGCAGTACACCAACCAGACTTATCCCTGGGACGGGCAGGAAGCAGTAGTTCCCGGTCAGGTGCCGGAGCATTTCAATCCCACGGGTTCTTATGTGAAGTACTTCCGCCTGCCGCAGGGCTGGGAGAATCTGTATCTGTCGCTGGCTGGTGTGGAATCGGCCGTGGCAGTCTATCTGAATGGTCATTACGTGGGCTATAGTGAGGACAGCTTTACGCCGGCGGATTTTGACCTGACGCCGTATCTGGTGCAAGGCGAGAATAAAATGGCCTTGCGGGTGTTCCGTTTTTCCTCGGGCAGCTGGATTGAGGATCAGGATTTCTGGCGCTTTGGCGGGATTTTCCGGGAAGTGCGTATCTATACGAAGCCGCGCATCCATGTGGAGGATTTACACCTTACGGCACTTCCAGTAAACGATTACCATGATGGCGAGCTGACGGGCGAAATCCGCTGGTCAGGGGCGCATGCCAAGAAGGTCAAGGTCAGCCTGCTCGATGCAGCAGGGGCGCTTATTGCTGAGGAGGATATCAGCGGGGCTGCAGGTGAGGATGAATTTATCCTGTCGGTGAAGGACGCCAAGCTGTGGAGTGCGGAGCACCCGCATCTATACAAACTCTTAATTGCCGTTTATGATGACGCGGACAATCTGCAGGAGGCCATTCCCTACAATGTGGGCTTCCGTGAGTTCAAACTGGAAGACGGCCTCATGAAAATCAACGGCCAGCGCATTGTCTTTAAGGGCGTGAACCGCCATGAGTTTGACTGCTATCGCGGGCGGGCCATGAATCCGGCGGAGTTTGAGCAGGATATCATCACGATGAAGCAGCAGAATATCAACGCCCTGCGCTGCTCGCATTATCCCAACAGCAGTTATATCTATGAACTCTGTGACCGCTATGGCCTCTATGTGATTGATGAGACGAATCTTGAAACGCATGGCACCTGGCAGAAAAATGGCGTGCTGGCCCGTGATGAGCATACCGTTCCCAATGACCATGATGAATGGCAGGCCGTTATCTTAGAGCGAGCAAAGTCCATGCTCGAACGCGATAAGAACCATGCGGCCATCATCATCTGGTCCTGCGGCAACGAGTCCTGCGGCGGTAAGGATATTTTCGCCATGAGCGAGTATTTCCGCAAGACCGACCCCACCCGCCTCGTGCATTATGAGAGCATCTTCTGGGATAGACGCTACAACGATACCAGCGATATGGAAAGCCAGATGTATACCAAGGTCGCCGACATTGAAAAGTTCCTGAAAGAGCACCCCCAAAAGCCGTTCCTCTGCTGCGAATACACGCATAGCATGGGCAACAGCAACGGCGGTATGCACAAGTATACGGAACTTACGGAACGCGAACCGCGGTATCAGGGCGGCTTTATCTGGGATTTTGTCGACCAGGCCATTGCGAAAAAAGACCGCTATGGCAAGAAATTTTTGGCTTATGGCGGCGATTTCGGCGACCGTTCCAGCGACTATAATTTCAGCGGGGATGGCATTTTATATGCCGACCGGAAGCTTACGGCTAAATTGCAGGATGTGAAGTTCAACTATCAGAATTTCCATCTGCAGGTGGAAGCCGATGCCGTGACCATTGAAAACATCAGCCTGTTCACGGATGCCAGCGAATATGACCTGCATTATGAACTGCTGCTGGACGGCCATAAAATCTGGGAAAAGACGGAACCTGCGCCCAGTGTCAAGCCGGGGGAAAAACTGCGGATAGAACTTAGCGAGCTGCCGGTGACCGATGCCGGTGAGGAAAGCCTTACGGTTTCGCTCCTGCTGAAGGAAGATACGGCCTGGGCAAAGAAAGGGCACGAAGTGGCCTTTGGCCAGGCCGTATGGCAGGTTGAGGAAGTGGATGTCTTAACGCCTGCCGAAGCCGTGACCGAAGCAGAGGTCAGCGAACCTGTGCATTATACTCCTCAGTTGCGGGAGGATGGGATGGATTCCTTGCATGTTGTGCAGGGCGATATCAATCTGGGCGTGCAGTTTGCCGGTGGGCAAATCCTGTTCTCCAGCGCGCAGGGCAATATCGTTTCGTATAAGTTTAACGGCGTGGAACTCTTAGAAGAAATGCCCAGACCTTCCTTCTGGCGGGCACCAGTGGATAACGACTACGGCTGCCGCCGTGACTTTGCTGTAGCCCAGTGGAAACTGGCCAGCCTTTACCGCCGTTGCGTCAAAAAGGAAATGCTGGCAGACGGCAAGTGGCAGGAATTCAACTGGTTCGGTCAGCTTGGCATCAAGGAATATGCGGCAGATGAAGTCAAGGTTCGCTTTACCTATGAGCTGGCTACCCAGCCGGTGGCCAATTGCCAGATTACCTATACGGTATGTGCTGATGGCAGCCTGAAGACGGAACTCGACTATGAGCAGGTGAAAGGCCTGCCGGAGATTCCCGACTTTGCCATGCTCTTTACCCTGCCCGCGGATTACAGCGAGTTGCGTTACTACGGCTATGGCCCGCAGGCTAACTACGCAGACCGTCAGGAAGGCGCAAAGCTTGGCCTCTATAAATCTACCGTGCAGGATGAAATGGAAGACTACCTGCTGCCACAGGAATGCGGCAACCATAACGGCGTCCGCTGGCTGGAAGTTACCGACAAGCGGGGCCGGGGCGTGCGGATTAGCGGCGATATTCCGCTCGCTGCTTCGGCACTGCCGTACAGCGCCCATGAACTCGAAAACGCCCGTCATAGCTACGACCTGCCGCAGGTACATCATACCTTCCTGCGGGTATCGGCTGGCCAGTGCGGCGTAGGCGGTGACGATACCTGGGGCGCACCGGTGCTGGACGAATACCGCATGAAGAATGAAACGATGCATCTGGAATTTTCGCTGAAAGCCATTTAAGGAGGCCTTGCCATGATTACGATTGATAAAGAAAATGGGATTTTTCATCTGCACAACGCGCAGGTAAGCTATGTGCTGCAGGTGGTAAGAGACCGCTATGTACTGCACCGCTATTGGGGCCGTCCCCTGAAGACGTTCCGGGACAGCTCGCCTATGCAGGCCATTGACCGCGCCTTTTCGCCACAGCCGGCGGCCTGGCCCAATGAACGCACGTTCTCGCTCGACGTCCTGCCGCAGGAATATCCCGCCTATGGCCATGGGGACTATCGCCTGCCCGCCTATGAAGTGCGGCTGGCAAACGGCACGACCGTGACGGAATTATTCTATGACCATTACGAAATCACGGCAGGCAAGCCAAAACTTAAAGGCCTCCCCGCCGTATATGCCGGGGAACAGGAAGCTGAAACCCTGCATATTTACCTGAAGGACAGTCAGGGAAAACTGGCAGTGGAGCTCTTATATACGCTGCTGCAGGATTCGGCCATGCTGACCCGCAGCGCAAGGATTACGAACTGCGGCAGTGAAGCGCTTGACCTGACCAATGCGGCCAGCTTTGCACTGGATTTTGCTGACCATGACTTTGATCGTCTGAACCTCTATGGCGGCCATGCCGCTGAACGCAGTTTGGAACGTGTGCCCCTTATGCGCGGCGTACAGGAAACGGGCAGCCGCCGCGGGGCCAGCTCCCATCAGCAGTCCCCGTTCCTGGCTCTGGCCAGAAAGGATGCCGGCGAAACGAGCGGCGAAGTCTATGGCTTCAGCCTGATTTGGAGCGGGGAAGCATCCTTTGTCACCGAAGTGGAGCAGTTTGGTACGACCCGGGTTATCGGCGGCATCAATCCCTTTGAATTCAAGTGGCATTTAGGTGCCGGTGAAATTTTCCAGACGCCGGAAGCGATGCTGGTATACAGCGATAAGGGACTTAACGGCATGAGCCAGGTTTTCCATCAGACGGTGCGTGAACATATCGTACGCGGCAAATATCAGCATGAACTGCGCCCGATTTTGGTCAACAACTGGGAAGCCACCTACTTTGACTTTGACGAAGAAAAAATCGACAATCTGGCGCAGTCTGCTGCCGATTTGGGACTGGAACTCTTAGTTCTCGATGACGGCTGGTTTGGCAAACGCAATGACGACAACAGCAGTCTGGGCGACTGGTTTGTCAATACAGATAAATTAAAGCAGGGCTTAAAAGGCGTGTCGGCTTCTGCCCATAAGCGGGGGCTGAAATTCGGCCTGTGGTTCGAGCCGGAGATGATTTCCGAGGATTCCGAGCTCTTCCGTGCGCATCCGGACTGGACTTTGCATGTGCCCGATTACAAGAACAGCTTCAGCCGCCATCAGCTCGTGCTGGATTTGTCCCGCCCGGAGGTCTGCAATTATGTGGTGAAAGCAGTCGGTGATGTACTGGAATCGGCAGAAATCGACTATGTAAAATGGGACTTCAACCGCCATTTGAGCGAGGCTTTTTCAGCAGCACTGCCAGCTGAACGTCAGGGCGAAACCAAGACGCGCTTTGTGCTCGGCCTCTATGATGTTCTCGAACGCCTGACGGCAAAATTCCCGCAGGTGCTCTTTGAAAGCTGCTCCGGCGGCGGCGGCCGCTTTGATGCGGGCATGCTCTACTACATGCCGCAGACCTGGACGAGTGACAACACCGATGCCATCTGCCGCCTCTCCATTCAGAGCGGCACGAGCCTGGTGTTCCCGCCAATTACCATGGGCGCCCATGTATCGGTGACGCCGAATCATCAGGTAGGGCGTGTTACGAGCCTGCAGACGAGAACACTCTGTGCCTTTGCGGGAGATTTTGGTTACGAGCTTGATATTACCCGCATGAGCGCCGCAGAAAAGGAACAGGTCAAAAAGCATGTTGCCCTGTATAAGAAACTGCGTCCGACCCTGCAGTTGGGCAAGTTCTACCGCCTGCTGACGCCCTTTGCCGGGACGAAAAACGAAACGGCTTGGCAGTTTGTCAGCGAAGATGGCAAAGAAGTGGTCGTGCTCTACTTCAAGACCCTGGCCGAACCGGCTACGCCGATTCGGAAGCTGCAGCTGACAGCACTGGACGCAGATGCGGAATATGAACTGACCGATTACCTGCCCGCCCAGCGCACAAGCCACGACTTTGGCGGGGAAAAATCCCTGGATATGAAAGGGCAGGTTTTCTATGGGGATGAGCTCATGTATAACGGCTTAGGCGTAGAGAAGATTGACACGGACTTTGCGGCTTATATGTGGGTGCTGACAAAAAAATAAGCTATGCTTTCGCTTTCTAAAGAGTCCGCTGACGAATAGGTCAGCGGGCTTTTTATTGCAGTTTCTCGGGGGGGTGATAAAGGTATCCAGTTCATACGTGGTAAGGGGCGGACGGGGAGTAATTTTTCTGTTTTCCGCTAAACGACCCCCTCGATAAAGAGAAATGTCCAGTTACCTGCGCCGGGCAGGCCAACGGCGCTGTTTTCAGCGTATTTGCTTAGCTGATTTCTACGGGGGCCGGCCTTCACTGCGTTCAGGCAGTCGCTCCCTACAGAAAAATCACTCCCCGTCCGCCCCAAGTTACGGATTAGGCTATTGCCACGAACTCGTTGCTTCCGTAACAAGAACATCGATGTACTTGCTGCTTGTCACCGCGAAAATTCCGTTTTATACGGACATCACTTAGGGCGGAGGTGGTGATGCTTTTCGCCGTGGAACGACTGTCCGAACGCAGTGAGGACTGGCCCACAAACGGCACAGACTAAACACTGAGCTGAACATACGCGCCGCCGGTCTTGCCCGGCGCAGGTAGCTAGAAAGCTATAAATTTGCATGTGGGTCATTTAGTGCAACGGAGAAAAGTATTACCACCTCCGCCCATCGCTGAGCTGTAACAAAAAGATTTCAGTACGAACCAACAAATAAACTGAAAATTACTATTTTTACCAAACATATTGCATTATCTACAAAACACGCTATAATAATAGATAAGGAAATCGTTTACTATTGTTTGAGTAACGATAGTAAGTCGATATTTATTTTTTAGATCTAAAGAAAACGTTTACATTATTTTCCACACAAAACAAGGGGGACTATTAATGGAAAATACGATTATCACCATCAGCCGTCAGTATGGTGCTGGCGGGCGTGAGCTGGCGGAGATTATGGCAAAGAAATTAGACATCAAGCTTTATGACCGCCAGATTGTCCATATCGCCGCAGCGAAGCTGGGGATTGATGATTTGAGTGAGGAAGAGCTTTTGGAGATGGAAAATCAGGTCAAACCGCTGTCCATGAGCTTTATCCCGTTTCATTCCTTCGGTACGCACATGGGCAGTTCCAGTCAGGAGATGTTTATGAGCGAGTCAGCTGCCATCCGTAAGCTGGCTGAGGATGGGCCGTGTATTTTCCTGGGACGCAGCGCGGATTATGCTCTGCGGAAAAAAGATAACGTTTTCTCTATCTTTGTCTGTGCGGACGACGATTTCCGTGAGAAACGCGGTCAGGAAGTCTATGACGGCAAGAGCCTGAAGGACCTGGACAAAGAAGATGAAAAGCGTGCCCGTTACTACAACTATTACACGGGGCGTACCTGGGGCGCTGGGGAAAACTACGATTTGGTCGTCAACACCAGCTCCGGAAATCTGGAAAAAATCGCGGATGGTCTTATCGCCTATATGCGGACGATAAAAGGTTAATTTTAGGAGGGTTTAATAATGGAGGCGGTAGCAGTGGCAGAGAAGAAAAACAGCATGTGGCCGCGCATTGCTTATGCTTGCGGTACTTTTGGACACGACGTATTTTACGCCATGCTGGCAACGTATTTTATGATTTTCGTTACCAGTAACCTTTTTTCATCGGATAATCCCAGTCGGGATGCGTACATGATTGGGGTAGTTACGACCATCATCATGGTACTGCGTGTGGCAGAACTTTTCATTGACCCGTTTATGGGCAACATCATCGACAAGACGAAAACTCGTTGGGGCCGTTTTAAGCCTTGGGTTATCGTAGGCGCGTTTGTAGCAGCGATTACGTTGGCTGCACTCTTTACGGATTTTGGCGGTCTTACCGTAACGAATCCGACCCTTTATTTGATTCTTTTCGCAATCGTTTACTTTATTATGGATGTGTTCTACTCCGCTAAGGACGTAGCTATCTGGTCCATGATTCCGGCGCTTTCCTTTGATTCTCACGAACGTGAAATCACGGCTACGGTTGCCCGTATCGGTTCGGTATTCGGCGGCCAGCTCGTAACTATCATGGTTATGCCGATTGTACTTTATTTCTCCGTCAATCAGAACGGCGGTGCTGGTGACCCGCAGGGTTGGTTTGCCTTTGCCTGCATCGGCGGCGGTATCGCAACCCTGGGCGCAATTATCCTGGGCATAGGTACCAAGGAACAGGAATCTGCTCTGCGTGAAAACAAGGTGGAAACGTCCTTCAAAGATGTATTCAAAGTTCTGGCCAAGAATGACCAGCTGCTGTGGATAGCCTGCGCTTATTTGATTTTGGGTTTAGGACAGAATATTGTAAATAACTTCAATCTTTACTATTTCATCTATGTTATCGGTGATGCAACGAAATTCTCCATCTTGGGTATCATCAACGTGGTTATCGGTCTGATGGCTGTGGCTCTGTTCCCGGTGCTTACGACGAAATTCAGCCGCCGCAAATTGTTCTTCAGCTCCTTGGCTATCATGACGGCTGCTCTGGTTCTTTATGCACTGTCCGGTACCAATGTCTGGATGGCTCTGGTTGCTGCTGGTCTCTTCAACCTGCCGCAGCCGCTGATCTTCCTCGTGGTTCTCATGACCATTACGGACTCTGTTGAATATGGCCAGCTGAAACTTGGCCATCGTGACGAAGCGGTCTGCCTCTGCGTGCGTCCGCTGGTGGATAAACTCTCTGGTGCCATTACGGGGGGTATCGTTGGTCTGACGGCTGTATGGGTTGGCATGACCGGTGGTGCAACGGCCGCTGACATCACGGCAGGCGGCCTGCTGAAATTCCAGCTCATCATGTTCGCTATTCCGGTACTGCTGCTGGTTATCGCTGCATTCGTTTATCGTGGCAAGGTGACGCTGACGGAAGAAGAACATGCCCGCATTGTGGAAGAACTGGAAGAAAAATGGGAAGACATGAATAAGTAAAAAACGTAAGAAAATGTCAAAGAAAACGTTTTCAAAAAATCTTGACATTCCCGGCGTTCAGGAGTAAACTAGAAACAACAAAGGGAAATGCGGCGCAACTTTGTAAGCGAAGCACAGAGTTGCGCCTTAATTTTTCAAAGCAAAAGAAAACGTTTACATACATAGGAGGCCTTGAACATGGAAAAAGAAAATGAAATCCTCGCGAAAATGCAGGCAGAGTTTGCTGCTAAATTCGGTGCTGATGCTGCCAGAGAGACGCGCAGCTATTTCTCACCAGGCCGTGTGAACTTAATCGGTGAGCATACGGATTACAATGGCGGTCATGTATTCCCTTGTGCAATTTCGCTGGGAACCTATGCACTGGTGGCTGACCGTCAGGACAGTAAGACGCAGATTTACTCCATGAATATGGCAGACAAGGGCGTAATCGAGTTTCCGATGAGCGGCCTGAGCTATGACAAGGCAAAGGATTGGGCTAATTACCCCATGGGCGTGGTAAAGGTTTTTGAAGATGCAGGATTTAAGGCTGGTCACGGCTTTGATATTCTGATTTACGGTACCCTGCCCAATGGCTCCGGTCTTTCTTCCTCGGCTTCCATCGAAGTGCTGACGGCCCTTATCCTGAACGATGCCTTTGACTTCGGTCTGGATATGGTCGAAATGGTAAAACTTTCCCAAAAGGCTGAAAACACCTTTGTCGGTGTCAATTGCGGCATTATGGACCAGTTCGCTGTGGGCATGGGCAAGAAGGATTGTGCAATTCTTCTCGACTGCAATACGCTGTCCTACCGTTACAGCAAAATCGCTCTGGACGGTGCCAGCATCGTCATCACCAACACCAATAAGCCCCATAGCCTGGCTTCCAGTGCCTACAATGTACGCCGTGCCCAGTGCGAACATGCGTTAAATGAACTCAAGGAAGTAAAGCCGGAGTTAAATGCCCTGGGTGAGCTTTCCAATGAAGAGTTCAATCAGCTGGCCGGTGCCATTTCCGAACCGTTGGAACGTCAGCGTGCCCGTCATGCGGTACTGGAAAACAACCGCACGCTGGAAGCCGTTGAGGCTCTGGAAGCAAATGATGTGGCTAAGTTCGGCAAGCTGATGAATGAATCTCATTATTCCCTGCGTGATGATTACGATGTAACGGGCAAAGAGCTCGATACGCTGGCAGAGCTTGCCTGGCAGGTGGATGGTGTAATCGGTTCCCGCATGACTGGCGCCGGCTTTGGCGGCTGCACGGTGAGCCTCGTCAAGAATGAAGCCATAGAAGCCTTCAAGGAAAAAGTAGGCAAGGTGTACACGGAAAAAATCGGCTATGCACCGAGCTTCTACGTGGCGAATATCGCAGATGGTACCCATCGGGTAAAATGATAGAAAACGCATAGTAAATCCATAGAAAAGATGTTAAAATAGAAAGCGATTTCTGTTTGATAAAAAAGGAGCGCATTGACATGTCAATTCTTGTTTGCGGCGGTGCCGGTTACATCGGCTCCCATGCCGTACATCAGTTAGTGGAAAAGGGCGAAGATGTGGTTATCGTGGATAACCTGCAGACCGGCCACCGCGATGCCCTGAATCCGAAAGCGAAATTCTACGAAGGGGATATTCGGGAAGCTGCGGTTCTCGACAAGATTTTTACGGAGAACAAAATCGAAGCGGTCATTCACTTCGCAGCCAACTCGCTGGTCGGCGAGAGCATGGAAAAGCCGCTTAAATACTTCAATAATAACGTTTATGGTATGCAGGTGCTGCTCGAAGCCATGGTGCGTCATCATGTGGATAAGATTGTGTTCTCCTCGACAGCTGCTGTCTATGGCGAACCCAAGAAAATCCCCATCATGGAAGATGATGAGACCTGCCCGACGAACACCTATGGCGAGAGCAAGCTCACCATGGAAAAGATGATGAAGTGGGTCAGCCGTGCAGACGGCATTCGTTATGTTTCCCTGCGCTACTTCAATGCCGCAGGTGCTTTGGACGATGGTTCCATCGGTGAGGACCATCATCCGGAAACGCATCTGATTCCGCTCATCCTGCAGGTTCCACTGGGCAAGCGTGACCATATCACCATCTTTGGCGATGATTATGCAACGCCGGACGGTACCTGCCTGCGCGACTACATCCATGTCATTGACCTTGCCGATGCCCATGTATTGGCGCTTGAGTATCTGCGCAAGGGGGGCGACAGCAATATCTTTAACCTGGGCAATGGTCAGGGCTTCTCCGTCAAAGAAATGATTGAAGCCGCCAAAGAAGCCACGGGCAAGGACATCAAGGTGGAAATGGGTGCCCGCCGTGCTGGTGACCCCGCACAGCTTATTGCTTCGAGTGAAAAAGCCAGAAAAGTTTTGGGCTGGAATCCCCGCTATACCGATGTGAAGCAGGTTATTGGCACAGCCTGGAACTGGCATCAGAAACATCCCAACGGCTACGAAAAATAAGCGACCTCATCCGTCAGCCTAGCGGCTGCCACCGCCCGGGGAGTCCACTGGACTCCCGCGACTATGTCGCCTCCATCGGAGAGGGATGAAAGGAAGATATAAGTGAACATCAACACAGAAATCAACCGCCTGCTGAATTTCGCTAAGCAGCGCGGACTTATCAGCGAAGACGATTACTACTACAGTGCCAATTTGCTCATTGACGTTTTACAGGTGAGTGAATTTGTGCCCGAAGAAATAAACGAAACCTTAGAAACAGCTGCCCCCATTTTAGAGCAGATGCTTGATTATGCGGTGCAGGAAAAACTTATCGAAGGTACGACCAGTGAGCGAGATTTGTTCGATACCCGCATCATGAACTGTGTCATGCCCCGCCCGTCGGAAGTGGTGCGCAGATTTCAGAGTGATTATGCGCGCGCCCCGAAGGCGGCCACGGACAATTTCTACAAGATGAGCATTGCCTCCAACTACATCCGCAAGGACAGAATCGACAAAAACATCGTTTGGCAGACCGCCACGGAATATGGCAATCTGGATGTCACCATCAATCTGTCCAAGCCGGAAAAGGACCCGCGCGATATCGCCAAGGCAAAACTCGTTAAGTCCAGTTCTTATCCGAAGTGCCTTCTTTGCCGGGAAAACGAAGGCTTTGCTGGTCATGCAGGACATCCGGCACGGCAGACCCACCGCTTAATCCCCTTGCGGCTGGCCTCCCATCGCTGGTTTATGCAATATTCCCCTTATACCTATTACAATGAGCATTGCATTGTCCTGAACCGAAAACACATTCCCATGAAGGTAAACCGCAAGAGTTTCGAGAACCTCTTGGATTTCGTGACGATTTTCCCCCATTATTTCTTGGGCTCTAATGCGGATTTACCCATAGTGGGCGGTTCTATTCTTTCCCATGACCATTACCAGGGCGGACGCTATGACTTTGCCATGGCCAAGGCCCCTGTAGAAAAATATTACAGTGCAGCAGGTTTTCCCAATGTGAAAATCGGCCGGGTCAAATGGCCGATGTCCACCATCCGCCTGACGGGGGATGACCGGGAAGAACTGGCTGACCTTGCAGAAAAGATTCTGGACAAGTGGCGCAATTACAGTGATGAAAGCGTCGGGATTCTGGCCGAAAGTGACGGTCAGCCCCACAATACCATCACGCCGATTGCCCGCCGCCGGGGCACCGCCTATGAGCTGGATTTGGTTCTGCGCAACAACCGTACGAGTGCAGAGCATCCGCTGGGCATTTTCCATCCCCATGCCGAAGTGCATCATATCAAGAAGGAAAATATCGGCCTTATTGAAGTCATGGGACTGGCTGTACTGCCGGCTCGCTTGAAGCAGGAAATGCATCTTTTGGGCGAGGCACTCGTGCGCGGGACGGAAGATATCTCCGCTAACGAAGAACTGGCCAAACACAGTGACTGGTATAAGATGTTGCGGGAAAAATACCCGCATGTGCAGGAAAATCAGGTCCATGACATCCTGAAAGCGGAAATCGGCAAGGTCTTTGCAACCGTGCTCACCCATGCCGGTGTGTATAAGCGCGATGCTGAAGGCATGGCGGCCTTTGATAAGTTTATGCAGACTGTTTCTGAGGACTAATGCCGAAGAAAGCAGGTCTTTATGGAAGAAAAGAAACAAGCTACCATCGTGGATGTGGCCAAAGCGGCAGGTGTTTCTGTTGCGACCGTATCCCGTGTAGTCAACGGGAATTACCCGGTGAAAGTAGAAACCAAGGAAAAGGTTAAGGCGGCCATCAGCAGTCTTAATTATGTGCCCAATGTACAGGCCCGGGAACTCAATACCCGCAGGTCTTCGACCATTGGTGTCGTGGTGCCGGGCCTGCACAATATGTTCTTTGCGGAAGTTATTGACGGTATCGAGGATGCCGTTCGGCAGGATGGATTTTCCTTTCTGCTGAACTGCGCGCAGAACGACCCCGTGCAGGAAATGCAGGCCATCAATACATTGGTGGCCCGCAATGTGTCGGGAATTATTGTCATCAGCCCCAATACCAAGAACATCAGTGAAACCTTTTATGAGGAACTTGTACAGCGGGTGCCGCTCGTGTTCATCAACGGGTATCATCGTATACGGGGCGTGTCTTATGTGGGCAATGATGAGCAGATGGGCTCGCAGACGGCGCTCGAATATCTGGCAGGCCTCGGGCATAAGCGCATTTTGTTTGTGCGCGGGTGCAATTCCGATTCCTACGATATCAAAGAAGATACTTACCGGGAGTTTATGACGAAGCGGGAAGACTTCAGCGAGGATTACATTTTGAATATCGGTGAAGGTAATGGTGTAGAAACTGTGGATGCCACCACAGAGACGCTGAAACTCAAACTACCACAGCTGCAGCCCACGGCGATATTCTGTTGTAACGATTTGATGGCGGTAGGTGCCATGAATGCTTGTAAGCGTTTGGGACTGGCCGTGCCGGACGAAATTTCCATCATGGGCTATGATAACATTGCATTGTCCCGTTTGGTGGAACCTAAAATCACCACCATGGACCAGAATATGTTCCAGCTCGGCAAGAGTGCAGCCCAGCTGCTGATTGAAACGATTCGCGGGGGCAAGAGCAAGCGCATCATGCTGGACAATGTATTGGTAAGCCGGGATACCACTGGCGTATGTAAGGATAACCTCTGATTGCGTAGAGGTTATCCTTATACTATTTAGGTGGGAAAATCCCCTGTTTGTGTATTGAAAATTGACTGCTTAAATGATAGGATATAGAAGTGACATGTCAAATTGACAAGTCAGATTGCCATGTCAAATTTAGGAGAGAAAAGAGATTTTAGGTATGCTCAAGAATATTTGTGCTGGCCTGGTGACGGCCGCATTGTTAACGGGCGGGGCAGCTTCCTATGTAGGGGCTGAACCCATGCATGTGCCAACCCTGGCGGATATGTCCGTGCAAGTGAAGGAACCGACTGTACGGGAACAGGAACTGGCCAAGGAAACGGGCAAGACAGTTATGTCTGCGCCCGTGGCTCCGGCAGCTGAACCGGAAAAGGCGCAGAAGACAGAAACGCCGGCAGCAGAAAAGCAGGAAGCGAAGGAAGCTCCCGCAACGGAGAAGAAATCTTTGGAAAAGAAGATTTCCATTAATCTGGCGGCACGCTCCCTGGCCCTCTTTGCAGGCACGGAAAAAATCCGTCTGTATCCCATTGGTCCCGGCAAAACCAGTTCGCCGACACCCGTGGGCTATTATAAGATTCGTTCCAAGGATGTGAACCCTTCCTGGACGGACCCGAGCACCGGGGAAACGATTCCTTCCGGCCCGCAGTGCCCGCTGGGCTATCGCTGGATGGAGATTCAGGGCAACTATGGCATCCATGGTACCAACCGTCCGGATTCCATCGGTCATTATGTTTCCAATGGCTGTATCCGCATGCATGAAGCGGATGTGGAAGCCCTCTTTGATTTGGTGGAAATCGGCACGCCGGTGGAAATCACCTACAATCGTGTGGTGGTAGAAAAGCTGGCGGATAACACGGTGGCTTACTATATCTATCCCGACGGTTATGGCTGGCAGAAGCTGACGGTGGAAGATGTGAACAAATGGCTGGCCGGTTACGGCGTGGCAAATTTTGTCAGCAACGAGGAAATCGAAAAGAAAATCAATGAATCGGATGGCGAACCCACTTATGTAGCCAAGGTTTATCCGCTCTATGTCAATGGCGTGAAATTGAAGAACAAGGCCATTGAGCAGGGCGGCACCATGTATCTGCCTGCCATTGATTTGGCAGATGCTGCGCATGTGGACCTGGGCTGGAATGCCAAGACCCGGAAACTTGTCAGCACCATTGGCGTAGCTGACGGCGTGGACAAGAAGGATGTGCTTTACTGCAAGCTGGCTGATGCCAAGGCTCTGTTCAGACTCGATGGAAGCTTGGAGAAAAACAGCTTCGTCATGAAGACTATCCCTGAGGAGAAAAAATCCAAGTTGGAAGCCCGTGAGGAAAAGGTGGATGCCACCAAGAAGTTAGAGCATAAGAATGAAGCTAAGAGTGAGGCCGCCGAGGTGGCTAAGATAGCTGGCCAGGGCAAGGCTGACAAAGCTGATAAAACGGGCAAACAGGAAAAAACGAAACAGAAGTAATTTAGACGAACAAAATAGGGAGGAATTCGCTTGAGCCAGCGTTTTGTAATTTTGGATGGCAGCAGTTTGATGTATCGTGCTTTTTATGCACTGCCGCCTCTGACGGATTCCCAAGGTCGGCCGACTAATGCCATTTTCGGCTTCTCCAATATGCTCACGAAGCTGTTGGGGGAGTTGCAGCCGGATAAACTGGTCATTGCCTTCGACAAGGGCAGAACCACTTTTCGCACGGAACGGTATGCCGAATACAAGGGAACCCGTGACAAAACACCGGAAGAGCTCCTCGCCCAGATTCCGCTGCTGCATGAATTTGCAGCAGCTTTTGGTATCTCATTTATCGAAAAGGAACGCTATGAGGCTGATGATATCATTGGCACCTTGGCGGTAAAGGCGGCAGGAGCAGGTCATGAGGTTATGGTGGTCACGGGGGACCGTGATGCCCTGCAGCTCGTGCGGCCGAATCTGAAGGTGTTACTGACGAAGAAAGGCATCTCTGAGTTAAAGGAATATGATGAGGCAGCCTTTCGGGAAGAATATGGCTTCGAGCCCATTAAGCTCATCGACTTGAAGGGCCTTATGGGCGATACTTCCGACAATATTCCCGGTGTGCCCGGGGTAGGCCCCAAGACGGCCAGCAAACTCCTGCTGGAGTATGGCTCGGTGGAAGAAGTTCTGAACAATATCGAAAATATTTCCGGCAAGAAGCTCAAGGAGCGCTTGACGGAAAATAAGGAGCAGGCCATTCTCTCCAAGGAACTGGCCACCATTGAACTCAACGTGCCGGAGATGGAACTGGATTGGGAAAGCTACGGCATTACTCCCGACCATGAGCGCATGAAGTCCTTCTGCGACGGCTATGAACTCAAGGCCGTCTGGAAGAACTTCGTGAAGATTTACGGCGAAGGAGAAGCCGAGCTCGTATTGGATTTTTCGGCTCCTGCTCTTGATGTAGATTTGTCCTATACGGTTTGGGATAAGGATGCTGCAGCATCGGAACTGGCAGCGGCAGAGTCCGTGGCTGTCTGCGGCCTGTTTAGTGGCAAGGCGCCTTTTGTAAAGCTCACAGGGGCAGCCGTTTGCCTCCTGCCCGCCAAAAAGTTGGGCTATATTGATGCAGAAGGTTTGGCTGTACTGCAGGAGGTTATGGCGGAAAAGCCTACTGTCGTAAAGGGCTTAAAGGCCTATTATCAGGCAGGTGTGAAGCCTGCGGACAGCTTCTTTGACATTGAACTAGCAGCTTATCTTTTAAGTCCGGAAGCCAATAAGTATGAACTGGACCGTCTGGTGCAGGAATATCTGCCCACGCTGTGCAAGCCGGAGAATTTATCCGGTGTTGAGGCAGAGTCTGTCTGGGAGGCGTATGCCTTGGCCAGCCTGCAGCCGGTACTGTCTGCAAAGCTCAAAGAATTGCAGATGGATAAGCTCTATAAAGAGATTGAACTTCCCTTGGTGGAAGTGTTGGCTGCCATGGAGCAGAACGGCATTTATATCAATCGGGAAGAACTCGTGAAGAAGGGCGAGGAACTAGAGGCCCGCCTCCAGTCCCTGCAGCAGGATATTTATGTGCTCGCTGGCACGGAGTTTAACATCAACTCGCCGAAGCAGCTCGGTGAAGTGCTCTTTGAACGGCTCGAACTTCCACCGGTGAAAAAGACCAAGACAGGCTATTCTACCAACGCCGAGGTTTTGGAATCTCTGCGGGACAAGCATCCGGTGGTGGAGCAGGTGCTTCATTACCGCACGTTGAGCAAGCTGAAATCTACCTACATTGATGGTTTGCAGGAGTTGATTGGGGCAGAAGGGCGCATCTACACGAGCTTTAATCAGACGGTTACGGCAACGGGCCGCCTGTCGAGCTCGGACCCCAATCTGCAGAACATTCCGGTGCGCACCGAAGAGGGCAAGGCCATCCGCGCACTTTTTGAGCCGGGCGCAGGCTATGACTGCCTGCTGTCGGCGGATTATTCCCAGATTGAGCTGCGCATCTTAGCGCATGTGTCCCAGGACGAGCTCTTTATGGATGCCTTTAGGCAGAATCAGGATATCCATGCCCGCACGGCGTCCGAAGTCTTTGGTACACCCTTGGAACAGGTAACCGGGGAGCAGCGCCGTCATGCCAAGGCGGTAAACTTTGGCATCGTCTACGGCATCAGCGATTTTGGTCTGGCCAAGGATTTGCACATCGCCCGCAAGGATGCCAAGAGTTATATTGACAATTACTTTGCCCGCTATACCGGGGTGAAGAAATTCATTGACGACACGGTGGAAGGCGCGCATAAGGATGGTTTTGTCAAGACCATCTTCAATCGCCGCCGGGATCTGCCGGCCATCAACAGCCGCAATTTCATGCAGCGTTCTCTGGCGGAGCGCATGGCCATGAATACCCCGATTCAGGGGGCGGCTGCCGATATCATCAAGCTGGCCATGATTGCGGTATATCATAAACTGCAGGAGGCTGGTGTCAAGAGTCGTGTGCTGGTTCAGGTACACGATGAACTGGTGCTCGAAGTGGTAAACAGCGAGCGTAAGCAGGTGGAGACCATCCTTAAGGAAACCATGGAAAACGTCGTGAAACTTTCCGTGCCGCTGCTCATTGATATGCACGCAGGAAAGAACTGGGCGGAGGCGAAGTAAGATGCCGGAAATGCCGGAAGTAGAAATCATCCGCCGCTATCTCGATAAGATGGCAGCGGGGAAAAAAATCATGGATTTGGATATTCGCCTGCCCCGCATGATTAAGTGGCCGGATACCGAGGGCTTCCGGGCGCTCGTCACGGGCCGTACCATCAAGGCCATGAACCGCCGGGGCAAGTATCTCTTGCTGGAACTCGATAACGGCAATGAAGTGGTGTTCCATCTGCGCATGACGGGACGGCTGGTTTATGAACCCACAGGAAAGACAAGCGACAGCCATGCGCGGGTGATTTTTCATCTGCAGGGAGGCGCGAGCCTCGTCTATGGGGACACCCGCACGCTCGGAACCATTCATGGCATCCGCCCCGAGGAGCGGGCCATGCTCAAAGGTCTGGCGGAAATGGGGCCGGAACCCCTGTCGGCAGAATTTACGCCGGCTTATCTTTACGAGACGGCTAGTAAGCGCAAGGTGGCCATTAAGTCCTTCCTGCTCAATCAGAAATATATCGGCGGCATTGGCAATATCTATGCCGATGAGGCGCTGTTTTTGGCAGGGATTCATCCACTGCGTCCGGCCCAGTCTTTGAGTCGGGAAGAGTGCGAGCGCCTTTGGGAAAGTGTCAACAAGGTCATTGCAGCGGGCATTGAAGACGGCGGCACGACCTTTCGTGATTACCAGAATGGTGAGGGCGGTCAGGGAAGCCATCAGGAACATCTCTATGTCTACGGCCGCAAGGGGGAGCCCTGCCGCAGCTGTGGCAGTCCCATTGAACGCATTACCGTAGGGGGACGGGGAACCCATTTCTGTCCCAAATGTCAGGAGGCTGAGTGATGGCACGGGTTATCGGTCTTACCGGAGGTATTGCCAGCGGCAAGAGCACCATGGCAAGATTTTTCCGGGATAAGGGTGCGGCGGTGTTGAGCGCCGATACCATTGCCTTTGCCTTGGCAAAGCCCAGACAGATTCTCTACCGGCTCTATGTGGCGCATTTTGGCGAGGGAATTTTACAGGCGGATGGCACTTTGGACCGCCGGGCCATTGGCCGTCTTGTGTTCGATAATGACGCAGAGCGCCAGTGGCTTGACGAAACGACCCATCCCATTTTGGAGCGGGCCATGCGTCGGCAGATTGCGGTGAAGCAGGCAAAAAATTTTCCCGTAATAATCTTGGATGTGCCATTGCTCTTTGAAGCCGGATGGGATAAAATGACAGAGGAGAATTGTTTGGTGTTTGTGGATGAGGCAGTGCAGCTTGCGCGTCTGATGCGGCGCAATGGCTACACGGAGGCCGAGGCCCGGGCGCGCATTGCCGCCCAGATGTCCCTTTCGGAAAAGAAAAAGCGGGCAGACACCTTTATTGATAATAATGGCAGCCTGAAGGAGAGCTTCCTGCAGGCAGAAAAACTTTGGAAGGAGTGGACCCATGCAGGGATTTCGTGACAGGGTCCAGCAGAATCGGCGTATTCAGCGACGCATGGCAACCTGCTTTTGCGTTGCTTTATTTATTTTAATCGTAAGTCTCAGTGCGTTTTTTGTACTGCAATTTGAGCCGGTACAGCGGAAATATTTTTATGTCTATCCCTATCATGATACGGTGATGAAGTATGCGGAAATCTACCATGTGGACAGCAACCTCACCGCCGCCGTCATCAAGAGCGAGAGCAAGTTCAAGCATACGGCTCTGTCCCATCGCGGGGCTGTGGGGCTTATGCAGCTGATGCCGGACACGGCCGAGTGGATTGCCGGGCAGATAGGGGATAATAGCTACAGCGTGGAAAGCCTTCACGAGCCGGACCGGAATATCCGCTATGGCACCTGGTATCTTGCCGAGCTCCAGCGGGAGTTCAAGGGTAATGATGTGCTGGCGCTGGCGGCCTATAATGCCGGCCGCGGTAATGTGAAGGCTTGGATGGATGAGAATAATTGGAGTTATTCCTTCCACGATATAGACGCGATTCCCTATAAGGAAACACGGGATTACGTAAGACAGGTTATTGGGGACCGCAAGAAGTATAGAGAGTTGTATCCAGAATAAAGGTTTCCGATACTTTTCTTTGGTGCAAAGAAAAGTATCCAAAAGAAAACGCGGACTGAAATCCCATCACGGGATTTACGTCCGCCAGCGCTCATCCGTGAGCGCTGAGCAACGATATACAGATATCTCTTTTGAAGCAGATGTTATGTGCCTTTCCCTATGGGGAAGGCGGCAGCCTGTAGGGCTGACGGATGAGGTGTAGCGTAGTTTATGCAGAAGTATCGCATTGTTCCGCAACAAGAGAATATGTTTTGGCAGCTGGTGCAGGGGATGACCTTGGATGATGAGGAGAAGACCCTGCTGAAAAATGCTGTCATCCGCCATGTGGAAGTCAGCGTGAAGGTCGGCATTTGGGAAATTGCTCTGACCAGTCAGACCCTCATTCCAGACAGCCTCTTACAGCGGGCGGCGGAGCAGATTAAGGGTAAGTGCAGCCTGCAGAAGGTTATCTTCTATCAAGATATCATCGATATCGAAGACGGCATCAGCAAGGTTTGGCCCCAGTTGGTTACAACGGTGGCCGAGGATAATCCTACGGTGTTCCAGCTCTTGAAGCGTTCCAAGTATGTGGTAGACGGCAGCAAACTGTTGATTAAGGTTCCCGGGGAACTCGGCGGCGAAATCATGCGGGCCCATGCGGTGACGCAGCTCATGGGCCGGGCCATCAAGGATATGCTGGGCTATCGTTGCCCTGTAACATGTGAGGCCAGTGATGAGGTTCTGCAGAATCTTTCTGTGGATGACAGCTTCAATACGCCGGAATATCAGGCGGCGCTTCATAAGGAACGCGTGGCGGAAAAGCAGACGAGTTCCCATGCCGATGCTGTCCCCGCACCTGCAGCAGCACCCCAAAAAGAGGCCAAGCCCAAGGCTGCCCCCAAGAAGCGGGAAGATTTTTCCCAGCCGGTGGTGGTGCAGGGGGCGGGCAATACCATCTTTGGCCGCAGCATCATGGGCGAGCGCCAGCTGATTGCCGATTTAGACGGGGAAACCAAGAGCGTTATATTGGAAGGCTTTATCGGCGAAGGTGCTGGTTCCGGTCTCAAGACCATCGAATTCAAAACTGGCACCAAGATGCTGGCATTCTGTCTGTCGGATGAATCGGACGGCATTGCCTGCAAGAAGTTCTTTAAGCCCGGCAAGGGCCGCAATGGGCAGGAAGAGGACTTCGACGAAATCATGGGCAAGCTCAAGGAGGGCATGGCCGTCCGCATCCGAGGTTCCGTGCGCTTTGATACCTACATGAACGAGTATGTGGTCTTTGTGGATTCTTTAGCCAAGAAAGAAATGAAGAAACGCGAGGATAATGCCGAGGTCAAACGCGTGGAGCTGCATGCCCATACGACCATGAGTGCAATGGATGCTGTAGTGTCCGTAAAAGACCTCATCAAGACGGCTGACAGTTGGGGCTGGCCGGCTATTGCCATCACCGACCACGGTGTGGTGCAGGCCTACCCGGATGCCGCTAAGGCTGCAGAAAAACTCAATATCAAGGTCATCTACGGCATGGAAGGTTACCTCACTGGTGACGATTTCGAGCAGAAGCGGGCCAACCATATCATCTTTTTGGCAAAAAATCCCAATGGTCTGCGCAACCTCTATCAGCTGGTATCCCTGTCCCATGTCAAATATTTTCACCGCCAGCCCCGCCTGCCCAAGAAAATCATTGAGGAGTATCGGGACGGTATCATCATCGGTTCTGCCTGTGAAGCGGGGGAACTGATTCGAGCTATTGTGGAAGGGCAGAGCGAGGAGCAGCTTATCGAGATTGCCTCCTTCTATGATTATCTGGAAATCCAGCCCATCCATAACAATGACTTCTTGAAGCGCAGCGACAAATTCCCCCATATCACCACGGACCAGGATTTGATTGACATCAACCTGAAGGTGGCAGAACTGGCCAAGAAGCTTGGGAAAATGCTGGTGGCTACCTGCGACGTGCATTTCCTCAATCCTGAGGACAGCATCTACCGTGCTATTCTGATGAAGGGCAAGGGCTTTGACGATGCGGACATGCAGCCGCCTCTTTACCTGCGCACCACCGAGGAAATGCTGGCTGAATTTGAATATCTGGGCGAAGAAGCGGCCTATGAAGCCGTGGTGACCAATCCCCGGAAGATAAACGACATGATTGAGAAATTCAAGCCCATTCCGGACGATTTGTATTCGCCGATGATTCCCGGTGCGGACGAGGAAATTGAATCCATGTCCTACAACCGCGCAAAATCCATGTACGGTGAAAATCTGCCGGAAATCGTGGAGGCGCGTCTGCAGCAGGAACTCAAGCCGATTATCGGCCACGGTTTTTCGGTGCTTTATCTTATCGCCCAGCGTCTCGTGAAAAAATCAAATGACGATGGCTATCTGGTAGGCTCCCGAGGTTCCGTAGGTTCGTCCTTTATCGCGACTATGACGGGCATCACCGAGGTTAATCCTCTGCCGCCGCATTGGCGCTGTCCGCATTGCCAGTACAGCAAGTTCATCACCGATGGTTCTTATGGCTGCGGTTATGACCTGCCGGATATGGATTGCCCGGTCTGCGGCACGCCGCTTATTAAGGACGGCCACGATATTCCGTTCGCCGTATTCCTGGGCTTTGACGGGGACAAGGTTCCCGATATCGATTTGAACTTCTCCGGTACCTATCAGCCGGTGGCGCATAAGTACACGGAAATCCTCTTTGGCAAGGACAACGTATACCGCGCCGGTTCCATTCAGACCGTAGCGGATAAGACGGCCTTTGGCTATGTGAAAAAATACTTCGAGGAAAAGGGGATAAAGAAACATATCTCCTATATCGACAGGCTGGCCCATGGCTGTATGGGCGTGAAGTCCACAACCGGCCAGCATCCTGCCGGCATCATGGTTGTGCCCCGCGATATGGACGTGCATTTCTTTACGCCTATTCAGCACCCGGCCAACGATATGAACTGCGGCACGATTACCACCCATTTCGATTACCATTCCATCAGCAGCCGTCTGGTTAAGCTCGATATTCTGGGCCACGATGACCCGACGGTAATCAAGATGCTGGAGGATTTGACCTGCCGCGACCCGAAAACCATCCCCTTTGATGATGTGGCCACAATGTCCTTGTTTAACTGCACGGACGCCTTGGGACTCACGCCAGAGGAACTTGGGGCGACTTCGGGAACTTTCGGCATTCCGGAGTTCCGTACGCCGTTTACCCGGCAGATGATTGACGATACCAATCCGGACGTGTTCTCGGATTTGGTGCGTATTTCCGGTTTCTCCCATGGTACGGATGTGTGGTTGGGCAACGCCCAGGACCTTATCCGCAGCGGCCAGTGTACCATCAAAAACGCCATCTCGGCCCGTGACGATATTATGATGTATCTGATTCATCACGGCATTGACCCCTTGCTGTCTTTTAAGACCATGGAAAAGGTGCGTAAGGGCAAGGGGATTGACCCGGATGTTGTCAAAAAATTACAGGATGGCGATATTCCCCAGTGGTATATCGACTCCTGTCAAAAGATAAAATACCTGTTCCCGCGTGCCCATGCAACGGCTTACGTTATGATGGCTTACCGCATCGCCTTCTGTAAGGTGCATTATCCACTGGCTTACTATGCGGCATATTTTTCCATCCGCGCCGATGAATTCGATGCCAACGTTATTGCCAAAGGACAGGAATATGTGGGTCAGCAGATTCATGAACTTGAAGAGATTTCCAAGGAAAAGAAACTGGATGCCAAGCAGAATGCAACTTTGATTGTATTGCAGCTGGCTTGGGAAATGTACCTGCGTGGCTACGATTGCGAGAATGTGGATATCTATACCTCTGACGCAGAAAAATTCATCATCCACGAAAAATCCCTGTTGCCGCCGTTGGCAAGTTTGGGAGGCATGGGAACAAAGGCGTCCCAAAGCATCGTGGAAGCCCGCAAGGACGGTATCTTTACCAGTATCGAAGACCTGCGCCGCCGCACAGGCATTTCCAAAACCAATATCGAAATCCTGCGTGACCATGGCTGTCTTGACGGCATGGGCGAATCCGACCAGATTTCTCTGTTTGGCTAGGTTAGTGGTTGTATAAATGAAACAGGCTGGAGAAATGTGTTAACAACACGTTGTCTCCAGCCTGTTTTGGGTGTATTTTTTTGAAATATTATCAAGCATCGAAAAAGCTTATTTAGCAAAGCAAGGTACGCCATATTCATAAATAATGTCGCTGGGTAAATCGATTTCATCATTCCAAGAAATGCAGGTTCTACTGGCATCAAGTTGGAAGTTTTGAAAAAGTCCATATTCGGTCATGAGACTGCGATAGGATGGTAGCGTGCGTATATCATCTTTTACATCATAGCGAACGATTTTACCATCATCGAATACAACCTGTAAAATATAATCGTTTTGTGATTCAATGTGTTTTATACGCGGAATCATTGCATACACCTCCTCATTTTAGCGGGGGAAGCTTGCGTATTAGCTGTGTATCCCACATTTCTTGAAGCTCTTTTTGATAGGTTTGTAGCCATTCGGTTACTAATTCCTGAGCCTTGGGTGGCAAATCGCCCTCAATCATTTCATAGGTAAGGATGTTGAACTCTCCCATATATTCGCCATATAGTGCATGAATATGGCTAGGTTCGTGCTCCTTAGGCTTAAAGAACATTTTTATAACGATACCGTAAAAACGTGTTATCTCTGGCATAACACATCACGCTCCTCAATTAGATTATATCATACTTTATGGTAATGGCTAATAATTTTTGCGGAAAATGGTGGTAGCGTGGATTTTCTGAAAAAAATATGCTAATATAAATAGCATGTGTAAATTCAGCGATAAAAATCGCTATTATTAGGGGGATTTTTTCATTATGGCAAGATTATTTGGTACAGATGGTGTACGCGGCGAGGCTAATGTCAATTTGACGCCGGAGCTGGCTTACCGCCTGGGCCGGGCAGCTACGATTTACTTTGGCCGCGACAGCGAGGAACAGCCGCTGATTCTCATTGGTCGTGACACGCGTCTGTCCGGTGAAATGTTTGAAGCAGCCCTGACGGCTGGTATCTGTTCTGCGGGTGGCCGTGCTATGCTGGCTGGTGTAATTCCGACGCCGGCTATCGCATATTTGGCTCGCCGTCATAAGGCTAAGGCTGGTATCGTGATTTCTGCTTCCCACAATCCGTTCCATGACAACGGGATTAAGTTCTTCGGCGGTGACGGCTACAAACTGCCGGATGCTGTGGAAGATGAACTCGAAGAAATCGTGCATCAGCTCGAAAATGACGACAATCTGGCTCGTCCGACGGGTGAGAAAATCGGTCATATCGAGTACCGCACCGACCTCTTGAATCAGTATATTGAGTTTGTTATCAGCACCTGTTCCGAACGCTTTGATGGCATGAAGATTGTGCTGGACTGCTCCAATGGTGCAGCTTACGAAGTAATGCCCAAGGTTCTGCGTGAACTGGGCGCCAAGGTCAAGGTTATCCATGCCCTGCCCAACGGCGTAAACATCAACGACAACTGCGGTTCTACGCATATGGAATCCCTGCAGAAGGCTGTTGTGGAAAACAATGCAGACTTCGGTATTGCCCATGATGGTGATGCTGACCGCTGCCTCTGCGTGGATGAAAAAGGCCAGATTATCGACGGCGACCACATCCTTGTAATGTGCGCGCAGGATATGATTAAGAAGGGCACCCTGCCGCATAAGACGGTTGTTTCCACGGTTATGGCCAACATCGGTTTCCACAAGGCCATCAAAGAAGCTGGCGGCCGCGTTGAAGTAACGCAGGTTGGTGACCGTTATGTTCTCGAAAATATGCTCAAAAGCGGTTACAAAATCGGCGGCGAGCAGTCCGGTCATATTATCTTCACGGATTACAGCACCACGGGTGACGGCCCCATCACGGCTCTGCAGGTTCTGTCTTCCCTGAAGCGCAGCGGCCGCAAGGCTTCCGAACTCACGGCACTCATGACGACTTATCCGCAGCTTCTGGTTAATGTACGCGTAGCTACGAAGGAAGGCTGGGAGAAGAACGAAGCCATTTCTGCTGCTATTGCCAAGGGTGAAGCTGAACTGGGCAGCGAAGGCCGTATTCTCGTGCGTCCGTCCGGTACGGAACCGCTCATCCGTGTAATGGCAGAAGGCCCGGACCAGGCACAGCTCGACAGAATCTGCAATGAGATTGCCGATGTGGTCAAAAAAGAGCAGGGCTGATATGAAAAAAGCCATTTTATTTGCCAGCTTTGGCGTGATTAATGAGCAGGCACGCAGGAATTGTATTGATGCTGCGGCCAGGCAGATAGAGGCGGCCTATCCGGAGTTTACGCTCCGGCAGGCCTATACCTCGGTGTTTATCCGCAAAAAACTCGCGGAACAGGGTGTGCATGTGGATTCCCTGACCGAAGCACTAGATGGACTGCTGGCCGATGGTTTTGCTGAAGTCGTCATTCAGCCGGGGTATCTTACAGCCGGTGAAGAATATGAGAAGAAGGTTTTGCAGGTTGTAGAACCTTATCGGCAGAAGTTTGACCAGCTGGTGATTTCCCGTCCGTTGATGGAACGTCCTGCTGATGGTGCCGACATGCTGGCCGTGTTGCAGGAAATTTTACCGCTGGAAGCCGGTGAGGATTTGGTGCTTGTGGGGCATGGTTCCCCGCATCAGCATAATCCGGCTTATGAAAATCTGCAGGCCGATGCCGATAAGGCAGGTTTTCCGGTTCATATCGGCGTGATTGAGCCGACGGATACGCCGGATTTTGCGGCGGTGCTGGCAAGGCTGCAGGACAAGGGTGCAAAAGAACTGCTTCTTGCTCCTTTGCTTCTTTCCGGCGGTGCACATGTCAATGAGGATATTGCCGGTTCTGAACCGGAATCCTGGCTTAACCGCCTGCAGGCCGCCGGTTTTTCCGTGCGGGTGAGCCTGAGAGGTCTGGGCGAATATCCGGCCTTTCAGAAGTTATACGTCAAGCGTCTGCAGGAGTGGGATTTTTAAGGCGGCGTTTGCATAACTTTCTGCTATGGATAATATTCGCATAAAGGGTATTTCTATTTTTATAAATATGAGTTATAATAACCTAGTGTAAGTGTCTATATTAGGTGAGAACAGGCAAGGGATGCCTAAAAAATGAATGAGGTGAGTATATGTCACATCCAGTAACAACCAATCCGTTGATTATTATGCTGATCAACATGACCGTTGTGTTCTTGGT
Source organism: Pseudoselenomonas ruminantium (assembly GCA_015058625.1). Taxonomy (GTDB): domain Bacteria; phylum Bacillota; class Negativicutes; order Selenomonadales; family Selenomonadaceae; genus Selenomonas_A; species Selenomonas_A ruminantium_N. Next base: position 261,847 of record SVCA01000001.1, on the reverse strand, counting down.
GCTTATCGCCTTAGGTGTGGTCATTAATTTGATTCATTATATTGACCCCACAAAGCCGAAAGCTGTGCCCGAGGAAACGGCGCCGTCTGCCCCTGAACCGGTGGCAGAACCTGAACCTGTAACGGCTGCACCGGTGGAAGATGGGATTTCTCCTGAGGTAGTTGCGGTTATTGCCGCAGCAGTAGCCAGCATGGGTTGTGCGGGTACGGTGAAGGCTATTCGCCCGCTCGAACGCAACAACTGGAAAAATTCCGGACGCAGCGCAATTCAGAGCTGGAGTTAAGGCAGGGAAGGAGGACTTATTATGGAATTATTACAGGCATTTGTCGTTTCCCTGCAGGCTGTTTGGGCAGATAGTGGTTTCTCTGCGTTCACCATGGGCAACGGCATTATGATTCTCGTCGGTCTGGTACTCTTGTACATGGCTATTGTCAAGGAATTTGAGCCGCTTTTGTTGGGGCCGATTGCTTTCGGCTGTATTCTGGCTAACTTCCCGCGCACGGGTTTTTTCACGGAACCGGGACTTATGCAGGCCATTCATTATGGTATTGCCAATGAAATTTTCCCGCCGCTCATTTTCCTGGGGATTGGTGCGATGACAGACTTTGGGCCGCTTCTGGCGCGTCCGGCTACTCTGCTTTTGGGGGCGGCTGCCCAGATTGGCGTGTTCGTGGCCCTCGTTGGCGCAATGATGCTGGGCTTTACGGTACAGGAAGCTGGTGCTATCGGCATCATCGGTGGTGCTGACGGCCCGACAGCGATTTACCTGTCCATTCAGATGGCACCGCATCTTCTGGGCGCTATCGCGGTTGCAGCGTACTCCTACATGTCTTTGGTGCCGCTGATTCAGCCGCCGGTGATGAAACTTTTGACGACGCAGAGAGAACGTGAAGTAACGATGGAACAGCTCCGTCCGGTAACGAAGTTTGAACGGGTCTGCTTCCCCATCGTAGCGGCGATTATCATCAGCCTGTTGCTGCCGCCTATCGCATCGCTCCTGGGCTGTCTGATGCTTGGTAACTTGTTCCGTGAATCCGGTGTTATGGATCGTTTGTCCGATACGGCGCAGAACTCTCTGTGCAATATCGTTACGATTTTCCTGGCAACTGGTACGGGTATGACCATGAATGCAGACGATTTCCTGCAGCCAGCAACGCTTTTGATTATCGGTCTCGGTCTTGTGGCCTTTATCGCCGGTACTGCCGGTGGCGTGCTCTTTGGCAAGATTATGTGCCGTGTGTCCGGCTGGAAGATTAATCCGCTGATTGGTTCTGCCGGTGTTTCGGCTGTGCCGATGGCTGCCCGCGTAAGCCAGGTGGTCGGCATGAAGGCAAAACCGGGCAACTATCTGCTGATGCACGCTATGGGCCCGAACGTGGCCGGCGTTATCGGTACGGCAGTGGCTGCTGGTACGATGCTCGCCATGCTCAAGTAAAGTATACATAAAAATACATAGAAAAGGTCTTTACAAGAGGCTTTGGCTATGGTAATATTTTTCTCGTAAAGAAAAATATTTTTTGGCAATGGAGCCATGCAGACGTTATCCCCCGTTTGGGGTGTGTTTGCATGGCTTTTTCGTATTTAATTATTGAAAGGGTGGTTTTACGTGGAAAATTTACTGTATGTGATTCCGGCGAATTCGAAAAAAGAGGATATTATCGAGCAGCTTAAGGCTCATCCGGAAATTAAATTCGTATCCCTCGTGGGTGTGGATATGGCCGGTAACGATACGGATGAAAAAATCCCCGTGCGCATCTTCATCAAGGACATTGATGATTTCTATGCCGGCACTGCGGTACAGACCGACGGTTCCTCCGTTGTGCTGACGGGGATTGCCACCCTGAACAACGCCAAGGTTGATATGCCCATTGACCCGTCCGTTAACTGGTTCGTGGATTACAACATGGAATTCTACGATGAAGAAATGGGCAAGCCGGTAGGTACGCTGCGTATTCCGTCCTTCCTCGTGCATGAAGGTAAGCGCGTTGACTCCCGCGCTGTGTTGGCTGATACGCTGAACTTTGTAAAGCAGGAATTGCTGGACACCTTCAAGAAGCATCCGCAGATTTCCGGTCTTGAAAGCATCAACGGCAATGATGTCGTTGACATTCAGTTCACTTCCGCTACGGAATTGGAATTCTGGGTAAAGACACCGCTCGAAGAAGCAGCTATCGAGGAAATGTCCGCTTCTCAGGTCATGCAGGAACAGTATTGGGAACGCACTCATGGCGCTGTGCGCACGGCAATGGAAAACTGCCTGCTCGAACTTGACAAATACGGCTACAAGGTCGAAATGGGCCATAAGGAAGTCGGCGGCCTCAAAGCGCAGATTGATGGCAGCGGCAATATGACCCATGTTTGCGAACAGCTGGAAATCGACTGGAAGTTTGCTGATGCCCTGCAGGCTGCTGATAACGAAATCTTCGTGCGCACGGTGGTTAAGGAAACCTTCCGTTCCATCGGTCTCGAAGTAAGCTTCAAGGCAAAACCGATGATTGGTTTGGCTGGTAACGGTGAACACACCCATATCGGCATGGCTGCTGTCACCAAAGATGGCAAGCTCCACAACCTCTTTACTGCGGATGACCAGCATAAGGATTTCATGAGCGCTATCGGTTATGGCTCCCTCATGGGTATGCTCAAGAACTACGAAGCCATCAATCCGTTTGTATCGGCTACGAATGACTCCCTGAACCGTCTGAAACCCGGCTTTGAAGCTCCGGTATGTATCGTTACGTCCTTGGGCCACCGTCCGGACCAGCCGTCCCGTAACCGTACGATTCTGGCCGGCCTGATTCGCGACCTGGGCAACCCGTATGCAACCCGCTTCGAGCTCCGTGCCTGCAACCCGTACACCAACACCTATCTGGTGCTGGCTGCCATTTACTCTGCCTGCCTTGACGGCATCAAGGCTGCCGTTAACCACACCACGGCGGAACTCCTTACGGAACTTTCCAAGGACGCTGGGGAAGAGGGCTTCTATCTGGAAAAGAACCGTGCTTACCGCAGTGAAAATGACGTGTTCGAAGACTACACGGATGAAGAACGCGACCGCCTGTTCGGTGCACCTCCGGCAACGGTTTGGGAAAACATGCAGAACTTCGATAACTACGCCGACAAAAAAGCGGTTATCACGGCTGGCGGTGCGCTCAATGACACGATTATCAACGCATTCCGTGCTGGTGCACTGCTGCGCTGGAAGACGGAGCTCATTGCCCGCATCATTCCGGAAAACCGCGACATCGTCCGCGCAGCCAAAGAAATCAAGGCTGAGTTTGTGACGGATTTGGATTCCTACAATTGGAACAAGATTAACGGCATCCGCTCTTACCTGGCCAAGGACAGCATCGATGAAAAATCCCTGTTCACCCTGCTCATCAACGCGCTGAACGAAGGCGATTACGCTGCTGCTTCCGGCCTGCAGGTGGAAATGTACGATAAGATGGAAGAGCTCAAGGCCCTTTACGATTCCTATGTCAAAAATATGATTTAATATATGGCTAAAGGGAACTCCCGCCAATCAGGCATTCGATTGGCGGGAGTTTTCTGTTTTCATTCGAATAAACAAAAGTAATTCTAAGATTATTTCTATGTATACATAAGATAGAGAAGGAATCTGATATTCATCTGACGAATAGAGTGTTCATGTAGCTTGGATTTCTGACTTTATAAAAGGAGGATGCTGACGATGGAAGCCCTGTATGTTGTATTGTTTCTGCTGCCGTTGATTGTTGACCTCTGTATAGGTTATGATGCGTATATGAACTCTCACAGTCTGCGGAAAGCCATGGCCTGGTTTTTCGCCGGTGTAGTATCGCAGGTGTTGGTGGGGTTGCCAATTCTTTGAAGAAAGCCTAAATGGGATACCTGTTTTATAGAAATGTTATGATGAATTAGCGCCGATGGACAAAGACAGCGGGGAAGATGGAGACTTTGACGTTGTCTTTGCGTTAAGAAAGCAGAAATCCAGGCTGATTGAGCAAATTGTTGGTGGGTCATTGTCAAGTGCTTGATTTTGTGGTAGAATTAACGCCGTATTAGAAATATAGCAGGGCAATGACTAAGAGGAGTAGGGCTGCAGCTGTGGCATAGAGAGGAAACGGTTGGTGGAAGTTTCCCCATGGCAGGTTTGAAGGTCGCTTAGGAGCTTCTGTGCTGAATGAAGTAGGTGCAGACGTCTGGCCGCGTTAAGGCTTTGAGCTGACTTGTCAACTTGACATATCAAATTGACGAGTCAGAAAACATTGGTGGTACCACGAAAGTATGCGCTTTCGTCCTTTGGGGCGAAGGCGCTTTTTAGTTTTTTGAGGAGGATAATGATGAGCGAAGAAATGACGCAGGAAAACAACATTCCGAAGGTTTACGACCCGCAGTCGTTTGAAAAGAAATGGTATAAGTTCTGGGAGGATAACAAACTCTTCCACGCCGAAGTAGACAAGAGCAAGAAGCCGTACAGCATGGTTATCCCGCCGCCGAATGTCACGGGGCAGCTGCACATGGGTCATGCCCTCGACAACACGCTGCAGGATATTCTGATTCGTTTCCGTCGCATGCAGGGCTACAATGCCGTCTGGATTCCGGGCTGTGACCATGCCGGTATCGCAACGCAGGCCAAGGTTGAGGCTTCCCTGCGTGAAGAAGGCACGAACCGCTATGAACTGGGCCGCGAAAAGTTCCTCGAACGCGTTTGGGACTGGAAGGAACAGTATGGCAACCGCATCATGTCCCAACTGCGCTCCCTGGGTTCCTCCTGTGACTGGGACCGTCAGCGCTTCACGATGGATGAGGGCTGCTCTGCTGCTGTGCGTGAAGTGTTCGTAAGCCTGTACGATAAGGGCCTTATCTATCAGGGCACGCGCATTACCAACTGGTGCCCGAACTGCAACACGGCGATTTCCGATATCGAAGTGGAACATGAAAATGAAAACGGTCATCTTTGGCATCTGCGTTATCAGGTAGAGGGCGAAGACCGCTATGTGGAAATCGCTACGACCCGCCCCGAAACGATGTTCGGTGATACGGGTGTAGCGGTACATCCCGAAGATGAACGCTATAAGGATATCGTGGGCAAGACCTTGATTCTGCCGATTGTGAACCGCCGCATTCCGCTGTTTGCCGATGAATATGTCGATAAGGAATTCGGTACTGGTGCCGTTAAGGTTACACCGGCTCATGACCCCAACGACTTTGAAATGGGTCTGCGCCACAACCTCGAACAGATTAAGGTCATCAACAATGATGGTACGATGGGCGAGGGTGCTGGCAAGTACAACGGCATGGACCGCTACGAATGCCGCAAGGCGCTCGTCAAAGAGCTTGAAAAACTCGGCGTACTCGTATCCGTTGAAGAACATGAACACGCTGTTGGTCATTGTTCCCGCTGCCACAGCACGATTGAACCGATGGTATCCAAGCAGTGGTTCGTCAAGATGGAAAGCCTTGCCAAACCGGCTATGGAAGCGGTTAAAGACGGCCGCATCAAGTTCGTGCCGGAACGCTTCAGCAAGATTTATCTGCAGTGGCTCGAAAACATCCGCGACTGGTGTATCTCCCGTCAGCTCTGGTGGGGCCATCGCATCCCTGCGTGGTACTGCGATGAATGCGGTGAGACCAGCGTATCCCGTACGGATTTGACGGAATGCCCGCACTGCCACAGCAAGCACATCCATCAGGACGAAGATGTACTCGATACCTGGTTCAGCTCCGGCCTCTGGCCGTTTGAAACCATGGGCTGGCCGAACGAGACGGAAGAACTCAAACATTTCTATCCGACGGCTACGCTTGTAACCGGTTACGACATCATCTTCTTCTGGGTAGCCCGCATGGTTATGATGGGCCTGGAATTTGGCAAGGATATTCCGTTCCACCATGTATTTATCCACGGTTTGGTTCGTGATAGCCAGGGCCGCAAGATGAGTAAGTCTTTGGGCAATGGTATTGACCCGGTAGAAGTTATCGAAAAATACGGTGCTGACACCCTGCGTTTCATGCTCATTACGGGCAACACGCCGGGCAACGATATGCGTTTCTACTGGGAACGTGTGGAAGGCGCCCGCAACTTTGCCAACAAGATTTGGAACGCTTCCCGCTATATGCTCATGAACCTCGAAGGCTTTGACAAGAGCTTCAAGCCGGCTGAGGAAGATTATACGCTGTCCGATAAGTGGATTCTTTCCCGTTATGCGCGTACGGTGCGTGATGTTACGGAAAATCTGGACAAGTTCGAACTCGGCGAAGCCGGCCGCATGATTTATGAATTCATCTGGAATGAGTTCTGCGACTGGTATATCGAGCTTACGAAGGCACGTCTTTACGATAAGGAAAATGTCCGTGCCCGCAATACGGCCCTTTATGTGCTCTCCACGGTGCTCGAAGGCACGCTGCGCCTGCTGCATCCCTTTATGCCGTTCCTGACGGAAGAAATCTGGCAGAAGGTGCCGCATGATGATGCGCTCAAGAGCATTATGGAAACCAGCTGGCCGGAAGTTAAGGCAGAGTGCATCAGCGACGAAATCGAAGCCGATATGACGGCTATAATGGAAACCATCAAGACCGTCCGCAATATGCGTGCGGAAGTTGGCGCGGCTCCGAGCAAAAAGAGCGAGCTGATTCTGAACTTCACGGATGAATCCCTGCGCGCTGTATTTACGGAAAATCAGAGCTATCTCGACAAGCTGGCATCTTCTGACCCGATTACGATTCTGCCTGCCGGTGCCGACAAGCCGGAAAATGCGATGGCCGGCATGGTAAACGGCGTGGAAGTATTCCTGCCGCTCAAGGGTCTCATTGATGTGGATAAGGAAACGGCCCGCCTCACGAAGGAACTGGAAAAACTCGACAAAGAAATCAGCCGCCTGGCCAAGAAACTGGGCAACGAAGGATTCCTCGCCAAGGCTCCCGCCGATGTGGTAGCCGGTGAGAAGGAAAAACTGGCTGGTTACGAGGAAAAGAAAAAATCTGTGGAAGGCCGTATGCAGGATTTGGCCAAACTGAAATAATCGTTAGGAGAACCCTATATGAATTATCAGGAATCGCTGGCATATTTAGAAAGTCTCAATATATTTGGTATTAAACTCGGTCTGGAACGCATTCAAAAACTGCTGGCGCGTTTGGAACTGCCGCAGGAACGGTATCGCACGATTCATGTAACCGGCACCAATGGCAAAGGTTCGGTGTCCGCCATGCTGGCGGGCATCCTGCGCCATTCGGGCATCCATACGGGCTTTTACAGTTCCCCGCATCTCGTCTCCTATACGGAGCGGATTCGGGTGGACGGTCAGCCTATCAGCGAGCAGGAATTTGCCGACTGTCTGAGTTCCATCAAGGTCTATATCGACAAGATGATTGCAGACGGGGAAGAATGTCCGACTCAGTTTGAGGTGCTTACCGCACTGGCTTTCTTTTACTTTGCAATCAAGCATGTAGAATATGCCGTTATTGAAGTGGGACTTGGGGGGCTTCTGGATTCCACCAATGTTATCGTGCCGGAAGTTTCGATTATCACCAATGTCACGTTGGAACACGCTGACCGCTGTGGCGGCACCTTGGAAGGTGTGGCTCACCATAAGGCGGGTATCATCAAAGATGATGTGCCGGTGGTAACGGCTGCGCAGGGGGTTGCACTCGATATTATCCGTCAGCAGGCGGAGGAGAAAAACGCCGATATCTTTGTGGCAGGGGAGGATTTCAGTGCCGACTTTATCAGCTACGAGGGCAATTTCCAGCGGCTGGAATTCTCCTCCGGTCTCCTGGGAGCGGTGAAGGAACCTTATACCCTGCATCTTTTGGGCAAGCATCAGATTGAAAATGCAGCCGTAGCGGTGATGGCCGCTAAACTCATTTCCAATTTGGACAGCCGCATTACGAATAAGACCATTGACGATGCCTTGACGCTAGTGAGCTGGCCTGCGCGCTTTGAACAGGCGGACTACAATGGGCAGAAAATCATCATCGATGGCGCCCATAATCCGGCTGGCATGACGGCGCTGCGGGAAAGCCTTGATTTGTATTTCCCTGCGCCGGAGCGTGTGCTGCTGCTGGGCATTCTGAAGGACAAGGATATCGACACCATGCTCGATATCCTGCTGCGTCCCAATGATACCGTGGTGGTTACAGTACCTCATTCGGACAGGGCATCTGACCCGCAGATTCTGGCGGGAAAGGTGGCGGCGCATGTGCAGCATGTGGAGGCCATTGCCGATAACAGCGAGGCCATGAACCGGGCCCTTGAACTGGCCAATGGAGAAAAGCTCCTGATTATGGCCGGCTCCCTTTATCTCGTGGGCGGCCTGCGCAAGCTCCTGATGGATAAGAAGGGGGGAGAAGCATGAGCAAGAATATTTCCCCGGAAATGGAAATGGTGAAAGCCAAGCGCCGGGAAGCATCCAGAGCGAAATGGCGGGGCCGGTTTGCCAAATGGTCCTGGAATTTCGTGCTGGCAGAGGCTTTTCTGCTGGCCCTGTATCCGCCGGCAGCTACCGCCGCTTTGTTGATTGCAACGGTGTTGACGGTACTGCATTTTCGCACGGATGAGGATTTCAAGTTCCGCCAGCTGCCCTTTGATGTGCCTGTGGCCCTCTTTGTGTTCTTGAGCGGCGTTTCCATTATGGTTTCGCCGGACAAGGGCTTTAGTTTCTACAACTGGTACAATCTGGTGGGCGTGTATGTTCTGACCTACTTTGTCGTAGGACAGAATGTGCGCAGTGTCCGGCAGGTGAAGGAACTGCTGCTGGTCATTGGGATGGCGGCGGTGTTCGTCCTGCTCTACGGCCTCTATCAGTTCATCTTCGGCATTGATATCAGCGCCATGAAATGGGTGGACGGCGACGCCTTCCCAGAACTGCGGAAGCGCGTGTTTTCCACTTGGGAAAATCCCAACATTCTGGCCGGGTATCTGGATATCATCATCTGTCTGGCTTTTGGCCTGTTCATCAAGGCCGGAACCAAACAGAAGCGTATTGTGCTTGGGGTGCTCCTGGCGGCAGGTGCGGCCTGCCTGGCCATGACCTATGCCCGCGGAGCCTGCCTCGTTATTGCCGTGATTTTTGCCGTCTATGGCATGCTTAAGGACTGGCGGGTACTGGCAGCCTGCGTTGGCGTGGCTGTACTGCTGCTGCTGGCTGACCCCGTGCTCTATGAGCGCCTGACCTCTGTGTTCACCAAGGTGGATACCTCATCGGAAATGCGGCTGGCCTTCTGGGAAAGCACCGTGGCCATGATTCAGGACCATCCATTCCTGGGAATTGGCTGGGGCACCTACTGGATGGTGTACCCCGAATACGATTTCTATCTGCAGGGGGCCGATATCCGTATCGTCCATGCCCATAATATGTACTTGAACTATGCGGCAGAAATCGGCGTGCCAGGAATGTTGGCCTTTATGTGGCTGTTCTTTGGTTCCCTGTTTACGGCACTGCGGCAGAAGTTCGCTGCACCGCAGCCGGTGATTCCGGCGCCGACACCCTTCGATTATAACGAGGATGCGGCCACGGATGTGGAACTTAAAAAAGTAGCCGATAGCGTGCAGGTGGAGGAAGAAAAACCGGAAACGCCCATCTGGCAGGACTTTATCGAGTGGCCGGATTGGCGGCTGCTGGCAGGCGCTTCGGCAGGTCTGGGGCTGGCGTTAATCTCCATTGCGCTGAACGGCTTGACGGACCATTTGCTCTTTAACATTCCTTCTTCCATGTTCCTCTGGCTCATGCTGGCCTTTATTGCAGCCGTGGCTGAGCTCAAGCGGGAAAAGGATGCGGAAAGCGCCGCGGAAGCGGAGAAAGAAGCGGATGCAACCCGGGAAGTACCGGCGTTTTTGGAAGCGGAGCTGAAAGCAGAAGAATTGCCGAAAGTGCAGGCGGAAGTGCAGCCGGAAGAACAGGAAGCCGAACCGGCAAGCGCTGAAAAAGAAACAGAAACAGAAGCTGCCCCGGAAGAATCCACGGAAACGGACGGAGCAGAAGCTGAAGAAATTATCGAAAAAGAGGAGGCGGGAACAGATGAAAAGTCCGACAACCATATCAAAGGCGACCATTGACCGCCTGCCTTTGTATTTTCGCACCCTGCGGCTGGCTCAGGACGAGGGCTTGGATATTATTTCCTCCGATGAACTGGGCCGCCGCCTGGGTATTACCCCGGAGCAGATTCGCAAAGACCTGGCCTCCTTCGGCCAGTTCGGCAAGAAGGGCGTAGGCTATTTCGTCAACGAACTCAAGCGCAATGTGGGTGGCATTTTAGGGCTGGACAACCATTGGAACATTGCCATTATCGGCATTGGTCATTTGGGGGCAGCGCTGGCCAACTTCCATAACTTTGTGACTTTGGGCTTTAATCTCGTGGCCCTCTTTGATGAGGACCCGGAGGTCATTGGTACCACTGTGAATCATGTGAAGGTGGAGGACATTGCCAATCTGGAACAGATTGTAAAGGAGCGGCAGATTCATATCGGCATTATCGCCGTACCGGCAGCCTTTGCCCAGGGCGTGGCTGACAAACTGGTTTCTGCGGGGGTCAAGGGAATATGGAATTTTGCCCCCATCAAGATGGAAGTGCCTGCAGGGATGCATATCGTCAACGAAGACTTGTCCGTTGGCCTCAGCAGTCTTTCCTATCACATCACCCGTCAATGAAAAAAATATGAAAATTTTATTGCAGGAGTTTTGCTTTTTCTGTGGAACTGTGTTATCATAAGAAAAGTAAAATGGGATTAGGAATCAGTGAAATTATTGATAAATTGAATTACTACTGGAAGGACGATTGAAAATGGGGCCAATTGCAAAGCTTGCTGACAAATTTTCGGGCTTGGTTGATGTCATCATGCCTTTAAATGATGAGTACGAAGAAGAGATGGATGAAATTGAAGAGGAACTGGCAGAGAAGAAGAAACAGAAATCTGCTATGAAGTCCAGCCGCAGAAGCAACATGGCTAGTGCCAGCTACACTGCGGAGTACAAGGTATCCAATGGTGATTCCATTCGGGTGGAGCGTCCAGCTTTTGGGAATGAAAAAGGTGCCTTCCGGCAGAAAAAATCCCAGCCTCAGCTGACGGTACATACCACGAAGCAGCCGCAGCTCAAGATGCAGATTTATGCACCGCGCAATTTTGAACAGGTGACGGCCATTGCCGATGACCTCAAAGCTGGCAAGGCTTGCGTGGTCAATTATGAGCAGATTGAAGCGCTGGAACAGCGTCGCATTTGTGATTTCGTAAACGGCGTTTGCTATGTTTTGGATGGCTCGGCAAAACGCGTTTCGAATCAGATTATGCTTTATGTGCCCAATGGGGTGGATGTGGCAGAGGCCATGACCATGGCACTTACGGATTGACAGCTGCCCGCAGATAATTTTGATTTAGTTAGACCAGGCAGTCTCTTCGGGGATTGTCTGGTCTATTTGTTTTGTAAAGGATGGAGATAATATGGCACAGAATAATGAAATACTGGAAGGCGTATTAAGCGAATTCGAAAAACTGGCGGCAATTCCCCGCAAGTCCGGGCACGAACAGGCTGTCAGCGATTTTCTGAAAAAATATCTGACGGAACTGGGCTTTGCTGTAACCCAGGATGAGAAGAATAATATCATTGCCGATAAGCCGGCCTGCGCAGGTTTTGAAAATGCGCCGCTGACCATTTTGCAGGGCCATATGGACATGGTCTGCGTGGCCGCTGAAGGTGTAGCTTTTGACCCGCTCAAGGATGCCATCAAGCTCGTGCGGGATGAAAAATTCCTGCGCGCTGACGGCACGAGCCTCGGTGCGGATGACGGCATTGGTGTGGCGGAAGCCATCTACATCATGAAAAATGCCAAGGACCATGGTCCCCTGCGCATGATTGTCACGGTAGATGAGGAGCAGGGCATGACTGGTGCGATTCATCTGGATGCCAAACATCTGCAGGATGCCAAGTTCCTGATTAACTGCGATTCGGAAAACTATGATGAACTGACCGTTGGCAGCGCAGGCAGTGTTAACCTCGATTTCTCTCGCGAAATCAAATGGGTGAAGCCGGAAATGACGCCGGCTTGGCAGATTGAAGTTAAAGGCCTCTTGGGCGGCCACTCCGGCGAGCGCATCGGCGACGGCCGTGGCAATGCCATCCGCACTTTGGCTATGACACTGGCGGCACTTTCCGCTGAAGGTGAAGTAGAACTGGCTGCATTTAACGGCGGCAAGGCCCGCAATGCCATCCCCGATGATGCCCGCATGACCATCGTTACGGATTTGGACAAAGTGGCTATCGAAAAAGTGCTGAATGACCAGCAGGAACGCTTCAATAAGATGTATGGCAGTGTTGACCCGAATGCCCGTTTTGAACTGAAGAACGTAGACATGCCGGAACAGGTGATGAATGCCGGCGATATGACCCGTCTGATTCGCCTGCTGACGGTTCTGCACACGGGAACCTTTGCAATGTCCACGGTGATTCCGGGCCTTGTGGAAACGTCTGCTAACCTTGGTGTAGTCGAAACCACGGATACGGAAGTGAAAGTTCAGTATTTCCCGCGTTCTGCTGTGGACCAGAAGCTCGACGAATTCCGCTTTATGGCTGAAGAATGGGGCGCACTCACCGGCTTTACGGCGCATATCGGCACGCAGTCCCCGGGCTGGAAGGAAAACAAGGACAGCAAACTGGCCAAGATTATGGCCGATACCTTCAAAAAGCAGAATGGCAAAGATATGAAGGTGGAAACCATCCATGCCGGCCTCGAATGCGGCTGGCACTTCCGCAAGAACCCGCAGCTTGATATGGTGTCCATCGGCGTAACAACCATGGATATCCATAGCCCGAAAGAACGCCTGCTGCTCGAAACCGTAAAACCGCAGGTGGATTTGATTGTGGAAACCCTGCATGAGATTGCAAAAATGTAAGAGAACATAAGAAGGGGCTGTGAAATAACCCTTCAATACAGAAAGTGCGTTGACATAAATTATCAACGCACTTTTTGCAAATTGCAGTTTATCGATGTTATTACGAGATTGAACTAATTTGTTACAGCTCAGTTTGGTCGGAGGTGGTAATACTTTTCGCCGTTGCACTGAATGACCCACAAGTAAATGTATGGGCTTTTTAGTTACCTGCGCCGGGCAAGACCGGCGGCGCGTATGTTCAGCTCAGTGTTTAGTTTATGCCGTTTGTGGGCCAGTCCTCACTGCGTTCGGACAGTCGTTCCACGGCGAAAAGCATCACCACCTCCGCCCTAAGTTGCGTCTGCATAAAATGAATTTTTATCGGTGACAAGCAGCAAGTACATCGATGTTCTTGTAACGGGAGCAACGAGTTCGTGGCAATAGTATAAGCCGTAGCTTGGGTCGGACGGGGGAGTGATTTTTCTGTAGGGAGCGACTGCCTGAACGCAGTGAAGGCCGGCCCCATGTAGTCCCCTGCTAAGCAAATACGCTGAAAAGAGCGCCGTTGGCCTGCCCGGCGCAAGTAAATGGACAGCTATTTTTTCCGAGGGGGTCGTTTAGCGGAAAACAGAAAAATTACTCCCCCGTCTGGCCCCAAACTAAGTATGAACAAGATACCTTTACCACGAATTCCCCAACAAACTGCAATTTCACAGCACCTTTATTTAGGAGACTTGTACATGGACGAAAATAAAATTCTTTGGCTGGCTCTTAACGCCAAGTATTCCCATACATCGTTATCTGTCCGCTATTTGCGGCAGGCAGTGCCGGGCTCGGAAATCATGGAGCTGACGATTAATCATCAGCTGCTTGCGATGCTCGGGGAAATTTATAGTGCCCAGCCGAAGGTGCTGGGGATTTCCTGTTATATCTGGAATATTGAGCTGGTAAAATTGCTGTTAAAACTTCTGCCTGTGGCCTTGCCAGATACCATCATCATCTGTGGCGGGCCGGAGGTTTCCTATGGCGTAACGGACTTTATGACGGATTTTCCCATGGTGGATTATGTCTGCCGTGGGGAAGGGGAAGAGGCTTTGCCACAGCTGGTAAAGCAGCTGCAGGCGGCCGGTTTTGATAAGTCAAAAGTCAACGGTCAGCTTGACATGTCAACTATTCCTGGCATTGCCTGGCGCAGTCTGACTGGTCAAATCAATGAGGGGCAGGATATGACGGTCGCTGACTTTGCGGGCAAGGTGCCCTTTGCCTACCGTGCAGAGGAAATGGCGGAGATTAAGGAGCGGATTCTTTACTATGAAACCAGCCGCGGCTGTCCCTTTTCCTGTGCTTATTGTCTATCCTGTGCCACGGCGGGCGTGCGCTTTTTGCCGCTAGAGCGGGTGTTTAAGGAACTGGATTTCTTTGTTGCCCATGATGTGCGGCAGGTGAAATTCGTTGACCGCACGTTTAATGCCAAGAAATCTCATTTTTTGCCTATCCTGCAGTATCTCTTAAAACTGCCTGTTGACTGCCGCACGAACTTCCATTTTGAGGTAGCGATTGACTATCTGGATGAGGAAGTCATGCAGGTGCTTGCGCAACTGCCCAAAGGACGTGTGCAGCTCGAAATCGGCATTCAGTCTACCAATCCGGTGACATTAAAAGCTGTGTCACGGGTCAATCACTGGCAGGATATTGCTGACCATATCCAAAGGATAATGGGCTTTCACAATATGCACCTGCATGTGGATTTGATTATCGGCCTGCCAGGTGAGGGCATGGCATCCTTCCATAAATCCTTTAATGATGTCTATGCTTTGCAGACGGATATGCTGCAGTTGGGCTTTTTGAAGTTCCTCAAAGGGGCGGCGATGATGAACCTGGTTCAGCCCTATCATTATCGTTACATGCCCATGGCTCCCTATGAAGTGCTGCAAAGTGATGCGTTGAGCTACGGCGAAATTCGCTGGTTCCACAGTTTTGAACAGGTTTTTGAACTCTATTACAATGCAGGGCGCTGCCGCAAGACGGCAAACTATCTGATTCAGGAATGTGAGCAGGGCGATGCTTTTGTCTTTTGGCAGAAGTTTACCGACTGGTGGGAGATGCATGGTTTTCATAAAATCGGCCATAGTACGAAGAATCTTTACGGCTATCTGCGGGATTTTGCGTTAGCGGCGTATGAACTGTCAGCAGAGCTTATGGACAATTTACTGCGCTATGATGCCCTGCTCTCCGATGGCGGTAAAATCCGCCCCGAGAACCTCAACTGGAACCGCCTGCAGTATCAGGATATTACCGCCGACTTCTGGAAGGGCGCCCCGAGCCGTGTGCGGGCTTACCTGCCGGATTACGAATTCACCAACTGGCGGGATGTGAATAAGAAATACCATATCGAGGTCTTTGCCTATAACGTGATGTTGACAAGTCAAGATTTGACTTGTCAAAAACTGACTTGTCAACCGACCGCCCTGTTGTTTGACTATACTGCAGATGAGCCGGTATGCCAGCGAATTGAGCTGGAAATTGGTTCATCTGCACAAGATGGTGTATAAGAAAGTATATAAGATATTTGAAAGGCTATAAATGAAACAGACAATATATCGGGCATTTTCCGACTATCTAAAAGACCGCTACGGTGAGAAGGTCTATAAACTGCCGATTGCACTGCCTGTGACCTGCCCAAACCGGGACGGCACCTGTGGCAATGGTGGGGCAGGCTGTACGTTTTGCGGGGAGATTGGCACGGGGTATGAGAATTTGCCGGCTTCAATGACGATTACGGAACAGATGGAGGCCAACAAGGCGCATATTGTGCCGAAGTACAAGGCGAAGAAATTTATTCCCTATCTGCAAAATTTCAGCAACACTTACACGACGCCGGAAAAATTGGCGGCCTGGGTGGATGAAGCCGGAGCGCCGGAAGATGTGGTGGCGGTGTATATTGCCACCCGTCCTGACTGCGTCAGCGACGAGCATCTGGCAGTTCTGCAGGCACAGAAGGAGAAGCACAATATTGACATCTGTGTGGAGCTGGGGCTGCAGAGCACCAATGTCCATACTTTGGTGGAGATTAACCGCGGTCATACGTTGGCCGAACTTATCGATGCCATTTTGCGCATCAAGAAATTCGGCCTGCAGTCCTGCGTCCATCTGATACTCAATCTTCCCTGGGATGATGAGCTGGATGTGATTGAGGATGCCAAGATTTTGTCGGCTTTAGGCGTTGACCAGGTGAAACTGCACGCCCTGTACATCGTCAAGGGCACCGCTATGGCGAAGGATTATGAGGCGGGCAAGTTAAAAATGATTACCTTGCCGGAATACGAGGACAGGGTGATTAAGTTTTTGGAACATCTGTCGCCGGAGATTGTTCTGCAGCGGATTATCGGCCGAGCGCCGGAGGAAAATACCCTCTTTTCCAACTGGCACACGGGCTGGTGGAAAATCCGCGACCACATCATCAATGTGATGCGGCAGGAGGGGCGCTATCAGGGACGGCTCTGCGATTATCTGAATGGCAAGGCCGTGCGTAAATTTTGCTAAAAAGAAAAACAGCGTGTACTGCTCGTGATGAGCGTACACGCTGTTTTATATTACTGTTGGTTGTTGTTGCGGCGGGCCAGGATGCGGATGACCTTGGCGCCGGTGTTATGAATCTTGCGCAGGGGCGCAACTTTTGTCTTGACCTTGGGCTTGATTTCCTTGGGGGCGCCGAAGTCGCCGCGCTTTAAGACCGTGGTCTTGGTCTTGTCGGGCTTAAAGAAGGCGCGGATGGCCTGACCTAATTTATCCGGCTCGGCATCTTCCTGACAGAGGAAGACATCCAAAGCAACATATTTCATTTTTGGATAAACGTGCAGGGTGATGTGACCGTCAGCGAGAGTCAGCATCAAAGCATTGTGGCCGTTGTCCAATGCCTCAGCGGAGAAGCTTATCAGCTGCAATTCCAAATCCTGCAGAATTTTTTTGAGCATATCTAAAATGAGTTCGGTATCGTCTAACTGGTGGTTCTGGCAATTAAATAAATCCGCGGTCAAATGGCGGGCTAAGATTTTCATATTGTCTTCTCCTTTTTAATGTCATAAGCTATATTATAATTGATAATTAGACAGTTCGTCAAATTTTCCTGCCTGAAGGCGGGGGATTTCTTGCGTTATGGGTGAAAAATTGTTATTCTATTAGAAGCTGATTGAATGGGAGTGTGCAGATGGTAACAGTAGAAGCAAATGCCAAGATAAATTTGACGCTGGATATTTTGGGCAAGCGTCCGGATGGTTTTCACGAAGTGGCCATGGTTATGCAGTCCATTGGCCTGCACGACACTTTGACCATGGAAAAGACGGATGGGGAGATTGCGCTGTCCATCAACGTGCCCTGGCTCAAGGCGGACGAAAAGAATCTGGCCTGGCGGGCGGCGGAACTTGTACGTCAGGAATACGGCCTTACGGGGGGCGTGCGCATGGAGCTTACCAAGCGCATTCCCATTGCGGCAGGCCTTGCCGGTGGCAGCGCCGATGCCGCGGCGGTTCTCAAGGGCATGAATGAGCTCTACAATTTGCAGATGAGCGAGGCAAGACTTTGCGAATTGGGCGCAAGGCTCGGTTCGGATATTCCCTTCTGCCTGATGGGCGGCACGATGCTCGCCACGGGGCGCGGGGAGGTTTTGACGCGCCTTGCCGATATGCCGGAGACCTGGGTGGTGCTCGCAAAGCCCCGCATCTCCGTGTCCACGGCCTGGGCTTATCAGAATTATGACGAACAGGGTGCGGAAAAGCATCCCGACAACGAGGCCATCAAGAAAGCCATTGCCCGCGGCAACCGAAAAGCCGTGGCCGGGTTATTGTGTAATGTGCTGGAAAGTGTTACTATAAAGAAGTATGACGTGATAGCAGACTACAAGCAGATGATGCTCGACAAGGGCGCCATGGCCAGCATGATGTCCGGCAGCGGCCCGACTGTGTTTGGTCTGGCCCGCAACCGGGAACAGGCAGAAGCCATTGCCAACGTCCTGCGGCAGAATACCAATGCGGATGTCTTTGTCACCCGTACATTTCAGATGAACCGAAGGAAAGCGTAATTTTTTGCAAAAGAGGTAGGCCTATATGACAAACAGATTAGCCCCGATTAAGCTTGACAGCTACCAGCCTTTGCGGGAAGTGGTGTGCGAATCCCTCCGGGAGGCCATTCGCAATGGTGTGCTGAAGCCCGGTGAGCGAATTATGGAAATCCAGCTGGCAGAGGAATTAGGCGTCAGCCGTACGCCGGTGCGGGAAGCCATTCGCAAGCTCGAACTTGAGGGCTATGTGGTGATGATGCCCCGGCGGGGAACCTATGTGGCCAGCATGTCCATCCGGGATATCAATGAGATTTTTGAAATCCGCACGGCACTCGAATCTCTGTCCAATGGGCTGGCTGCTGACCATATTACCGATGATGAACTCGAACACTTGCAGCGTCTGCTCGTGATTATCGGCGGTTATATCAAAGAAGGCAATATCGAAAAAATCGTGGAAACGGATATTGAGTTCCATGACCTCATGTATCATGCGGCCCGCAATGAGCGTCTGGTGGGGATTATCTCCAACCTGCGCGACCAGCTCACCCGTTTCCGCACGCTGTCCATGTCCTATCCCGGCCGTCTGGAGGAAACTTTAGACGAACACCGCCTGATTGTGGAAGCCATTGCCAATGGTGACCGCAAGGCGGCCAGCAAGGCAGCAGAGCGCCATATGGAAAATTCGGAGAAGACTCTCTTAAAAGCCATGGAAGCGCTCGAACGCGAGAAAAATGCCAAGGCAAAAAAAGCAAAAAAATAAAAGAAATAAATTTTAAGGAGACACAGATAAAATGTCTGATTTAGTAACTGTAATCCTTGCCGCTGGCAAGGGCACCCGTATGAAATCCAAACTCCCGAAGGTTCTGCACAAGGCTGCAGGCAAATCCATGGTTCAGCATGTCATCGATGCGGCCAAGGCTGCTGGTGCCAAGCGCAATATCGTGGTCACGGGCTTTGGCGGTGAAGAAGTGCGCCAGGCTCTGGGCAGTGAAATCGAGTTTGCCGAGCAGAAGGAACAGCTGGGCACGGGGCATGCTGTACTCCAGACGGCAGAGCTCTTAAAGGACGAGCAGGGAACAGTTATGGTTCTCTGCGGCGATACGCCGCTTTTGACCGGGGATTTGCTCAAGAACCTCTATGAATCCCATGTGAAGGCCCAGGCCAAGGCTACGGTGCTGACGGCCATCATGCCGGATGCTACGGGCTATGGCCGCATCATCCGCGCCGAAGACGGCAGCGTGCTCAAGATTGTGGAGCATAAGGACGCCACGGAAGCAGAACGCGCCGTGAAGGAAGTAAACTCCGGCATCTACTGTTTTGATGCCCGTGCGCTCTTTGACTCCCTAAAGCAGGTTACCAACGATAACGCTCAGGGCGAATATTATCTGCCGGATGTATTGGAAATTCTCCAGAAGCAGGGCGAAAAGATTTGGGCTGTAGCCGCTGACGATTATGAATCCACGCTGGGCATCAACTCCCGCCTGCAGCTCTCCGGTGCTGAAAAAATCCTGCGCCGCCGCAAGAATGAAGAACTCATGGCCGAAGGTGTTACGATTATGGACCCGGATACCACTTATGTGGATGCGGATGTAAAAATTGGCCGCGATACGGTTATCTACCCGCAGACCTGGATTGAAGGGGATACCGTAATCGGTGAGGACTGTGAAGTGGGCCCCTGCGTCCGCCTGCAGAATGTCAAGATGGGCAACAAGGTTATGGGTCAGTTCGGCTACTACCATGACTGCGTGATTGACGATGGTGTAATCCTCGGCCAGTTCAATCACATCCGTCCGGATTCCCACCTGATGGCTGGTGTCAAGATGGGCAACTTCGTGGAAGTCAAGAACTCTGTGATTGGTGAAGGCTCCAAGCTGCCGCATCTGTCCTATATCGGCGACACGGACATGGGTTCTGGCGTCAACATGGGCTGCGGTACGATTACGGTTAACTATGATGGCAAGACCAAGTTCCGCACGAAGATTGGCAACGATGCCTTCGTTGGCTGCAACTCCAATCTGGTAGCGCCCGTGGAAGTAGAGGATGGCGCATATATCGGTGCCGGTTCCACCATCACCAAGAAAGTGCCCAGCAACAATTTGGCTATTGCCCGTGCCCGCCAGACGAATATCGAAGGCTGGGCCGACAAGCGCAAATAATTCCTAATGAATTGTGCAAACAATCATAAATAAGGCTTTATGTTACATACAATCAGTGTTATACTGTTGTAGATAGAGAGTGACGCATGTCACTTCCCCGAGATGAGTTAATTTGTAGGAAAAGAAAGATTTGGAGGATTTTTACAAAATGGCTTTAGACACTGGAAACTTATGCATCCTGACCGGTAACGCTAACCCGGAGCTGGCAAAAGAGATTGCTGACCACATCGGTGTAAATCTTTGCGATGCATATGTCGGTCATTTCAACAATGGTGAGACGCAGGTAATGATCAGCGAAAGCATCCGCGGCAAGGATATTTTCATCATTCAGCCGACGTCTTACCCGGTAAACGACAACCTGATGGAACTCCTGATTATGGCAGATGCCTGCAAACGTGCATCCGCTCATAGCGTAACGGCAGTTGTTCCCTACTACGCTTATGCCCGTCAGGACCGCAAGACCCGCGGCCGTGAGCCCATTTCCGCAAAACTGGTTGCTAACCTCATGACGACTGCTGGTGTTACCCGTGTTGTTACCGTTGACCTCCATGCTGGCCAGATTCAGGGCTTCTTCGATATCCCCGTGGATCATCTGGCAGCAGCTCCCGTTATTGCCAACTACTTCCGCACGCAGAAGCTGGAAGATGTCGTGGTCGTTTCCCCGGACCTGGGCGGCGTAACCCGTGCCCGCGTTCTCGCTGACCACCTGCAGGCTCCCATCGCCATCATTGAAAAGCGCCGTCCGAAACCGGGCTGTGCTGAGGTTATGAACCTCATCGGTGATGTGGAAGGCAAGACGGCCATCATCATTGACGATATTGTTGATACGGCAGGTTCCCTCTGCGAAGGTGCCAAGGCTCTGGAAAAACGTGGTGCAAAGCGCGTGTTCGCTTCCTGCTCCCACGCTATCCTGAGCGACCCTGCTGTACAGCGCATCAACGAATCCTGCATTGAAAAGCTGGTGATTACCAACACCATTCCGCTGCCGCCGGAAAAACAGTCCGACAAGATTGTTACCCTGTCTCTGGCAGATGCTATCGGTGATGTAATCATGCGTATTCAGAGCCATCGCTCGGTAAGCCAGCTCTTCCGTTAAGTCTTACAGGGATTGGGAAGAAGCAAGTGAAAGCCCCCTTTTGGGGGGCTTTTTTTACGATTAGGGGAGGGGATTAGCTTGGCTTCAGAATCATCCATGATGGATTTATTTATTCAGCACTTTGATTTTTGGGCGCAGTTGTCGGCGGCCGAAAAGGAACTCCTGATGGAGGGCACTCAGCTGGTACATTATCCCAAGGGAACACATGTACATCAGGGAACCTTGGACTGCATTGGCGTGCATTTGCTGAAAAAGGGCCAGCTGCGGGTTTATACCATGTCCGAGGACGGCCGTGAGGTGACTCTGTACCGGCTCTTTGCGGATGATGTGGGTATCCTGTCGGCGCCCTGTGTGCTCGAATCATTGACTTTTGATGTCCACGTAGATGCAGAGGAGGATACGGAGGCACTGCTTATAAAATCGCCGACGTTCCGCAAACTGTCTGACGGCAATATCAACGTGCGCTGTTATGGCTATCAGATGGCTACGAGCCGTCTGTCGGATATGCTCTGGAAGATGCAGCAGGTGCTGTTCTTCTCCGCTGACCGCAGGCTGGCTATCTTCCTGCTGGAGGAAAGCGCGAAAAATGGCGCGGATGAAATCCATCTGACCCATGAGCAGATTGCCCGCTATATGGGCACTGCACGGGAAGTGGTGAGCCGTCTGGTGAAGTACTTCAACCAGGAGGGCTTCATCAAGAACTCCCGGGGCTGTATCAAAATTATCGACAGGGAAGCCTTGTCTGACCTGGCCGGAGAAAAAGAAGAATAGAGAAATGGAAAAGCCCGGAGCATCTTTGGTGAAAAGATACTCCGGGCTTTTTGTCTGTGCTCCTTAGCCGATGAGTTTTTCGACCTGTTCCTTGGGAATCAGGCCCACGGACTCGCCGCTTTTCTGGCCGTTCTTAAAGACCAGCAGGGTGGGAATGCTCATGATGCCGAACTGGGCAGCCAGTTCCTGCTCAGCGTCCACATTGACCTTGCCGACTTTGATGGCAGGATTTTCCGCGGCTACCTCGTCAATGATGGGGGAGAGCATGCGGCAGGGACCGCACCAGTCAGCCCAGAAGTCGATGAGAACCGTACCGGAATAATCCAATACTTCGCTTTGGAAATTATCTTTGGTAATAACTGTCGTTGCCATAGTGTTTCCTCCTAATGCTGCTAAGTTTTTCTTTGTGCTCTTATTATAGCAGTTGACATGTCAATTTTTATGTAACCGACTCACGAACACGGCTGATAAAAATATGCAGGAAATTTTCATAGCAAAAAAGCCAGCAACAAAAGTCACTGGCTTAAAATCTCAATGGTCGGGATGACAGGATTCGAACCTGCGGCCTCTTCGTCCCGAACGAAGCGCGCTACCAAACTGTGCCACATCCCGCAGTCACAAGAAATATTATACGGATATAACAGCTTCTTGTCAACACTTTTTTAGAAAAATTTCACAGTCTTACTTGCGATGGTTCTTGAGGAAGTTTTCAATGCGGCTCAGAGCTTCGGAAATCTTGTCGATGGCCGTGGCATAAGAGCAGCGCACATGACCTTCACCGCAGGCACCGAAGGCGCTGCCGGGCACGAGCGCCACATGTTCCGTGGTCAGGAGCTTTTCAGCAAACTCGTCGGAGGTGTAGCCAGTGGACTTGATGGACGGGAAGATGTAGAACGCACCTTTCGGCTCAAAGCATTCCAAACCCATCTTGGTCAGTCCATCGTAGATAAGACGGCGGCGGCGGTCGTATTCAGCCACCATTTTCTTCATGTACTTTTCACCATGGCGCAGGGCTTCCACGGCAGCGACCTGAGCTGTGATAGGAGCGCAGAGCATGGTGTACTGATGGATTTTCGTCATAGCGGCAATGACCGTGGGATTGCCCAGGGCGTAACCAATGCGCCAGCCCGTCATGGCATAGGCCTTGGAGAAGCCGTTTAAGAGAATGGTGCGGTCCTTCATGCGGGGCAGGGAGGAGAAGCAGACATGCTCTTCGCCGCCATAGGTCAAATCGCCGTAGATTTCATCCGAGATAACAATGAGGTCATGCTTTTCGGCAAAGTCGGCCACAGCTTCCAAATCCTTGCGGGTCATAATGGCCCCGGTGGGGTTGTTTGGGTAGCCAATCAAGAGTACCTTGGTCTTGTCCGTGACATGTTCTTCGAGTTCTTCCGGCGTGATGCGGAATTCGTTCTCGATTTTGGCAGGCACGGCTACCGGCACACCGCCGGCTAGAATGGTGCAGGCCTGATAGGAAACGTAGCAGGGCTCAGGAATCAGCACTTCATCACCGGGAGCCAGCACGGCACGCATGGCAATATCGAGTGCTTCACTGACGCCTACCGTCACCAGCACATCGGTGTTGGCTTCATAGTCCACATTGTAGCGACGCTTGAAGAGATTGACGATTTCCTGACGCAGCTCCGGCATGCCCCGGTTGGCGGTGTAGGAGGTGTAGCCCTGTTCCAGACCATAGACACAGCTTTCGCGGATGGACCAGGGCGTTACGAAGTCCGGTTCACCCACGCCCAGAGAAATTACATCGTCCATCTGGGCAGCGATGTCAAAGAACTTGCGGATGCCCGAAGGAGCAATGGCGTTTACTCCCGGAGAAAGGCGCTGCTGCCAATTCATGTTATCAGCCATCAGGGAGACACCACCAATCTGCGGTCGCGTTCTTCATCATTGATGATGACGCCGTCTTTTTTGTAGGGTTTCAGCATGAAGTGGCTGCGGGTAGCCGTAACCCCCTCAATGGTAGCCAGGCGGGTAGCCACAAAGTTTGCTACGTCGTTAAGGGACTTGCCTTCGATGATAACTAAGAGGTCAAAGCTGCCGCTCATGAGATATACCGTGCGTACTTCGTCGAAGCGGTATATACGTTCGGCAATGGCGTCAAAGCCGACTTCCCGCTGGGGCGTCAAATTGATTTCGATAATGGCGGTCACGGTGTCGTCACCAAATTTTTCCCAGTTGATCAGGGTGTTGTAGGAGAGGATGATTTTGTTCTTCTCCAGGTCCTTGATGTTCTTTTCTACTTCGTACTCACTGCGCTTGAGCATGGCGGCCAGTTCCCCTACGGGACGGCGGGCATCGTGTTCCAGCAGTTCCAAAAGTTCACGCATATATAAGCCCCTTTCCTTATTACAGTAAAATCCTCGTCCGCAATTGACGAGGACTTTTGGTTAAATTTTATACCTGCTAATTATATCATATAGCTGGCTTATGGACAAGAATATTGCCTCGGGTGAGCAGGATTTTTGGCTAAAGTGTCTAATTATAAAATTTATAAAATTTAATCCTATTTTAATTTAAACAACGGAGGTTATTATACGATATTAAGGATATAAGGAAAAATATTTGGAATATTACACGCAGGGGAAGAGGGGATTCTTATGCGTAACAAAAGGAATTATGTACTGACGTTAGCGGTTTTGTCCAGTCTGGCCATGCCGTTATCATATGCAGCGGCAGATGAGCCGGTAGTTCCGTATTGGGAAACGAGATACACTGATTACAACGGCAAGCATTTTGCGGATTTAAAATTTATGAATGAGGGGTACGGAATAGGTGCTGGAGATCTAAAGACACTGGATGATCCGCGCTGGCTGGTCAGTCCAGCAAAATTTAATTTAAGAGATGAACTTATTGAAGCCACTGTGATAAGTACGGATTATTGGAAAAATATTTTGGCGCCTAAAGCAAAAAATACAACACCTTGGCAGATTTTTGTCACCACATTTGGGGATGTAAACGCTGATGCCGTCTCACTATCGCTGGATTCTCCTGGAGCGGCTCCAATAACGAATTGCTATCGAACTGATGTGTTCTATGTGAAGGACCAGCTGCAGAAAGGGACGATTTTTACGCCCTTAACATATACGACACAGGATGTTCTGCCTGAAGGAAAATATGCTTTTAGCGTAATACGGATTGGTGAGCATTTGGGGGTAAAGCGTGATGGTGCAGCTGATGGCTGGTGGATAGATGCGGACACAGTTCTGCCAACCAATGAACAAGCTACGGATTTTGTAGGAACTTTTCGTCATGAACTTGGACATGCTTTAGGCATAGGTATGGCTAGAACGGAGGATTTAAAAGGAATTAGCAAAGATATAAAGGATACATCTTCCTGGACATTACATTTGCGGGATCAAGAAGGCACACCTGCTGAGGCCGGTATGGTGATTGTGAATAATGATGATGATGTAGAAAGAGAATCCGGCAAAAAGTATTTTGTGGTGGATAAGAATATCGACGCGAATGGCAACGGCTACGCTTATTTTTATGGGAACCATGTGACAGAAGTTTTGGACGGGGCCAAATTTTTTGGCCGTTCCGCCCTGCCGGTAAATGGCTGGGAAGGGTCGGGAGAGACTTGGATGTTTGACGGCTCACATTTGCAGACGGCTGGCATGATGAGCCATAGGAAGTACTCCAACTATACGACCTTTTTGGAGGTAGAACTGGCGGTTATGCAGGACCTAGGGTATCAGATTGACCGCAAGGCTTTTTATGGCCGGTCTATCTATGGCAACGGCGGCACTATCGTCAACAATCAGGGATATTTCGCGCGCAACGTTGGGGGAACAGAATATCTGGTCAATACCTATAGCCTCGTGCCCTTGGGCGTTGGCCTGCATATCTATGGTTCGAATAACAAGGTGACGCAGAATGCGGATATCATGACAAAAGGTACGGGAGCTGTAGGTGTCCGGGTAGATGGCACGGGCAACACACTGATTGTGCCGGAGAATACAGAAATCCATGCAGACGGCAGGCGTGGCAATGGCCTCTTGATTGCGTATGGCAGAAACCATACGATAGAGCAGGCCGGAACCGTAACAGCCAGTGGTGAAGGCGGCACGGGGGTACGCTTTGACTTTGGTTCCAGCTCGAACGGAGCCAGAGATGAGTATCGTGGCTCGTATATCCGCTTTAAGCGAACGGTTGATGCTAGTGGAAAAATTTCCAAGGCTGAAAATCTGGCCTTGAAAGCTATGGACGCAAATACCTACAATGCCAATGCAGCTGAATTAGAGGGACCATTGGTAGAGAACTATAACTTGTCCGGTACACTTATTGGCGCGGATAATGCAATCTATATTTCCAAGAATGCCTTTGTAAAGAATATCAACATTAATAAAGGCGCCAGCATTCAGGGCAATATCACGTCCAACTGGAAACAGTTTGGGGCGACGGAATGTGAAGGAGCTTATAATGGTGTAAAAGGTGATGGCTCAGATGCCTTAAAAATTCAGTATAAGGGTACTTCGTATGATTACAATGCATATATTCCGGACCTGGTGACCAATCTCAATTTCAATGCTGACCTGTACTATAGTGGCAATATCACCGGTGCAGATAATGTGAAGATGAAGGTTAATGCCGGGACACTGACCTATGAAGGTACAGCCAATGTAGTAAGCGTGCAGGTAGCAGAAGATGCGGCTCTGTTGGGCGGTACGTATAATGTAAATGATATGAGCAGTAGAATGAGTGCAGGTACGTCTGATGATACCACAGGTTGGCTTATTAATTCGGGCACTATCGGAGCCTCCGCAGCTGACCGTAATATGACGATTAATGGCAAATTAGTATCCAATGGCAATTTGCAGGCTTACGGTGGCGGTGCTGGCGGCCAAATAAATGTCAATGGCATGGCTGCGATTGATGGGTCAACGGTGACTGCCTATGAAATGTTGCCAGGGGAGAAGAATAAGACTGTTCTTACGGCACAATCAATCGTTGGGGATATCACCAATGCTAATGAGGCAACTCCAGTTTCTGGTATGCTTAATGCCCAAGGAAAAATCAGTGGCAATACGATTACAGTAGATACGATGGCAGCCAATAACTTAGGTACCACGGATGTGGCCGTAAATAAAACTTACGATGCCGTAATGGATATGTATAATGGACTAGGTGAGGAAAAATACCAGAAGGGTGAACTGCGCAAGTTATTCTCCCTCGAACCGGAAACAGCAGTCAAAGCCTTAACGGATATTTCTTCTCCTAATGCAGTATATGGCATGACTATGACACAGACTAACACCGTGACCAGTCATATTCTATCCACGCGACTGGCAGAAGCTTATGCCATGAATGATATGGATGTCCATGTTCCGGTTTCTAAGCTGGTCGATGATAAGGATTCCGCCGTTAATGAAGGATTGAAACTGCAGGCACAAGTTGATTTGCCCGTGGAAAACAATATCTGGTTCAAGACGGCTAAGAACTGGGGAGACTTAAAAGGCGGGGCTAATTATCATGGTACGACTTTTGCTTTAGGTTATGACAAGGCGGCTGGGAAGAACTGGCGCGTGGGTGGCTTTGTCAGTTATGGCAACAGCTCCTTTGCGGCAGGTTCTGCCAGCAGCACCGTGCAGGATACGCGCTTGGGCGTATATGCCGGCTATAAGCGTGGTCCTCATGAGGGCTATGTTTATTTGAATCATGGCTGGCTGAAAAATGACTTGAGGCGAGGGATAACGGGCATTGGTATGGCTAAAGCAGATTATGACAGTCGCATTTTGGAATTAGGCGGCGAATATAAGTATGACCTGCAGGCGAATAAAGTGGCCACTTGGCATGTGAGCCCCTACGTCAATATGCAGTTATCTCATTTGTGGCAGGATGGCTACAAGGAAAATGATGTGGGCACGGTAGGCCAAAGAGTCAACAGTGCAGGCAATACATATTTTGCGACAGGTTTGGGTGTGGAGTTCAAGCGCTATCTGAACAGAGGCAGCTACGCCATGCGCTTGGGTGTAAAGCACGCATTCAGCGGAGCCAATCCGCGGGTGACCTTTGGCCTTGTCGGTGGCGGCCCATCTGTTTTTGAAATGCGCGGCCAGCAGGATAAGACACATCTGGTGATGTCCATCAGTGGTGAAACGGAATTTAAGCCGGGCTGGTCTGTTTCGGGCGACGCAGCTTTTGCGCGTGGCAGTCACGACCGGGATATCATGTGTGCAGTAACCCTTCGCCGCATGTGGTAAAAGGGAACCGTTGATGTATATGATTTACAAGAAAAGGGTGAGGAATATGAAACAAAAAAGGAATTTTGCAACGAAACAGATTTATGCACTGACAGCCGCAGTGCTATCAAGTCTGGCTATGCCCTTAACTTGTGGCGCAACAGAAACAGAATCTCCCTATTTTGCAACGGAATATTCTAAATATGGCGGCAAGACATTTGCTGAAATACGTTTTATGGCCCCAAAAGAGGGAGGGGAAGGTTATGGCATTGGTGCTGGAGGTGCCAGTGGCTGGCTGATTGCCCCGCCAACATATCGTTTAAATGATACGCTTATTAAAGCCACGCTGGACAGTACGGCGTATTGGACAGATATTATAGCGCCTGGAGCAGAAAATACTACACCTTGGCAGATTTTTGTCTCAACGGATAATCGACAAAATGCATCTGCTGGTACATATTCGATAGATTCTGATGGAATTAATAAATCTTCAAGCAGCAGTAGCAAAGATGGTGCGTTTTATTTGGGTGAGCAGTTGCAGGAGGGGGCAAAAATAATGCCCCTTACTTATGGGGAGGCTAAAGATGGTGTCTTGCCTAAGGGAAGATATACTTTTAGTGATGTGACGATTGGCAGACATATGGGAGCTAATCGTGATGGTGCTATTAAGGGTTGGTGGATAGATGCCAATACAGTTCTGCCTACCAATGAACAGGCTACTGATTTTGTGGGAACTTTTCGTCATGAACTGGGACATGCTTTGGGGATATCCTGTGCTGGAACAGAGAAAGATGACGGATGGTATTTTGACGATATTATTACGGATGGTTCATGGACACTGCATTTGCGGGATAAAGATGGTAGAGCTGCTGAGGCTGGAATGAGAATTTCTGAAGAGCAAGATGAGAAGGCTTTTGTGGTGGAGAATGTGTCTAAGAAGGAAGCCAGCCAAGATGATGAAGATAGTCAAGATGACGAAGGTAGTGTTTATGCTTATTTTTATGGTGACCATGTGACAGAAGCTTTGGGCGGGGCAAAATTCTTCGGGCGTTCCGCTCTGCCGGTAAATGGCTGGGAAAAGAAAACAGACGGTAGTGGTGAATATAAGTTTGAGGGCAGTCATTTGCAGACATCTGGTATGATGAGTCATCGTGAATATAGTAACTACACGACCTTTTTGGAGGTAGAGCTGGCGGTTATGCAGGACCTGGGCTATAAGCTTGACCGCAAGGCCCTTTATGGAAGGTCCATCTATGGCAATGGCGGAACTATCGTCAATAATCAGGGTTATTTTGCGCGTAATGATGATGGCACAGACTATCTTGCCGATACTTATAGCTTGGTGCCTTTGGGCATCGGCCTGCATATCTATGGTTCGGACAACGAAGTGACGCAGAATGCGGATATTATGACGGCCGGCGCGGGGGCTGTGGGTGTTCGGGTAGATGGTACGGACAATGAACTGATTGTGCCAGAAGATACAGAAATCCATGCGGACGGTCTGCGCGGCAACGGCCTTTTAATAGCTTATGGCAGAAATCATACGATAGATCAGGCCGGAACGGTAACAGCCAGAGGTGAAGGCGGTACAGGTGTACGCTTTGACTTTGGTTCTAGTACGAATGGGGCTGATGATGAGTATCGTGGTTCGTATATCCGCTACAAACGAGAAGTTCAATCATGGGATAAGGCTACTAAGGAAATACCAGCAGGGACAATTACTTCAGCTGAAAATCTTGTCCTGAATGATATGGATGCAAATACCTACAATGCCAATAAAGACGAGTTAGATGGGCCGTTGGTAGAACAATATAATTTGTCTGGTACGCTCATTGGTGATGAGAATGCCATCTATATCGCCAAGAATGCCTTTGTAAAAGAAATTAACATCAATGAAGGTGCCAGCATTCAGGGCAATATTACTTCCGACTGGAAGCAGTTTTATGCATCGGAATGCGAAGGGGCTTATAATGGTGTAAAAGGTGATGGCTCAGATGCCTTAAAAATTCAGTATATGGGTACTTCGTATGATTACAATGCATATATTCCGGACCTGGTGACCAATCTCAATTTCAATACGGATTTGTACTATGGTGGCAATATCACCGGCGAAGATAACATGAAGATGAATGTTAAGGCCGGGACACTGACCTATGAAGGAACAGCAAATGTAGTAAATGTGCAGGTGGAAAAAGATGCGGCTCTGTTGGGTGGTAAATATACAGTAAATGCTATGGATGGATTTACGGATACTACAGGTCAGCTTATCAATCACGGTACTATTGGAGCCTCATCAGCAAATACCAATATGGAGATTAAGGGCAAGTCGGTATCCGATGGCAAGTTGGTATCCAATGGTAATCTGCAGGCCTATGGCGGCGGTGAGAAGGGGCAGATAATTGTCAATGGTGATGCTGATATTACAGGCTCAACGGTGACTGCCTATAACATGCTGCCAGGGGAGCAGAATAAGCCTGTCCTTACGGCAAATAATATTACGGGCAGTGAAACAATAACCAATCTTGCTAAAGAAGCACCCGTTTCCGGTATGCTTAATGCCCAAGGAAAAATCAGTGGCAATACGATTACAGTAGATACGATGGCAGCTAATAACTTAGGCACCACGGACGCGGCAGTGAATAATACCTACAATGCTGTAATGAATATGTATGACGGCCTGGGTGACGAGAAATTCCAAAAGGGTGAGTTACGCAAATTATTCTCCCTCGAACCGGAAACGGCAGCCAAAGCCTTGACGGATATTTCGTCGCCGAATGCTGCACAGGGCATAAGTATGACGCAGACCAGCACCGTGACCAGCCATATTCTGTCCACGCGACTGGCAGAAGCCTATGCCATGAATAATATTGATGTCCGTGTTCCAGTTTCAAACCTAGCCGACAATAAGGATTCCACAGTCAATGAAGGATTGAAATTGCAGGCAAAAGTTGACCTGCCCGTGGAAAACAATATCTGGTTCAAGACGGCCAAAAACTGGGGTGAGTTAAAAGGCGGTGCCAATTATCATGGTACGACTTTTGCTTTAGGCTATGACAAGGCGGTGGGCAAAAACTGGCGCGTGGGTGGCTTTGTCAGCTATGGCAACAGCTCTTTTGCGGCAGGCTCTGCCAGCAGTACCGTGCAGGATACGCGTCTGGGTGTATATGCCGGCTACAAGCGCGGCCCCCATGAAGGTTACGTTTATTTGAATCATGGCTGGTTGAAGCATGACCTGAGCCGAGGCATCACGGACATTGGCACAGCTAAAGCCGATTACAACAGCCACATTTTGGAATTAGGCGGCGAATACAAGTACGACCTGCAGGCGAATAAAGTGGCCACTTGGCATGTGAGCCCCTACGTCAATATGCAGTTATCTCATTTGTGGCAGGATGGCTACAAGGAAAATGATGTGGGCACGGTAGGCCAAAGAGTCAACAGTGCAGGCAATACATATTTTGCGACAGGTTTGGGTGTGGAGTTCAAGCGCTATCTGAACAGAGGCAGCTACGCCATGCGCTTGGGTGTAAAGCACGCATTCAGCGGAGCCAATCCGCGGGTGACCTTTGGCCTTGTCGGTGGCGGCCCATCTGTTTTTGAAATGCGCGGCCAGCAGGATAAGACACATCTGGTGATGTCCATCAGCGGTGAAACGGAATTTAAGCCAGGCTGGTCTGTGTCGGGCGATGCAGCTTTTGCGCGCGGCAGTCACGACCGGGATATCATGTGTGCAGTAACTCTGCGCCGCATGTGGTAAATGCAGCTTCCCCTGCGAAGTAAATGGCTTGCAGGGGAAGTTTTTGTGATGCGTCAGAAGATAGTGCGCATATATACTTGCATAATACAAATCTTTTAGGTAAAATGTTTATGAAAGATTGTTTCTTTACAGAATGTACGACAGGAGAGGGTTGTGAAATGATTATCGGCAGTATGGATACATTGGACGAAAATCATGTAGATTATCCGGCGATTATCCAGAAGGCGCTTGACTATTTGCGTGATCATGATTTCACCCAGATGGCAGATGGCAAATATCCTATTGCAGGGGATAAGTGTTTTGCTAATGTGCAGCGCTATACGACGCGTCCGGAGAAAGATTGTAAGCCGGAGACCCATCGAAAGTTCGTGGACATTCAGTTTATAGCGGAAGGCGAGGAGTTTATGGGCTGGTGTCCTTTAAGCCCCGATTTGGAAGAAGAAGCTCCCTATGATGCGGAGCGGGATGTAACCTTCTATAAAGCCCTGGTTCCCGATAGCAGCATTGTGCTTTCGCCGGGCTGTTTTGCGGTGCTTTATCCTGAGGATGTACATCGCCCGCAGGCTTCGGTTGTGGATGACAAGCCGGGCAAGGTAACCAAGGTGGTTGTGAAAGTCGCCATTGACAGTTTGTGATATACAGGCATAGAGACCCTATTTGCGTAGGTGTCTCTATGCCTGTTTGTCTATATAGCTTTATGTATTTATTCTATTTAGTGTCTGGAGGAAAAGAAGATTCATGACTGTGAGAAGAATTTTCGTAGAAAAACGACAGGGGTATTTTGATATTCCTGCGCAGCAGCTGTGCGATGACCTCAAGGAGACATTTCGCCTGGACGAACTGAAGGCCGTCCGCATTATCCGGCGTTATGACATTGAAGGCCTTAGCGATGAGGAATACGCTGCGGTGAAAAATGTCGTTTTCTCCGAACCGCCGGTAGATGTTGTCTACGAGGAAAAATTGCCCAAGTTCCCCAATTCCCGGGTCTTTGCGGTGGAATTTTTGCCGGGGCAGTATGACCAGACGGCGGACTCGGCAGCCCAGTGCGTGCAGCTGATTACCCAGAAGGAACGCCCGGAAATCCGGGTGGCCAAGGTTATCGTCATTGTCGGTGATGTGGACAGAGAAACCTTTGGCAAAATAAAGGATTACTGCATCAATAAGGTGGAAAGCCGTGAGGCCAGCCTGGAGAAGCCGGAATCCCTGATTGGTGAATACGAGGAGCCTGCTGATGTTGAAGTGCTGGAAAACTTCAATAATCTGGATGCCGAAGCTTTGCAGGATTTTTGGCAGTCCAAGGGCTTTGCCATGAGTCTGGCGGATATGGCTTTCTGCCAGATTTACTTCCGGGATACGGAAAAGCGTCCTCCTACCATTACAGAACTTAGAGTAATTGATACATATTGGTCCGACCACTGCCGTCATACTACCTTTACTACGGCGGTGGATGAAGTGCAGATTGCCAAGGGTTATTACACGCCGAGCATTGCCAAGGCTTATACGAAATACTTGCAGGACAGGGAAGAACTCTATGCCGGAGAAAACCGTGATGTGACGTTGATGGATATTGCGGTTATCGGCATGAAGGCCCTGCGCAAGGACGGCAAGCTGGCAGACCTGGATAAATCTGAGGAAATCAATGCCTGCTCCATCGTGGTGGAAGCTGATATCGACGGCAAAAAAGAGGATTGGCTGGTGATGTTCAAGAACGAAACCCACAACCATCCTACGGAAATCGAGCCTTTCGGTGGTGCCGCTACCTGTCTGGGTGGTGCTATCCGCGACCCGCTGTCCGGCCGTTCCTATGTCTATCAGGCCATGCGCGTCACTGGTGCTGCTGACCCGCGCCGCCTGCTCAAGGACACCCTGCCGGGCAAGCTGCCCCAGAAGAAAATCACCTTGGGCGCTGCTGCTGGCTACAGCTCCTACGGCAATCAAATTGGTCTGGCTACGGGGCAAGTACGGGAAGTTTACCACGAAGGCTACATGGCCAAGCGCATGGAAATCGGTGCGGTTATCGCTGCTGCCCCCAAGGCCAATGTGGTACGGGAGGTGCCGGCTGCCGGTGATATCGTCGTGCTGGTTGGCGGACGTACCGGCCGTGATGGCTGTGGCGGTGCCACCGGTTCCTCGAAGGAACATACGGAAGAATCCCTGACCTCCTGTGGTGCAGAAGTGCAGAAGGGCAATCCGCCCACGGAGCGCAAGATTCAGCGTCTGTTCCGCAATCCGGTTGTCAGCCGCATGATTAAGCGCTGCAACGACTTTGGTGCGGGCGGTGTGGCCGTGGCTATCGGCGAATTGGCTCCGGGCCTTACCATCAATCTGGATGCGGTGAAGAAAAAGTACAAGGGCCTTGACGGCACGGAACTGGCCATCTCCGAATCGCAGGAGCGCATGGCTGTGGTTATCCGTCCCGAGCATTTGGGTAAATTCGCCCAGCTGGCTGATGAAGAAAACCTCGAAGCGACGAAAGTGGCGGAAATCACCAAGGAACCACGGCTGATTATGAAATGGCGGGGCAATGCCATTGTGCAGATGAACCGTTCCTTCCTGGATACCAACGGTGTGCGTCAGCATGTAAAAGCCAAAATCACCAGCCCGGACGAAAAGAACCGCTATTTAAGAACGATTCCGGCGGCCGTTGAGGCGGAGAAGAAGAATCTGGAACAGAGCTGGCTTACCAACCTCAAGGATTTGAATGTCTGCAGTCAGAAAGGCTTGGCTGAGCGCTTTGACTCCACCATTGGCGGCAATTCGGTGCTGATGCCCTTTGGTGGCAAGCGTCAGTTGACCCCTGCTGAAGGCATGGTGGCAAAACTGCCCGTAGAAGGTGCAGAAACCAACACGGCTACGGCCATGACCTTTGGCCTGAATCCGGCGCTGACGGAATGGAGCCCCTTCCATGGTGCCCTCTATGCGGTGGTGGAAGCCGCCGCTAAGATGGTGGCCTTGGGCGGCCGGGCGGATAAGATTCGCCTGACCTTCCAGGAATACTTCGAGAGTCTGGGCAAGGACGAAGAAAAATGGGGCAAGCCCTTCGCTGCACTTCTGGGTGCACTTTGGGCACAGCATGAACTGGAGATTCCTGCCATCGGCGGCAAGGATTCCATGTCCGGCACCTTTGAAGATATCCATGTACCGCCGACGCTGGCAGCTTTTGCCGTTACGACACTGAAGGCCAGTGATGCGGTTTCGCCGGAATTCAAGTATCCCGGCAACAAGGTTTATCTCGTGCCGGCTCCGAAGGACGAGCAGGATTTGCCGGACTTCCCCAAGATGCGGAAGCGCTGGGCGCTGGTTACGGACCTCATGGAAAAGCATCGCGTCTTTGCGGCACAGAGCATTGGTGTGGGCGGTATAGCTGCCGCTGTGTCCAAGATGGTGCTGGGCAATGGCGTGGGCTTCAAGTTCACCAAGCCCATGATGCGGAATGAACTCTTTACGCCGGACTACGGTGCGTTGCTGCTCGAAGTGGCTGATTCCGAGCGGTTGGAAAAGATCCTGTCAGAGGCAGGCTGCCAACTGATTGGTGAAACCACCGCAGGCCCCAGTGTGGTCTGTGATGATGCGGTCATCATGCTGGCGGATATCGAGACGGCCTACACCAAGCCTTTGGAAAAGATTTTCCCCACGCAGGTGAAGCAGTATCCCAAGGAAAGAATCATGGATATGACTTACACCGAGGGTGTGGCCATTCGTTCGCATACAAAGTTGGCTAGGCCGCAGGTCTTTATCCCTGTATTCCCCGGTACAAACTGCGAATACGATTCGGCACGGGCTTGGGAACGGGCCGGTGCCAAAGCGGAAACGCTGGTCATTCGCAACCTTACGCCCAGCGCCGTTGAGGAATCGGTGGAAGCCATCGTCAAGGGCATCAAGGAGGCCAACATCATCATGTTGCCGGGCGGTTTCAGCGGCGGTGACGAACCGGATGGTTCCGGCAAGTTCATTGCGGCCATGTTCCGCAATCCGCGCATCAAGGAAGAAGTGCATAAACTGCTCTTTAAGCGGGACGGTTTGATGCTGGGTATCTGCAACGGTTTCCAGGCTTTAATCAAACTGGGACTTGTTCCATACGGAGAAATTCGTGATTTGGTAGACAGTTCGCCAACTTTGACGTATAATAACATAGGTCGGCATGTTTCCTGCATGGTCCAGACCAAGGTGGTATCCAATCTTTCCCCGTGGTTCAACAATGTCAATGTGGGGGATGTACATACCATTGCGGTTTCCCATGGTGAGGGACGCTTTGTTGCCGATAAGGAAATTCTCGCCCGCATGAGGGTGCGTGGTCAGATTGCCACCCAGTATGTGGATGAAAATGAGAATCCGTCCTTGTATATTCCCTATAATCCCAACGGTTCCGTCAGTGCGGTGGAGGGCATCACGAGCCCCGATGGCCGTGTATTGGGTAAGATGGGACATTCCGAGCGCATCGGCAAGGATATTGCCCGCAATGTGCCGGGGGAAAAAGACCAGCAGCTCTTTGAGGCTGGGGTCGCTTATTATCAGTAATTGTTAAAACTAAAATAACAGGGGTGCGGTCGGTCTATTTATAGCTGGCCGCATTTACCTATAAGAGGGAGGTTACTGTTTTGGTAGGGATTGTTGTGGTATCCCATAATGTAAAACTTGCCGAAGGTGTCAAAGAAATGGCTGAGATGATGGCGGGCGGCGTGCAGATTGCTGCAGCCGGAGGCCTCGATGATGGTATCATGGGCACCAGTTACGAGAAAATCAGCAAAGCAGTGGAATTTGTCTGCGGCCGGGATGGGGCTGTGGTGATTATGGATATGGGCAGCGCCATTATGACTACGGAACTGGTGCTGGAAAACTTAAAAGATGATGCGGTGCGCATGGCGGACTGTCCGTTGCTCGAAGGCACCATGCAAGCAGCTGTGGTGGCAGCTAACGGCGGCAACCTGGAAGAAGTCGTAGCGGCAGCGGAAGCCACCTGCGGTCAGAAGAAGTTAGCGTGACTCAGGTCACGGCCAAGTATTGACATGTCATCTATAATGGGTAATAGAAAGCCATTTTCAATAGGAGGCTGAATATTATTAAGTTCAAAGAATTAACCAAAGATGACAAGAGTTTATTGGATAGATATTACCGAAGCGGTTACTATGAAAATTCCCATTTCAATTTCACCAATCTCTTTATGTGGCGCAAGCCCTATCATGTAGAGATTTGTGAACAGGGGGAGATTCTCTATCTCACCTGTGAATGGGAAGGGCAGCTCTATGCCTTGCAGCCCGTCTGTGAGGAAGGGCGCTGGCAGGAAGCGGTGGATACCTTCCGTGCTTATTTTGCCAGTCAGGAGAAGACGCTGGCCTTTACCGGTGTGGAGAAGCATTTCGCAGATTTTTTGCAGCAGCAGTATCCGGGGCAGTTTGCTATTGAGGCAGACCGGGATAATTTTGACTACGTTTATCTGGCAGAAAAGCTCATCACGCTGTCTGGGCGCAAGCTGCATTCCAAGAAGAACCATCTGAATGCCTTTCGGAAACTCTATCCCGAGGCAGAGTATATGGAAATCACGCCGGAAATCCTGCCTGCCTGCAAGGCCGAGCTGGAGAAATGGTATGCAGCCCATATTGAGGCCATGCCGGAGTCGGAGTTCATTCCCTGGGAGCGGGATGCCATTTTGGAACTCTTTGCTGACTGGGATTACTTCCAACTGAAGGGCGGGGCAATCTGTCTGGACGGGCGAATCATTGCCTTTACCTTCGGCGAGCAGCTCAACAGCGATTCCGTGGTGGTGCATGTGGAAAAGGCTGACCCCAATATTCGGGGAGCATATCCGGCCATCAATCAGGGCTTTGTTGAGCATGAATGGAGCGGCATGACCTATATCAACCGCGAAGAAGACATGGGGCAGGAAGGCCTGCGCAAGGCCAAGGAGTCCTATAAACCGGAAAAGATGATTGAAAAGTACAATGCGAAGTATATCGCAGATTGATTTGCTAATACGCTAGAGGTGAACAGATTTTTTGCAGCAGGCATTAGAACGAAAAATTATTTTTCAGGACAATCATGAAGCCTTCGCTCTTTTGGGTGAAGGCGATGAGTTTTTACAGGTGTTTCGCAGTGAATTTGACTGTCAGTTTATCAGCCGGGGCACACAGGTGGAAATTTTCGGGGAAGGCGCGCAGGTAGAGATGGCGGCCAAGGTGATGGAGGAGCTTCTCTATCTCTATCGTCAGGGGACAACCATCACCATGCACGAGGTGCGCTACGGGATTGGCCTTGTAAAAGGCGGCAAGGGGGAAGCCCTGCATACACTCTTTGGCGATACGATTCTCGTTACCGCCCGGGGCCGTCATGTGCGTCCCAAGACCTTGGGGCAGCGACGGTATCTTGACACCATCCGTCATAATTCCATCACCTTCGGCATCGGCCCTGCCGGTACCGGCAAGACCTATCTGGCGGTGGTTATGGCCGTGGCCGCCCTGCGCAATCGCGAAGTGCGCAAGATTATCCTGACGCGTCCGGCCGTGGAAGCCGGGGAACGGTTGGGCTTTTTGCCCGGCGATTTGCAGGATAAGGTTGACCCATACTTGCGCCCACTCTATGATGCCCTGCAGGATATTTTAGGTCAGGACACCTATACGAAATTCATGGCCAAGGGCTTTATCGAGATTGCACCGCTGGCTTATATGCGCGGCCGCACGTTGGAAGATGCCTTCATCATCCTCGACGAGGCCCAGAACACTACGGACAAGCAGATGAAGATGTTTTTGACCCGTCTGGGCTTTGGTTCCCGCATGGTGGTTACCGGCGATTTAGGTCAGGTGGACTTGCCGCGGGGCGTAACGTCAGGTCTTAGGGAAGCGGCCAAAGTCCTCGAACATGTCAAGGGGGTAGGCATTGTGCGGCTGGCTCCGTTGGACGTCATCCGTCACGAAGTGGTTACCCGCATTGTCGAGGCTTATGGTGCTTACGAAGAAAAGCGCAAGGCCGAAAAAGAGAAGGAAAAGGCGAAACAGGAAAAGTAACATGGAAATCATCATCAGCAACGAACCGGAAGAGTTGGAAGTACCGGAAGAATATATCGACAATATCCGCACCGCCATCGAGACGGTGGGGAAACTTTATGGTGTGGAGGACAGCGAAGTCAGCGTGACCCTCACCGATAATGAGCATATCCATGTGATTAACCGGGAGTATCGCGGTGTGGACAGACCCACCGACGTGATTTCCTTTGCCTTCAACGAAAGCGAGGAGCCGGAAGTGGTAGGCGGCAGTACCGTCAATATGCTCGGGGATTTGATTATCTCCTTGGAGCGGGCGGAAGAACAGGCTGCTGATTACGGCCACAGTGTGCGCCGTGAAGTGGCCTTTTTGACCGTGCATGGCATGCTGCATCTTTTGGGCTATGACCATATGGAAGATGAAGAACGGGAAGAAATGGAAGCGGAACAGCGCTTCGTTATGGATAAATTAGGTATTAGCAGAGATTGAGAAATAGGAAAGAGGCATATATGGAGCAGAAGATGAAATCCGGCTTTATCGCCGTTATTGGCCGTCCCAATGTGGGCAAGTCCACGCTTATCAACACCCTGATTGGGCAGAAAATCGCCATCATGAGCGATAAACCCCAGACCACCCGCAATCGTATTTTGTGCATCCTGACTCAGCCGGATGCACAGATTGTGTTCCTCGACACGCCGGGCATCCATAAGCCCAAGCATAAACTGGGCGAGTACATGGTCAAGGCTGCCGAAGGCACCCTGCGCGAAGTAGATGCCATCTTCTTTGTGGTGGATGCTACGGAAAAGATGGGGCCGGGGGAACATTATATCTTAGAGCGCTTGCAGGCAACGAAACGTCCGGTTATCCTCGTGGTCAACAAGCTGGATTTGATTGAGCGGGAACAGGCTTTGCCCATTATCTCGAACTATACCTCCAAGTATGAGTTCGCCGGTGTGGTGCCCATTTCTGCCAAAGAGGAAATGAATCTGGACAGCCTGCTGACGGAAGCCAAGAAGTATCTGCCCGAAGGCCCGCAGTATTATCCCGAGGATATGGTCACCGACCAGCCGGAACGCTTGATTGTGGCTGAACTCATCCGCGAAAAGGCCCTGCAGCTCACGCGTGACGAGATTCCCCATGCCATTGCCGTGGATGTGGATGAGATGACTACCCGTCCCAATGATGATGTTTATATCCGCGCTACTATCTATGTGGAACGCGATTCCCAGAAGGGCATTGTGATCGGTGCCAAGGGCACCATGCTCAAGGAAATCGGCGCACTGGCCCGCACGGATATTCAGAATCTCCTGGGTTCCAAGGTATTCCTCGACCTCTGGGTTAAAGTCAAGAAGGATTGGCGTGACCGGGATGGCATCCTGCGCAATTTCGGCTTTGGTGACGAGCGATGAAGGAAAGCCTCTCCAAACGTATTTCCCGCCGTTTTATCAACGGCCTGATTATTCTCGTGCCTTTGGCTATCACGGTCTTTGTGGTACTGGAAACGCTGAACTTTACGGAAGGGGTGCTGGGCAAGCACCTCCCATTCTATTTTCCGGGCATGGGCATTGTCACCCTGTTACTGGTCATCTACCTGACGGGCTGGGCAT
This sequence comes from Pseudoselenomonas ruminantium, assembly GCA_015058625.1. Lineage (GTDB taxonomy): Bacteria > Bacillota > Negativicutes > Selenomonadales > Selenomonadaceae > Selenomonas_A > Selenomonas_A ruminantium_N. The sequence goes on along the minus strand of SVCA01000001.1, from coordinate 221,391 downwards.
CCACCTATTGGGCGGCGCGTCGTCTGATTCATATCGGGGAAACTCTGCTGGGCAAGATTCCCGTGATAAAGTTCATCTACAACAGCGTCAAGCATCTGTCCACGGCGGTATTTGAGTCCAACAATATGTTTGACCATGTGGTGCTCGTGCCCTTCCATCAGTCCCAGGCGTTGGGCTTCATCATGGCAGATGTGCCCCAGACTTTGAAGGACAAGCTCGGGGATGATTACGTCTGTGTATTCGTGCCCTGGAGTCTTAACATGACCTCCGGCACCAATCTCTTTGTGAAGAAAAGTGATGTGACTTATTTGGACATCAGCAGCGAGTCAGCCCTGCAGTACATGCTGACGGCAGGTGCCGTTATGCCCAAGCGCATCAGTGATATGCCGAAAGCTGAGGAGAAAAAGTAATGGCCAGCTATCAGACCGCCGCCGTGGTGCTCGGCTCTAAAAACTGGGGCGAAGCGGATAAGATGGTGACGCTCTTTACCTATGACCGCGGCCTTGTGGAGGCCGCGGCTTTTGGCTGCCGCCGTCCCCGCAGCCCCTTGGCCGCAGGCATGCAGATGTTTTCGAGCATTGAAGTGCAGCTCTCCGAAGGCAAGCGGGTGGACACTGTGCGGCAGTGTACCTTGAAGCGCCATTACAAGAAGCTCACCGAAGATTTGGAAGTCATGGCCTACGGCAGCTTTGTGGCGGAGTTCCTGCGGGAATTTCTGCCGCCGGGGCAGGCAGAACCGCAGATGTTTGGGCGGCTGCTGTATGTTCTCGATTCCTTTGAGGTGCGCAATCCCAGAGTCACGGCGTTGATGGCCATGATTCAGCTGCTGGAGTTCACAGGGATGCAGCTGCATTTCGAGCATTGCGTCCATTGTGGACAGACGGTGGATGATGATGCTTTTTTCAGCCTTAGTGCCGGCGGCATTTTGTGTCCGGACTGTCAGGAGCCGGGCGCTGAACCTTTTCCTGACGATTTGCGCCGCTTCATTCTGGCGCTTCGGGACTATGACTGGGAAAATCCTCCAGCACTAAAGATAACAGGGAGCCTGCTGATGCAGGCCGAGCATTTGTTTTTGACTTATCTGCAGAGTCTTTTGGGCAGGCCGTTGAAGTCGCTGGCCTTTATTCAGCAATTATAAAAATCCGAGTGATTAAGCGCTCGGATTTTTTTATTTGGGTTAGCAGGAATTAAATGTTATTTATAGAAGAACTTTTTGATTAAAGAAATATGAGAGTTGGTGTACAGGAATGGAGGCATTTGTATGCGGAATTCAAGTCAGGCAGGTTTTTCTTTATTGGGAGTGCTCATCGCGCTATGTTTGATCGGAATTATGGCCAGCATGGCGGTGCCCCGCTTTAATTCAGCTATCGCCACGGCGAACACGGCTAAGGTACAGAGCGATTTGACCACACTTGATGCAGCCATTGCGGTCTATCAGCTGGAAAAAGGGACGTCACCTGCAACTTTGAAAGATTTGAGCGATTATGTCAACGATATCGACAGCGTGAAGCCGCCAAAGGGAAAATGCAGGCTTAAGGATGGCAAGATTATTACGCTCGAAATTGACAACTACAGTATAGAGTCTGCCAGCAAGGATAATTTGGAAGGAGCCCGGGCGGTTTGCGGCACCTATAAGGCGGGTGATTTTGGCAATGGTCATTAAACTGATTGCTTGTGTGCTCGTGCTCATTGCCATCTGTGATATCCGTTACGGTTTGATTTATGACTGGCTGGTCGTGCTGCTGGCGCTATTGAGTCTGATTCCGCTGTTGGAAGGTCAAATGAATTGGCAAAATGCCTGCCTGGGCAGCGCTTTGGGCTGTGGCTTGCTGTGGATTTTGCGCTGGGCATCCCATGGCGGCTTGGGGCTGGGGGATGTCAAAATGACCGCAGCGTTGGGGCTTTGGCTGGGTTGGGAAAATATACTGCTCTGTCTGCTGACTGCGTCAATGCTGGGTGTGCTGTACGGCAGCGGGATGCTGCTCTGTCACAGGCTGGAACGCGATACGCCCATTCCCTTTGGTCCCTTCCTGGCTATAGGGGCATGGCTGGCCTGGAGCGAAGGGGATTGTGTCCGCAGTTTTATGGAGCAGGTGTTATGGTGAGGAAGGATGGCCAACGGGGCAGCATGCTGCTCGAACTCATGCTGGTGCTGGCTGTTATGCTCATTTTGGCAGCGCAGGTTTTGCCGCAGGCTTTTAAGTTTTACCGGCAGGCAGCAGTGGAGTATGAGGCGGAGAAAATGCTAGCGGATATCCGCTATTGCCGGAATGCGAATCGGCTGACAGCGGAGTCGGCCTGGAACCATGGCGCGCAATCCTCAGACAAGCATAATTTGTTTGTGCGCTTGTATTCCGGCTATAACTGTATCTACGCCGGGGAGGCGGACGTCCTTCGCGGGCGCAATTATTATTTGCCGGGGATTCGGGCCAGCAAGGAAAAGGAAAATGGAAGTCTGGTGGAAGGACAGGCCGATATCAAATTTGATGACAAGGAAAAGCCCAAGGCCCTGATTACGGTATTGATTTATTATGACGGCTATCCGCAGGAGGGGCGGGAGATTATGGTCAGCAAGGGCGGCCGCATCAGAATGGAGCGTGGCAAGGTTGGAAGACGATAGGCAGGCAGGTTTTTTCCTTTGGGAAACGGTGGTGTTGAGTTTTCTGCTGCTGGCTATGGCTGTGACGGCAGGGATGTATGTTAAGGCGGCTGAAGTTAAAACTGCGACAGCAGCGCAGGGCGGCGCGGATTTTATCGCCCGGGCGGAATTTGCCTATGCCGAGGCCTGGCTGGAGCGTAATGGGGCCCTGCCAGAGAGCATGAACTATCTGGGGGACAGCAGTGACCTTCAGCAAAATGGCATCCGTTATGAGGTGGCAGCACAGACTTGGGCTGAGGGCGGACTATGGCAGATGACGGTGGAAATTTCCTGGGAGGCAGCAGAACATGGGCAAGGCAGGCGGGGCTACAAGCGGTATCTGGCGCGGCACAGCTGAGGGCGGCTTCATCTTCATGGAAACGCTGATAGCCCTGCCCCTGCTGGTGATGCTGCTCATGGGCATAATGACATTATTCTTTTGGTGTATGCGCTGCTATTTCATCAATCTGGCCGATGAGGAACTGGTGCAGGAAGTGCAGGGAGCTTTTACACAGATTATGGAGGATGCGCTGCGTGGAGAGAGCATCGAGCAGACGGGCCATAAAGAACAGAGTTTTGCCATCATAAGCAAGGCCGATCCCTTGGGGAAGCATACCAGCAAGGAGGAAAAAAGGCCGGATGGAAAATTTGTGATAACGTACGGCCTCCATACCATGGCTGGAACCAAAAAGCTGATTCGCGGCGACCAGCTCGAAGCGCCGCTGACCGGTGACCACGCGCTGGCCTGCGTGACCATTGAGGAACTTTGGGCGGAGGCGGATGGCAGCTGTTCAGGAATTTACAAGCTGCACATCAGGGGGAGAAGCGAGGTGACGCAGCATGCGTATACTCTGGAAAGTGCCGTGTACCTGCCGGGGCCGTAGGAGTCAGCAGGGCTTTGCCTCTTTTACAGCCTTGTGCCTATTATTGGTGCTGGCCTTTATGGGGCGGGGGCTGGTTTATTTTTCCCGGCAGGGGGCAGAAAGTGCCCGCATCTATCATCAGGAAATGCAGCTGCGGCTGGCCGGAGAAAGCCTGGTGGAGCAGCAGGTGTTTCGGCTGAAGCAGGACAGCAGTCCGCTGGCATCTTTGGCGGAAAAGACGGACAGTCTTTTGGAGCGGGGCGATTATGATGGCCTGCCCTATCGAATTTATGGCAGACGGCAGGGAGATAGGTATTATATCATGGCATATACCTTTTGCCGGGAATCTGAATGGGATAAACGCACGGAACCGCATTTTCTGGTCAAAGGGGTGTTGAAAAAAGATGGAGAGCAGTATAAGTGGCTGGGCTGGGCGCCTTAGAGATTTTGTTTTCACCACGGAGCGGGCGTATCTGTTTGTGGCAAAAGATCCTGCAGCAAAGGTCTGGCACTTTATCTGGCAGGGCGGCTCGTGGCAGAAAGCAGCGGAAAGCACAGCGTCAGGGGATGCGGTCTATGCGGCAGGAGAACAGGAAGACGGGACTTTGCTGGAGCTGGCCAGTCAGGCGGCTATGGAAATTGCCAAGAAGGGCTGGCAGGATTTGCCTGTGGTTTATGTGGTGCCGGAGGCGGAACTTATCCGCTATGCCCTGCAGCTGCCGCCTGACTTGTCAAGAGAAGAACAGCGGGAGGCTGCGTATTGGGAACTTGATGATAAATTGCTGGCCAGAGGGCTTAGCGGTGAGGATTTTGCTTGTCTTTGCCAGCCAGCCAAGGAAATGGATGGCAAGTGTCTGATAACCGCCGTGCGCAAGGGCTATCTGCAGGTGGTGAGACAGGCTTTTGCCCAGGCGGAATTGAAGCTTGTGGATATGATTCCTGCCGGTGGGGAAGAACTGCAGGGGCCGCTTAACTATCTGCAAAATCCGCAGCGGGAAGGGGCGGGCTTTTGCGGACGGACCGGTTCGGAACTTGCTTATGGGCGGTTATTGTCAATCTGGTTGGCATTATTGCTGCTCATCTGTACCTGCTTTGCCGCTTGGGATGTTTTTACGTATCAGCAGGCCAAAAGTTTTGCGGCAGAAAGCCAGGCGGAACTGGTGCTTATGGAGCAGGAGCGCAAGCAGATGGCAGAATTGACTGCTAAGCGTGCTGCTGTTGAACGACGGGAAGGTCTTTGGCAGCAGCTGGGCCAACAGGGAATATCCGGCTACAGTCTGCTGGTGCACTTGGGAACGAGCATCGGGGATGGTGTCTGTCTTACCCGGATAAATGCAGGTGGTGAAGGCGGGGAAATTTTGCTGGAAGGTCAGGCAGTAAATTATGATTGCCTGATGGATTTTATGGGACGGCTGGAGGCAGACAGGGATTATTTTTCTGCGGTGGACCTCGATAATTCTTCGCTGGCCAAGGGACAGTATGGGGAAGCAGACAGAATTCAGTTTTCTCTGCGGATAAATGGGGAGTCGGATGAACATGGAAAAGCTCGGGGAAAAACTGAAAATTCCCGGTAGCCGCGGGCAGCGGTTTTTCGTTTTGGCTCTGGCAGGAACCCTGCTTTTGCCGCTTTGTTTTTATGTTGTGCTGCATCGTCCTCTGCAGATGGCGGCAGCGGATTTCCGCCAGCAGGGGGCGCAGGCAGAAAAAACGGTGACGGCGATTGCCAACTTCCAGAATGCCCATTTGCCTTTGCATGATTATCAAAGGGAACTTGGCAGGCGGGAAAAGCGGGCACGGCAGGCCTTGCCGGGAAGTCTGGAACAGGGGGAGTTTCTGGTGGCGCTGGACAGGCTGGCGGTGCGGAGCCATTTGCGAATACTGTCTGTGGTGCCGGGAAAAGCCGCTGCTGATGAAGGAAGGCACTGTCTGCCAGTCAAATTACAGCTGACAGGCAATTACTTTTCCCTGCTCCATTTTCTGCAGGGGCTGCAGCAGGGAGAGCGTCTGGTGGTCATAAACAGCCTTACGGTCAAGCAAGGGAAGGACAGGGAAGATGCCTTGACGGCAGAATTGGGACTTAGTATCTTTTCTGTACCTGATGAATAGACAAAAATACCGCGCAGAGAACTTGCATTATACATAATGATACATTAAAATGTAAATTAATGTGAAAATTTGCTACGATGAGGTGTATAGTATGAGCGAACTGCGTTTTATGACGGCGGGGGAATCCCATGGGCCAAGGCTGACAGCGATTTTGGAAGGGCTGCCGGCAGGTCTGAAACTGGAGAAGGAAGACATCGATAAGGAACTGGCCCGCCGTCAGCAGGGTTATGGCCGGGGCGGCCGCATGAAGATAGAGACGGACAAGGTGGAAGTGCTCTCGGGGATGCGTTTTCATGAAACCCTGGGCGGCCCGCTGACCCTGCAGGTCATCAACAAGGATTTTGCCAATTGGAATGGCCGCATGGCGGCTTTTGGTGAACCCGAAGGGGAAAAGGTTACGGCAGCCCGTCCCGGTCATGCGGATTTGACGGGAATATTGAAATACGACCGGCAGGATGTGCGGGATATATTGGAGCGCTCCAGTGCCCGGGAAACCACCATGCGGGTGGCGGTAGGCGCTGTGTGCAAGGCCTTTTTGCAGGAATTGGGCATTAAGGTCGTATCCCATGTGGTAAATATCGGTGGCGTTGCAGTTGACATGTCAAAAATTGACATGTCAAAAATTGGTGAGGATGTGGGCTCGGAGCTCAACTGTTATGACAGCGAGGCCGAAGTTAAGATGAAAGCCCGCATTGACGAGGCCAAGGCCGCCGGGGATACGTTGGGAGGCATCTTTGAAGTCATCGTTCAGGGGGCGCCTGTGGGGCTCGGCAGTCATATCCAATGGGATAGAAGACTCGATGCGCGCTTGTCTGCGGCGATGATGTCCATTCAGGCCATCAAGGGTGTAGAGATTGGCGCAGGTTTTGCATGTGCTGTTCTTCCGGGCAGTCAGATTCATGATGAAATCTTTTTGGCAGATGGGCGCGTGCAGCGAAAGACGAACCGTGCGGGCGGTCTCGAAGGCGGCATGACCAATGGTGAGGACATCGTCCTGCGGGCGGCCATGAAGCCCATTCCCACATTGATGACGCCGCTTAATTCCATCGACATCGAAAGCCGTGAAGCGGTGCTGGCCTGCAAGGAGCGCAGCGATACTTGTGCGGTGTCTGCCGCTTCCGTGGTCGGGGAAGCCATGACTGCTTTTGTCGTGGCGCAGGCTATTTGCGAGAAGTTTGGCGGGGACGCCCTGACGGATGTGAAGGCGGCCATGGCTGCTTACAACAAGCGCATTGGAAAGGATTGGTGCGCGCATGCGTAATGTCATTTTGATTGGCTTCATGGGCACCGGCAAGACCAGCACTGGCAAGATGCTGGCCCAGAAGCTCGGCTGTGCCTTTATTGATATGGATGTGAAAATCGAAGAGGAAGCAGGCATGAGCATCCCGGAGATTTTTGCTAAGTTCGGCGAAGAACATTTCCGCAAGCTGGAGCATGAATTGGCACTCAAACTTTCAGCCCGGCGCAATGCCGTGATTTCCACGGGCGGCGGTACGGTGAAGAATCCTGCCAACGTGGAGGCTTTGAAGAAGAGCGGGGTCATGGTCTGCCTGCAGGCAGATGTGGACACGGTGCTGGAGCGGACGCAGAACCGCGGCACTCGTCCTGTGCTGGATAAGGAAGATAAGGGAGACCGCCGTCAGGCCGTGGAAAAACTTTTGGCCGAGCGGGCGGAACTATACAAGCAGGCGGATTTTGCCGTGGATACGAGTGAACTGTCTCCCCTGCAGGTGGTGGAAATCATCGCCAAGACATTAAAGACAAGAGGTGTACTTCATGCGTAAGGTGCGTGTTGATTTAGGAGAAAAGAGTTACGATATCGTCATCGGCTATGGTATCGAGCAGGAGATAAAGGATTTCGTCGGTAGTGCAGGCTATAGCGCAAAGGCGCTGCTCATCACCGATACGCATGTGGGGCCTCTCTACGGCAAAAAGGTGCAGGAGCTTTTGAGCGAGGCAGGCCTTACGGTGACCATGGTGCAGATTCCTGCCGGGGAAAGCTCCAAGAATCTCACGGTGGCCAATGAGGTGTTCACCCGCGCCATTGAATTGGGGCTGGACCGCAAGTCGCCCATCTTTGCCTTAGGCGGCGGTGTGGTCGGTGACTTGGCCGGTTTTGTCGCGGCCACCTACATGCGGGGCGTGCCCTTTGTACAGCTGCCGACCAGTTTGCTCGCGCAGGTGGATTCGAGCGTGGGCGGCAAGGTGGCGGTGAACCACGAGCTGGGCAAGAATCTCATTGGCGCCTTTTACCAGCCGCAGGCGGTCTTTATGGAACTTAACTGCATGAAGACGCTGCCCCCGCGGGAAATTTATACGGGGCTCGGGGAAATCATCAAATACGGTATCATTTATGATGCGGATTTCTTTGCCTTTCTGGAGGCGAATAAGGAGCAGGTGCTCGCCCTTGAGCCGGAGGCTCTGGTGCATATGATTGCCCGCTCCTGCGAAATCAAGGCGGCAGTAGTCAGCGAGGACGAGAAGGAAGCCGGTTTGCGCCGCATTTTGAACTTTGGTCACACCATCGGCCATGCTATTGAGAAGGAGACGGAGTATGTGCGCTACAATCATGGCGAAGCTGTGGCCACCGGCATGATTGGCGCTGCCCATATCAGCCGCCAGCTGGGACTCATTGATGACGAAACCTTTGACCGTGTCAAAAAGCTCGTGGCCGCCTACAAGCTTCCCTTGCAGGCCGGTGGTGTAACAGTGGATGGCATGTACGGCGATATTTTCCATGACAAGAAAACGGTCGGGGGCAAGGTGACCTGGGTGCTGATGGAGAAAATCGGTCAGGTCATCTGCCGTAATGACGTGTCGGCCGATGTGGTGAAACAGGCTATGGCTGCTGTCAGCGCCTGATGATTTTGCAGGAAGTGTATCAGGGGCGTTGACTTTAGCACCGTTTAATGTGATAATTAAAGACAGTTAAATTTAGATGAGCAATGAACGGGTTATATGACTCGCAGGGGAGGCTTTTTCATGAAAAAACCGATTTTTCGTGGCGCAGGTGTAGCAATCATCACTCCGTATACGGAAGATGGCATTAACTTTGACGAACTGGGCCGGATTATTGATGACCAGATAGAGAACCATACGGATGCCATCATCATTACGGGTACTACCGGTGAATCCGCTACCATGAGCGACGAGGAACACCGTGCTGCCATTAAGTTTGCCGTAGACCATGTGAAGGGACGGATTCCCGTCATCGCAGGTACAGGCTCCAACGAAACCAGCTATGCAGTGGACCTTTCGAAATATGCGGAAAGCGTGGGCGCGGATGCCCTGCTCGTGGTTACGCCGTATTACAATAAATGCACCCAGAAGGGGCTCATTGCTCATTACACGGCTATTGCCGATGCGGTGAACATCCCCATCATCCTCTATGATGTACCTTCCCGTACCGGGGTAGCCATTGCCACCTCCACTTATGTGGAACTGGCGAAGCATCCCAACATCGTGGCCGTGAAGGAAGCCAATGGCGATTTGTCCAAGATTCTGCGCCTGCGCGCAGCTGTGGGCGATGAGCTGGTAATCTATTCCGGCAATGATGACCAGATTGTGCCGATTCTGTCCTTGGGCGGTCAGGGTGTAATCTCGGTGCTCTCCAATGTGGCACCGCAGCAGACGCATGATATGTGTCAGGCCTTCTTTGACGGTGACACCAAGAAAGCGGAAAAGCTGCAGGTGGAATACGCAGACCTTATTGACGCGCTGTTCTGCGAGGTCAACCCGATTCCCGTCAAGGTTGCCATGCGCAAACTCGGCTACAATGCCGGCCCTCTGCGCATGCCGCTCTCGGAAATGGAACCCCAGCATGAAAAGCAGCTCGAAGATGCCCTGCGGAATCACGGGCTCTTGAAATAAGAAATGAAAAGCCTTCCCCAGAAGGGAAGGCTTTTTTTCACGTAAGGAAGGAAAAATATGCACGGAGTATTTGATATCGTCGGGCCGGTGATGATTGGCCCTTCCAGCTCCCATACGGCAGGAGCAGTGCGGCTCGGGCTCATGGCCCGGAAGATTTTAGGCGAGGAAGCTGTGCGGGCAGAGATTAACCTGCACGGCTCCTTTGCCCGTACTTATCGGGGCCATGGTACGGATAAGGCCTTGATTGCGGGCATCTTAGGCTTTGCCCCCGAGGATGAGCGCATCCGCGATGCTTTGAATATCGCGGCTGGCACGGGCCTGGAATTCAGCTTTCAGACGGTGAATCTCGAGGAAGCCCATCCCAATACGGCGGTCATCTATCTGGTAGGAAAATCCGGCCGCATGGCCAGGGTTCGTGGCGCTTCCGTAGGCGGCGGCAATACCATGATTTCCAATATCGATGGCTATAATGTGGAATTGACCGGTCAATATCCTGCCCTGATTACCATTCATCACGACTGCCCCGGGGTCATTACCAAGGTCACGCAGATTCTGGCGCATGCGGCGGTCAACATCGCCTTTATGCGGGTGTCCCGCCAGAACCGCGGGGAGACGGCCATGATGATTATGGAATTGGATGAGGAACCCAAGCCGGAAGTGATTGATGAATGCCGGCAGGCGGCTAATGTGCAGTACGCCTTTGCCATTCCGGCTATTTGAGTTGTAGGGAGAGTTAAGAAGCGATGTTAAACTTCAATACCATTCAGGAACTGGTGGACGGGGCTGAGGAGCAGCACTGTCCCATCCATGAAATTGTGATTCAGCGGGAAGTCCGCGACAGCCAAAAAACGCGGGCGGAAATCATTTCTGCGATGGCGGGGAACTGGCAGGTTATGCAGGCCTCCATCGAGCGGGGCATCAGCAATACGGAAAAATCCCTCAGCGGCCTTACGGGTGGTGATGCCAGGAAACTTTACAACTATACCGGTAAGGGCTATATGGGGGAGGAAGTGCTGAAAGCTGCCGCCTATGCCGTGGGCATCAGCGAGGTCAACGCCGTAATGGGCCGGATTGTGGCCTGTCCTACGGCAGGCTCCTGCGGCATTGTGCCGGCGGCTCTCTATGCGGCGAAAATGGAGCGGAAGCTGGCGGATGAAGATATTGTCAAGGCGCTTTTCACCGCGGCAGGCATTGGCATGGTGGTTGACCAGAACGCCAGCATTGCCGGAGCTGCCGGAGGCTGTCAGGCGGAATGCGGCACAGCTGCAGGCATGGCTGCTGGTGCTCTGGTGGAACTTGCCGGAGGAACGCCTGCGCAAATCGGCAACGCCGTGGCGCTTTCCATCAAGAATCTGCTGGGCCTCGTCTGTGACCCCGTGGCCGGACTGGTGGAAGTTCCCTGCGTGAAGCGCAACGGCTTTGCCGCCATTGAGGCCATGCTGGCGGCGGATATGACTTTGGCGGGGATTGAATCCGTCATTCCTGTGGACGAGGTCATCGATGCCATGAACCGCATCGGCAAGGCTCTGCCCAAGAGCCTGCGCGAGACGAGTGAGGGCGGTCTGGCCACTACGGCAACGGCTAAAGCCATCGAAAAGCGCATCTATAAATAAGCCGTTTGCAGAGCAGCAACAGAAAAATATAAAGGTTTTTGGCAAAAAAAGTAGAATTAAATAGCCATGGACAATGTGTGAGTTGTTTAAGGAAAGAGGGAAGATTATGAACAAACTCTTCAAAATCGGTTCCCGGGCCTTGCTGGGTGCCATGGTCTGTGGCTGTTCCTACTTTGCTCCGGCAGCCGCCGCTGATGATATGGCAGCATTTCGGGAGGCTTTGACCAAACCTGCTGCGCAGGATACCCGCATCATGCGTGAGAACATCAGCTTCTTTGTGCCTTCCGGGCAGGCAAAGCTGGATGTCATGGCCCAGATCCAGAAAGATGCCTGGTACATGGCCGGTGCTTTTGATGTATTGTTCCATGATGCCGATGGCGGCAGCCTGACGGAAAAAATCCCCTTCTTCATCGAACAGGACAAGAAGAATATGACCATCTATTACAAGACGGGGAAGAAGTGGGAAAAATTTGAGGCACCGAGTCTGGCGGCTGTGCTTACCAACGCGATTGCCACGCCAAACAGCAAGGAGATTGCCGAGACTATCGCCATGGTAAAAGATGTGAAGGTGGTGCGGGAGTCTGATACCGAGCGCACCATGTTTGTAATACTGGACAGCGATAAGCTGGCAGATGCAGTAGCGGCCTATAATCAGGCAAATCCTGCGGACAAGGGGACTGCCGATGACGCAGAATTCCAGAAGAATGTGATGAAGTATCTGGACAAGGGCATTCGCCGCGCAGAAATCAGCTACATGTGGACGGTGGACAAAACCACATGGCAGACCGTGACCGAGAGCACGAATTTCACGGGTGTGGTGCAGGAAACGGCCAAAGCTGTTCTCGAAGATAATGTGGTTCAGGGCAATCCGCTGCTTGAGGAAATCCTGCAGACCGTTGCTTATTACAGTGATTTGAAAGAGTACACCGTATTCCTGACGCCGAAGGCTAAATCCAAACTGATGGTACCCAGGGAAGTGAAAGAGAAAGCCGTTCTCGTCAAGGATATCATCGTGGATAAGTCCAAAGATAAGAAGACGAAGAAATGAGATAACAGGGGTGCTTCCAGCAAGTCAAGCACCCCTGTAATAATTTTTGAAAAAATTATTATTTTGTGCTAAAATAATAATAGTATGCCATGGTCTTCCTATTATTCGTTATTGTTTAGGGGGTGGGTGCTTGTTACAAATTGGTGATAAGGTGGTCTATCCAATGCATGGTGCCGGTGTAATCTCCGGTATCGAAAAATGCGAGGTATTAGGTGAAGGCAGGTCTTATTATGTGCTGCAGATGCCGCTCGGGGATATGAAGGTGATGATTCCCGCGGACAAGGCAGAACATATCGGACTGCGGGATGTGATTCCGGAAGCCCGGGTGGACGAGGTGCGTGATGTGCTTGAGGACGAGCCGGAGCGGCTGATGGGCACCTGGAACCGGCGGTATCATACGAATCTGGAACGGTTGAAGTCCGGCGATATCTGTGATGCGGCGGCAGTGACGCGCAACTTGGTTGTGCAGGAACGGGAGCGGCGCATTTCAGCAGGTGAGCGCAGGCTGCTCGATTTGGCCCGGCAGATAGTGGTCAGCGAACTCGTTTACGCCTGTGACAAGAGTCCGGCGGAAGTGGAAGTCTGGATGGATGACATCCTGGCGGCCAATAATTCCTAAAATTAAATTCTCGGATGGCTGATGTTTGTTGGCTGTCCTTCTTTTTTTACGAGGAAATCTTTGTGCTCGTGACCCCTTTAGCGTTGACATAGGCGGGGAAAATTTACTATACTTAAAGTTATGCAAGTATATCATTAAGAAAGGGGGTGAATGTATGTTAGACCGTGTTTTACGTTTTTTCATTATCCTTTTGCTGGCCATTGCTGGTGGGGCACTTCTCAATATGGCCACGCCGCTTTTGACCTCTTTCATCAGTACGGAGATACTGAAAACGGAGATGGGGATTTTCAAACTGTCACTGGCAGGTTTTTTGAGCATCCTCTTTGGTGCCGGAGCCGGTGCCGTTCTGGGGTTCCTGTTATCTCCCTTCTTTATCCGCAAGCTCAAAGGTTTTGCCGTGTTTGTGGAGGCCCAGCTCAACAAAATGCCCACGCATGATGTGGTGGCTGGTGCCATTGGTTTACTTATCGGACTCATTATTGCAAATTTGCTGGGATATGCTTTCTCCAAGATTCCCGTGGTGGGCGAGTATATCCCGGTGGTGTTCAGCATTGTGCTGGGCTACCTTGGTATTCATATCATGATTAAAAAGCGCTCGGAACTGGTGGGCATTTTTGACTTTATCCCGAAATTCATGAAGGAAATGGTCAAAATCCGGGAAGCTAAGCAGGCAGCAGCGCCAAAGGCGCCGACAGTGGAAAAAAACGAACAGCCCAGCTATAAGCTGCTGGATACCAGCGTGATTATCGATGGCCGCATTGCCGACATCTGTGAAACGGGCTTTTTGGAAGGCACGCTGTTGATTCCGGTGTTTGTGCTGGAAGAATTGCAGCATATTGCCGATTCAGCGGATGCCTTGAAGCGGGTACGCGGACGGCGCGGACTGGATATCCTGCAGAAAATCCGTCAGGAAAGCCGCATGAAGGTAAAAATCACTGAGGAAGATTTCGAGGATATCCCCGAAGTGGATTCCAAGCTGGTGCAGCTGGCCCAGCAGGTCGGGGGCAAAATCATCACCAATGATTTCAACCTCAACAAAGTGGCTCAATTAAGAGGCGTGGAGGTACTCAATATCAACGCCCTGTCCAATGCGGTGAAGCCTGTGGTTATTCCGGGTGAGAATATGCAGGTGAGCATCGTGAAATCCGGCAAGGAGGCAGGCCAGGGGGTGGCCTATCTCGAAGATGGCACTATGATTGTCGTGGAAAACGGCAATCGCTATATGGGCGAAAACATCGAAGTAGAAGTGACCTCTGCCCTGCAGACGGCGGCAGGCAGAATGATTTTTGCCAAGCCGAAAAATTAATGAACGAGCCTTCCCCTCGGAGGGAAGGCTTAATTTCTTAGGAGTGATTGCATGGTCAGTGTTATTTTCCCCGCCGCCGGGCAGGGAAAACGAATGCAGGCTGGTATAAATAAAGTGCTGTTGACCTTGGGGGGAGAGCCTATCTTAGTGCGCACCTTAAAGACATTCTCCGCAGTGGAAGAAGTGGGTGAGCTTATCGTCGTGGTGGCTGCCGATGAAGTCACGGCCGTGGAAGGGCAGCTGCAAAAGGTCAGCGGCTTAAAGCCCTTTCAGGTAGTGGCTGGCGGCAGTGAACGGCAGTATTCCATCTATAACGGCCTGCAGCAGGTTGCAGCGTCCGCTGATGTGGTACTGGTGCATGATGCGGCCCGGCCGCTGGTGAGCGTCAAGACCATTCAGGCCGTGATTGACACGGCCCGCGCTAAGGGCGGGGCCATTGCCGCGGTGTCGGCGAAGAACACCATCAAGGTGGTGGATGCGGAAGGTCTCGTGGTGGATACACCGCCGCGCAGCACCCTTTGGGAAGTGCAGACGCCGCAGGGGTTCCGCAAGGACATTCTGCTAAAGGCCAATGAAGCGGCTGTGGCCGATAACTTCTTGGGGACGGATGACGCGAGCCTCGTGGAGCGTATCGGCGCTCCTGTGGCGGTGGTGCAGAGCGATTACCGCAACATCAAGGTGACCACCCCGGAGGATTTGCTGGTTGCAGAAGCGTTCCTGAAGTGTACGGCAGAGGACGAAGCCCGGAGCCTGCAGGCGGCGGCTAAGACTGCCCGTGAGGCTTGGCTAAAGGAGGCAGAATAATGACTAGATTTGGCATGGGCTACGATGTTCACCGTCTGGTGGCAGGTCGGAAGCTCATTATCGGCGGGGTGGAAATTCCCCATACATTGGGCCTGCTGGGCCATTCCGATGCGGATGTACTGCTCCATGCGGTGGCGGATGCGCTGCTCGGGGCGGCGGCTTTAGGTGATATTGGCCGTCATTTCCCCGATACGGACCCCAAATTCAAGGGGGCTGACAGCATGAAGCTTCTGTCCCATGTGGCAGAGCTAATCCGGGAAAAGGGCTATGTCACCGGCAATGTGGATGCTACGATTGTAGCCCAGAAGCCCAAGATGAAGGATTTTATTCCCCAGATGAACGAGAATATCGCCCATGTGCTGGGGATTGAATTAGACCAGGTTAACGTGAAGGCCACCACTGAGGAAAAGCTCGGCTTTACCGGCAGTGAGGAAGGTATCTCCGCCTATGCGGTGGCAGGTATCGAAAAGGCCTAGGGCGTGTTGATTCATTCAATCCACCCATCTTCACGGATATTGACTGTCCCTGCTGCGTTGCCAAATCCTCGACATAGCATCTGCTATGCCTCCGGTTTGTCGCCTTGCATGAACAGCCACTATCCATAAATCTGGGCGAACTTCATTTCATCAATACGCCCCAAAAGGAGAATCTCAATGTTAAAAGTTTACAATACCATGAGCCGCAGCAAGGAAGAGTTCAAACCCTTGAAAGAGGGGGAGGCCAGCATTTACTGCTGCGGTGTTACGCCCTATAATCATCCGCATATCGGCAATGCCCGTCCCTTTGTGACCTGGGACGTGATTCGCCGCTATCTGGCCCATAAAGGCTATAAGGTGCGCTATATCCAGAACTTCACGGATGTGGATGATAAGATTATCCGCACGGCCAATGAAGAAGGCGTGAAGTGGAGCGACATTTCCGGCCGTTATATTGATGCCTACTTCAAGGCTATGGATGCGCTTAATGTCAAGCGTGCCGACATTTATCCGCGCGTCAGCGAAACCATTCCCGACATCATCGCCATGGTGCAAAAACTCGTGGACAAAGGTTATGCTTATGCTGTGGACAATGGCGACGTGTTCTATCGCGTGGAAAAATTTGCCGGCTATGGCAAATTGAGCGGCCGCAAACTCGAAGACATGCAGGCCGGTGCCCGCATTGATGTGGATGAGCGCAAGGAACATCCCATGGACTTCGCCCTTTGGAAGGCAGCCAAGCCCGGCGAACCGAGCTGGGACAGCCCCTGGGGCAAAGGCCGTCCGGGCTGGCATATCGAGTGCTCCACCATGTCTTTGAAATACCTCGGTGAGAAATTTGACTTCCATGGCGGCGGCAGTGACCTTATCTTCCCGCACCATGAAAATGAGATTGCTCAGAGTCAGGCCTGCATTGGGGATGAGCACAGCTTTGCCCAGTACTGGCTCCACAACGGCTTTATCACGATTCACAATGAGAAGATGTCCAAGTCCAAGAACAATTTCTTTACGGTCAAGGATATCCTCGCCGAATATCCCGGTGAAGTCGTGCGTTTCTTCATCCTGCAGACCCATTACAGAAGCCCGCTGGATTTCAGCGACGAGCGCCTCAAGGAAGCACAGACCAGCCTCAATCGTCTGGCCCAGTCTAAGGGCTTTATGGATGAACTGCTGGCCAAGACCGGTTCTAGCGATACGGCTAAGGCTTTGGCGGAAAAGGCTGCCGGTTATGTCAAGGAATTCCATGAGGCCATGGATGATGACTTCAATACGGCACTGGCTATCAGCCAGATTTTTGCCCTGTCCAAGGATATCAACATCTACTATCAGGATGTCATGAACAAGGGCATAGCTTTTGACAGCGAAAACTTTGCCAAGGTGGCAGAAAGCTACAAGCTCATGACGGGCATTATCGGCATCTTCGAGCAGGATGAGGCCGCCGATGATGAACTGGCAAATAGGCTCATGGATTTAATCATCAACATCCGTCAGGATGCCCGCAAGGAAAAGAACTGGGCTTTAGCGGACAAGATTCGCGATGAGCTCAAAGAAGCAGGGGTAATCCTCGAAGATACCCCCAATGGAGTACGGTGGAAAAAGGCATGAAGTTTGACCATTTTAAGATGCTGGTGGAAATGATGTTCCAGCCGGACGGCGACGGGGGCATCCTCCAGCGTTACAAAGATGTGGATGTAAAGCAGCTTCACCCGTTGGTGCTGGCCTATGTGGGGGATGCTTACTTCCATCTCTATATGCGTACCCGCCTGCTGTCCTACGAGCAGGCCAAGGTACAGGCTCTGCACTCCTTCAGCGCCCAGATGGTTTCGGCGGTCTGGCAGGCCAAAGCCTATCAGGGCATCGAGGACAAGCTGACGGAGGAGGAGAAGGCCATTTACCGCCGGGGCCGCAATGCCAAGAGCCATGCTCCGCGCAGTGCCACCGTTGCTGAGTACCATGCCAGTACCGGTTTTGAGGCCCTGCTGGGCAGTCTCTATCTTTCGGAGCAGAATGAACGGCTCTATGAGATTGCGGAAATGTCTTTCCAAGTTATATCCCAGGCTATGATGAAGGAAATTCGGGAGAAGAAATCATGATTAAAGTAAAACTCTTAAATTATACGCCGGAGCCGGAGCGGGCGGTGGCTATGGCTGCCCGCCTCTGTTATTCCGCCAGCGGTGCAGAGGAACTGGCGGAAAAATTAAGCGATGAGAAGGTTAAGGAAATGGTGCGCCGCATGGTGGCTTTGGGCCATGGCTCCACCCTCGAACACGCCAGCTTCACCTTCGGCATTGAAGGTGTGAGCCGTGTGCTGACCCATCAGCTCGTGCGTCACCGCATCGCTTCCTATGACCAGCAGTCCCAGCGCTATGTGGCTGCGCATGGCTTCCAGTACATCACGCCGCCCTCCATTGCGGAAAAGCCGGAAGCTTTGGCTAAGTATGAAGCACTGCTCGAAGAAATCCGCAAGACCTATGATGAACTGACGGAAATGGGGGTGCCCAAGGAAGATGCCCGCTATGTGTTGGCCAATGCCACGGAGACGAAGATTCTCGTGACCATGAATGCCCGCAGCCTCATGCACTTCTTCAATCTGCGTTGCTGTAACCGGGCCCAGTGGGAAATCCGCGATATGGCCTATAAGATGCTGGCCGAAGCCAAGAAGGTGGCACCGACCCTGTTCTTCAATGCCGGGGCCAGCTGCGTCAACACCGGCCGCTGCCCGGAAGGGGCCATGACCTGCGGCAAGCTCAGTGAAATGCTGAAACTGCGGGAGAAAGAATAATACAATGAAAAACGATAACAAAAAAGATGCAATGCGCGGCAAAAAACGCGACATCAAGAAAACAGGGCGGGATGGAGCCCGGAAAAATGGTTTCCATGAGCGAGCCAATCGGGAAAACTTGACTCGTCAAAAATTGACCAGTCAGGTACTGGCTCAGGAAGCCCGCAAAAATCAGGACGGCCAAAACCAGCGGGAACTGCCCGAAGATGTGCTGATTGGGCGCAATGCCGTAACGGAAGCTCTGCGCGCTGGCCGTGGCATCAACAAGATTCTGCTGGCTGACGGCGACCGCGAAGGTCAGGTCAGTGAAATCACAGCTCTGGCCAAGGAACGCGGCATCATTCTGCAGTTTGTGGAACGCAGCAAGATTGAATCCATCGCTGGCGGTCTGCGCCATCAGGGTGTACTGGCCTATGTAGCACCTGTGGCCTATGCCGAACTTGACGATATCTTAGCCAAGGCAGAGGCTGCCGGGGAACCGCCGTTTCTGCTCTTGCTCGATGAACTCGAAGACCCGCATAATCTCGGTGCCCTGCTGCGTACAGCTGATGCAACAGGCGTCCATGGTGTGCTGATTCCCAAACGCCGCAGTGTGCCACTTACGGCCACGGTGGCCAAGACTTCGGCCGGAGCCGTGGAATACGTGCCAGTGGCCCGTATCGGCAATATCGCCCAGACGCTGAAAGCGTTGAAGGAAAAAGGTTTTTGGGTGGCCGGTGCCGACATGGACGGCAGCCAGAATTATTATGAGGCTGACCTCACGGGGCCGCTGGTCCTCGTGGTGGGCAGTGAAGGCAAGGGCATGGGTCGCCTTACCAAGGAACAGTGCGATTTTATCGTCAAGATGCCCATGGTCGGCAAAATTAACTCCCTCAATGCTTCGGTGGCAGGCTCTATTCTGATGTATGAATCCATGCGTCAGCGTTTAGCCAAGAAAAATTGAATACATATTGGGGAATATGTATCATAGGGACTTAAGTCCCGAAACCTTTCTTGACTTTGGCAAGGGAATAGAGTTATAATCAAATCGTATTAGGGGATTGTAAGAAAGTGAAAACTGGGGAAGTTTTCAGTAAAGGGGAACGTGCGATGGAAGCAGAACAAACTACCGAAGATTTATTCGTCGAAGAAATCTACAGTGAATTCGCCAAATTAACGGATGAAGATATTCTGCTCGCAATCAAAGACAACAACGACAAGGCGGCACTCGATTACTTGATTAACAAGTATCGTAATTTTGTGCGCGCCAAAGCCCGTTCGTATTTTTTGATTGGGGCAGACCGTGAGGACATCATTCAGGAAGGCATGATTGGCTTTTACAAAGCGATTCGGGATTTTCGCAATGATAAGCTGTCGTCCTTCCGGGCATTTGCGGAGCTGTGTGTGACCCGGCAGATTATCACTGCCATTAAGACGGCCACCCGGCAGAAGCATATTCCATTGAATTCGTATATCTCTCTCAACAAGCCCATCTATGATGAGGATTCAGACAGAACCCTGTTGGATGTGCTGTCGGGGGCGAAGGTAACGGACCCGGAGGAACTCGTTATCAGCCGGGAAGAATTCGTGGATATCGAAAAGAAGATGGAAGAAATCCTCTCCGATTTGGAGTGGAAGGTGCTTATGAGTTATTTGGATGGCAAGAGCTATCAGGAGATTGCTGAGGACTTGCACCGCCATGTAAAATCCATTGACAACGCTTTGCAGCGTGTGAAGCGCAAGCTGGAGAAGTACATGGAAAAACGGGGCGATGAGCTCGATGTTACCACCATCTACCGTGGATTGAGTTCCATTAACCGCCGCTTGCGGGGGGTGGACGAAGACGATTATCTGCGCTGAAATCATCATAAGTAATAGGAATTGACAGGTCAATTTTGACCTGTCAATTTTTTTCTGCTATAATGTCTGTAGTTTCCGAGCAAAAATATCTAAGGCCAGCGGGCTATGATATTGCGCCAGAACGCAGCGCGTTCTCAGGGCGCGGCGAGAAATTGCCGCACCTTCCTCATTTGAAAAGGAGCTGAAGACAAATGAAAAAAGTTTTGGTCTGGATAGTGGCAGCACTGTCCTTATTGGCTGCGGGCTGCGGTAGTGAGCAGGCCCAGCCGGAGCAGAAAGGCGGGCCTGTAGAGCTGCATGTGGCAGCGGCAGCCAGTCTTACTGATGTGATGCAGGAGATAGCGGCTGCATACGAAAAGGAACATCCTCAAGTCAAAGTGGTCTTTAACTTTGGCAGTTCCGGTGCCCTGCAGCAGGCCATCCAGAACGGCGGTCAGACGGATGTATTCTTCTCGGCAGCCCAGAAGCAGATGAATGCCTTGGAAAAGGATGGGCTGCTATCCGAGGGAACCCGCAGGGATTTGCTCATCAACGAAGTGGTGCTGATTGTGCCCGCAGAGGGCGGCAAGTCCTTGCAGGATTTTAAGGAGCTGACCGGGGCGGATATTCAGCATATTGCCTTAGGAGAACCAAAGGGTGTGCCTGTGGGCCAGTATGCGGAGGAAGTATTTACGTCACTGGGCATTCTTGAACCGATAAAGGCCAAGGCCGTCTATGGTTCCGATGTGCGACAGGTGCTTTCCTGGGTGGAGACCGGTGATGCGGACTGCGGCGTGGTCTATGCTACGGATGCAGCGGTGTCGAAAAAAGTCAGGGTGGCAGCGAAAGCCCCTGCAGGCAGTCATAAGCCCATTGTTTATCCGGCCGCCATGCTGAAGGACAGCAAGCATCCGGAGGAAGCCAAAGATTTTTTGAACTTTGTGGGCAATGATGACAATAAGAAGTTATTTGCAAAATATGGGTTTGAGGTAAAATAAATGGAATGGTCACCGCTGATTATCACCTTGCAGACGGCAGGGGCGGCAACGGTGGCAACGTTCTTTCTCGGCATTGGTCTGGCCCTGCTGGTGGTGCGTATGCGCCGCTTTCAGGGGCTGGCTGATGCCGTTATTACGTTGCCTATGGTGCTGCCGCCTACCGTGGTAGGCTTTTTCCTGTTGCTGCTGCTAGGCAAGCGCAGTGTCATAGGAAAATTTTTATTGCAGTTCGATATCAATCTGGTCTTTACCTGGAAGGCGGCGGTTATTGCGGCCATCGTGGTGTCTTTGCCGCTGATGTACCGCACGGCCAGAGGTGCGTTTGAACAGCTCGACCCCAATATCATCAGTGCGGCCCGCACACTTGGCGTGTCTGATTGGCGCATCTTCTGGCATATCCTGCTGCCCAATGCCCGGGGCGGAATTCTGGCCGGTCTGGTGCTCTCCTTTACCCGGGCATTAGGGGAATTTGGTGCGACCATCATGTTCGCGGGGAATATCCCCGGGGTCACGCAGACCATGAGCACGGCCATTTATGCTGCTGTGCAGGCCAATGATTACGATTTGGCCGGACAGTGGGCTGTGATTATCGTGGCCTTTTCGCTGTTTTTTGTCCTGCTCCTGAACTGGTGGCTGGCCCGGCAGACGAAGGGAGGGGCCTTATGGAGCTGACGGTGAATATCGAAAAACAGCTGCGCAATTTCACCCTGCAGGTCGATTTTTCCTTGCGCGATGAGGTGTTAGCCCTATTGGGGGCTTCGGGCTGCGGCAAGAGCATGACGCTCAAATGTATTGCGGGCTTGGAAAAACCGGACAAGGGCAGGATTGTGCTCAACGGCCGCGTACTCTACGACAGCGAAGCGGGCATAAACTTAAAACCACAGCAGCGTAAGGTGGGCTATCTCTTCCAGAATTATGCGCTCTTTCCCAATATGACGGTTGCGGAAAATATCGCCTTTGTGGCTGGCGGCAGCCGCGCGGAAAAACAGCGCAGGACGGCAGAGAATCTGGCCCGGTTTAAGCTGGAGGCCCTTGCGGGAACTTATCCTCATGAGCTTTCTGGAGGGCAGCAGCAGCGGGCAGCCCTGGCCAGAATTTTGGCGGCGGACAATGAACTGTTGCTGCTCGATGAGCCCTTTTCAGCGCTGGATAGCTATCTGAAATGGCAGCTGGAATTAGAACTTACGGCTGTACTGCAGGACTACCATGGCGCGGCACTATTGGTGTCCCATGACCGCGGAGAGGTCTATCGCCTGGCTAATAGAATTGCCGTCATCAATCAGGGAAAGATGGAGGCGGTGCATACCAAGCAGGGGCTGTTCCAAAGTCCGGACACTTTAGCGGCAACTCTCCTTACGGGCTGCAAGAATGTATCGGCAGCGCGCAGGCTGGCAGCGGATAGAATTTATGCGGAGGACTGGCAGATGGAACTGCAGGTGCTAGGTCAGGTGCCGGAAAATGTCCGCTACGCCGCAATCCGAGCCCATTTTATGGAAGTTAAGCCGAAGATGCAGGAAAATACCTTTGCGATGGATGTGGTCAATGTGGTCGAAGATGTGTTTTCCTATCTTGTGATGCTGCGGCGTCAGGGAACCGAGGCGCGCCCTTTGCGCTGGGAGCTTTCCAAGGATGAATGGCGCCGCCTCAAGGAACCGGCGGTACTCTATCTCTATTTCCCGCCGGAGAAGATTATGTTAATGGAGCGATAAAAGTGTTTCGAAATATCATGCACCATAAAGCAAGTTCATGCAGCGACTGTGCCAAGCTCTGCTGCACGAAAATCGAAAATTTCAGTGTCAAGGTGGGCAGCCTGACCATTTTTGAGGATGTGAATCTGCATCTGCATTGCGGCCAGCTGACGGCTTTGATTGGCCCCAACGGTGCCGGCAAGAGCACCTTGCTTAAGGCCATCTTGGGGGAGATTCCCCATAGGGGAAATCTCCATTATGCGGCGGCTGATGGGCGGCGCACAGGACAGCCGATTATCGGCTATGTGCCCCAGTATCTGAATTTTGATGTGAGCGCCCCCATCAGCGTCATGGATATCTTTCTGGCCTGTCTGACGGATAAGCCCGTGTGGCTGACCTCGGGCCGGAAACTGCGTCCCCGCGTGCTCAAGAATCTGGCCAGAGTTCGGGCGGAGCATCTGATTGACCGCCGCTTAGGAGCCCTGTCCGGCGGGGAATTGCAGCGGGTGCTGCTGGCTTTGGCCCTCGACCCGCTGCCGGATTTGCTGCTGCTTGATGAGCCGGTGTCCGGCGTGGACCAGAATGGTCTGGAACTTTTCTATGAGATACTGGCGGAACTGCGGGAGCAGGAGGACATGGCTATCCTGCTCATCTCCCATGACCTCAATATGGTGGCCAAACACGCCGACCAGGTCGTGCTGCTGAACAAGGGTATTGTCAACAGCGGCACGCCGGAGGAGGTCTTTGCCGATGCGCGGACGCGGCAGATTTTTGGCCTGCTGGCAGGTTTTAACCAGGAGGCGGATAAATGATGGAAATGATTTACAGTCTGATGGATACGCTCTTGCCCTTTGATTGGGCGGCCTATACCTTTATGAAGCACGCCTTTCTGGCTATTTTGTGCATTACGCCGCTCTTTGGCCTGTTGAGTACCATGGTGGTTTCAAATCGCATGGCCTTCTTTTCCGATTCTTTGGGCCATGGGGCCTTTACCGGTATTGCCATCGGCGTGCTGCTCGGTTCGGTGTCGCCGTTGTTTTCCCTGATTATTTTTTCCGTGGCCTTTGCGGTGTTCATCACCTATATCAAGAACAAGAGCACAGCTTCCACGGATACCATTATCGGCGTCTTTTCTTCCACAGCCATTGCCTTGGGCCTTATGATTATGAGCCGTGGCGGGGGCTTTAATAAGTTTTCTTCCTTTTTGATTGGTGATGTGCTGAGCATCACCGTGGAGGACTTGCAGGGGCTGCTCGTGGTGGTGGCGGTCGTACTCCTTGGCTGGGCGGTACTCTTTAACCGCCTGCTGGTGCTCTCCATTAATTCCGCTTTTGCCCGCAGCCGGGGTATCAGCACCTTCTGGGTCGAGAGCCTCTTTGCGGCACTGTTGGCCGTGGTGGTTTCCGTGAGCATCCAGTGGGTGGGCATTCTGATTATCAATGCCCTGCTGGTCTTGCCTGCGGCAGCGGCCCGCAATGTGACCAATACGGTGAAAAGCTATCAGCTCCTGTCGGTGGCCATTGCCCTGACGGCCGGCATCAGCGGCCTTTTATTGGCCTATTACTGCAATATGGCTGCTGGTGCTACCATTGTGGTGCTGTCTGCGTTGATTTTCTTTGTGACCTTGCTGCTAAAATCCCGCTTTGCCCGCTAATTGCGCATAAAAAAGGCGATGTGGCAATGCCACATCGCTTGCAGAAGGGGAACGCCTGCGCTTGAGGAAACTAACTGCATAAAGGGGGAGCCCCTTAAGCGCACATTGATTGGTAACCTAAGATGTATTATTCGCGATGTCCCCGGAAAAATCCTTTTTTCCGGGGACATTTTATTAGAGATTATTGAGAATCCTGTGCTAAAATCGGCGCCAGCTCCTGCTCGTCCGGTGTGATGTACAGGGTTTTTTGATTGGTGAAAATGACGAAGCCGGGCTTGCTGCCGGATGGCTTTTTGACGTAGCGGATTTCCGTGTAGTCCACGGGAACTTTGGAAGAACCCTGTGCCTTGCTGAAATGCGCGGCTATCTGGGCGGTGAGCAGCAGGGTATCTTCGCTGATTTCTTCCCCGCCATTGCGCAGAATGACATGGGAGCCGGGGATGTTCTGCGTATGGAACCAGGTGTCGTTAAAGCTGGCCGTCTTGCAGGTGAGCTTGTCGTTCTGGTAGTTGTTCTTGCCCACGAGAATCTGCATGCCGTCCGGAGCGGTGAAGCGGAAGGGATGGGAGGGCTTATCGTTGTTCTTGCGCTTGAGCTTTTCCCGCAGGTAGCCGCCTTCCACGAGTTCATTGTGGATTTCGGCGATTTCGCCGAGGCTGGAGGAGGCCAGCAGCGAGGCTTCAATGCTCTCCAAATAGGTGATGGCCGCCTCACATTCCTGACGCTGTACCTGCAAGAGTTCCTGCGCCCGCTTGAGCTTATCGTACTTCTTGTAGCAGAGCTGCATGTTCTGAATGATGGTGAAGCGCTGGTCGAGCGGAATGGTGATTTCCTCGCCAGTTTCGCTGTAAATGTTGGTTACCGTGATGGCGGCATCCTCGTGGTCCTTGTACTGATACTGATAGGTCATGAGGTTATCGCCACGGATTTTGTATTCCTCGGCATTTTCGGCGGCGGCGATTTCTTCATCCAGTTTCACGAGTTTGTTTTCGGCCCGGTGCAGTTCATTCTTCACGAGCTTCTTGAAGCGGTCCTTGTCTGGCAGGACATAGCTGCCGGAGAGGGCACTGGCCTTTTCGAGCATGGCGCTGACAGTGGGAAAAGCGAGCGTGACGGCCTGCGGCAGATAGTGCAGGGGGAAGGAGGCCATGGCGAGAATTTTCTGGTTCTGGTCCATCAGGATGACGGGCTGGGGATGTTCCTCCTGGGCGGCATCCCGGATTTCGGCTAAAGCCGCAGACAGGGCCTCATAGTCCACATCTTCGAGCTCGTGCAGGCGGGTGCTCGGCGCAAGCCCTGCACCGAAGCAGGTTTCCTTGGCAGAAACCGGGCCAAAGCCCATGCAGGCGCCTAAGATGGCCTTGTCAAGCCGTTCCTCGCTGTCGGTGTTGCGAATGCGCTCCATAACCTCCGGCAGGGGACTCGTGAATAAGTCCAGCTTGTCCTGTCCCGGCGGGAGTTCATAGTTATCACCGGGCAGCACCGTGCGCACCCGGCTGCTGTTGGTGCCGATTTTGCGCAGGGCGTCGATGATGGTGCCGTCCTGAACGAGGATGATGTTGCTGTACTTGCCCATAAGCTCCATGACCAGTGTCTTGGTGACAATCCGTCCACCGGCGGCGATGGAGTCCACATCCATCAGAATAATGCGGTCGAGGCCGTGCTGGCGGAAACCGGCAATGCGGCCCGTTTCGAGCTGTTTTCTGAGCACCATGCAGAACACCGGCGGTTCCGGCGGATTTTCCAAAGTCTTAGCCATGAGATGGGCGGCAGGATTTTGGGAATTGATGCTGATATGCAGCTGCTGATTGTGTCCCGGCTGACGGATGGACAGCACGATGGACTGCTTGTTGGGCTGGGTTATCTTGTCAATGCGGCCACCGGCCAGGGCGTTGTTGAGCTCCTGAACCAAAGGGCGCATGGAAAAGCCGTCAAGACTCATAGTTATAGCTCCTTAAAATTTGCAAGAATAGAATAAAATCTATTATAGCATTGCGGAAATAGAGGGTCAAATCCTCCATGGACAAATTGACCTGCTTTTGCTACAATAATATATCGAGTTATATTTTGCAAAAGGAATGAACATAGAAGTATGAAGATAATAAATGGCAAAGCCCAGCGCTATGTCAAATTTTTAGTTTATGGCTGTCAGATGAACGTGGCCGATGCCGAACGTATGGCAGGGCAGCTGGCCGATATCGGCTATGAGCGCCTCGCCGATGATGCGCCGCTGGAAGAAGCGGACCTTCTCATCATCAATACCTGTGCCGTACGCGAAACGGCCGAGGATAAGGTCTATGGCAAAATCGGGGAAATCAAGAATATCAAGCGCAAGAATCCGCAACTGATTTTTGGTATCACCGGCTGCATGGCCCAGAAAGAAAGCGATAAGCTCATCAAGCGGGCACCGCATATCGACTTCGTGCTCGGTACGGGCAAGGTGCATGAACTCAACGCGGTTGTGCAGGAAATTGAACGCGAACACGGTCATGTGGTCAATACGGAACTGGATGCCAAGACGGCACCGGCTATCGCCGAAGACCACCGCGTGGCCCGTGATGGCAAGCTCTCGGCCTGGATTCCCATCATGTATGGCTGCAACAACTTTTGCACCTACTGCATTGTGCCCTATGTGCGCGGCCGTGAGCGCAGCCGCCGTCCCGAAGATGTGGTGAAGGAAGTCGAGCAGGCTGTGGCGCAGGGCTATAAGGAAGTCACCCTTTTAGGGCAGAACGTCAACTCCTATGGCAAGGACCATAAGCTTGCGACCTTTGCCGAACTCTTAAAGATGGTGGACAAGGTGGAAGGCATCAAGCGGGTGCGCTTTATGACCTCCCATCCCAAGGATTTGAGCGACGAAGTGATTGAGGCCATTGCCACGGGCGAGCACCTTTGCGAGCATATTCATCTGCCGGTGCAGTATGGCAGCAACCATCTGCTGAAGGCCATGAACCGTGTTTATACGGTGGAAAGCTATAAGGAACTCGTGCGCAAAATTCGCGCCCGCCTGCCGCAAGCATCACTTACAACGGACCTTATTGTGGGCTTCCCGGGCGAAACGGAAGAGGACTTTGCGCAGATGCTGGACTTCTTAAAGGAAATCCGCTATGATTCGGCCTATACCTTTATCTACTCCAAGCGCAGCGGCACGCCGGCGGCCACGATGGATAATCAAGTGGCGGATGATGTGAAGAAGGAACGGCTCAATGCTTTGATGGCCGTGCAGAATCAGATAAGCCTCGAGAAGAATCAGGCTTTACTCGATGCGGTTATGGAAGTGATGGTCGAAGGCCCTAGCAAGAATGATGAATCTGTCTGGACTGGGCATACGCGAACGAATAAAATCGTGCTTTTCAATCATCAGGATGAGCAGCCCGGTGATTTTGTAAACGTGAAGATTACGCACCCGCAGACCTGGGTGTTAAAAGGAATTCGTGTGTAATATAGATTAGGAGAGCTCCCTCAGGCGAGGGAGCTTCTGCCGTTATTTTATCGATTTTAGTGGAGGTGCAGTGCTTACATGGAATTAACACCCATGATGCAGCAATATCTGGCCACCAAGGAACAGCATCCCGAGGCCATTCTCTTTTTCCGTTTGGGTGATTTTTACGAAATGTTCTTTGATGATGCGCGGATTGTGTCCAAGGAACTGAGCCTGACGCTTACAAGCCGCAACGGCAATACGGATAAGGCGCCCATGTGCGGTGTGCCCTATCATGCGGCCGAAGGCTATATCAATAAACTCGTGAGCCGCGGCTACAAGGTGGCCATTGCCGAGCAGATTGGCGACCCCAAGGCCAAGGGGCTGACTAAGCGTGAAATCATCAAGGTTATTACACCGGGTACGGTACTGTCTGAATCTGCGCTCAAGGATTCGGCTAACAACTATATTGCGCTGGTTTATGAGCGGGCGGAGCAGATTATCTTAGCGGGCGCCGATATTTCCACCGGTGAATGTTTCTATGGCATCTATGGCGGCGGCAGCCGGGAGCAGATGCTCTATGATGAGCTCTATCGTCTGGCTATGCCGGAGCTTCTGGTGGTGGGCAAGCCCTCCTTTATGGCAAGCCTCAAGGAATTTACGGATTTGCGTCTGCCCGCAACCTCCTATACCATGATTGAGGAAATCTCTCCGGCGGTGGAAGACAGGATTATCGAGCATTTTGCCTCTGATATGCGGCCTTCCGATGAAGGTGCGAAAGAAGCTGTGGCAACCCTTTTGGATTATCTTCATGACACGGTGATGACGGATTTGACGCACCTTAATCAGCTGAGCTTTCTCGATGCTTCGGAAAATCTCATCATTGACACTTATACCCTGCGGAACCTCGAAATCACGCGCAATCTGCGGGACGGGGGCAAGAAGGATACCCTGCTTGATGTGCTCGACTTTACCAACACGGCCATGGGCAGCCGTCTCCTGAAAAAATGGCTCGAATATCCGCTCTTAAACATCCTGCCCATCAATCAGCGCTTGGATGCGGTGGAAGAACTCACGAAGGACTTTGCCCTGCGCGGGGGGCTTAGGGAAGCCTGCAAGGATATTCACGACTTTGAGCGTCTGCTGACCCGCATTGAGGTGGGTACGGCTAACGCCCGCGATTTGATTGCCCTGAAGATTTCGCTGATGAGTCTGCCGGCCATCAAAAACAAGATGGCCGGTGTGCAGGCCAATGTCCTGATGAACTGTCAGCAAAATATCCATGTGTTTGACGATTTGGTGGATTTACTCCAGCGTTCGATTGTGGAGGAACCAGGCATTTCCCTGCGGGATGGTGGCATCATCAAGGACGGTTACAATGCAGACCTCGACGAATACCGCCGCATTGCCCATGACAGCAAGTCCATGCTGCAGGAAATCGAGGAGCGCGAGAAGGAAGCGACGGGCATTAAGTCGCTCAAAATCGGCTATAACAAGGTCTTTGGTTACTATATCGAAGTGCGCCATAGCGGCGCGGATTTGGTGCCGGATAGATATATCCGCAAGCAGACCTTGGCCAACGCCGAGCGTTATATCACGGAAGAACTCAAGGAGTTTGAAACCAAGATTCTCGGCGCACAGGAAAAGATTGTCAGCATTGAGTACAATCTCTTCACCGAAGTGCGCGAGGTCATCAAGAGCCGCCTGACGGAAATTCAGAGCACGGCCCATGAAATCGCCATTGTCGATGTGCTCACGAGTCTGGCCGAAGCTGCCGTCGCCTATAACTATGTGCGGCCCCGTATGGCAAATAACGGCGAAATTGATATCAAGGACGGCCGTCACCCGCTGGTGGAACGCATCTTGACCCGTGACCTCTTTGTGCCCAATGACACGAAACTCAAC
The DNA here is from genome assembly GCA_015058625.1 of Pseudoselenomonas ruminantium. GTDB lineage: Bacteria > Bacillota > Negativicutes > Selenomonadales > Selenomonadaceae > Selenomonas_A > Selenomonas_A ruminantium_N. Next base: position 191,782 of record SVCA01000001.1, on the reverse strand, counting down.
CATAGCAGCTGTGAAATCATGCTGATTACCGGCCCCAATATGGCGGGTAAATCCACCTATATGCGGCAGACGGCGCTCCTTACGCTGATGGCGCAGATTGGCAGCTTTATTCCCGCCCGCGAGGCAACGATTTCGCCGGTGGATAGAATCTTTACCCGTATCGGCGCCAGCGATGACCTCGTCAGCGGCCAGAGTACCTTTATGGTGGAAATGAATGAGGTGGCGCAGATTCTCAAATACGCTACCAAGAACAGCCTGGTGATTCTCGACGAAATCGGCCGCGGCACGAGTACCTTTGACGGCATGAGCATTGCCCGCGCCGTGATTGAACATATCGAGCAGAAGGTTCATGCTAAGACCCTCTTTGCGACGCATTACCATGAACTCACGGATTTGGAAGACGATATCGTGAAGAATTACTGCGTAGCCGTAAAGGAGCGCGGCACACAGGTGGCCTTCCTGCGGCGCATTGTGCCCGGGGCGGCAGATAAGTCCTATGGTATCCATGTGGCGCGGCTCGCAGGGCTGCCTAAGAGCGTGACCAAGCGGGCGGAAGATATTCTCGCCGAATTGGAATCGGAAGCGGCCACCGCTGTGCCCGCAGCGGAAAATGCCAAGCCGGCAGACAAGCAGGCTCCGGCTTCCATGGATATGATGGGCTCGCTCTTTGCAAACAGCCTGAGCGACAAGCTGCTCGCGCTCGATGTAATGACCATGACCCCACTCGAGGCCATGAATGAACTCTATAAACTGCAGGAGCAGGCGAAAAGGGAGGCAGGTCGCGTATGACGAAGATTCATGTGCTTGACGATAATACCATCAACAAAATCGCCGCCGGCGAAGTGGTGGAGCGTCCGGCATCGGTAATTAAAGAACTCATCGAAAACGCCATGGATGCGGGGGCGACCCGCATCGAAGTGGAAATCATGGCAGGCGGCACATCCTTTATGCGGGTGACGGATAACGGCAAGGGCATGAGTAAAGAAGATGCCTCTGTGGCCATCCTGCGCCACGCTACGAGCAAGATTCAGGAAGTGTCGGACCTCAACAGCATTTCTACCATGGGCTTCCGTGGTGAGGCCCTGCCGACGATTGCTTCCGTGTCCCGTTTTACCATGCTGACGCGTGAGCCGGGCAGTGATTTGGGCACGAAGGTGGAAATCAGTGGCGGCAAGGCGCCGGATATTATCGAAATGGGCTGCAATGTGGGTACGAGCATCAAGGTGGAAGATTTGTTCTTCAACACGCCCGCCCGCAAGAAGTTCCTCAAGACCAACCATACCGAGGGCGGCAAAATCAACGATTTCATCATCAAGTTGGCATTGTCCCGTCCCGATATTGCCTTTCAGTTTATCAACAACAATAAGACCTCGGTGGTGACGCCGGGCAATGGTAATCTCTTTGATACCGTACAGGCCATTTACGGCGGGCAGGTGGCAGACTCTTTGCTGACCCTTAACTTGGAGGATGAAGACCTGAAAATTTCGGGCTTTATCACCAAGCCCTCGATGCTCAAAAGTTCCCGCACTTGGCAGACTTTTATCGTCAATGGTCGTATCATTCAGAACCGCGCCATTGCCAAGGCGATTGACAACGCCTACCGCTCGCTGATTCCGAAAAGCGGTTTTCCCTTCACGGTGCTCAAAATCGAAGTGCCCCAGCGCACGATTGATGTCAACGTCCATCCGCAGAAAAGCGAAATGAAGTTCGAGGACGAGAGCCGTATCTTTAAGGCTGTCTATAAGGCGGTCTTAGATGCCATCCGTCCAAGCTCTGGCAATTTGACGGAAGTGGCGGCGGTCGTGGAAAAGCCCAAAGTGGAATACAGCATGGAGCCCATGCAGTTTGTGCCCGCCAGTTCCCCGGCACCTGCAGCGCCTGCTGCTCCGGTGCATTCCGGCAGCTATCAGCCTAAAACCATTTATGAAGCGGTCAGCCGCCCGGCAGTGAAGCCTGCGGTAAGCTTTGCCGAAGCACAGGCAAAGCTGCAGCAGGAACGGCAGGTGCATTATCAGCAGGCCGAGCGCCATGACGAGGTGGCAGATGGTCAAAATATGGACCAGTCAAATTCTGACATGTCAAATGACCCGTCAAAAATTGACTTGTCAACTGCTGACCCGTCAACTGCGGAGCAGCCTGTGGAAAATACGGGGCGCATGATTCCCATTGGGCAGGTGGATTTAACCTATATCATCGCGCAGGATTTGAAAGGGCTATATATCATCGACCAGCATGCCGCCCATGAGCGCATCCTCTTTGATAAGCTTTCGGCTATGGCCGATGGCATTCCCTCCCAGCAGCTTTTGGTGCATCAGCTTCTGACCTTTGACCGCAAAGAAGCTGCCTTGGTGGAGGACAACAAGGAACTCTTTGCCAAACTCGGTTTTCACATGGAGGCGGCGGGAGATTTTGACTACCGCCTGATGGAAGTGCCTGCTGATGTGCCGGTAAATGAGGCCGAGGATATTATCCGGGAAATCCTGACGGATTTGGGCAATATGCACGAGACAACAGCCAAGGAAATCCGCCAGGCGTGTCTGGCAACAACTGCCTGCCGGGCGGCGATTAAAGCGGGCGAGGAACTCAATATGCGGCAGATGGAGATTTTGCTCGATGAGCTTTCTACAACGGCCTTTCCCTATACCTGTCCCCATGGACGCCCGACGATTTTGAAATTCAGCAGTGAAGATTTAGCCAAGATGTTCAAGCGGACAGGCTTTGGCTTTTGAGAAAGTGTGGATAGATATTGAACGAAAATAAATTGCAGGCCATTGCCACCACCGGCCGCAAATGGAACCGGCCCAGTGAAAAACTGGCGCGGGAGATGGCGGAAAGGCTCGGGATTCCCTATGCCGAGCGCGGCAGGGAAGCTATCCCTGACCTGTGTCAAAGCTATGATGCCAAGTTTGCCCTCGTGGCGAAAAAGGGCCTGCTGACTTTAGTGACACCGGAAGCAGAACTTTTCTTTCATCCCAATATGGCCCATCTGCGCTTGAAGAACCTGCGCTTCGGAGATGGCGACCGCATGGCCGAAGCCATGGACTTAAAACCAGGCATGGATGTGCTCGACTGCACTTTGGGCTTTGGTGCCGATGCCATTGTGGCAAGCTCCGTGGTCGGCGACAGCGGCAGTGTTACGGGCCTTGAATCCCAGCCGCTCATTGAAGCGGTGGTGGGCTATGGTTTGGCTAACTACACCAATGACACCGACACGGTGATTGCCGCCATGCGCCGGGTGAAAACTGTCTGCACCGAGGCTTATGATTATCTCAAAGCCCAGCCGGATAATTCCGTGGATGTCATCTACTTTGACCCCATGTTCCGCCATCCCTTTGCCGAGAGCAAAAATATTGCGCCTTTGCGCCCCGTGGCCAACAAAAATCCGCTGACCTTAGAAACAATCGCCGAAGCCCGCAGAGTAGCAAGGCACCGCGTAGTGCTCAAAGAATCCAGCAAGAGCCGCGAATTTGCCCGGCTGGGTTTTACGGAACGGGCAGGCGGCAGGTACAGCAAAGTGCAGTACGGGGTAATGAGGCTGCGGTGACCATGCGAGCTTAATGCAATCGGTTACAGCTCAGTGGGGCGGAGGTGGTAATACTTTTCGCCGTTGCACTGAATGACCCACAAGCAATGTATGGGCTTTTTAGTTACCTGCGCCGGGCAAGACCGGCGGCGCGTATGTTCAGCGCAGTATTTAGTATATGCCGTTGGTGGGCCAGTCCTCACTGCGTTCGGACAGTCGTTCCACGGCGAAAAGCATCACCACCTTCGCCCTAAGCAATGTCCGTATAAGTTGGCATTTTCGCAGTGACAAGGGGCAAGTACATCGATGTTCTTGTAACGGGAGCAACGAGTTCTCGCCGATTGCATAATCTGTAGTTTGGGGCGGACGGGGAGTGATTTTTCTGTAGGGAGCGACTGCCTGAACGAAGTGAAGGCCGGCCCCTGTAGGAAGCAACTAAGCAAATACGCTGAAAGCAGCGCCGTTGGCCTGCCCGGCGCAGGTAACTGGACATCTTTCTTTTGCGAGGGGGTCGTTTAGCGGAAAACAGAAAAATTACTCTCCGTTCGCCCCTGACAACGTATGAACTGGATACCTTTATCACGAACTAAGCGGGGCTATGCATAAGTGCCTTCTCACTTATGCATAGCCCCGCTTTTCTGCCTGCTTGTTGTTCCTTACGAAAGGGAATCAATAGTAATCATTGATCCCGTTCTTCCTCAGAACAATCTTATTCACGTTGCGAACATTGACGCCGTACCATTCATCACTGTAGCCATCGCTGTAATGAGCCTTGAAATCCCATTTGTCTTTCAGCGCCCATTTTTCGAAGTCGATGGTGACGCTCGTTCCGTTGGCCCAAATATCGTTGCCGAGAACATCTTCCCACCAGGTAGTCGCATTGGTGGGAACGCAGTTCAATACGACGATATCATAGCCGGTATTGTTGACAAGGGTAAGAGTCTTTGCATCAGCAGATGGTGCATTGGCAACCGAAATGCCGACAAGCAGAACAGCCGCCAAAGCAAGTGCGCGAAGAGTGTGCCAGAGTTTCATCATAAATTCCTCCTTTATTATGACGATACTAAACGCTTCTAAATGTAGAATTCTTCACAATCTTTTGATTTTCCTGCCGCTGATAAAAATTTTTTTCAAAGGAATAACATGCTGTCTTTAATAATCCGCTTTATTATCCTTGCCTGAATCCTGTCTTTGTGTTACACTTTGTGTAAGTTACTTACGCGCACAGAAAGAGGACATTATGAAGCGGGTCATCATACATGTGGATATGGATGCATTTTTTGCTTCTGTGGAAATCCGGGACAATCCCCAACTGAAAAACCGACCGGTTGTTATCGGCGCCAAGCCCCATGAGCGTGGCGTTGTCTCCACTTGCAATTACATTGCCCGAAAGTATGGCGTCCACTCGGCTATGAATATCAAGGAGGCCTATCGGCTTTGTCCGCAGGCGGTCTTTATGCACGGCGACTATGAAAAATACCGCCGAATATCCGGCGAACTTCATCACATCTGGGAAACCTACGCAGATGTCACGGAGTATATTGCCTGTGATGAAGGTTATCTGGATGTAACCCGCTCGGTAAGGAATTTTCATAGTCCCGAGGAATTGGGCCTCTTGATAAAAGCCCGGGTAAAAGCCGAGACGGGACTGACCTGCTCTGTGGGTATCGGCTATTCCAAGTCGGCGGCGAAGATTGCCAGTGAGGAGAAGAAGCCGGACGGCTTTTTTGTGATTCCTGACCGGGAGTCGTATTGCAAGCTGATTAGCGAGCGGGATATCCGTGTGATTTTTGGCATTGGCAGGCGCACGGCAGAAAAATTAAATGGCTATGGCATTTATAAGGTCAAAGACATCATCGCCAAGTCCAAACAGGTGCTGGAAATGTTGGGGCCAAAACACGGCAGCTTTATCCTCAATTCTGCGTTAGGCATGGATGAACGGCCGGTGGTTCATTATGATGCCGCCGATGCCAAGTCATTGAGCCGGGAAATGACCTTTCAGAAGGACCAACGGAATTTCGCCTTTTTGCAGGATGTGCTGCTGATTCTGGCCCGCAATGTGGACGAGCGGCTCAAGAAGCGGGGACTTTACGGCCGGACGGTAACGCTCAAGATTACCTATGGGGATATGAAGTCCATTACCCGTTCTCAGGGCTGTGAAAGTACCGATGACGGCTATGAGATTTACAAAATTGCGGTCGAGCTGCTGCGAAAGGTAAAGCGCCAGCCGGTGCGCCTCATAGGTCTGGGCATGCAGAATCTCAGCAAGGACTATATCCGCCAGCTCTCGTTTGCCGATTTGCAGGACAAGAAACAAGCGAGCGGCATGGAGCAGGGGATAGGCCAGCTTGAACAGCGCTATGGCGTGGACTTGTCCTTGGAAAAAATGCATTCCGCCCTGGGCTATCTCTATCAGGTGGTGGAGGAGATGGCGGCGCGGCCCTGATGGGCGAATAGTGGAAGTTGTTCGAAAAATATGGTACAATACGTGCGGGATTTGCTTTATCTTGGCTATGATGGCAGTATCCCTGCTTTTGTGACTCATTTCCTGTTTGGTCTGTCAAAGGGGAAAGAGGAAAAGGAGGAAAAGCCGTGTCTGTTCTAAAGAAACTCGTAGTGATTCTGGTCTTGGAGTATCTTTTGTTTGTCTATGTGAACAGTATGGGACTGTGGAGACTGGAATGGGGCAGTATGTTATTGAAGCTAACACCAGAGCAGAAGATGGAGCTTGCGCATCTGGAGCAAATGCTGGTAATTGGGTCGGTCGTTATCGTGGTGGTCGTGGCCTGGGGTGAAAGAGTTTGCATTTTGCTGGGTCGATTATTAGATCGTTGTTTTAAAAGCCAGTAGGTCGAATAGCAAGAAGGGGCATGTCATGAAAAAATATGGTTTTACGTAGTGCTTACTTGTTTGCTGATAGTTCCCAATTATACAGTCGCTTTGACAAGAGAAGAAAATCCATTGACATAATCCTATGGATGCTGATATACTAATTGCAAAAGTAAACAGGCCATGCAGGGCTGACGGATAAGTGGAAATGACCACATGCACTGTATGGTTAAGATAAGCCGACCGTCTGGGCAGAGATTTTGTCCAGGCGGTTTTTGTTTTGCCCGCTGGGAAAAATCTCTTTTCGGTTGCTGTTTATACAGCAGAAAGGATGGTTTTCATGCGGAATCGTTGGCTGATTGCTCTGGCTGCAGTGGGAATTCATATTTCCATCGGCAGCGTCTATGCCTGGAGTGTTTTGACCCGTCCGATTATGGCGGAGATGGGCTTTAGCCTGTCGGAGACGACTTGGACGTTTTCTTTGGCTATTCTGTTTTTGGGCATGTCCGCAGGTTTCTTGGGGCGGTTTGTGGAAAAACATGGCCCGAAGAAAAGCGGTCTTTTATCCATGGCTTTCTTTGGTACAGGGATGTTCGGTACGGCGCTGGCTTTTTATCTGCATAGCCTGCCGCTGCTCTATCTTTTCTATGGTGTGATTGGCGGCATCGGTTTGGGCGTGGGCTACATTACGCCGGTATCGACTTTGGTTAAGTATTTCCCCAATCATCGCGGTTTTGCCACGGGGCTGGCCATTATGGGGTTTGGCTTTGCGGCCTTGCTTGCCGGGCCGGTGATGCAGTATCTGACGGCTCGCTTCGGCTTGGTGGAAAATTTCCTGATTTTGGGCACGGTCTATATGGTGCTGATTGGTGCGTCGGCCATGTATCTGCAGCCGCCGGTACTGCCGGAGGGCAGTGCTGCAGTCAAGAAACTGCAGCATGGTGCAACGGCGGCAGAAGCCATTAAGACCTGGCAGTTTGGTGCCCTTTGGTGGATATTCTTTGTCAACATCACCTGCGGCATTGGCCTGTTGGCGGTGGCTTCGCCGATGGCCCAGCAGGTCACGGGCATGGATGCGGCACAGGCCGCTTCCATGGTGGGCATTATCGGACTCTTAAATGGCGGCGGCCGCATCCTTTGGTCAACCCTTTCGGATTATCTGGGGCGCGGGCTTACCTATATGGTGTTCTTTGCGCTGGAAACAGCCGCGTTCTGGCTGCTGGCAGGCACCCGTGATGCTATGTTGTTCCAGATGCTGGTGTTTCTGATTATCAGCTGCTATGGCGGCGGCTTTTCCTGCATGCCGGCGTATCTTTCCGATATCTTTGGCACGAAAGAACTCAGCGCCATCCACGGCCGTGTGCTCACGGCCTGGGGCGTAGCTGGTGTCGTGGGGCCGACCATTGTAGCCTGGTTTTGGGAACACACCCATAGTTATGCAGATACCTTGTACTTCTTCGGCGCCTGCTTTGTGCTGAACCTTTTGATTGCCACGGCGTTGAAATTCCATGGCAACACGGCGGCCGTGCCGGTACAGACGCCGCAGGTTCATTGAAAACATAATTGTCTATCTGCTTTTGCCTAACATACGAACCGTTTGGAAGAAGAAACTTTGTCCAAACGGTTTTTGTATATTCTCATCTCCGCCCTAAACTGAGCTGTAGCAAATAGCAATCCAATTCTTATAATCCATAAAATAATTTTACTTGCTTAATCTTCGTAGAACCTGTAAAATTTTAAGAGTAACGACATTAGTGACAATTGTCGGAATCTTTATCTGGGAGGGGAAAATGGATAGAATCAGTCAACATACGGCCCCTGTATACGAAGCAATGTTAGAATTGCGCAAGCGGCGCGTTGTGCCCTTTGATGTGCCCGGGCATAAGCGGGGACGGGGCAACCCGGAACTCGTGGATTTTCTGGGCGAAAAATGCGTGGGCGTCGATGTCAATTCCATGAAGATGCTGGATAATTTGAGTCATCCGGTTTCGGTAATCAAGGAAGCAGAGGAACTGACTGCCGATGCCTTTGGCGCCCAACATGCTTTCTTTATGGTGCATGGCACTACCTCAGCGGTACAGGCGATGGTGCTCGCGACGGTGCGGGCGGGGGAGGAAATCCTTTTGCCGCGCAATGTACATAAAAGTGTAATCAATGCGCTGGTGCTCTGCGGCGGCATACCGGTCTATGTGCCCGTGCGGGTCAATCATCAGATTGGCATTGCCACGGGCATGGCGCTGTCGGATGTGGAGCGGGCTATCCGCGAGCATCCCAAGGCCAAGGCCATCTTTGTCAATAATCCCACTTATTATGGCATCGCATCCGACCTTAAGGGCATTGTGGACATTGCCCATAAAGCCGGCATGAAGGTGCTCGTGGACGAGGCGCATGGTACCCATCTGTATTTTGGCGATAATCTGCCGATTTCGGGCATGGCGGCCGGGGCGGATTTGGCGGCTGTTTCCATGCATAAATCCGGCGGCAGCCTGACGCAGAGTTCCATTATGCTCTGCGGCAAGGGCGTGGACGCCGAATATGTGCAGCAGATTATCAATCTGACCCAGACGACGAGTGCTTCGTATCTGCTGATTTCGAGCCTTGACTTGTCCCGCCGCAATCTTGCTCTGCATGGCAAGGAGTCCTTTGAAAAAGTCAGCTCGATGGCGGAATATGCCCGTGCGGAAATCAACGAGATTGGCGGTTATTACGCCTATGGGCGGGAACTTATTGATGGGGACAGCGTGTTTGATTTTGATGTGACGAAACTTTCCGTTTTCACCCAGGGGATTGGCATGACGGGGATTGAAGTCTACGATATGCTGCGCGATGAGTACGATATTCAGATTGAATTCGGCGATATCGGCAATATTCTGGCCTATATTTCCATCGGTGACCGCATTCGCGATATTGAGCGGCTGGTGGGTGCTTTGGAAGATATTGCGGACCGTTCGGCGGCTGCGAACCGTAAGGAACTTTACTGCGGGGAATTCATTGCGCCCGAACTCGTGATGAGCCCGCGGGATGCCTTTTATGCTCAGGGAGAACGCATGCCTCTGGAGAAAACCGTAGGACGGGTAGCCGGAGAAATGCTGATGTGCTATCCGCCGGGAATTCCCATTCTGACACCGGGCGAGCGCATTACGCAGGAGATTCTCGACTATATCGAATACGCCCGCGAAAAGGGCTGCTCCCTGCAGGGAACGCAGGACTTGGAATGCCGGGAAATGCGCATATTGACGGAAATTTGACAAGTCAAATTGACATGTCAAAAGGAGGCTAATACATGGAAATATGGTTTTCCCAGATGGATACGGAAAATGTCAAGACCTCTGTGCGGGTAGACAAACAGCTTTTTTCCCGCCAGAGTGAATATCAGCGCATTGATGTGTTTGAATCGCGGGAATTTGGCAGGATGATTGTGCTCGATGGCGAAATTATCTTTTCGGAGGCAGATGAATTCATCTACAACGAAATGGTGGTGCATGTGCCGATGGCCGTTCATCCGCAGGTAAAAAATGTGCTGATTATCGGCGGCGGTGACGGCGGTGTGGCCAAAGTCCTGACGCAATACCCTGAGATTGAAGCCATCGATGTGGTGGAGCCGGATGAAATGTTTATCGAGGTTTCGCGGGAGTTTTTCCCCGAGACGGCCAAGGGCTTTGATGATGACCGGGTGAAGATTACGAACATGGACGGCCTGCGCTTTTTGCGGCGCTGCCGGGATAAGTACGACCTCATCATCAACGATTCGACGGACCCCTTTGGCCATACGGAAGGACTTTTTACGCGCGAATTCTATGGCAACTGTTACCGCGCTCTGCATGATGACGGCATTATGGTCTATCAGCATGGCAGCCCCTTCTATGACGAGGACGAGGCGGCCTTCCGGGCCATGCACCGCAAGGCGTATCAGAGTTTTCCCGTGAGCCGCGTTTATCAGGCGGGGATTCCGACCTGTCCGGCAGGGCTTTGGATGTTTGGCTTTGCATCCAAGAAGTATCATCCCTTGAAGGATTTTGATGACAAGCGCTGGAACGCGCGCGGACTCAAAACCTGGTATTATACGACCCATCTGCATAAGGGGGCTTTTATGCTGCCCAAATATGTCGAGGATATTCTTTCGGAGGAGGAAGTAAGAAAATGAGCAGATTAATGATTATCGGCTGCGGTGGTGTAGCCAGTGTAGCTATCCATAAAGTATGTCAGAATGATGAGGTATTCGACGAACTGATGATTGCCAGCCGCACGGTTTCCAAGTGCGATGCCCTGAAAGAAAAACTGCAGGGGCAGACGAAGACGAAAATCACCACGGCGCAGATTGATGCCGATGATGTAGATGCCCTGACCAAGCTGATTAAAGAATATAAGCCGGATGCCGTGCTCAACGTGGCCCTGCCCTATCAGGACCTGACCATTATGGATGCCTGTCTGGCTGCCGGCGTGGATTATATCGACACGGCAAACTACGAGCCGGAAGATACGGAAGACCCGGAATGGCGCAAAATCTATGAAAAACGCTGCCAGGATTTGGGTTTCTCCGCCTACTTTGACTATTCCTGGCAGTGGGCCTATGAAGATAAATTCAAGAATGCGGGCCTTACGGCGCTCTTGGGCACGGGCTTTGACCCGGGCGTAACCTCCGTATTTGCCGCTTATGCCAAGAAACATTACTTTGACACCATCGATACCATTGATATCCTCGACTGCAACGGCGGTGACCATGGCTATCCCTTTGCCACGAATTTCAACCCCGAAATTAACCTGCGCGAGGTTTCTGCCCCCGGCTCCTATATGGAAAACGGCAAGTGGATTGAGATTCCGGCCATGAGCATTAAGCGTGAATACGACTTCGAAGGTGTGGGCAAGAAGGATATGTATCTCCTGCACCATGAGGAAATCGAGGCCTTGGGCCGCAATATGCCCGAAGTCAAGCGCATCCGCTTCTTTATGACCTTTGGCCAGAGTTATCTTGACCATATGCGCTGCTTGGAAAATGTGGGCATGCTCTCCACGACGCCAATCAACTACAACGGTCAGGAAATCGTGCCGATTCAGTTCCTCAAAGCCCTGCTGCCCGACCCGGCATCCCTTGGCCCGCGCACGAAGGGCAAGACGAATATCGGCTGCATCTTTACGGGCAAGAAGGACGGCAAGGAACGCTCTATCTATATTTACAATGTCTGCGACCATCAGGAATGCTTCAAGGAAGTTGGCTCGCAGGCCATCTCCTACACGACGGGCGTACCGGCCATGATTGGTGCCATGCTTGTCGCCACGGGCCAGTGGAAAAAGCCCGGCGTGTTCACCACGGACGAGTTTGACCCGGACCCGTATATGGAAGCTCTCAACAAATGGGGCCTGCCCTGGAAGGTCGAAGAAAATCCTGTACTGGTGGACTAAGGCATGAGCAGGAAAATCGACAAAGTGCCCACGCCCGCCTATGTGGTGGATGAGCAGGCCTTAGAGAATAACCTGCGGATTTTGCAGCAGGTCAAAGAGGCGGCAGGCTGTAAAATCCTGCTGGCGCAGAAATGTTTTTCGATGTTTGCCGAGTATCCCTTGATTGGCAAGTACCTTGATGGAGCAACGGCCAGCGGCCTTTATGAGGCACGCTTGGGCCATGAGGAAATGGCGGGGGAGAATCATGTGTTTTCCCCTGCTTATCGGGCTGAAGAAATCGAGGAGATTGCCGCTATCTGCGACCATGTAATCTTCAATTCCTTTTCCCAGCTGCGCCGTTTTGGCGGCAAGGTCAAGGAAATTCAGCAGGCGCGGGGCATAGCGCATGGCATTGGCCTGCGCATTAATCCCGAATGCTCGACGCAGGAACATGATATCTATGACCCCTGTGCACCCGGTTCGCGCTTAGGCGTTACGTCGGAGGATTTTGCCCGGGCGGCAGAAGCTGAACCACAGCTTTGGGCTTTGCTGGACGGCTTGCACTTTCATACCCTTTGCGAACAGAACAGCGATGCCTTGGCTGAGACTTTGCAGGCCGTAGAGCAGAAGTTTGGCCGCTGGCTGCAACAGGACAAACTGCACTGGCTCAATATGGGCGGCGGCCATCATATCACGCGGGCGGATTATGACCGACAGTTACTCATTGACCTGATTAAAGGCGTCAAAGAAAAATATGCTCTGGAAGTCTACTTGGAGCCGGGTGAGGCTGTGGCACTCAATGCAGGTTATCTGGTTACGGAAGTGTTGGATACAGTCACGAATCATGGCGTAAATATCCTGCTTCTTGACGCATCCGCCGCCTGCCATATGCCTGATGTGTTAGAAATGCCCTATCGGCCCCCGCTTAAAGATTCCGGCGAGGCCGGGGAGAAAGCCTATACCTATCGGCTTTCCTCCTGCACCTGTCTGGCGGGCGATATTATCGGGGATTATTCCTTTGATCGGGAAATCCTGCCGGGAGACAGGCTCTATTTTGAGGATATGGCCATCTACTCCATGGTCAAGAATAACACCTTCAATGGCATGGCCCTGCCTTCCATTTTGAAGATGGATGCCAGTGGTGACTGTACATTGGTCAAAAAATTTGATTATCAGGACTTTAAGGAACGATTGTCATGAGGATAAAGGATAGTACACCAAAAGCTGACGGCTTTTATATGCCCGCCGAGTTTGCGCCCCATGCAGGCACATTCCTGATTTGGCCCACCCGTCCCGGCTCGTGGACAAATAATGGCGCTGATGTACAGCCTATTTTTGTAGAACTTATCCGCGAGATTTCGGCGGTGGAGGAGCTTTATCTGCTGGTGGATGAAGCGCACCGCGCGCAGGCGGAAGCAATGCTAGGGGGCCTGCCGCAGGAGCATATCCATTATCTGGCTATTCCCACGGACGATGCCTGGGCGCGGGATATGGGGCCGACCTATGTCGTTGACGGCAAAGGTCAGCGCCGGGGGATCAACTGGCGCTTCAATGCATGGGGAGGCGATGTTGACGGCCTTTACCCGGATTATGCGCGGGATGATACGGCGGCAGAGAAGATGTGCGCGGCTCTTGGAGATGATATCTATGATGCCGGTGATTTTGTGCTCGAAGGCGGCTCCATCCATGTGGACGGTGAAGGTACGGTCGTTGTGACCGAAGCCTGCCTGCTGTCCAAGGGGCGCAATCCTGCCCTGTCAAAAGAGCAGATTGAAGCAAAGCTGCTGCAATATCTAGGCGCGGAAAAAATAATCTGGCTGCCACGGGGCATCTACAACGATGAAACCAACGAGCATGTGGATAATGTCTTTGCCTTTGTAAAGCCCGGTGAAGTCCTGCTGGCCTGGACGGAAGATAAATCTGACCCGCAGTATGCGCTGAGTCAGGCGGATTTAGCGGTATTGGAGGCGGCTACGGACGCCAAGGGGCGTAAGTTTATCATCCATAAACTGCCTATCCCCAAGAAGCCTGTCTGCATTACCGCGGAAGAAGCGGACAGCTTTACCTTCGAGGAAGGTGAGGACAGGCGGGAGCCGGGGGAACGGCTGGCGGCCAGCTATGTGAATTTTTACCTCTGCAATGGGAAGGTCATTCTGCCGCAGTTCGGTGATGAAATGGACAGGGAAGCCCGGCGTATCTTGGGGGAATGTTTCCCGGAACGTCAGGTAGTGCCATTGCCAGCCAGAGCCGTAATTGTGGGCGGCGGCAATTTTCATTGCCTGACCCAGCAGATTCCTTCCATCATGCAGAGACACGAGGTGAGATAATGCGCAAAGTAACCGTTGCCGCCATTCAAATGCAGATGACGGCAGGTGTAAGTGAGAATATAAAAAAAGCCGAACAACTGGTACGCAAAGCCGCGGAGCAGGGGGCGCAGATTATTTTGCTGCCGGAACTCTTTGAGCGGCCTTATTTCTGCCAGCAGCGGCAGTATGATTTTTATGATTATGCCACCGCAGCAGCTGAAAATCCGGCGGTGCAGCATTTTCAGCAGGTTGCCAGGGAATTAAAGGTGGTTATGCCCATCAGTTTCTATGAGAAGGATGGCACGCGGCTCTTTAACAGCATTGCCATGCTCGACGCAGATGGTGAGGTTTTGGGCGTTTATCGCAAGACACATATTCCCGATGACCATTATTATCAGGAAAAATTCTACTTTACGCCGGGCAATACCGGCTTTAAGGTTTGGGATACCCGCTATGGCAAGATGGGCGTAGGTATTTGCTGGGATCAGTGGTTCCCTGAAGCTGCCCGCGCCATGGCCCTGCAGGGGGCAGAAATCCTGCTCTATCCCACGGCGATTGGTTCCGAACCGATTCTCGAAACCGACAGCATGCCCCACTGGCGCCGCTGCATGCAGGGCCATGCGGGCAGCAATCTCGTGCCTGTAATCGCGGCTAACCGCATTGGCGTAGAGAGCGTGGAACCCTGCGCAGAAAACGGCGGTCAGTCCTCGTCGCTGAGCTTCTATGGTTCTTCCTTTATCACGGATAATACCGGGGCGATTATCGCGGAAGCAAGCCGCACGGACGAGCAGGTTTTGACCGCTGCGTTTGACCTTGACCAATACGCCAAAGACCGCCTGTGCTGGGGACTTTTTCGCGACAGGCGGCCGGAGATGTATCGGGATATTGTAAAGTAGCAAAAAATCAGTATTCGATGGTTTCGCCATCCATAGGCATATCGTAATTCGTCACGTTGCGCTCTGCCAGTCGTCCCTTCATGGTTTGGCGAGTAATGTAGGCGTGAGCTACATTGTCAAAATGCGTCAAGTAAAGCCTTGCCGTGGGGAGCGTCTTTGCAACGCAGTGAACATCATCTACAACAACACGCCGGCACATCAATTGTTTCCGAGACCGCTCCTGTCAGAAAGGGGGATCTTATGTCTTTTGAAACTGTTGAAGGTACATTGAATATCAGCTGTACGATGGTCATGACGACGGCGCTGGCCGCTATCCTGCTCCTAATCGGCTTCTGGATCCGGAAGAAGGTGAGCTTTCTTTCGAAATACTGCATTCCGGCTCCTGTGGTGGGCGGCTTCCTGTTCATGTTCATCACCTTTGCCGGACATCAGAGCGGCGCATTCGCGTTCAAGTTCGATACGACCTTCCAGAGTCCGTTCATGGTGGCGTTCTTTACCACCGTCGGCTTGGGGGCGTCCCTTTCCCTGCTGAAGAAAGGCGGCATACTGCTGATTGTCTACTGGCTGATTGCCGGCATTGTCTCGATCATTCAGAACTGCATCAGCATCGGCCTCGCCAATGTCACAGGCCTTGAGTATCCCTACGCGCTTCTGGCAGGCGCCATCTCCATGACCGGCGGACACGGAGCGGCAGGCTCCTACGGTTCCACCTTTATCGAGATGGGCTATTCGGCAGCTATCACCGTCGGCGCGGCAGCTGCGACCTTCGGCCTGATCTTCGGCATCCTGGTGGGCGGCCCGGTGGCCCGCATGCTGATCGAGAAGAACCACCTGACCCCGGACAACTCCGAGACGCTGGACACTTCCGTCGAAGAGATCAACGCAGGACACGGCGATAAGCTCACCAATCTGGACGTCCTGAAGAACGTGACCGCGATCCTGTTTTGTATGGCGCTGGGAACTGAGATTTCCGGCTGGCTTGGCAA
This sequence comes from Pseudoselenomonas ruminantium, assembly GCA_015058625.1. Lineage (GTDB taxonomy): Bacteria > Bacillota > Negativicutes > Selenomonadales > Selenomonadaceae > Selenomonas_A > Selenomonas_A ruminantium_N. The sequence goes on along the minus strand of SVCA01000001.1, from coordinate 175,863 downwards.
GCTGATTGGAATGAGCTTCCCGTCCTATGTCGGTGCAATGTTCATCGCTATGCTTGTCCGCAACCTGAACGAGCAGTTCCACTGGTATCATTTCCGATTTTCGCTGGTGGACGGCACTGGTGATGTCATGCTGAACCTGTATCTTTCCATGGCGCTGATGAGCCTGAACCTGTATCAGCTGCTTGACCTGATCGGACCAGTCCTTATAATTGTCGCTGCGCAGGTGGTAGTACTGGTGCTCCTTTCCCTCTTTGTCGTTTTCCCAATCCTCGGCAAGAACTATGATGCAGCAGTCATGTGCGCGGGCCTTCTGGGCCACGGCCTGGGCGCTACGCCCTCCGCAATCGTGAACATGACGGCGGTAAAGGACAAGTACGGCATGTCCAGAAAGGCCTTCATGATTGTCCCCATTGTCGGCGCCTTTCTAGTGGATATCATCTATCAGCCGCAGACCATCGCGTTCATCAAGTTCTTCGTGAAGGGCTTTGCAGGCTGACGGAGGAACAGAATAAAACTGTTCGTGATCGATATGACAGGTCGATTTTGACTTGTCAACAGCGGGTGTAATATAATCAGGATATGCATATAAAGTCTAAGTGAGGTCGGCAGAGATGCGGAGTATAGATAATAAGTATTGGCAAATCATTTGCAGTATTTTGGTAAAACACGCTGGCGACATAGAGTGGGTTAAGCTGTTCGGTTCACGAGCCAGAGGCGACGCTAAACGGACTTCGGATATTGATTTAGCCGTAGCTGGCAACAAGGATATCATTACAAAATTATCAGTGGCATTTGATGATAGTAAGCTGCCATACACATTTGACATCATTGATTATAATCGGCAAACCAATGAAAAATTGAAGCAGGCGATAGACCAAGATGGAAAACTGATATTCAGCAATAAGGGAGGAGCATCCATTATGACGAAAATGCAAATAGAAATGAAGCAGGCAGATTACCACCGTGCCTTGAAGCGTTTACAGTTGGCATTGACGAAAGAGCCTGATGCAGATGATATGTATTTGGATGCAACAATTCAGCGGTTTGAGTTTTGCTTTGAACTGGCTTGGAAGCTGATGAAAGTCTGCTTGGATTACGAAGGTATCGAAGCGAACAGTCCTCGGTCCAGTATTCGCGAAGGCTGGAAGCAGGGGATGATTACGGATGCGGAAGTTTGGTTGGACATGCAGGAGAAGCGGAACTTGTCGGCACATACCTACAATGAATCAACGGCCTTGGAGGTCTACCAGCTTATCAAGGAAAAATATGCAGCTTTGTTGACTGCGTGGGACAAGGAGATTCAGCGGCGCTTAGAATCTGACATGTCAATTTGACCGGTCAGGTTGACTGGTCAAAAGGAGGCAGATACATGGAAATATGGTTTTCCCAGCTGGATACGGAAAATGTCAAGACCTCTGTGCGGGTAGCAATCTCGTGCCTGTAATCGCGGCTAACCGCATTGGCATGGAGAGCGTGGAACCCTGCGCAGAAAACAGCGGTCAGTCCTCGTCGCTGAATTTCTATCGTTCTTCCTTTATCACGGATAACACCGGGGAGATTATCGCTGAAGCAAGCCGCACGGACGAGCAGGTTTTGACCGCTGCGTTTGACCTTGACCAATATGCCAAAGACCGTTTGAGCTGGGGCCTTTTCCGCGACCGTAGGCCGGAAATGTATCAGGATATTGTAAAGTAGTATTAATATAACTTCGGCAGGCAAAGAGGGATTATTCCTAAGCGGTTTACACGCGCAGCGTGTACTAGCGCAGGAATAATCCCTCTTTGTCTGCCGCCTCGTATTGACGGCCTTTGGTTATCATAGAGCCTGAGGTGTAATATTACGTTGAAATATGATAAAATAATAGATGTTGGTGGACCTTTTCAGCAGACTGCAACTCAAGGAGCGCAGAGGCAGTGGCTTCAAGAAAATACTGGAAGACTACGATTCCCAAGAGCATACGACAGCCGCATTGATGCCGAAATTCATGGCAGAGCATAGGGATTTCCTGCTGACATTGTATAATTTGAATTATGTTGAAGAAAAGAATGTCGCCCAAGATGTCGCCTAAGAGGTCGCCCAAGAAAAATCGAGTAAATATGGAGCACAGATACTGGAACTGGTGAAGGCGAATGATAAGGTAACGCGTGAAGAATAGCGCAAAAAATCGGTGTGAGTAAGAAAACCATTGAGCGTGAGATTAAGAAGATTTCCAAGTCGTCGTATGTAGGACGCGGATATAGCGGTCATTGGGAAATAAAATTGTAAAAAGTATTAATAGGTGTAAGGATAGATAATATAAATAAGATGGAATTTTGGAGATAAAACTAATCAGAAATTATGGGAAGTGCATAATTAGTGTAATGTTGTGGTAGTGGAAGGATGGGGAAGAATGCTTGAGGGGATTAATTATTATAAGGAGAAAAAGTTTTCGGTGTTTCGGATCCGTGAGCTATCTGAAAGTATAAAAAAATCAATGCGAGAGCAATTGGCAGAGATATGCCATGGGGAGGATTATGTAAAAACAGGTAGACGTGCATATAATTACGAGAATACAATTAAAGAATTCCTAAAAAGATATGAAAAGAAATCTGAAAAAATAAGAATAGGCATGATTGGTGAGCTGTTAGTTCATTTAATCTTTTATAATTATTTTTATGAATATAAAACTGTTACGCCGTTTTTTAATATGGAAGAAAGAAGTATAAAAAAAGGATATGATATAGTTCTAACAGAGGTTGATAATCCAATATTGTGGATAACAGAGGTTAAGTCGGGCAACTTGCATAGTAATAAAAATTCAAATCAAACAATGAATGATTTAATTGGAACAGCAAATGAAGATTTGACTGAAAGGCTAAATAATGAAAATGTATCGTTGTGGATGGAAGCCGTTAATTGTGCGAAAATTTCGTTTGACAGTAGGAATGAAATGAAACAAGCTGTGGTTGACGTTTTGTTGGATTGGAATGATGAGGCAACCGATGGCAGTTACTCAAGTCACGATAAAAATGTCATATTAGCAGGTGTGTTATTTGCTGATATGGAGGATGAAATAAATGATGAGAATGCAAAGAAAAAACAAAATAGAATAGAGACAACACAAACATTTCAACAAGTTTATGTATTAGAGATTCAAAAAGCAACCTATTCTAAAATATATGATTTCTTGAAAGAAGAGGCGTCAAGTGAAGAATGATAATTTAACAATAAGAATCATAAGAGGTACTTTCTTTCCTTCTGCATATAAAGATTTTTTACTTAATCAAAATATGAATAGAGGAAAATACAGAGTAATTCTTACTGTTGCTACATTGTTTCTTAATTGCTTAAATGAGAATGTAAAAAGATTGGGATATAGAATTATTGTTATATATTGTAATAGGACTAATGATTATAGACCTTTGTATGATATTACGACTAATACTGGATTGCTGCCAATTTCATACTTTATTGAAGAACAGCTTATTGATGAAGATGATAAAAATGTATTTACTGAGTTAAATGCTGCATATAATAAGAATTTTGCTGTGAATAGTGTTATTTGCACATTACAACAGAAAAAAATGATAGATTTTTATCGTGGTAATAAAAATGAATCGTTAGCTGTTGTTGCGCCAACTTCGTATGGTAAAACAGAGTTGATTCTACATACGATAAACGATAGCGTAGATAAGAATATATGTATTATTACACCTACCAAATCCTTGCTGGCACAAACTAAAATGAGAATATTAAAAGCGTGTGATAGAGAACTTAAGGTAATTACACACCCTGAAATGTATAATAGAAATGAGAGCAATGTTTTAGCAGTAATGACACAGGAGAGAGTGTTAAGATTATTGAAAAATAATCCACTATGCACTTTTGATTGTGTGATAATTGATGAAGCTCATGAATTATTGGGGCCTAGTGATAGAAGTCGGCTTTTGACAAGTGTTATTGTGGTTTTGTTTAAAAGGAATCCTAAAACGGTTTTTAAATTTTTAACACCGTTTATATATGATACAACTAATTTAAATGTTCGTTATGTGGAGAATATATCAAAACAATATACGGTAAATGAATATGTGAAGACTGAAATGATATACTTGGTTGAGTTACGAGATAATATGCCAAAAAAAATAACATTTTATGATCAGTTTATGAATCAGTTTTATGATTTTGGTGTATGTGATACATATAACGAATTTTCTTTTATGCTCGAACATGCAGGAAATAAAAATATAGTATACTTTAATAAGCCAAAAGATATTGAAGCGTTTGTTGAACAAATAATAAATAAATTTAAAATTATCAAATCGAATAAAATTAGAAAAGCTTGTGATAATATTGCTGAATATATACATCCTGAATATAGATTGATAGATTCGATCAAACGAGGAGTTATTTATCATCATGGTGATGTGCCGGAGCCAATAAGGTTGTATATTGAGAAATTATATTCAGAAATAAAAGAAATTAAATATGTCATTACTAATTCTACATTGCTCGAAGGGATTAATGTTCCAGCAGAAAAGATGTTTGTTCTAGATAATAAAAAAGGAAAGGGAAATTTAACGCCATCAGCTTTTAAGAATTTAATTGGACGAGTATGCAGGTTTAGTCAAATTTTTGATGAAGAGTATGGAACGTTAAAAAGACTTGAACCGGAAATTTATCTAGTCGTTGGAAAATATTATTCGTCACATGCTAATGTTAAAAACTTTATAACGACAGCAATGAACGTTGAGAAAAAGGTAGAGGATAAATTAGAAAATGTATTACTGAAAAAAACTAATATAACGAGTGATAATAAAAAGGAATTAGAAAATGCAAAAGAATTTATTGAAAATTATGAGGATGGTGCCATTCCTAATTATAACTTAAGAAAGGTGAAAACTGATGCTGGTAAGATATGTTTTTTGAATAATATAAATGAGATAAATATTTTTGAACAGGAAGAATATATCGAAAATAAATTTGTTGAAATTAAGCGAGAAATAGGTTTAATAGATAATACTGAAAAATTGTTCGATGTGATGTATGAAATGTTCCTTCGTAAATCGGACAAAGAAATTATGAGTCGTTTTCGTTATGAGGAAACAAGACGCTTTTACAAAATGTTTTTAGACTGGAGAATTACAAATGTATCCTTAAACCAAATGATTTCTTCGTTTATGAAATACTGGAAAGGATTACTGTCAAGAAATAAAGATGAAACTATAATTTTTGTTGGACGTTGGGGCGATATGACAAGAGAGGGTGCGAAACCATTATGGACGAATATTTCCAATAAGACAGATAAAGAATTGGTTAATCTTGCTATAGTAAGGATTAAAGAGGAACAAGATTTTCTGGATAATGTGCTTATTAAGTATGTAGAGGTTTTAAATGATCTAGGGTTAATTGAAAATAGACTTTATTTATTTATCAAATATGGAACGGATGATAAAAGGGCTATCACGTGTATAAAAAATGGGTTAAATTTGACTTTGGCCAAAATTCTTATTGAAAAATATGCTGAATATATAGATGTAAATATAGATGATGATACTATAAGTTTACGAGACGACATAATAGAGAAAATGCGTGAGGCTGGAGAAAATGAGGTTATGATCTGTGAAATGGATATGTTTTGTAAATGACAAATATTAAAATATGGAGGACATGTTTATATGGCATCACAGGAATTGAATCAGGCGTTATGGAACGCCGCTAATGTTATGCGCAGTACGATGAGCGCGGACGAATATAAGGATTATCTTCTGGGCATGATTTTCTACAAGTATCTGTCTGACCGTCAGCTTTATACGGTAGTTGACTTGTTGGAAGACCGCCAACCGGAAAGTCTTGATGAAGCGCAGCAGTTGTATGAGGAAGCCCGTCAAAGTGAGGATTGGGATGACTTAAAAGCTGAGCTGGAGGAAAATTACAGCTTTGCGATTGAGCCGCAGTATACCTTTACGGCGTTATACAATGAAATCAACAACAAAACCTTTACTACCGACCATCTGCGTCAGGCTATGCGGGATATTGAGCAGGGCGGCGAGGCTATTCGTGGGCAGAAGCTCTATGAGGATTTGTTCGAGGATTTTGATATTGACTCCAAAAGCCTTGGCACTACCCCGGCAAAGCGCAATGCGATGCTTTCGGATGTGATGAAGGAGTTGGCTCATATTGACTTTACGCAGTATGGCGCGGATGCGCTCGGTGATGCTTATGAATATCTGATTGGTCAGTTTGCGGCGGGGTCCGGGAAAAAGGCCGGGGAGTTCTATACCCCGCAGGCTGTTTCGGAACTTATCACCCGTATTGTGACCAAAGGCAAGGAAGGGGAGCCGGCTTTTTCCATTTATGACCCGTGCATGGGTTCAGGTTCCCTGCTTTTACATGCCCGCGCGTTTATCAACGAGGACTGCCGCAATGGTATTCAGTTCTTCGGGCAGGAAATCTCGCATACCACCTACAACTTGGCCCGTATGAATATGATTCTGCATAATGTGCCCTTCCAGTATCAGCATTTTCGCAATGGCGATACCTTGGGGGCTGACTGGCCCACGGAGGAGCCGACGAACTATGATGCTACCGTGATGAATCCTCCATACAGTCAGCATTGGAGCGCGGCGGCAGGTTTCTTGACTGACCCGCGTTTCCAGCGTTATGAAAAGCTGGCGCCGAAGTCAAAGGCTGATTTTGCCTTCCTGCTTCATGGCTTCTATCATCTGAAAGAAAACGGCACAATGGGGATTATCCTGCCGCATGGCGTTCTGTTCCGCGGGGCTGCGGAGGGGACAATCCGCAAACACCTGCTGGAAGATGGCAATATCTATGCGGTTATCGGTCTGCCTGCGGGGATTTTCTTCAATACGGGCATACCGACCTGCATTATCGTGCTGAAAAAAGACCATGTGAGCCGTGATGTGCTCTTTATTGACGCGTCAAAAGAGTTCCGCAAGGAAAAGGCGCAGAACTTTATGGATGCGGAGCATATCGACAAGATTATGGCGGCTTATGATGAGCGCAAGGATGTGGACAAGTTCGCGCATCTGGCCACATTTGAAGAAATCAAGGAAAATGACTACAACCTCAATATTCCCCGCTATGTGGATACCAGTGAACCCGAACCGGAAGTTGACCTTAAAGCTGTCTGCGCCAATATCAAGGCGATTGACCTTGACATTAAGCAGGCAACGCATGAGCTGCTTGACATGTCAAATAATTTGACATGTCAGGATAAGGAAACGGAAGAAGCTCTGGCAGACTTCATTAAGGTATTGCAGGAGGGCTGAAATTTAGTGGTATAAGGCTTTTGGCAAAGAAAAGATATTTGGACGTGGTGATGTGGTGAGTGTATTACCAATCACGGCTCGTCCTACAACAGACTTGATAAAGAAAATGCAGGCTTTAGGGTTGCTGGAAAGCGTACACGGCTTAGGAAAAGGGAAATATCGCTTTGTGGTCAATGACGCTGACTGACGGAATTTTAGGTCAGCGCGATTGACATTTGACTTTTGACAAGTCAAACAGGCGATTTTGACTTGTCAAGTCAAAGACGAATAATGATGAATGATGAGGGATGCGTATGCCTAAATTGCGATTTAAGGGATTTACGGATGATTGGGAACAGCGGAAGTTGGGAGATATTGTCAGCTTCTCAAAAGGGTCAGGATATTCAAAGTCCGATTTGCAAGAAGATGGAACACCAATAATTCTTTATGGTAGATTGTATACGAAATATGAAACAGTCATCAGCGATGTTGACACATTCGCCAGTGAGAAATCTAACTCTGTATTCAGCAATGGTGGGGAAGTGATAGTTCCTGCTTCTGGAGAAACGGCAGAAGATATTTCCGTTGCTTCTGTTGTTGACCAGCCTGGGGTTATACTTGGTGGTGACTTGAATATCATCACACCACCGCAGGAGCTTGATTCTGCCTTTCTCGCCATAAGCATATCAAACGGCAAGCCTCACAGCGATATGGCGAAGATGGCACAGGGCAAGTCAGTTGTCCATTTGCATAACTCAGACCTAGCCAAGATTAACTTGCCATATCCCAGCTATGAGGAACAACGGCAGATAAGCCATCAGTTCAAGAGCCTTGACTACCTTATCGCCCTTCATCAGCGTAAGTGTGATGAACTGCAAAAAGTAAAGAAGTATATGCTTCAAAAAATGTTTCCGAAAAAAGGAGAAAAAGTTCCAGAGATTCGCTTTGCTGGGTTCACTGACGATTGGGAACAGCGAAAGATTTCAGACATGTGTTCAATTTCTACGGGGAAGAGTAATACTCAAGACAAAGTAGATGATGGTGAATACCCTTTCTATGTTCGTTCGCCAATAATTGAAAGAAGTACAAAATACTTGTATGATGAAGAGGCTGTTCTTACTGTTGGAGATGGAGTGGGAACGGGGAAGGTATTTCATTATGTGAATGGCAAATACGACCTTCATCAGCGCTGCTATAGGATGTATGACTTCACAGATGCGTTAAATGCTAAATATTTCTATCATGTATTCTCGAAGCTGTTTTATAATCGGGTTATGTCAATGACGGCAAAAACCTCGGTTGATTCGGTGCGTATGGAAATGATAGCTGATATGAAAATACCTACGCCAAACATAAAGGAGCAGGAAAAGGTTGAAGCGGTCTTTACTAATTTAGACAACCTTATCACCCTTCATCAGCGTAAGCATGAGACCTTAAAAGAAATCAAGAAATATATGTTGCAAAATATGTTTCCTGAGAAATAAAGGCGTTGGGGGTGAATAGGAATGAATGAAGTCGAGAAAGTATCGCAGGATATTTACAGCGAAATCAGACAAAGTATAATCCATGTACAGCATAAGGTACAACAGACCGTAAATGCTGGCATGGTGCAGATATATTGGGAAATTGGTCAACAGTTGGATAAGGCCTGTGATGGTAAGCAGGCGGAATATGGCAAGGGTGTATTGCAACAAGTTTCCGATAAGTTGACGGCTGAATTTGGCAAAGGTTATTCCTATGCCAATTTGCGGAATATGCGGCAGTTTTATCGTTGCTTTCCAAATTGCTACGCACTGCGTAGCAATTTGAGCTGGACACATTATCGTATGCTAATGCGGGTAGCGGATTCCAAGGCTAGGGAGTTTTATGCCGAAGAATGTGCTGCCGCAGGATGGAGCAGTCGGGAACTGGAGCGACAGATTACGACCTTTGCCTATCAGCGCACGGTTTCTCAGCAAAAGACAACCGAAAGACTACCACAGACAGCGACGGATAAGGGAATGGCACCTTATCGCGATTTTATTCGTGACCCTTATGTGTTGGAGTTTCTGGAACTGAAGCCTTCCCCAGAGTTCTATGAGCGGGATATTGAACAGGGGATTATTGAGCATTTGCAACAGTTCCTACTGGAGCTGGGGCGTGGCTTTTCCTTTGTGGCTAGACAGAAGCGTATTTCGCTTGACGGCGATGATTTCTATATTGACCTTGTGTTCTATAACTACATTCTCAAATGCTTTGTCCTTATTGATTTGAAGCTAGGCAAGGTTAAACATCAGGATATTGGTCAGATGCAGATGTATGTGAATTATTACAAGGCCAATATGCGCAATGAAGGCGACAATGAGCCTATTGGTATTGTCCTTTGCGCGGAGAAGAATGAGGCCGTAGTGAAGTATACGATGGGGAGCGACAACAGCACCCATATTTATGCGTCAAAGTATATGCCGTATATGCCCACCGAGGAAGAATTGAAAAAGGAACTGCGCTTGCAGGAGCTTCCTCTGGCGAAAGAAGAATAACATAGCAGGAGGAATTGAGCATGGCACAAAGTGAAGTGTCGATGGAATGGGCGCTGATTAAGCAGCTCACGGGAGATGTTTCCCAATGGACTTATCGCAAGGATATTGTAGACGAGGAATCCCTTTGGGCCAATTTCCGGGCGAAGCTGAATCAGAACAATATTGCTGTGCTCGATGGGGAGCCTGTAACTGATGCCGAATTTCATCAGATTCGGGAATATATGCTGGATGTGGCCAAGACTCCTTACAAGGCGGCTTTGTGGCTGGCAGGGGAGAATGGTGAAGCGGTTATCCCTTTGACGCGTGAAGACGCGGCCAAAGGGACGATTCATTTGATGGCGGTTAGCAATCGGGAAATTGCAGGAGGGCGGTCATCTTATGAGGTCATCAACCAGTTCGTTTCTGACAAGCAGGATGAGGATGACCGTGAGCGCCGCTTTGATGTGACTTTGCTGATTAACGGCCTGCCGATGATTCATATTGAACTCAAGAACCAGGACCATCCTTATATGGATGCGTTCCGTCAGATAAAGAAATACAGTCTGGAAGGGAAGTTCCGTGGGCTGTTTGGCATGGTGCAGATGTTTGTCATCAGCAATGGCAGCAACACCCGCTATATTTCCGCCGATACCGGCTCAAACCTCAATGAGCGTTTTTTGACTGCATGGGTTAACAAGAACAATGAGCCGGTGGAAAACTATCTGGAATTTGCCAAGGAAGTTTTGCGGATTCCTGAAGCGCATGAGATGGTGGGCCATTACAGTGTGGTGGATGCGGAGCGGCATAAGCTGATTTTGCTACGGCCCTATCAGGTGCATGCCATTGAAGCCGTCAAGCAGTCCTCCCCGCGGCAGGAGTCGGGCTTTGTCTGGCATACGACGGGTTCCGGCAAGACGTTAACCTCCTACACGGTGGCCAAGAATCTTATTTTGATTCCGGGTATCGACAAGACCATTTTCCTGATTGACCGCAAAGACCTCGACCAGCAGACTTCGATTTCTTTCAAGGCCTATGCGGAAAATGACATCATTGATGTGGACGAAACCGATAATGTCCATGACCTGCTGCAAAAACTCAAAAACAAAGACCGCGTGGTGATTGTCACCACCATCCAAAAGATGCAGATTATCATGAAGCGCTACAATAGCGAAGCAAAGAAGGATTCCGCTACGGCCAAGCGTCTCCATGGCATGTGCATTGCCTTTGTGGTGGATGAATGTCATCGCACGGTTACGCCGGAAACCCAGCGGGAGTTACAGAAGTTCTTTAGTAATTCCCTGTGGTACGGTTTTACCGGTACGCCGATTTTTGACGAGAACAAGCGCCAGCGCAAAGGGGATTTGGCCCGCACCACGGAAGCGCTGTATGGCCCCTGTCTGCACAATTACACCATTAAGGAGGCCTTGCATAATAATGCCGTTCTGGGGTTCCAGATTGATTACAAGGATTCTGTGTCCCATGACCAACTGCTGGAACTTGGCGAGAAATTGCAGGTGGCCAGTGCTGATGAACTGGCCAATATGGAGCCGGACAAGCTGGAGGAAAAGGTTTTCGCCGCTTATTACAAGAATGTGGGCACGGATATTTATGACAATGACAACCATCGTCGTGGTGTAGTGAAGTACATCATCAACAAGGCGGCAGGAAAGTTCCGACTGAATGCTCCTCAAGGGGAGGCCTATGAGGCGATTCTTACTGTGCCTTCCATTGAGATTGCCCAACGGTATTATCAGCTGTTCAAGGAGTTCATTGCAGAGGGCAATGTGTCGGCTTCCATTCGGGAAAAGTGCGTAGATTTCCCCAAAATTGCCATTACCTATACGGTGACGGAAAACGACGAAGATTCGCTTGCCAATCAGCAGGCCATGAAGGAATCTTTGGCTGATTACAACGAAATGTTTGGCACGAAATTCGCGCTGGACAGTTTGCAGGCCTACAACACCAATCTCAATGACCGTTTGGCCCGGAAGAAGGGGCGTTATAAACAGCGGAAAGAACAGTTGGATATTGTCATTGTGGTTGACCGCCTGCTGACCGGTTTTGATGCGCCGCCCTGCGCTATTCTCTTTGTAGACCGCCCGCCGATGGCCCCGCAGAATATCATTCAGGCATTCAGCCGCACCAACCGCATTTTTGACAAGAGTAAACGCTATGGCATGGTGGTGATTTTTCAGCGGTCGGCGCAGTACCAGACTGCTGTGGATGGTGCTTTGCTCCTGTATAGCAACGGTGGCACGAAGGAAGTCAGCGCTCCGACCTTTGCGGAAATCGAAAAGGAGTTTCAGGAAGCACTGGCAGAGCTCAAAAGCATTGCGGCAACGCCCGAAGCTGTGGAAACAATTATGGACGACCGCAGTGCCATGCAGAAATTTGCCAAGGCCTTTCAGAAAGTTGACCGCCTCAGTGGTGAAATTCAGGTTTATCAGGAATGGGAGGACAAGGAGTTCAGCGATTATGGCATTGTGAAGGAGAGTCTGACAGAATACGGCGGCAAGTATCATAATGTCATTGAAGAACTGAAAACGCCGACGAGTGATGAGGAGCCTGTGGTGGTGGATATCGGCTATGAGATTGAGAATATCCGTAGCGTGACCATTGACTACCGTTATATCGTGTCGTTGATTCAGAACTATATGCCTGGGGAAGATGAGCTTATTGTAGAGCCTATTGAAGATACCGCTATTGATGGGCATATCGAAAAACTCCGTGAAACGAATCCGGCGCTGGCTGATGTCATTGGCGGCTTCTGGGAAGACATGAAGAAAGACCCGCTGAAATATAAGGGCCTTGATGCCATGACGGTGATTGAAACCCGTATCGAGGAAATTATCGCGCAGCAGATTAACAGCTTCACGAAGGAATGGTGTGCACAGAAAAAAGATGTGCTGGCCATATTAAATACCTTTAGGAAGGGCGATAAAATATCCCTCGTTACAGACTACGAAGCTTATAAGCAAAACCACGAGGGCGTCAGCAAGTTAAAATACAATCGCAATGCCAAAGACGCTGTTATCGAGCTGATTGAAAAAATCCGGCCATTGCGGGAGAAGTGAGGGTGAGTTGACATGTCAATTTGACGATAACGCGGAATCGTAGTATACTATTAGAGTTATTAACGAAATTTTCCTCAAATGAGGGTAAATAAGCAAAAGGAGCGAATTTTGCATGTCAGGACATTCCAAATGGGCCAACATTAAACGTAAAAAGGGCGCCAACGACGCTATCCGCGGTCGTATCACCACGAAAATCGGCCGTGAAATCACCATTGCTGTACGCATGGGCGGCGGTGACCCCACGGGTAATATGCGTTTGAAGCTGGCTCTTTCCAAGGCCAAGGCCAACAATATTCCGAAGGACAACATCAACCGCGCTATCCAGAAGGGCCTCGGCGCTTCTGAAGGCAGCAACTACGAAGAACTCACTTACGAAGGTTACGGTCCGGCTGGTACGGCTGTTATGCTTGACATCCTCACGGATAACCGCAACCGTACGGCTGCTGATGTGCGCCACCTGTTCTCCAAATTCGGCGGCAACCTCGGTCAGGACGGCTGCGTAGGCTGGATGTTCAACAAGAAGGCCATTTTCGTAGTTGAAAAAGAAGTGTTCGACAACGAAGACGAACTCATGGAAATCGTGCTTGAAGCTGGCGCAGATGACATGAAGGACGAAGGCGATGTATTCGAAATCACCGCTGAACCGGATGCTTTTGACGCCATCGAAGCTGCTCTGGCTGAAAAGGGTATCGAAACGGCTTCCGCTGAAATCACGATGGTTCCGGAAAACACCGTAAAACTGTCCGGTGAAGATGCCGAAAAGATGCAGAAGCTCGAAGACGCTCTGGAAGACAACGACGACGTACAGAACGTATACAGCAACTACGAAACGGACGAAGACTAAAGCATAAAAAAATGGGCTCGTAAGAGCCCATTTTCTGTATCAAGGAAAGGATATTAATGTTAGCACTAGGAATTGACCCCGGTACGGCCATCTGCGGTTTTGGTTTGGTGGAATCGCGCGGCAGCCGTCTTATCCCAATAAAATACGGTTCGGTATTCACCTCGCCTAAAATGCGCATGGAAGACCGGCTGGTTAAAATCTACGATGAACTCGATGCGTTGATGAAGGAGTACAAGCCCGACATTATGGGCATTGAAAAACTCTTTTTCAACCGCAATGTCACGACTGCCATTCCCGTAGGTCAGGCCCGCGGTGTTGTGTTGCTCGCGGCGGCGAAAAACAATATTTCCATCGTGGAGCGCACGCCGATGCAGATTAAGCAGGATGTAACGGGGTATGGCAAGGCCGATAAAAAGCAGGTCATTTACATGGTGACGAAACTTTTGCATCTGCCCGAGCCGCCCAAGCCTGACGATACCGCCGATGCTTTGGCCGTGGCTATCTGCACGACCTATTGCATGGGCAACGCAGCTTTCCGCAACGGCATCAGGTAAAGGATTTCATGAGCCAGAGGATGAAATAGGTCAGGCCGCCGGCAATCAGCGGGCCAACGGCAACGCCGTGGAACAGGAGCACGCCGGCCATTGTGCCGATGATGAGGGCCGGGATAACATCCGGCGTACTTTTCAGCAGGTCTACGCCGCTGCCTCCGGCTACAGCAGCCAGAAGTCCTGCCACGATAGCGATTACGCCGGCATGGGTACGGAAAGCATCAATCATGTGGCTGATGGTGATGGTGCCGTTGGCAATGGGCACGAGAATGGCGGCGGTTAAAATGATGATGCCCCAGTTGAGGCCCTGAGATCCCAGGGTATTGAGGGCTGTAGTCAGCCCGAGTATTTTCAGCCCGAGTACAATGGCCGTGGCATAGACAACGGTCATATTATGGCCCAGATAACTGAGCAGCAGTACCGCACCTAAGGTAATATATTCGATATACAAATCAATCAGCTCCTTTGTAAAAACACACCTTACTATTATACACGAGAGGGAGAGCTTATGGAAATAAATACGCTGTTTTATTTTTTGACCGCTTCCGTTATACTGACCTTGGCCCCCGGGCCGGACAATATGTATCTGCTGGCCAAAAGCCTTGCGAGCGGTGCCAGAAGCGGTGTGGCATTAAGTGCAGGGCTGGCCAGCGGCATTGTCTTTCATACCACTCTGGTTATTTTGGGGGTAGCGGCGCTGCTGCAAAGTTCTCCGCTGGCTTTTACGGTGTTGAAATTTGTGGGGGCAGCCTATCTTCTGTATCTGGCGGGAAAGGCTTTTCGTGAGCACGGCGAACTGCAGCTGGGCGAGGCCGGGGAAGGTGCGCCCTATCTTGCCATCTATCGCCGCGGCGTCCTGATGAATGTCCTGAATCCCAAGGTCTTGCTGTTCTTTTTGGCTTTCCTGCCGCAGTTTGTGGATACGGCAAGTGAGCAGGTAGGCTGGCATATCGCCATGCTGGGAGCAGTATTTGCCTTGCAGGCCTTTGCTATCTTTTCCTTCATTGCCCTTTGCGCAGGGAGAGTGCGCAGTTTCATTCTGGGCTGCAAAAACATAAATCGTATTCTGGGTATTGTTCAGGGCGTGGTTCTGACGGCTATCGCGCTGGCCATCTTACTGACCTGAATAAGGAACGTCCCCCATAAGGCTGATGTGGAATCAGCTTATGGGGGACATTTTTATGCGAACAAATGCTTATTTTTTTCGTGCATCCAGAGCAATCCAAAGGAGGACGGCCAAGGCTAAAAAGAAGGGATAGAAGAGATAGGGAATGATGCTGAGGCTCGTGATGCCGGCGATGGCCGAGGCAATCAAGAGCTGCGCGCCGTAGGGGATGATGCCCTGGGCGATACAGGAACAGGTATCGAGCAGGGAGGCGCTATCGCGCGGGGCAATGCCGTATTCCTCGCTGATGTTCTTGGCAATGGGGCCGGCTACCACAATGGCTACGGTATTGTTGGCGGTGGCTACATCCATCAGGATGGTCAGAAGGACAATGCCCAGACGGCCGCCGCCCCTGCCCTTGAAATGCTTGCGGATAAAGGAAAGCAGGGCTTCAAAACCGCCGCCGTCCCGCATGAGGGCGCTGATGGATGCGGCCAGGATGGTGACAATCATGGTTTCAAACATGCCGTTGGTGCCGGTGCCCATGGCGGAAAATGCCTTGGACAGGTCGGTGGTGCCCGTGGCAAGTCCAAGGCAAAAGAACAGCACAATGCCCGTGCCTAACACCAGGAACACATTGCGTCCCATGAGCGCCATAATCAGCACGAGAAAATAGGGCAGAGCCAGCAGCAGGGAGTAATCAAAATGGCCTAAGTCCGCCGTACCGCCGGAAAGTGCCAGGCAAATGAGCACAACCAAAGTGACCAAAGCTGCGGGCAGGGCCAGCTTAAGGTTGGCATAGAACTTGTCCTGCATGCGTGTGCCCTGCGTGCGCGTGGCGGCAATGGTCGTGTCCGAGATAAAGGAGAGGTTGTCGCCGAACATGGCACCGCCCACCACGGAAGCCACCGTCAGCGGCAGGCCTAAGTCCGCATTCTGCGCTACTGAGGTCGCGATGGGCACGAGTACCGTAATGGTGCCGACGCTGGTGCCCATGGACATGGAAATCAGGCAGGCGATGAGGAAAAGACCGGGGATGGCAAAGGTCCCCGGTATGAAATTCAGCAGCAGATGGGCGGTGCTTTCCACGCCTCCGGCGGCTTTGGCGATACCGCTGAAGGCACCGGCCATCAGGAAGATAAAGAGCATGATGGTGATGTTCACATCGCCGATACTCTTGGCACAGAGCTGTATATTATCCACAAAGAGGCGCTTGCGGTTCTGCATAAAGGCCACAATCAAGGCCAGACCGAAGGCCACCACCACGGACATGACATAGAAGCCCATCTGTCCTTCTACCGGTGCGATGTATTCATACCAGATGCCTGCGCCCAGGTAGAGCACGAGAAAGACCAGTATGGGCAGCAGCGCGAGAGCACGCGGCTTAGGCTGCGTTGCGTTTTGTTCCATAGATTCATCATCCTTTGTCAAGAAATAACTAACTTAACTAGTATAGTGAATATCGTGCGGAATTGTCAAATGTATGTTTACAGCTTGACAGTAATTTTTTACTTGCGGGCCGATTAAGCGTATAATAGGTGATGGAAGTAGCGTGAACCTTAATAAAGCGAAAGAAGGAAGTGTACAGCTGTGATTCATGAAATTACGCCGCATAAATTGGATAATGCGTTTTTGCCCGATGCTGAACCATGGAAGGATGATATCATCATCTTTGCAAATCAGGATGGCTTGATGGTATCTGGGGAGCCGGGAAAGATGCGTTTTCCCAAGCGTCAGGAAATCCGCTCGAATCAGTACATGTATCAGTATTTGTTTTCGCTGGACGGCCATGGCGTGTACCATGGGGTGGGAAGTCATGTAGAGCCGTTGGAAGGCTATGCTTATAAGACGCTGCGAGAAATCCGCTATGAGCTGCAGGGGCCGCAGGAGCTTATGTATGCGGCTTACACAGCGTGGCATCTCATCAAGTGGTATGAGGATAATCATTTTTGCGGCCGCTGCGGTCATCTTATGGCTTATGCGGCTGATGAGCGGGCCTTGGAATGCGATGACTGTGGTCATGTAGTTTATCCCCGCATCAATCCGGCGGTGGTGGTCGGCGTCATCAATGGTGACAGCATTTTGCTGACAAAATACGCCAACCGCAGCATGAGTTTCTATGCATTGGTGGCAGGCTTTGTGGAAATTGGTGAGACGCTGGAAGAATGTGTGGCCCGTGAGGTCATGGAGGAAACAGGCCTCAAGGTCAAAAATATCCGTTACTATAAATCCCAGCCCTGGGGCAGCGTGCAGGATTTGATTGTCGGCTTTTACTGTGAGGTGGATGGCGATACCACCATCCGCATGGATAAAAGCGAATTAAAAGAGGCCCTGTGGATGAAGCGCGAAGACATCCAGGGCCAGACGGATGATTGGAGTTTGACCAATCAAATGATGATGAAGTTCAAGGAAGGAGATATCAGTCTGCTTCGTTAAGTTCTTCCATTTCTATGGCTTCTGCATATTCCTTATTCATCAGGCAGCAGCAAAAGGAGATGAAATTGCATTCCACCAGCAGCGCCTCAATTTTTTCCTGATATTTACCGGCCTGATGCAGGGCCACCAGTTCTCTTAGGTCATCTTTGGTAAAGCCAAAGCCAATCGCAGCGCTCAGCGTGGAGCTATCCTCAGCCGATTCCAGAGCTGCCGCCCAGTTGGTACGGTTTTCCGCCTTTGTCATAATCAATCATCCTTTCCTCGTTTGTCCCAAGTCATTCGTAACCAATGAATAGGGTAGCATGGCAAGGTTAAAATTCCATAAGAAATAGAAAAAACGACAAGTCATTACAAAAGGCTTGTCGTTTTCACGTTATAGGAGTTGGGCCAGCAGTTCTCCATAGGTCATGTAGAGATGGTAATAAAGCAGAAGCAGGGATAGTACCGCCAGATTGCTGCCCGTGAAGGTCAGCAGATAATAGCCGGGCTTACTGAAGCGGGTCTGCAGGTACGCCTTGAAGGAAATTACGCTGGCCATGGAGGCGATAATCGTACCCAGACCGCCGATGTTCACGCCCAAAAGCAGGGGCGTGTAGGCCGCTGTGTAGTTGGCTAAGAGCACCGTGGCGGGAACGTTGCTGAGGAGCTGGCTCAGCAGCAAAGATACCCAGAACTCGTGGCCGTTTAACATCTTGGCGGGCCAGCTTTGGAATACTTCGATATGACTGAGATTTCCCACGCCGATAAATAAGAGGGCAAAGAGCAGCAGCAGTTTGTAATCGGCTTCCTTATAAAGACGGTAATTCAGCAGGGCCAGGGCAGGCACGACGATAACGGCCAGTAGGGAAAAATCGAGCAGATGCACCACATGGAGCAGGCAAAGGCTGAACAGCAATAGCAGGGGCAGAATCTTTTGCCAAGGGAGTCTGGCTTCCTGCGCTGCCGGCAGATGCACATCACAGTCCGTCAGCGTATAAGTGGCAAGGTAGATGGCCGCGCCGCTGAGCAGGACGATGGGGGCAGTGATGGCTAGAAATTCCAGCGGTTCCAGCCCGTAATGGGAGTAGATAAAGAGATTCTGCGGATTGCCAATCGGCGTGAGCATGCTGCCTAGGTTGGCCGCAATGGTCTGCCAGCAGACGGTAGGCACGATAAGGCGGATGCGCCGGGCTTCCGTAAAGACCATAATAGCCAGCGGTACAAAGATAATCAGGGCCACATCATTGGTGATGAACATGGAACTGAAATAGCAGCTGAAGATAAAGAACCGTCCTAAGGAACGGCCGGAGGCATTGCCTTTGAACAGCCGTTGGAAAATCGCGGCAAAGAAACCGCTGAGCCGCAGGCCTGCCACAATGCACATCAAGAATAGCAAGAGCCCCAGCAGGGGGAGATTGAGCCGTGCCCCTATTTCCGTGAGGCTGGGCGGCGCGATAAAACTGGTAAGCAGGGCAAAAACAAGCGCCACGGTCAAATCCGGATTCTGGCGCAGTTTTTGGTATAGAAACATGAGCAAACTCCTTCCATGCAAATGAATCAGGAATCAAGTATAACACAATTCATGGGGGATTGACAGGGGCTGATGAAATTTTAGCATGGGAAATCATATATAAAGAGAAATGCTTGTATTTTTCTTTATATATGATAGAATTATATATAAAAGGAGGTGGCTTGTATGGCACAGACAGTAAGTGTGAATTTTAAACTGGATTATGATGTTAAAAAAAGTATGGAACAGGCTTGTGCCGATATGGGACTTTCCATGAGTGCGGCATTTACTATTTTTGCTAAGAAGGTAGGCCGAGAAAGAAGAATCCCCTTTGAGGTGTCTGCTGACCCATTCTACTCGGAGGCCAATATGCGCTATTTGGAAAAAAAGATGGAGGCCTACAAAGCAGGCCACTTGCGTTTGGCTGAACATGAGCTGGTAGAGGACTAATCATGCCGATAAAGAATTTGGTGTGGGATTTTGATGCGTGGGACGATTATGTATATTGGCAAACGCAGGATAAGAAAACACTCAAGCGTATAAATGCCCTGATAAAGGATATAAGAAGACATCCGTTCGAAGGAATTGGTAAGCCGGAACCTTTGAAGCAGAATTTGTCGGGTTTTTGGAGCCGTAGAATTGATGGCACGAATAGAATTGTATATGCGGTTGATGAAGAAGTGGTAACGATTATTTCGTGCCGTACGCATTATGATGATTGAATTCATTGTCTATGACGACAGAGAGGGTGCCATAGATAAAAATGATTTACTTTTGTGATGATAGCGTAAGATATTGTCACAAGGGTTGGCGACGATAGAATTACAATAGCCGTTGATAGGTCAATTGACTTGTCAACGGCTATTGTAATTCATATCCTTATTTTAGGCAAGGTCACAATGGCATCCATGATTAAGTAGGGATACGCTTAACGTTTTTTTAAGAGTATTAAATCTCGAATATCTTCGATGTTTAGTGCCTCTGCTATTCTGGCTATATGTTCGAAGTTCATAACAGTTCTGGCACCTCGGGTGATATCACTAATTGTAGATTCTCGAATACCGGTTTTTTCTGCTAGACTTTTCTGAGTCATATCTTTTTCAGATAGTAGCTGTTTTAAACGCAATTCTATTTTTACACTCATAATAATTCTCCTTGTTTTGTAAATGATACTGTCATATATGCAAGATCCCAAATGTTAGAATCTTTGCCAACTTTGTTTGGATTATCGCCTATGGAGGCGGAGAAGTTCATAATCTTGCTTGCTAGTTCATTTTTACAACGTTTCCAAACGGCTAGTGGATCTTCTGTCCAATAATACTTACTGGTGTTTTGGTCAAGTTTTACTAGAGCGCGGAATGCAGCGAGGGTGGGGTATAAGAGACCATCAGGGATTTTATAGGCGATATCGTTTTGTATAAATTTACTTTTTGCAATGGGCTTCCCATCTTTATATCCTGAGAATTTTTTTTCCCCATAGCGTTTTCCTGTACTGTTATATGCTTCGGCAAATTCTGTTTCAATAGCATCATACAGATCAAAAATATCTGGAGCGATGTTTATAAATGCTCGATAATGGTCTGGATTTTTGAGATATAGGTTTAGAATGCTAGCTTTTGAGGAGTAGGCTTGGATGGGAGGTGTGGATGGTGTGTATTTTTCAATATCAAACATGCTGATGATAGCAACAATTTCTCTTGCGTCTATCATCTTTAAGTTTTTTCCGGTTGTTGAATCTTGTTCAACCTGATTCATTTTAAAAGCAATACGAGAGAAGAAGGGCATTCCTTCAATCCCCTCTTTTATCGGATCAAATTTTCCAGCAAGTTCTGCCATGGGTTTTTCATCTACTTGGACAGAGGTGTTTCTGGCACGTGCAAGGTCTTCTATAATGTCTTCAACACCGGTCATTACTTCGAATTGGACATATTGGTTGATAAGTGGCTGATCATTTTTATGTTTACAAATTATTTTATAAGTATGGCCGCCGTCAATATTGCCATGTGAAAGTTCGTCGTTGAATTCAATCGTTACTTCGTTCGTTTTGTTATTGAAGATAATTTTTTGGGCTGAAACAACAATACCTCTATTTTTCAAATGAAAATAGCCATCATTGCTGCAGAGTGAGGATTCAATTGCTTTTGCTACATCAGAAGTAAGTTTTTGCTCGCGAGGGTTGGTAGCCATAGGGATTCCATCTGGTACATCGTTTACATTTGAATAAAAAACATACTTTTTGGATGTTGCATTTTCGAATGGGTCATCGAGTTTACGGAATGTGTTGCCGGAAATTTTAAAGGTTTTTTTGATCATGGAAAAAACTCCTTTCTACTTGACACAATCGTGTCAACAGAACACTGTTGCGATATATTGATATCAAGCGGATATATAAAGATTTCTGACAACGCGCTATTCACTGAAGTTGCTATTTCATCATCGGGTGCTCAAGGATTATGAGTTCTTGTTACCAATGATTGATATATCCTTTAGGGATATATTGAAGGTGGTTTTATTAGATGTTATTATAGATATGTATCATTTGGCCTATTATGAATTTGACATGGAAAAGTTCGTTGAGTAGATGAGTCAGATGACGAGAGTCCCATATTGTGACTGTGTGAGTAGCGGGATATCAATAAGACAGCTGCAGTTACGTTATATAAACTTTCTAAGGCACTATGCTGCCGGATGGAAGATTTGCTGGAGCCATCGTGAAGGAGCAGGATAAGGGATATGGAGATAGAACGGCAATTTTTAGTGGACAAACTGCCGCAGCTGCCCGCAGATTGTGAGTTTTTGCGGCAGGGATATGTGGCGCTGCTGCCGGAAATCCGGATTCGGCAGATTGGGGACAGTCATTTTTGGCTTACGGTCAAGCGCGGTGCCGGGGTGGTACGGGAGGAATGGGAGACGGAAGTTTCTCGGCAGGAATTTGTCAGTCTGTCGGAGCGGCTGTGTCCCGGAACCTGCATGATTGAGAAGCGGCGCTATAAAATTCCGTTGGCGGATGGTTTGGTGGCCGAGCTGCATGTACATGCAGGCCATCTGAAAGGCTTCAATTATGTGGAAGTTGAATTCCCGGATGTGGAAGGGGCCAAAAAGTTTGTGCCACCTATCTGGTTTGGCCGGGAAGTTACGGATGATGTCCGGTTTTCCTATGGCACATTGGCGCAGGCAAGGGGCATGGATATAGTGCGGGAAATTTTGCAGTGTGAATGATAATGGTGAGGTCGTGACGAGCGTGGGGGCTGATCGGTCAATTTTGACTGGTCAGCTCCTTGTCATTCGTGCTATACTAATAAGGTTACAGGTTATCGATTGATTATTGGAGTGAAGGTACCAGATGATTGGATTTTTGCGGGGACAGGTGGCAGCGCTGAAAGCTGACTACTGCCTTTTGGATGTGAATGGCGTGGGCTATCGGGTATTCGTGGCCGGTTCCACCCGGAATAAATTGCGGCTCAAGGAAGAAGCCCAGCTCTTTACCTATATGAATGTTTATCAGGACGGCATCACGCTCTATGGCTTTGCCAGTGAGGAAGAGTACGATATCTTCCAGCTGCTTATCGGCGTGTCGGGGATTGGCCCCAAGGTGGCTTTGGGCATTTTGTCGGCTATCACGGTGGAAAGTCTCTGCAAGGCGATTCAGAACAAGCAGGCCACGGTGCTGACGAAACTGCCGGGCATTGGCAAGAAGTCGGCAGAGCGGCTGATTTTGGAACTGAAGGACAAGGTTGCTTTTGCGGCAGCTGATGATGTGGAAGAAATTCTGACTTTGGATTTGGAAGGGCCGACTGGCGACGATATGATGAGTGAAGCGCAGGCGGCTTTGGTGGCTCTGGGTTATAGTCAGGCCGAAATCGCGCCGGTGCTCAAGAAGGCGACCAAGTGCAAGACGACGGAAGAAGTCATCAAGCTGGCGCTTAAGCAGTTGAATAAATTTTAACAGGAGGGTTGAGGCTTGGCTGAAGAAGATTTTTACGACATGGATATTGATGATGGCCGCATTGTGGCCATGGACGAGCAGCGGACGGACGATTGGCAGTACAGCCTGCGCCCCCGTAAGTTAAGCGAGTATATCGGGCAGGATAAGGCCAAGAAAAATCTGGAGATTTTCATTCAGGCGGCCATGAACCGCGGAGATGCGCTTGACCATGTTCTGCTCTATGGGCCTCCGGGGCTGGGTAAGACCACGCTGGCGGGGATTATCGCCAATGAAATGGGAGTAAATTTCCGGCAGACTTCCGGCCCGGCTATTGAGCGGCAGGGGGATTTGGCGGCACTCCTCACGAATCTGCAGGAGCATGATGTGCTCTTTATCGATGAAATTCACCGTTTGTCCCGCAGCGTGGAAGAAGTCTTGTATTCCGCGATGGAGGATTTTGCGCTGGACATCATTATTGGCAAAGGGCCAAGTGCCCGCTCCATCCGGCTGGATATTGCGCCTTTTACGCTGATTGGCGCTACGACAAAAGCGGGCTCGTTGGCGGCGCCTTTGCGTGACCGCTTCGGCATTATTTCCCGTCTGGAATATTATACGCCGGAGGCTTTGGTGACGATTGTCAAGCGGGCGGCGGAAATTCTGGAAATCCCCATTGAGGATAAAGGGGCTATGGAAATTGCGCGCCGTTCCCGGGGAACCCCGCGTATTGCCAACCGCCTGTTGAAGCGCGTGCGGGATGTGGCGCAGTATGAGGGCAAGGACGTTATCACCGATGAGATTGCCGATAAGGCGTTGTCCTTGCTTGAAGTGGATAAGGCGGGCCTTGACCATACGGACAGACGGATGCTTTTGACCATGATTAAGAAGTTTGGCGGCGGCCCGGTGGGACTCGACACGTTGGCGGCGGCAATCAGCGAGAGTACGGATACTGTGGAGGATGTGTTTGAGCCATTCCTGATTCAGCTCGGTTTTATCAACCGTACGCCCCGCGGCCGCGTGGTGACGAAGGCGGGCTACGAGCATCTGGGCATTGCTTATCCGGAATAGGAGTTTGTCGTTATGAAGTTACTATTACATATGTGCTGCGGGCCGTGTTCCTGTTATCCGGTGAAAAAACTGCGGGCAGATGGCATTGAGCCGGTGGGGTATTTTTTCAATCCCAACATCCACCCGTACAAAGAGTGGGAGATGCGCCTCAATACCGCGCGAGAGTTTGCGGAAAAGGTCCATATGGAATTTTTTGCGGACGAAAATTACCGCCTGCGTGATTTTTTGAAGCAGGCCCTGCCGGCAGAAGCTCTGCCCAATGGCCGCTGTACCATGTGCTACACCTGGCGGTTGGAGGAAGCGGCGCGGTTTGCGGCGGAGCATGGCTTTGATGCCTTTACCTCGACGCTCTTTTACAGCATTTACCAGCAGCATGATTTAATGAAGCGGACGGCGGAGCGTTTTGCCGCGCAGTATGGCGTGCAATTCTACTATGAAGATTTCCGTCCCGGTTGGCAGGAGGGCATTGACATCAGTCAGGAACTCGAACTTTACCGCCAGCCTTACTGTGGCTGTATCTTTAGTGAGGAGGAGCGTTACAGCAAGGCCATCCGCAAACAGCGCAAGAAGGATAACAAGGCCAAGAAGCGGGCACGGCTCGAAGCAGAGGCCAAGGCCCGGGAACTGGAGGCGCAGCGATGAAAAAGAAATTAATCACCCTTTGCACACTGTGTTTGTTTTTGCTGGGCTCGGCTGGCTTTGCCGAGGCAGCCTGGCAGCCGCAGCTTTTGGTTTCTCTGGGTACCAAGGGCACGACTTTGCGCCTGTCAGGGAATATCCCTGTAGTCTTGAAGCGGCTGGATAACAAGAAGGTGGTCTGGCAGGGCAAGGCTAAGGAATTTGCGACGTTGACCTTTGCCGGCACCGGTTGGGAACTGAATGGCAAAAAGCTCAAGCATGCCGATGCGGCGGCCTTGGAACTTACGGTTGAGGACGAGCGCAATCTGGCCAAGCTTGTTAGCACCTATGACAGCAAATCCTATCGTGGTGCCCTGCGGCTCGTGCCGCACAAGAACTGTCTCGATGTGATTAACCGTGTGACGGTGGAGGAATACCTGCAGGGTGTGGTGCCCGAGGAAATGCCTCCGGAGTGGAACGCCGAAGCGGTGAAAGCGCAGGCGGTGGCGGCCCGCACTTATGCCCTGCATCAGCGCAAGCGCCATGGCAAGGAGGGCTTTGATGTCTGTGCAACCACTCATTGCCAGCAGTACGGCGGTGTGGCTGCGGAGCGGACGGCGGCCAATCAGGCTGTCAAGGCTACGGCCGGTGAAGTCCTGCAAAGCCGGGGGGCTCTGGTGGACGCCCTGTTTCATACGGATTCCGGTGGCATGACGGAAAACAGCGAAGATGTCTGGGGCAGCCGCATTGACTGCCTGCGGGCGGCCAAGGAACTGCGCACGGAAACGTATCCTTGGGAGAAGAATATTACGGCCCAGCAGCTCGGTGAACTTCTGGCCAAGCGGGGCAAGAATATCGGTGAAATCAAGAAAATCGAACTTTCTCCGATTAAGATAGGTAAGGCTTCTAAGGACCGCACCATTTCCGGCCGGGTGAAGTCTGTGACCTTTGTGGGCAAGAATGGACGGGCCAGTGTGACGGGCAACGATTTGCGCAATATGCTGGGCCTTAAGAGCACGCTCTTTTCCGTGAGCCTGAACCGTCATGTGGTCTTTATCACGGGCTACGGCTGGGGGCACGGGCTGGGTATGTCCCAGCATGGAGCCAAGGCTTATGCGGACAGCGAGCATTGGGATTATAAGAAGATTTTGCAGCACTATTATCATGGTGCGCAATTGAAAAAATTGTATTGATATTGATATAGAAGGATGAAACATGTTATTACTTTCGGATTTTGATTATGAACTGCCAGAAGAACGGATTGCACAGGTTCCCGTGGAACCGCGTAACTCTTCGCGGTTGATGGTGCTTGACCCCGTGGAAAAGACTGTGGAACACCGTCATTTCTATGACCTCAAGGAATATGTGGAACCGGGCGATACGCTGATTTTCAACGATACCCGCGTTATGCCGGCCCGCCTTATCGGTCACCGCGATCAGACGGGCGGCAAGGTGGAAGTATTCCTGCTGCGCCGCATTGATGCCAACCGTTGGGAAACCTTGGTTAAGCCGGGCAAGAAGGCCAAGCCGGGCTATAAAATCAACTTCAGCGACGAACTGAGTTGCGTGGTCACCGACCATACGGATTTTGGCGGCCGCATTGTGGAGTTTCAGTATGAGGGCATCTTCGAGGAAATCCTTGACCGCCTCGGCGAAACGCCGCTGCCACCGTACATCCATGAAAAACTGGAGGATAAGGAACGCTATCAGACGGTTTATAATCGCGAACAGGGTTCGGCGGCAGCACCGACTGCGGGCCTGCACTTCACCAAGGAACAGATGCAGGAACTCAAGGATATGGGCGTGAACCTTGGCTTTGTGACGCTTCATGTTGGTCTGGGCACTTTCCGGCCGGTCAATGTGGAAGATATCCAGAAGCACGATATGCACAAGGAATTCTATAACGTGCCGGAAGAAACGGCCAAGCTCATCATGGACACGAAAAAGGCTGGCCATCGCGTTATCGCCGTGGGCACGACCAGTATCCGCACGTTGGAATCGGCGGCAGATGGTATGGGTGAAATCTCTGCCAAGAGTGGCTGGACGCAGATTTTCATCTATCCAGGTTATGACTTCAAGATTGTCGATGCCATTATCACGAATTTCCACCTGCCCAAGTCCACGTTGATTATGCTCATCAGCGCCTTTGCAGGCCGCAACTTCGTACTGGATGCTTATAAGACGGCAGTGGAGATGAAGTACCGCTTCTTCTCGTTTGGTGATGCCATGATGCTCAAGGTCAAACAGCCGACGGCAGAACGCGATGCCGAATTGGCGGCTTTGGAAAAAAGTCATTTGACGGAAACAAAATAAAATATCCCCCCGGGGGGCTTGTGCGGTGTTTGCCTTCCCTGTTATCATCGAATTGATAGTAATTTTCGATGATGAGGAGTTTTGCTGTGCGATTACAACAAGATGACAGACATTATTTGGGCATAGCCATGCCTGCCGCATTGGAAGGACTTTTTATGGTGCTGCTTTCCTCGGTGGACATCATCATGGTGGGCGTGCTCGGAACAGCGGCCATTGCGGCGGTGAGTATCTTCACCCAGCCGCGCATGATGCTCTTGTGTGTGGTGCGGTCGGTGGCCTCGGTGTTGACCTTGCTTACCGCCCGCAAGTTTGGGGAGAAGAAATTACAGGAAGTGCCTGCGCTGCTTGCGCGGACACTTTTTTGTATGCTCATTCTGATGGGCGTGCTCCATGTGCTCTTTTTCCTGCATTTAGAGGGGATTCTAAGCTGGATGGGAGCCAAGGAGGAATATATGGCGGCGGCACTAGCTTATGGCGATATTGCGCTGGTCGGCGTGTTTTTGACCACTTTATCTACGATTTTGCAGGCTGTGCAACTGGGGTATGGCCATACCAAACAGGTTATGAGTGCCAATGTGCAGGGAAATGTGGTCAACATTATCGCCAATGCCCTGCTGATTTTCGGTCTGGGCCCCTTCCCGGAAATGGGCGTAGTTGGTGCGGCTGTGGGTACGGTTATTGGCACGGGCTGGACGCTGGGGGTAACGGGCTATCAGCTGAAGGAGAGCGAATGGTCAGGCTGGGGCAGTTTTTGGCCGACGCGCGCGTATTTTCAGGAATTTTTGCCAGTCTTTGGCGGCGTGTTCAGCGAGCAGGGCTTTGAGCGTATCGGTATGGTGCTCTATACGCGCATGGTCGCAGAACTTGGTACGGCGGCCTATGCCGTCCATGCCATCTGCATGAACTTCTGTGATTTTTATTACTGCTTTGCGGGCGGCTTAGGCAAAGCCAATATGGTGCTGGCCGGGCATGCCCATGGTGCCGGAGACTGGAATTACTGGCAGCGGCAGCTGCGCGCAGGACTCAAGTGGAGTTTTGTGTTCTCGCTGATTTCCTTTTCTGCCACCTATGTACTGCGGGAGGAAATCTTTGGCATCTATTCTCATGAGGCTGAGCTTCTGCCGTTAGGCGCTTTGATTATGATTTTTGTGGCGGCGGTGAGCTTCCCCGAAGCCCATGCCATGGTGTGCGCCGGAGTCCTTCGAGGCAGCGGCAAGACGAGTCAGGTCGCGGCCTATTCCTTTGTGAGCATTGCTTTCCTGCGGCCGCTGATTACGGCGTTTTTCCTGCAGGTGCTCGACTTAGGGCTGGCAGGGGCATGGTTAGCTTTGGCGATTGACCAGTCCCTTAGGGCGTCCTGCGCGTCATTTTTGCTCTGGCGCCTCTGGAAATCCCGTCCGCAAATGGCCTGTGACACTTGACACAGACTGGGGGGAGTGGTAAAATTCTGTTTGTCTTATTGTGTATTGAGAGTAATTTTTAATATACGGTTGAATCAGGTGTCGGAAGACTTAATAGAGAATCCGGTATATGCCGGAGCGGTCCCGCCACTGTAACAGGGAGTCATATTGCATGTAAGTCACTGGAGAGGGAAAAGCCTCTTTGGGAAGGCGCGATATGATGATGAACTGAAGCCAGGAGAACTGCCTGATTGACAATCACCGCAAGAAACGTTGGCCGTTTCTTACACCCGCGAGCGATGGGGATGGGGATTTTACTGGAGTTTGTTACGGTGAGCCTGTCTGCATTTTTATGCGGACAGGCTTTTTTTATTTTTTTTAGGAACTGGCAATCTAAAATTTATTTATGAACAGTTCCTTAGGGAGTGTGGATGATTTTGCAAAAACTTGTAAGCAAATTGTCGCAAATGCTGATAACCCTTGTGGGCGTCAGCTTTCTGACATTTTGTTTGACCTATCTGGCACCGGGAGACCCGGCAGCCATGCTTTTGGAGGCCGGTGATACGATTGTTTCGCAGGAAACCTTGGACAAGACCCGCGCAGAGCTGGGGCTTGATAAGCCGTTCCTCGTGCAGTATGTCAACTGGGCAGGCGGGGTTCTCCATGGGGATATGGGGATGTCTTACTCAGCGAAGAAACCGGTAACGGATAAACTGCTCGAAGGCTTTGCCGGAACCTTGACGCTGGCGGCGGTGACGATTGTGTTCGTCCTGCTCATATCCCTGCCGCTCGGGATATGGTCGGCTGTGCATCGCAATGGCTGGCAGGATTATCTAGTGCGGACGGTTTCGTTTATCGGCGTATCCATGCCGACCTTTTGGCTCGGCCTTATCTTTCTCTATGTGTTCGGCCTCAAACTGGGCTGGTTCCCGATTGCCAAATCGGCGGTGACGGCACAGGGCATTGTTTTGCCAGCACTTACCTTGGCATTATACATGTCGTCCAAGTATATCCGGCAGGTGCGCACGGTGTTCTTGGAGGAACTGCAGCAGGATTATGTGGTGGGCGCAAGAGCCCGTGGCCTTTCAGAGAAAGCAATCCTCTGGAAGCATGTTCTGCCCAATGCCGTTCTGCCGTTGATTACGCTCTTGGGCATGTCCATTGGCTGGCTTCTGGGCGGCGTGGCCGTTATCGAGATGGTGTTTTCCTGGCCGGGCATCGGCAATATGGCGGTGCGGGCGATTTCCATGCGGGATTATCCGCTGATTGAAGGCTTTGTGCTTTGGATTTCCATTGTGTACATGGCCATCAATGCGTTGGTGGATTTGTCTTATGTCTACCTTGACCCGCGTCTGAAGAAGGAGGCCCATTGATGACGGTTTTTCGGGAAAATAAGTTATTTGCTTTTTATACGGGGCTGGTTGTGCTGATTGTTCTCTTGGCTATCTTTGCCCCATACCTTGCGCCGCAGGACCCTATGGCGGGAAATATGAAACTGGTTCTGCAGACGCCGTCTGCGGAGCATTTCCTCGGCACGGATAAACTCGGGCGGGATATTTTCTCCCGCATCCTCTGCGGCACGCAGATTTCGCTCTTTATGGCCCTGTGTCTGGTGGCTCTGATTGCCATGGTGGGTACGCTGGTCGGCGTGCTGGCCGGTTTCTTTGGCGGCTGGCTTGAAACGATTCTCATGCGCTTTGCGGATATGATGCTCGCGTTCCCTGGTATCGTGCTGGCGATTGCCATTGCCGGTATCTTGGGGGGCAGTGTCATCAATACCATTTTGGCCCTGCTCGTGGTCAGCTGGGCAAAATATGCCCGTCTGGTGCGCAGCCTTGTTCTGCGTTTGCGCAATCAGGATTTTATTCAGGCCGCGAAAATTCAGGGAGCGAAGACCCGCAGCATCCTCTGGCGTCATATCCTGCCCAATGTCATGCCGATGGTGGTGATTACCGGGGCTA
Source organism: Pseudoselenomonas ruminantium (assembly GCA_015058625.1). GTDB lineage: Bacteria > Bacillota > Negativicutes > Selenomonadales > Selenomonadaceae > Selenomonas_A > Selenomonas_A ruminantium_N. The sequence continues at coordinate 145,337 of SVCA01000001.1, read as the reverse complement.
TGGATATCGGCACCATGATGATGGAAATTGCGGGGCTCTCCTTCTTGGGCTTTGGTGCGCAGCCGCCGACGCCGGAATGGGGCCTGATGCTTAACGAGGGTCGTCAGTATATCCAGACGGCGCCCTGGCTCATGATTTATCCGGGCTTGGCCATCTTTATTGTCGTAGCAATATTCAATCTGTGGGGGGACAGCCTGCGGGATGTTTTCGACCCACGGCAGGAATAATATATTTTTTATAAAGGGGTAGATGTTTGAGATGAAAATGTTCAACACGAAGAAGTTATGGAAGGCCGTCAGCCTCGGCCTGTGTGGTGCAGCACTGACCGTTATGCTGGCTGGCTGTGGTGCGGATAATAGCAGCAGTGCCGACAAGGGTGTACTCAAAGTCGGTGTGACGAACTTTGCCGATACGCTCGAACCCACGCAGAATTTCTTTGGCTGGGTCGTTATGCGTTACGGTCTCGGCGAATGCCTGACGAAGTTTGACGATAAGATGAACGTACAGCCCTGGCTGGCCGAAAGCTGGAGCATCAGCGACGACCATACGACCTGGACGTTCAAAATCCGCGAGGGCGTAAAGTTCTCCAACGGCAATCCGCTGACGGCTGAAGCGGTCAAAGCTTCCATTGAACGCGCTTTTGCCAAGAACAACCGCGCCGCTACGTTCTTCAAGTACAAGGAAATCAAGGCCGAAGGCCAGGTGCTGACCATTGTGACGGAAAAGCCCATGCCGAATATGCCGGGCTTTTTAGCTGACCCGCTGTTCATCATCGTGGACACCAGCGCCGAAGGCAGCCGTGACTTTGCCAAAGAAGGCCCCATCTGCACCGGCCCGTACATGGTGGAATCCTTCGTGAAGGAAAAGGCCGTGATGAAGAAGAACCCGAACTACTGGGATGGCGAAGTACCCTTTGAAACCGTAGAAATTCCGTCCATCGATGACCCGAACACCCGCGCTATGGCGCTGCAGTCCGGCGAAGTGGATATGGCCGTAAATATCGCCGCCGGTGATATGGATACCTTCCGCGGCAACGACAAGTTCTTCGTGGATGAAATTTCCTCCCTGCGCGTAGTGCTGGCCCGTCTGAATCAGAAGGGTATTCTGAAGGATGATAAAGTGCGGGCGGCACTTATCTGCGGCTGTGACCGCGAAACTTACAATAATGTTCTCTTGAAGGGCACCTTCCTGCCGGGCAAGGCTCCGGTACCGCCGTCCATGGATTATGGCTTTGACCAGTTGACTGACCCCAATGCCTACAATCCGGAACGCGCAGCAAAACTCCTCGATGAAGCAGGCTGGAAAGATACCAATGGCGACGGCATCCGCGACAAGGATGGCCAGCCGCTGAAGCTCGACTTCGTTGTGTATAACAGCCGTGCCGAACTGCCGCTCTACGCCGAAGCCGTGCAGTCCGACCTCAAGAAACTCGGTTTTGACATCAACATCAAGACCGTTGACTATAACCTCGTTGACCAGATGGGCATCAAGGGCGAATATGACCTCCTGATTTCCAACATCACGACGGCCAACACCGGCGACCCGGAAATCTTCCTCTCTTGGTACTGGAAGACCAACAACAACGGCGACAACCCGCAGAATGGTTCCGGTTACAGCAATCCGGCACTCGATGCCAAGTTCAATGAACTGGCCGCTGAATTTGACAAGAGCAAGCGCCGTCAGCTGATTATCGACATTCAGCAGATTCTCCTCAATGATGGTGCGGCACTGTTCCTGGGCTATCCGCAGACCAACATCATCAGCAACAAGGTTCTGTCCGGCGTGAAGATGTATCCTTCCGATTATTACTGGATTACGAGCCTGATTAAACCGGCGAAAAAGTAAAGGAAGCAAAGATGCTTTTAGATGTAAAGAATTTATCAATTGCCTACCAGGGCAAGCCTACGGTGTCCGATGTCAATTTTGACCTGCAGGCAGGGGAGATTATGGCCATTGTCGGAGAATCCGGCAGTGGCAAGACCTCTGTGATTCGGGCGATTTTGGGCTGCCTGTCCGGCAATGGGCAGGTGGAGGGCGGCCAAATAAACTTTGGCGGCCGCGATATTGCCCATCTGAACAATAAGGAATGGCTCTCCATTCGCGGCAAGGACATTGCCATGATTTTTCAGGACAGCGGCAATATGCTTAACCCTGTGCAGACCATTGGCAAGCAGTTTGTGGAATATCTGCAGCTGCACAGCTCTATGAGCAAAAGTGAGGCGGTAGAAAAAGCCTGCGCTTTGCTTACCCGCATGAATCTGCCCGACCCGCAGCGCGTGATGGAATCCCATGCCTTTGAGCTCAGCGGCGGCATGCGCCAGCGTGTCGGCATTGCTATGGCCTTGGCCTTTGCTCCTAAGCTGCTGCTCGCTGACGAGCCGACTTCGGCCCTTGATGTGACCACGCAGGCACAGATTGTGGACGAGCTTATGCAGGTTGTTCACGAAGCAGGTTCAGCCATGATTATCGTTACCCATAATATTGGTGTGGCGGCGCATATGGCGGATAAAATCATGGTCATGGCCGGCGGCAAAGTGGTGGAGTATGGCAGCACGGCGGAAGTCATTGAACATCCGCAGGCAGATTACACCCGGACCCTTTTGCAGGCTGTGCCGGAGATTGGAGGCACACGCTATGTCGGATAAGGAAATTTTGCTGTCCACGGATAAAATCTGCAAGGAATTTACCAAGGGTGACGGCACGAAGTTTACCGCCTGCAAGGATGTGAGCCTGCAGCTCTACCGCGGCGAAACGCTGGGGCTGGTCGGTGAGTCCGGCTGCGGCAAGTCCACCTTTGTCCGCACGATTATGGGCCTGCATTCGGCAAGCAGCGGCAAAATCTTTTTTAAGGGCGAGGATATCACGAACCTTTCCGGCGAAAAGCGCCGGGCGATGGCCAAGCATATCCAGATGATTTTTCAGGACCCCGCTACAGCCTTTAATCCCAAGATGCGGATTCGCGATATCATCTGTGAGCCGCTGCGCAATTTTGCCAAGGTTTCCGATAAGGAAGCCGAGGCCAGAGCTGTGGCGCTGTTGGAGAAGGTGGAGCTGGCACCGGAAATCGCCCTGCGCTATCCGCATGAACTCTCCGGCGGCCAGCGCCAGCGCGTCGGCATTGCCCGGGCCCTTATCTTAGAGCCGGAAATCATCATCTGCGATGAAGCCACCAGTGCTCTCGATGTGTCCGTACAGGACAGCATAGCAAAACTCCTGGCTAAGATTCAAAAGGAACGCGGCGTAAGCTACATCTTTATCTGCCATGACTTGGCGCTCGTAAGTTTAATCAGTCATCGGGTGGCCGTCATGCAGCAGGGCCAGATTGTGGAAGAATTGCCAGGGGATAAGATACAGGAGGCCCAGCATCCTTATACGCAGAAACTGCTCAGCTCTGTATTCACGGTAAGAGCTTGATGTTAAAAAATATTTTTTTTAGGTATTGAAGCCCAGATTTTTTTATGGTAAACTACTTAGGTATGTGGACGGTCCTCTGAGTGAGCATGAGCTTGCCACGAACGTCTGATTAAGGAGGAAAATATAAATGAACATCATCGAGACTCTGGAGAAAGAACAGCTCCGCAGCGACATTCCCGTATTTGCACCTGGCGACAAAGTTCGCGTACATGCAAAGATCGTCGAAGGCAACCGTGAGCGTATTCAGGTATTCGAAGGCCGCGTAATCGCTCGTCAGGGCGTTGGCGTTCGTGAGACTTTCACCGTTCGTCGTATTTCCTACGGCATCGGCGTAGAACGTCTTTTCCCGGTTCATTCTCCGCGTATTGCCAAGATTGAAGTTGTTAGCCGCGGTGTTGTCCGTCGTGCAAAACTTTATTATCTGCGCAACCTTACGGGTAAAGCTGCTCGTATCAAAGAAAAACGCTAATCTGCGTAACGGTAGGGACTGCTTCCGAGCAGTCCCTATTTTCATTAGCGTAATACAGCGAAAACACAGCAAGAGGAGGAACCCCTTATGAGTTCATTAGGCGAAGAAGCAAAGGACTGGCTTATTTCCATCGTCATTGCGGTGGTACTGGCCTTCTTTATCCGCGAGTTCATCGTGGAATTATACATTGTAGATGGCCCTTCCATGCGGCCCACCCTGCAATCCCAGGAACGGCTCGTGGTCAATAAGTTCATCTACAATTTCCGGGCACCCCAGAAAAATGAAATTCTCGTGTTTGAATATCCCCGGGACAGAAGCCGTGATTTTATCAAGCGGGTTATTGCTACGCCAGGTGATACGGTAGAAATCAAGGCCAGCAAGGTTTATGTCAATGACCAGCTGCTGACGGAGGATTATATCTTAGAACCCACCCGCAGCGAGTATCCTAAGTCCACGGTTCCGCAGGGCACCGTCTTTGTGATGGGGGATAACCGCAACAATTCCGAGGACAGCCGCTTTGCCGATGTGGGCTTTGTGCCTTTCGACCTGATTAAGGGGAAGGCGATGCTGGTGTTCTGGCCGATTGGACAGTTTAAGACGCTGCCGTAATAGGGGAGGCATGGACGATGAAGTTTATTTCCTGGAATGTCAATGGCCTGCGGGCCTGTCTGAAAAAGGGATTTATGGAGTCATTCTGCAAGCTGGACGCCGATGTGTTCTGCCTGCAGGAAACCAAGATGCAGCCGGATCAGGCAATCCTCGATTTGCCCGGTTATAAGCAGTATTGGAACAGCGCCGAGAAAAAAGGCTATTCCGGCACAGCGGTATTCAGCCGCATTGAGCCATTAAATGTCACCTACGGCCTCGGCATTGAAGAACACGACCATGAAGGCCGGGTAATCACCTTGGAATTTCCCGAGATGTTTTTGGTGACGGTCTATACCCCGAACTCCAAGCGGGAACTCGAGCGGCTTTCCTACCGCATGGAATGGGAGGACGCCTTCCGGCAGTATTTAATGAAGCTGGATGAACAAAAGCCTGTGGTTATCTGTGGGGACCTCAACGTGGCCCATCAGGAGATTGACCTCAAAAATCCCAAGACAAATCACCACAATGCTGGCTTTACCGACGAGGAAAGAGCTAAGTTCGGTGAGCTTTTGGAAGCGGGCTTTATTGATACCTTCCGTACGTTATATCCGGAGCGCACGGGCATCTATACCTGGTGGTCCTATCTGCGCAAGGCTAGGGACAACAATGCCGGGTGGCGCATTGACTACTTCGTGGCCTCGAAGCGTCTGCAGGAAAACATCAAGGATGCCACCATCCACAATGAGATTTTTGGCAGCGACCATTGCCCCGTAGGCTTGGAGATTGAATGCTAGAAAATCCTTGACAGGGGCACGGCCATAGGATAAAATTTATACGTTATGTTGAGCTTTTGGGGGATACAGTTATGTATCCTTCCTTGCTTTATAGAATTTAGGAGGCAGATTACACTAAAATGAGTATGACCACCAATGAAAATTTAAGAAACATCGCCATTATCGCCCACGTTGACCATGGTAAAACTACCCTGGTCGATGCCATGCTGAAGCAGAGCCATGTGTTCCGTTCCAACGAACAGGTTGCAGAACGCGTTATGGACTCCGGCGATATCGAGCGTGAACGCGGCATTACGATTCTTTCCAAGAACACGGCCGTTATGTACAACGATGTAAAAATCAACATCGTGGACACCCCGGGCCATGCTGACTTCGGCGGCGAAGTGGAACGTGTCCTCAACATGGTTGACGGCGTTGTACTGCTGGTGGATGCCTTCGAAGGCCCCATGCCGCAGACGAAATACGTGCTGCGCAAGGCTCTCGAACAGAAGCTGAAGCCGATTGTGGTTATCAACAAGATTGATAAGCCCAACCAGCGTGTAGATGATGTTTATGATGAAGTTCTCGAACTCTTCATGGAACTCGACGCTGATGATGACCAGCTCGACTTCCCGGTTATCTATGCTACGGCTCGTGACGGTATTGCCAAGTACAGCATGGATGACGACAACGACAACCTCGAACCGCTGATGGAAACCATCGTGAAGGAAATCCCGGCTCCGCATGGTGACCCGGATGCTCCGCTGCAGATGATGATTACCACGCTGGAATCCGATGCTTTCGTAGGCCGCGTGGCTATCGGCCGCATCATCCGTGGTACGGCTAAACCGAACCAGAATGTCTGCATCATCAATGGTGACCAGGAAACCAAGGCGAAAATCGGTAAGGTATTCACTTACCAGGGCCTGCAGCGCGTAGAGAGCGAATCCGCCAGCATGGGTGAAATCGTTGCCCTGACCGGTCTCGGGGATGTATCTATCGGTTACACTGTAGCTGACGCTGAAAATCCGGAAGCTCTGCCGACGATTAACATCGACGAGCCGACTCTGTCCATGACCTTCGGTGTTAACACGAGCCCGTTTGCCGGCCGTGAAGGTCAGTTCGTAACGTCCCGTCACCTGCGTGACCGCCTGTTCAAGGAAATCGAGACTAACGTGGCCATGAAGGTTGAGGAAACGGATTCTGCTGATGTATTCAAGGTTTCCGGCCGTGGTGAACTCCACCTGTCCATCCTGATTGAAACCATGCGTCGTGAAGGCTATGAACTGCAGGTTGGTAAACCGGAAGTAGTTTATAAGACCATCAACGGCCAGCTCTGCGAACCGATTGAAAACCTGACGGTAGAAGTGCCCCAGGAATACATGGGCGCTGTTATGGAAGGTCTTGGCACTCGTAAGGCTGAACTCACGAACATGACGGAGACGGCTGGTTACATGCGCCTCGAATTCACCATTCCGGCCCGTGGTCTGATTGGTTTCCGTTCCGAGCTGCTGACCAGCACGAAGGGTAACGGCATCATGAACCATGTGTTCCATGGTTATGCTCCGTACAAGGGCGACATTCCGGGCCGTACGCGCGGTTCCCTTGTTGCTTTTGAACAGGGTGAAACCACTGGTTATGGTATCTTCTCCCTGCAGGATCGCGGCGTAATGTTCATCGAGCCGGGCGAACAGGTTTATGAAGGTATGATCGTTGGTGAAAACTCCCGCGATAACGATATCGACATCAACCCCTGCAAGAAGAAGAACGTATCCAACATGCGTACCTCTTCCTCCGATGAAGCAATCCGCCTGACCCCGCCGAGAATCCTCTCTCTGGAACAGGCTATCGAATACATCAACAACGATGAAATGGTTGAAGTTACGCCGGAACACATCCGTCTGCGCAAGAGCATTCTGGATCGTACCGTGCGCGGCCGTGCAGCCAAGAATGCACGCAAAGGTTAATCCTAAGTTCGGTTAACATCCATATAATAAGACGCCCGGTGGCTGATAATACTTTCCCTTAGCTTATGCAGGCTTGCCTAACGCAACGGGAAAGCATCATCAGCCGCCGGGCTTTTTGTCTGCATTACAATGATGTGCCAAGACGCCTGCGGGCTTTTTGCGTATTGATAGGGTTTATTGCTTAAAACATAAGATATGCTATAATATATGTATAAAGTAGTCGGCAGGAGGGGAGAATATGAAGAAGTATCACGTTGCGGAAGTTTTTCGCCCGAATACCATGCCATCATACACTTATATAAACAGACAGGAAAAGCGGGGAACCACTTACGAGACGAAATTAAAGCGTGCGCTGCAAAAGGTGGGGAGTCTTATTGCTATTTCCGGCGGCTCCAAAACGGGAAAGACAGTGCTTTATCGTAAAGTGGTACCGGAAGATAAACTCGTTGAACTTAGCGGTGCGCAGATAAATTCTGTGGAAGATTTTTGGCAGCAAATAGCAGAGAATCTGCGCATTCCTGATGAGCTTTCTATGGCATATTCTTCTCAAGAAAATAAAGGCGGCAAGGCAACGGCTGGCGGAAAATCTTCTTTTATGTCTATGCTGGCGGCTTCTGTAAATGGGGAATTTAGCAAGAGCAGCAGCCAAGGGGAAAATATCACGCAAAAAGTTATGCGTAACAATACCTTGGTGCTGAAAACGCTTATAGCTGGTGATTTTGTACTGGTCATTGATGATTTTCATTATATCAATCCTGAAACCCAACTTTATTTGTCCAGAATTTTGAAAGCGGAATTGTTCAATGGACTGAAGGTTATTCTGCTGAGCCTGCCTCATCGTGCTGATGATGCCATCAAGCGCAACCCTGACCTGATTGGGCGTACGGTATTTATTAATCTTTTGCCGTGGACGAAGGAAGAATTGGAGCAGATAGCCCGTAAGGGGTTCGACTTGCTGCACATTCCTGTGCCGGACGATCAAATCGCGCACATAGTTCAAGAAAGCGCCCTGTCTCCGCAGCTGATGCAGGAAAATTGCTATAATCTAGCGATGCGCATAAAGGAAGATGGAGAAGAAATTTCCATGGAGGCAGTACGCCGTGCCTTTGGTGATACGGTGGAGGCCTATCAGCATTATAAAGAGAATGTTCAGCGAATGTGGGAAGGCCCTGCGAAGGGAAGAAGCCGTCGCAAGGAATATACATTGAAGAATGACCAGCACTGTGATACTTACGGTTTGTTCCTGCTTAGCTTAAGCATTGACCCACCCATGATGAAGCTGACTTCTGCTGAAATTCATGAACGCATGAAAGAAATTCTGCGTGATGGCGAAGAAGCGCCCAATGGTATGAACTTGGCTAACGTGGTCAAACACAGTGAAAGCATTATTAAGGCGTCGGTGCCAGCTTTGGATACTCTGGAATGGCAAAACGGTGCTTTATATATCCTTGACCCGTTTTTACTGTTCTACCTTCGCTGGGATGAAGAATGGAAACAGAATGCCATACGGTAAAAATTATATTCTCCCGTTGACATGTCAAATTGACTTGTCAATGGGAGAGTTTTTCGTATTGCGGTGAAATCGTGAGAAAAACCTTGAAAAATTGCGGAAATGCAGGTATTATAGTATAGATATCGAAATAGACAGGAGGCAGGTTATTGATGAAGAAATTTACGAAGTGGCAAGGTTGTGGCAATGATTTTGTTTTGTTTGACTGCCTGCAGGATGATATAGAGGATTACGCATCGGTAGCCTGGAAGGTCTGTGACCGTCATTATGGCGTCGGGGCAGATGGGATTCTCGTGGTACTGCCTTCTGCGCAAGCGGATTTCCGCATGCGGATTTTCAACACCGACGGCAGCGAGGCGGAGATGTGCGGCAACGGCATCCGCTGCTTTGCTCGTTATCTCTATGACTTCGGCCTGACGAAGGAAACGCGCTTTACCGTGGAGACGGGAGCCGGGATTCTGGTGCCGGAGATTGTGCTCGAAGGCGGCAAGGTCAAGGGCGTCAAGGTGGATATGGGTGAGCCGCATCTTTTGGGTGAGGAAATACCTGTTGTCGGTTTTGACGGGTCAAAGGTTATTGACAAGTCAATGTCCGTTGATGGTCAGGAATATCATTTCACGGCTGTATCCATGGGCAATCCGCACTGCGTCATCTTTGTGGATGATGCGGAGAATTTCCCCATCTATGAATTGGGCCACAAGTTTGAGGAACACGCGTTGTTCCCGAAAAAGACCAATACGGAGTTTGTGGAGGTCAAGGACCGCCAGCATGTGCGCATGCGCGTCTGGGAACGTGGGGCTGCGGTGACGTTGGCCTGCGGTACGGGCTCCTGTGCGACGGTGGTGGCTGGCATATTGAACGGCAAGCTGGACAGAGATGCTGCCACGGAAGTGGAGCTGGATGGCGGCAAACTTTCGATTCATTGGGCGAATGATAACCATGTGTTTATGACTGGCCCGGCTGAACTGGTGTTCAGCGGTGAGCTGGCAGATTGTGAGGCGTGTGTATGCTGAAGAGTATGACCGGCTTCGGTGCCGCAACGGTGGAGAATGACGATTACAAGGTGACGGTGGAGTTAAAAGCCGTCAACCAGCGGTTCTTGGAACTGAATTTCCATATGCCCCGGCAGTTTGGGGAGTGGGAAGAAAACTTGCGCCAGCTTATCCGCAAGACTGCAGCCCGCGGCAAGGTGGATATTTTCATCAATTATCAGGACAAGCGGGAAGCCAAAAGCAGCATCCGTGTGGACAAGGGGCTGGCTTTGGCCTATCAGTCGGCCTTAAATGAGCTCAGCGATACACTGCATCTGCCCCGCCCCGACAGCGCAGCGATGTTTGCGGGTTTTCCCGATGTGCTGCAGGTGGAGCAAACGGCCGATTTTGAAGGCCTGCAGCCGGTGCTCACGGAGGCAATGACGCAGGCGCTAACGGCCTTTGACACCATGCGTCAGCGGGAAGGCGCGCATATCGCAGACGACTTTGCTAAGCGTCTGGACAAACTTGAGGAAATGCGCCAGCAGGTGATTAAACTCTCGCCGGCCATTGTGGAAGAACGGCGCAAACATCTGCAGGAAGTGCTCGAAGAAGCACTGGCTGGCAAGGATTTTGATGAGACGCGGATTATTCAGGAAACCGCACTCTTTGCCGACCGTGTGAATTACACGGAAGAAGTGGTGCGGCTGGAGAGCCATATCGGCCAGTTCCGTCAGATTATGGCGGCAGACGAGCCGGTAGGCCGGAAACTGGACTTCCTCATTCAGGAATTTAACAGGGAAACGAACACCATTGGTTCCAAGGCCAATAGTACCGAAGCGGCCCAGCTGGTGGTGGATATGAAAAGCGAAATCGAAAAGATTCGCGAGCAGGTGCAAAATATCGAGTAAAGGGGAGATACTGATGGATATTAAACTCATCAATATCGGCTTTGGTAATATTGTATCGGCCAATCGGATTGTGGCCATTGTGAGCCCGGAATCTGCGCCTATTAAGCGCATTATCCAGGAAGCCAGGGATGGGGAACGCCTGATTGATGCGACTTACGGACGCAGAACCCGTGCAGTTATCATTATGGACAGCGACCATGTCATTTTATCGGCGGTGCAGCCGGAAACGGTAGCGCATCGCGTAGAGGATGGCGATGATGATGTTAAGACGGAGAAAGAGAAAGAAGACGAAGAATAAATGCGTAAAGGATTATTGATTGTCGTTTCCGGTCCTTCGGGAACGGGCAAGGGGACGGTATGCAGCGAGCTTTTGGCTCAGGCACAGGACCTTGCTTATTCCATTTCCGCTACGACCCGTCAGCCGCGGGCTGGAGAAGTGGACGGCAAGAACTACTACTTCATGGACAAGGCAGAGTTTGAACAGAAGATTGCCGCAGGCGGCTTTTTGGAATATGCTAATGTCTATGGCAATTACTACGGCACGCCGCTGGGCAAAATTGAAGAACGACTGGCAGAAGGTGTGGACATCCTGCTGGAAATCGATACCCAGGGTGCCATCAATGTCATGGAAAAATGCCCCGATGGGCTCTTTATCTTCCTTGTGCCGCCGTCTCTGGCGGAATTGGAGCGCCGCATCCGCGGCCGTGGTTCCGAGACGGAGGAATCCCTCCAGAAGCGCATGGGTTCTGCCCGCAAGGAAATCGAAGATGGCAAAAAATACGGCTATGTGGTGGTCAATGATACGGTGAAAAATGCCGTACAGCGCATTATGGCGATTCGCACTGCAGAACACTGCCGTATGGATAAAAATCAGGAAATTTTTGAGGAGTTGGCAAAGTAATGAAAGTAATGAGCAAACCGGAAATGAGCATGGTAAACCCGTCTACGGATAAACTGATGTCCCGCGTGGACAGCCGTTATGGTCTGGTGGTATGCGCTTCCAAGCGTGCCCGTCAGCTGGTGGATGGCGAAGAACTCAAGGACATCGAAATGAAATCCACCAAAGACGTGACCAATGCTCTGGAAGAAATCGCAGAGGGCAAAATTGCCTACAAGATTTCCAAGGCTGATCTCTAAGATGGGCAGCTTAACAGGCAAGAAAATTGTATTAGGCGTGACGGGAGGCATTGCCGCTTACAAGGCGGTGGAGATTGCCTCCCGTCTCCGCAAAGCCGGAGCAGAGGTTCACGTCATCATGACGCGGGAGGCCACGGAGTTTGTCACGGAACTGACCTTTCGGGAGATTACGGGCCAGCCTGTGTCCACGGATATGTGGGCCAAGGTTGCGAACTTCAATGTGGAACATATTGCGCTGGCTACGCTGGCTGACCTTGTGCTCATTGCCCCGGCCACAGCCAACATCATTGCCAAGACGGCGGCGGGCATCGCCGATGATATGCTGACCACTACGGTACTGGCAACTAAAGCACCCATCGTCATGGCACCAGCTATGAATACCAATATGTATGAGAATCCTGTAACCCAGAAAAACATCGCGGAATTAAAGAGCCGGGGCGTGCAGATGATTGAGCCTGCCTCTGGCCATTTGGCCTGCGGTGTAGAGGGCAAGGGCCGTCTGCCGGAACCTGCGCAAATCGTACAGTTCATCATGGACTTTATGAGCGGCGAGCAGCCCCTGCAGGGCCGTAAGATTATCGTTACTGCCGGTGGCACCATTGAGCCGCTGGACCCGGTGCGTTACTTAGGCAATCACTCTACGGGCAAGATGGGTTACGCCATTGCTGCGGAAGCCGCAAAGCTTGGAGCAGAGGTGCTCCTAGTATCCGGCCCCAGTAATCTGGCTGACCCCGCAGGCGTAAAGACTGTGCGCATTCAGACCGCGCTGGAAATGCAGGCGGCCGTGCAGGCAGCCTACGCTAAAGCCGATGCGGTTATCATGTCGGCGGCTGTGGCCGATTACCGGCCCAAGACGGTTGCCAAGGATAAAATCAAAAAAAGCGATGATGAACTGGTGCTCCATTTGGAGCGCAATCCGGATATTCTCTACGGTCTTGGTCAGCAAAAAGACAAGCAGATTTTGGTGGGCTTTGCGGCGGAAACCTGCAATGTGGAGGAATACGCCAAAAAGAAGCTCTCGAAGAAGAATCTGGACTTTATCGTGGCCAATGATGTATCGGCTAAGGATGCAGGCTTTGCCGTGGACAACAACCGGGTGCAGATTTACTTCCGCAAGGGCGAATGTGAGAAATATCCATTGATGAGCAAGCAGGAATTAGCCGGCATCATCTTGAATAAAATAGTAGAGATGATGTAAAGCAAAGGAGGCGCGCTATGCCTAAGGTTACCCGTGAAGATATTCCCAACTGGTTCCAGCGCAAGACTGGTTTTAACGTAGATGTGGAAGAACTGAAAAAAGCGGCGGAACTGGACCGTATAGCCTGTGCCGATGAGCCAATGAAGATGATGCGCGACCTCTGGGGGATAACCCCGCGGGACTGCGAGAAAATCCTGGGCGCGCCCAGCCGCACCGTGGAGATGTGGTTCCATAAAGATGCCTCCAGACCCCCTTCCTGGGTGGTGCGCCTCATTGTGGAAAAATGTGCAGACCTGCATGAGCGTCGTCTGGAGCGGGAGAAGAAGCGGCAAAAATGATGGAAAAAAGCCCCCAGAATCCGTGGGGGCTTTTATAATGCAAAGGAGAAGAAAGTATGCAGGCAAATGCCTTAAAGAAAAAAATAGAGGATGCCCTGAGTCAGGCGTTGAGTCTGGCAGGGGAAAAAGATGTGGAAGCGGCGGTGGATATCCTGCACCAGCAGATTGAAGCGGTGGAGGCGTTGAATCTCTACAATGACGGCCGTGCCGATTACTATGACTTCAATACGCTGATGGAAATGGTGATGTTCCAGAGCCAGCATCCGGAAATCCATCCCGTGTCCGATATCGAAGAACCGCTGAACCGCTTATACGCCATGTATGGCTCGTTGCTGTTAGAGCAGGGCAAGCTAAACGAAGCGCAGGAGGCATTGGCTATCGCCATGGACTGGAACCCCATGAGTGCCGACATTGCCTTTGAACATGCGGAGGTTTTTAAGCAAAAAAAGGATTGGGAAAAGCTCAAGGAACTGACCATTGCTATTTTCCCCATCGCCTACAAGCGCCGGGAAATCGCCCATTGCTACCGCAACTTAGGCTATTACTTCGTGGAAAAGCAGATGTGGGATGAAGCCGTAGGCTGTTATCTGCTCAGCATGAGTTTTGCCGATGCAGAAGGCCGCTATCAGGCAGAACTGGAGCTCAAGTACATCCATGATGAAACGGAAGGTCAGGCCCAGCGGCCCTCCATCGGAGCCCTGCGCTCCTACGGGGAAAAGTACGGCTTTCCCATTGGCCCGGACAGCAAAATCATCGAGACCGCCATGCAGTACGGCAAGACCATGCTGGCCAACAAGAAATACGAACACGCCCAGTATTTCCTGGACATTGCCTATAAGCTTACGGAGAGCAAGGAGCTCAAGGAACTGCTGGACGGCATCAACAAGGCTATAAAATAAGCCTGTGATAGATTAATTACGGTTTGTTGGGGAGTTCGTGATAAAGGTATCTTGTTCATGCTTAGTTTGGGGCCAGACGGGGGAGTAATTTTTCTGTTTTCCGCTAAACGACCCCTTCGCAAAGTAGAGCTGTCCAGTTACTCGCGCCGGGCAGGCCAACGGCGCTCCTTTCAGCGTATTTGCTTAGCAGGGGACTACATGGGGTCGGCCTTCACTTCGTTCAGGCAGTCGCTCCCTACAGAAAAATCACTCCCCCGTCCGACCCAAGTTACGGCCTATACTATTGCCACGAACTCGTTGCTCCCGTAACAAGAACATCGATGTACTTGCTGCTTATCACCGAGAAAAAATTCGTTTTATGCAGACGCAACTTAGGGCGGAGGTGGTGATGCTTTTCGCCGTGGAACGACTGTCCGAACGCAGTGAGGACTGGCCCACAAACGGCATAGACTAAACACTGGGCTGAACATACGCGCCGCCGGTCTCGCCCGGCGCAGGTAACTAAAAAGTCTATACATTTACTTGTGGGTCATTCAGTGCAACGGCGAAAAGTATTACCACCTCCGCCCAAACTGAGCTGTAACAAAAAATTTTAGTACGAACTGGCAAACTGCAATTTTACAAGTGCTGTTATCTTCACTTATTCTTATAAGCAAAGTATGTCTTCCGCATTTCCTCTCGGCTCTTGGCGGCGGGCCAGAGTTCACCAAGGGCCCCCTGACGCATGGCGGCGCCTAAGTGGTCGTAGACATCGGGAATCTGGGGCTCCAATTTGGCAATGAGTTCCTTGACCTCTTGGCGGCAGGTATTGCCGTCATGGGGGCAGGGGCTTTTGACCGGGTCAAAACCATGGATGTTGATGGCTTCGATAAGTTCTTTTTCCCGGAAGTAAACCAAGGGGCGGATAACCGTCAAATCCATGCGGTCCAGATAGGTGACCGGGGTAAAGGTATGGAGCTGACCGGAATAGAGCAGACTCATCAGGAAGGTTTCCACAGCATCATCATGGTGATGGGCATAGGCGACCTTGTTGACGCCGTGCTCTTTGGCATAACGGTTCACAGCCCCCCGGCGGAAGAAGGCGCAGGTAAAGCAGGGATTTTTATCCGGGCAGGTTTCAATGGTGTCCGCAATGTCTACATCGATGATTTCATAGGGAATGTTGAGCTTCGCCATGAAATCCCTGGCCCGCTCGATATCAAAGAGGGCAGGGCGGCCCTGCTCGTCCT
Source organism: Pseudoselenomonas ruminantium (assembly GCA_015058625.1). Classification (GTDB taxonomy): domain Bacteria; phylum Bacillota; class Negativicutes; order Selenomonadales; family Selenomonadaceae; genus Selenomonas_A; species Selenomonas_A ruminantium_N. The sequence continues at coordinate 129,933 of SVCA01000001.1, read as the reverse complement.
TGAACTGGGGATTGATGGTGAGGGCGGACAGCTTGAAATCCTTGTGCAGCCGCTGCTTCAGAATAGCCATGGCGTAAGCGAGGAAGATGCTGTCCTTGCCGCCGGAAATGCCCAGCAGAATGTGGTCACCGTCGGCAATCATATCGAATTCCACCACAGCCCGCATCAGCTTGCTGTAGTAAAGTTGTGGCATATTGAGATTCATAACATGCTCCTTTGCATTATCGAATATAACAAATAAAAAACCGGCATTCAGCCGGTTTTTTTACGCTTGCTGTACAGTTCGTCGAGATACTCCTGCCTGCTTATTCCATCCTTGAATATAAACCGTTAATCAAGCAGTCATATTTACGTTATTGCCCGTACTATTTTCTGCAGAATAGGCCGAAACCTCGGCGCGTTTATCATAACGTAAAATAATCATGGCTCCGTCGGACAGCCTCTTGGTAATCGTAGCACTTTCCACAGTACCACGAGTCGCGGAGGTTTCGTTTTTATCAGAGCTCTGGTGAAATGAGTTCGAGGTTCTCGCCGTGGCATCTACCGAAGCGATGCCGGAGGCAACAAGGTTCCAGCGATAGGCAAAACTGCCGATACCACTCGTACCGCTCATAACAATCCCTCCCTTGCAAGTGCAGGCAGGATAGTATCTCTAATTCGATTATAGCATGAAAAATGTTCGTGGACAAATGTTTTCTTAAGTATACTTAAGGATTTTAGTCAGAATTCAAATGATACATAGCAGCCACAGCCTGGCCCAGGCAAATGCCGCCGTCATTAGGGGGGAGCAGGCTGTGGCGCAGGACCGTGAAGCCATCTTCCTGCAGGAAGGTCGTGACAAGTTCCGTCAGCAGCAGGTTTTGGAAAACGCCGCCGGACAGAGCTGCAACATTTAAGCCCGTGTCTTTATGGGCACGCAGGCAGGCGTCCGTGATGAAGCGGGCAAGGCCTGCATGGAAGAGATAGGCCAGTTTGCCAGAGTCCTCACCTTTTAATCGCTGCTCCAGCAGATAGGCAAAGAGTCGGTCGGTGTTCATTTCAGCAGGAACAGGCAGCTCATCTTTGTGTTCGTCCTGCCATTTGCGGGCTGCAAATTCCAAATACATGCTGGCTTCTCCTTCGAAGGTGGAGCTTGTGCGAATTCCCAAGATGGCGCTGACAGCATCAAAGAGGCGTCCGGCGCTGGTGCTCTTGATGGTGTTGATGTTGTTATCGAGCATGAAGAACATGGCCTCCAGGTCAGCTTCACTGCAAAGATTTAACGCCTTAGCATGTTTGCGCGTTTCTTCCTTGTCGCCGGTCAAATCGTAAAGCAAAGACACGGCAATGCGCCAGCCTTCCCGGCTGGCTTTGTCGCCGCCGGCCTGACGGAAAGGGGTAATGGAAGCGAGCCGTTGAAAGCCCTGAAAATCAGCCTGCAGAATTTCTCCGCCCCAGATGGTTCCGTCGGTGCCGTAGCCAGTGCCATCGAAGGACACGCCGATGACGGGGGCATCGTAGTCGTTTTCTGCCATGCAGGAGAGAATATGTGCGTAGTGATGCTGAACCGGGAACAGGGGCAGGCCAAGCTCTTTGGCAATGGTGACGGTGTTATAGCGTGGGTGCATATCGCAGGCTACAATTTTGGGGGCGCACTCCAGAAGTTCCGTCAGCCGCTGGATGGTTTCCCGCAAAGCCTGCATGGTGCGCAAATCGCTCATATCCCCCACGTAGGGCGAAGGATAGAAGATGTTGTTACTGCCTACGCAGAAGGTGTTCTTGAGCTCGCCGCCAATGCCCAGCACAGCGCCTTGCCAAGCGTTTTTCAGCATAAAGGGCAGGGGGGCAAAGCCGCGGCTGCGGCGAATCATGTAGGGCTTGCCAGCAAGCCAGTCCATTACCGTATCGTCAGCGCGAATGCGAATCTTGCGGTTATGAGACAGCATTAAATCACAGAAGCCGCTAAGGGCAGCGACGGCTCCGTCGTCATCCCGGCAGATGGGCGCTCCTGCCGGATTGCCGCTGGTCATGATAAGGGTATCGGGCATGGTGAGTCCGTCAGGATAATCAAAGAGCAGCATATGCAACGGCGCATAGGGCAGCATCATACCGATTTTTGGATTGCCGGGAGCTACGCTGTCCACAATTTGACCGGTCAATTTTCGCTTTAAGAGGAGAATGGGCTTTTGATGGCCTGTGAGCATTTCCTGCTGGCCGTCTTCTACCTGACATTCACGCTCTACCGCCGTCATATCCCGGGCCATGATGGCGAAGGGCTTGACTGGACGGTGCTTTAACTTTCGCAGGCGGCGGACGGCGTTATCGTTGGTGGCATCACAGCAGAGATGAAAGCCGCCAATGCCCTTGATGGCCACAATTCCGCCCGCGATAATGGTTTGACGGGTGCGGGTGATGGCGGCAGCCCCCCGCACATCTTCTTCGCCGATAAGATAGACTTCCGGGCCGCAGTTGTTGCAGCAAACGGGCTGGGCATCATAGCGGCGGGTAGTCGGGCTGTCGTATTCGGCCTGACAGCTGGGGCACATGGGAAATTCCCCCATGCTCGTGCGCTCGCGGTCATAGGGCATGGAGTCTAAAATGGTGAGGCGGGGGCCGCAGGCGGTGCAGTTGATGAAGGGATGAAGATAGCGTTTATCCTGCGGGTCAAAGAGTTCCGCTTTGCATTTATCGCAGGTGGCAATATCCGGGGACACGAAGATGGAACCTCGCTCCTTGGCGCTTTCAATAATCTGGAAGTCGGCGTAGGTTTCAGCTTGGTCAAGTTTTTGACGGGTCAGCTTCAGGATGGAGGCCCGCTCGGGCGGTTCCTGCTCGATGGCGGTGAGAAATTGGTCAACCGCTGCTTCACTTCCTTGGGCGAAGACCTCCACGTAAGGCCCCTTGTTGCAGACACTGCCGCAGATATGAAAACGGGCGGCCAATCGCGCCACAAAGGGACGGAAGCCCACACCCTGTACGATGCCGAAGATTTTGCTTTGATAAAGTGCCATGGTTGTCACTCGCCTTCCTTTGAAATCACTTTCTATTATATATTAAGGGGATTGCGCCATGCAAATATGGTGATATAAGATTGGATTAAATTTGTAATAGACTGAAAAATTGATAAAAATAAAAATTTTTTGCGTCAGGGGGTGTATTTTTTTTAATAGATGTGTTACACTATAAGTGTCGATAGGCAAGTAGCCGGATATCCCACCGGTTTACATCGGAAAAACCTATCGGTCTCTTCTCTGGAAACATATCCCAGTTTCCAGTATCCCATTTCCTTACATCTTTTTAGCGAGAACCGGAGTCAGTGGAGTGATACCGGTTCTTTTGCTGTCTGTAACTATATTTTCAGTTGGGAATGAATCGTTCTAAATGAAAAAATCAGCATCATGGATTCGAACATGGTGCTGATTTTTTCAATGCTAGAGAATAGCTCGGCGGTGATGTATAATATCATTATTGGTCGGCGAATATGCCAAGTGGCTTTGGTATCAGAACGCTACGGACATCGTGCAGGACCAGCTGTATCTCTTTGCCGAGCAGGTGCACCGGCTCAAGACGTTGGAACGCTACGGCGTGGAGTATGCGGTCTGTGATTCGCCGCTGCCTTTGAACATCATCTACAACAATACGCCGGATGAACTCTTTGACCAGCTGGTCATGCATGAGCATGCCAAGTTTGACAATGTGGAATACCTCCTGCGGCGCAATGATGAATTCATCAGCATTGATGGGCGTAAGGAAACCAATCTGGAACGGGCCAAGGTAAAGGATGATGAAATTAAGGCTGTTCTGGATGGAGCAGGTATCGGCTATACCGTCATATCGCCGTGGGAAACCGATAAGGTATTGCTGGATTTGAAAATGAAATGAGGCATATCCTCTGCGGATTTTTAGGCCATCCTCAAGCCTAAAAGTTGTCTTGAATAACATGAGCCAGTCATTCAAGGATGGGACAGAAATACATATAGGGTAAAAGTTGATGCGGGCAAAGTCCCGTGCCAATTTTCTTGTATTCCCTTCTTATTTTATGGTAAAATGGATGTCATGTGAGTTCGATTCAACATTATATGACAACTGGAGGATTTATTTTGTCAGCTTTAAGCGCAGAACTTGATAAAGAAATTGAAAAGCGTCGTACCTTTGCCATCATCTCACACCCGGATGCTGGTAAGACGACGTTGACGGAAAAACTTTTGCTCTACGGTGGTGCCATTCATTTGGCCGGTTCCATCAAATCCCGCAAGACGCAGCGTCATGCGGTGTCCGACTGGATGGAAATCGAAAAACAGCGCGGTATCTCTGTAACTTCGTCCGTATTGCAGTTTGACTATGATGGCTGTCGTATCAACATTCTCGATACGCCGGGCCATCAGGACTTTAGTGAAGACACCTACCGCACCTTGATGGCCGTGGACAGCGCTGTCATGGTTATCGACGTGGCCAAGGGCGTCGAGGCGCAGACGAAGAAGCTCTTTAAGGTCTGCAAACAGCGTGGTATTCCTATCTTTACTTTCGTCAACAAGCTTGACCATTTCGGCAAGGCGCCGATTGACCTGATGGACGAAATCGAAAACGTGTTGGGCATTCGCTCCTATCCCATGAATTGGCCGATTGGTCAGGATGGTCAGTATATGGGCGTGTATGACCGTCGCAACGACAAGGTATTGCTCTTTGCCGCCGATACCACCCATGGTCAGGAAGCCCGCGTAGCCGATGTATTTGAGCCGGATGACCCGCAGGTTATCGAACGTGTAGGTGAAGATGTTTGGGAAGCATTGCAGGAAGACTTGGAACTCTTGAGCGAAGCCGGTGAAGAATTTGACATGGAAAAGGTCAATGCTGGTGAACTGACACCGATGTTCTTTGGCTCGGCTATGACCAACTTCGGTGTGCAGGACTTCTTGGAAGGTTATATTGAAATGGCGCCGACGCCGCAGCCACGCAAGTCCTCGGAAGGTCTGATTGCCGCCAACGATGAAAAGTTCTCGGGCTTTGTATTCAAGATTCAGGCAAACATGAACCCGGCGCACCGTGACCGTCTGGCCTTTATCCGCATTTGCTCCGGCAAATTCGAGCGCAATATGGAAGTCTGGCATGAACGCACGGGCAAGATGCTGAAACTTGCCCAGCCCCAGCAGTTCCTGGCTCAGGACAGACAGATTATCGACACGGCTTATCCCGGCGATATCGTCGGTCTTTTTGACCCGGGCGTGTTCGGTATCGGCGATACGGTTTGCGATGCCAGCCATAAGTTCAAATATGCCGATTTCCCGGTATTCCCGCCAGAAAAATTTGCCCGCGTACAGGCCAAGGACACCATGAAGCGCAAGCAGTTCGTCAAGGGCATTGAGCAGTTGACGCAGGAAGGTGCGATTCAGCTGTTCCAGCAGGCTGGTGCTGGTACGGAATCCTACATTGTCGGCACGGTTGGCACGCTGCAGTTTGAAGTGCTCGAATACCGTCTCAAGAACGAGTATAACGTGGATATCGAAATGAACATGCAGCCTTATGAGGTGGCGCGCTGGATGGCCTTTGAAGATGGTCATGAAGTAACGCCGGCAGAACTCAAAGGCGCTGACCGTGGTATGTTCGTTTACGACCGCCACAATAACCCGGTGCTGCTCGTCAACAACGAATGGGCTTTGGGCTGGATTACGGACAACAATCCGGACCTCATCCTCAATCACGTACCCTTCGATAAAAAAGAAGCATAAGAAAAGGTCATCTGACATGTCAAATTTTGACATGTCAGATGACCTTCTTTATTTATGGAAGTAAAGCCGCTGGATTTCCTGAGTGGCTTCTTTTATATTGGTGGGCCGCACATGAACGCCGTAGCCGATATAGAGCGGCGGTGTCGCGAAGCGGGGGAGGATTTTGGCGTAGACTTGATTCTTTAGCTGGTAGAAAAAGATGTTGTAGCTATGAACCTGACCTTTATGGAAATGACGGGTTAAGTATTCTGTGCCAATTTGCAGGAATTTGGCTATGGTGTGGATGGCCTCCGTGCTTTCGATTTCGGCAGGAATGATGTTAAGTTCCCAGAAACCAATGCGGGGATTGTTGGAAATGTTAAATTCTACACCCTTTTCGTTGGTGATGATTTCCCCGGCAAATTCTTCGGGATAGACGGTAAGGGGCTGCGCAAGATGGGGGAAGGCCACAAGCTGCATATGGGGGTGGCGGATGGTTCCGCCCGACAGGGGGCCGTAGTTTTTGAAGAATACCACATCATCGTATTTGCCGGAGTGCAGCATTTTTTGCCAATGGTGGAGGCCAAAGCGTATCAGGCGCTGCATATGCTCGGGCGTGTAGTCGGGCATATCGCTTTGGCAGGCATCCGTTTCGATGAGGACGAACTGTTCCGTGCCGGACAGTACATTGTATTTATTGCGCAGGAGGATGATGGGGCCATCGGTGGCGATGATGTCCGTGAGCTCATCTGTATGGCAGAAGGGACAGTAGTTGTCCGGGTGACGGATGGTCTCCGGCTTCTGCCGCCCGATTTGCATATCAAAGTCTATGATATTGTATGGTATAGCCATAGGATGTTCACCCTCTTTGGATAGTTTCGTATTGCATGTATTATACGTTTAAGTCTAGCACAAGGCCTTGGGAAAAACAATGACAGCACATATAAAATAACCCTACCGCAGAATTGCGATAGGGTTATTTTATGATATATCAGCTTTTGGTGATATTTATGCGCAAATTAAAGGGCACGCTGAACCTTACCAGAACGCAGGCAACGCGTGCAGACGTTGACACGTTTCACTTCGCCTTCAACAACAGCGCGTACACGCTGGATGTTCGGCTTCCAAGTGCGTCTCGTCTTCAGATGGGAATGGCTGACATTGTTGCCAGACAGTTCGCCTTTAGCGCAGATTTCGCAAACACTTGCCATGTGTTACACCTCCTTAAACCTGTGGGAGCCTACTGCTCCTAACACACAATAATGGTATTTTAGCACAAAAAGGGAGGGGGTGCAAGTATTTTTACTTGACAGCCGGGAAAAAATTTTGCCCGCCATGCACTTCCTGCTAAAATATGGGAAAAAGAAGCTTTTATTTCAATTTTATATTGTTAAAATGTATCAGATATATTACAATGTAACTCATGAGATGAACATTTGTCAATTCATCTTAAATCAAATACGGAATGGGTTGTGTTATGAAAAATTTTAGACTTACCGAAAAAGAAGTAAAAACGCTTGCGGAGCGTTTCCCAACGCCCTTTTTGGTGGCATCACTGGACAAAGTTGAGGAGAACTACCAGTTTATGCGCCGTCATTTGCCGCGGGCGGGAGTATTTTATGCGATGAAGGCGAACCCGACACCCGAGATTTTATCTCTGCTGGCGGGCCTTGGTTCCCATTTTGATGTGGCCTCGGCTGGAGAGATGGAGATGCTTCATGCGTTAGGCGTGGACGGTTCCCAGATGATATATGCCAATCCGGTAAAGGATGAACGCGGGCTTAAGGCTGCGGCTGAATATAATGTACGCCGTTTTACCTTTGATGACCCGTCGGAAATCGACAAGATGGCCAAGGCTGTGCCTGGTGCGGATGTGCTCGTGCGTATTGCTGTGCGCAACAACAAGGCCTTGGTAGACCTCAATACGAAGTTCGGCGCACCTGTGGAAGAGGCGCTGGATTTACTGAAAGCTGCGCAGGAGGCCGGCCTTCATGCTATGGGCATCTGCTTCCATGTGGGCAGCCAGTCGCTGTCTACGGCGGCTTATGAGGAAGCCCTGCTGGTGGCCCGCAAGCTTTTTGATGAAGCAGAGGCGATGGGCATGCACCTGACGGATTTGGATATCGGTGGCGGTTTCCCCGTTCCCGATGCCAAGGGGTTGAATTTGGATTTGGCGGCCATGATGGAAGCCATCAACAAGCAGATTGACCGCCTGTTTCCCGATACGGCTGTTTGGACGGAGCCGGGGCGCTATATGTGCGGCACGGCGGTGAACCTTGTGACGTCCGTTATCGGCACCAAGACCCGCGGCCCGCAGCCCTGGTATATTTTGGATGAAGGCATCTATGGCTGCTTCTCAGGCATTATGTACGACCATTGGACGTATCCTTTGCACTGTTTTGGCAAGGGAGCCAAGAAGCCTTCGACCTTTGGCGGCCCCAGCTGCGATGGTATCGATGTGCTCTATCGCGACTTTATGGCGCCGGAGCTCAAAATCGGCGACAAGGTGCTCGTGACGGAAATGGGTTCTTATACCAGCGTCAGCGCTACCCGCTTCAATGGTTTCTATCTGGCCCCCACCATTATCTTCGAAGACCAGCCGGAGTATGCGGCGCGGCTCACGGAAGATGATGAAGTAAAGAGTAAGGCGGCTGTATAATGGATATTGAAGAAATCAAACATATGCTTTTTCATGCGCTGACGGAGGAATCTCTGGAAGCAAAATTGGATGCGGCAAAATCCCAGCAGGAAGTCTATGGGATTTTGCAGGAACTGGATTATTTTACCCTGAGCATGGAGGAGTTCCAGCAGGGGATAAAAGCAATGCAGAACGAGGCAGAATAATGGTGATTGACCGGTCAAATGACTGGTCAATCACTTTTTTTATAGGAGCCCTTTTCAGTGCAGAATCTTTGGGGTATAATGTCAAGGTTACTATATTATTAAAGCAATCATAAATTATAGGAGGAACGTATGGAATCTTTTGTGGGGGCGTTGGGTCTTTATGGTCTCGGAACGCTGGCGCTGATTTGGCCGAAACGGCTGGAATTGGCTGCCCATTATGTGTCCATGGGGCTGGCAAGTATTGCCAGCCTTGTGGTGTTGTGCCAATCCTTGATGACGCTGGGAGGCATGGGAGGTGCAGCTGTCTGGCAGCTGGGTCGCTATTCGTTGGCCGTTGACGGCTGGGCGGCAGCCTTTCTGCTGATTATCGGTCTGTCCGGGACGGCCGTCAGCATCTATGGTATGGGCTATGGCCGGGGCTATTTAGGTGCCCGCATCCGTCAGCTGGCAGGACTCTGGAATCTCTTTTTGGGTTCGATGGTCATGGTGGTGCTGGCCGGTGATGCCTTTACCTTTATTCTGGCCTGGGAAGTCATGGCGTTGGTGTCCTTCCTGCTCGTGAATCACGAGAGCGAGAAGAAGCAGGTGGTGCATGCTGCGTATCAGTACATGGTCATGACCCATCTGGGCACGGCAGCTATTCTTGTCGCCTTCTATCTCTTGGGCAGCGGAGCCGAAAGTTTTGCCTTTGCCGATTTGGCGCATAGCCAGCTGCCACCGGTGCTTCGGCATATCGCCTTTGGCTGTGCTTTCCTGGGCTTTGCACTGAAGTCCGGCCTGATGCCGCTGCATGTTTGGCTGCCCAATGCACATCCGGCAGCGCCGTCCCATGTGTCGGCGCTGATGAGTGGTGTGATGCTCAAGGTGGCTGTTTACGGTTTTGGCCGTTTCGTCTTTGAATTTATCGGCGCGGATGTCTTTGCCTATGGCCTGATTGTTATGGTCGTGGGCCTGGTATCTGCTTTCCTTGGTGTGCTCTATGCTTCCATGGAAAAGGATATGAAGCGGATTCTTGCTTATTCTTCTGTAGAAAACATGGGCATTATCTTTGCTGCTTTCGGCTGCGGTATGTTGCTCGTGGCTATGGATAAGCCGTATCTTTCGCTGGCAGCTTTTACGGCTGTATTGGTTCATTCCTTTGCCCACAGCCTGATGAAGTGCCTGCTCTTTATGAGTGCCGGTGCCGTCATGCACGCTACGGGCACCCGCACTGTGGAGCTTCTGGGCGGTCTTATGAAGAAGATGCCTTGGACGGCAGCCTTCACTCTGATTGGTTCCATGTCCTTGGCCTCGCTGCCCTTTACGGCAGGGCTGGTCGGTGAGTGGCTGACCCTGCAGGGCATGATGACGCTGGCCTTTGAATCCGGCACGCCGGAACTGCGCCTGCTCGTCATCTTTGCCTTTATTTTGCTGGGCCTTACGGGCGCATTGGCGCTTGGCTGTTTTGTGCGGCTCTACGGCGTGACCTTCTTGGGCCGCCGTCGTTCCAATTTGGTGCTCAAAGCCCATGAAATGCCCTTTACGATGCTTCTGGGCATGGGCATGGAAGCGCTGGTCATTCTGGCGGCAGGCATCATGCCGGCTCCGCTGGTTAATGCCATGCGGCAGATTCTGGTGGACAGCCCTCTGGCAATTCCTGCCGGTAACTTTATGGGCCTTTGGTGGAATGGCGGCCAGTCGGAAGCGGTCTTTAGTCTCTGGCTGATTTTGATTGCCGCTCTTTGGCTCTTGGCATTTCTTGCGCTGACCATCAGCGGCAAGAAAGTCATCGTGCGCCAGGATGTGACCTGGAACTGCGGCACGGAACCGACCCGCCGCCAGCAGTATACGGCGACAGGTTTTTCCAAGCCATTGCGCCGCGCCTTTGACTTTATCTTGAAGCCCCGCCGGGAGCGCGTTTTCCTCCAGCGGGAGCACGCTTATTTTGGCCGGAAGCTTCATTATAATTTGTTGATTCCTGACCAGTTTACGGACAGACTCTATCGTCCGGTACAGCACATCATGATAAAGGCCGCCGATACCCTGCGGATTGTTCAGCAGGGCAGTGTGCGCCTCTATATTGGTTATACCATGATTGCGATGGTCATCGTGTTGATTTGGGGAGGTATGTGAGATGGCGATTGGTTTTTATAATGCCGCCGTGCAGGCACTCTGTCTGCTTGTCTGCGCTCCCCTGATTGCCGGGATTGTCAATAAGACGAAAGCGACCTTGCAGAAGCGGCAGGGGGCCAGTATCTTTCAGGAGTACTTTGACCTCTGGAAATGGTGGCACAAGCCGGTGATTGTGACGAAATACACCAGCTGGATTTTCCTGGCGGCACCCATTGTGTATCTGGTGACCAGCATTATGGCGGCCATGATGCTGCCGGGACTGCTCGCGGGTAACATCCGTTTGGGCGATGCCTTTGTCTTTGTCTATATTTTAGCGTTGGGTCGTTTCTTTATGACGCTTGGTTCGCTTGATTCGGCTACGGCCTTTGGCGGCATGGGCGGTTCCCGCGAAATCTACATTTCCGTTTTGGTGGAACCGGCGGTGATGCTGGCCATCCTGCTGAACGCCAGCCGTTATGGCTCGACGATGCTCTCGCAGATGGTCATTGACTACAATGCCTTTTACTTCACTGTACCGGCGGTAATGGGCGGCGTGGCTTTCTTCCTCGTGATGCTGGCGGAAAACAGCCGCCTGCCGGTGGATAACCCCGACACCCATCTGGAGCTCACCATGATTCACGAGTGCATGACGCTCGAATATTCTGGTCGTCTTTTAAGCTACATCCATCTGGGCAGCATGCTCAAGATGCTGTCCTTCCTCGTGCTCTTTGGCAGTCTCTATCTGCCCCTGCCTTTGCCGTTGGTGGTGAAGGTGCTCCTGAGTGCACTCTTGATTGGTCTGGTGGAAACGCTGAACAACAAGATGCGCCTGTTCAAAGTCCGTGTTTATCTGGCTGCGGCTGTCATCATGCTGGCCGTAGCGATTATCGCACAGTAAGGAGGAGAAAATGGAATATTTGGTAGTTCTGCTCCTCTTTGTGGTCTTTGTGCAGACCCGGGTGATGGAGCTGCGCCGCTCGGTGGTGGCGCTGATGGCCCAGTCGGTGATTGTGGCCTGTGCCTGCCTGTTGGCAGGTCTTAACCATGGCCTTATCCATGCTTTTGTTCCCTTTGCGTTGACGCTGGGAGTTAAGGTTATCTTTATTCCTACGGCCATGCTCAAGCTCATCAAGCGCATTACCGATGAGCGGGAAATCTTTTCGGATATTAACGTGAACTATTCCACGCTGGCTGCGGCGGCCTTTCTGGTATTTGGCTATGTACTCGGCAACCGCTTTATGCTCGACCCCATGGCGCAGGATATCTTTGCGGCCACCGTTATGATGATTATGACGGGACTCGCGCTGATGGTCATGCGCAAGCGCGCCATCCTGCAGATTTGCGGGCTGATTACGCTGGAAAACGGCATTTATCTCTTGGGGCTCATCATCACCGAAGGTTTGCCGCTGGTGGTGGAGCTTGGTGTATTCCTGGATGTGTTGATTGCCGTGGTGGTACTGGTAATTCTCACCAATCGCATGAGTCTTTCCTTTATGACCACGGATACCACCGTAATGAGAAAGTTGAAGGGCTGAGGTAGTTTATGGAACTTTATTATATACTGGGGCTGCCCCTGCTCTTTGCAGTGGTGGCGGCTACCAATATGCTGGGGTTAAAACTCCTGCATATCGCCGACAGGCTGACGGCCACCGTGGTCTTTTGCCTGATTCTCGACATGGCAGTCAAATTTGCCTGCCATGCCGAAGAACCCATCCGTCAGGGCTTCTTCTATGTGGACGCTCTGGGCATTTGGATGCTGGTGATTGTGGGCACGCTGTATCTGGCCTTTGCCTGGACCAGCAAGGCTTACTTGGAACGCGATACCAATATCCGCTACGGATACTTGCGCCGCTTTACCCATTTGGAAGGGCGCTTTTATGCGCTGTCCCATCTTTTCGTCTGGACGATGATGCTGGTGGTGACGGTGGACAGCTTAGGGCTCATGTGGGTAACTATTGAAGCAACTACGCTGGTGTCGGCATTGCTCGTAGCGTTCAAATTCACTCGCACGTCTTTGGAAGCGGCGTGGAAATATGTTATGGTCTGCACCGTGGGCATCTGCTTGGCGCTTTTGGGCACCATCATCCTTTATTACGGCCAGCTGCAGGCCATGGGCAATGTCCAGCCGCTGAACTGGGAATTCATGGCTCATCATGCGCAGATGCTTGACCATGATGTGGCAAAGCTCGCCTTTGCCTTCCTCTTTGTAGGCTATGGCACGAAAATCGGCCTGGCGCCCATGCACGCCTGGCTGCCGGATGCTCATTCGGAAGCACCGGCCCTCACGAGCGGCCTGCTCTCCGGTGCGCTCTGTATCTGCGCCCTCTATGTGCTCCTGCGCGCTACGGCTATCGTGATGCCGGTGGTGGGCTTGGATTTCATCAGCAATATGTATGTGGGCTTTGGCCTCTTGACCATTGCGCTGGCTGTGCCGTTTGTATTGGTACAGCGTGATGTTAAGCGTATGCTTGCTTATTCCTCGATGGAAAACTTCGGTCTGCTCGCCGCAGGCTTCGGTCTCTTTATGCCGCTGGCCGCAGAGGCGTCCCTTCTTCACATGTTCAACCATGCATTGGTTAAATACATGCTGTTCTATACGGCAGGTACCATTATGGAAACCTATGCGACGAAAAACATGATGCGCATTCATGGCATGATGCAGCAGGCACCCAAAACGGCGATGTTCTGGCTGCTCGGCATTGTGGGCATCTTGGGTATGCCGCCAATGGGTGTGTTCTTCAGTAAATTCTACATCATTGCCAGCTTCTTCCAGGCACATCATCCCTATTTGGGCATTCTGGCGCTGGTGCTGCTGGCCGGTATGCTGATTGGTATTCTCTACCATGCCATGCGCATGCTCGGCGGCAAGCCGACGCGCAAATCTGCCGGGGAACTGATGGGCAAACTTGACAGCTGCGTACTGCTCTTGATGCTGGCTGTCAGTGGTGTGGTAAGTGCCTTTGCCTACGAGCTTCCCTATGTGGGAACGCTGCTGACTGAGGCAGCAAAAATTGTTCTGGGAGGTGTGCAGTAATGGCGGATTGGTCTTTGAAAGTGGTGAAGCCGGAAAATTTCCGGGGCACTGCTAATATTCTTTCCAACGGCGGCAATAATCCTTTGACCGCCATGTTTGGCCGGGATGAAACGGAAAATCCCGAAGTAAAGGGTTATGCCATTTATGCAGTGTTTGAAAATCTGAGCGAGCATAAGATGGAGGCCGTTAAGGCCGTCTTTGGCGAAGGGGAGTCCCTTTGTTACGAATCCCTGACCAGTGTGATTCCTGCTGCCGTTTGGTACGAGCGCGAGATTCAGGATATGTTCGGCATTGTGCCGCAGGGCCATCCGGACCCGCGCCCGCTCGTCCTGCACGATACGTTCCCCGAAGGTTTTTATCCCCTGCGCAAGAATGTGGCAAAGGATGTTGAGGTTCGCGGCAGCCGCCGCATGGATATGAGTGTGGCCAAGGGCGAAGGTGTTTATGAAGTGCCGGTTGGTCCGATTCATGCGGGCATTATCGAGCCGGGTCACTTCCGTTTCAGTCAGGCTGGTGAATCCATGCTGCAGTTGGACGCGCGCCTGTTCTATACCCATCGCGGCCTGGAAAAAATCATGGAAGGCAAGACGCCGGATGAAGCGCTGCCGATTGTCGAGCGTATCTGCGGTGCCTGCTCCATTGCCAACACCTGGAGCTTCTGTCAGGCCGTGGAAAAAATCGCTGGCGTAAAAATTCCGCGGCGGGCGGAAATCATCCGCACCCTGCTCATGGAAATCGAGCGCATTATCAACCATGTGGGCGATTTGGGCAATATTCCTGCCGGTGTAGGCTTTAATCCGGCCATCAGCCTCGGCGGGCGCACGAAGGAAATGCTCATGCGCCTGCAGGAACGCATTGCAGGCAACCGCTTCCTGCGCGGTGTAATCGTTCCCGGCGGTGTGCACCAGGATATTGACAGCGCCTTGATTAATGATATCGCCGATATTATGGATAAGGTCAAAGCCAATGTCAGTGACCTAAGCGAAATGTTTGCCCAGCAGGCCAACTTCCAGAACCGCGTGCGCACGACAGGTATTGTACGCAAAAACACCGCTGTGGATTTGGCGATGGTGGGTGTGGGTGCAAGAGCTTCGGGCTTTGCCCATGACAGCCGCAAGGATTTTGCCTACGGCCTTTATCCGGAACTTGACTTTACGCTTGTGACGGAAAAGACCGGCGACGTGGCCGCAAGACTGGCCCTGCGCATTGAGGAGCTTACCGAATCCTTTGGCCTTGTGGAGCAGCTTTGCAATCTGCTGAAATCTGACAAGTCAAATGACCCGTCAAATCTGACAAGTCAAATTGACTGGTCAAATGTCAGCGGTGAGGATTGGGGCCTTAGCGAATCGGCTCGGGGCAGCAACTTCCAGTTTGTAGCCCTGCAGGATGGCAAAATTGACCGCATCTTCGTCCGCAGTGCTTCTTATCCCAACTGGCCTGCGCTGACCATTGCGGTGCAGGGGGATATCATTCCCGACTTCCCGCTTATCAATAAGAGTTTTGAACTGTGCTACGCCTGCATTGACCGTTAAGAGGTGAGGAGAGATTATGTTTAAGGTAATAGAACGCTTATTGGGCGATAAAATCGCCACCGAAAAAATTTCCCTCACCGGCAGCGAACGCTTCCGCGGGAAAATCACCGGCAGCTGCCCGGAAAATCTGCGGGAGGAATGTGCTAAGGCCTGCCCCGTGGGCGCCTTTAAGGTCACGGCAGATGCACAGGGCTATGCTGTTGACTATAAAAAATGCCTGTTCTGCGGCAAGTGTGTGGAAAAGGCCATGGGCAGCCTGCAGCATAGCAGTGACGAGGCCCTGCCTGTGATTACGGAAGATGCCGCCGAGGTCACGGCTGAAGTCATCAAGCAAAAGCTCGGCCGCAGCCTGCATGTGCGCCATCTCGACGCCGGTTCCTGTAATGCCTGCGACTTTGAGATGGGCGCTATGTCCAATCCCATCTATGATTTGCACCGCTATGGCGTGCATGTCGATGCCTCCCCGCGCCATGCTGACCTCTTGATGGTCACAGGCGTGGTGACGAGAAACTTGGAGCAGGCGCTTAGAATGTCTTACGAAGCCATGCCGGAACCGAGACTCGTTATGGCCTGCGGTGCCTGCGCGGCGGGCGGCGAGACTTATGGTGCCAGCTACGCTATCGTCGGAGCTGCTGACAAGGTAGTGCCGGTGGATATTTTTATCCCCGGCTGTCCGCCAAGACCCAGCGCCATGATTGCCGGTCTTTTGGCCGCGGCCGATATGTTGGCCGAAAGAATGTAAGAATTGGTCAAAAAATTTCTTGCCAAATACTATCTTGCTATGCTATTATGTATGTTAGATTGTGAAAACGGGGTGAAAGTATACCGTTTAAGCATGAATAAATAATGGTGGTTGATGTATGGAAGTCATTTTAGCAGATTATCTTGGCTTTTGTTATGGCGTTAAGCGAGCCGTAACGATTGCGCAGGAAAATGCTTCCGCTGATGGTACAGCTTCAACGCTGGGACCCATTATCCATAATCCGCAGGTTGTGGAACGCCTCAAGACAGAAGGCGTTGGCACGGTTGATGCGTTAACCGAGATGGATAAGGGCACGGTGATTATCCGCTCCCATGGTGTGGGGCCGGATATCTATGAGGAAGCCGAAGCACGCGGCCTGAATCTGGTGGATGCAACATGTCCCCATGTGAAGAAGGCGCAGTTATCGGCCAAAAAGCTGGCGGATGAGGGCTACAAGGTCGTTATCATCGGTGAGAAGAAACATCCTGAAGTGCGCAGTATCTTTGAATGGTCTGAAGGCAAAGCGACAATCGTAGAGACAGAGGAAGAGGCGGATGCCTTGGAATCCAGTGCTAAAATCGGTGTGGTCTGTCAAACGACTTTTTCCGGAGACCGGTTCAAGAGCATTGTGAATCACTTGCTGGAGAAATCCCGGGATATCCACATACAGCGAACCATTTGCACAGCGACTGACCAGCGGCAGAAGGCAGCTTTGGATTTAGCAGCCAGAGTGGACATGATGCTGGTGATTGGCGGCAGAAACAGTGCCAATACCACGCGGCTGGCGCAGATTTGCGCAGAAAAATGCTTAACTTACCATATCGAAACTGCAGAAGAATTGCAGGACGAGTGGTTTGATAAAATTGAAAAAATTGGTATTACAGCGGGTGCTTCTACACCTGACTGGATTATCAAGGAGGTATATAAAAAGTGTCAGAACAGATGAATATGGAAGAACTCTTAGCAGAGGCCGAAAACGCAATGCCGAATATCGAGGAACGTACTGTTGTTACGGGCGAAGTTATTCAGGTTTCCCGCGACGAGGCTTATGTTGATATCGGATACAAGCAGGAAATTGCTATTCCGAAGCGCGAGTTGGCTTACCCGGCTCCGGAGTCCGCTGAGGACGTAGTAAAAGTTGGCGACAAAATCGATGTTTACATCGTTTCCCTGGGCGGCGACAACGGTGGCATCCTTTCCAAGGTTAAAGCTGACCGCATGGTTGCCTGGAAGGAAATGGAAGCTATCATGGAACGTGGCGAAACGGTTCAGGCTACCATCAATCAGGTAGTTAAGGGCGGTCTCGTAGCTTCCGTAAATGGTCTGCGTGGCTTCATCCCGGCTTCCCAGATGGAACTGCATTTCGTAAAAGACCTGTCCGTATATGCTGGTCAGACTGTTGAATGCGAAATCATCGAAATCGATGTACATAAGCAGCGTCTGGTTCTTTCCCGCCGCAAGCTCCTCGAAGCTGCTCGCGCTGAGAAGGAAGACGAAGTATTCTCCACGCTGCAGCCGGATACCATTGTTCGCGGTACGGTTAAGCGTATCGTTGACTACGGTGCATTCATTGACATCGGCGGCGTAGATGGTCTGGCTCATATCTCCGACCTGGCTTGGAATCGCGTTAAGCATCCGTCTGATGTTCTGGAAGTTGGTCAGGAACTCGATGTATACGTGAAGAGCATCGATCAGGAAGCAAAGCGCATTTCCCTGTCCGTAAAAGACACCATGCGTGATCCTTGGCTCGACAATGCTGAAAAGTATGCGGAAGGCGACATCATCGAAGGCAAAATCATCAAACTGACGGACTTCGGTGCTTTCATGGAAATCGAACCGGGCTTCGATGGCCTGATTCCGATGGGCGAACTGGCTGAAAAGCGCATTGAACGTGCTGATGAAGCTGTTCATGTTGGCGATGAAGTTAAGGTTAAGGTTCTGCGCATCGACACGAAGCGTAAACGCATTTCGCTGTCCATCACGAAAGCTAACTAATAGCTTCGCTAAATAAATGAATAAACTCAGGGGAGTGATGATTTCCATCACTCCTTTGTTTTAGTGATGACTGTATAACTGAATGAAAGAGATAAAATATGAGTAAGGAATACGCTGGGATAATTTCCAGAGTAAATGAGGGGAGTCTGGCCGAGGAACTGGAGCTGGTTCCCGGTGATAAAATCATCGCCATCAACGAACAGCCCTTGCGGGATATCATTGATGTGAGCTTTGCCATGGCTGATGAAGAAATCGACCTGACGGTTGAGCATGCCGATGGTGAACGGGAAATCATTTCCTTTGACAAGGATTTTGACGAAGAACTGGGCGTGGAATTCGAGTCGGCCGTATTTGACGGCATTCGCAAATGTGCCAACAACTGCTATTTCTGCTTTGTCAATATGATTGCCCCGGATATGCGGGAAAGCCTTTCTATTAAGGATGATGATTACCGCCTGTCCTTCCTCTATGGCAACTTTGTGACCATGACCAATATGGGCCCGGCGGATTTTAAGCGTATCGAACAGTTCCATCTGTCGCCGCTCTATGTGTCCGTGCAGTGCATGAATCCGGAACTCAGGGCGCAGATGCTGCGCTGCAAGGGCGCGGCTAGAATCACTGAGCAGCTCGAAAATCTGGAAAAGGCCGGTGCTGAATACCATACGCAGATTGTGCTCTGCGCGGGGCTTAATGACGGCGAGGAATTAGAGCGCTCTATCCGGGAAATCGCCGCCCGCCGTCCCCATGCCCTGTCCATGGCTATCGTGCCTGTGGGCATCACGAAGTACCGCACGGACCCCTATCCCTTGCAGCAATTTGACCGCGAAGGTGCCGCCAGAGTCATCGACATGGTGGAGAAGTGGCAGAAGAAGTTCCAGCAGGAAGAGGGACGCACGTTCCTGTACTTAGGGGATGAATTCTACTTTTTGGCCGGCCGCGAAGTGCCGCCGACCGAATTCTATGACGGCTTTCCGCAGCTCGATAACGGCATTGGCCTGACCCGCAGCTTTATCAATGACTGGAATTTGACATGTCAAAATTCTGACATGTCAAATGGCTATGATGAGCCCTTTGTGATTGATGTGGTGACGGGAACCTCCGTGGCGCCGGTTATGGAAAAGCTGGCGAAATCCTTACAGGTCAAAAATCTGCAGGTACGGATTGTGCCGGTGGAGAACAAGCACTTTGGTTCAACGGTCAATGTATCGGGACTGCTGACCGCAAAGGACATTATTGATACGCTGCAGACTATGCCGGAGGCAGAGAAGCGGCAGGCACTGATTATTCCCGAACCTGCGCTTAGAGCGGGGGAAGATATCTTCCTTGACGATATGACTTTGCAGGAATTTACCGCGCATTTCCCGGATATCCGCGTAGAGCCGGTACAGGGCGGGGCAGATTACTATTATGCGCTTACCGACTGGTCAAATTATCATAAGAACCGCAGCGGCGAAACTGCCTATACCTGGCAGAGCAATGCAGGCTATACGAAGCCTGTGGAATAAAAACAAGAAAGAAGGCTGACAATGAGCAAACCTATCGTTGCCATCGTAGGACGCCCGAATGTGGGCAAGTCTACCCTGTTCAATCAGATTGGCAAGAAACGCGTTTCCATCGTTGACGATATGCCCGGTGTTACCCGGGACAGAATTTACTTGGATGCAGAATGGCTGAACCATGAGTTCACCATGATTGATACCGGCGGTATCGAATTCGATGAAAGCAACCATATCTTAAAATCCATGCGCAGTCAGGCGGAAATCGCCATGGAAGAAGCGGACGTAATCCTCTTTTTGGTGGATGGCCGGGCAGGCCTTACGACTTCGGATGAAGAAGTGGCCAAGATTCTGCGCAATACCAAGAAGCCGGTTATCTTAGGTGTCAATAAAATTGACAGTCCCCAGCTCGAAATGAACATCTATGAGTTCTACAATCTGGGCTTGGGTGACCCGATTCCTCTTTCGGCAACTAATGTCATGAACCTGGGTGACCTTTTGGATGCCATTGTTGCGGCATTCCCCGAAGAAGTGCCCGAGGAAAAGGACGAGGACGAAATCAGCATTGCCGTTATCGGCCGTCCGAATGTCGGTAAGTCCTCTCTCGTCAATCAGCTCTTAGGCGAAGAACGTGTTATCGTCAGCGATGTGGCCGGTACGACCCGTGACGCCATTGATACCCATTTCGTCAAGGACGATATGAAGTTTATGCTGATTGATACGGCTGGCATGCGCCGCCGCGGCAAGATTGATGAACCGGTGGAGCGTTACAGCGTTATGCGTTCCCTGCGTGCCATTGACCGTGCCGATGTTGTCCTCATGGTTATCAATGCCTTTGAAGGCATTACCGAACAGGATAAGAAGATTGCCGGTTATGCCCATGAGTCTGGCAAGGGTGTAGTCATTGTCGTCAACAAATGGGATATCTATCCCGAAAAAGATGACAAGTCAACCCTGCGCTTTACCGAAGATTTGCGTGAGGAAATCGGCTTCCTGCAGTATGCGCCGGTGCTCTATGCTTCGGCACTCACCGGTCAGCGTGTCGGCCGCGTGACGGAACTCGTGAAGTATGTAGCGGAACAGCAGTCCATGCGCATCAAGACGAGCGTGCTCAACGAGCTTATCCGCGATGCGGTTTCCATTAATCCGCCGCCGATGCACCGTGGCCGCCGTCTCAAGATTCTCTTTATGACGCAGGCTGATATCAAGCCGCCGAAGTTCATCATTTTCGTCAACGACCCGGAACTCATGCACTTCTCTTATTTGCGGTTTATCGAAAACCGTCTGCGTGAAATGTACGGCTTTGAGGGCACGCCTTTGCGCCTGATTGTCCGTGCGCGCGATGAGGAGGAGGATTATTGATGTCTTCCATGCTTATTGCCGGTTTGCTCTCGTATCTTTTAGGTTCCATTCCCAACGGCCTCTGGCTGGGCAAAGCTATCTGGCATACGGATTTGCGGGAACATGGCAGTCATAATATCGGTGCTACGAATGCCTGGCGTACGCTCGGCAAACCGGCAGGAATTTCCATCTTCCTGCTGGACTTTGCCAAGGGGGCGCTGAGTGTTTACCTTGGTTCCCTTTTGGTGGGCACGTCGGCCTTTATGATTGTCTGTGGCATCCTGGCCATTGTGGGCCATTCCTGCTCTTTGTTTCTGAAATTCAAGGGGGGCAAGGGTGTGGCCACAGGCTTAGGCGTTATGGTCATGCTGATGCCTCTGCCAGCGCTGCTGGTCTTTCTGATTTGGCTGATTTTGGTGAAGCTGACAGGCTATGTATCATTAGGTTCTATTGTGGCGGCGGCCTGCGTACCCCTGCTGGTCTGGCTCATGAACTATGACCTGCCCTTTATCCTCTTTGGCCTGCTGGCGGCGGTATTCATTATTGTCCGTCACCACAGTAATATTGGCCGTCTGCTGAATGGCACAGAGAGCAAAATTCAGGCGGCAAAGCGCTGACTCTGTGGACATTTGTAAAATTTAAGAGTGACAATGTATACAAAGTATGGTATACTATCTTTTGTCAGTAGAAAATTATCCATTGGAGGCGTAATATATGAACGAACAGAAAAGCGGATTTTTCCTCGTCCGTGAAGAAATTCTTCCGGAAGCTATCAAGAAAACCATCAAAGTAAAAGAAATGCTCAAGCGCGGCGATGCCCGCACCATCAATGAAGCTGTGGAGAAGATGGAACTCTCCCGTAGTGCCTACTACAAATACAAAGATTATGTGTTCCCCTTCTATGAAGCCAGCCAGAACAAGATTGTGACGCTGACTTTCCTTCTTGAGCACAAGAAGGGGGTCCTTTCCAGCGTGCTGAATACCATTTCCCAGGATTCTGGCAGTGTTATGACCATCAATCAGGGTATTCCTCTGCAGGGTGTGGCCAATGCCACCGTTTCCATCGAAACCATGAACCTCAGCGTAGACCTTGAAGCGCTGCTGGATAAACTGCGCATGGTGGATGGCGTGAAACGTCTGGAAGTTCTCGGTCAGGCTTAATTGAATAAGAAAAGGGGTGTACCGTATGCAGAAGGTTATTAAGATAGGCTTGTTGGGAGCCGGGACTGTCGGCTCCGGCGTTGTTAAAGTGCTGGAGATGAATCGGCAGCAGATTACCGAGCGCGTGGGAGCAGAACTTATGATTAAAAAAGTTCTCGTGCGCGATTGCAGTAAGGTGCGCCCCTTTTTGGCGAACTATCAGGTCACGGATAAGATTGAAGACATCTTAAATGATGACGAAATCGAAATCGTTGTCGAGCTGATGGGCGGGCTGAATCCGGCCAAGGATTATATGCTGCGGGCCATGGAGGCCGGCAAGAATGTCGTGACGGCCAATAAAGATGTCGTGGCCCAGTTCGGCAAGGAAATGTTTGCCAAAGCCGAAGAAAAGGATGTGGACTTCCTCTTTGAAGCCAGTGTCGGCGGCGGCATTCCCATTATCACGCCCTTAAAGCAGTGTCTCACGGCCAATCAGGTGACGGAAATCATGGGCATTGTGAATGGTACGACCAACTATATGCTCACGAAAATGACGGAATGTGGCAGCGATTACGAAAGTGTCCTCAAGGAAGCACAGGAAAAAGGCTATGCCGAGGCTAATCCGTCTGCGGATGTGGATGGTCTTGATGCGGCCCGCAAGGCGGCAATCCTCGCATCGCTGGCCTTTAATACTCGTGTGGAACTTAAAGATGTGTCCGTAGAAGGTATTACGAAAATCACCCCGGACGATATCGAATATGCCAAGAACCTTGGCTATGTGATTAAGCTGCTCGCCGTGGGCAAGGAAACCCAGGAAAATGGTGTGGATGTACGGGTACATCCGGTATTCCTGCCCAAGGAACATCCGCTGGCTGCGGTTAACGGCGTGTTCAATGCCATCTTCGTCAAGGGCAATGCTATCGGTGATGCCATGTTCTACGGTCAGGGCGCCGGTTCCCTGCCGACTGCATCGGCAGTTGTCGCGGATGTGATTGAAGTTTCCCGCGATATCCTGCATGATAACTTTGGCCGGGTACGCTGCACCTGCTATGAAGAAAAGCCCATCTGCCCGCTGGAGAAGACGAAGTCCTCGTATTATGTGCGCCTGCTCGTGGACGATAAGCCGGGCGTATTGGGCTATGTGGCTACGGCCTTTGGCAATGCCGGTGTAAGTTTGGAATCCGTTATCCAGACCCACCGCAATATCGTGGACCATGCCGAAATCGTGGCGATTTCTCATCGGGTGGAGCATGCCCAGATTGAAGCAGCATTGGCAGCCTTAAAGGCTTTGCCTGTGGTAGATGAAATTCGCAGTGTCATTCGTGTTGAGCAGGAACGGGGGTAAGTCAGTGGATAGTCGCAGCATCTGGGTAAGAGTCCCGGGAACAAGTGCCAACTGCGGGCCGGGATTTGATTCCATTGGGCTGGCTTGTACGGTCTACAATGACTTGCAGTTACAATTAACGGAAGCTCCTGGCTGCAGGATTACCATTAACGGTGCCGGAGCAGGGAATATTCCCTGTGATGACCGCAATATCGTTTGGCAGTCGGTGCAGTACCTGCTCAAAAAAGCAGGCCTTGCAGATACCTATAAAGGCGCCATTATCCATATGGAAAATAACGTGCCTCTGTCCCGCGGTTTGGGCAGCAGTGCGACCGCTATTGTGGCGGGGTTAAAGGGCGCCAATGCCCTGATTAACAATCTCTTTACCCGGAGGGAACTGCTGCAGTTTGCCACGGACATTGAGGGTCATCCCGACAATGTGGCACCGGCTATTTATGGTGGTTTTACCATCAGCACTGTGACCCGCGGGGCTGTGGAATGTTTTACACTGATTCCCAAGATGCGGTTAAAGCTCGTGGTGGCAGTACCGGATTTCCCTCTGTCCACCAAAAAGGCGCGGGAAGTTCTGCCCAAGGAAGTTCCCATGAAGGATGCTATCAATAATATCGGTCGGGCAGGTATGCTCGTAGCAGCACTTTGCAAGGGCAATGAAAAATTCCTGCGCAATGTCTTTGAAGATGCTCTGCATCAGCCATACCGCGCAAAACTGATTCCCGGTATGTATGATGTGTTCAGTGCCGCGAAGAAGGCCGGCGCATTAGGTGCCAGCCTCAGCGGTGCCGGTCCGTGCCTTATCGCATACTGCCTGCAGCGCCGCCATGTGGAAGATGCGGTAGGACAGGCTATGCAGGAGGCTTTTGCCCGTCATGGGGTTAAGGCGAATATCCTGACCTTGGAGCTTGATACCCGCGGGGCTCATATTTTGAACGACAGATAATTGAAGTGAATGATGACTGAGAATGATTTTGTGAATAAAATCCGCACAGCAGGCGCCCGCGTTTTTATCGTGGGCGGCTGGGTGCGGGATTTTTTGCGTCAGGTGCCTGCCCATGACAAGGACTATATGGTGGCGGGCATTGATGAGGAGACATTTCAACAGGTATTTCCGCAGGCCCCGCGCGTGGGGAAGGCGTTCCCTGTGTATCTCGTGGATATTGACGGCTGTCATGCCGAGGTGGCCTTTGCCCGCAAGGAAGAAAAAAAGGGAGCAGGCTATCGCGGTTTTGCCGTGAAGTATGGCCGCAATGTGACCCTCGAAGAGGATTTATACCGCCGGGATACCACCATCAACAGCATGGCGATGGAACTGCCCTCAGGCGAGATTTTTGACTTTTATGGGGGACGCGATGATGTGAAGCAGGGCATAATCCGCCCGGTATCACATCACTTTGCGGAAGACCCGGTACGGGCTCTGCGTGCAGCCCGTCAGGCGGCGGAGTTTCATTTCACGCTGGCGGAGGAGACGAAGGAAGCCATGGCAGCCTGTCGGGAGGAACTGGCAGGGGAACCCGCGGAACGCCTTCTGCAGGAACTAAAGCGGGCGCTTTTGACGGAAAAGCCCTCGCTGTTTTTCCGTGCCCTGCAGGAAACAGGGCTTTTGGCTGTGACCTTCCCGGAACTGGCGGCGCTTATCGGCAAGACCCAGCCCCAAGCCTTTCATCCCGAAGGGGATGCCTTCGAGCACACGATGCTCGTCGTGGATAAGGTGGCGGCGGAGACAGATTCCCTGCTGGCAAGGTTCTGCGGTCTGGTGCATGACTTAGGTAAGGGTGAAACGCCTGCAGAAATGCTGCCGCATCATTATGACCATGAAGTGCGGGGGCAGGATGTACTGAAGCGCTGGAATGCGCGCATGACTCTGCCTAAGAAGTGGCTGCAGGCGGGACTTTTCGTTATCAGCCAGCACATGCGGGCGGCCCGGCTCAATAAGGCGGGAAAAATTGCGGAACTTTTGCTGAAGGTGGCGGCTTCCCCTATGGAAATCGCGGACTTTCAGGCTGTCATCCGGGCGGACCATCACAGTCTGCCGCCCTATCTCGAAGAAGCACCTGCGATTATTGCCTGCATGCAGCAGGTAAATGGCAGTCAGGCGCCGAAATCTTTAAGAGGCGCTGCGATTGGCGATTGGGTTCGGAACCAGCAGGTGAAAGCCTATCAAAATTATAAGTATCACAAACAAGGAGAAACGAAGTTATGACCTGGTGGCGTCAAAGGCGCACGTATTTAATGATTATTGGTCTGACCGTCTGCATTGTGGGCGGTGCCATGGGAGGCATCCTCTTTTATCAGATGCAAAATAAGACAAAGTCTGCAGCGATGGATGATGGTTACTATACGGTGACAAGCAAGCAAAATCCCGTGTCCTATTCTCCGGTGTTGGAGTGGGAGAAGGATGAGAACGCGGTGTTTTACGAGGTGGAATTTTTTTCTTCGGTGCCGTTCTTCCTCGATGAAAATTGTGAGTCCACGTCGGCCATTCATCGTTCACGGCGGGTATATCAGAACCGTTACAATCCGCCTCTAAAGGAATTTGCCGCCGATTTACTCGGCAAGCATCCCCTCTATTGGCGGGTGCGGTCCATGGATTTTGACGGCAATGCGTTGACGCCCTTTTCTCCGCCCCAAGAACTTTGGACAAGTCCGGATATTGCGCCGATGAATGCGCCGATGCCGGTGACGGAATACAATGGGGAAAGGGGCAGGACGCTCCTCTATCCGGTCTATCACTGGGTACAGCAGGCAGGGGCCAAGCGTTATGAAGTCGCACTGTATCACGATAATCCGGCGGTCAATAAAAGTGCCCAGCCTTTTGCGACCCTCTTTGCAGATATGTCGGAGCTTTACGATACTTCGCCGCGCCCCTTGCCCAATGGTTTCTTCTGGCGTGTTCTGTCCTTTGACCAGGATGGAAATGTCATGGGCACATGGTCAGAACCGCAGTATTACAGGGTATCGCCCTTGGACAACTGGGAAGTGGGCGTGCTCGGGGACAGCATCAGCCATGGCGGCGGTCATTTTTCCTTTGGCCCGGCCGATTTTGAATTCAGCTATCTGAGCTATCTGGATTTCCCGGCCATCAATCTTTCCCAGAGCGGTGATACGGCGCAGATGACTCGCGACCGCTTTGATGCGGATGTACTGCCTTTTAAGCCGCACTATCTGTTGATTATGACCGGCAGCAACAGCCTGCGGGCTGGGGAGGACCCACAGGTGGTCATCGACTGCCTCAGGGAAATCCAGCGCAAGTGTCTGGAAAACGGCATTGCGCCTATTCTGCTGACCCTGCCGATGATTAATCCTGACAGCATTGAGCATATTTTCCAAGAGGGCACGGCTCCCGATTATGCCAGCCGCTTCCTTACGGTGAATAATTTTATCCGTACGCAGGTTTATATCGATACGGCGGCTGCCTTTGTCTGCCCCGATAATAAACTGCCGGTAAAATATGCGCTGGATGGTCTGCATCCCGATGCCAACGGCAAAAAGCTCATGGCTGAGCGCATAAATGCTGCCTGGCCCCAGGTAAAAGCTCTGGCGGACCGGATGCTGATGAATTATCAAAATGAATAGGTAGAGGAGATGTCATGATGAAATGGCTGCGTACCCACTGGAAAAAACTACTGCTCATAACGGCGGCAGTGATTGCTGTTACCGCTGTTCTTGTGCTGGAAGTTTTTAGCCGGGGGGCCGCAGCCATTTTTAATCAGGCCATGATGGACCAGGACATGCTCAAAGGGGAAATCAGGGCGGACAAAATTGTGGCGCATATTAACGGGCATGTGGAATTCAGCCAGCTTCAATGGCATGACCCCGAGGGCCGTCTGATCCTCTATGTGCCGGAAGGCTCCTTTGAGGTGCGCCCCTGGGATGTTATCACCGGCAATATCAAATCCACGACCATGCAGGAATTGACCATTCGGAATGCTGCCGTGGCGGTGCGTCTGTCCGATGACATGCGGGTAGACTTTGTGCGCAGTTCCCCGGATATGCAACAGGTCAAGGAAGAGGATACGGACTGGCGGGCAAAAGTCAGCCTGGCGGGCAAAAGTGAGGAAGAACGCAAGCAAATCGGTGAATACCGCCGTAAGAAACATGCCGAGCGCATGGCCAAACAATGGCACAACTTCGAGCGGGAAGGAAAGAAAATCCGCATGAAGCTGAAATTTGAGGACTGCCGTCTGGAGGTATTCCATAAGCAGCGTCACTATCTTTTGTCCAAGGTGAATATGCTGGCGGATATCAACACCGATGACGATATGATTCTGGAGCTTTCCACCGGTCACTTCGGCGGCACTATGGTGGGCAATGGGGTCAAACTCAAGGGCACGGTGGATTTTGACGGGGCAGAGCTGCCACTGGCAGATTTTTATATCAGCTTCATGGATGTTGACCCGTCGTCACTCGGAATGGGGATTAACATTCACGACAAGATGACACTGGACAGCCATCTGACCGGCCCGTTGCACGAAATCAGCGGGGAAGGCCATGTGCGCATGGAACATCTGCATATTCCCGCGCTCGATTTTGAAAATGTGCGGGGCCGGGTCGATTATGATGGGGAGAAGCTCTACTTTAACGATGTGGAGGCGTCGGTCTTTGGCGGCAAGCTGGTAGCAGAGGGAGAATACGATTTGGATACCCGCTACTACAGCATTCATGGTGTCGGTACGGACTTGCAGTCACAAAAGGCTTTGCCGGGCAGCCATCTTTCCTGTAATGTGGACCTGGAGATGTTTCTATCATCTAAGGGGAGTGGCAGGGAAACATCATCCTACGGTCATTTTTCTTCGGGGGAAGGCCGGTTTAAGATAATCCCTTTCAAGAGTATGTCTGGTAAATTCCGTCAGGGTTATCGGGATTTGGAGTTTAATGACGTGGCCATCGAATTTGCCGGTCTCACCATGCGGACCGATTATCTCCAAGTGAAGGAGGGCAAGCTGACCTTTAATCCCATCAACATTACGGATAAAAACGGTGAATTGCTGGCAGTTTACGAGGGAAGGAAATGAAGGTGACGAACGTGCAGAAGAAGCATGGCTTGAAAATATGCCTGTTGGCGCTGGTCTGTTGGTGGGCTTTTGCCAGTGTGACCTGGGCTGCTATGGTGACAGTGACCGGTCAGGGCAGTTCTGAGCGGGGCGCGATTAAAGCCGCCCTGCGGCAGGCTATTGAACAGCAGATTGGCGTCATGGTGGACAGCCGCAGTTATGTGCAGAACTACAAGCTCATTAATGACCGGGTCTATACCCAGGCCGATGGCTATATCAGAAGCTACAAGGTGTTGGAACATAATGTCATCAACGGCATTCATTCCGCCAAGGTGCAGGTGGATGTGCAGGAGCAGAAACTGACGGCGGCTCTTGGCACCTTGGCCCAGAAAAAAGCTGTTATCGGCATGAACATGCAGGACCCGCGTATCGGCGTGCTGGCCATGGACCGGCAGGGCCGGGCTTATCCCGCAGTGGAAAACAATGTAATCAACGGCTTGACAAGTCAAGGCTTCAGCCGGGTGGTGGACATGGGCCAGATAAGTACTGCTAAGCGGCGCCAGCTTTTGGCGGCGCAATACTCCCAGGACAGGAAGCTCTGGCAAAGCCTCAACAGCCAGTCACCGGTGGATTATCTGGTGACTGCGCAGGTGGATTTAGCCGTCAACAGCATGGCTGATTACGTTCCCCTGCCCGGTATGGCTAACTTAAAGAAAGCCGCGGCTTCCATCGCCGTACGCATGGTAAATGCCAACACCGGTGAAGTCATCTACGCCGGCAATTTCCGTGGCAAGTCGGAGCGGCGCAGCAATAATGCGGAAAATGAGGCCATCAATGCGGCATCGGCCGGTATTGCCAAGGCCATAGGGGAGGCAGCACTCAATAAGGCGGCCAATCCCAGCCAGCATATTACGCTGGTCATCACGCAGAACAAATGGGGCAGCATTGCCGATATTACCAACTATCTGGAGAACATTCCCGGTGTCAACCATGCTTATGTGCGTGCCACTTCCTTCGGCAATACGACCGTGGACCTGGAGTTCAACGGAACTGCCCATGATTTGGCGGCGACTTTAGAAGCCGATGGCCAAAAGATTGTGGAAATGGGCTCAGAATACGTGAAAATCTGATATTTTTTCAAGGTGCCAAGGAAAAACACTTGACAGGCTATAGCAGCTTCGCTATAATAGCCTATGTCAAGGGGAAAACCTTGGCACCTATTTATGAAGCAGGTGATAGCCGTGATGGAGCAGTTCTTATATTTGTCTACATTGTTTGACCTGTATGGGGCGCTGTTGACGGAAAAGCAGCAGGAGTGCTTGCGCTTGCACCTCTTTGAAGATTTTTCTCTGTCGGAAATCGGCGAGGAGCTGGGTATATCCCGGCAGGCGGTTTACGACAATATCCACCGCAGTGAAAAAGCGATGGAATCCTACGAAAAAAAGCTGGGACTGGCGGCTCGCTATAGCGAGGAGCGTCAGGAACTGGCAAAAATTTACGAGTCCATCAAGGATTTGCGGCAGGCGGGCAATGAACGTGCCGTTGAGGCGATCCTTGACCGGCTGGAGCCCTTTATCGGGCGCAGTCAGGAGGTTAATTAATTGATATTTGAAAGCCTGTCTGACCGCTTGCAGGAGACCTTCAAGAAACTTCGCGGTCATGGCAAATTGACGGAGGATGATGTCAATGAAGCCATGCGGGAAGTGCGCATGGCGCTTCTGGAAGCAGACGTCAACTTCAAGGTTGTAAAGAATTTCATTAAAACCGTTAAGGAACGGGCCATTGGTCAGGATATTTTGGAAACCCTGACGCCGGCTCAGGTGGTTATTAAGATTGTTGATGAGGAACTCACGAACCTCATGGGCGGCACGCAGAGCCGTATCAACATCAGCCCGAATCCGCCGACCATCATCATGATGGCAGGTTTGCAGGGTGCAGGTAAGACCACTTCCGCCGGTAAGCTGGGCTTGTCCCTCAAGAAACAGGGCAAGCGTCCATTGCTCGTTGCCTGCGATATTTATCGTCCGGCGGCTATCAAGCAGCTGCAGGTTGTCGGCAAACAGCTCGACATTCCCGTGTTCTCGATGGAACCGGGAACTGATGCGGTAACGATTGCCAAATCATCCATTGCTTATTCGCAGAGCCATGCCAATGATGTGATTATCATCGATACGGCAGGCCGCCTGCAGATAGATGAAGCCCTGATGCAGGAGCTTCGCGATATCAAGGCTGAGGTTAAGCCACACGAAATCCTGCTTGTTGTCGATGCGATGACCGGTCAGGAATCGGTCAATGTGGCACAGACCTTTAACGACAGTCTTGGACTTGACGGTGTCATCATGACCAAGCTCGACGGCGATGCCCGCGGTGGTGCGGCGCTTTCCGTCAAAGCAGTCACGAATGTTCCCATAAAATTCATCGGTATGGGCGAGAAACTGGAGCCTCTCCAGCCATTCCACCCCGACCGCATGGCTTCCCGTATTTTGGGCATGGGCGATGTGCTTTCTCTCGTGGAAAAAGCCCAGCAGACCTTCGATATGGAAGAAGCCAAAAAGATGGAAAAGAAGCTGCGCAAGGATGAATTCACCTTGGACGACTTCTTATCCCAGATGCAGCAGGTCAAGAAACTTGGCTCGCTCGAAAATATCCTGGGCATGATTCCCGGCATGGGCGGGCTCAAGAAGCAGCTCGAAGGTCAGGATATTGACCTGGACGGCAAGGAAATGCGTCAGATTGAAGCCATTATCCGTTCCATGACGCCGCAGGAACGTGCCGACATTACCATCATCAACGGCAGCCGCCGCAAGCGCATCGCGATGGGCTCCGGCACGCGTGTGCAGGACGTCAACAAGCTCTTAAAGCAGTTCGGTGAAATGCGCAAGATGATGAAGAAGATGAAAAAAATGCAGAAGGGCAAAGGTTTCCCAGGTCTTGGGGCGCTCGGAAATCTTGGTGGTTTCCCGAAAATGCCGTTTATGCGTTAAGTTTTAATCCTTATTTGCGAAAGGTGGTGAAATTTCATGGCAGTAAAGATTCGTTTGAACCGTATGGGTGCAAAGAAGAACCCGTTCTACCGTGTGGTAGTAGCTGATTCCCGCGCTCCGCGTGATGGTCGTTTCATCGAAATTCTCGGTAACTACGACCCCTCCAAGCAGCCGGCAGTCGTTAACCTCGACGAAGCAAAGGTTCTTGATTGGATGAACAAAGGTGCTCAGCCGACCGATACCGTTAAAAATCTGTTCAGCAAGCAGGGCATTATGGCCAAGTTCGCTGAATCCAAGAAAAAGTAATTGGAGAGAAGCGACATGGAAAAACTTGTTGCAGTAATCGCCAAATCCCTGGTGGAGCATCCAGAAGCTGTAGAAGTTTCTTCACGGCAGGAGGATGGGCAGACCGTGCTCAGCCTTCATGTGGCTGAAGATGACATGGGTAAGGTCATTGGACGCCAGGGGCGCATTGCCAAAGCTTTGCGCACCGTGGTCAAAGCCGCAGCCACTCGGGAAAATACGAAAGTCACGGTTGAGATTATTTAAATGAAAAGCGGCAGGATTACCTTTTGGGTGTCTTGCCGTTTTTTACTATGAGAAAAAGAAAAGAGGAACTGTCATGGATTCTATTTCACTGAAAGTGCCTGTTACGATTAAGGCAAAATTAACGGAAAAACTCAAAACCAAAATCTTGACGGATTTGGACGAAGCCATCAACCGCACGGAGCTCGAACTCCAGCAGATGGATATTCAGCAGAAGCGCGTCATGCAGGAAAATCAGCCGGCTAACCCGGAACAGCCCACGATGGAAGAAATTCAGCGCCTGCAGGCCATTCAGGCTCATTTCGGCGAAGAACGCAACAAGCGTCTCCAGTTCCGTGAAGAATCTCAGGCTCGTAAGGAAGAGATGGAAAAGATGGTTATTGGTGCCGAAATCGTGCAGGGCACGCTGGAACATCAGGTGGAAGTTCATGTGGGCGACGATATGCGCGAAATCATGAATGTGGAAGTGCTGGTAGAAGATGACAAAGTTATCGCCATTCGCAGCTAAGAAAAACAAGCGCGACAAGAATCGCGTGACCATCGGCAAGGTGGGCGCACCCCATGGCATTCATGGGGAAATGCGCATCATTCCACTGACGGACTTCGTGGAACGCTTTGAGACCATGAAAGAAGTCATGGTTGGCAGCGAAATGCTCCATATCGAAAGCTGCAAGTATCATAAGCAGTACGTGCTGATGAAGTTCCAGGAATATCCGGTGCGGGAAGCCGCTATGAGTCTGACGGGTAAACTTTTGACTGTTGACCGCAGCGAAGCTGCTCCCTTGCAGGAAGGCGAATATTACACCTTTGACATCATCGGGCTGACGGTTTACGATATGGACGGCAAGGAGCTGGGTAAGGTCGAAAATGTCCTGCGCACAGGCAGCAATGACGTCTATCAGACCCGCCGCACGGATGGCGGGGAACTGTTGATTCCGGCACTCAAGGCCGTGGTCAAGGAAATTGATGTGCTAGGCGGCCGTATGGTGGTTGATATGCCTGAGGAGATTTCCGATGCGCATTGATATGGTGACCATCTTCCCGGAGATGTTTTCCGGCCCCTTTGGTGACAGTATTACCAAGCGGGCGGTGGATAATGGGATTTTGGATATTCACTTTACCAACTTCCGGGATTTTGCCGAGGATAAGCACCATCATGTGGACGACAGCCCCTTTGGCGGCGGTGCAGGCATGGTGCTAAAGCCTGAGCCCATGTACAAGGCGGTGCGCGATGTGCTCGCCCGTACAGAGGAGTATGCGGCCAATCGCCGGGTATTGATTATGGACCCTTCGGGGCCGACCTTTAATCAGGCCAAGGCAAAAGAGCTCGCAGGCTATGACCAGTTGGTGTTTATCTGCGGCCATTACGAAGGTTTTGATGCCCGCATCTATAAGCTGGCGGATGAAGCGATTTCCATTGGCGATTTCGTGCTGACCGGCGGGGAACTGCCGGCTATGGTGATCACCGATGCGGTGTCACGCATGTTGCCGGGGGTACTGGGCCATGAAGATTCTGCGCCTACGGATTCCTTTTATGAGGGCCTGTTGGAATTTCCGCAGTATACCCGTCCGCGCGAATTTGAGGGCATGGAAGTGCCAGAGGTACTCTTAAATGGCGACCATGCCAAAATCCGTCAATGGCGGCGTGAGCAGTCCCTGCTCGTGACGAAAAAATACCGTCCGGACTTGCTCGATAAAGCTCCGTTAACGGATAAAGACCGGCAATTTTTGTCGGAACATCAGGATTAAAATAAGAAGCGAAATTTTCTGTGATTTAGCGATTTGCTTAGCAGGAAAATTTCGCTTCTTTGTCGTATAAGAACAACATGTACCATGGGAAATTGAAGGTATATAGAAGAGGAGATGAGGAAATTGGGTGGATTGATGGATCGATTTAATGTTAAGCAAAAGATAATGGTATCCGTCTCGATACTCTTTATCGTGGTTATGCTGGTATTGGGCATTGTGCTTGATAGAATTATCACCAGCACCCAGCTGGCCAACTTTGAAGAAGAGGCTGATTTGCAGTCGGCGCAGGTGGATAATGCCATGCATTTGTTCCTGAACGGCTTGCGTGATGGTCTGGTCAATATGGCCAATGACCCGATACTGCGCGCCGGCGGGGAGATCACCCGCTACACAGATGAGGCAGTAGCAGCGACCGCAGGCTCCGATGGCATGATTGCCATGGACCCGCAGGCTAAAGGCGGCTTTGAACTGGCTGCCTATCAGCTATTCCAGCGTTTTGGTGAAGCCAATAAAACCACCGTATCGGTAGTAAGCTATGGTACTGCCGATGGTGGTTATTTGCAGTATCCTGCAGTTAAACGCAAGAAAGGTTATGACTCCCGCAGCCGTGACTGGTACAAAGAAAGCATGGCCGATGTAAGCAAGGTTCGCATCACCAAACCGTTCAAGACCTCCAAAGGCACGCCGACTGTAGGTATTTTTGCTACGGTTAAAGGCCTGGATAACAAGCCTCTGGGCGTTTTGGGCCTGAATATTGACCTGCCGGTGGTTACGGATATGATTTCCGAAATCAAGATGGGCGAAACCGGTTATATCATGATGCTCGATGCCGATGGTGTAATTATCGCCGATCCCAAACATCCGGAAGCGGACTTCAAGAAATTGCCGGAGTCGGAGCTCGGTGATATTGCCAATCTCGATACCAGCAAGAGCCTCAAAGGCTTGCAGGAAATTACCATGGATGGCACGACTAAGATGGTTAATACCTACGTTTCCGAAAATACCGGGTATCGTTATCTGACCATTGTTGACCGGTCCCAGCTCATGGAAAGCGTCAATCATATGCGCATGATTTTGGGCGGCGTGCTGGCTGTAGCATTGGTTCTGATTTTCTTTGCCACCTATACCATTTCCAACATGATTGTTTCCCCGCTGCGCAGCTTGCAGGCTTCGGCTGAACGGCTTGCAGATGGCGATTTGCGCGATACGGATGTGGCAGTGGAATCCGATGATGAAATCGGCAATCTGTCGCGTTCTTTCCATACCATGACCCATGAACTCACAGGCCTGTTGAAACAGATTAAGGGCAGCGCCGATGAGGTTTCCAATTCCTCCGGTCAGATGTCCAGCGGCGTTGAGCAGGTGGCTGAGACCATCACCCATGTAGCTGAGCAGGTAGGGGATATCGCCGAAGCCGCCAGCCATCAGAGCGATACCATGAACAATGTGGTCGGCAATATCCGTCAGATGGCTGACCATGTTAATGGCATTGCTGAAAAATCTGCCAACATCAGCAAGACCTCCGGCATGGCTGGTGTCGCAGCCAAAGAAGGTGTAGCGGCCATCGAAGCTGCTGTGGAACAGATGAAGGTTGCCCATAAGACCGTAGTGGAATCTGCAGCCAATGTAGATGAACTGGGCAAGAGTTCCGAACAGATTGGTGAAATCATCAACACCATCCAGAGCATTGCTGAGCAGACGAACCTGCTGGCTCTCAATGCGGCTATCGAAGCTGCCCGCGCCGGTGAACAGGGCCGCGGCTTCTCCGTTGTAGCCGATGAAGTTCGTAAGCTTGCCGAACAGTCCTCCGAAGCTGCTACGGAAATCGCCCAGATGATTTCCGGCGTACAGCAGGTGACCAAACGCGCTGTGGAATCCATGAATGTGGGTACTGAGCAGGTGAGCACCAGCGGACGTACGGTAGTAGAAGCCGGTGAGAAATTCCGTCAGATTGCTTCCCATATCGAAGAAGTGGACAATCTGGTCAAGGATGCGGCTACCAGTGCTTCCAGGGTTGCAGAAGACAGTGTAAGCGTATTGCAGGATGCTGAAGATGTAGACGAAACCACCAAGCAGATTACCCAGAACATTGCTTCCATCTCGGCCGCTACAGAAGAACAATCGGCCTCCATGGAAGAACTCGCTGCTTCCAGCCATAGATTGGCAAATATGGCAGAAGAACTGCAAAAAGAAAGCGCTCGCTTCAAATTCTGAAACCTATCTGAAAGTTTTTCAAAAAAATGATAAAAATGATTTGACAACGGTGGATATATCTGCTAATATATTATCTGTCAGCAACAATGAGTTGCGAACGCCGGCGTGGCGGAATTGGCAGACGCAGCAGACTCAAAATCTGCCGTAGGCAACTACGTATCGGTTCGACTCCGATCGTCGGCACCATATGAATGGTAAGGCTCCGTGAGATTCTCACGGGGCTTTTTGTTGTCCATTTTTTGAAATTTGACTACCACTTATCGACAGCAAGGATGTGCGGCTCTTAAAGGAATATCAGGAGGATATGGCAAGGGCCGTGGCCAGAGGGGTTACGGATTACTTACAGGAAAATCTTGCCTTTTCGTGGGCAAAGTCATAGAATATAATTAAGCAATACAGGAGAATAAGGTCAGGCGCATAAAGCTATGAGTAGAATCAAAGCCATTGGCTTTGATTCTACTATGCTGTAAACGGCAGCACTCACAGCCGCTCCTTTAGGTGATGCACTAAACAGCCAATTCTTCCGGCAAATGGTGAAGTTGCGAATAGCGAATTCTAAAGGAGAGTGTCCACCAGACACAAAATTAGGTGCTGTGAGAAAGATGAAACTTTTATCACAGCACCTTTTTGAATTTGCCAGTTAGAAAATGTCATCAATCAAGTCTTCGAGGTCATAAGTAATGACGTCTACAAGGTCATCCCACCAGTTGCCACCAGACACATTGTCCAGTTCCATAATCTCCAGTTCTTTCTTCTCCATTACGTTAAGTTCTTTCTTGTCCATCATTTTTGACAACCCCTTCTAGATACTCATAATATAGAACATTATATGGATCATCTGCAGGGTCAATAAAGGGATCACACGGTGGATCACCAAAATGAGGAGTCTCGATTCCGCCGGCAATCATTTCCATTTCCATAATCTCCAGTTCTTTCTTGTCCATCATTTTTGACAACTCCTTTCTTTTGTGTTTAGTTGACTTTGTTTACCTTTGTCTATACTTACGATTGATAATGTCAAGCATTACAAAAATTTTTTCAACATCACTACAACACTTTTTGCTTTTCGGGGATATAAAGAACAGAAAGCAAGATAACAACACAAAAGATGTGAGGAGGAAAATAAAATGGATAAGAAGTTCATGAACAAAATGGACGATATGGAACTGGACATGGTAGCTGGTGGAGGTTTCTTTGATATTCTCAAAGAAGGTACCAAACAAATCGTTAATCCGGTTGCAAAGACATTTGGAAAGTTAATTGAGGCTGAAATTGACGCTATGAAGGAATATGGCATAGTATTAAAACTGATTGGCAAACTTTGTAAGAATGTCTAACCTCCGCAGTGCGGCTGAAGAACCAGCCAGAGGGCATATCATCAGATGTGAGGAGGAAAATAAAATGGAAAAGCTCATGAACAAGATGGACAATATGGAACTGGATAAGGTGACTGGAGGCAAGCGGTACGTTTATCCTGATAATCGTCGTCCGAATCGTCCGATTAAAGAGTATCATGTAGAACGCAAACAAGTCATAAGGTATAGATAAAAACTGGATACAAAGAGAAGCTACTGCACATGTCGAGTTTGTGCAGTAGCTTTTTTGCGCCCCCTTGGATGGAGAAAGGCGATTATCTTGGTAAGGGCAGATACTCTTGATATTTCTCTATATACGGGGCTATTTCTTTAAGTGCATCCTGACCGAAATCAATCAAATCGTCCAACCAACTACCACCAGCCACCATGTCCAATTCCATCATGTTAAGTTCTTTCTTGTCCATCATTTTTGACAACCCCTTTCTTTTGTGTTTAGTTGACTTTGTTTACCTTTGTCTATATTTACGATTGATAATGTCAAGTATTACAAAAATTTTTTCAACATCACTACAACACTTTTTGCTTTTCGGGGATATAAAGAACAGAAAGCAAGATAACAACACAAAAGATGTGAGGAGGAATATAAAATGGACAAGAAATTCATGAACAAACTGGACGATATGGAACTGGACATGGTAGCTGGGGCTAGGGGATATGTGCCAATGCCGCCTTGGACGCCTCATTCCGGTTGCCATGACAGTAGCGCAAATTTTATGGCAGCAAATGTAGATGAAACACAAAACGCAAGCGGTTGGCTAGGCTCCAGCATGGTTGGTAAATAATAGCGATATAGGCTAAGACATAGACAGAGGGCATATCATCAGATGTGCTCTCTTTTTATGTGTCTGCAGAAAGCGTGGTTCATAATTAAATATAAATCAAAATCCCGCCAGCACATAATGACAGGATTCAGAGGGAATGAAAGCGAAGAAAAAGAGTTGTTTTTCGTGCCCCGTGTCGGATGCATCGAGGAATGCCAGTGGCATTCCGAGGGGGCAGGCCTGTCCACCCGAGCAGACGGACACAAACCGAATACGCATGAATGACGAGCAGGCTGCAACTAGCCCTTCTGGTCATATCGAGGCACAGCGGGCAGGAGTGGAGATATGCCAGTGGCATATCGACGGGCGGCGCGAGTTATCCTGCTCCTATCTCGCTGGCCGCCGTAGTCGTCCCGACCGTAGGGAGGGCTGCCATATGTCTTTCCATTCCGCACCTCTATGTTTAAATCGTAATTTCCGTTCTGTAAATCTATTATGATATTACGCAAAAAGAGAGCACGAAACTGAAAGAAAGCGACTGCTCACCTTAAGACTTGATGTTCAGAAATTTTTTTCAAAAAAATATAAACACTTTGCTATCTTCGGGGATATAAAGAACAGAAAGCAAGATAACAACACCCTAAGATGTGAGGAGGAAAATAAAATGGAAAAGAAATTCATGAATAAGCTGGACGATATGGAACTGGACCTGGTAGTTGGCAGCTTCGATTATGGTTATGGCCGAGGTAAGGATATCTGGGTAGATGGCAAGAAGTACTACGTTGTATATAATCGCACCCTCAATCAGAACGAGTTTTATGATTACTCGAAAGGTGATGTGACAAGACAAATGATTCAGTGGAATCTTGATTGTGGGGAAACGCACATGCGTTATTACAATCAAAGAGTTGGTGATCTTACGGCCAGTGTTCGGGATGAAGCAAGGTCACGTGGCATGACTAGAAACAAGGTTGCCATTCGACCGATGACTCACCTCCCCGGAGTTGGTTCGAACGGTTAAGTCTATACAAAATAACCAGAGGGCATATCATCAGATGTGCTCTCTTTTATTGTGTCTGTAGAAAGCGTGGTTCATAATTAAATATAAATCACGGACTGACATGGCGTGGACATAAAAAAGGAGGCTGCCTCACAGCCTCCTCGATATGCGTGCGTATACTTCACTGAACTTTTCTTCGAGCGCTTCGTCGCTCAGAGTGTTGTGTGCGATGCCGAGCTTGCGTTTTGCCGCAGCTCTTACATAGCTCCGTATATTCTCTGCCATCAAGTCGTTCAGTACATTGAGATATGTCAAATTGTCTGCAACCTGTTTTTCCATTCCCGCACCTCTATATCAATTCGTAATTTTCGTTCTGTAAATCTATTATGATATTACGCAAAAAGAGAGCACGAAACTGAAAGAAAGCGACTGCTCACCTTAAGACTTGATGTTCAGAAATTTTTTTCAAAAAATATAAACACTTTCCCTACTTCAGGGATATAAAGAACAGAAAGCAAGATAACAACATTCAAGACTGTGAGGAGGAATATAAAATGGATAAGCTGATGATGAACAAGCTGGACGATATGGAACTGGACATGGTAGGGGGAAGTGCATCTTTTCCTCATCATTATCGCCCTCGTCGTCCTCGTCCTGGTTGCCATGACAGTAACGCAAATTCTATGGCAGCAAATGTAGACGAAACACAAATGCACGTTGGAGAGATATTGCAAAGATAAAACCAGTCTAATAGCGACACAGGTATAGACACAGCCAGAGGCTGTGAAAAAAGTCCCCCCCACATTCCTCCGCTGTTATAGCCGCGAACATATCCGTAATCCCCGAAATCTTTGCCCTCATGTATAATCCCCACGCTTTCTTTAACAACTAAAGATATACCTAACATTATAACATTAAGTCTTATAATTAGATATATTTGATTGTAGATGTATTAAATTACTACTACATGGGGGCCATTATATAAATTCTGTTATCCGCTATGAAAATTTTTTCAAAAGACCATAACATTTTCCCTTCTTAGAGGATATAAAGAACAAAGGTTCAATATTAGCAACCAAAGGGAAACAGCAGGATTTTGGGTATGAATGGCGAAATTAAGAAGTAGGTATCATTAACAATTCTAAAATGGAAAAGGAAGATGTAACATGGATGCAAAGTTAAAAGCAAAAGCAATGACGGATGACCAACTGGATGGCGTTGCAGGTGGCTGGATTGTTATGGGGGGAGGAGTATGGAAGCAAGATAATGGGACTCGTCTTGAATTAGGTTCAAGGCAAGAAGTGGATAATGAGACTCGTCGTGAAATAGATGATTTATTTAACAGTAAGGGGACAAAGAATAAGCAACCGACCTTAAATACATATTCCTATAAGTTTCCCTAACAACAAAGGCGCCGTGGATAAAATGCTTTCGTATTTCATCACAGCGCCTTTTCTTTGCAGCTGAAAGAATGATTCATAATTAAATATGAATCAAAACCCCGCCAGCACATAATGACAGGATTCAGAGGGAATGAAAGCGAAGAAAAAGAGTTGTTTTTCGTGCCCCGTGTCGGATGCATCGAGGAATGCCAGTGGCATTCCGAGGGGGCAGGCCTG
The DNA here is from genome assembly GCA_015058625.1 of Pseudoselenomonas ruminantium. Lineage (GTDB taxonomy): Bacteria > Bacillota > Negativicutes > Selenomonadales > Selenomonadaceae > Selenomonas_A > Selenomonas_A ruminantium_N. The sequence continues at coordinate 89,452 of SVCA01000001.1, read as the reverse complement.
TCCACCCGAGCAGACGGACACAAACCGAATACGCATGAATGACGAGCAGGCTGCAACTAGCCCTTCTGGTCATATCGAGGCACAGCGGGCAGGAGTGGAGATATGCCAGTGGCATATCGACGGGCGGCGCGAGTTATCCTGCTCCTATCTCGCTGGCCGCCGTAGTCGTCCCGACCGTAGGGAGGGCTGCCATATGTCTTTCCATTCCGCACCTCTATGTTTAAATCGTAATTTCCGTTCTGTAAATCTATTATGATATTACGCAAAAAGAGAGCACGAAACTGAAAGAAAGCGACTGCTCACCTTAAGACTTGATGTTCAGAAATTTTTTTCAAAAAAATATAAACACTTTGCTATCTTCGGGGATATAAAGAACAGAAAGCAAGATAACAACACCCTAAGATGTGAGGAGGAAAATAAAATGGAAAAGAAATTCATGAATAAGCTGGACGATATGGAACTGGACCTGGTAGTTGGCAGCTTCGATTATGGTTATGGCCGAGGTAAGGATATCTGGGTAGATGGCAAGAAGTACTACGTTGTATATAATCGCACCCTCAATCAGAACGAGTTTTATGATTACTCGAAAGGTGATGTGACAAGACAAATGATTCAGTGGAATCTTGATTGTGGGGAAACGCACATGCGTTATTACAATCAAAGAGTTGGTGATCTTACGGCCAGTGTTCGGGATGAAGCAAGGTCACGTGGCATGACTAGAAACAAGGTTGCCATTCGACCGATGACTCACCTCCCCGGAGTCGGTTCGAACGGTTAAGTCTATACAAAATAGCCAGAGGGCATATCATCAGATGTGCTCTCTTTTATTGTGTCTGCAGAAAGCGTGGTTCATAATTAAATATGAATCGAAATCCCGCAAGTACATAATGACCGGATTCACTTGAAATTGCATACTATCCAATTTAACGCTTACGACTACTCTCTTTTTGACTACCATTTGACTACCACCAAAACATAACAATACATGATTTTATGGAACATAAACGAAACAGGAACGCCCTTAACCCCTTGAAAAATCACGGTTCCTATATTATAGTGAATACTATGAAATCACGGGGCTTTTTTCTACATTGTTTTGTTCTTCTGCTGGCCCGGCGGCATTCCTGCTATATTAGATTAGGGGGATTTCTTTTGATAACTTTTCTAAGTGCAATAGCAGCATTATTGTTGGGGTATATTATTTATGGTGGTTTTGTTGAAAGGATATTCAAACCAACGGATGCCCCAACTCCGGCTGTATTACATAATGATGGAGTGGATTACATTCCCCTGCCTACATGGAAGAATTTTTTGATTCATTTGCTGAATATAGCCGGTCCTGGCCCTATTTTTGGTGCCCTTGCTGGAGCTATCTGGGGGCCGGTTGTCTATATATGGATTGTTTTGGGAACTATTTTTGCCGGCGGTGTCCATGATTATCTTTCGGGCATGATTTCTATTCGAGAGGATGGAAAAAGTATTGCTGAAATCGTAGGTCATCATCTGGGAAATTCCATGTTGCTTATCATGCGTATTTTTTCGGTTGTATTGCTTATATTGGTGGGTACCGTTGCAATGACAGTACCTGCTGTACTGTTGTCCAAGCTCTTAGGCGTTGCTGCAACCATCATTCTGCCGTGTATATTGCTATATTATTTCCTGGCCACTTTATTACCGATTGATACATTGATTGCCCGTTTTTATCCTATACTGGGTGTCTGCCTGATAATTATGGCTCTCGGTATCATGTCGGGGATGTTATTGGGAGTAGGTGGACATACTATGCCTGAAATGCATTTGGCCAATCTTCACCCGAAGGGTGATGCCATGCCAATTTGGTCGCTTATGTTTATTACCGTAGCCTGTGGAGCCATTTCCGGCTTTCATTCCACCCAATCACCTATTATTGCCCGCTGTCTAAAGAGTGAACACTTGGGACGGCCAATATTTTATGGTGCTATGGTGGCGGAGGGAATCATTGCGCTTATTTGGGCTTCAGCTGGTGTAACCTTCTATGACAATACCAACAGCTTGGCCATGGCTATGTCTGAAAACGGTCCTGCTGGTGTAGTATATGACATTTGCGTTGGTTTTATGGGCGGTAATGATAATGCAGCCGGATATGTGGCAGCAACAATAGCTATGCTGGGAGTTATTGCCTGTCCTATAACTTCTGGCGATACAGCTTTTCGCAGTGCCCGTTTAACCTTGGCGGACTGGTTTAATAGTAATCAGTCTAAATGTAGCAATCGTATTGTATTTGCTGTTCCTTTGCTGGCTATGGGGGCCATTTTGTCACAGATAAATTTTGATATAATTTGGCGCTATTTCTCATGGATAAACCAAACCTTGGCCACGATTGTACTATGGACGTGTGCCACCTATCTTTTTCATATGGAAAAGGGCCGTAAATCCTGGCTTATTGCGGCTGTTCCGGCTACCTTTATGTCAGCTGTAATCTTCACCTACATTTTGCAGGCCGAGGAAGGCTTCCGGCTAAGTATCGATATCTGCTATCCGGCAGGAATAATCTTTGCCATAATATGTGCTGGTCGCTTCTTTTCGTCAAAAATACAGCCGTAAAATGACAAGTCAAGTAGTGGACGCAATGATGGATCACAACGAATCACCACACACGGAACAAAAAGAGGTATCGGCATAATCGTAAACGCAATATCCGCAAGGCAGGAGGTTGCAAATGCATAAAGTAAGCTTTTACAGAGCTGTGCGATAGCAGCTCTGTTTTTATGAGGTACTGTCTTGACAGGTCAAATCCAGACATGATAAAATTATTCTGTCTTTTATCATAACTTTATCCTATGTAAAACTGCCTGAGGTGATAATCTTTAGTTATGGAGTACTTTGAACGTATCAAGAAAATCAGCAATGCCTGGGAACCGGAACTTTGCCGTCATTTTGTGGACCGGGATGAACGGGTCTGCATGGACATTTATCATACAGGGGCCTTAGCACCAGAACGTCACAAGATGACCATGGAGCGGGCTACGGATTACATCAGCAGCATGGCTGCCGTAATGGATATAAAGAGTATGCTTCGGGATATCGACCATATTACCATCCGCAGTGCCAAGGACAGCCGGGTTATCTACCGCCTCACCACGCGTTTTGGTTATGCGGAAGAAGAATTCAAAGCAGTTTAACAAGAAGCCTTTCCAGTGTGAAGGGCTTTTTCTTATGCAGGAATCTTCTTTATGAGAACGAATATATAGCACAGAATGATTAATTGGATGTGATTTTTTGCAACTGACGGACGGATTACAATACGTAAAGGGCGTGGGGCCGAAGAAAAAGGCTGAACTTAATCGCCTGGGACTCTTTACGGTCTATGATTTGCTGACCTATTTCCCCCGCACCTATGAGGACCAAAGTGTGCTCACGAGAATCTCCGAGCTGCAGGCCGGGGAAAAAGCCACAGTGGCGGGCACGATTATGAATGTCTCCGAACGGCAGGGAGGCAGGCGGGGCATGAGCATCCTTATGGCCCTGATTGGTGATGGTACGGGAATATTGCAGGTCACCTGGTTTAACCAAAAGTATCTGAAAAGCAAATTAAAGGTAGGAAAAAAAGTTTTTGTGACCGGGAAGGCGGCATATGCTTATGGCGGCCGAGGACAGTTTGCCATGAGTCAGCTGAGCAGCTTCCAGATTCTGGATGAGGAAGAAGAACCGGAAAATATGACGGGGATTATGCCAGTTTATCCGGCCACGGAAAAACTCAATCAGAAATTCTTCCGCAAGGTGCTTGGAGGACTGCTGACGGAGGAACTAAGCATTCGTGAACTGATTCCTGCAAGTGTAGCGGAACGCTATCATTTACTGAGCAGGAGGAAGGCTTTGCAGGACATTCATTTCCCTGCAGACTTTGCGGCATTAAAAGAAGCACGGAATCATCTGGCTTTTGAGGAACTCTATCTGATTCAGTGCGGGCTGTTGCTCTTGAAACGGCAGGCGCGTGAGCACAGTAAGGGCATTCGTCATCTGCTCAGCAGTGAACTGGTGGGGCGGCTTGTAAAATCTTTGCCCTTTCAGTTGACGGATGACCAAAGCCGCACCTGGCAGGAAATCCAGCGGGATATGGAAAGCCCTCTGCCCATGCGGCGGCTGGTGCAGGGAGACGTTGGCTCCGGTAAAACGGTAATTGCCATGCTGGCACTGGTTAAGACGGTGGAGAACGGCTATCAGGGAGCGCTTATGGCGCCTACGGAAATTCTGGCCAGCCAGCATTACGAAGGTTTTGTGAAGCAGTTGGAACCTTTGGGGATTCGTGTAGGATTTTTGTCGGGGCGGCTGACGAAAAAGAAACGGGAGGAAATGTATGCCCGAATTGCTGCCCAGGAGGTGGATATCGTCATCGGCACCCATGCGTTGATTCAGGAAGGTGTGGCGTTTGCAAAGCTGGGCTTGGTGGTGACGGACGAACAGCACCGCTTCGGTATTGCCCAGCGGGCGGAGCTGGAGAAGAAGGGCAGGCTGATGCCGGATGTATTGGTCATGACAGCAACGCCCATTCCCCGTACCATGACGCTGACGGTGTATGGCGATTTGGATGTGTCTTTGATTCAGCAGCTGCCGCCGGGGCGTCAGCCTATCCGCACTTTCGTGAGGAAGCCCGACAAGCGGGATTTGATTTACGATTATGTGCATCAGCAGTTGGCTGCCGGGCGGCAGGCTTATGTGGTCTGTCCGCTGATTGAAATGAATGAGGAAAGCGACCTGCCCTCAGCCGAGGAAGTCTATGATGAACTGCGCTACGGCATCTTCCGGGATATGCCCTGTGGTCTTGTTCATGGCAAGATGAAGGCTGCGGACAAGGAACAGGTTATGCAGGACTTTTACGAGGATAAGATAAAACTATTGGTATCCACGACGGTCATCGAAGTGGGCGTCAACGTGCCCAATGCCAGCATCATGGTGGTGGAGCATGCGGAGCGCTTCGGTTTGGCCCAGCTCCACCAGCTGCGCGGGCGCATTGGACGCGGGGAATATAAGTCCTACTGCATCCTTGTATCGGAAATGAAAACCGAAAGCGCACGGGAACGGCTGAAAATCATGGCCGAAACCAGTGATGGCTTTAAGCTGGCAGAGGAGGACCTGCGCCTGCGCGGGCCGGGACAGTTCTTTGGTTCCATGCAACATGGTTTGCCGGATTTGAAGGTGGCGGATGTCTTAAATGATATGGATATTTTGCTCAAAGCCCGGCAGGCAGCGCAGGAAACGGTGGCAAGCCGCGAGGAAAGGCAGGATGTTTTGCCGATTCTGGCCATGCAGTATAAGGAGCAGTTTGAAAATATCACCGATATCTAATGTGTTTTAGTCGAGAACATCTTGACATAACGCATAGACATAGTATACAATATTTCTAGCTTTGATAAGCATAGGAGGCGTGCGTTTTGGTAAAAGTATTAGTGAACGGTGCATGCGGCCGTATGGGCCGAGCCGTGCTGAAGGCCGTACAGGAAGCAGAAGACTTGCAGCTGGTGGGGGCCGTGGACATTACAGGCGGCGCGGATTGCGGCGAGCTGGCCGGTCTTAAAGCCAATGGCGTAAAGGTAGAGACGGATTTACAGGCAGCACTGGACCGTATTAAACCGGAGGTTATGATTGATTTCACTCGTCCGGATGTGGTATTTCATAATGTAACGACGGCGTTGAAGGCTAAGGTTTCCCCGGTAGTGGGAACTACGGGCCTCAGCGATGAGCAGAAGGCAGAGATTAAGAAGCTGGCCGAAGAAAATGATACACCGGCCTTTATTGCACCGAATTTTGCGATTGGGGCAGTACTCATGATGGTTATGGCCAAGCAGGCGGCAAAGTATATGCCGGATGTGGAAATCATCGAGCTCCATCATGACAATAAGCTCGATGCACCTTCGGGTACGGCTGTGCAGACGGCGGCCATGATTGCCGAAGTCCGTGCAGAGCACAAGCAGGGGCATCCTGACGAAAAAGAAAAACTCACGGGCGCCCGCGGTGCCGATTACGAGGGGATGCATATTCACAGTGTGCGTCTGCCCGGTTATGTAGCGCATCAGGAAGTTATCTTTGGCGGCCTGGGGCAGACCCTGACTATCCGCCATGATTCGTTGAACCGTGAATCCTTTATGCCCGGTGTAGTGCTGGCGGCACAGAAGGTGCGCAGCCTCACGGGCTTAACGGTCGGCTTGGATAAACTCTTGGAGTTTTAAGGCATAAAAAGAAAAACGGCTTTTACAAGCGAAAGGAATGAATGTCGATGAAAAAGTATAATGTGGCAATTCTGGGCGCAACGGGTGCCGTAGGTCAGGAATTCTTAAATCTCATTGAGGAACGCAACTTCCCGTTTGCCAACCTTAAGATGCTGGCTTCCAAGCGCAGTGCGGGCAAGAAAATCCAGTTTATGGGGAAAGAGTACACCGTTGAGGAAGCTACGGTGGATTCCTTTAAGGATGTGGATATCGCCCTGTTCGCTGGTGGCAGTGCCAGCAAGGAATTTGCGCCTGCCGCTGTAAAAGCCGGTGCCGTGGTTATCGATAACTCCAGCACCTTCCGTATGGACCCAGAAGTTCCTCTGGTTGTGCCGGAAGTTAATCCGGAAGCCATTGCTCAGCACAAGGGCATTATCGCCAATCCGAACTGCTCGACCATCATCATGGTTATGGCACTGAAGCCGCTTTACGATATTGCTAAGATTAAACGTGTGGTTGTCTCCACGTATCAGGCCGTATCCGGTGGCGGCAAGGAAGCTATGGCAGAACTGGAACAGCAGGTTGCGGATATCGTAGCAGGCAAGCCCGTAACGGCTAACATTCTGCCCGGTGCAGCCCTCAAGAAGCATTATCAGATTGCCTTCAACCTGCTGCCGCAGATTGACGTCTTCAAGGAAAACCTCTACACCAAAGAGGAAATGAAGATGATTGACGAGACGAAGAAAATCATGAGCGATAACGATATGCGCATTACGGCTACGACCATCCGTGTGCCGGTATACCGCAGCCATGCCGAGTCCGTCAATGTGGAATTTGCCGATGAGGTCAGCGTAGAAGCTGCCCGTAAGGCTCTCGAAGCATTCCCTGGTGTAGAAGTGGTGGATAACCCGGATGAACAGCTCTATCCGCAGCCACTTGAAACCTCCGGCAAGAATGATGTGGCCGTAGGTCGTCTGCGTAAGGACTATTCCATCGACCATGGTCTTAATATGTGGGTTTGCGGTGACCAGATTCGCAAGGGTGCCGCTCTCAATGCCCTGCAGATTGCAGAGTATATGATTGAGAAAGATATGCTCTAAATCAGAACAAAATAAAATTTTCACAAATATAGGTAACCGCCGTCAACTCTCCCTTGACGGCGGTTTCTTTTCGTGCTAACATAGGTCGTGGGACATAATTACTACATAGTAGTACGATAAGTGATGATTATAATTCATAGTTGTTATAACTTCATGTTATCATTGACAATAATGAATGTAATCATATCTTGTGTTTATATGTGTAATTATGCTCAGGTTAATAAAATCTGTTGCCGGAACCGAAAATGGGTCGGCACTGATGAGGGAGGATTTTCCATGATTGATATTCTCGACCGCGTGCGCAACAAAGAGTTGCAAAGCAAGATTGTCACGGCGGAAGAAGCAGCAGCTTTTTTCAAAGAAGGCATGAACGTTGCAACCAGTGGTTTTACCGCTTCGGCATATCCGAAAGCGATTCCGCTGGCATTGGCTGAACGGATGAAAAAAGAGCCGTTCACCATTAACCTCTGGACGGGAGCTTCCACAGGCCCGGAACTGGATGAAGCATTGGCCAAGGTTCACGGCATTAAGAAGCGTTTACCCTACCAGACGGATAAGGATTTGCGCAATGAAATCAACGACGGTTCGGTAGATTATCTGGACCTGCATCTTTCCGAGTCAGCCCAGCTCAGCCGTTGCGGTTATCTTGGCAAGGTGGATGTGGCAGTGGTAGAAGCCTGTGCCATTACCGAGGAAGGCAACATCATTCCAACCACGTCCTTGGGCAACGCTGCATCCTATGTGCAGAGCGCAGATACGGTTATCGTAGAAGTCAACACTTCTCAGCCGCTGGAACTTGAGGGTATGCATGATGTGTATATTCCCATGGACCCGCCAAACCGTCTGCCCATTCCTATCGTGAAGGCAACGGACCGTGTAGGTACTCCGTACATTCCCTGCACGCCGGATAAGATTAAATACATCGTTCCTTGCGATATTCCGGACCATACACGCCCACTCAAGGCCATCGACGAGGATTCCCGCAAGATGAGCCAGTTCACGCTGGACTTCCTCAAGAAGGAAGTGGAAGCTGGCCGCATGCCGAAGAATCTGCTGCCGCTGCAGTCTGGTGTCGGTAACGTAGCCAACGCTGTAATGGCTGGTTTCGTGGATTCCGACCTCAAGGATTTGACGGTATACACCGAAGTTATTCAGGATGGTATGCTCGACCTCATTGACGCCGGCAAGCTCCTGATTGCTTCTGGTACGGCTTTCAGCCCGTCGCCGGAAGGTATGGCCCGCTTCTATAAGGACGTTGCCAAGTATAAGAAATACCTGCTGTTGCGTCCGGAAGAAATTTCCAACAGCCCGGAAGTGGTTCACCGTCTCGGCGTTATCGCCATGAACACGGCTATCGAAGTGGATATCTATGGCAACGTAAACTCCACCCATATCACGGGCACCAAGATGATGAACGGTATCGGCGGCAGCGGCGACTTCGCCCGCAACGCATATCTTACCATCTTCTACACGCCGTCCGTTGCGAAAGATGGCAAGATTTCCGCGATTGTTCCCATGTGCTCCCATATCGACCACACGGAACATGATGTGGATATCATCATTACGGAGCAGGGTATTGCAGACCTTCGTGGCAAGGCTCCTCGTGAGCGCGCGCTCGAAATCATCAATAACTGCGCCCATCCGGACTATCGTCCGATTTTGCGGGATTACTTCGAACGAGCAACCGAAGCAACCCATCATGCCAATACGCCGCACATTCTGGAAGAGGCACTGTCCTTCCATGAACGCTTCGTGGCTACGGGCAGCATGAAAAAGTAAACTACAGATATAGATATATAGAAAAATGACTGAATGAAGCAGGAGGAAATCCATATGAGCACGGAAAAAATCCAGGCTGAGCTTGCTAAATACGAAGCCAGCGTAGAAAAAGCAGTAGCACGTTTCCCGGAACGTCCGCATCTTCCTGAGCAGCGTCTGTATACGCCGCTCGATATCAAGGGTGACGATTATGCGGATGAAATCAGCTTCCCGGGCGTTTATCCCTTCACCCGTGGTGTACAGCCCACCATGTACCGTGGCCGTTTCTGGACCATGCGTATGTATGCCGGCTTCTCCACGGCAGAAGAATCCAACAAGCGTTATCGCATGTTGATTGAAAACGGCGCTACGGGCCTTTCCTGCGCCTTTGACCTGCCGACCCAGATTGGTTACGATTCTACTGACCCGATTTCCGAAGGTGAAGTTGGTAAGGTTGGCGTAGCTATCGACTCTCTGGCCGATATGGAAACCCTCTTTGACCAGATTGACCTGGGCAAGGTTTCCACGTCCATGACGATTAATGCACCGGCTTCGGTTCTCCTGGCCATGTATATCGCTGTAGCTGAAAAGCAGGGTGTTCCTGCTGACCAGCTCCGTGGTACGATTCAGAACGATATTCTGAAAGAATATGCAGCCCGCGGCACGTATATCTTCCCTCCGCGCCCGTCCATGCGCCTGATTACGAATATCTTTGAATACTGCTCCCAGAATGTACCGAAATGGAACACCATTTCCATCTCCGGTTACCATATCCGTGAAGCAGGTTCCACGGCAGCGCAGGAAATCGCATTCACCATCGCCGATGGTATTGCATACTGCGAAGCAGCCATCAAAGCAGGCCTCAAGATTGATGATTTCGCTGGCCGTCTGTCCTTCTTCTGGAATGCACATAACAATGTGCTTGAAGAAGTGGCGAAGTTCCGTGCTTCCCGCCGTATCTGGGCTAAAGTTATGAAGGAACGCTTCCATGCAGAAAAGGATAAATCCATGATGCTGCGTTTCCATACCCAGACGGCTGGTTCTATGCTGACTGCTCAGCAGCCCAACAACAACATCGTCCGCGTTGCTTTGCAGACGGCTGCTGCTGTTATGGGCGGCACTCAGTCCCTGCACACTAACTCCCGTGATGAAGCACTGGCTCTGCCGACGCAGGAATCCGTTACGATTGCCCTGCGTACCCAGCAGATTGTCGCTTACGAAAGCGGCCTTGCTGATGTTATCGACCCGCTGGCTGGTTCCTACTATGTAGAAGCCATGACGGACAAGATTGAAGCCGAAGCATGGGATTACATCAAGAAGATTGATGACATGGGCGGTGCTGTTGCTGCTATCGAAAAAGGCTACATCCAGAAAGAAATTCAGGATTCCGCTTACAAATGGCAGATGGATGTTGAATCCGGTGCCCGCACCATCGTTGGTGTCAACAAATTCCAGATGGAAAATGAAGAACCTCCAAAAGACCTGTTGAAGGTTGATGAAGCTGTTGGCGAACGCCAGAAGGCCAAAGTCAACGCCATGAAGGAAAAACGCGACAATGAGGCCGTTAAGGCTGCTCTGGCTGACCTCAAGAAAGCCTGCCAGGACGAAAACGAAAACCTCATGCCGCACATTCTCGCCGCCGTTAAGACTTACGCTACGCTCGGTGAAATCTGCAACGTAATGCGTGAAGTGTTCGGTGAATATGAGGCTCATGTCAGCCTGTAATCAACAGCGTTTTAGCTTTTAGCTTGGAGGAATACAAAATGGAAAAGAAAATCAGAGTTCTTGTTGCAAAACCGGGCCTTGATGGCCATGACCGCGGTGCAAAAGTGGTTGCCCGTGCCCTGCGTGATGCTGGTTTTGAAGTTATCTATACGGGCCTGCGCCAGACTCCGGAACAGATTGCCGAAGCTGCCCTGCAGGAAGACGTTAATGTTGTTGCCATGAGCATCCTGTCCGGTGCACACGGCCATCTCTTCCCGAAAGTGGTTGACCTGGTTCGTGGCAACGGCATGACCGATACCCTGATTATCGGCGGCGGTGTTATCCCCGACGCTGATATCCCGGTCCTTAAAGAAGCTGGCATAGCGGAAGTATTTACGCCGGGTACGCCGACCAGCGATGTGGTCAACTTTATCAAGGAAAATGTAAAACTCTGAGAAAGATAAGTTAGTGTTAGGCGGAGGGAACCGAAGCACCTGCTTGGTTTTCTCCCTTAACACTATTTTCTTGCTTACGCAAAAACTACCGAGAGGTGGTGACGAATTGGATATAGCAAAAGAATTACTCAAGGGCAACCGCCTGGCGTTATCCAAGGCCATCACGGCCATAGAAAACGAATATCCTGAAGCCACGGAAATCATGAAGGAGATTTATCCGCATACCGGCCATGCATATGTGCTGGGGATTACCGGGCCGCCGGGAGCAGGCAAGAGTACACTTACGGATAAGATTACCAGGGCTTACCGGGCCCAGGGAAAGACCGTGGGCATTGTGGCGGTGGACCCCACCAGCCCCTTCACCGGCGGTGCCATCTTAGGTGACCGTATCCGCATGAATGAACTGACACTTGACGCAGGAGTCTTTATCCGCAGCATGGGCACCCGCGGCAGTTTAGGGGGACTTTCCCACAAGACTGCTGATGCCGTAAAGGCCTTGGATGCTTTTGGAAAGGACATCATTATTGTGGAAACCGTTGGGGTAGGCCAGTCGGAGGTAGATATCGTCAAAGCTGCCGATACTACCATGGTCGTGCTTATTCCGGGAATGGGAGATGACATTCAGGCCATTAAGGCTGGAATCCTCGAAATCGGTGATTTGTACTGCATCAACAAGTCTGACCTCGATGGGGCAGATAAGCTGGTGCGGGAAATCAACATGATGCTGGATTTGGACAGCTTTATGACGGATTGGCGGCCGCCCATTACCAAAGTTATCGCCAGTCAGAATGAAGGCATTGAAGAATTAATCGGCACAGTGGAAAAGCACAGGGCGTATATCGAAGGCAACGGGGAACTGACCCGCCGCCGCACGAAGCGCACCCGTGATGAAATGCTCGATATCCTGAACAGCGGCATCAACAATTTCGTCCAAGGACAGATTGTGGACAGCGGCCGTCTGGATGGCTATGTGGAAAAAATTCGTGCCCATGATACCGATCCCTATACGGTAGTGGGCGGTCTGATGGATGAGATGTTAAAAAAATAATTTACATATTTTAGGAGGTTATGCATTATGTTTAAGGTATTAGGTGTAGACCATATCGGTATCGCTGTCGGTGATTTGAAAGAAGTCGGTTCCTTCTGGGGCGATATGCTGGGTCTGCCCAATAACGGCGAAGAAACCGTTGAGGAACAGAAAGTAACCACGGGCTTCTTCCCGACGCCGAACGGCAGTGAAATCGAACTTCTGGCGGCAACGGCTGACGATTCCCCGATTGCCAAGTTCATCGAAAAGAACGGCGGCCGTGGCGGCATCCAGCATATTGCCCTGCGCGTGGATAACCTCGAAGCAGCACTGGCTGACCTCAAGGAAAAGGGCGTGCGCCTGATTGACGAAAAGCCCCGCAAAGGTGCCGGCGGCGCCAAGATTGCCTTCGTTCATCCGAAAGCCTCCCATGGTGTTCTTCTCGAACTCTGTCAGCGTGATTAATTGCAAGATTTACCGAAATTATTTATCACTAGGTAATAAAAACTTGCAATTTCGCGGCAAATAGTGCAAAATATATAGCGGAGAACACAAAAGCTAATTATATGAGGAGGTCTATAATGGCTACTGTTCAGGAAAAAATTGATTTAATGCATGCCAAAAAAGAACATATCATGCAGGGCGGCGGGCAGGCCCGCATTGAAAAACAGCATGCGAAAGGCAAACAGACAGCCCGTGAACGTATCGCCAAATTGTTCGATGAAGGTACTTTCGTTGAACTGGATATGTTTATGAAACATCGCTGCACCAACTTCGGTCAGGAAAAGAAAGACCTGCCCGGCGAAGGTGTCGTGACCGGTTACGGTACCGTTGATGGCCGTCTGGTTTATGCTTACGCACAGGACTTCACCGTTGAAGGCGGTTCTCTGGGTGAAAAGCATGCGCATAAGATTTGGAAGGTTATGGATCTGGCCATGAAGATGGGCGCTCCCTGCATCGGCATCAACGATTCCGGCGGTGCGCGCATTCAGGAAGCCGTAGACGCTCTGTCCGGTTATGGCGGTATCTTCTTCCGCAACACGGCTGCTTCCGGCGTTATTCCGCAGATTTCCGTTATCATGGGGCCCTGCGCTGGCGGTGCTGTTTACAGCCCGGCTATTACGGACTTTATCTACATGGTAAAGAACACGAGCCAGATGTTCATCACGGGTCCTGCCGTTATCAAATCCGTTACGGCGGAAGAAGTTACGGCGGAAGCTCTCGGCGGTGCTATGACGCACAACACGCGCAGCGGTGTCGCTCACTTTGCCGCAGAAGACGAAGACGACTGCATCAAGCAGATTCGTTACCTGTTGTCCTTCCTGCCGAGCAATAATATGGAAGATGCACCTGTAGTAGATACCGGTGATGATCCGGACCGTCAGGATGAAAGCCTGAACACGGTTATCCCGGATAACCCGAATGCACCTTATGACATGAAGGATGTTATTCGTTCCATCGTCGATAACGGTGAATTCTACGAAGTACATGAGCACTTTGCTACCAACATCATCTGCTGCTTCGCTCGTTTCGACGGCCGCAGCGTTGGTATCATTGCCAACCAGCCGAATGTAATGGCAGGCTGCCTGGATGTAGACGCTTCGGATAAATCCGCACGCTTCATCCGTTTCTGCGATGCCTTCAACATTCCTCTGGTTAACCTCGTTGACGTACCGGGCTTCCTGCCGGGCGTTGACCAGGAACACAATGGTATCATCCGTCATGGTGCCAAGATGCTGTATGCATACAGTGAAGCAACGGTTCCTAAGGTTACGGTTATCACCCGTAAGGCTTATGGCGGTTCCTACATCGCTATGTGCTGCCGCGAACTCGGCGCTGACCAGGTTATGGCTTGGCCGACTTCCGAAATCGCAGTTATGGGTCCGGCCGGTGCTGCTAACATCATCTTCCGCAAAGACCCGGACAAGGATGCCAAGACGGCAGAGTATGTAGAAAACTTTGCTACGCCGTACGTTGCTGCTGAACGCGGTTATGTGGATATGGTTATCGAACCGAAGGAAACCCGTCCGTACATCATTACGGCCCTCAATGCTCTCGCCAGCAAGCGTGAGGTTGGCCCGGCCAAGAAACACGGGTGCATTCCGCTTTAATTGTTAATTCGGAATTCGGAGGTCTTTACCATGAAAACTGAAGCAAATGGCGCTTCGCCAGAAGTGGTGGCAGCAATTACCGCTGCTGTCCAGATGATGATGGGTAACAAGGTTGTGGCTGTTCGCATCAAGCGCAGCGACGTATGGGCTATGTCTGCCCGTGGCGGCCTGGCTCGTCCGTTCTAAACCTTGTGTCATGAATCTTTGATGGGGGAATAATTAATGAAAAAGTTCAATATCACCGTTAACGGCACGGCTTATGAAGTCGAAGTTGAAGAAGTAAAATCCGCTGTTGCAGCTCCGAAGGCTGCTCCGGCTGCACCGAAAGCAGCTCCTGCACCGGCTCCGGCCGCTCCCGCTGCACCGAAGAAGGCTGCTGTAGCCGCTGGTGCTGGTGAGCACTCCATTGATGCTCCGATGCCGGGCAAAATCGTGAAGCTCGTTGCTTCCGAAGGTCAGGCTGTTAAAGCTGGCGAAACCCTGCTGATTCTCGAAGCTATGAAGATGCAGAACGAAATCGCAGCTGACGCTGACGGCGTTGTTAAGAGCTTCAACGTGGCCGCTGGCCAGAGCGTTAAAGCTCATGAATCCCTGGTTATCCTGGGCTAATTCCATAGCGAATCGGAAAAGAGCACTGCGGTGCTCTTTTTTCATTATATGAACAAATAGACAAATGATAATCTCACTCAATTACCTTGACAAGTCAGACGGACCCTTGTAGAATGTGATTTGTTTCAAGTTTATATTCGTTATGAGCCTTAGGGAAGGAGTTGTCTTGCTTGAAAAAGTTAATGAGTATATTGCTGGCTGTTCTCGTATGTGTTTTCGCCGTAGGCTGCGGCGGCCAGACGGCCAAGGATAAGAAGGAGTTTACCATCGTCACTTCCTTCTATCCGATGTACATTGATGTACTGAACATCACCAAAGGGGTAGAGGGTGTTAAGGTGGTCAACATGACCAAGCCGCAGACCGGCTGCCTGCACGATTATCAGCTGACTACCGAGGACATGAAGACATTGGAGAAGGCGGATGTGTTCGTGGTCAACGGCGCAGGCATGGAAAGCTTTTTGGAAAAAGCAGCCAAGCAGAATCCAAAGATGAAGACCATTGAGGCTTCCAACTACAAGGACATCAATCTGCTGAAAGATGGCGACGAGGAAAATCCCCATGTATGGCTGTCGGTGACCTACAGCATTGCACAGGTCAAAGCCATTACTGCCGGTCTTTGCGAAGCAGACCCTGCGCACAAGGATGCTTATCGCAAGAATGCACTCGACTACTGCATGAAGCTCGAAGCACTCAAAGAGGAAATGCATGGCGAGCTCGACAATCTGCCGCATAAGGATATCGTGACCTTCCATGAGGCGTTCCCGTATCTGGCCAAGGAATTCAAGCTGAACATTGTCAGCGTTATCGAGCGTGAGCCGGGCACGGAACCGGCGCCGCAGGAACTGGAAGACACCATCAAGCAGGTAAACGGCCTCACGACCAAGGTACTGTTTACCGAACCTCAGTATTCCCCGGCAGCGGCTGAGACGATTGCCCGCGAAACCGGCGCGAAAGTCTACCAGCTTGACCCGATTGTAACCGGCGAAGCCAACGAAAGCGCCATGGATGCCTATATCGATACCATGAAAAAGAATATGGCAGTGCTCAAAGAAGCCCTGCAGTGATGATGAAATTGACTTGTCAGCTTTTGACAAGTCAATTTTTCTTGCCAAAAGTCAAAAAAACAAATATAATAAAGGAAAAGTCAAATGGTCAATAGAATTATATATTATAGAAGGTGATGAAAGTGAGCAATATTGCCGATTTGATTGAAGCTTATATCCTGCGGCAGCTGGCTACTCAGCAGGACGGCAAGGTGGAGCTGCGGCGCACGGATATCGCCGACGAGATTTCCTGTGCTCCTTCCCAGATAAGCTATGTGCTGTCCACCCGCTTTACCCAGGACAAGGGGTTCGTGGTGGAATCGCGGCGGGGCTTAGGCGGGTTTATCCGCATCGTGCAGGTGCCGGTCAAGAACATGGTCTATGAGGACATGCTCGCGGCCATTAAGCCGGATACGGAGCTGCCGGTGGTGCAGTCCATGATTAAGTATCTTTTGCAGCACGAGATGATTACAGGGCGGGAAGCCTCTCTGATGATGCAGTTTGTCGTGTCCATTTTCCAGTCGGACTCCATTACGGACAAGGAACGGGTGCGAATGCTCAAGACCATGCTGCTGACCTTGGAAAACTTCTCGTAAGGAAAGAGGGACTGTGTATGTTATGTGATGATTGCGGCCGCCATGAAGCGGTTGTACATATTACCCAGATTGGCCCGAACGGCCGTGTGGAAAAGAATCTTTGCGAGGCCTGTGCAGCCGGTTACAGCGAGTTTGCCGGAGTGCCGCATCAGGATAAGCGCAATGTGTCGGTGGATGATTTCCTGCGGGGCATCTTCAGCAACGCTGCGGTGCAGGAGGATAAGGCCACCAATGAGGAGGGGGAACTGGTTTGTCCCCGCTGTGGCATGAGCTATCGGGATTTCAGCCAGCAGGGCAAAATCGGTTGCGCGGCCTGCTATGCTACCTTCCGTCAGCAACTTGAGCCCATGCTGCGCCGTATCCATGGCTCCAGCGTTCACCGGGGCAAGATTCCCCATCGCAGCGGCGGTACCTTGGAACTCAAGCAGAATATCGCATTGCTGCAGCAGCAGTTGAAAATCTGCGTCGAGCAGGAAGAATACGAAAAGGCCGCAGAACTGCGGGATAAGGTACGGGCCATGAAACAGGAACTGGCCGCCAAGGAAGGGGGCAGAAACAATGGTTGAAGCATTGTTGCAGGACAGCCGGTTGAGCTGGCTTCAGTCGGGCGGCGCTGACCGTGATGTCGTCTTGGCCAGCCGGATTCTGTTGTCCCGGAATCTGCGGGATTTGCCCTTCCCTAACCGGGCCGACCTTTATGAACTGGCCAAGGTGGAAGAACGAGTGGCTGCCGCTGTTCCCGCTTTGCAGGACGTGATTGGGGAGAATCTGCAGGCCGTGCAGATGGAAAACCTTTCCAATCTGCAGCGGGAAGTTTTGCGGGAAAAGCAGCTCATCAGCGAAAAGATGCTGCGCAATCCCCAGCACCGTACGGTTTATGTCGGGGAAAGTCAGGCAGTCAGCCTGATGGTCAATGAAGAGGACCATATCCGCATCCAATGCGTGACGGCAGGACTTAATTTGGCAGAGCCCTTGAAAAAGGCCTTTGCCATTGATGATATGTTGGAAAGTCAGTTAGATATTGCCTTTGATGAAAAGATGGGCTATTTGACTTCGAGCCCCACGAACCTTGGGACGGGGCTTCGGGCTGCAGTGCTTTTGCATCTGCCCGGTCTAGTCTTTACGCGGAATGTCAGCAGCATCATCAACATTTCGCCGCAGCTGGGGCTGGCGGTGCGGCCGCTCTATGGTGATGATAAGGAACAGCCGGGCTGTCTCTTCCAGATTGCCAATCAGCTGACGCTCGGCTATTCGGAGCAGGAACTTATCGACAACCTGCGCGGCGCCGTGACGGAAATCGTGGCCCACGAGCGCCGGGCCCGCAAGGCTTTGGCCCTTTACATGAAGGAGCGGCTCGAAGACGAAGTATGGCGGGCTTACGGCACACTGTCCTATGCCCGTTTGCTTTCGGAAAAGGAAGTGCTGGAACTGCTTTCCCGTCTGCGCCTGGGCATGGATTTGAAACTTATCCGAGGTTTAGCGCCGGAATGTTATGGGCAGATGCTTTTGGCCAGCCGCACGAGTTTTTTGCAGAACCTTGCCGCCAATGAAAATCTCTCCAAGACGGAAATTGACAGATTGCGGGCTCAACATGTGCGCCGGATTATTGAGGAGCATCAGGTGAGCCTGGAGGAATAACTATGGACTATCGCAATCACTTTACCAACCGGGCCATCAAAGCCATTGAGTTTGCCCAATACGCGGCACGCGATTTGGCGCAGGACTACATTGGCACGGAACATATATTGCTGGGCCTGCTGCACGAGCGCGAAGGTCTGGCTGCCAAGGCCATGGGTGCTCTGGGCATGAGCTTTGAAAAGGTCGCGGCGCAGATTAAGCGCATCGCTTCGCAGGAAGCGGAGTATCCTTCGGATAATCCTTACTACACCCCTAGAGCTAAGCGGGTTATGGAAGGCGCTTTTGAGGAAGCCCAGAGCCTCGGGCACAGCTACATCGGCACGGAGCATATTCTCTTGAGCCTGCTCGAAGAAACAGAAGGGGCAGCAGTAGAAGTGCTGGAGCTGATGGGCGTGAACCCGGATGATTTGCAGGACGAAATCATGGACCGCATTGACGCCCAGCAGCCTGAAGGGGAGGATTCTTCCTATGAAACCAAGCGGGGCCGTCATTCGCGGGAAGGTATGTCGCTGCTGAAAAAATATGGCCGCGACCTCAACAAGATGGCCCGGGATGCCCAGATGGACCCGGTAATCGGCCGGGAAACGGAAATCCAGCGGGTGATTCAGATTCTTTCCCGCCGCACGAAAAATAATCCCGTGCTCTTAGGTGAGCCCGGCGTGGGTAAAACCGCCATTGCCGAAGGTTTGGCCCAGCGCATTGTGGAGGGCACGGTACCCTATATGCTGCAGGAGAAGCAGGTGTTTTCCCTGTCCATCACCTCGTTGGTGGCCGGAGCCAAGTACCGCGGCGAGTTCGAGGAACGCCTCAAAGGTGTAATCGAGGAAATCCAGCGTGTGGGCAATATCATCCTGTTCATTGATGAGATGCATACTTTGGTGGGCGCTGGGGCCGGAGAAGGTTCCTTAGATGCGGCAAATATCCTGAAACCTGCCCTGTCTCGTGGCGAGATTCAGGTTATTGGCGCGACCACCTTGGATGAGTACAAGAAGTATCTGGAAAAGGATGCGGCTCTTTCCCGCAGGTTCCAGCCGATTATGGTGGAGGAACCCACGGAAGAGGATGCGGAAAAAATTCTCTTTGGCCTGCGCGGCAAGTATGAGGAATTCCATCGGGCGACCATTGAGGATGAAGCGGTGAAGGCAGCGGTGCATCTGTCGCATCGTTATATCACCGACCGCTTCCTGCCGGATAAAGCCATCGACTTGATGGATGAAGCGGCCTCCAAGGTACGCATGGGGCAGGTTGCGCCTACGGAAACCATTCAGACATTGCGTGAACAGCTGAATCAGACCTTGATTGAAAAAGAAGCGGCCATTACCGCGCAGGAATATGAGCGGGCGGCCAAATTGCGGGATAAATACCTGCAGTTAAAGGACGAACTGGCTGATAAACAGCAAGTTTGGGAGAAAAAGGGCAAGAACCATATTACGGTGACGGCCGAGGATATTGCGGCGGTAACTGCTCAGTGGACGGGAATTCCCGTGAGTCAGCTTGCCGCCTCGGAGTCGGCCAAACTGCTGAAACTCGAAAAGATTTTAGGCGCGCGGGTTATCGGCCAGAACGAAGCGGTCAAAGCCGTGGCCAAGGCCATCCGCCGGGCGCGCTCGGGCTTAAAGGACCCCAAACGTCCGATTGGTTCCTTCCTGTTCTTAGGGCCGACCGGCGTAGGTAAGACGGAGCTTGCGCGGACGTTGGCGGCGGCGCTCTTTGGCTCGGAGGAAGCCATCATCCGCTTCGATATGAGCGAGTATATGGAAAAGCATACGGTTTCCCGCATGGTCGGCGCGCCCCCGGGATATGTGGGGTATCAGGAAGGTGGCCAGCTCACCGATGCGGTGCGCCGCAAGCCCTATTCCATCATCCTGCTCGATGAAATCGAAAAAGCCCATCCGGATGTATTCAACATCCTGCTGCAGGTACTCGATGATGGCCGTCTTACCGATGGTCAGGGCCGTACCGTGGATTTCCGCAACAGCGTGATTATCATGACCTCAAACGCCGGTGCGAATCTCTTAAAGCGGAGTACCGGTGTTATGGGCTTTGCCGTAAATGAGAAGGATGAACAGCAAGCAGCAGAAAAAGCTGCTGAAAAGCGGGTGCTGGATGCGGTGAAGCATGTCTTTAAGCCGGAATTCCTGAACCGTGTGGATGAACAGCTCGTGTTCCATCCGCTGGGGCGCCCGGAACTGGCCAAGATTGTCGATATTCTGCTGCAGGATGTGAAGAACCGCCTGCTCGAAAAAGATATCAAGCTCGAAGTCAGTGCTTCGGCCCGGAACAAATTGGTGGACGAGGGTACGGATTTCAAATTTGGTGCTCGTCCGCTGAAGCGTGCCATTCAGAAGCTGGTCGAGGACGAAATCGCCGAAATGCTGTTGCAGGGTAAATTCAAGGCTGGCGATACCATTACCGTCCGCAAGAGCGGCAATGCGCTGGAATTTAATAAAAAGACCCCGCGCGTAACAAGACGGCGCAAGGTGACAGCAAATGTCCCGCAATAAGCTCACCCCAAAGGGGCGGGGAGGCTGGCTGCTGAACTTTGCAGCCAACTTCTTCTGGTCCATTGTCTGGCTGGGGCGCAGTATCATTAAAATCGTTAAAAAGAAATTGTAAAAGCAAGAGCAGGCAATGACCTGCTCTTCTTAGTGAAGGATGGATGATTAGTGGCCAAAAAGAAAAAGACAGTTTTCGTCTGTCAGGATTGCGGCTATGAGACCCCAAAATGGCTGGGAAAATGTCCCGGCTGCGGGGCTTGGAATACGATGGTGGAGGAAGTCGTAGCTCCAGAAACAGGCGGCAGTTCGGGAAGCGGCGGCCTGCGGCTGGGGCTATCCGATGCGCAAAAGCCGCAGCCCATTGGTGAGGTAGCCATTGAGGACTTGCCCCGCTTTGGAACAGGCTCGGAGGAACTCGATAGAGTCTTGGGCGGCGGCGTTATCCCCGGCTCCATGGTGCTGATTGTCGGTGACCCCGGTGTGGGTAAGTCGAGCCTGACTCTGCGTGTCTGTGCGGATGTGGCGCGGGCTGGCCGCAGCGTCCTCTATGTTACCGGCGAGGAGAGCACGCGGCAGGTGCGTATGCGCGGCGACAGACTTAATGCCATAGCCGATAAGCTCTATGTGGTCAGCGAGACCAATATGGAGACGATTGAAGCGCATATCGAAAACACCAAGCCGGAGCTTCTGGTTATCGACTCCATTCAGACGGTGTTTAAGCCCGATGTGCAGAGT
Organism: Pseudoselenomonas ruminantium; assembly: GCA_015058625.1. Taxonomy (GTDB): domain Bacteria; phylum Bacillota; class Negativicutes; order Selenomonadales; family Selenomonadaceae; genus Selenomonas_A; species Selenomonas_A ruminantium_N. Next base: position 67,993 of record SVCA01000001.1, on the reverse strand, counting down.
GCGCCGGGCAGTGTGTCCCAGGTGCGGGAATGTGCCGTGGATATTTTGCGTATTGCCAAGAGGAAGGGCATTGCCGCCTTTGTCATCGGCCATGTGACGAAGGAAGGCAATCTGGCAGGCCCGCGGGTGCTGGAACATATCGTGGATACCGTGCTCTACTTTGAAGGTGAGCGCAACGCCGAGTACCGTGTACTGCGGGCCGTCAAAAACCGTTTCGGCAGCACCAATGAGTTGGGGCTGTTTGAAATGCGCGATATCGGTCTCGTGGATGTGCCGGATGCCTCTAAACTTTTCCTGTCGGATAGGGAAGGGGACAGCGGTACGGTGATTATCCCTACCGTGGAAGGCACAAGGCCGCTGCTGGTAGAATTGCAGGCATTAGTTGCGCCGACACCCTATGTGCCGCCGCGCCGCACGGCGGATTCCGTGGATATCAAGCGGATTCAGCTGCTGCTCGCGGTGCTCGAAAAGCGCGTCCATCTGCAGGTGGGCGCCTGTGATGTGTATGTAAAGGTGGCGGGAGGCATCAAGATTGATGAACCTGCCGCGGACTTGGGGATTTGCGTGGCCATGGCATCGAGTTTTGCCAACCGGCAGATTCGTTCCAAGACGATTGTGTTTGGTGAAGTGGGGCTGTCCGGCGAAGTGCGAGCGGTAGGTCAGGCCGATGTGCGCATCAACGAAGCCAAACGCTTAGGCTTCGAGCACGTTGTCCTGCCCATGAAAAATTACCGTCAGCTGGCCAAAGAAATAAAGGGCATCAAACTCTATGGTGCTGAGACCATAGGTGATGCCCTGAAGCTTTCCATGCCACGTAGTTAAGCTTGGCTAAAGACAGGCGATTGCTGAAAGTCATTGCGTGGCGCAGGAATTTCGCAGGTCAGGCTGCGCAGTTCTGTGGCAATGGTGTCCAGCCGCAGCATTTGTTCCAAGGGCGTGAGGCTTTTAAGAGCTTCGCGCCTTTTATTGGTGGTCAGGTATTGACTGGTTTTGGTAATCAGCGGGATGGTGCTATGGGCTTTTATGTCCTTTAAGCACCTTTTTCCTGCGGGGCTGGCGGCCAGCAGGCGGGCGTAGAGGGGGCCTGACATGTCAAATTGGGCGATGGCTTCTTTGTCGATGTCAAGCAGGAGGTAGAGCAGGGTGCGGGCAATGCGGCTGGCGGGGTAGCGCTTGGTGGTGACGGCCTGAATGAGTTCCTGCCAGTTTTTTGCGGTTTTTGACAGGTCAAATATGCGGTTTTCCAGTCCCTCGTTGATACCGTGGATTTTCTGCAAATCCGCAATCTGACTGCTCAAAAGTTTGGCCTGCAGGGGGAGGAACAGCCGGTTCATATCGGGGAGTTGACAAGTCAGATTCTGACATGTCAAAAGTTGACTTGTCAATTCATAGGTGGCCGGAGGCAGTACGGCGGCTAAATCAGCGGTATTATCGGCTGAATACAGCACCTGCCGAATGGCAGTGGCACTGGCAAAATGTCCCTGCAGTTTTTCGTCGTGGTAGCCTGCTCCCTGGCGGGGAATCAGCAGAGGTTTTATGGATGAGTTTACCTTTTGCAGGCTGCGCAGGTATTCAATGGCTAAGATATTGTTGGGCTGGTGCAGAATTTCATGCGTATCGTCATCCGTGGCTAAAACTTTTGTGAGTGCCTGAGCATAGGAAAGGCCGCTGGCGATGTTTTCGTGGAGCTGGCTTTGAAAGTCCGGACTGTCAAGCTGCGCGGCCAGGCTGGCGAGCAGGGGCAGGTCATTCGTTTCGGCGCCGAAGGCCAGTTGGTTGACGATACCTAAACGGCTTAAAAGCTCTACGCCGCCGCGGGCAAAATCCTGAGCGCTGCGGCAGGCAAAGGCGAAGGGCAGTTCGAGTACGATATCGCAGCCGCTTTCCACGGCGCACTTCGCCCGCTGCCATTTGTCGAAAATTGCAGCCTCCCCACGTTGGGTGAAACTGCCGCTCATGACGGCGATAATCAGGGAATCGCCCTGTTCCTTAATTTTATTGATTTGGTAAAGATGCCCGTTGTGAAAGGGATTGTATTCAGCGATAATGCCTGTAACCTTCATAAGCCTGCCTCCGTAGTATTATATTTCTAGTTTAACATGGTTTGCACCGGTAGAAAAGTGTTGAGCCGGAGCCGTAAATATGTTATGGTAGATAAATATAAACATAGTGTAGTTATAGGCATTAAGAGGTGTATGATATTTGGATAAAAAGACAGTAGCCGTGGCCATGAGCGGCGGCGTGGACAGCTCTCTGACGGCGGCGTTGCTTTTGGAGCAGGGCTATCAGGTGCTGGGCATTACCATGCTGCTGACGGAGGAAGGCCGCAGTGAGACGGTAAATGTGGCGGCCGGTGAGGAGCCGGACAGTGTGCGGGACGCCAAGAAGGTGGCGGCCGCCTTGGGCATTGAACATCATACGGTGGATTTTCGTAAGGAATTTCAGGAAAATGTCATCGACTATTTTCTAAGCGAATATGCCAAAGGGCGCACACCGAATCCCTGCGTGATGTGCAATCCGTCTATGAAGTTTGGCCTGCTGCTCAAAAAAGCGCAGGAGCTCGGAGCCGACTTTTTGGCAACGGGTCATTACGCCCGCATTGGCCAGCTCGATAATGGCCGTTATGTGGTGAAGAAGGGCCTTGACGAGCATAAAGACCAGTCCTATGCCCTGCACCGGTTGCCGCAGGAATCGCTGCAGCATATCCTGCTGCCCTTGGGCGATATGACCAAGGAGCATGTGCGGGAACTGGCGGAGAAGATGGATTTGCCTGTGGCGCATAAGGCCGAGAGTCAGGAAATTTGCTTTGTCCCCCATGATGATTACAAGGCTTTCTTGAAAAAACATCGGCCCAAGTGCCTGCGCAAGGGCAATATTGTTAACGACGAAGGAAAAGTGTTGGGCAGGCATAACGGTGTGCCACTTTATACCATCGGCCAGCGCAAGGGACTGGGCATTGCAGCACCGGAACCGCTCTATGTGCACAAGCTCGACATGCAGCGCAATGAAGTGGTCGTGGGCGGCAATCAGACGGTCTTTGCCAAGGGCCTTTTGGCAAGTGACGCCAACTGGATTGCCATTGATGGCGTCGAGGACGGCATGGAGTTCGGTGCCAAGATTCGCTACGGCAAGCGGGAGGCACAGGCCAAGCTTTCCATGCAGGAAGACGGCCTGCTCCGGGTGGAATTTGCTGAGCCGCAACGGGCGGTAACTCCCGGTCAGTTCGTGGTGTTCTATCAGGATGATGTGCTGGTGGGCGGCGCTATGATTGAACAGGCGTTACATTAAAAGCAGGATTTTTCTTTCGCGGGTCGAATTATACAACTTGTGTATAGTATCAGTTGAAGGAAGGATTTTATGACCTTAGATTCCAGTAATGAAGTGGTGGCCATTCTTTATGATATTGAGAATGCCCCCTTTGAAATGTTAAATTATACGTTGGGGAAAGCGCGGCGGTACCAGCCCTGCCGCACCATTGTGGTGTCCGATTGGGAGGCCCGCCCGGAACAGAAGCGCTGGGAAAAGCTCATGCGGCGGCCGGGCTTTACCTTCCGGCAGATAAGCCGTACCTATCAGGGGAAGAACTCGTTGGATTCGGCCATTTACGATTCGGCCAAGCTCCTCTATGATGAGGGCGTGCGGCGGTTCTTCATCATCACCACGGATTCGGATTTCGTGCGGATTGCCGAGTATCTGAACTCCGATACGCCTTCCTATATCATCGGCGTGGGCACCAAGCAGGCCAGCGAAACCCTGCGCAATGCCTATGATGAGTTCTTTGTCTATCCGCCGGAGGAAAAGGAGAAAAAGACCGCCCGCAAGACCAAGACTGCAGCGGCAAAGGAAAGTGAGGCTAAGCAGGAGAAAACGGCTAAAGCTGCCGTGAAGGAAAGCAAGACTGTAAAGCCCGCGAAAACCACTAAAACTGCGAAAGCTGCCAAGACGGATAAGGCGGCAAAGCCTGCCAAGTCTGCTAAAGCCGCCAGAACTGCGAAAAAACAGAGTCCTGTGGTGAACTTGCCCGAGGGCACATTGACGGTGAACCTGCCCCGCACGCTGCGCCAGTCCCTAGAGGAACGGCAGACGGCTGAGGGCGTGTCTATGGACGAACTGGTGACCTATTTGCTGATGCGGGGCATGGCCCGCTGGGTGGAGGATTGAGGTATGAAACGGCAGGAACAGGTATTATTCTATCAATTTCGTGACGAAGAAAAATTGGCATTAGCCTGCAAGACCCTCCATAAAATGGGCATCGCAACCAAAATTCTGCAGCCGGAGAACTGGCGCGAGAAGGTGGGCTATCTCTTGGGGGCCAAGGGCTTCCAGCCCGCCAAGGTCAAGGAAGAGGATGATTTTGTCTTCCCCCATGAGGTTATGGTACTGCAAAATATCCGCAACAAGCGGCTGGATGAGGTACTGTTGGCTCTGAAGGAAGCCGGTGTGCCCCATATCCGCTTCAAGGCGGTGGTGACACCCTTTAATACCCTGTGGACCCTCAGACGGTTGTGTGAAACCATGCAGCGGGAACACGGGGCTATGATTGAACAGGAGAAAGAGACGGTTTGACTTTATGAAACCAGAAGATATGGATAAAACCCAGCTGATGCGGCCCGTGGATGGCAAGAGTCAGGGGGCGGCAAGGGACAGGAAATTTGATACCCAGCCTTTGCCAGCGATTCATGATGAGGAGGCAGGTGGCATTCAGTCCGCTTTCCCAAAGCAGAATGCAGGGGAGAGCGACAACTTCCGCGGCGTGCGGGAACTGCCGCCGGAGAATATTCCCCCAAAAAGGGAAAAGCCCGCGAACAAGGGCTTTTTTACGGCGGGGAAAAAGAAGGGCTTGCTGCTGACTGCCTGCTTTGCAGTGGCGCTGCTTGGCGGCTTTATGCTGGCCGGTTACAGCCAGGACCATTCGGAAGCCAAACAGAACCAGCAGCAGATGGAACGGCAGCAGATGCAGGCTAAGGAGAAGAAGCTGGCTGACCAGGAGGCGGACTTAAAGGCCCGCCGTCAGGAATTGGAACGGCAGAAGCAGGAGCTGCAGGCTCGGGAAAGAGAACTGGAGGAGAAATCCAGCCGCGCCAAGGGCCGCAATGAGGCTATAACGAGCCAGGCGCCGGATTCGGCCCTGGGCAAGCTCGTGGACAAGGTTACGGGCAAGGAGGCCAAGCGTCAGGACCAGCTGCAGCAAAACGAGAAGGTTTCTGCGCAGGCGGATAGTGATGTGGCCAAACTCAAGCAGTCCATTGCCGAAGCCCAGAGCATGCTCGATGATGTGGATACCAAGCTCGATACCGTGTCGGAGATGCAGCAGGAGGCCAGCCGCATAAAGGCCAAGGCCGAAAGCGCCTATGCGGAAAACAAGGATGTTATTGATAAAGCTGTTTACTATGCCAAGACCGGGGCAGATTTCCTGTCCCAGTGGTTCACAAAATAACAGAATGAAAGGGAGCAGGAGAAGTTGAAGAAATACGTATTACTGATTATGACCATGTTGTTAGTCGGATTGCTGGCGGGCTGCGGCGGTCAGCAGGAGGCCAAGAAGGACTTGCAGCCCTTGACCATCGGCCTGATGCCGGATACGGATTCCCTGCCGTTTATCATCGCGCAGGAAAAGGGCTACTTTAAGGAAGAGGGACTGGAGGTCAACATCCAGCAGTACAAGAGTGCTATGGACCGTGATTCGGCGTTGCAGAGTGGCAACCTGGATGGTGCCATCTCCGATATGCTGGCTGTGGCCTTTGCCAAAGACGGCGGCTTTAATGTGAAGGTGACCTCCTTCACCGATGGCAGCTATAAGCTGATTGCAAGCAAACAGTCCGGGGCGAAATCCGTAGCTGACCTCAAAGGTCAGGACGTAGCAGTTTCCCGCAACACTATCATCGAGTATGTGACCGACCAGATTCTGGCGAAGGAAAAGCTGCCGGAAGACAGCATCAACAAAGTGATTATTCCGCAGATTCCCACCCGTCTCGAAATGCTCCAGAACGGCAAGCTCGCCGCAGCTACCCTGCCGGAGCCGATGGCCAGCATTGCCGTGCATAATGGTTGTCAGTTCGTAACAGGTTCTGATGAACTGGGCATTAATCCGGGCGTCATCATGTTTACGGCCAAGACCACCAATGACCGCCGGGCAGAACTTGCCGCGATGTACCGCGCCTACAACAAGGCTGTGGATTATCTCAACAACACGCCGCGGGAAGAATACATTGACCTGATTGTGGAGAAGGGCGGTTTCCCGCCGACGGCCAAGGAAGCCTTGAAGCTGCCGGAATATCATCATGCAGCCCTGCCCAAGGAAAGCGATGTAGTGGACTGCGTGAAGTGGCTGCAGAGCAAAGGCCTTATCAAGAAGAATTACACGTATGCCGATTTTGTTGTCGATGTTTTGAACAAGTGATATGATTGCCATTGAAGATTTAGCTGTTGCTTATCAGCGGCAGAAACAAGAACATAACGCATTGCAAAATGTCAGCCTTACCGTTCCGCAAGGAACGGTTTGTGCCGTTATAGGCCCTTCCGGCTGTGGTAAATCCACACTCTTGAAGGTGGTGGCGGGGCTAATCAAGGATTATACTGGCACAGTGCGCATTAACGGTGGGGATGTGAGTCCCAAGAAGCTGCGCATTGGCTTTATGCCCCAGAACTACGGCCTGCTGCCCTGGCAGACGGTGGCGGAAAACATCCGTCTGGCCTGCCGTATCAAGGATGGCTGGACCGAGGAAAAGGCGGCCAAAATGACGGCTTTGTGTCAAAAATTGGGGCTAACGGATTTACTCAACCGCTATCCGCAGGAACTCAGCGGCGGTCAGCAGCAGCGGGTAAGCCTTGCTCGCGTGTTTTTGCTGGAGCCGGATATTTTGCTAATGGACGAGCCCTTTTCGGCGCTGGATGCCATCACCCGCGAGGAAATGCAGGATGTGTTCCGCGATTTGTGGGAGGAAGCGGGCATTACCACCATGCTGGTGACCCATTACGTGGAAGAAGCCCTGTATCTGGGCCAGCAGATTGTGCTGATGTCCGGCAGCCCTGGCACCGTGGCGGAAGTCATGGAAAACCGCTGGCAGGGCAGCCGCCAGTGGAAGACCACCACGGAATTTTTCGCGAAGAGTCAGGAACTGAAGGAAAAAATCAAGGCCATGGGGGCGCGGACGCTATGATGAAAAAGAGTAAAGTCGTATTGCGGGCCTACCTTTTGGGCATGGTATTTCTGCTGCTCGCATGGCAGCTGGCGGCCTCTTTGGTACAGCTGCCCATTATTCCCGAACCCTGGCTGGTCTTTGAGCGGCTGGGCGAAATCTTTGTCGATAAGATTGCCATTCATGCGGCCTACAGCCTGTGGCGCATCATGGCGGGCATCATGCTGGCGGTGGCTGTGGGTTATCCGCTGGGGATTCTTATGGGCTATTTTGCCAAGGTGGACCGCTATCTGGCACCACTGGTCTATCTGACCTATCCCGTGCCCAAGATTGCGCTGCTGCCGATTTTGATGCTTCTAGCCGGCATTGGGGAAATGTCCAAAATCATCATGATTTTCCTCATCGTGGTGTTTCAGATTGTGGTGGCCCTGCGGGATGGCATCCGCGCCATTCCGGCGGAGACTTATTATCCGCTCTATTCGCTGGGCGCCAGATTTCGGCAGGTATTCCGTTATATCTTGGTGCCTGCCACCCTGCCCAACTTCATCACGGCCATCCGGGTGGCCATGGCTACGGCGGTGTCGGTGTTGTTCTTCACGGAGACTTTTGGCACCCAGTATGGCATGGGCTATTTCATCATGGATGCCTGGCTGCGGGTGAATTATCTGGAGATGTACACGGGCATTGTGATTCTGAGCCTTATCGGGCTTCTGCTCTTTGGCCTGCTCGACCTCATGGAAGGGCGGCTTTGCCGTTGGCAGATGAAATGAGGTTATGATGAAAAAGTTTGCATTATTTTTGGTTCTCTGTGCCGCGGTATTTGGCCTGCTTTATGGGGCAAAGTTCTGTCGGGACACTTTCGCCCAGACCGACGGCGGACTGGCCGTTGTAACGGTGAACAACTTAGGCCGGACGGATGGACGGGTTCTGGAGGATGTACAGCGGACGGCAGAGGCTTTCCCCCAGTTCATGGAGGAAAAGTTTCAGGTTAAGTTGCAGCGCCCAACGCAAATCTGGGTGGGTGCTGATACCGCCCAATATCAGGAACTCTTAACCAAACGGCTCGGCATGGAGGAGAAAAATGCTCCCCAGAAGGCCCAGTATACCAATGGCCAGTCCTCGGGGCGCAAGGCCATGGTGGCCATTGACGGGACCCGGAAAAAGCTCGGGGACAGCAGTGAGTGCATCAGCACCACGGCCCATGAGCTTTTTCATCAGCTGCAGTATGAGCTCAGCGACGGCCGCAGCGGCTATGAAAATTCCCTGTTCTGGCTGGAGGAGGGCACTGCCGATTACGCCGGTGCGCTTCTCTGTGAAAACCTGGGCGGACGCTCGGTGGACAAGTGGTACCGGGATGCCCGCTTCACGTTGCAGAATGCCAGAAATGTGGCCAGTGTGGGCCGGCTGCAGCACACCACGGAAGCGGAACGGCTCGATATGATGACGACCCAGGCCAAGCATTATACCTTGGCGGATGTCATGACCATGTATCTGCTGAAGCAGTATGGCGGCAGCCAGCCGGAGCAAAAGATTGTGGCCTATTACAAGGGCATGGAAAAGGGCGAGGCCGAGCAGGTCTTTGCTCAGACCTTTGGGGTGGAGCTGCCTGTATTTTTGCAGGAGTTTTCCCAGTGGTGGCAAAAGGAGCTTACGGCACCGGCCGAGGTGGACACGGTTATCCGCCCGGGGGCCAATGAAGCAGTTGCCCGCCAGTTCCTGCAGCAGGTCAATCTTTCGCGCCAGTGGCTCAAAAGAAACTGGGGGAAGGATTTGCACGGCCACTATCAGCTGGTGCTGGTAACGAGCCCCGAGGATTTTGCTGCGGCCATGGAGGAATATTGTCATGTCAGCCGGGAAGAAGCTCAAAAGACGGCAGATGGCAGCGTCTGGGCGGAAAACAACAGCACCGTGTTTGTAAATCTGGCCCGGGTCGAGGACAAACGGCAGGCCATTTTTGTCAGTGGTACCATGATGAGCCGCCTCTTTATGATGCAGCAGCTGGGCAACGACAGCAGTGGTATGGCCTGGCTCCTGCGCGGCGGCAGTTATGTAGCAGGCGTCGGCCGGCTTGTGGAAGATGGGCAGGGCACTTTGCCTGCCTACCAAAAGGCCTGGCGCAAGGAACTGCGGCAGAATGCGCCGCTGCCTGCTGTGGACAAACTGCAGACCCCTGAGGACTTGCAGACGGCCATGAACCAGTACGGCAACGACCAGGTCAGCCGACTTTGCGAATATGCCGCGGCAGAACTCGTCAACCGCTACGGCTGGGCAAGTCTCTACGCCTGGCAGACGGCCACCCGTCAGTCCGGTGACGGCAGACAGGCCTTTAGCAAGGTCTTTGGCCTGACACTGGCTGATTTTGCTGCACAGATTCATTTGATGATTTATTGAGAAGCAAACTGCATAAGAGAAAATACCTAGCGGATGGTTGACAAGTCAAATGTCAGCCATCCGCTATTTTATATTTTCCCTTGCTTTTGACTAGTCAACTCCATAATATAAGAACTGTACGGAACCTTTCATGAAATTCGTAACTAAATATCCTTCGGAAATGACAACAATTACGGTATCTGGCGTAAGACTGCGCTTAGATATATTGGGGCTTGTCATTCCGCAAAAGGGCCGCAGGGTGATAATCCGGCGGCTTTTTGCATGTATATAAGAGGACAAGCATAGTGTAAAAACGTCGAATGGAGGAATTGCAGATGGAAATGTATCAAAATGGCACGGTCTATGGTTACATTCGAGTGTCAACAACCGTCCAAAAAGAGGACAGGCAGCGGCTGGCCATGGAGGAGTTTGGCATCCCGGAGGAACAGATGTATGTGGACAAGCAAAGCGGCAAGGACTTTGACCGCCCCGCCTACCATGAGATTATGGCAAAGCTGGGCAAAGGGGATGTGCTAGTCATTAAGAGTCTTGACCGGTTGGGGCGCAACTATGACGAAATGTTAAAACAGCTGGACATCATCACCCGGGAAAAGGAGGCGGCCATTGTGGTGCTTGACCTGCCCCTGTTGGACACACGGAACAAATACGGGGATGACCTGACGGCAAAGCTGATTTCCAGCCTCGTCATTCAGGTATTCTCCTATGTGGCGGAAAAAGAGCGGAGCATGAATCATCAGCGCACCATGGAAGGACTGGCGGCGGCAAAACTCCGCGGCGTCCGGCTGGGCAGACGGCCCGCAAAAAAGCCCGCAGCCTTTGAACGAGTGCGGGCGGCTTGGGAAAATGGGCAGCTTTCCGAGCGGGAAGCTGCCGAAAAACTCGGCGTGTCCCGCCCAACCTTCCACAAATGGGCGCGTGAATAAACGCCAAAAAAACTGAAAATAACACAGGCGGCAAGAAAACCATGGTTTTTTTGCCGCTTAAATTTACCCTTTTTTTGCAGGAAAATCATTATTTATTGTCGAAAAGTTACGATAATATATACGAGGCTGTGTAATCAAGGATTCTTCGGGTGGCAGGAAAACCATGGTTTTATTTCCCCCCCTGCACCTTGATGGAGGTGGGTTTTTATGAGCTTACAGTAATGTGTTCAAAAGTTACCAAATCCGTGTTATTGTTGCCATTTATCAAGGGAGGCGTACATGATGCTGAAAAAATTAGTTTTAACGGTAATGTTGACGGTTTCTTTGCTGGTCATTGGTGGGCAAAGCAATCAAGCCGAGGCCTATTGGGGCGTTGTCGTAAATTGCCGGGAATGGATTACGCTGCGCAGCTATCCTTCCACTGAGGCGGAGTCGCTTGATAGAATTCCCCTTGGCGAGTGGGTTTGGATTAATCAAGGTTACTATCATGATGGGTTCTATTCAGCAGAATACAACGGCAGGCATGGTTATGTACTTGCTGCTTATATCAAATATGTGAAAGATTGAGCCTTTAAAAGGTATCTTCTGATGAGGTGAAGCTATGCGGGTTGGGTATGTCTTAACTTTAGTGACCTTGCTGGGCATAGAAATTATGATGCCGGGTTGCGGCGGAGCTGTACCGTCGCAATCTGTGCCGCATGAAGTGCTGCAAAAGCAAAGTGAGCGGATGGCACCGCCTATTTCCCAGCAGGATTTGGTCATAAACACAGTTCCGGAAAAATATACCTATGAGGATTTTATCGGTGACCTGCACAAGCTGCAGGACAACTGCAGCGACAATCTTCAATGCGTGAAGCTATGTGATACGTCTGACGGGCGGGAGGTTTACGATATTGTGCTGGGCGACCCAAGCAGCGCCAATCATGTGTTGATTTTCGCCGCTATGCATGCTAGGGAATACATAACGACACAGGTGGTTATGCGTCAGCTATGTGATGCGCTTGATGTACTTAACGGATATGACGATTCTACCTATCGCGGGTATAGCAAGAAATCTTTACTCAGGAATGTAACCGTGCATTTTGTTCCCTTGGACAATCCGGACGGCGTGGCTATCAGTCAGTTCGGATTAAATGGTGTACAAAATGATGATTTGCGGCATAATATAGCGTCTATGGCTGGCGGTGATTATGAGCAATGGAAGGCCAATGCCGTTGGTGTTGATTTGAATCGGAATTTTGATGCTGGCTGGCAGGAATTTGGTGGTTCTCCATATCCGGCTGCAGAACGATACAAAGGCGTTTATCCCGGCAGCGAACCGGAAGCCGCCTGCCTCATCCAGCTGACAAAGCAGAACCATATCCGTCGCGCTATCAGTTATCATACCTGTGGCGCGTTGATTTATTGGTATTACAAGCAAACAGGCGCCGTATTGGAAGAATCGCGTCATTTTGCTGGACTGGTGTCAGAGGAAACAGGTTACCCGCTGGATGATGATTATACGGCAGTGGATGCTGCTGGATATAAGGATTGGGCAGTATATAAAATGGGAGTTCCTGCTATTACCATCGAGGTTGGAGCGGAAAATGGCCGCAGTCTCATCAATCCGGTTCCTATGGGGCGTTTTGGGAATATATGGGAACGAAACAAAAATGTGGTTTACGCCGTGGCATATAGCTTGCAGTGACCTATTGCAAAATTAGTAGAATATGCAAGGATTCCAAGGGCGTTATATCTGTTATACATGGATGATGATAGAAGATAAGGATGGAGGGATTATCATGGCAAAGAATTGTGTCAAATGTGGTCAGGAATTGCAGGATGGAGCAGATTTCTGCCCGGAATGTGGGACAAAACAGCCCAAGACCATAAAGTGTCCCAAGTGTGGAAAGGAATATGCGGAAGGTACAACCTTTTGCAGCGAGTGTGGCAGCAAGCTGGGAGAGGAAAAATCTATACCTGCTGCGCCAGTGGTCACGGAGCAGGATTTTGACGAAGCGGCAGATAAGCTGAGCAAGGCGGCAGGAGGCAGAGGTAAATTGGTGGCTATTATGGGCGGCGTGATTGCTGTGCTGCTGATTGCCGTTCTGGCCATGGCCTTCGGTGGTGGAGACGGTTCCAAGAGTAAAAGCGGTTCTAATGCCATTGTGGTGAAGGCAGAAGAGATGATTGATGATTATATCCGGGATCAGGCAACCGCAGAGCAGAAGTATAAGGGCAAGGTCATCACGGTTTCCGGGCAGGTATTGCAGAAAGGACAATTCTCCAATTCAACCGACTACATGATTGGCATGTCAGCCAAGGATGCTGCTGGCCGTAACTATCTTGTGGCAGCAAGCGTGCCACCGGAAAGGGTGTCGGAGTTAAATAAATTAAATGTCGGTGATTTTGTTAACATCAAGGGTCAGTGCGTGGGCGTAGTCAAGCAGGATAGCCCTACGAAAATATTGGTACAGATTAATGCGGACAAAATCAACGAGTAAAATCTGTTGGAGGCGGCTATGGCTAAGTTTTGTATGAAGTGCGGAGCCAGCTTGGAAGAACATGTAAAATTCTGTAAGGCCTGCGGTACTCCCGTAGGTGGCGTGGCTAGAAAAGACGCATCAGACCAAACGATTAGAATGGCTCCGCCACGGGTAGAGCCAAGCAGGCAGACAATGGCTGCCCCCCGCAAGTCTGGAAATTCCAGCACGGGGGTTATCGTTGCCATGGCTTTGGTTATTGCAGCCCTGTGCGGCGGTGGCGGATATTATTACTATCAATCGCAGCAGACGGCCGCCACGGAAGCAGAATCTCCCTCTACGGCCTCGAAAAATACATCTTCCCAAGTACAGGCGGACGATAAAAGCAAGGATGGGCAAACTAAGACAAAACAAACGCTCCCAGACGTTTCAACGGATAAGGCCAAGGCAGAGTCAGCTGAATATGGTAAGAAAGGCGAATCTACAGCCATGTCTCCTGAACAAAGTATGGCTGGAGGTTCAGCGAATAGTCCCGAACAGGTCGCAAATTCTGCCAAAGATACGGTAGCTTCTTTTCATAATCGGATTACCAATAGAGATTACAGGGGAGCATACGAGCTTTTGACGTTTGACATGCAAAATACCATGGGAAATTTCGATAACTGGGCCAAGGGATTTAGTACGACTATTGAAAGCCGCGCTACAGACTTGCAGGTGGTCAGTATGCAGAACAACATGGCGGAAATCAGTTTTGTTTTAGTGGCTCGTGACAGGCGTATCGGTGGTGATATTGAGGAAAATCGGTTCCGCAGTATTGCTAAAGTGGTGAAAGATGGCGGCAACTGGAAGATTGCGTCTATAAAGAATAAAAAACTCTAGGGCTGCGGTCAGATAAGTGGCATATGATGGCAAAATACCGGAGGTGGCTATGGCTAAGTTTTGTATGAAGTGCGGAGCCAGCTTGGAAGAAAATGTAAAATTCTGTAAGGCCTGTGGTACTCCAGTGGGCGGCACGGCAAGGAACGAAGAAGCAACCCAAACAATTAGAATGGCTCAACCACAGGCAGAGCCAATCAGGCGGGTGAAGGCTCCCCCACGTCAGTCTGGAAATTCCAGCAAAGGGGTTATCGTTGCGATGGCATTGGTTATCGCAGCCTTGTGTGGTGGCGGCGGATACTACTATTACCAATCGCATCAGACGGCCGCTGCGGAAAATACATCTTCCAAAGTGGAGACGGACGATAAAAGCAAGGATGGGCAGGCTAAGACAAATCAAACTCTTCCAGACGGTTCAACAGGTAATGCAAGAGCAGAGTCTGCTGAATATGGTGTCAATACGAAAACACCTTCAACTAATTCAGTCGTTAGTTCCAATACAGAGTTGATATTGGGGAAAATATACATAGGTCAATCCAAAGCGGATGCCCTGCAGATTATGGGAGCCCCCATTAAGGTGTCTGATCCTAATAACAATGGACATAAGCGTTATAAATATTCTGACATGGAAGTTGTGATTACGGGAGATGTGGTAACCGGTTTTGTATCTGATACAGCAGCAGTATCGACAAAACGAGGAGTAAAACAGGGGGATGCTTTGGATAAGGTAATGAAGGAATATGGTAAACCGTATTCAAAGTCGGATTATGATGGTACAACACTATATGAATATAAATTTACTTCTGATTTGGGGCAGGATTGTTTGCTTCGATTTGCAATGAAGAATGGTGTAGTTGATTATATCAGTGGACGTATTTTATAAATATCAAGTCGAGAGAAATATTAGTGAACATATCTGTAATCCAAGGAAGGAGTGATAAGAAATGTAGATTTTGCCAATCTTTTCCTTTAAACCTGTAATAACAGGAAAAAGAAAAACGACGATATTGTACAAGGAATCGTTAAGAAGGTGAGGTATCCATTATGAAAAAGTACTTTGTAAAGCATAAATTAATAGCCTATTTACTCGTTACTTTTGCATGTTTATTAACATTAAATACCTGCTCAGCAAATTCAGTACATATTCCAGGATATTCTGGCTCAGGATTTGCTTCTATAGCAGATTTATCATCGGCGGTTTTTCAACCATCAAATCCATCAGAAACTATAGTAGCCGTGTGCGTAAAAGTTATAAATCGTTCAGGTAATGTTGTCGAAAGTGGCGTGTGGTATTTTGGTAGAAATGCAAATGGATATATATATGTTAAAACTAATCCAACAGAAAGTTGGACAGAGTATTATGGGCCTAACCATGCATACTATGAAAATTTGAATTTCTTTCAGGATTTAGTCATGTCCGCTAAAAACAACTAATTCTAGTGGAAACAAATTAGCTTTGCTAATATCTATCAAGAATCTTAAGGAGTGACAAAAAATGGTAATGAGATTATTGGTCGGTATTTTAGCGCTTATGACGCTTTACTGTGGGCAAGTGGAGGCAGCAGATTACTATCTCGGCGAATACCAAAGTGGACAGGTGGCATATCTTGATACAGACAGTATTAGAAAATATGAAGTAACGCAAAATGGTTATTTTGACCATTATATGTATACTTGTACAGTAAAAGCGGTATATACAAATTCGAATAAATGGCAGCCTGTGGCGTATGAAGTTACATGTTGGTCGGGACCTCTTACATATCAGCTAAAGAAAAATGGTAAAATTTTATATGATAGGCGTACGGTGAATGAATACCTAAAAAAGCATCGAGTTGAGAGAAATCTTATCGAGTATATTAGAGTTCTTCATGAAAGATGAAGTGCAGAATGTAGATTGGATAATATCTATCTGAAATCTAAGGAAGGAGTGATATGAAATGGCGGATACGAAGGTTTTTCACTTGGTGGATGGTGTAACTATTGAAGGCATTGGTCGGGAGGTTGAAACTTTTCTGCGTAACGAGAAGGAACTGACCGTTGAAGGTATTGCCGCACCGGACGGTTATCTTGTGCAGGCGAAGGAATCTTCCGGTTGGAAGAATTTTACAGGATTGGGAAAAGCACTTCAAGTGCAGATTATGCCGAGTGGTGACAGTGATGTATTGGTCAATATCGGCATTGGCAAATGGGCAGATAAGATTGGCGCAGCAGGTGTGGGCGCACTACTTTTTGCCCCTCTGCTGATTACAGCAGGTGTCGGCGCCTATATGCAGAATAAATTACCCGGTGAGGTATTCGAGTGCATTGAAAAATTTATCATGTCAGGTGGCCGTTCTGTGCGGCGTAATCTTTCGATTGAGCGTACGGACGGTACAACAACCAAGTGTCCAAATTGCGGTGTAAGTAATCCAAAGGGCACAAAATTCTGTTCCGGCTGTGGCAGTAAATTAGCAGCATCCTGTCCAGCTTGCGGGAAAGATGTGGAGCTGGGCAAGAAATTCTGCCCTTACTGTGGTTCGTCGATGGTGGAAAAAAAGACATTGTCATGCCCTAAATGTGGTGCTGAAGTAGAAGAAGGTCGCAAGTTCTGTTCGGAATGCGGCGCCTCCATGGAGATTTTGACCAAGAAAAAATGTCCTTCCTGTGGTGAATTGGTCGATAAAGACCAGAAGTTTTGTCCCTCTTGCGGTTCTGCAATGAGCGGGAAAAAGATTTGTAGCAAGTGTGGAACAGAGTTAGAGCCAACGCAGAAATTCTGCGGTAATTGCGGCAACAAAATGGAATAGAATATTCAAGGAAGTTACTGAACACCAAAAGCTGGAGTTTGACCAGTCAAATTGATAAGTCAAGTTCCAGCTTTTTCGTGTCAATTATTAAGGATGGCAAACCTTGCAGGCTACATATTCGTGATTTACAGTCATCTCCCGGGAACCATGCGGTATCCAAACAGCTTGCATATTTTGAGGAAATAGGATATATTATACCTAGTAGGAGCTTTAGAAGGGAGCGAAAGACGATGATGGTCAATACTGCAAATATGGTCTCGATGACCGAAGCCAACCAGAATTTCTCCAAGATTGCCCACATGGTCGATGCCAGTGGCTCTGTTGTGATTATGAAAAACAACGCCCCTAAGTATGTTCTGATTGAATATAAGCAGGTGGAAAAAGAAGCTGTCGCCTCTGATGAAGAGGTAATGGCTGTAACGGAGCGCTTGATGCAAAAGAATATGGAAGCCCTGAAGGTGCTTGCCAAATGAAAATACGTTCGGCTGCGCTTTAGTGGCTTTTATGGCACGGTTGTGGTGAAAATGGTATGGTCACTCTTTTATGTATGTGCTTGACTGGTAGTATTCTATCGTTTATAATGAAGGTATCAAAAGGGTGAGCCGACACCACAAAAATCCCACAGAAAAGCTAGACATACGGGCTAGTAGTCGGGGAGCGACGGAAAAACTCCACACAAATGCTGAACATACGGGTCAGTAGTCGGGGGACGACGATAAAATCGGCAGGGGGAAGCCATCACATTAGTGGTGGCTTTTCTGATTTTCAAGCATCATACTGGCATTCAATCCATATTTTACGCATAATATCCTTGAATAGTGCCGCTCACTTGTGCTATACTAGTTACGTTATTTTGAAATTGAACCGCTTAGAAAAGCATTCAAACATTATTGGAGGGCGTAAGTTAATGATTAATAGTACTGATTTTCGCACGGGTTTGACCATTGAAATCGATGGCAACGTTTGGCAGATTGTGGATTTCCAGCATGTAAAGCCGGGTAAGGGCGCTGCTTTCGTGCGCACGAAAATCAAGAACGTAGAAACTGGTGCTGTTGTTGAACGTACGTTCAACCCGAATGAAAAGATGCCGGCTGCTCACCTTGAGACCCGCACCATGCAGTACCTCTATGAAGCTGATGGCATGTACACGTTCATGGATACGGAAACCTATGAACAGAGCGAACTCAACACCGAGACGCTTGGTGATGCTCTGAACTACCTGAAAGAAAACATGGAAGTAAACCTCCAGACTTTCAAGGGCCGCATCATCGGCATCAGCCTGCCGAACTCCGTTAACCTCACTGTTACGGAATGCGAACCCAGCGTTAAGGGCAACACGGCAACGGGCGCAACCAAGATGGCTAAGCTCGAAACGGGCTACGAAGTTCGCGTGCCGCTCTTCATCAACGAAGGCGATGTTCTGCGCATCGATACCCGTACGGGCAACTACATCGAACGCGCATAAGCTAAATTTCCGATGTACGGTGACTGCCGCATCATTTTATGGTGCGGCAGTTTTATTATCTTTGTATTTTGCCTGCCAATAATTTCTCGTAAACCTGTATAAACTTGCATAAATTTGCAGGAATTTGCCTATTTATTCGCGAAAGTATGTTATAATAGTGATAGATTGTGTGAGTCGTATAGTATGGAGGGATTTGTAATGGATCAGGCAAATGAAATGGTAAAGAAAGACAATTCTCTGGGCTCAATCCGCATCGCCGATGAAGTGGTCAGCATTATCGCTGGTCTTGCAGCTACGGAAGTAGAAGGCATTGCCGGCATGAGTGGCGGTATCGCCGGCGGCATTGCTGAGATGCTGGGCCGCAAAAATTTTGCGAAGGGCGTAAAGGTCGAAGTAGGCGAAAAAGAAGCAGCTGTAGATCTCTATATTATCGTAAAATACGGTGTACGCATTCCGGATGTAGCGTTGGCTGCTCAGGAAAACGTCAAGCAGGCCATTGAGAATATGACGGGCCTTTCTGTGGTGGAAGTCAATATCCATGTACAGGGCGTAGGTTTCCCGGACGAAGAAGATACCAAAGAAGAGGTGCGCGTCCGCTAAGGCGAAGAAGCGGAAAGAGGCGTAGTCTATGAGTATAATCAATCGGTTTTTGTTATTGCTGTTGTCCCTGACTGGGCTTGCCCTTTCAGGGGCTGTACTGGCAGCGGCCCTGCAGGTTCTGCCAGAAAATATCTGGCTCAAACAGATTCACTTTGCTTTGGTGCAGAAGGAAACGCTGGTCATCTGTGCAGTGGCTTTGCTGATTTGCCTTAAGCTTCTGCTGGCGGTGTTTTCCCGCAAGGCTGGCGAACCTTCTACCAGCAAGGGTGAATATGTGATTGATGCAGGCCCCAAGGGTGAAGTGCGGGTGGCTTTGGAAGCCATGCGCAGTTTAGCTGACCGCATGGCCCGTGAAGTTCATGGCGTGCGAGATGCCAGGGTGCGCATCAAGGCCAAAAATCCGAAGGACGGAGCGGCCAGCCTATCACTGGATGTGGATTTGTCCGTGGGCCGGGAGGCTGATGTTTCCGTGGTGGCCAAGACGCTGACGGAGCGGGTGCAGGAACATTTTCGCCGCACCATGGCGCTGGAGGATGTGCCGGTGAATGTGGTGGTGTCGGAGGTTTCCGATGCCGAGCCGGAAAAGAAGCATCGTGTGGTTTAAGGCGGTGAAGGCATAGTGAAGGAAGAATGCGGAAAAATATTGACCGAGCTATGGCAGAATCACCGCGGCAAGACCTGCGGTCTTTTGGTCGGCCTGCTCTTTGGTACAGCGGTGCTGTGCTTTGGCTTTTGGCAGACCTTCTTTGTGATTTGCTGCGGCCTTATCGGCCTGTTTATCGGCTTGCAGCTGGACAATGGGGAGGATGCCGTAGAGAACATGCGTGAAAGAGCATGGCGTCTCTTGGAGCGTTTTCAGCGCTGAAAGGCGCATTGGTATATATTAAGATTTAAGGAAGGTAAGTAATGAGTCGTAGACAAGCAAGGGAAGCAGCCCTGCAGGCGCTTTTCCAGTTAGATTTGAATCATGGTGAGGAAGGCCAGCAGGAGCAGTATGAGACTCTCGCTATTGACACGGTTCTGGGTGAGGCAGAGAAGATGAGCGCCCATGACCGGGAGTTTGTAAATACACTGGTGCACGGCACCCGGGCGCATTTAGCAGAGATTGACAGCCTGATTGCCGCCAGCTCCAAAGATTGGAAAATCGAGCGCATGGCAACGGTGGACCGTAATATTACGCGGCTGGCAGCTTTCGAGATTCGTTTCTCCGAGGAAAAGCTCACGCCTAATATTGCCATTAATGAAGCTGTGGAACTGGCGAAAAAGTATGGTACGGATGATTCCAGCCGTTATGTCAACGGCATTCTGGGCGCAATGATGAAAGCTCAGTAATTGACAATGACTGCCAGACCCAAAGAGGGGCTGGCAGTTTCGTGTGTATGGGGGACGGTATGGCAGTTCATTCTGTCAGCGATGTCAATCGCTATCTAAAAGACCTGCTGGCGCGGGAGCCGCTTTTAAGCGGCCTGTCCGTGCGGGGGGAGATTTCCAATTTCAAACAGTATCCTTCCGGTCATTGCTACTTTACCTTGAAGGACGCAAATTCGGCGCTCAAATGCGTGATGTTCCGGAGCCGGGCCCAATACCTGCGCTTTCTGCCGCAGAACGGCATGCAGGTGGTGGCAGGCGGCACCATTTCCGTCTACGAGCGGGACGGTGTCTATCAGCTCTATGTGGACAGCCTTATGCCAGAAGGCACAGGGGATTTGGCGTTAGCCTTCGAGCAGCTCAAGAAAAAACTTTCGGCAGAAGGCCTCTTTGAACAGTCAAGAAAGCAGCCGTTGCCTGCTTTCCCTAAGAAAATCGGCGTGGTCACGAGCCCTGCCGGAGCAGTGCTGCGGGATATCTACCGGGTATCCAAGCGGCGCTGGCCTTCGGTACAGCTCGTGCTCTATCCCGTACAGGTGCAGGGGGAAGGTGCTGCTGAACAGATTGCCCGCGGCATTGACTTTTTCGCGGAAGAATATGCCGTAGATGTGATTATTGCCGGCCGTGGGGGCGGCTCGATGGAGGACCTTTGGGCCTTTAACGAGGAGCCTGTGGTGCGGGCGATTGCGGCCTGCCCGGTGCCCCTGATTTCAGCGGTGGGCCATGAGACGGACTTCACGCTGGCGGATTTTGCCGCTGATGTGCGGGCGGCAACCCCTTCACAGGCCGCAGAACTTGCCGTGCCGGACCGTGCAGAAGTCAATCGTCAGGTGGAGAATTTGACAAGTCAATTGACCCGTCAAATGCGGCGGGAAATTGACCTGCGCCGCCAGCGCCTTGACCATGTGCTGCAGAGCCGCGTTATGCGTCAGCCGCAAAGCATGCTGGCGGAACGGCGGCAGCGGCTGGACTTCTTACTGGCGGGCCTGCAGAATACGGCCAAGCAGGAACTGCAAAATAAGTCCCATGGCTTGAAACTGCTCCTAAACCGTCTGGCGGCCATCAATCCGGCGGCAGTTCTCGGCCGTGGTTATGGCATTGTGACGAAGCAGGACAAATTGGTGAGCAGCATAAATGCCGTGGAAATTGATGATGAAATACAGCTAAGCCTTACCGACGGCAGTCTCAAGGCAAGGGTTTTGGCAAAGACAGGGAAGGGTGAAGGTTAATGCCACGCAAGAAAGAACTTTCCTTTGAGGAATCGCTGACGAAGCTTGAAGCCATCGTCAAGGAGATGGAAAGTGGCGACAGCAGCCTCAAGGATTTAATGGATAACTATACCGAGGGCATGAAGCTGGGCGAAGCTTGTCTCAAGGAACTGGCCAAAGCCGAAGCTGCCATGGATGTAGTCGTGAATACAGACAACGGAAAAATCGTAGAACGCGAACTTACAATAGAGGGAGAATGACAATGGAGTTTAAGAAAATCTGGCAGGAACGCAGTGCCTTGGTAGAAGCACAGCTGGTAAAAGAACTGAATGAAGCAAATCCTTTGGATAAGACGCTCTGCGAGTCCATGAAGTACAGCCTTATGGCAGGCGGCAAGCGCCTGCGCCCCATTTTGGTTATGGCTGCTGCTGATGCAGTAGGAGCTAAGGGCACGGACTATCTCACCACAGGCTGCGCCATGGAGATGATTCATACCTATTCCCTGATTCACGACGATTTGCCCGCCATGGATGATGATGACTACCGCCGCGGCAAGCTCACAAACCATAAGGTCTATGGGGCAGGCATGGCAACACTTGCCGGGGATGCACTGCTGACGCTGGCCTTTGAAGTGATGCTGCGTCAGCAGGGCGTCAGCGCTGATACCCTCGTACGGGTGGTACGCGAAATCAGCACGGCGGCCGGCCCGGACGGCATGGTAGGCGGTCAGGCTCTCGATATGGAATCTGAGGACAAGCAGATTTCCATGGAAACCATGAAGAACATTCATCTGGGCAAGACCGGGGCGCTCTTCCGCGCAGCTATCCGCAGCGGCGCCATTTTGGGCGGTGCCAGTGAAGAAGAACTGGCGGCGCTGACAGTTTATGCCGACAACTTCGGTCTGGCCTTCCAGATTACCGATGATATTCTGGATGTCATTGGGGATGAATCTGTAATCGGCAAACCGGTAGGCAGTGACGAGAAAAACCATAAGTCCACCTATGTGACGCTGACTTCTCTGGAAGAAGCGCAGAAGCTGGCGCAGGATGCTGTGGACACGGCGATAGATGCCTTGAAGATTTTCGGCGGGGAAGCGGATTTCCTGCGGGAACTGGTAGCCTATCTGGTGAAACGCAATAAATAATGGGGAAGTGCGGATAATGATGTATCCATTACTGGAAAAAATTAAGGAACCGGCAGATATCAAGCGCTACAGCGTAAGCGAATTGGAACGTCTGGCCAAGGAACTGCGGGAATTTATCGTGGCCACTGTAGCGGAAAATGGCGGGCATCTGGCACCGAGCCTGGGGACGGTGGAACTGACCCTGGCTATGTATAGTGTCTTCAACTTTCCCAAGGATAAACTGATTTGGGATGTAGGCCATCAGGCTTACAGCCATAAGATTCTCACGGGCCGCCGGGAAAGATTTCATACCCTGCGGCAGAAAGGCGGCATCACGGGCTTTCCCAATCGTGCGGAATCGGATTACGATGCGTTTGGTGTCGGTCATGCCAGCACTTCCATTTCGGCGGCGCTGGGGATGGCCGTTTCCCGGGATTTAAGCGGCCGCAAAAACGAGGTTATCGCCGTCATCGGCGATGGCGCGCTGACCGGCGGTGAGGCCTTTGAGGCGCTCAATCAGGCCGGCGATTTGGGCAGCAAATTAATCGTCATCCTCAACGATAACGAAATGAGTATTGACAAAAATGTGGGCGGCCTTAGCGATTATCTCTCCCGCATCCGCATTACGCCTCAATACAACAAGGCCAAGAAGGATATGGGCAATCTCCTCATGAGCATTCCTCATATCGGAGACAAGGCGTTCCGCACAGCGCAGGTCGTTAAGGACAGCGTGCGGGCAGCGTTAGTGCCTGGCGGTATCTTTGAGGAACTGGGCTTCCATTATATCGGCCCGGTGGACGGCCATAATATCAGCCTGCTGCAGGAACTTTTCGAGCGGGTACGCGAGATGGATGGGCCTATCCTGATTCATGTCCATACCAAGAAGGGCAAGGGCTATGCTCCTGCGGAAATGGAGCCGGATAAGTTCCATGGCATTGGCAAATTCGACCAGCAGACGGGCAAGTGCCCGCCCAAGACCGGCGCACCTTCGTATACTTCTGTATTCAGCAAGGCACTGATTGAACTTGCGGCGCAGAACAGCAACATCACCGCCATTACGGCGGCTATGCCCAGTGGCACAGGCCTGAAAGCCTTCGGCGAGGAATACCCGAACCGCTTCTTTGATGTGGGTATTGCCGAGGAACATGCGGTGACACTGGCAGCAGGTATGGCCGCTGACGGCAAGCATCCGGTGGTGGCGCTTTATTCCACCTTTGCCCAGCGGGCCTATGACCAGCTCATGCATGATGTGTGTCTGCAGAATCTGTCGGTGACGCTTTGCCTTGACCGGGCAGGGCTCGTCGGTGCTGACGGGCCGACCCATCACGGCGCATTTGACCTGTCATACTTGCGGCATATGCCCAATATGACGGTATTCGTGCCGAAGGATGAGGCAGAGTTAAGAGATATGCTGGCCAAGGCTGTCAGCATGGACAGCCCCACGGCAGTGCGTTATCCCAGAGGCACCGGCAAGGGTGTGGAACTTGCGGCAGGTTTTCAAGATATTCCCGTGGGCAAGGCGCAGCTTCTGCGGGAGGGCAGTGATGTAGCTATCTTAGGTGTCGGCCCCCTGCTCTACAAGGCCGAGGAAGCGGCAGAGCTCCTGCAGCAGCAGGGCATCTCTGCGGCGGTTGTGAATATGCGCTTTGTAAAGCCCTTGGATGAAGAGATGATTCGCCGTCTGGCTCATGTGAAGCTCATGGTAACGGTGGAGGAAAACAGCATTGTCGGCGGTTTCGGTTCGGCGGTGGCAGAGTTTTTGATGGACAGCGGTTTGAACCGCCAGCTTGACCTGCTGCGGCTGGGATTGCCCGATAAGTTTATCGAGCAGGGCACCCAGGAAGAACTGCTGACCCTCTGCGGCCTGCAGCCAGAACAGATGGCAGCGAAGATAAAGGAAAGATTGAACTAATGGCAAAACAGAGACTGGATATACTTTTGGTAGAACGCGGCCTGGCAGGCAGCCGGGAACGGGCCAAGCGCATGATTATGGCGGGCGAAGTTCTCGTGGATAATCAGAAGGTGGACAAGGCCGGGGCCACGGTAAAGGCCGAGGCGGAAATCCGCCTGCTCGGCAATGACATTCCCTATGTGAGCCGAGGCGGTCTGAAACTGGCCAAGGCTATGCAGGAATTTGGTGTGGAAATCACGGGCAAACGCTGTGCCGATATCGGCGCCTCCACCGGCGGCTTTACGGATTGCATGCTTCAGAATGGGGCGGTGCAGGTCTTTGCCGTCGATGTGGGCTACGGCCAGCTGGCCTGGAAACTGCGCACGGATGAGCGGGTGGTGAACATGGAACGCACCAATATCCGCAACGTGACGCCTGATGATATCGGCACATTGCTGGACTTTGCGTCCATTGACGTGGCCTTTATCTCGCTGACAAAGGTGCTGCCGGTTACCCATACCCTGCTGAATGACAACGGAGAAGTGGTGGCACTTATTAAGCCCCAGTTTGAAGCAGGGCGCGAGAACGTGGGCAAGAAGGGTGTTGTGCGTGACCCGAAAGTCCATGAAGAAGTTATCCGCAAGGTTACAGAATTTGCGCGGGAGCTGGGCTTTGTTACCATGGCCCTGACGTTTTCCCCGGTGAAGGGACCCGAAGGCAATATTGAATATCTCATTCGTCTGTCCAAAGACGGAAGCCAGGAAGATACGGTAACGGAGGAACGCATTGTTACCGTGGTGGCGGAAGCCCACGGCGAACTGGATAAATAAATCTCCCTAAGGAGCGGTGTCTATGCCAATCAAAACGATAGCTATATTTCCCAATGTGAGCAAACCGCAGTCCCCGGAAGTGCTGCGGCGGATTATGAAATTTTATCAGGATAAGGATGTACGCCTGATGCTCCCCGTGGACGAGTCCCGCTATTTTGATTTGGAATCTTTAGGTGTGTCCGATATCGAAAAGGAGCCGGCTGATATTGCGCTATCCATTGGCGGGGATGGTACCTTGCTCGGTGTCTGCCGCCGTTATGGTGCCATGGCCGTGCCGGTCTGCGGCATCAACATTGGCACGTTGGGCTTTATGGCCGATATTGAACTAAGCGAGCTGGAAACGAAGCTGCAAAAACTTCTGGATGGAGACTACCGCATTGAACACCGCCTGCTTTTGGCAGGTTTTGCCAAGTCCGACGGCGAGGAGCGTTTTTTGGGTCATGCCATCAATGATGTGGTGGTGACCAAGGGCGGCGTGGCCCGTATGCTGCATTTGGGCCTGTCCATCAATGAATCCCATCTGATGGATTACAAGGCAGACGGCGTAATCGTGTCCTCGCCTACAGGTTCTACGGCCTACTCCCTGTCCGCAGGCGGGCCGATTATGAGTCCGTCCATTCAGGCACTGCTCGTGACGCCTATCTGCGCCCATACCTTTAATATGCGGCCTTTGGTGGTCGGGGAAGATGATGTGGTGCACATCAAGATTGCCGCCATTCATCAGGATATCATCGTGACCTTTGACGGTCAGGAGAGCTTCCGCCTGCTGCCCGGGGATGAGGTTACGGTGATGAAGTCCACCGCCAGCGCCGGTATCATCAAATTCGAGGACAAGGACTATTATCAGATTTTAAGGACGAAACTTTGGAAGAACAATGGGGTGGAGTAATGACTACAGCAAGCAAACGGGAAGGTGAGAGCGTGAAAAGTGTGCGACAGGCCGTGATTAAGAATATTATTGAATCTCAGATTATCGAAACCCAGGAGGATTTGGCCGATGCCCTGCGTCAGCAGCGCATCAAGGTGACCCAGGCCACAGTGTCCCGGGACATCAAGGAAATGATGCTGATTAAGGTTCCGACCGGGGATGGCCGTTACCGCTATGCTTATCCCATGCAGAACACTGTTATCTTCACGGAGGAGCGCATGCAGCGCTTATTCCAGGACACGGTGATTCATTGCGATTACAGCGAAAACATCGTCGTGGTCAAGACCCTGCCCGGCGGTGCCAACACTGTCGCTTCGGCACTCGACCATGCCAACTGGCCCGAAGTGCTGGGGACGGTAGCCGGGGATGATAACATCTTTATCATCGTCAAGCCCAAAGCTGCTGCCAAGACCGTTACGGAGCGTCTTACGTCTTTCTTGCAGTAAAGGAGCGGGCTGGCAATGCTGAAAACATTAACGGTTTGGAATTTTGCCCTGCTTGAACATGTGCAGGTGGAGTTCGGTGAAGGCCTCAACATCCTGACGGGTGAAACCGGTGCAGGTAAATCCATTTTGATTGATGCGCTTGGGGCTATTTTAGGGCAGCGTGTATCTTCGGATGCCATCCGTACCGGCTGTGACTGGCTACGGGTGGAGGCGGTCTTTACGCTGGATGATGAGTCACTGGGACTGCACGAGTTGCTCGCAGGGCAGGCCATTGACGATTCGGAAGGCCTTTTAATCATCACCCGGCAGGTTACCAAAGGCGGCCGCAGTATGGTGCTGGTGAACGGCTGCCATGTGACCTTGACCATCCTCAAGCAGATTGGTGCCTTCCTCGTGGATATTCACGGCCAGAATGAAAATCTGGCCCTGCTCAAAGAAGAAAGCCAGTTTGCCCTGCTCGATAATTACGACCCGGATTTGACGGAGGCTTTGGCCGCTTACCGGCAGACCTATGGCCTGTGGAAGGGCAAAAAGCAGGAACATGCGGAAAAGGAGCAGTCTGCCCGCGAATATGCCCAGCGCCTGGATATGCTGCGCTGGCAGGACAAGGAAATCAGCGAGGCAGAGCTCAAGGAAAATGAGGACGAGGAATTAGAGGCGGAAATCCGCAAGCTGTCCCATGCGGAAAAGATTGCCGGCTTTGTGGAAGAATCCTATAATCTTCTGGATGTGGGCACGGGAAATGGCAGTGCCGTGCTGACGGCTGTGGCCAAGGTCAAGAAGAACCTTGAGGACATGAGCCGCTATGATGACAGTCTGGCCAATACCTATACCATGGTGGAGGAGGCCTATATCTCCCTGCAGGAAGCAGCAGGCGAGTTGCGCGATTACGGCGAGTCTCTGGAGTTCCAGCCGGCAAAACTCGATAAACTGCAGAACCGCATGGATGTCATTGACCGCCTGTGCCGTAAATACGGTGCCACCATTGCCGATGTTCTCGAACATCAGCAAAAGGTTCAGCAGGAGCTTATGGACATCGAAAATTACGATGAGGATATGGCAAAGCTCGAAAGAGAAATTGCCGCCTTGGAAGAAAAGCTGCGGCAAAAGGCAGAGCACTTGACGAATCTTCGTCAGCGGGCGGCAGGGGAGCTTGCCAGCGCTATTGGCAGCCAGCTGGTAGCTTTGGGCATGCCGCAGGCGGCCTTCCATATCCGGGTGGAACCGGCAGAAAAATATCTGGGCAATGGTGCCGATACGGTGGCTATGTACTTTTCCGCCAATCCCGGCGAGGAGGAGAAGCTCCTGTCCAAGGTGGCTTCCGGAGGTGAGCTTTCGCGTATCGCGCTGGCTATCAAGACGGTGGCGGCTTCCCGGGATTCCTCCGTGCCGAGCATGGTCTTTGACGAAATCGACACGGGTATCGGCGGCCGCACGGCTCAGATGGTGGCCGAACGCATCGCACTCGTGGCGCAGTACAAACAGGTGCTCTGCATTACGCATCTGCCGCAGATTGCCTGCATGGCGGACAATCACCTCTACATTGCCAAGACCAGTGCCGGAGATTCCACGGTGACTCAGGTACGGCCGCTCTCCGAGCGCGAGCGCATCAGCGAAATCGCCCGCATGGCTTCCGGCGTGGATGTGACGACGGCTTCGCTCGATAATGCCAAGGAAATGGTGAGCCATGCGAAACTCACCAAGCAGAAATTTGCAGCAGATAAGGCTGTCTAAAGATATTTGTTTACATCTGCACGAAAAGACGCCCGGTGGCGGACAATACATTTCCTCTGCTTATGCAGGCTTGCCTAACGCGACGGAAATGTATTATCCGCCACCGGGCTTTATTGTGTGCAGGAACAGAAAGTTTAAGTATACAATGAATAACTATTGCGAAAATTATTATTATACGGTAAAATAGGACTAGAGAACTAAATAGACAAGAGGATTAGAAAAGGACGAGTTCATAATGAAGCCGTCACGACAACAGCGGTTTCGGGTGGATCTGGAATCGATAAGATTCGACCGGCAAGTAGTCACTGAGAAAGCGAGGGATTACTGTGGAAAATTTTTATCGATGGCTGTTGTCTGCTTCCTGGGCTGAGCGTCTGAGAGCCTATGCTTATATCGAGAAGGACTTACGGCATCAGAAACGCTGGGTGATGAACGAGGACAAGTGGGAGGATATGAAGATGCTTGTGGGGCAGATTCTCTCCATTCACTTCAAAAAGTACCCGGCCAAAGATGTGGCAGAGTTTTCCCAGAGGATTAGCAGGTTATATCAGTTGTTGTTGGCGCCCATGTCCGAGGAGAAGAGCCGCAACCACATAATCAGCAAGAATTTGCTGATGGACATCTATGATGAGGATGATATTGCTGCGCGTCAGGCAATACAAGCGTTCTTTCATCAGAAGCGTTGTCAGGAAAGTCATTCGGTGCTCGACAATCTGTTCCGGTGCTACGAGTATATGATGGACCTGGCGATGAGCCGATATATGGCCGTAACGGTATGAAGATAACAGCCCGCAGGAAAAACTGCGGACTGTTATTTTTTTTACTTTTTTTGCCTGGGAGGCAGGAAAAATTTTTCTCCTTAGAAGAATAAGGGAGAAGGGAAAGCAGGGAAAAGTCAAGACTGGTTATCAAAAATTTACCATGCTATACTTTCAAATGTGTGATTTTCCCGCTGGAAGACTGGGAGTTTTACTATGAAATCTTTGCGAGTCATGCCCGAAGGGCACAGAGTCGCTTAGATTTCGTGTAAGGGCGTAGTGCGAAATACTGTTTCGCACGAAGTTTTGTAAGGAGGCTTTGACTTATGACAATGGATACACAGGGGAAGGAATTGGCGTGTATCGAGCGTTTGGGAACGCTGTGCGCCATGAGTGAATGGACGGAGGATCAGCTGGAGGATATGCTGAACATGCTGCGTGATTACGGTGCCAGCTGTGAGTATGACGGCTACCGTACCGGCTATGACGAAGGCTACAACATGGCTTTGGCTGACGCCGTGGAAGCCGCCCAGCGTGTCAGCGTCGGTTAAGGATGTTGACAGGTCAAGGGATAATCAGTATAATTAGTAGCAGGTAATAAGTCTGGCACAGTTCTGACGGTTTAGTGGATTACCGTGAGGCCGTGCTGATGCTTTTTCAAATAGCTTGCCGCCTGGGCAGAGTGCGGATGCTTTGCTCAGGCGGCTTTATTTTGTCTAAGCGCAAACAGGAGGATTATTATACAATGCAAGAATTATGGCAGGGATTCCGTCCCGGAAAATGGCAGACGAAAATTGATGTACGTGACTTCATCCAGAAGAACTATACACCCTATGAAGGCAATGCAGATTTCTTAGCGGACGCTACGGAAAACACTACGGCTGTGTGGGAACGCTGCAAGGATTTGCTGGCCCAGGAACGGGCTAAGGGCGGCGTGCTGGATGTGGATACGGAGACGGTTTCCACCACGATTTCCCATGGCCCAGGTTTTATAGATCAGGCACATGAGTCCATTGTGGGCCTGCAGCTCGATGCGCCCTTGAAACGCGGTCTTATCGTCAACGGTGGTCTGCGCATGGCGCAGCAGGCTGCCGCGGAATACGGCTACACGGTCAGCGATAAGATTACGGAAATCTATTCTAAGCACGTCAAGACCCATAATGAAGCGGTATTTGAACTCTATACCCCGGAAATGCGCAAGGCCCGCCATCTGGGCCTCTTGACCGGCCTTCCCGATGCCTATGGCCGCGGCCGCATCATCGGCGACTACCGCCGTGTCGCACTCTATGGTGTTGACCGCCTGATTGAGCAGAAGAAGCTCGACAAGGAAGAGATGTACAGCGGGGATATGGACGCAGACAAGATGCGTGCCCGCAGTGAAATCGCCCAGCAGATTAAGGCCTTAAATGACCTGAAGACCATGGCTGCAGGCTATGGCTTTGACATCAGCGTGCCGGCTAAGAATGCCAAGGAAGCTGTACAGTGGGTATACTTTGGTTATCTGGCTTCCGTCAAGGAACAGAATGGCGCCGCCATGTCCATTGGCCGCGTGAGCACCTTCCTCGACATCTATATGGAACGCGATTTGGCTAGTGGTGTGATTACCGAAGCCGAAGCGCAGGAATACATGGACCAGCTCGTCATCAAGCTGCGCATGGTGCGCATGCTGCGCACGCCGGAATACAATGAACTCTTTGCCGGTGACCCCATCTGGGTAACGGAATCCGTCGGCGGCATGGGTGAGGATGGCCGTACGCTGGTGACGAAGAACTCCTTCCGTGTACTGCACACCCTCGAAAATCTGGGCCCGTCCCCGGAACCGAACCTCACGGTGCTTTGGAGCAAACGCCTGCCGGAAGGCTTCAAGAAGTATGCAGCAACAATCTCCATCAAGACCAGCGCCATCCAGTATGAAAATGACGAGGTTATGCGTCCGGTCTATGGTGATGATTACGGCATTACCTGCTGCGTATCCGCCATGAAGCTCGGCAAGATGATGCAGTTCTTCGGCGCTCGTGCCAATCTGGCCAAATCTTTGTTGCTCGCCATCAATGGCGGTAAGGATGAAAAGAGCAATGAACAGCTGGCTCCGGAAATGCCGCTGCCTGCAGATGGTGTCCTCGACTACGCCGATGTGCGCAAGAAGTATTCCAAGGTACTGGCATGGCTCGCGAAACTCTATGTGAACACCATGAACGTGATTCACTATTCCCATGACCTGCATGCTTATGAAGCAGGTCAGATGGCTCTCCACGACAGCAAGATTGAGCGCCTTATGGCCTTTGGCGTGGCTGGCCTGTCCTGTGCGGTGGATTCGCTTTCTGCCATCAAATACGCCAAGGTTACGCCGATTCGCAACGAATTTGGCGTAGCGACGGATTTCAAGGTGGAAGGAGATTTTCCGAAATTTGGCAACAACGACCCGCGCGTGGATGAACTGGCGCACGAGTTGACCCATGAATTCATCACGGAGCTTAGAAAGCACAAGGCTTACCGTGGGGCAGAGCATACCCTGTCCATCCTGACCATTACGTCTAACGTCATGTACGGCAAAAAGACCGGCACCACGCCGGATGGCCGCAAGATTGGCGAGCCTTTGGCACCGGGGGCTAACCCCATGCATGGCCGGGACAAGAGCGGCGCATTGGCTGCCATGAAGTCCATTGCCCATCTGGATTACGCCGACTGCCGGGATGGTATCTCCTATACCTTCTCCATGATTCCTTCCGCGCTGGGCAAGACGGATGAAATCCGCGTGCAGAATCTCACGGCTATGCTGGACGGTTACAGCGGTTATGAAGCGCATCATATCAACATCAACGTCCTCGATAGAGCCGTATTGGAAGATGCTATGGAACATCCGGAAAACTATCCGCAGCTCACCATCCGCGTGTCCGGTTATGCGGTGAACTTCATCAAACTGGATAGACCGCATCAGCTTGAGGTTATCCAGCGTACCTTCTATGAAGCCATGTAAGATGCTGCAGGGATATTATCATTCCAAGCTGAGCTTTGGCACGGTGGACGGCCCCGGCATCCGCTATGTGCTCTTCCTGGCCGGGTGTCAGCTGGGCTGTGCCTTTTGTCACAATCCCGATACCTGGGCCAGAGGTGAGCAGCGGATTACGGCAGATGAAGTCCTGACGGAAATGGAGGACTATCGTAATTTCTACGAGTCCTCCGGGGGCGGTCTGACGGTTTCCGGCGGTGAGCCCCTATTGCAGCCGGAGTTTCTGGCAGAGCTATTGGCAAAGGCAAAGGCGGCGGGTTTTCATACCGCCATTGACACCTGTGGCCTGGCCGCTAAAGAGGCTATCCTGCAGGTTTTGCCACATACGGACAGGGTGCTCTTTTCCCTGAAGGGCTGCACGGAAGCCAGCTATCAGGCGCTGACCAAGGCAAAGTTTGGCACCATACGGGAAAATCTTGTCTGCATAGCCAAACGCAAGCCTGTAACCCTGCGCTATGTGCTGATTCCCGGCTATACGGCAGGGAAGGACAGCGTGGCGGAGCTTATCCGTCTCGTGCACAGCCTGCCGGGTGATGTGGAAGTGGAGGTACTGCCTTACCATACCATGGGCATTGCCAAATGGGAGGCCTTGGGCTGGGACTATCCGCTGCAAAGTGTGCCGGAACCAACAAAAGAAGAAGTAACGGCCTTTCGCCAAGCCTTAAAACAGGCGGGCATAAAATTAGCGGCAACGGAGAAATAACCGTTGCCGCTTTTGCGCATATGTTATCGTTTATACTTCGTCCTCATCCATGATGCCCAGCTTCCGCTTCCAGTAGCGGGAGTAGATGGCGCCCAGCGGGTTATGGGCAAGTAACCTGTCCTTTACCACCAAGGTAGTGACAGGGCCGGGACAGGCGGAATTGAACAGGGTGTCGTGGCCCACGCAAAGACCGCAGGAGATAAAGAGTTCTGTGCCCTTGTCGGCGAGAATCTTAGCCTGCATCTTGGGATTGCACATGGCTTCGTGTTCGAGCTCGGGCTTGACCTGCTTGAGGCCGAGTTCCTTCTTGTTGAAGCTGCAGTTCTTGCAGCAGACACTGTAAAATTCTAAACCCTGCTGCTGATAGTAGCGGGCGATATACTTGGCTTCCGCGTTCAGTCCGATGCAGAAGGCCATGCCCAGTTTTTTATAGCCCATGGCTTTGGCAAATTCTGCCGTTTCCTGCAGGCGGGTGATATTACTGTAGAAGGTGCCCTCCACATAAGCGGCGGCCTTCATAATCTGCCGTTCCTCCTCATTGTAGGCAGCAAGAATGGTTTCCTTGTCAAACCCGGTACAATTTACGCCCTTGGTATAGCAGGCGTGCGTCTTGCAGTTGGCACAATCGGCGTTCATAGACAAAACCTCCTGTTTTCTGATGTTTTCATTATAGCGCGGGAAAAAGTAATCTTCAAGGCAGGCGCTGTCCAAATAAATTTAAGAAACACCTCCCTGCTTACGATATATTCAGCAGGGAGGTGTCTTTATGAAAGTGGCAGACAGCATGGAAATCTCTGCAGGCATGACCAATATAGAGCGGGCAAGGGCAGAAGGCTCCGATGCTTTCAAGAAAATGTTTTCCGGGATGGTTCAGGAGCGGGTGGAAAGCCTCACGGAAACGCTCGAAGAAATGAATGCCCGCCAGCAGGAAATAAAGCAGCTCAAAGAACAGCAGCATTTTACCGAAACCATTCGTCACATACTGCCCGACGGCAGCATTCTCGTGCGGGAATACGTGGATGGCAAGCTGGACAGCTGCTACCGCAAGCGTCCTCATCTAAAGGACGTGCCGGACGAAAGCAAGCCCCTGCCCCGGGCGGCAGACGGCACGGTTCTAGAGGCGCAGATAAAAATGAAACAGGTACCTGCTGTGCGTATCTTTGAAGATATTGGCTAAATTTAGAGCCTGACAAGTTTTATTTGACTTGTCAGGCTCTGTTTCTTTTATATCGTTTTTGACTTGTCAAAAGCTGACTTGTCAGCCGGGGGCGGGACGAGCAGCAGGAAGCAGGCCAGAATATCGTCCACCTGAGAGGATTTGGCCACGCCGGTTTTGCACCAGAAGGCGAAGTGTTCGCAGTTGTTGAGCAGCAGGCTGTATCCCTGTTCGCCAAGCTTGCTGCGGGCCCTATCGATGGTTTCCTGAGGCGAAAATGAGGTGATTTCGCCGTCAAATACCCGCTGGATAATCCAGTCAAAGAGGTGAGTGTCCGCAGTCGGTCCAATGCCGTTCAATACATATAAGGTATCGCTGTCTGACATGAACTCTGCCAGTGTGGTTTCCATGATAATGCCGTCGCTGAGCAGGGGATGGTGCTCCTTGTGATAATGGATAACCTGCTCATTGCCTGAATAAATGCCAAAATGGCGGTAGCCCTTGCGCTTGACATAGACGATATCACCGGTGTTAGCTGTTATCATAAGGAACATCCTCCCCTTAGCTTGCGCGTATTTATTTGCCAATCATCATGCTGATGATTTCCTTGTCGGTTTCCTTCATGCCGATGCGTCCGAGGCGGCTGATGTTGCGGATGGTGTTTTCCACGCCCTTTTCGACGAGGCCGTCACCGCCGTAGAACTGCTGGCCGTTGCGGTACATCTCAAAGCCTAGGATGCCTGCGTCCACCGCAGCAGAAATCTTGGCGGCACAGGAGGCCTTGGCGCCGTCACAGACAATGCCGGAGGTGATGGCCAGCGCATTGACGATGGTGTGGATGACGGATTTGTAGTCGCCGCTGCAGAGCCAGGCAATGCCGGCACCAGCCCCGGCTCCAGCACTGACAGCACCGCAGTAGGCAGACAGGCGGCCAATGCCTTCCTTTTCATGGAGGGTAACGAGATTGGCCAGCACGAGGGCGCGATAGAGTTTTTCCTTGTCAGCGCCTAATTCCTTGGCGTATTCAATGACGGGCAGAGAAACGGTCATGCCCTGATTGCCGCTGCCGGAGTTGATGACGACCGGCAGTTCGCAGCCGTTCATGCGGGCATCGGAACCGGCGGCAGCCTTGGCTCTGGCCCGGATATGGACGGAGTTTCCGTAGGCTTTTAAGAGGGTCTTGCCAATATTGGCGCCGTAGTCGTTTTTGAGGCCTTCTTCGGCAATGGCCGTGTTATAGGCAATCTGACGGTCGATAATCTCCTGCACATCGGCCAAGTCGCAGCTCATGGCAAAGTCGTAGATATTTTCAATGGTCAGGCATTCGTAGTCCGGCTTGCCCGTGTCCACCGTGTTTACGATTTCCTTTTCAAGAAGGACCTGACCGTTGCGGGTGATTTTGACGATATTGGTGTGCTCATTGACCACCTGAACTTCCACCGTATCTGCGCCTTTGCTGGCCGTGACGATAATATCGAGTACATGGTCGGACTCGGCAAATTCTACGCGCAGTTCCGTCTGCTTCATGTAATCTGCGAGCTTGCCCTTGTCCTCATCCTTGGCATGGGCGATGACTTCGAGGCCTGCTTCTTCGTCTCCGGCCACAATGCCGATGGCAGCGGCCGCTTCAATGCCCTTGCGGCCGCCGGTGTTAGGCACGATAACGCTCTTGACGTTCTTGATGATGTTGCCACTGGCGGCGATGGTTACCTTGTCCGGCAGGCAGCCTAAGACGGCTCTTGCTTTGGCTGCGCAGTAGGCAATGGCAATGGGTTCTGTGCAGCCCATTGCCGGAACCAGCTCGCGTCTGAGGATTTCAACATAGTTTCGATAGGTGGGGCAATTCTTTTCCATTAAAGTATCTCCATTCGTGTCGTTATTGTGCTGTCTTATAGCAGGTCGCTTAATTTTTTGCCATAGAAGAAGTCGTGTACCAACTGGTGATATTCGGTCCAAAGGGGGAGGGTTTTGCAGATGCCCTTGCGGGGACATGCTGGCTCCTTGTCCGTCAGACAGGCAACCGAGGCCAATGTGCCTTCCATGAGTTCGACGATTTCACCGACAGTGTATTCCTCGGGACGGCGGCAGAGCTTGTAACCGCCGCCTTTGCCGCTGGCTCCTGTCAGCAGACCTTCTTTTACCAAATCCTTGACGATAATTTCCAGATATTTTTTGGAAAGTTCCTGGCGGGCGGCAATATCCTTCAAGGGGATATACTTGCCATTTTCGTTTTCAGCCAAATCCAGCATAACGCGCAGGGCATAGCGCCCACGAGTGGAAATCATACCATCAGCTCCGTTCTTTCGCTATTCTTATCCACCCATTATACTGCAAGGCGAATGGGGTTGGCAACAGCGTTTTTGGTGAGTCTTTGACATGTCAGCATTTGATTTGTCAATTTTGACTTGTCAGCTCGCAAGGTATATGCTACACTGTGAGTAAATAAATTACACAGGTGAGTATTATGGACAAGGCAAGTTATATCGCCATTGACCTCAAATCCTTCTACGCTTCCGTGGAATGTGTGGAGCGGGAGCTTGACCCGTTGACCACCAATCTGGTGGTGGCAGATGAGAGCCGGTCGGAAAAGACCATCTGCCTTGCCGCCAGCCCCGCCATCAAACAGTATGGCGTACCGGGGCGGGCAAGGCTTTTTGAGGTGGTGCAGAAAATCAAATATGCCAACAGGCTGCGGGCGGCTAAGGCACCGGGCGGAAAACTCGTGGGCGAATCCTGCGACAGTCAGGAACTGGCCGATAATCCGCAGCTTGCCATCGGTTATATCGTGGCTGTTCCCCGCATGGCGCTCTATATGAAATACAGCGGGCAGGTGTTCGGCGTGTACCTGCGGTATATCGCTCCCCATGATATTCATACGTATTCCATTGACGAAGTTTTTATCCATGTGGCACCGTATCTCGCTACCTATAAAATGACGGCGCATGAACTCGCCCGAAAGATGGTGGGGGATGTGCTGACGGAAACGGGCATCACGGCTACGGCAGGCGTGGGCAGTAATATGTATCTGGCCAAGATTGCCATGGATATCACCGCCAAACATATGCCGCCGGACAAGGACGGTGTGCGCATTGCCGAACTCGATGAAATGCGCTATCGTCAGCAGCTCTGGCACCATACCCCCATAACGGATTTTTGGCGGGTGGGGAGAGGCTATGCCCAGAAACTTGCCGACATGGGGCTCTACACCATGGGCGATATTGCCCGCTTTTCGTTGCAGGCCTATGGCGAAAATGAACTCTATAAGGCCTTTGGCGTGAATGCAGAGCCTCTGATTGACCATGCCTGGGGATATGAACCCTGCACAATGGAAGAAGTCAAGAATTATCGGCCGACCAGCACGAGCCTGAGCAGTGGTCAGGTACTGCACGAACCCTATACCAATGAACAGGCGCGGCTGATTGTCTGGGAGATGATGGACCAGCTTATCTTTGATTTGCTGGAAAAGAAACTCGTGACCAATCAGGTGGTGCTCGATGTGGGCTACGACATCGAGAACATGGCCAAGGGCTATACTGGCCCTGTCCATATCGACCATTACGGACGCAAGGTGCCCAAGGCTGCGCATGGAACCGTGAGCCTTGCGCAGCATACTTCCTCGACGAAAGAACTTCTGCAGGAAACGCTGGCCCTCTATGACCGCATAACCATGCCGCAGCTTCTCGTGCGCCGCCTTACCGTGACCGTAGGCCGCCTGATTGCAGAGGACAGTCTGACCAGTCAAAAGGAAGCGGTGGTGCAATTCAATCTCTTTGACAATCTGGAGGAGAGAACCCGTCAGGAAGAAGCGAAGGAGCGCAGCGCGCAAAAGGAAAAATCCCTGCAGCATGCAATGCTGGCCCTTAGAAATAAATTTGGCAAGAACGCTGTGCTGAAGGCGGCAAACCTCAAAGAGGAGGCGCGCACCATAGCCAGAAACAGTGAGATAGGAGGACACAAGGCATGATTCCCCAGAGAACAAGTGAAGATTACGCCGATATCGTGAACCTGCCGCGGCCGGAGCCGCAAAACCATCAGCGTATGCCGCTTGCCAAGCGGGCGGCACAGTTCGCTCCCTTTGCAGCGCTGACAGGTTTTGACAAAGTGGTGGCCGAAACCATCCGTCAGCATGAAGAAAGCATTGACGATTAAAAATATCGCTGTTGACAAAAAGAGCAAAATCTTTATAATAAATGATTAGCAAGCTAATTATTTATGGTGGAGATAATTATGAAACGGGAAATTATACCGACCTTTGCCGAATTGGAACGGCATAAGAAGCTGGTGCCGGAGATTAATCCGGCGGCAGTCATCGCCATGCTGGGCATCAAGATGGCTAGTGAAGAGATTCAGCAGTCCATTTTGGATGTGCTGCAGCAGAGCTATCAGTTGTCCGAAGGAAAGTTCTGTGCGCTGGTGGTGCTTCATCAGTATGGCGAAAAGGGTGTAGCTCCGTCAGAACTTGCGGCCAAAGTGGGTGTGACCCGCGCGACCATCAGCAATATGCTGCGGCGCATGGAACGGGACGGACTGGTGGATATCAATCCTGCCGCCCAGGATGGCCGGGCCAAGGTCGTGAGTCTGACGAAAGCGGGCTGTGAATTCATGGAAGAGATTTTGCCGCCGCATTATCTGCGGGTCAGCAAACTGATGGAAAAACTGACCGAAGCCGAGCAGAAAGAACTCATTATGCTGCTGGAAAAGTTAAGTGCCTAAGGCACTTATTTTTACGTCAAAGTAGTTAGCTAGTAAACTATATAAGGGAGAGAATCGAGAATGAACACAAAAGAAAAAGCCAAGCGTACGGGCATCGTATTTATTGCCCTCCTGATTATCGGAGGACTGGTGTTGATGTATAAGGGCAATGATGCGCTGGTGCTGGCCACGGAGAAGAAGGAAGGGATTCTTACGGCCGAGCAGGTCAAGATGTCCTTTGATTCCGTCAGCGGGCGGCTCATCAAAGAAGCGGTGAAGGAAGGCGATTATGTTCATAAGGGTGACGTAATCATGGAACTGGACTCCACGGACACCGACCTTTCCATTGCTAAGCTCAAGACCCAGATTGCCCAGATGGAAGCGCAGATTGCCTCCACCAGCGGCACGCAGGGTATCAACTATCTGAAAGCCGATACGAGTGAAAGCCAGAACTACCGTGGCATCGACCAGCAGCAGGCAGCTTTGCAGTCGGCGAATGTCACCTTGAAGAATGCCCAGATTGATTATAACCGCAAGGCCTCTTTGGTCGAGGCTGGCGCTATTGCTCAGTCCCAGCTGGATGATGCAGAGATGACGCTCAACGTGGCGCGGGCCAACGTGGAACAGCAGCAGCAATTATTGAACAAACTGACCGCCGTCACCAATGGCAGCGGCACGGACTCCATTGCACAGGCGCGGATGTCTGCCGACAACATGGGCAATGATGTGGAAGCCCTGCGTCAGCAGAAAGCGGCCCTCGAAGTGCAGTTAAAGGAACTCGAAGTGGCCAAGGAACGTCTGACCCTGCGCGCTCCCGAAGATGGCAAAATCCTCAAAGTGCTGGCTAAAGAAGGGGAGATGATTTCTCCGTCCACGCCAGTGGTGCTGCTCGAAAGCAGCCGCAGCTACTACGATATCTATATCAGCGAAAAGCAGGCAGCAGGCCTCTCCGAGGGCATGGAAATTACCGGTACTACGGTAGCTGGAGAAAAGAAGGTTACGGGGACGGTACGTCTTTTGACGCAGGCTCCGGGCTTTGCGGATTTGAAGCAGTCCCGCGAAAAGGGACAGTCTGACCTTTCGGCATTTCAGGTGCGTATCTATATTGACCCGCAGGATGGCATTATCCCGGGCATGACTATTGGGGTGAAAGACAGTGAATTCACTAAGAGATGAAATTAAGTTCCTGTTTTCTGGTCAGGGCATGCCCTATGAAAAGGTCTGCATCATGGTGGCCATGGTTATCACGCTATTTGTGTCGGTGCTGCTCACTGGCAACATTGCCAAGGATGTTAAAGTCGTTGTTATCGATTTGGATAACTCGGCTTATACGCGAGAATTGACCAATCGCATAGATGCCTCAGAGTACATGAAGGTTACGGCGGTACTGAATACGGCGCAGGATCCCAAGGATTTATTCTATCAGGACAGGGCTTTTGCTGTGGTGTATTTCCCCAGAGGTCTGGAAAAGGATAGATATACGGGTGTGGCATCCAATATTGGCGTGTTCTACGATAACACGAACTCGGCCAATACCAGCAACATCAAAGAAGCGTTAAATGAAATCGTAGGGCTGGATAACGCGATGGCCAACGGTGATGTGGGCAGTACCAATGACAGCATTTACGGCAACGTGAGCCTTGCGACCCGTAACCTCTTTAATCCGCAGGAATCCAAGGACAACGGGGAAACGTTGGGCTTCTTGTTCTTCTTTGGTTCGATGTTCTTTACCTTTGCAACCATTGGTATGATACCGCGTCTTAGGCTTACACATCAGCTGGATAAAGTTCTGCTTGAGGGCACGCCCTGGGATTTATTGGCAAGACTCATTCCCTATGGCTGCTGTCTGATGGTTTCCTGGGTGCTGGGATTGGCGGTACTCCGGGTATGGGGGGATTTGACCTTTTCGGGAAATCTCTTTACCTTTATCTTCGTGCAGATATTTTATATTTTCACGGTGGGCACCTTGTCCTTGATGTTTGGCTGGACGGCAGCTAACCCCGGTATTGCATCAAGCCGGATGATTCTCTTTATTCCTGGCGGTTTTATTCTGGGGGGCGGTGCTGGTCCGACTACCTTCTTTGCTGATTGGGTGGTAAAATTCAGTCATGTATTTCCGCTTACCTGGGAATTTCATTTTGAACGGGATATCATTGCCCGGGGGGCAGGCTTTGCTGATATTGCCCAGACCTTTGGCGCATTTCTCGTCTATATGGGGATAGTGGGCATCCTGTTCTGCCTGCGGTTCAATGCTTCCCGCAAGGAACTTTTAGCCAGACAGGCAGCTGAAGAACGTCAGCATAAGCAGATGGCAGCGCTGGCGCAGGAACTGGCAGATAGGGGATGATGTTGTGGAAAAGATGGAATTGACAAGTCAAATGGATACGGCTGCGCTGATTGAGGAAATCAAAACGCGGCCACAGCAGGCGATAAAGTGTGACCGCATTCTTTTGCCCACGGACGGTTCCGGGCAGGCCTTTAAGGCCGTCAAGGAGGCCGTTCAGCTCGCGGCTGCGACCAAGGCGGAAATCACCCTGCTGATGGTGGTGGACTACAATGAGAATGTGGCGGCCTTTGAGCA
Organism: Pseudoselenomonas ruminantium; assembly: GCA_015058625.1. Classification (GTDB taxonomy): domain Bacteria; phylum Bacillota; class Negativicutes; order Selenomonadales; family Selenomonadaceae; genus Selenomonas_A; species Selenomonas_A ruminantium_N. Next base: position 26,923 of record SVCA01000001.1, on the reverse strand, counting down.
GGTCAGCCTCAGTGGTTATGTGCCCGCGGAACTCAAAATTGCCGCCTATCAATTCCTGGCAGACCTCATGCACGTAATCCCAAGTGAAATCCATGCCCATACCCGCGTGGAAGTGGGCAATCCCGGTGAGGTTATCTTAAGTGTGGCCGAGGAAGAGGAAAGCGATATGATTGTCATGGGCTCCCATGGCTTCGGCACCTTCCGTAGCCTGCTGATGGGCAGCGTGTCCAGTTTCGTCACCCAGCATGCAGATTGTCCCGTGCTGCTGTGCAAGGGAATGCCGGAAGAATCTTAACGAGTCAAAAGCTGTGTCAGAATGCAAGCGCATTTTGTCACAGCTTTTTTGTGCTATGTATTCCTCGGATTATTCTGTCGCTGGATGTATTGTGAATAGCAGGATTTATAACTTGAATCGCGAATATTGCGAATAAGGGAGAGATTGACGAATTGGCGATGCTTAATCATTAAAGGGGGAGAAGGGAGATAACTATGGGAGTCTGGATTGTTGTTGTTGACGATGATGCCATGACGCTGACACATGTAAAACGCATTTTGCGGGAGCAGGATATGCGGGTCAACTGTCTGCGTTCCGGGCGGGATCTTTTGAAATATATGGGAAAAAATACACCGGATTTGATTCTGCTGGATATACAGATGCCGGAGATGGATGGCTTTGAAACGTATCAGGCATTGCGGCGCATGGAAGAAAAAGAAGGGCGCAAACCCACGCCCGTCTTTTTCTTAAGCGGCATGGAGACCAGTGATGCGGAGATTCGCAGCTTTGAACAGGGCGCCGCGGATTTTATTCGCAAACCTGTTCATAAGGAAATTCTCATTCGGCGCATCTTAAATGCCGTCAAGCATACCCAGGAACTGGAACTTCTGAAAGAGGAAGCGTCTGTTGACAAGCTGACCGGTTTTTTGAATAAAGCCGCTGGAACCATGCGCTTGACAAAGCTCTGCCCGGAGCAAACGGGCAAAAACGGCAGCAGGCTGTATGGTCAGGAGGGAGAAACCGACTTATGCGATAGCAACGATATCAAAAAGGAGTTTGCCCGCATCACGCAGATGGTGGAGGGCTGGCATAGAAGAGGCGGGCCCATTTCGATGGATATGGAGCAATTCTCCATAATCTATCACTTCCTGCGCCAGTTCTACAAGCGTTATGGCGGTATGATTGTGAAACTGCTGTTCATCCTATCGGATGAAGAAAATATTGAGGCGCGCCCGTACAGTCTGTCAGACGCTGTGGAAAAATTTGACCTCTGTCTGCAGGATACACTGCGGAAAAGCGATATGATACTTCGCTACAAGGCCAATCAGTTCTATGTGATTCTGCAGAATCTTTCGGAGGAGGATTTCCCCATTGTGTTCCGCCGCATCATGGATACATGGGAGGCCGGAGAAACGCACTCCGGTATTCATATCGAATATCTCATGGAATACGTCATCTATGAGAAAGAGTGTTATGACAAGTGACGCTGGATGTGGATTCTAAGTCCAGCAGAGTTTTCTTCATCTCCAACCCATACGCATAGCCGGTCATCTCGCCATTGCTGCCGATAACACGGTGGCAGGGGATGAGGATGGCCAAGGGATTCGCCCCTACGGCTCGGCCTGTTGCCTGAAAGGCGCGCGGTTTTCCAATAGCCTGCGCGATGTCCTTATAGGTAACGGTCCTGCCATAGGGGATTTTTGCGATTTGCGCCCAGACTGCCTGCTGGAAACTGGTTCCTTGGAAGGCATACGGAACGGTAAACACTGTGCGCTTGCCGGCAAAGTATTCCTGCAGCTGGCGATAGACTTCCGCACTAAGTGGTGTAGGCTGGCTTACTGTATCTGCTTTCGGTACCATACCGATAAGAATGACTTTGCCATTGGCAACGCCGATTTTCAAGAGACCGAAGGGACTTTCATAAAAGGCATAGGCAGTCATAACTTCTTCCTTTCAATAGAAAATTTAACAAATCAATATAAAAGTATTATAATATAGCCTGGGATAAAGATAAATATTACAAATTATATGGGGAGGTTATTTTTGATGAAGGGTTCTATGCGGAAAATGCTTTGTCTGGGGCTTACGGCGCTGTCCATGGGGGTAATGATGCCGGGCGCAGTGTCGGCGGAAAAGGCGGCCATCACTATGCCGCAGAAGATGGCCAATGGGGAAACGGTCGAGGTATATTATCGTAAGGGCTTGCCGCTTACGGCGGCTCGTGCCCGTGCAGCCGAATTAAAACGGGAAACCATGGTGCTTAAAGCGGGTTCCATCCGCCGTGAAGGTTCTAAGCCGCTGACCTGCGATATTCTGTTTGAAAAAGATGTGCCCGTAACCCTGCGTGACGGCACGGTTATCTATACGGATATTTTCCGGCCAGTAGACGAGGAAAAACATCCGGCAATTATGGCCTGGAGTCCTTATGGCAAGGAAATCGGCGGCCAGTGGCTCGATGATGTGCCGGGGCGGGCGGGCATCCCGCAGGCGGCGACTTCCGGGTTGGAAAAATTTGAAGCACCGGACCCGGCATACTGGGTGGCGCAGGGATATGTCATCATCAATCCCGACAGCCGCGGGGCCTATCATTCGGAGGGTAACTTAAACTATTGGGGCAGTCAGAATTCTAAGGATGGCTATGATACGATTGAGTGGGCGGCTAAGCAGCCCTGGTCAAATGGCAAAATCGGCATGTCGGGCAATTCCTGGCTGACGGTTTCGCAGTGGTTTATTGCCGGCGAACAGCCGCCGCATTTAGCGGCCATTGCGCCATGGGAAGGCTTTGTTGACCATTTCCGCGAAACAGCCAATCGCGGCGGCATTCCCAATCCCGTATTCCCAGAGGGGATTTTTGAAACCTTTGCCAGCAAGAATTACATTGAAGACCAGCCGCGCATGGTCGTGACCCATACGCTCTTGGATGCCTACTGGCAGGATAAGATTGCCAAGCTGCAAAACATCCATATTCCTGCTTATGTCGTGGCCAGCTTCACCAATCCGGTGCATACGCATGGTACCTTCGCTGGTTTCCGTCAGATTCCCAGTCACGATAAATGGCTGCGCGTCCACAACACCAATGAATGGGCCGATTACTACCAGCCTGAACATGTCGAGGACCTGCGCAAGTTCTTTGACCATTACTTAAAAGGCGTGGCCAATGACTGGGAAAAGACACCGCGCGTGCGCCTGTCGGTTCTTGACCCTGGTCATAAGGACGTAGTGGACAGAGTCGAGCAGGAATTCCCGCTGGCCAGAACGCAGTATAAAAAGCTGTATTTGACAAGTCAAAAAACATTGGCTGGGGCAAAAGAGGCGCAGGAACAAATCATCAGCTACGATACGCAGGCCAAACAGCCGGCGGTCAACTTTGTGCTGAACTTTGATAAAGATACGGAACTTACTGGCTATATGAATCTGCATACCTATGTGGAAGCGGAAGGCTCTGATGATATGGAACTGCAGGTTACGGTGCAAAAGCTGGACAAGGACGGCAAGGTTATCACTGACCCCGTGACGCATATGCCCACGGTTTCGGAAGGTTATCTGCGTGTATCCCAGCGGGCCTTGGATACGCATAAATCCACGCCTGCTGAGCCGGTCTTAAAGCATACCCGTGAGGATTTACTGAAAAAGGGCGAGATTGTGCCAGTTGATATTGGCATCTGGCCCATGGGCATGAAATATCATGCCGGGGAAAAACTGCAGCTGACCATAGCAGCCTACCGGCCGCCTAAGGCCGACAGCGTACCGCCGTTTGGCATAGCAAAGATTGCCGTTCCCGCTAAGGGATATACCTTTAGACCAGGTGAGAAACCGGCCATGAAAACTTTAGGGGGCGGACATACCGAAGTCGCCCATCCGGAGCTGGCGGTCAAGGCACCGGCAACCCGCAACAAGGGCAAACACATCATCCATGTTGGTGGCAAATATGACAGCTATCTCTTGGTACCGGTCGTGCCGGAAAAATAAATATCGTAAAGTAGATTGCGCATACGAAAAGCCGCAGGCACTAGACCTGCGGCTTTTATCATATAATTTCTTTACCTGCAAAGCTTCCCCACTGTTGAAGGCATGTGTATGTGTCATCACTTCCCCAAGTGACAAAAGTTATTATAGGCCGAGGCAATGGCAAGGACAATACCACAAAAGTATAGAATAAAAGTCTATCTACTATTTTAGTAGTAGAAGGATTTTGGGAAGGATGTATAGAATATTTTGATAAACATAGCATGCGGAGGTGAGGAGAAACGTGTTGCTGGGCTATTTGGCTATGGGGATGGCATTCCTTGTTTTGCGGTTTTTCTATCATATCCTGCCCTCAAAAAAATCGCATGACAGCTTTATTCAAGCGGTCAGAAAAGACTGGGAAAATCTTTATGCTTATGCGAAACAAGTCTTTTTATGTCACCGAAAGATACTTAAAATCATTGTCGTGACCGTGCCGTTGTATATTGTCATACCGATAATGCCGTACCGAATTGAAATCACATATACCATCGAAGATTTCTTAGGCACGATAGTTTTTTCCCTGCTGGTTTTTGTTTTTGCTCCGCATGAAGATCCGTCACGCAAAGGGTTTCCCGTTGAAATTTTTGGCTTCGTCTATTCCGTAATATTTATGTTTTACAGCTTTGGGGCATTGGTATTTGATGTGTTTTTTTTCAACAATTTCTTTGGGCAGTATATGTGGATTTTTGGGTACAGCATTACGATAATCTCTTATGTGGTTTGTATAGCGACTATAAGCAGATTCATGGAAAGATATTTGACAACGGTAGACATAGTTCTCCTGGGCATGATTATGATGACAACCCTTGAATTTATAACTTACTATGGGATTGGTTTTTTTAGCGGTTCAGAAGTTTACAATGCCAAGGACTATGAAGGAAATCCTTTCGGCAATATCACCGTTGTCATCAATCGAGGCATATATATTGCATCGCAAAGTCAAATCCTGGAGAGAGCCCCTGCGGAAATATGGGGGTATATTATCTTGAATGGAACGGATGTTCTTACCGTTACCGTGGTTCTGGGATATATCGTGCAAAAATTCTTCGTGAATTCATCGAGCGGATTATAGGCCGAGGCAATGGCAAGGACAATACCACAAAAGTATAGAATAAAAGTCTATCTACTATTTTAGTAGTAGAAGGATTTCGGGAAGGATGTATAGAATATTTTGATAAACATGGCATGCGGAGGTGAGGAAATTCTGAATAGTGGAGCTAAGGCCGTGTCGCTCTATCAGATTCTGCACAAAAGGAGAAAGGAGTATAGGAAATGCACAGGTTTATTTTCAGGAAAACGCTTTTGGCGTTTATGGCAGGCGTACTGATTACGCTCTTTGCGACAGGCGCAAGTACAGTATTTGCCAAGGCGAAGTTTTCCCAGGATGAGCTGGCATATATGCCAGCTGTAAAGCTCATAGAGCTGTTCCAAAAAGGTGAAACAACACCTAGCGAAGTTTTGGAGGCACAGATTAGCCGTGTGAAGAAGTACAATGGTGAATACAACGTATCGCGTCGCGACTTGGTAAATGAGCTGGATACGTTCAATGCCGGCAAGGTCAATGCCATCACCTTCGACACCTTTGACGAGGCCAGGAAGCTGGCAAAGGAAGCCGATGAGCGCTATCGGAATGGCACTGCACGCAGACTGGAAGGGATTACCATCGGCGTCAAGGACGAGAATGAAGTCAAGGGTTGGCGCGTGGATGCCGCATCCCTGCTTCTGAAGGACCACGAGCCATGCACCGCTGACGGCGCCATGATTCAGAAGCTCCGCAAAGAGGGCGCGATTTTTGTTTTCCAGACGACGGTACCTGAACAGTACCTCAGCCCCATGACCTGGTCACGCCTCTACGGTGTCAGCCGCAATCCGTGGAACCTCTACTACGGTACCGGCGGGTCGTCCGGTGGTTCCGGCGCAGCACTGGCCGCTGGTTTCTGCACGCTGGCCACTGGCTCCGATATGGGCGGCTCCATTCGCATTCCCTCTGCCATGAACGGTCTGTACGGCTTCAAGCCGCCGTTTGGCCGCGTTGCCACGTCGGATAACACCTACGAAACCTTAGGCCCCATGGCCCGCACTTTTGCTGACATGGCGCTCATGCAGGATGTCATTGCCGGTCCCAGCCCGGAGGTTCATTCCACGATTCGTCCCAAGCTGGACTATCCTCAGAAATACGCTGCGATTAAGGGGCAGAAGGTTGCTGTCACCTATTGCAAGAACTGGCTTCAGGGCGGTCTTAGCCAGGAATCCAACCATGCCATGGACTCCACGGTTGCGGCTTTGAAGAAGGCCGGAGCACAGGTTGAATTGATAGAGCTCGACGTAAGCGCCGAAAATTTCATGCCGACTTACTTCAAGGGGCTTATGTCCACAAGCATGTACGCCATCTTCGACGGTTTGGATAAGCATCGCGACAAGTTCAGCGCGTACGTGAAGAATCTGGAGGCGTATGCAGGCAAGCTGACGCCGCAGGATCAGGTTAACGTAGAAATAATGTTGGCGAAGCTTCACCAGGATGTTCAGCAGAAGGTCTTCGAGAAGGGCTGCATAGCTCTGATCATGCCTACGCTGGCAACACCGTATTTCCCCGCCGATCTTGATGCAACCCCTGACAAAGCAGCTCAGGTGCGCGGGAAAACCTATTCCAGCACCAACCTCATGCTGACACCGATTTGGAATCTGGCCAGCAGATATCCGGTGGTGGCAATGCCGGTTGAACTGTCCGCTAAAAATGTTCCCGTCGGCGTGCAGATTGTCAGCAATACCTATGATGACTTGAACGCTTTCCGCGTGGCATACGCTCTCTCCAAAACGATTGCTCCACTCTATAAGGATGGGCGTTTCCCTGATTTCAGGAATGTAAAATAATACGATGGAAGAAAGCGAAGTCTTTTCGATTCCGCGGGAGGAAAATATGAGGAAAGCATTGCTGGCTGCAATTGTGGCTGTTTTGGTGATGGTGTCTATGCTTCCGGGCTCGTCAGCGAGTGCCCAGACGGTGGCAGGAGATGCTCCGGATTATTCCCGGAAAAGCTGCTGGTATCAGGTTCCGGATATCACGAAGGAAGTTGACACGTTTTACATTTACTCAACGGCGTATATCGAATCCAGTTTCAGCGAAGGTTCCCCCGATTACGCAACCCTGGATAACATTGAGATGAAAATGGGGGCGCTGGGTGAATATGTGACGAATGCCAGCGTATACGAGGAGTCCACGAACGTGTTTGTGCCTTACTATCGTCAGGCAGGCTTACGCTTCGCCGGGGAGGTGGCGGCCAAAACGGGGAACATCGATGCAGCAATTTCCGGCATTCCCTACGCCGATATAACCGCTGCGCTCGATTACTACTTCACCAAATACAACAATGGGCGCCCCTTCATCATTGCGGGGCACAGTCAGGGTTCGGCGATGGTCAAATACGTGTTGAAGAACTACTTCAAGAAGCATCCTGACTACTACAAGCGCATGGTGGCGGCCTATGCCATAGGCTTCTCCGTCACGAAAGAAGACCTCAAGGAGAATCCACACCTGAAGTTTGCAACTGGCGAACGCGACACGGGCGTTATTGTCAGCTGGAATACCGAAGGAAAGAAAAATGTGGAGGAGAACGCCCGCAACCGTGCGTTGCTGCCGAATGCCATCAGCATCAATCCATTGAACTGGAAGCTTGATGAAACCTACGCACCGGCGAGTAAAAACCTTGGTTCTTTCATGTTAAACGAAAAAGCCGCCAGGTATGAGATTACAAACATCGGCGCAGATGCACAGGTGAACCTCGCTCGTGGCGTAATCGTGACGAACGCCAAAGCTGCACCGACAGCCATGACTGATTTCTTTGGGCCACAGAGTTTCCATGACGATGACTACACGTTCTATTACAATAATATTAAGGACAATGTAGCCAAACGCATTGCGGCATATAAAGCGAACCACTGATAAAGACAAAACATAAAAGACGGCGGCTGAATGGTCAAATGACGATTCAGCCGTCTTCTTTGCTTGCATACATAACTACGGGAAGAATGTTCTTTAATTGCGCACAATATTTGATAAGATGTATTAAATGTGATATAATTTTATAATCGCTTGTAAATTTTTTAAAGGAGGCCTGTTATGAACTTTTTACGCATAAGTAAGGAAGCACTGTCGCTGGCGATGGCTTATGTAGGCGTATTGGTCGGTGCGGGGCTTTCCTCCGGGCAGGATATGCTGCAGTATTTTTTGAGTTTCGGTAAAATCGGTTTAGTAGGTGTAGTCCTGCTCGGTGTGTTGAATGTTGTATTCGGACGAATCATTGTAACCTTGGGTTCACATTATCAATCGAGCAATCATCAGGAAGTGTTGGAGCAGATTGCCCATCCGGTTATCAACCGGATTATTGATATCACACTCATTATTTCCTGTTTTGTGGTCGGCTTTGTCATGGTGGCTGGTGCCGGTGCCAATTTGCAGCAACAGTTTGGTCTGCCAAGTTGGCTGGGGGCACTTTTTTGTTCCCTGCTTGTCATTGTCATTGCCTTTTTGGATTTTGACAAGATTACCCGTGTGCTGGGCGTGTTTACGCCAATCATTGTCGTGATGATTCTGGCGGTGGCCGGCTATACCTTTATCGGTAAGTCTTACGATTATGAAGCACTTGATTTAGTGGCAGGCACCATGCAGCCGGTTATGCCCAATGTATGGCTGGCGGTCATTAACTATTTTGCTCTCTGCGCGATGAACGGTGTGTCGATGGCGTTTGTGCTGGGCGGTTCGGTGGTGCGCATTGGCGATGCAGAGAAGGGCGGCGCTTTAGGCGGCACCATTATCGGCGTAATTGTCACTTGTGCAGCCATGACGCTCTTTGCTAATCTCGATAAAATCAAAGATGCGGAAATCCCCATGCTGATGATTGTCAATCACATTCATCCCGCCTTTGCCTTTGTCTATGCAGTGGTAATCTTTGCGCTGATTTTCAATACCGCATTCAGCCTTTACTACGCCACGGCTTGCCGCTTTGCCGGTGATGACCTGGGCAAAAAGCGCAAAATACTGATTGGCATTACGGCACTTGGGTATGTGTGCAGCTTTGGCGGTTTTACCACGCTGGTTTCCTATATGTATCCGCTGCTTGGCTATATGGGGATTTTGCTCCTGGTGGTGCTGACCGTGGCCTGGTTTGAAGAACGGGAAAACATCGTCCGGGAAAAATTCCTGCGCCGCAAGATGATGCGGCTCCTGTTCCGCAAGTATGATGATGACTATGAGTTTACGGCAAAACACAAAAAGGATTTTCATAAGCTGAGTGAAATGTCTGTGGCCGATACGAAGGGGTTGGAACAGGACATCAAATCCTATGTAAAAGATGTGGTGGAAAACACTGATGATTTGCAGACATACGCCGAGGAAAATCTGTCGATGAAGGGTTCGCCCTTGAAAAAAGAGGAAAAAAACAGCAAATAGCCAAGTAATAACTGTGATTATATTTTGGAGGTACAAAGATGGAAGCAATAAGTGCAAGGGCAGAAAAAGCCGTGGAGTACAAGCACAACCGTTGCAATTGTGCGCAGGCAGTATTGATGGCTTATGAAAAGGAGCTGGACAGGCCTGCAGAGGATATCCTGGCCATGGGCTCCGGCTTTGGCTCGGGTATGGGCGGCATGGAAGGAACCTGCGGCGCGTTATGTGGAGCGGTCATGGCATTGGGCCTGCTCAATAAATCTGATACGCCCAGCAAGATGATTGCGAAAGATATGTTGCAGGATTTCAAGGAAATGTCCGGCGGGGTGACAATTTGCCGCGACTTAAAGGGCATAGGCACCGGGAAAATGCTCTGCGCTTGTGATGATTGTGTGCGTCATGGCGTGCTGGTGTTGGAAAAGAAATTGGCAGGCATTAATGGCTGAGCAAGGTGAAATATTCTCTGATAGGAAAAGTCCGCTGATGAAATTTAGCGGACTTTTTCCTATAAATTGCAGTTTCCAGTACGTGCTGAAATTTTTTGTTACAGCTCAGTTTGGGCGGAGGTGGTAATACTTTTCGCCGTTGCACTAAATGACCCACAAGCAAATGTATGGGCTTTTTAGTTACCTGCGCCGGGCAAGACCGGCGGCGCGTATGTTCAGCCCAGTGTTTAGTTTATGCCGTTTGTGGGCCAGTCCTCACTGCGTTCGGACAGTCGTTCCACGGCGAAAAGCATCACCACCTCCGCCCTAAGTGATGTTCGTACTAAACGGCATTTTCGCGATGACAAGCAGCAAGAACATCGATGTTCTTGTAACGAGAGCAACGAGTTCTCACCGCTTGCATAATCCGTAACTTGGGGCGAACGGGGAGTGATTTTTCTGTAGGGAGCGACTGCCTGAACGCAGTGAAGGCCGGCCCCGGTAAGAAAATGCTAGAAAAAACGCTGAAAGCAGCGCCGTTGGCCTGCCCGGCGCAGGTAACTGGACAGTTCTCTTTTACGAGGGGGTCGTTTAGCGGAAAACAGAAAAAATACTCCCCGTTCGCCTCAGACTGCGTATAAACGGGATATCATAAGCACGAACTAACTCACAAACTGCAATTTATCTTTAGGGCGCAAACAGGATTTTATATTGGCAGGGCGAAATAAAGTCATATACAAGTCACATAGGGAGAATAAAATTGAGGCGAATAAGTGATTTTCTATGTGAAGGGGGCGCCTATGTTTTCAATATTGGTAGCGGAGGATGACCGCAATCTCAACCGCATGATTTGTGCAAAGCTGAAACAGGAGCAGTACAATGTCTTTCCCGCCTTTGACGGGCAGGAGGCCCTGGATATTATGGAACGGGAGCATATTGACCTCATCATCAGCGACGTGATGATGCCCCGCATGGATGGTTTGGAACTGACGAGTGCCCTGCGCGGGGCGAAGATGGATTTGCCCATCTTAATCATCACGGCCAAGGGGCAGATGGAGGATATGGAGCGGGGCTTCCGCGCGGGGACGGATGACTATATGGTAAAGCCCATTCAGCTGAGGGAACTCATGCTGCGGGTAGGAGCTTTATTGCGGCGGGCGCAGCTGATGAGCGAAAAACGGTTGACTATCCGCGGTACAGTGCTTGATTATGCGTCTTTGACGGTACAGACAGGTGAGCAGACCGATACTTTGCCGCCCAAGGAGTTTTATCTGCTGTTTAAGCTGCTCAATCAGCCGGGGAAGATTTTTACTCGGCAGGAGTTATTAGACGAGATTTGGGGCGTGGACAAGGACACGGACAGCCGCAATGTGGATGCTCATATCAAGAAACTGCGTCACCGCTTTGCCGACAATCCTGACTTTGCCATTGAAACGGTGCGGGGCTTGGGGTATAAGGCAGTATTTAAGGAAGAAACGTCATGAAGAAACAATTTGTTTTGCCCTTGCGGCTCTATCACAGTTTGACCACCTTGCTTACATTGGCTCTGTGCTGTGGCGTGTCCAGCCTGTTGGTCTATTTGTTGGACAGCCTGACCGGGCTGCAATTGGAACTGCCGGTGGCGCTGATTATCTGTAGTCTGCTCACGATTGTTTCCGGGGCGTTGTTGCTTGCCTGGGAGGCCGGATATTACATTCGCCCGGCGCAGTCTGTGGTCGAGGCCACGGGACGCATTGCCAAGGGGGATTTTGCTGTGCGTGTGCCCCCGCCGGAAAATTTGGTGAGCACAGAAGAAGGGCTTTTACTGATTGAGAATTTCAACCGCATGGCCAAGGAACTGCAAAGCATTGACCATATGCAAAAAGGCTTTACCGGCAGTGTTTCCCACGAGTTTAAGACCCCGCTTTCTTCCATTGTCGGTTTTTCCGAGATTTTATTAGAAGGGGGGCTGACCGAAGAAGAACGGCGGGAATATACAGGGCTGGTACACGAGGAAGCACTCAGGCTTTCGCGGCTGGCGGAAAATCTGCTCAGGCTTTCACGGCTCGATGCGCAGGCCATCGTTATGCGCCATGAGGATATTGTTGTGGATGAACAGATACGGCAGTGTGTGATCCTGCTTGCCGAGCGTTGGGAAGCTAAGGATATTTCGTTTTCTTTGGATTTGCCCGCCATGCCGATTGAAAGCGACCCGGATATGACCAAGCAGGTATGGCTGAACCTTATCGATAATGCCATCAAGTATTCGGCAAAGGGCAGTACGATTCAGATTACGGGCGAGTCTGCGCCCGGTTCCATCTGTGTGCATATCAAGGATGAAGGCATCGGCATTCCTGCCGATAAGCAGGCGCATATCTTTGAGCGGTTCTATCAATGTGACGAATCCCATCAGGAAAAAGGTCATGGGCTGGGGCTTTCCATTGTCAAGCGTATTTTGGAGCTGTTGGGCGGTCAGATTGCCTGTCAAAGCCAGCTGGGGAAAGGGACGGAAATGGTTGTGGCCCTGCCACTCGACAGTGGCAAAAGCTGTTTGCTCCCGATATCAGCGAAATAAAATTTCTCACAAAAAGATTGTAAAAAATCGAATAAAAGTCACATAGAGGTCACAATTGGCCTCTATAATCATAAGCGTAGTAGATGAGGTACAGAAAGGAGATATTGATGCCAACGGAAAAGAAACGTATACAAAAGGATATCGTCATCATCGGTGCCGGAATGGCAGGACTTACCGCCGCCCTTTATGCAGGGCGCATGAACCTGTCGGTGCTGGTGCTGGAAAATGCACTGGTAGGCGGCCAGATTGCCAATGCCACCGGAATTGAAAATTATCCGGGGCTGCCCAATGTGGCGGGCAAAGATTTAATCGCAACCGTACAGCAGCAGGCGGAGAGCTTTGGCGCTGTGGTTGATGAATTTGACATGATTGAAAAAGTCAGCTTGCAGGAAGAACGAAAAATCGTGGAAACCAAGTCCTGCATTTACGAAGCCGGCAGCGTCATTATCGCTTCAGGTATGGAACGGCGCAAACTGCCGCTGCCGGAAGAACGCAAATATGCCGGCAAGGGTGTGCACTATTGTGAGCTTTGTGACGGTCATCTGTATCAGGACAAGGTCATCGCCGTTATGGGCGGCGGTAATGCCGCCGTGGATGCGGCCAACTTTTTGACCAAGTATGCCCGGAAGCTGTACCTCTTGCATCGTTCCCAGCTGCGTGCCGATGAATCCTCGCAGGAAAAATTGCGCAGCAATGCGAAAGTAGAAATCCTGCTCGAAACCAATGTGGTAGCGCTGAAAGGCGAAAAGCAGCTGGAATCTGTTGAGGTCTTGGATAAAGCAACCGGCACGAAGAAAGAATTAGCCGTAGATGGTATTTTCGTCAATATCGGCGTTACGCCGAATACGGATATGTTCAAGGAAGATATTGAGCTGGCTGCTGATGGTCGGATTAAGGCCGGCGAAGACTGCCGCACCAATGTTCCGGGCGTGTTTGCCGCAGGTGATGTACGCTATAAGGAAGTACGGCAGCTTACAACTGCTGCCGCTGATGGCACCACCGCCGCAATTTTAGCGGAGAAATATTTAGCGCAAATCAGAAAGGGGAAATGAACATGGTTAAGGTTTATTCCATCAATAATTGTCCTTGGTGTGACAAGGTGAAGAAGTATCTGAAATCCCGACAGGTGGAATATGTGGAATGCAACATCGAAAATGATGAAGCGGCGCTGGCGGAGTGTCAGGCGCTTACCGGTGATGAAGCCGTTCCCGTGATTACTGCGGATGGCAAAGAGTATGTACTGGGCTTTGACAAGGGCAAGATTGATGCCCTGCTGGGACTTTGATTAAATAAATGCGATAAGGTATGAGAGGAGAATAAAGATGAGTGTTTATGATTTTTCGGCAAAGACGAACAGCGGTGAGGAAAAATCCTTAAAGGATTATGCAGGCAAGGTACTGATTATTGTCAATACCGCCAGCAAGTGTGGTTTTACGCCACAATACAAGGAATTGCAGGAACTTTACGATAAGTATAAGGATAAAGGGCTGGAAATCCTGGGCTTTCCCTGCAATCAGTTCGGAGCGCAGGAACCTGGCAGCAACAACGAAGTACAGCAGTTCTGCCGCCGCAACTACGGTGTCAGCTTCCAGATTTTTGAGAAAGGCGATGTGCGCGGCGAAACGGCGCAGCCGCTCTTTAAGTACCTGACGGCAGAAAAAGGCTTCAAGGGCTTTGATGAAAACCACGAATTTTCCGCAGTGCTGTTGGATGCACTCAAGAAAAATTATCCGGAGTATTTGGAAGATGATGGCATTAAGTGGAACTTTACCAAGTTCCTCATTGACCGCGAAGGCAATGTAGTGGAGCGCTATGAACCGACTACCAGTCCTGTGGCTATGTCGGAAGCGATTGAAAAATTGCTGTAAGGAATAGATGTATAGAAGCAGGGCAATGGACATCGTGACGCATTGCCCTGCTTTTGTGCTGTAATTTGGCAGGAATTGTTATTTTGGCCACGAATACCAAAGGGGAAGGATGGTGATTCTAATGAATGAAACAGCAGTCCAAACTTCGCGGGAAAAGGTAATTGTCAGGACGAGTATTATCGGTATTGTTGCCAATGTATTTTTGGCGGCCTTCAAGGCGGTGATTGGCTTTTTGAGCAATTCCATAGCCATTACTCTGGATGCAGTCAATAACATATCTGATGCAGCTAGTTCGCTGATAACGATTGTGGGAGCCAAGCTGGCTGCCAAAGAGCCAGATAAGGAACATCCCTTTGGCTATGGGCGTATCGAATACATGAGCGCCATTATCATTTCCGTCATCGTGTTTTATGCAGGCGTGACTTCCCTGATTGAATCGGTTAAACAGATTCTGCAGCCGGAAACACCGGATTACAGCACGCTTTCGCTTATCATTGTGGCTGTGGCTGTGGTGGTGAAAATTTTTCTGGGGCGCTATGTGAAAAATGTGGGGGAACAGGTCAATTCGGATGCGCTGGTAAATTCGGGTGAAGACGCGAAACTGGATTCTGTTATCTCGGCTTCTACGCTGGTGGCTGCCGGGATATTTCTGACCTTGCAAATTTCGTTGGAAGCGTGGTTGGGGGCAATTATTTCCTTGGTTATCATCAAGGCCGGTATTGATATGCTGCGCGAGACACTTTCCAAAATCCTTGGTGAGCGTAATGATGTGGAGCTGGCCAAAAGCATCCGGAAAACCATAACAGCCTTCCCGGGCGTGCGTGGGGCTTATGATTTGGTTTTGCATAATTACGGGCCGGATAGCTGGCAAGGCTCTATTCATATTGAGGTGCCGGATACTTATGGTGCCAATCAGCTGGATAAGATGCTCCGTGAAATCATGGTGGAGGTTATGCAAAAGCATAACGTGCTGCTTACCGCTATCGGCGTTTATTCCTTCAATACGCGTGATGAAGAAATCAGCCGGCTGGAGAAAAAGATACGGGAAATTGTCTTTTCCCATCAGTATGTACGGCAGATTCATGGTTTTTACCTGACGAAGGAAACGAAAAACATTCGCTTTGATTTGGTGATAAGCTTTGATGCGCCCAATCGGCAGGCGGTTTTTCAGGAGGTAGTGGCACATATTCAGGCAGAGTTTCCCACCTACGAGTTGCAGGTAGTCATGGATACCGATTTTTCCGAGGAATGAAATTATTAAAGGTCACATTGAGGTCATAGAAATGCCCTATAATTTTTTACAGTTCTTAGTTATATACAAAATGTTGAGGAGGGATTAGACAATGCCAATGGTGAAAGATTATCTGAATAACGCATTCAAACATGGTATCGAAGCAGGAAAATTGCAGTATGGTGTGGCGCAGGAAACAACTTCTCCCGATGTGGCTGAGGTTTTGGCAACCTCGGAATATGACTGGCTGTTTATCGACGGGGAGCATGGCCCGCATACGATGCAGACAGTCCTTGAAATTGCCAGAGCTATTGCCCCTTACGATATGACTCCTGTGGTGCGAATTCCCGAGGCCGGAACAGGCATTATCAAGCAGGTTCTCGACAGCGGTATTCAAAACATCATTATTCCCAAGGTGGAATCGGGCGAAGAAACCGAAAACATCATGTATTGGGCTTCGTATGCGCCGCGCGGCAATCGTGGTTTTGGCGCAACTGCTGTACGTGCCGGACGTTTCGGGCGCTCTAATGATTATCTGGCGCGCAATGTGGATGAGATTTGCATTATACCGCAGATTGAAAGCAAAAAGGGCATGGAAAATCTGGAAGCCATTGCCAAGACACCCGGTGTCGGTGCTGTCTTCCTTGGCCCGATAGATTTGGCTGTTGACATGGGGCATGGCATAGACATTTTCCATCCTGAGGTGGCAGAGGCCATGGATGATATGATTAAACAGATAAAAGCGCTGGGCGTTCCCGTGGGCACGATTGCCGTGACGCCGGAGCAGGCGAAGCACTTTGCCGATTTGGGCGCGAGCTTCCTGGCGCTTGGTGCGGATACGGCTTTTTTGGTACAGGCGGCAGATAATACATTAGCAACATTCAAAAAAGGTATCGAGGGCTAGTTTTTCTTGCTTAACAGGTGAAATATATGTCTACCAAAATTTATTTGAGTGAAGTGATGATGCCCAGTCAGACCAATCCCAGCGGCAATGTTCACGGCGGCGAACTAATGAAGATGATGGATTCAACGGCTTATGCCGCTGCCCGGAAGTTTTGCCGTTCCAATGTGGTGACTGCAAGAGTGGATGAACTGGAGTTTCACACGCCGATTCTCATTGGCGATTTGGTGACGTGTACGGCAGAGGTCATCTATGTAGGGCATACTTCCATGGAAGTAGCGGTAAATGTGGAGGTGGAAGTGCTGGAGGCCGAGCAGGGGCCACAGCATGCTTTGTCGGCTTACTTCACCATGGTGGCTTTAGACCGCAATGGCCGTCCAATGACGGTGCCAAAACTGGAATTGGAAACAGAAGAAGCCAAGGCAGCTTTTGAAGCAGCTAGAAAACGTCATGAACTTTACCATGAGCGAAAAAAACAGCGGCAGGAGGCCGTGAGGAAGGCTGCTGAAGATAGTAATGTGTAGATAAAACTCTAAGGTATGAGGAGAGCGTATTATTATGACGAAAAAGATTGTTGTTATAACAGGAAGTCCTAGAAAAAATGGCAACAGTGACCTTATGGCAGAGGCTTTTGTCAAGGCTGCGGAAGAAAAAGGACATTCTGTCCAGTGCTTTGCTGCCGGTAAGTTGAAAATCGGCGGCTGTCACGCCTGCAATACCTGTTTCAAGACAGGCAAGCCCTGTTCCTTCGATGACGATTTTAATCCCATTGCCGAAGCTATGTTAGAGGCTGATGCTGTGGTCTTTGCGATGCCGACCTACTGGTTTTCGATTCCTTCAAATATCAAGGGCGTTTTTGACCGCATGTATTCCTTCATGGTGGGCGGCAAGATGGAACAGCTGGCAGGTAAAAAGACCGCGCTGATGATTTGCTGTATGAGCGAAGATATAAGCGTTATGGATGATGTGAAGTCCCCCTTTGAGAAGGCTTTTGGCATGCTTAAATGGGATTGCATAGGTGAGGTGCTGATACCCGGTGTGGGCAATCCGGGAGATGTGCAAAAGACAGATGGCTTGAAGCAGTCAGCAGCTTTGGCTGAGTTAATATAATTTTTATAAGGAGAGTTTGACATGAGCTTACATGGTATTACAAAGGGAACTCCGTTGGAGAAAATGGCCGAAATGATGGCCTTGGGTGAAGCCAAAGGCACGATGATGTATTATACGCTGGCCAGACTTGCCAAGGAACAGGGGCTTGATGATGTGGCGGCAGAGTTTATTGAAGCAGCCAATCAGGAAGCGGTACATGCCGGCTTCTATGCTACGGTAAACGGCATGATACCCAAGGATTTCTGGCCGTTGGTGCGCGGGTTTATGTCGGCGGAATATGCCGGGGAAAAGAAAGTCAAGGCTATGGCGGATAAGTTCCGCGAAGCCGGTCTTGCCGAGGCTGCCGATGAAATGGAAATCTTTGCCAAGCAGGAAGGCCATCATGGCGTGAAACTGGCAAAGATTCTCGAAAAGCATTGCCCGGGACTTCTGGAAGCTGCCGGTAAGAAAATTTATGTCTGCGCGGTCTGTGGTTATGAATATGTCGGCGATTTGGATGCTGAACCGGATGATTTTGCCTGCCCACTTTGCGGCCAGCCGAAAAAAGTGTTCAAACTGAAGGACTAAGACGATGAATCGCCGGGAGTTTATCAAGACCGCAGGCATAGGCACCGCCTGCCTGATGGCCGGGCAATTTTCGATGTTTGCAGAGGGGAGTGCAAGACGGATGGAAATAAAGGCAGTAAAGCTCTACGAAAATGGATTTATGACGCAGCCGTTTGCCATGGGGTTAGAAGATGGCGAGGGCAAATTTGATAAGAGCGTAAAATATCGCAGCACGTTGCAGAACTATCTCATTGATACAGGGGACGAGGTAATTCTGGTGGATACGGGGATGCCGCTGGAACAGCCGGATATGGCCGCGGATGTAAACGCGCCCATCTATCTAGGTTCAAGAATTGATGATTATGTGACCGCTTTGGAAAAACTTGGTTACAAAAAAGAGCAGGTGACGAAGATTCTCGTCACCCATAAACATCCTGACCATACCGGGGAACTCAGGAGCTTCCCCAAGGCGAAGATATACATTTCCCGTATTGAAGCGGATGCCATGGAATTAAAGGGCGATAATGTTGTCCGGGTTGATTTTACTGATGGTGCTTATGAAAACTTTGACAAATGCCAGAAGATTGCCGAGGGTATTTATTATGTCTTTGCCCCCGGTCATACGACCGGCAACAGCATCATTATCGTGGAAAATGAGGGGCTGCATTACATTATCCACGGTGATGTGACCTATACGGATGAAGCCCTTTATCAAAACAAGCTGTCGATTGCCACCGAGGATAAGGCAGCGGCCAGAGACACGCTCAACAAGGTGCGCGCCTTTATCGCCAGCCATAAGACTGTTTATCTGTCCACGCATACGCCATTGGGCTATGAAAATCTGGCAGGCAGTAAGGTCGTTGACCTCAATAATATGCCGGCGCCGATTCCGCCGAAAATGGATTACGGTGAGCAAAAGAGCACGGGCAAGTATGTCTGTTCCATCTGCGGCACGGTTTATGACCCAGCTAAAGGCGACCCGGAGCATGGTATTCCGGCAGGGACGGCCTTCGAGGATTTGCCTGCGGATTGGAAATGTCCGGTGTGCAAGCAGGGCAAAGACAAGTTTAACAAAGCGTAAGTATGTGTAATGATTTAGGAGGTTTTTTCGAAATGACAGACCAGGAAGTAATCCATGCGTTTCATATTATGTGGGACAATTTTCCCGAGCCGGTGACCATTACCCAGCGGAGCCGGGAGATGATTGCCGTGAATAAAAAAGCGGCGGAGCTGGGGCTAAAGCCGGGGATAAAATGTTCATCCATCGGCAAGCCCGAAGATCACAAAGGCTGCCTGTGCAACAAGGCCATTGATGAAAATAAATCCGTGCATGTGGCTTATGAAGGCCCACAGGGCAAAGCCTACGGTTTCTGGACGCCGATTACGGAACGTCCGGAATGGATTCTGCACTTCAGTGTAGGTCGGGTGGCAGAGTATCAGGAACTGAAACGTTAAAAGAGTATGACCTGACAAGGCGTTTGGCTTTGTCAGGTTTTTCTTTAGGAGAGCAGGGAACAGCTTATTGGCGTCGAAGATTACTTTAAATATTTGTGTATTGGTTGATGGGAGGATTTAACGATGAAGAAGGTAATGGCCATCAATGGCAGCCCGCGGCGCAACGGCAATACGGCAGAACTCTTGCAGCAGGTCTTGAAGGGAGCGCAGGAGGCTGGTGCGGAAACGGAACTTATAAATCTTTACAGCCTGAACTTCAAGGGCTGTATCAGCTGTTTTTACTGCAAGCGCAAGGACAAGGAGCATGGCACCTGCGCAATGAAGGATGATTTGACGCCGGTCATCGAGCGCATCAAGGAAGCCGATGCCCTGATTATGGGCGTACCGGTCTACTTTATGAACCTTTCGTCCGGCATGAGCGCCTTTATCGAACGTCTGCTCTTTTCCAACTACATTTACAGCAACGAAATTCCGACGGTCTTTCCCAAGTCTTTGCCCAATGCCTTTATCTACACCATGAATATGACGGAGGAGCACGTTAAGCAGTTTGGCATGCGGGAGAAATTTGCCGTTCATGAAGGCTTTGCCAGCAAAATCCTGCGGGCGGAAACCAAGACCCTTTATGCGTATAATACAACGCAGTTTACCGATTATGACAAATATGAGTCCTCAATCTTCGACCCGCAGGCCAAAGCGGCCTATCGTGAGGAGATGTTCCCGAAGCAATGTGCAGCGGCTTATGAATTGGGGAAAAGTTTGCTGGGTAGCTGATAAGAATAAAAACGTCAAATCCCGACTGTTGACAAGGCAGTCGGGATTTGACTTAGGCACTGACGTGGTTTAATTCGCTTCGGGGGCAAGTTTTAAGATAAAGGTTACGGGGAGTTCGGCTTCGGCATTGAGCCATTTTTGCAGGCGGGCTTGTTCGCTTTCGTCAAGGGGGGATTTGCAAGTGATGATGGCCAAAAAGCCGGTATAGACAATTTGGCTGTCCTTATTTTCTGTGGCGATGGCAGCGCCTTCAATGCCAGCGAAAGAGGGGAAAAGAATGGGGGCTTTTTCCCGGATGCTGGTCAGCAGTTTTTGATCGGCCTCGAATCGTTGATAGGTGGGGCTGTAACGCATGCTCAGTTCCTTGTACTTGCGTAAATCTTCCTGAGCTTTTGTAAGGCTTGCGCCACCGGCCGCATTCCACTGGGTCTTGATAAGGTTTTGCACATCTTCAGTACGAACAGTGCCGGATAAATCATTTTGGATGATTTGCAGGCTCCAATCGGTAAAATGGGAATAAGTATGCAGCTTTTTTTCCAGCTCGGTTTGTTCCTCGGCCGTAATGGTACGGCCGATAATGGTCAGAGCCAGTTCTTTTTCCGCAGGAGTCAGATGGAAGGCCACGACTTGTGGATTGCCCTGCTGGAAATTGCTTTCGATATATGATTTGACCTGAGCCTGTTCCAGATTGTTGCGGATACTCTGATAGGCCATGTACATACTGGGCAGGATGATGAGAATGCCCAACAGGGAGAGAAACCAGCGCTGGCGGCGGAAAACCTGCTCGGAGACATAGGTCTTGGCAGGAATGTGGATGAATTTCAACACGATAAAGGTGGTCAGACAGATGAAAAAGCTGTTGATAAAGAAAAGATAGAGCGCGCCAAAGAAGAACTTTGGCGAATAGGTGGCAAGGCCATAACCTGCTGTGCACAATGGTGGCATCAGGGCGGTGGCGATGGCTACACCGGGAATCACATTGCTCTTTTCCATGCGGGTGCTGCCGATAATGCCGGCCAGACCGCCAAAGATGGCGATAAGAACGTCCCAAATGGTCGGTTCCGTACGGGCCAAAAGCTCCGTGGAGGCAGTGTCAATAGGGGAGAGAGCAAAATATAGCGCTGAAGTCAAAACAGACAGGCTGACTTGAAACACGAGCTTCAGGAAAGATTCCCGGACATAGGCGCTGTCATAGGTAGCCATGCCATAGCCAATGGACATGATTACGCCCATCAAGGGGGAAATCAGCATCGCACCGATGATGACGGCGGTGCTGTTCATATTCAGGCCAATTGAGGCAATGAAGATGGCAAGAATCAGGATGCACATATTCGTGCCTTTGAGGGTGCCGCCGCTATAGATGCGATCGGCAATTTCTTCCAGCGGAGCGCGGTCCTTTTCCAAATCAAAGATATTGGCTGCGATGGTTTTGAGGGTGTTCATAGGCAATCCTTCTTAGGCAAAATTTTAAACTATTCGTTTCCGCATAATTTCGCGATGATGAAAAAATTTCCTGCTATTAAAGATGTAAATCCCTTTAAGTGAGCGTTTTTAGGGCTTGCTTAAAGGGAATTTTTTTACAGAATGCCTTGCAAAATGCAGGATGCAGCGGTATGATGAATATATAAAAAATATATAAAGGTAATTTATATATAAAAAATATATAAAGGAGAGCAAAAGAAATTGGACTTGAAACAGCTGCATTATTTTATGACCATTGTCAATGAGCAGCAGATTACCGCCGCTGCCAAGAAGCTGAATATGACACAGCCGCCGTTATCCCATCAGATGAAGCTGCTGGAAAAGGAATTGGGTACCCAGTTGTTCAAACGTGGGTCACAGTATATTGAACTTACCGAGCCGGGCCGTTTGCTGGCGCGGCGGGCCCAGCAGCTTTTGGATATGGCAGATAATACCATCCGTGAGATTGACGAACTTAACCAGAGCCTGCAGGGAACCCTTTCCATTGGGACGATATCTTCGTCCGGCAGCATCCTGCTGAGTCCGGGGATGCAGAAATTCCATCGAGAGTACAGCAGCGTCCATTTTGAAATTCATGATGCCAATACATATCAGCTGATTGAAGAACTGGAGAAGGGCATCATTGAAATTGGCATCGTACGCACGCCCTTCAATACCAGTCCCTTTAACTGCCAGTTCCTGAACACGGAACCGATGGCTGCGGTTATGACATCTGAGCTGGACTGGTGTCCGGGGCAGGAAAAGATTACCGTAGAAGAACTTGACAAGCGCCCGCTGATTATCTATCGGCGCTTCCAGAAATTGCTTCAGGATGTCTTTGACCAAAAGCAGATAGAGCCGGAGATATACTGCCGCAATGATGATGCCCGTACGACTATCCTTTGGGCCAATGCAGGTCTCGGAATTGGCATTGCGCCGCTTTCGGCCGTGGAACTGGCTGCCCATGATAAGCTTCATATCAAGATTATGGATGAGCCGGTACTAGAAACGCATATTGCCGCTGTCTGGCGGCGCAATACGAACCTTTCCAGAATCGGCAAAGAATTTTTGACGGCGCTTTGTGGCATGAACATTGCAGCAAATGGCGAAACGAATCAGGAGGAACAGTAAATGTCCAATGAAGAAATGAAATCGATGGCGTCTGCCTGTCCAAATTTTTATTGGAAACTATTTCAATCCACCTTTCTTATCAGTGCCTTTACGGTAGGCGGAGGCTTTGTGATTATTCCGCTGCTGCGGGCTAAGTATGTGGATGAGTATGGCTGGCTGAATGACAAGGAAACCTTGAATTTGGTGTCTATCGCCCAGTCCATGCCCGGTGTGGTGGCGGTTAATGCGTCCATCATTCTGGGATACCGCATGGCCGGTATCCGCGGAGCGCTGACGGCTTTATCGGCTACCATCCTGCCGCCCCTTATCACCCTGTCCGCTATTTCCTGTGCCTATGATTGGTTTGCAAGCAATCCCTATGTACGCTATATGCTGAAGGGCATGCAGTGCGGGGCTACGGCCTTGATTGTCAATGTTGCGATTGACCTGTTGCAGAAGCAGTGGAAGAAAAGACTTCTTTGGCCCTTGGCGATTATTGCCGGAACTTTTGTGGCCAATTTCTTTTTTGATGTCAACATCATGCTGTTGGTCGTGATTGACGGAATTCTGGGGCTGCTGTTCCTGCGCAGTGCGGAGTATGGGAAATAAGGAGGGAAAAGCGCATGATTTATTTGACCTTATTCTGGGAATTTGCCAAAGTCGGCATTTTCTGTGTAGGTGGCGGTTATGCCTCGATGCCGCTGATTCAGGCTGCCGTTGTGGACACTTATCGCTGGATGAGTCTCGGAGAATTTGTGGACATCTTTACGATTTCCCAGATGACGCCGGGCCCTATTGGCATTAACGCTGCCACTTTCGCGGGGATGAAAATTGCCGGGATTCCCGGTGCCATTTGCGCGACAGTAGGCTTCTGTACACCGTCCCTTATTCTGGGAATCGTTTTGGCAAATCTCTTTTTCAAATATGGCGATATCGGGCCAATCCGCGGCATTCTCAATGGCCTGCGTCCCGCCGTGGTGGCTCTGATTGCCGCCGCTGGTATCAGCTTCGTGGTTCTGGCTCTTTGGAATGAGGAAACTCTGCCGGACGACTTGACCACCATTGACCCGCTGGGGGTAATCATCCTGCTGGTCTCTTTGGCAGCTGTGCGCAGAAAAATCGGTGTGATAAAGCTTTTGGCCGCTACTGGTGTGGCTGGTTTAGTGTTGGGAATCATTCAGCAAAATTTGCTCGGCTAGGAAAAGCAGGTAAACTGTCAGGCGAGGGCGAATATCCTTGGTAATCGATAATGTGAGGAGGAGATTGGGGTGGGAAATAAGTGTTCTTATCTGGAACATGCGGCAGTGACCGTAGCGGATATTGAGTGGAGCCTGAAATTTTTTCAGACTGTATTGGGCATGACCGAGACAAGGCGGAAGGAAAAGGACGGCGTGCTGCAGCAGGTGTGGCTGAAAGGCGGCTTACAGCTGGTTGCGGCCCCGGAAAATCCGGCGGCAGGCAGAGGACATCATCTGGGCATTGTGGTGCAGGATTTTCAGTCTGCTTTGCAGGAAATGCTGGCCTATGAAGGTGTACATCCTATGGAGGGCAAGCCGGAAAAATGGGTACAGCTTCCAGATGGGCTCGTGCTTGAACTGTTTCAGGAAAAGCTCGGAGCCATTGAAAAGATATTGGATATCGAAGTGAAATAAAATAAAGCCATCAATAAGGCAGAGCGATAAAATCTGTGCTTATTGATGGCTTTTGTTTATGAAAAATTACTGTTCAATGCCAGCATCATCAGCGGTGTATTCTTCCAGAGAATTTTCTCGTACCTGGATGCAGATGTAGCTGATGCCCTCATTGGCAGACGCCGAGAATTGACGCCGTGCTGCCGGGGCAATGCGCAGCCAGTCACCAGCAGAAAGCTCTACGGTTTGTCCGTCAATTACGGCAGTGCCTTTGCCGGCCGTGATGAAGTAAATCTCCTCATTTTTCTTGTGGTAGTGTACAAAGGGAACACCTGCTCCAGCAGGCAGGTTGTTGACGCTGATTTCTGCTCCCGTCAGATTTAATTTGTCATGCAGTTCCGTTCTTGCATCATTTGCCACACTGATTTTGCTAAAATTTGCCATGTTAAATTCCTCCTGAAAACATTGTAACAACATCGCTTACAATGAGATAATAACATTTTGATGATGTAATGTCAACGGTTACAATAAAAATTTTTCTAAAGTTTTCGCAGTGGAAGCCATAAAGGCATAGCAGCAGGTAAGATTGACATTTTATAAGTGATGTAATATGATAAGCTACAACATTATAGTAAGAAGTAACGGTTCTTAGGAGGTTCCTTCATGCAGTTTTCGTTTCGTCTGCCGGTAGCAACTCATATATTGCTTTGTATCGAGCGGTTCAAGGATGAGTACAAGACCACATCTACTTTTTTGGCAGGCAGTGTCAATGTCAATCCCGTCATTATCCGCAAGACATTAGGCCAGCTTAAAGCTGCAGGTCTCGTGGAAGTGGCGGCTGGTGTCGGTGGGGCAAAACTTACAAAAAGCCCGAAAGACATCACCTTGTGGGATGTCTTTCAGGCTGTGGAAGAAGATGAAGACTTATTTCATTTTCAGGAAAATCCCAATCCGGCATGCCCTGTGGGGCGGAATATTCATGGGGTTTTAGGGGAACGGCTCGAAGATGTCAGACAACATATGCTGGCTGACTTTAAGAAGGTAACCCTTGCCGATTTATTGGATTCTATCGCAGTGAAAGAAGCAGAACAGGAGAAACGTAAATGATTGCCATAGCGGAATTAAAAACAGGTGTTATCTTCGGAGATAATAACACCTGCGAATATGTATATATGCCGGCCAGTGAAATTGGCGTGGAAAATCCCCTGTGTGTTTACGAAAACAACGGGCAGCGCTCTGACGTAGATTTGTCGGAAGCCCTGCGGCTTATCCGCGTGCGGGCCCTGCGACAGGTAAAACATCCCGTTTTGGGAAGCAGTTCCTGCTGATAAAAAGCGTGGAATCCGGCCGTTTTATAAAAAGTAGCGACGGATTACCTCCAAAACGCCGTTATGGTCATTGTCGCTTACGATAACATCGCAGATTTCTTTGATGGAGTCGGTGGCATTTCCCATGGCGGCAGATAGTCCGGCTATTTGCAGGATTTTCAAATCATTCGGAGCATCGCCCACGGCAACGGTGGCAGCAAGGGGGATGTTCAACAGCTTGCAGAGTTCTTTGAGTCCGCTGGCTTTGGTAATGCCTGCGGGGGAGGCTTCCAGTCCTGTTTTTTCGGCCAGAACTAGGTTCATGCCAAGACCTGCAAGGCGCTGGCGGCTGCGTTCACGCGAGGCCGTAGAGCGATGGTAAAGGTTGATTTTGAGAATTTCATCGGCGTGCTCCTGAACGTAATGGGCTAAATCATCCTGTCTGTCACAGATGCGTTCATACATGTCCTGATAGACGCTCATGGAAAAATCGTCCATATGAAAAATATCCTGTTCGCGGGCTACGGAATCATGCACGGTAAGGATGTGTACCATAGCATCTTCCTCAGCGGCTGCTTCTAATAAGCGCTGGCACTGTTCTATAGATAGTGCATGTAATGTCAAAGGCTTTTCCTGTTGAAAGTCATAAATCAAGCCGCCGCTTACCAGCAGGCCATAGTGCATGCCTTGAAAGGCGTCGCGGTAGTCAGCAAGCTCTGCCAGGCCGCGTCCTGTGCCGACAACGACTTCAACACCGCGTTCCATCAGCTCTTGGATAGCCGCCGTTGTTTCGCAGGGAATCTGTTTGGCAGAATTAAGCAGAGTCCCATCCATATCAAGAGACAGCAGTTGGTAGTTATTTTTTTGATTCATCATGTTCATCTCCGTAAGTCGCGTAATGGCTAAATTATAATCTTTTTATTATCGTTTGACTAGTGGTTTCATTAATAATTCCGTATTTGGCGATTGTGCATATGAGGCGCATTGCATGAACTTTTACCAAATAAAAAACAGCCAGTTCTGTTTCGGATATGTAGTGACCCCATAAAGTTAGACCTTACCGGTAGTAGCAATTATTTGCTGCTACCGTTTTTTTATGCTGCGGCA
>SVCA01000003.1 GCA_015058625.1 Pseudoselenomonas ruminantium | reverse complement strand
GAACACAGTAGTTAAGCACTCATACGCCGAAAGTACTTGTCTGGAGACGGACTGGGAGGATAGGGCGTTGCCAGTTTATGCCCTTCGGGTGTTGAATAAAAAATCGCTTCTCTATTGAGAAGCGATTTTTTGTGTCTGTTTGCTTATTTTATTCTGCGCAGGAAGGCCTGTATCTTTTCGATGGATTTCTCGTTATTCTCCTCCAGACTGCTCGAAACATCGACAGCGTAGGGATGGAGGAGCTTGTTCACCTGCTTGACGTTTTCCCGGTTGATGCCGCCAGCGACCAGTACAGATTTATGCAGCTGCAGGATATCCTGAGCGGCTTTCTTCCAGTTGAAGCTCTTGCCCGTGCCTCCGGGCAGAGCAGGAGTGCCAGCGTCCAGCAGAATCATCTCTGAGGGGAATTCGTTGGCCTTAGAGACAGAGAAGTGTTCATCATAGGTATAGGCCTTAATCACGGGGCAGATGACCTGCTGCGCGTATTCTGCGCTTTCCTGCCCATGGAGCTGTACATAATCCAGCCCAACTTTGGCTGCAATCTCATTTACCGTCTCCAAATCTTCGTTGACAAAAACGCCCACGGTTCTGGCAGTCTTAATCTGTTTGCTGATGACAGCCGCCTTTTCCGGAGAAATGTAGCGGTGACTCTTTTTATAGAAGACAAAGCCGATAAAATCAGCGCCAGCCTCTTCAGCTATCTTGGCGGTAAACAAGTCTTTTATTCCACATATCTTGGCTCTCATGTATACACTCCTCTGTAAAAATACTTTTTAAGCATGAAATAATGTTATAATTACACTTGATAATTCATATATTACAATCTTATGTCCACAATGTCAAGACAACTGCTGGAAAAAGACAAAGAAGGAGTGTATATTTGTTAACATGGAGCATATAAAAAAGAGGTTCATTACGAACCTCTTCTTTTATGCCGTTTAAGCAATTATTTTGCGTTGATGAGCTCCAGGATTTCAGCAGCGCGGCCATCGGAACCAAGAACGTCTTTGATCTTGTGTTCAACGAGTTCCTTGATGTAGGAACGGCCATCAGCAACATACTGACGCGGGTCAAAGTGTTCCGGATGAGCCATGAAGTGCTCACGGATACCAGCCGTCAGAGCCAGACGCAGGTCGGAGTCGATGTTGATTTTGCAAACGGCAGATTTAGCAGCCTTGCGGAGCTGGTCTTCAGGAATACCAACAGCATCGTCCAGTTTGCCGCCGTTATCATTGATGATTTTTACGTACTTCGGAATAACGGAAGAAGCACCATGGAGAACAATCGGGAACTCAGGAATCTTCTTCTCGATTTCAGCGAGAATGTCGAAACGCAGTTCGGGCGGTACGAGAACGCCATCAGCGTTGCGCGTGCACTGTTCCGGCTTGAATTTGAATGCGCCATGGGAAGTACCGATAGCGATAGCCAGAGAGTCTACGCCGGTTTCCTTAACGAATTCTTCAACTTCTTCCGGCTGTGTGTAAGCTGCTTCGTGAGCGGCAACCTTGACATCATCTTCGATACCAGCCAGTTTGCCAAGCTCAGCTTCAACAACTACGCCATGTTCATGAGCGTAAGCAACAACTTCCTGCGTACGTTTGATGTTCTCTTTGAAATCATAGTGAGAACCGTCGAACATTACGGAAGTGAAACCGTCATCGATGCAAGCTTTGCAGGTTTCGAAATCTGCGCCATGGTCGAGGTGCAGAGCAACGGGAATGTCGTTAACTTCCAGAGCAGCCTCAACGAGGTGACGGAGATACGGGCCCTTTGCATATTTGCGAGCACCAGCAGATGCCTGCAGGATAACCGGGGAGTTCAGCTCAGCAGCTGCTTCCGTGATACCCTGTACGATTTCCATGTTGTTGACGTTGAAAGCACCGATAGCGTAGCCGCCTTCGTAAGCTTTCTTGAACATTTCTTTAGTTCCAACTAATGGCATTTTTCATTACCCCCTAATGAATCTTGTTCAAATGATTTTTATATTGAACCTTGTTTATTATATCATAGAAAATACTTCTCGTGTATAGCTCAAGTGAAAAATTTTTCAAACAATAATAATCGGCTCGTATCATTTAGAAATCCGCTGTAATACGAAGAAAATCCGCAGGCGGATGAGCGGTGATGCTTAGGTTTTCTCCCGTCATGGGATGTTTGAAGCGCAGGCGGAAGGCGTGAAGGGCCTGCCGCTGGATGAAATCCATATTGCCGCCGTACAAATCATCGCCTAATAAGGGATGGCCTAAATGGGCCATATGGACGCGAATTTGATGTGTGCGGCCGGTTTCGAGCTGCAATTCGATCAGCGAAAGCTGGCCGTTTGTTTTGACGGTGCGATAATGGGTGCGGGCACTTTGCCCCTCAGGGGAAACTTTTCGCAGGATAATGCTGGGCAGGGCTCGGGCAATCGGCGCGTCAATCAGTCCTGCGGCAGGTGTGAGTTCTCCTTGGATAATGGCCTGATATTCCCGCTGAAAATTCTTGCACCCCTTGGGGGAAAGCTGATATTGAATCTGCGGTTCCTTGGCCACCAGCAGCAGACCGCTGGTATCCCTGTCCAAGCGATGGACAGGATGGAAGGCGTGGGCTTCCCCTTTGGCAGCAAAATAATGCATCAAGGCATTGCCCACAGTACCGGAGTTTTCCTTGGTGGTAGGATGCACCAGCTGACCGGCAGGTTTATTGATAATGAGCAGCCATTCATCTTCGTAGCGGATATCCAGCGGCAAATCCTCAGGTGTAATATCTGTGGGACGCAGAATATCATAAGTAATGATATCGCCGTTTTTGACATTGGCCTGCGTGGCATTGCAGATAGTACCGTTAATGGCAAATGTGCCGGAGTTTTTGATGCGTTTCCAAATAGTATTGGATATGCCTTGGTGAGCTTTCAAAAACGCCCTGACCGGCATAGGGGTCAGGGCGTCAAGCTTTACTTCAATACGTGTCATTTTTCCTCAGCGGGATTATCGTCAGCCACAGGCTGATGCAGTTTGCCGATAAGCTGGAAGGACAAAGAGAGGATGATGGCAACCACCGTGGCAAGCGACATGCCCTTGAGGGTGATGGTGCCCACGGTGATGCTGGCGGTAGAAACACCCAAGCCCAGCACGATAGCCGTCAGCATCAGATTTAAGGGATTGTTGTAGTCGATATTGCTTTCTGCCAGTACGCGAATACCGGAAGCGGCGATAACGCCGAAGAGCAGCAGGGAAACGCCGCCCATGACCGGAACCGGAATACTCTGGATAAGAGCGGCGAGCTTGCCCAGGCAGGAAAGGATGATGGCAAAGACAGCCGCACCGCCGATAACCCAGGTGGAGAACACTTTCGTAATAGCCAGAACGCCGATGTTTTCACCATAAGTGGTGTTGGGCGTAGAGCCAAAGAAGCCCGAGATGATGGTGGAAATACCATTGCCGAGGATGGAACGGTCAAGTCCCGGATCTTTGGCAAGGTCAGCGCCGACGATGTTGCCCGTGACAATCAGATGGCCAACGTGTTCGGCGATAACCACGAGCGCTGCCGGCAGGATAATCAGAATGGCATCCAGATTAAATTCCGGCGCATAGAAGGTGGGCAGGGCAAACCAGGGCGCAGATTCCACACTGGCCAAATCCACCATGCCACAGACTGCAGCGATGATATAACCGCCCACAACACCCAGCAGAATGGGGATAATAGCCAAAAAGCCACGGCAGGCGACAGACGCGAATACCGTAATCGCCAGAGTAGCCAGCGATACGAAAATCGTGGTGCTGTCACCTTTGCCCGTAATACCGGCCATATCAGCGGCGGTGGGCATGAGCTCCAGACCGATAACGGCGACGATGGCGCCCATGGATGCAGGCGGGAACAGTACGTCAATCCAATGCGTTCCCACAGCTTTGATAATCAGGCCGACAAGGCAGAAGACAATGCCGACAGCGATAAAGCCGCCCAGGGCTGCTTCGTAGCTGTACTGATTTAGTACCAGAAATACCGGGGAAAGGAAGGCAAAGCTGGAACCTAAGTAAGCAGGGATTTTTCCCTTGCACAGCGTCAGGTACAGCAGTGTGCCGATGCCGTTGAACAGCAGGACGGTAGCCGGATTCACATGGAAGAGAATGGGCACCAGCACCGTAGAGCCGAACATGGCGAAAAGATGCTGCAGGGACAGGGGCAGGGTTTCGAGCAGTGGCAGGCGCTCACTGACACCGATGGTACGGTTTTGCAAAATGATACACTCCTTAAAAATACGAGTCAAAAATAAATCTCTAATAATATAGCACAAAAGGGACTTATGTCCAATAAAAGGTTGCTCACAACTAAAATATCGAAAAAATTATCATTTTTGCGGCGAAAAAAGAAAATAAAAAGGTGATTTGTAACATGGTTAGCAGAATGTGTTTTTTACAAATGAACAATATTACATAAAATCGTGAAAATTTATAGACAGGTGACTTTTTTTAGGGTATAATATGCTAGGATTAAACGTATAAATAGACGAAAAAAGAAACTGTCCGCGGCATGTGGAGCGGTTTCTTATCAAAAAAGAAGTTTAGGGGGAGAGTTATGGCACTCATTGTAAAGAAATTCGGTGGCAGCTCGGTGGCGACCACGGAAAAGATTATGAATATTGCCAAGCGCGTGCTGGGAGAGAAACAGCCCAATGACAAAATCGTACTGGTGGTTTCTGCCATGGGTGATACTACGGACGATTTGATTGAACTGGCGCAGGGCATTAACAAGAATCCCTACCAGTACACACGGGAAATGGATATGCTCCTGACTACCGGCGAGCAGCTGTCCGCATCCCTGATGGCCATGGCTTTCAAGACCTTGGGACAGGATGCTGTATCTTTGACGGGGCCGATGGCCGGGGTTAAGACGAATGATGTCTACACCAAGGGCCGCATTAAAGATATCAAGCCGGAACGCGTTCATCAGGAACTTGATGCAGGCAAGGTGGTTGTCATTACCGGTTTCCAAGGCGCCAATGACTTAGGGGATTATGTCACTTTGGGCCGCGGCGGTTCCGATACTTCCGCTGTCGCCATTGCCGGTGCCCTCAAGGCAGATTCCTGTGAAATCTTCACGGATGTGGATGGCGTATATTCTGCTGACCCTCGTATCGTGCCGGGCGCTCGGAAAATGCGCGAGATTACCTATCATGAAATGCTGGAAATGGCCCGTCTTGGCGCAGGGGTTATGCAGCCCCGTTCTGTAGAAATGGGCGAATACTTCGGCATTCCCATTCATGTGCGCTCGACTTTTACCACCGATACCGGTACGTTTATAAGGGAGGATTATACGATGGAAGATAAAGATTTTGTGATTCGCGGCGTTGCCCATGATGAAAAAGTTGCCAAGATTGCGGTTCTGGGAATTCCCAATACGCCGGGTATTGCCCATGAAATTTTCTCGGCTCTGGCTGATGCCAACATCGATGTGGACATGATTGTTCAGAGCATCCGCAACATTGAGAAGAACGTGACGGATATGGTGTTCACCGTAGCTGCTGGTGACCTGCCTCAGGCCAAGAAGGTTGTGGACGGTGTAGCGGATAAACTCAGTGCCGTTGCTGTTCTCATTGAAGAAGATGTGGCCAAGGTATCTATTGTGGGTGCTGGTATGCTTGGTAACCCCGGCACAGCAGCCCGCATGTTCGGTGCATTGTCTAAGGCTGGCATCAACATTGACATCATCAGCACTTCCGAAATCAGCATTTCCTGTCTGGTGAAAGGCTCTATGCTCAAGGAAGCAGTCAATGCCATTCACGACGAATTCTTCCCGAAAAAATAAGAAATACAGCCTTCCCTGCGGGGAAGGTTTTGTTTTGTAGTTAATTTCGCAAAAATATTGTATACATACACATGTATGGGTAGACAGGACAGAAAGAAACAGTTATTATAGTACCTGTGAAATGAACTTAATGCTTAGTAAATGTTTATGGAGTTAGAGGGGAGAGCTTGTTTATGACAATGGCAGCCAGCCATGCGGCAAATAAGAAGTTACGGGACGCGATTTTTGGGGCCACGGCAGCCTGCAATAAGGCGGCTGAAAAATATGGCCTGGATAAAGTGACCAATGCCACCATCGGCATGATGATGAATGATGAGGGCGGTCTGGCTGTCCTGCCCACGGTGGAGAAAGTTTACCGCAGCCTGGGAACGGAAGACATGTTCCGTTATGCGCCGATTGCCGGTCTGCCTGCCTATCTGGAAGAAGTGGAAAAACTCGTCTTTGCCGACAATCGTCCGGATGGTTACATTGCTGCTTGTGCTACGGCTGGCGGTACCGGTGCTATTCATCATGCCATTGCCAACTATGCCGAGCAGGGCACGAAGGTTCTGACTTCTGACTGGTTCTGGGGCACTTACAATGTCATTGCCAATGAGTGCGGCTGCAAGCTCACCAACTACGCCCTCTTTGATGAAGATAATAACTTCAACGTGGCGGCTTATGCCAATAAGGTGTCTGAACTCTACAAGGAGCAGGACAGCCTGCTCGTCATCATCAATACGCCTGCCCATAATCCCACGGGCTTCAGCCTGACGGAAGAGGATTGGGACCATGTGCTTGCCTTGGCCAAGAAATATGCGGCCCGTGGCAAGAAGATGAGCATTCTGGTGGATATTGCCTATATCGACTTTGCCGGTGAGCGCAATGAAGTCCGCCGCTTCATGAAGAAGTTCAGCAATCTGCCGGAAAATGTATTGGTGATGTTTGCCTTCTCCATGTCCAAGGGCTATACGGCTTATGGTCAGCGCACCGGTGCTCTGGTTGCGGTATCTTCCAGCGAGGAAGTCATCACCGAGTTCCAGAACATCAACAAGTACACCAGCCGTGCGACCTGGTCCAATATCAACCGGGCTGCCATGACTACCTTGGTGCGGATTCAGCAGGATGATGCCTTGCGCCAGGCGTATGAGACGGAGCGGGATAATTTCTATCAGACCATTCAGAAGCGGGCCGAAGTATTCATGAAGGAAGCCAAGGAATGCGGCTTGCCGGCGCTTCCCTATAACGGTGGTTTCTTCCTGTCGGTACCGGCCAGCGACCCACAGGCAGTCTGCAACAAGCTCCATGATGATTTGATTTTTGCGGTGCCGCTGAAGATGGGCGTGCGGGTAGCTGCCTGCTGCGTACCGGAAGCTAAGATGCACGGCGTAGCTGCCAAAGTGCTCAAAGCCCTGCAGGCTGTGGAGCAGTGGTAAGCAGCGCAAAGTTTTGTGAATCTTTCTGAACGAAAATAATTTTTTACGAAAGACTCTTTCCATTCTATACAATAGAAGGGAAGAGTCTTTTTTCACGAATCTGAGAAAATTTGCGGTTGAACCCTAGGGCAAATGATGTTATAGTTAAATTGTGTGTATGTGATATTTCTTTCGGGAGGACGCAGAACAATATGTTTAAATTCAAAAAGAAGGACAGCGAGTTCTTTGATTTGTTCGTGGACAGCGCCAATTATTTCTATAAGGGTGCGCTGATGATGGATGAAGTTATGCTCGATTATAGCAAAGCTACGGACATGGTCAAGGAAATCACGGATTTAGAGCATGAAGCGGATCGAATTAACGATGCGATTATTGACAAGCTTAACCTGACCTTTATCACCCCCATTGACCGCGAAGACATTTATGCACTGGCCAACGGCCTTGATGATGGCGTGGATTACCTGCAGGGCACTCTCCAGCGCATTGTGATGTACCGCACGGGCAAGGCCATGAGCGGTGCGGTTACGCTGACGAAACTCTTGATTGAAGCTACGGAAGAGATTATCCGTGCGTTCTCCTTACTGAAGGATATTCGGAAAAATCAGGCGCAGATTTTGGAGGCCACCCATAAAATCGCCCAGCTGGAAAGTGAAGGCGACCGGGTGTACCGTCATGAAGTAGCCTATCTTTTTGACAAGGAAAAAGACCCCATTGAGCTTATCAAATGGAAAGATATACTCGAAAAGCTGGAAGACACACTGGATCATTGCGAAAAACTGTCGGATATGATTCGGGGAGTGGTAATGAAGTATGCATGAGTTACAGCTATTAATCTTTACGGTCATTGTGCTGGCACTGCTCTTTGACTTCATTAACGGCTTCCACGATACGGCCAATGCCATCGCCACGGCGGTATCCACCAGAGCCATTCATCCCAGTTACGCCATTATGATGGCGGCGGGGCTGAACTTTATCGGGGCCATGTACAGTACCGGCGTAGCCAAGACCATTGGTGCGGATATCGTAAGTTCCGCGCAGATGGTGGATGAGCATGTGCTGATTGCGGCCCTGGCCGGGTCCATTATCT
This sequence comes from Pseudoselenomonas ruminantium, assembly GCA_015058625.1. Classification (GTDB taxonomy): domain Bacteria; phylum Bacillota; class Negativicutes; order Selenomonadales; family Selenomonadaceae; genus Selenomonas_A; species Selenomonas_A ruminantium_N. The sequence goes on along the minus strand of SVCA01000003.1, from coordinate 249,072 downwards.
GGAACATCCTGACCTGGTGGTTTGCCGTGCCCTCTAGTTCCTCCCATGCTCTGGTAGGCGGCATTATCGGTGCCGTACTGGTGTCGGTTGGGGAACAGGGCTTGAACTTCTGGGGGATTGGCAAGATTGTTCTGTCCCTGATTGGTTCTCCAATCATTGCCATCTGCACCGGCTGCATTGTGATGCTCGTACTGTTCCGGATATTCGGCGGCTTCAGCCCTTCGGCAGTCAACCACAAGTTCAAGAAGATGCAGATTCTCTCGGCAGCCATGATGGCCTTCTCCCATGGTTCCAACGATGCGCAGAAATCCATGGGTATCATTACGCTGGCTTTGCTGGCTGGCGGCTATATCGGCGAGTTTGAGGTTCCCACATATGTCAAGGTGCTCTGCGCTACGGCTATGGCCATGGGTACGGCTATGGGCGGGCGGCGGATTATCCGCACCATTGGCGGCAAGATTTTCAAATTGGAGCCCATTTCCGGCTTTGCGGCGGATTTGAATTCCTCTACGGTTATCTTCGGGGCAACGCTTTTGCATCTGCCGGTCAGCACCACCCATGTCGTGTCCGGCTCCATTATGGGTGTGGGCACGGCTAAGCGTGTCAATGCGGTACGTTGGGGTGTAGCCCAGCAGATGGTTATGGCCTGGGTGCTGACCATTCCGTGTACGGCACTCATGGGCGCACTCTTCTACAAGATTGTTTGCATGTTTATGTAATTTTCACACAATTATATAGCCAAATTAGGACTTAGGTGTTACAATAGTAGTAATATCTAAGTCTTTTTGCATACAGGGATGGGGGGATTAACATGGCAACAATCGAACTAAGGGAACTGGCCGAAGCGGCGCAAAAGGATTACGCCAGCGAAATTGTGGCAGGCCTCGTCAATAACGAAATCCGGGATTTGCAAAGCGAAATTGACGAGTCAAGTGAGATTTCCTTTATTGAACTCAACAGCAGCCGGGGATGGCGGATTTACCGGCGCACGGTGATGTTTGTGCTCTTTACCGTCGTGCACGAGATGTATCCGTCGGCAGAGGTTGTGGCACAGTTCAGTGCCAATAAGGGGATTTTTTGTGAGATTCGTCATTTTGGCGGCGGGGTAAATGAAGATATCGTGCGCAATATCGAAAGCCACATGCGGGAGATTATCGCGGATGATTTGCCCATCATCAAGATGAAGATGGACAAGGAGCAGGCTATAAAAATTTTTAAGAACAATCGCCAGATTGAAAAGGCCAATCTGATTTCCTCGTTAAAGATGGATAAGGTGAGCCTCTATCAGTGCGGTGAGTTTTACGATTATCTTTACGGGGTTATGCTGGGCCATACGGGAAGTCTGGGAAAATTTGCCTTGGATGTGGAAGCGGGGGGCATTTTGCTGCGCATTCCTGATATGGATACTGGCGGAGCGGTGCGGGAACGCATTCCTCAGCCCAAACTCAGCCAGATTCTCGCTGAATCCCGGCAGTGGGCGCAGGCCCTGCAGTGCAATTTTGTACCAGACCTCAACCGCATCAATCGCCATGGCGAAATCGGTGAGCTTATCCGGGTATCGGAGGCCCTGCAGGAAAAGCGCATAGCACAGATTGCCGACCATATCGCCACGCAAAAGGGCAAACTGCGCCTGATTCTGATTGCCGGACCTTCCTCATCGGGGAAGACTTCCTTTGCCCAGCGCCTGCGGGTACAGCTGCGGGCGGCCCAGCTTCTGCCGGTGTCCATTTCGTTGGACGACTATTTTGTCAATCGGGAAGATACACCGCGCAAGCCCAATGGAGATTACGATTATGAGTGCATTGAGGCGCTGGATGTAGAGCTCTTTAATGAACATATGCTGGCTTTGCTGGCAGGAGAGGAAATCGTTCTGCCGACTTATAACTTTCTGACGGGGAACCGGGAGTGGGACGAGAGCAAGCGGCTGGCGGTGACAAGGGAACAGCCCATCATTGTCGAGGGCATTCACGGGCTTAATGAAAAACTCAGTGAATATGTGCCGCATAGCCGCAAGTACAAAATATACATCAGCGCGCTGACCCAGCTCAATATCGATGCCCATAACCGCATTTCCACGACAGATGCACGCCTGATGCGCCGCTTGGTGCGTGATTATCAGTTCCGCGGCTCCGGGGCCTTAAAGACACTCAAGCAATGGCCAATGGTGCGGGAAGGGGAGGAAATCAATATCTTCCCCTATCAGGAAGAGGCAGATGTGATGTTCAACTCCGCGCTTATCTATGAGCTGGGCATTTTGAAGCGTTATGCCGAACCGCTGCTGCAGATGGTACCCCGCGATATCCCTGAGCGGGCGGAAGCAAAACGCCTGTTGGATATTTTGCAGTATTTTGATGCCATCACCGCCGAAGATGATGTGCCCAATAACTCTTTGCTGCGGGAATTTATTGGCAAGTCCGTGTTCTTCAAGTAAAGCATGATACGAAAAAAGCTGGCCGTTGGCCAGCTTTTTTCGTATCACGATTATGCTGTTTGTTTAATCTTGGTCAACACCCCAGGCATGGATGCCGTGTTCGTCAGGCAGAATGGCCGGGTCAAAGACCGGTTCGGCAATGCCCTGACGTTTCTGTTCGAGGTAGCTGTTGAAGGTTACCTTGGCATATTTGTACAGGCGGCTGATGGCGTAGAGGTTCGTGAGGCACAGGAGACCCATGAAGAGGTCGGCCAGATTCCAGACCAGAGAAAGTTCTGCCATGCTGCCAAAGACTACCATACCGATAACCAGCGCACGGAAGAGGAACAGACCGCTCTTGCCTTTGGCTTCAAAGAAGGCGATATTGATTTCGCCGTAGTAGTAGTTGCCTACGATGGAGCTGAAGGCGAACATGAGAATCATGAAGGAAACAGCGGCAGGTGCGGAAGCACCGAAGATGCTGGCAAGAGAAGCCTGCGCCAGTGCGATACCCGTCAGTTCGCCGCCAATCGTGTACTGGCCTGACAGCAGCACGATAAAGGCCGTAGCAGAACATACCAGCCAGGTATCCACATAAACGCCGAAGGCCTGAATAAGACCCTGCTTAATCGGATGGCTGACATCTGCCGTAGCGGCAGCATTTGGCACGGAACCTTCACCGGCTTCGTTGGAGAACAGGCCGCGCTTCACACCCGTGAGAATGGCAGAACCAAGACCGCCGCCGACAGCAGCCTGCGGGGAGAAAGCATCATGGAAAATCAGGGCGAACATGGCCGGAACTTTGTCGATATTCATGATGGTGATGATGATGGCTACGAGAATGTAAAGACCTGCCATGATGGGCACGAGGAATTCCGTAACCTGCGCAATGCGCTGTACGCCGCCGCAGATGACCAAGCCGGTGAAGAAGGCCAATACGCCAGCCGTTACATACTGGGGCACGTTGAAGGCAGTAGCAGCGGACAGGGCAATGGTGTTGGCCTGTACAGAGTTGTAGATAAGGCCGAAGGTTACCGCCAAAAGTACGGCAAAGAGCTTAGCCACACCGGACTGATGCAGGGCATTTTTGATGTAGTAAGCCGGGCCGCCATGGAAGGAACCATCGGGACGCTGAATCTTGTAAATCTGTGCCAAGGTGCTCTCTACAAAACCCGTGGCACTGCCGATAAAGGCGATAACCCACATCCAGAACACGGCGCCAGGGCCGCCGGTGACAATGGCAATGGCCACGCCAGCGATATTGCCCACACCTACGCGGGATGCAGTACTGACACAGAATGCCTGGAAGGAGCTGATGGCACCGCTCTCGGTTTTTGCCCCAATCCCTTCGGTCAAAAGCCGCAGCATTTCCGGCAGCATCCGCAGCTGGACAAATTTCGTAGACAGGGTGAAGTAGATGCCGCAGCCTACGAGAACGATGATGAGCACATAAGACCAGAGCAAGGTATTAATGCCATCCACAATAGAGTTTAACAATTCCATAAGTACCCTTCTTTCTTTTCGATAATCGCAACAGAAAACGCCTTTTGTGCCTGACAAGTCAAAAAGAGACAGCTATCCTGCTGACCGTTGACTGGAGAGTCGCAAAAGGCGCCATTGCCTTAAATATGCTTTTAATAACATAGTTATTATAACGAATTTGTTTGGGTAATGTCAAGTTGGAGAAGATTGGCGCATATCTGGAAGTTTATGGCGTTTTATGATTAATACTGATTAAGTTAAGATAAATAAAAATAATCATTAAAATATTTTATAATAAATAGTATTTACTAATATATAGGCTTTGTAGTATAATGGGCAAGTGATTTAGCAGATTTGAGGTTTATTGGCACTATTTAGAAAAGTTATGAAATTTTTTTGGCGATAGCAGGAGAATTTTAGGCTTTGACGAATAGAAACCACAAGGGGAAATATCTGCTAACAAGATTTTTTAAGGAAAGGGAGATTAATAATTATGGAAATGTTATTAGGTCTCGTGGTGCTTCTGGCCTGCTTGATTTTCGGTGTCCGCCATGGCGGTATCGGTCTGGCAGTTATCAGTGGCATTGGTCTCATCATTTTTACGTTTGTATTCCAGTACAAACCGGGTACTCCGCCAATTGATGTAATGCTCACCATTTTGGCAGTAGTAACCTGCGCCGGGTTCTTGCAGACGTCCGGCGGTCTTACGGTTATGCTGAAGTATGCAGAAAAATTCCTGCGCAGCAATCCGAAACAGGTTACGATTTTTGCTCCGCTCACGACTTGGTTCCTGACGGTGCTCTGCGGTACTGGTCACGTGGTTTACACCATGTTCCCGATTATCTATGATATCGCAATCAAGCAAAACATTCGTCCGGAGCGTCCGATGGCTGTGGCTTCGGTGGCTTCCCAGATGGCTATCTGTGCTTCCCCTGTATCGGTAGCCGTTGTATCCATCGTCGGCTTCTTCGCTGCACATAACTTCAACTATACGGTGCTCCAGATTCTCGCTGTTTCCATTCCGGCAACGGGCTTTGGCGTGCTCTGCGGTGCGCTCTGGTCTTACCGCCGTGGTAAGGAACTGGCTGATGACGAACGCTTCCAGGAATTCATCAAAGATCCGGAAAACCGCAATTATGTTTATGGTGATACGGAATCTTTGCTGGACAAAGAACTGCCGGCTACGTACTATCGTGCAATGTACATCTTCTTTGCTGGCATTATCGTTATCGCCTGCCTGGGTAACTTCCCGGATTTGCTGCCGCATTTCCCGAATGCCAAGGGCGTTATGAAACCTATCTCAATGACGGTTGTCATCCAGATGGTTATGCTTTTTGTAGCAGCTATGATTCTCCTGACCTGCAACATCAAGGCTAAAGATGTGGGCAACAGCCAGGTATTCCGTTCTGGTATCGTCGCTCTCGTATCCGTATATGGTGTTGCTTGGATGGCTAACACTTACTTTAGTGCACATATGAATTTCCTCAAGGAGAGCCTCGGTGCAGCTGTAACGGCTTATCCCTGGGCATATGCCATCATCGCCTTCCTGACGTCCAAGCTGGTTAATTCGCAGGCAGCTGCTATCGCCATCGTTGTACCGCTGGCTCTGTCTGTAGGCATGGACCCGGTGATGATTATGTCCTTCATCTCCGCCTGCTATGGTTACTTCTTCCTGCCGACTTATCCCTCCGACCTTGCCTGCATTGGGTTTGACCGTTCCGGTACTACCCGCATCGGCAAGTACATCCTGAATCACAGCTTTATGATTCCGGGTCTTATCGGTGTAGCAACTGGTTGCTGCATGGGCTTTGTTATGGCACATATCGTTATGTAACATAAGCTGGTTCATACAAAAAATCGGCGGTTCGCATTGAACCGTCGATTTTTTTGTACTTATTTTTCGCTGTTGGCCTTGCGTTCCTTGAGCAGGTCTTTGCAGAAGTCGATAAAGGACTGGGCGGCTTTGGAGATGTAGCGGTCTTTTTTCCAGGCCAGACCGACATCAACCGAAATGGGGTCAGCCAGAGGAATAGCCTTGACACCAGGCGTATCTTCTACTACCATGTTAAGCAGGAAAGCGATGCCTACGCCGCTGGCGACAAGTCCCTTCAGGGTAACGACCTGATTGGATTCCAGCACGATGTTGGGGGTGACGTTTTCTTCCTTCATCTTGCCGAGGATGGTCTGCCGCAGGAAGGAGCCTTCTTTCAGCATGATGATGTTTTCCTCAGCAATATCATTGAAGGAAATGCTCTTTTTCTGGGCAAGGGGACTGTCTTCGGGAACACAGCAGACAATCTGATCCTTGGTCATGGGCAGGAGCTGCAGGTGACTGCTGGCACCGGAAATGATGATGATGCCGAAGTCCAGCTCGTCCCGTTCCAGCTGTTCGCGGATGGACATGGAACCCTCTTCATGCATGAAGATTTCCAGATGAGAGTAGCGGCGCTGGAAACTGGAGAAGATTTTGGGGAAGAGGTAGGCACCCATCATGGGCGGAATGCCGATTTTGATGGTGCCCTTCTGGAGCTGCTTGTAGTCGTTGACTTCCAGCACGGCATCCTGAATATTGCGCAGCGCTAGCTCCACGCGGTTGAGAAAGACAGCCCCCTCCGGCGTCAGGGAAAGCTGCTTCTGGCTGCGGTCAAAGAGCTGAATGCCCAGTTCTGCCTCCAGCTTTTTAATCGCTACGGTGATGTTGGGCTGGGATACCCGGAGGCGTTCGGCAGCCCTGGTGATATTTCGCAGACGGCTGGCCATCTGGAAATATTCAAGTTGTCTAAGTTCCATCGTATCGCTTCTTTCTCTATAAACTAGTTTTATTCCTGTATATTATATCATACTTTTGATGAATGTATGATATAATAATAAAAATTTATTATAAAAAGTAGGAAAATTTTTCTGACGCTAAAGTAGGATTTTGTCACTTTGTATGGAATTATACAAAATAGGTACAAGTATATGTGCGAAAATAGATGATGTTCCTTCAATAGCAAAGGAAGGTTAGGGGGGCTTTTATCTTGGAAATGTCAACAGTCATCGGTGTGGTGGCCGGCTTTATCTCGGTATTTGTCGGTATGGTCATCAAAGGTGCACCGATCAGCTCGCTGAATAACCCGGCAGCATTCCTGATTATCATTGGTGGTACGTTCTCTTGTCTGTTTATTGGTTTTAACATGAATCAGTTAAAGACCCTGCCTAAGCTGGTCAAGATGACATTCTTCAAACCGCCGCTCCATGAAAAGTCGGAGTTGTTGAGTCTTTTTATCGAGCTTTCGCAGATTGCCCGTCGTGAAGGTATTCTGGCTTTGGAAGGCAAGGTTCAGGAAATTGAGGACCCCTTCTTCCGTACCGGTCTGGGCATGGTCATTGATGGTATGGATCCGGAGTTTGTCAGTGACGTTTTGGATGCGGAACTGGCAGTTATGCAGGAACGTCACTCGGTAGGACGTTCTATTTTGACACAGGCTGGTACTTATGCACCGACCCTTGGTGTGCTTGGTGCCGTGGTTGGTCTTATCGCCGCTTTGGGCAACCTGAACGACGTTAACAAGCTCGGGCATGCTATCGCCGCAGCTTTCGTTGCTACGATTCTGGGTATTTTCTCGGCATACGTTATTTACCTGCCGCTGGCTAATAAGCTGAAACTCTTGTCGGAGGCAGAAGTCAGTGAAAAACGCATGATTATTGAGGGCATTCTTTCCCTGCAGGCTGGTGATTCGCCAACGGCGATCGAGGCAAAACTTATGGTATTCATTCCGCAGTCCGAGCGTGAAGGGTTGAAGAAGGAGTGATTTGATGGCTAAAAAGAAACATGCCAAACCCCATGAGGAAGAAAACGGCGAGGCCTGGCTTCTGCCTTATTCTGACTTGATGACGCTGCTTCTGGCGCTCTTTATCGCTCTGTTTGCTATTTCTCAGACAGACCAGAAGAAGATGGCGGATTTGGCACAGGCCTTTACGGCAGCCTTCAATATGGGTGGCCCTTCGTTCTTCGATAAGGCTGGCCCCAATGTAGGACGCCGGGCAGAACTCATGTCTGACGAGGATTTGGGTAATCAGGCTTATTTATCGGAAAATATGCAACTGGAAGAATTGCAGCAGAAAATGCAGGCTTACATTGAAGAGAATAATTTGGAAGAACAGCTCAGCACACAGCTGGCAGAGGAAGGTCTGATGATTCGCATCAAAGAGCGGGCATTGTTCCCTTCCGGGTCAGCACAGCTGGTGGGACAGGCCAGGTCGATTGTGCCGGTGGTAGCCGGTATGCTGGCGTCCCTGCCAGAGCGTGTGGTCATCTCCGGTCATACGGATAATGTGCCCATCAATACGGCGCAGTATCCTTCTAACTGGGAGCTTAGTGCTTCCCGTGCCATGAATCTCATGAAGGCGATTCTGGCTGCGGACAAATCGCTGAATCCTGCAAGGTTCAGCGCCATTGGCTACAGCGAATACCGGCCCATTGCGGATAATAAAACCGACGCCGGCAAACAGCAGAACCGCCGCGTAGAGATATTCATTGCCCGCAACTACCGCTTCAATCCGGATGAGCCTGTGGCTGGCAAGAAGGTCACCCAGCCCGATACTGGTGCGGATGGTATGCCGACGCAAGGAAACAATGCGGCGCCTGCAACACCTTCTACCAATGGAGCGGCAAGCAGCAATATGGCAACTACATCGTTTTAATTAAGGCAGGATTTAGCCGGCTGGAAAGCCGGCTTATTCTTTGCCTGTGTGTTACAGGGGGTTATTTTGATAACGGGAATTGGTATGGATATCGTGGAGGTACCCCGGGTGGAAAAGGCCATCGCCCGGCAGCATTTTGTGGAGCGGGTCTTTACCGCTGCCGAGATTGAGTACTGCCGGAGCAGGGGCAAGCAGGCGGGACAGAGTTTTGCGGCCCGCTTTGCGGCCAAAGAAGCGGTCTTAAAGGCCTTTGGCACAGGGCTGCGGGGGGGCAATCTGACGGATATTGAGGTATTGCCGGATGATTTGGGTGCACCGCAGGTACATTTAAGTGGTTATTTTGCAGATTTTGCCCGCACTAAGGGCGTGAAAAATATTTGGCTGTCCCTGACGCATACGCAGGAATATGGGGCGGCGCAGTGTGTAATGGAGGCAGAAGAATGAAGATAGCAGTAAGTGAGGACATGCGGCAGATTGACCGATTGGCGGCAGAGGAATACGGCCTGCCGGAACTTTTGCTGATGGAAAGTGCGGGGCACAGAGTAGCCCAGGCCATGGAACATCTGCTGGGCAGCGTTAGCGGCAAGACCATCTGTGTACTGGCTGGCAGCGGCAACAACGGCGGGGATGCTTTTGCTGCTGCCCGGTATCTCAGCAATATGGGAGCGAAAATCAAGATTTTCCTGACCTGCGAGCCTGCTCACTTAAAGACGGCCTCCTCACGCATGAAAAAAGCCAGTGATAAGATGGGGCTGGAAGTACACGGCCTCGAAGAGGACAGGGACTGGAACCGTCTACATCTGGCCTTGAAATTTGCCGATGGTATCTTGGACGGTATTCTGGGGACGGGTTTTAATGGGGAACTCAAGAAGAAAGTCCTGCGCCTTATTGAAGAAGTCAATGAAGCAGGGGCGAAAGTGCTTTCCATTGATATTCCGAGCGGTGTGGAAGCTGATTCCGGCAAGGTTTCTACGGTAGCTGTCATGGCCGATATGACGCTGACGTTGGGATTGCCCAAGGTAGGGCACCTCTTGAGTCCCGGCGCCGAGATGACCGGTCAGCTGATTGTGGATGATATCGGGATTCCCAAAAATCTGTTGCAGAGTGAAAAAATCCAGCAGTCCCTGTTGAATGAAAAACTGGCGCAGACCCTCTTGCCATTGCGCGGGAAAGCGGTTCATAAAGGCAATTGCGGCAGAATTCTGGTGGTGGCCGGTTCTCTCGGCATGACCGGGGCGGCAGCCCTTGCGGCGACCTCTGCCCTGCGGGCGGGGGCAGGTCTTGTGACCCTTGCCGTACCTGCTTCCGTTCAGCCCATCTTAGCTGGACAGCTGCTGGAGGTCATGGTTCAGCCGGTGGAGGAAAGCACGCCTGGCATGTTCAGCGGCGAAGCGGCCTTAAACCGCCTGCTGGAACTTGCGCAGAGCCATGATGCGGTATTGATTGGCCCGGGCATGGGGCGTGCCATGGAGACGCAGGAACTTATCCGCATGTTTACCGCCAGAGTCAACAAGCCCTTGATTATGGATGCGGATGCAATTTTTGCCTTTAACAGCACACCGGACGATTTAAGCAAGTTGCCTCAGGTGCCGGTGCTGACCCCGCACTTAGGGGAAATGGCGGGGCTGCTGGGCGTTTCCGTGCCGGAACTTCGCGAATCCCTGCTGCCCATCGTGCGGGAAGCGGCGAATGAGTATCAGTGCATTTTAGTGGTGAAGAGTGAGTGTACCTTGGTGGCTTATCCCGATGGCATGGCCTTCTTCACCTCGGTGGGCAACCCCGGCATGGCAACCGCAGGCAGCGGGGATGTGCTGGCAGGTACCATTGCCGGACTCATGAAACAGACGGAAAGTGGTCTGGCGCCTTTGGCAGGCGTGTATCTCCATGGCCGGGCCGGTGATATTGCCTATGGCGAAAAAGGAGAAGCGCTGCTGGCCAGCGATATCCGGGAAAATCTGGCACAGGCCCTAAAGGAATTGCGCCAGAAGCAGATGGCAGGCCGCTAAACAGATGTCCTGTTAACAGAAACAACCTTGTAAAATAGACATCTTTTTTGTAAAAATGCCAGCAAATCCTTGACATTTGTGTATTACAGGAATAGAATGAAGTTACTTTGAGGAAAAGAAAAGGGGTTTTAGCATGGCAAATGTAAACATTGACTGGTCAAATCTCGGCTTTAACTATCAGCCGATTACCAAGCGTTATGTGGCGAACTATAAGGATGGTCATTGGGAAAAGGGCGGTTTGACAGAAGATGCCACAATCGTACTCAATGAGTGTGCCGGTATTTTACAGTATTGCCAGGAAGTATTTGAAGGCTTGAAGGCTTACCGCACGAAGGATGGCCGCATCGTAACCTTCCGTCCTGACCTGAATGCTAAGCGCATGGTCGATTCGGCTAAGCGTCTGGTTATGCCGCCGGTGCCGGAGGAAATGTTCATGGAGGCCGTAGATCAGGTGGTATCGGCCAATAAGGACTGGATTCCGCCATATGAGTCCGGCGGTGCCCTGTACCTGCGTCCGTATCTCTTTGCTACGGGCCCGGTTATCGGGGTTAAGCCGTCGGATGAATATCAGTTCCGTCTCTTTGGTACGCCGGTAGGTTCTTACTTCAAGAACGGCATCAAGCCCATCACCATCTGCGTCAGCGATTTCGACCGAGCTGCTCCTCATGGCACCGGTGATATCAAGGCTGGCCTGAACTACGCCATGAGCCTGCACCCCTACATTCTGGCCCATGAAAACGGCTTTGATGAAAATATGTATCTCGATGCGGCTACCCGCACCTACGTTGAGGAAACTGGCGGTGCCAACTTCCTCTTCGTCACCAAGGATAACGTCATCGTGACGCCGAAGTCCAACTCCATCCTGCCCTCCATCACCCGCCGCTCTTTGGTGGCTCTGGCTGAAAAACTGGGCTACAAGGTGGAACACCGTCCGGTTAAGTTCACCGAATTGGAGGAATTCGCCGAAGCAGGTCTTTGCGGTACGGCGGCCGTTATCTGCCCCGTGGGCAAAGTGGTTTCCAAGGACAAGACCATCGAATTTGCCAGCGGCATGCAGGAAATGGGCCCTGTTCTTACCAAACTCTACAACACCCTGCGTGGTGTGCAGCTTGGGACAGTGGAAGCACCGGAAGGCTGGATTCGCGAAATTAAATAAGTTTTTTGGAGCCGTCTCCTGTTGGGGATGGCTTTTTTCATATTATTTTTAGAAAAAAAGCGTAAAATTTTACAATAGCAACAAGGAGTTCTTTACAAAGGACACGAATTCTTCATATAATAGTAGATAGCAATATAACGGAAGTGTAACACTAGGGAGTTTTGTTTTATGCCGATTGATTTATCCTTGCCTGTACAATTTCATGGAATTCTCTCCACCATTGGCTGGTTCGATGTGCTGGATATCCTGATTGTGGCGGCAATTCTGTATAAAGTATATGAAATGCTCCAGGACACCCGGGCCATTACGCTGGTGAAAGGTATTCTGGTTCTGCTGGCGGTGACCATGGTCTGCAGCTGGCTTGATTTGCATGTAATTTCCTGGTTGTTGCAAAAAACCGTGACCCTGCTCTTTGTGGCCCTGCCCATCGTCTTTCAGCCGGAACTGCGGCGGGCGTTGGAGCATCTGGGGCAGGGGAGTTTTCTGGGAAGTTCGGCCCTGCTGGATGATGAGGAAGCCCGGTCGGTTGTCAGCGAAATCACCAAGGCGGTGAAGCAGCTGGCCGCTACGAAAACCGGTGCGCTGCTGGTCATCGAGCGCAATATGGGGCTTAATGATGTAAGCGCCACGGGCATCCGGATTGACGGCTTGATTTCGGCAGAATTCCTGCTCAATGTCTTTATCGTCAATACGCCCCTTCATGATGGCGCTTCCGTTATCCGCGGCAATCGTCTGATTGCGGCAGGCTGTCTCCTGCCCTTGACGGAGAACCGCACCTTGTCCACGGAACTGGGCACCCGCCACCGGGCAGCTATCGGCCTGTCTGAGCAGTGCGATGCCCTCATTGTGGTGGTCAGCGAGGAAACCGGCACCATTTCCGTGGCGGAAAACGGCCATATCATGCGGCATTTAAGCCCCGAGTATCTGCAGGAGCTCCTGATGCCTGCCTTTGAAGCGCCTGCTGCCAGCATCAAGGATATGGTGATGAACTGGAGGAAGAAGAAATGATTTCACGCTTTCGCAGTTTGATTCAACGAAATTTGGCCGCAAAGATTGTGGCTGTTCTGATCGCGGTGATTCTCTGGGGGTATGTCATGAATGAGCAGAACCCGTCCACGGAGGGCAGCTTCACGGCGCAGGTGCAGCTCGTCAATGTGCCGGAGGGGTATAAGGTTACCCAGGGGACTGATAAAGTCAAGATTACCGTGCGCGGGGCCCGCTCCCTCTTTGTCAGCAACAGCGATGTCAATTTTGAAGCCAGCGTGGACTTGCGGGAGGCTAAGTCCGGCAAGGGGGAATATAAGGTTCGCGTCAAGATGCCCCAAGGCTTTGAACTTGTGGATGTGCAGCCCGGCACGGTGGAAGTCACCCTTGACCCCATTGTTCGCCGCAAGGTGCGGGCGGATATCAACGTCAATGGTTCTCCCGCCAGTGGCGTGACGGTGGCCAAAGTAACTCAGGCCAGCTCCGAAGTCATGGTGGAAGGCCCGTCCACGGCAGTGAAAGAGGTGGAACGCCTTATCGGCTATGTGGGACTGACCAGCAAGAATGATGCAGACTTTGCCCTGCAGGTGCCCTTGACTGCCATCAATGCCGATGGCAAGGAGGTTTCCGGCGTAACCATCCAGCCGGCTACCATGTATGTGACGGTGCAGATGGCCCGGGGGCTCACCAAGAAAATCGTTACCATTCATCCCGTAAGCGAGGCGGATTTGCCTGCTTATTTGGAACTGGTGTCCATCAAGCCGAATCCGTTGCAGATTGAAGTGGCTGGTGCGGAAAACATTATTTCCGGTCTTACGGCTGTAAATACGGAAAAAATTACGCTGGCGGATGTTCTGCAGAACACCGACAAGACCGTAAAACTGGCCCTGCCGCCGGGGGTTACGGTGACGAACCATGATGTGCTGGTGCATATCGTGGTCAAGGATAAGAAAACAGGAAAAAGTATGGAGTGAAGCTACAAGTGATTCGCATAAAAAATTTGCAGGTGGCCTTTGATGATGAGCGCCCCCTGACAACACTTGCAGCCAAACGCTTGCAATTACCACCTCAGGCCGTTACTGAGGTGGTAATTGTGCGTAAGGCTGTAGATGCCCGCCGTTACCATGGCGCGCCCGTCCAGTTTGTCTATATGTTGGATGTGACGGTGAATATGCCGGAGAAAAACATCCTCAAAAAACTGCGTAAGGATAAAAACGTAGAGCTGGTGGCGGGGACTAAGCCGGTTAGCCAGAACTTCCGTCCCCGTAAAGAGGGGGAACTGCGTCCTGTAGTGGTGGGCTTTGGGCCAGCGGGCATGTTTGCGGCGCTGACCTTAGCCAAGGCTGGCTGGAATCCCTTGGTGCTGGAGCGTGGCGGTGATGTGGACAGCCGCAAGGCGGCTATCGAGCGCTTCTGGCAGACGGGCATATTAAACGAGCGTTCCAACGTGCAGTTCGGCGAGGGCGGCGCAGGTACATTCTCTGACGGCAAACTCACCACTCGCATCAGTGACAGCCATATACAGGATGTGCTGGCGGCCTTTATCGCAGCTGGTGCGCCCGAGGAAATCCGCTACCTGCATAAGCCGCATATCGGCACGGATTTGCTGCAGGGTGTGGTGAAAAACATTCGTCAGGAAATTATCCGTTTGGGCGGCGAGGTGCGCTTCGAAGCGCAGGTAACAGATATGGAAATCAAAAATGGCCAGGTGCAGGCGGTAATCGTCAACGGCGAGGAACGTATCGCCTGCCACGATGTTTTCATGGGTATTGGCCATTCTGCGCGGGACACGTATCGCATGCTGCTGGGCAAAGGCCTCAAGATGGAAGCAAAACCCTTTGCTATCGGCGTGCGTATTGAGCATCCTCAGGAATTTATCGACAGGGCACAGTATGGTGAGGATGCAGGAAATCCCCGTCTGCCGGTGGCCGACTATGCGCTGACCTATAAAGACCCTAAGACTGGGCGGGGAGCATACTCCTTCTGCATGTGTCCCGGCGGTCAGGTCGTTGCGGCAACGTCTCTTAAAGGTCAGGTCTGCACCAACGGCATGAGCAATTACAAGCGCGATTCCGGCATTGCCAACAGTGCCCTGTTGGTGCAGGTGGGGCCCGATGATTTCGGGCAGGAAGTGCTCGCAGGTATGAATTTGCAGAACAAACTCGAAAAACTGGCCTTTGAGCTTGGCGGTAGCAATTACTATGCACCGGTGCAGACGGTGGGAGATTTCCTCGGAGGAACATCCGGTTCTACCCAGTTCCTGACCAAGCCCACTTATCAGCCTGGCGTAAAAGCCGTGGACTTGCATAACTGCCTGCCGAACTTCCTGACGCAGACACTCGAAGGTGCACTGCCTCACTTTGACCACAAAATCAAAGGCTTTGCCGATAAAGGTGCAGTGATGACCGGCGTAGAGGCTCGCTCATCCGCCCCCTGCCGCATCTGCCGCAGCCGTGAAACCATGCTGGCAGAAGGCGTAAAGGGCCTCTATCCCATGGGAGAGGGCGCCGGCTACGCCGGCGGCATCATGAGTGCCGCCGTGGATGGCATGAAGGCTGCGCTGTCATTTTTGAATTGCAAAATTTAATATAAATTAAACGATAGTAGCCTAGGTGTCTGTTCAAATACGAACAGGCAGCTAGGCTCCTTTTATATTGCAAGAATAGCAATTTATATACCAGCAAAGTGTCATAAAGTATACATTTTGAAACAATAAATAAAGTATTTTACACAATCGAAAATGACATCCATTAGTCTTAAAAAGCTACATAGAAAAAAGTAACAAAAAAATAGACATTGCATAATGCATTTGTTATAATGAAGTTTGTGAGTTTCAAAGTGCCAAAAAGTATACTTTTTGAGAAAGATTGCAATAAAAATTGAAGGAGAAAACGTAATGTTTGAAGTTCGTCAAACTGAAGAGATGATTAACAAGACTTTCCGTTTGCCTGTTGGCTTACTGAACGAGCTGACCGAAATAGCTGAGCGTGAAAAGATATCTGTGAATAATCTGGTGCGCCAGTGCTGTGAATATGCGCTTAGTAATATGAGTAAAGAGCGAGGGACTCATTAATGGACACTAAAGAACAAGAATACGAAATAGATTTAACAAAACTGGGGAGAATTTTGTGGCAAAAGAAAAAGCAGGTAGGGGCGCTTTGTGTGGCTGGTGCTGTATTGGGGGCGGCTTATCCCCTAATACAACCAGTAAGTTATAGTTCTACAGCAGAAGTGCAGGTAAGAAGCGATGTCAGTGTTGGCAATTTGTTTGAAGCTAAAGTGGAAACCGATAACCAAACAACAATCAATATCATGAGTATTGTAGAATTGCTACGATCACCGGGCGTAATTGAAGCTACAGTGGATAGTATAGCTCCTGATAGTGAACATGATAAAGCAGTTCTGAAAAGTACATTGACTAAAGGTTTAAAAATAGAACAACTTCGCGGTACTGATTTGATAAAGATTACAGCGCAAGGACGCACGCCTGAAGAAGCTCAGCAGTTTACCAAGGGATTGACAGACAATTTCATCCGTATTCATAGCAGCAATAAACAGGCTATTCAGGTCAGGAAGTCAGATTTTCTGTATAAACAGGTTGCTGATGCTAAACGAGTTTTGATGGAAACGGAAGAAAAAGTTATAGCCGCCCCTAAGGATGAATTCAACCCCATTTACCGTCAGCTGCAGCGGGAGGCCAAAATTAAGGAAGATATCTATATTAATCTGGTAAAAGAAACGGAATCTAGTAGGATTCGTGAACAGATGAATTCTGAGGAAATACAGCTGGTATCTCCAGCAAATCTACCCACAACGGAAAGCGGCTCGCGTTCCAAGAACAAATTGTTCGCCGTTGTAGGATTTGCCGTCGGTGCATTATTGAGCCTGGGATACGGAATTCTTTGCTACCGTAAAGAAAATTAAAGGGGTGAGGATAACGCGTGAATTTCTTACAAAGTATTCGTGATAAATTCAAATTAATATTGATAGATGCAATTATTCTTGCAATCGCGCCCATATTTGCTATCCTACTGCGTTTTGAAGGAACATTACCAGCCAAGGAACTGGCGACTATTCAGATCTGTATTCCATGGATAGTGATAGTAAGTCTTGCTATCTTTTATTTTTACGGTATGTATCACCGTATCTGGCATTATGCTCGTATGCAGGATTTGGTGGCTTTAATAGGTGCTGTTTCTTTATCTCAGGCGTTGATATTTGTCATTATCGTTATGACTGGCACCTATATGCCTCGTAGCATTCCTATTATCACATGGATTTTGACCTTGGGGGGGATCGGTGCTAGCCGTTTGATGTTCAAAATCAATCTTGATCTTGTAACCGAATCCAAAAGTGACCGTCAAAACCTTTTGATTGTGGGGGCTGGTGATGCCGGTGCGATGTTGGTACGTGAACTGGAACAGAACAGCGCTGTCACTACGAACATTGTAGGCTTTGTAGACGATGATCAAAAGAAAAAGAATAGCCGTTTGGCAGGCTTTCCTATCTTAGGTAGGGTAGATGAACTAGCTACTATCGTAAGAGCCAAAGCAGTAGATAAAATAGTTATTGCTATCCCGTCAGCGGACGGTGACACCATTCGCCATATCGACAATGCCTGCCGTTCAACGGGGGCACAGGTCTGCATCATGCCCAGTATCTATAGCATGGTCAATGGTGAAATCGAGATGGGCGAAATGCGGGGAATCCGTCTGGAGGATTTGCTGCGCCGCGACCCCATTCAGTTGGATTTTGAAAAAATCACCAGCTATATCGCAGGCAAGACTGTGCTCATCACCGGTGCAGGCGGCAGTATCGGCTCTGAAATCTCCCGCCAAATTAGCCGGGTAGGGGCAAAAGAAATTATTCTCTTAGGCCGGGGCGAAAACAGCATCTACGAAATTCATCAGGAATTATCCCGTAAATTCCCCGAACAGAATTACCATACGGTTATTGCCAATATCACCGACAGGGAACGCATGGCAAGAATCTTTAAGAGGTTTCATCCACAGGTGGTATTCCATGCTGCTGCCCATAAGCATGTGCCCTTAATGGAAATTCAACCGGATGAGGCCGTCAGAAATAATATATTCGGTACGAAAAATGTCGCAGAACTTGCCGATGAAATGCACGCTGAAATTTTCGTGCTGATTTCCACTGACAAAGCCGTAAATCCTACTAGTGTAATGGGCGCGACAAAGCGCACGGCAGAATTGGTCTTACAGGAAATCAACCAGCACAGCCAAACAAAATTCGTTACGGTCAGATTCGGTAACGTACTCGGCAGCCGCGGTAGTGTAGTGCCCCTCTTTGAAAAGCAAATAGCCGCAGGCGGCCCCGTAACAGTTACGCACAAGGATATGACCAGATACTTCATGACTATTCCCGAAGCCGTACAGCTGGTCCTACAGGCTGGCAGTCAGGCCGAAGGCGGTGAAGTATTCCTCTTTGACATGGGCAAGCCCGTAAAAATTAAGGACATGGCCGAAGACCTCATAAGACTTCACGGTTTAACCCCAGACAGAGACATAAAAATTCTCTACACCGGTCTGCGCCCTGGTGAGAAGCTTTACGAAGAACTTCTTACCAGCGAAGAAGGCACGACCAGTACCAAACACAAAAAAATCTTCAAGGCACAAATCCAGCCCTTAGACGAATACGACCTGCATCAAAGCCTGCAAACATTGAAAGAAACGACAGACAAGCAGGTAATCCTGCAAATACTCAAACATATGATACCAACTTATAAAAGTAAGCAACTAGAAAATGAGAACTGACAGCCTTCCCCTAGAGGGGAAGGTGCCCCGTAGGGGCGGATGAGGTGTAAAAGAACTTGCATTTACCACGAAAGAAGGCATTTTGTCAATGAGTAATAATAAAATCTGGTTATCCTCTCCAACCATGCATGGTGACGAGCAGAAATGGGTAGACGAAGCCATCCGCACCAACTGGGTATCCACCGTTGGGGCCAACATAAATGCTATTGAAGAACAAGTCGCCGAATATGTCGGCTGCAAATACGCCGTAGCCCTGTCCGCAGGCACAGCAGCTTTGCATTTAGCCACCAAACTTGCAGGTGAAAAACTCTACGGACAGGCAAGACCAAACGCAGGCACGTTGCAGGGCCATAAGGTGTTTTGTTCCGACTGCACCTTCGACGCCAGTATCAACCCAGTAGCCTATGAAGACGGTGAAGCCGTATTTATCGACACCGAATATGGCACATGGAATATGTGCCCCGAGGCATTGGAAAAAGCTTTTGAACTTTATCCGGATGTAAAACTGGTGATTATTGCCCATCTCTACGGCACACCCGGCAAAATGCAGCAGATTAAAGATATTTGCGAAAAACATGGTGCCTTGATTGTCGAAGATGCCGCTGAATCCTTAGGTGCAAAATACAAACTGAATGGTGAGTGGGTTGAAACGGGATCCTTAGGCAATTTCAATGCCATAAGCTTTAACGGCAATAAAATCATCACCGGTTCTTCCGGCGGTATGTTCCTGACCAACAGCAAAGAAGATGCTGAAAAGGTAAGAAAATGGTCAACGCAAAGCCGTGAAGCCGCGCCATGGTATCAGCATGAAGAAATTGGCTATAACTACCGTATGAGCAACATTATCGCGGGCATTATCCGCGGTCAGATTCCCTATCTGGATGAACATATTGCCCAAAAGAAAGCGATTTATGAGCGCTATGAAAAGGGCCTTGCTGATTTACCCATCAAAATGAATCCTTTTGACAAAGAAAACAGCCAGCCCAACTTCTGGCTGTCCTGCTTGATTATTGATAAGGACGCCATGGCACCACAGGTAAGAGGCGAACAGGAATATCTTTACAAACACGAAAGTGGCAAAAGCTCGCCACAGGAAATTCTGGATGCTCTTGCATCTATCAATGCTGAAGGTCGTCCGATTTGGAAACCCATGCATATGCAGCCCATCTATCGGACAAATGCTTTTATCACCAAAAAAGGCAACGGCCGTGGTCAAAGCAATGCCTATATTGAAGGCAGTGGCATTGATGTGGGAGCAGATATATTTCATCGAGGGCTATGTTTGCCAAGTGACAATAAGATGACAACTGAACAGCAGGACAAAATAATTGAAGTGATTCACAGATGTTTTGAATGAATCGATGAGGTGATTGTTTGTATCAGAAATACGGCAAGCGATTGCTGGATATAATAGCGTCAGCATTGGCTTTAGTGGTGCTAAGTCCATTGTTACTATGGCTGGCTTGGAAAATAAAGAAAAATCTTGGTAGCCCCGTAATCTTTTCACAAATAAGACCGGGTAAAGGTAACAAGTTTTTCCGCTTATATAAATTTCGTTCCATGACAGATGCAAAAGATAAAAATGGCAATCTTTTGCCGGATGAAGCGCGTATGACCGATTTCGGACGTAAATTGAGAGCATCCAGTCTGGACGAACTGCCGGAACTATGGAATATCCTCAAAGGCGATATGAGCATAGTCGGCCCAAGACCGCAACTTGTCCGTGATATGGTTTTCTTCACGGAAGAAGAAATGCACCGTCAGGATGTAACACCGGGACTTACTGGCCTTGCTCAAATCAGCGGTAGAAACAATATCGACTGGAAAAAACGTTTTGCCTATGACCTCAAATATATTGAGAACATCAATCTCAAAGAAGACCTGCGTATAATCTGGCGGACAATATTCAAGGTCGGCAATCAGGAAAATATTGCCACAGATGGTATGGAAACCAGCGAGGATTATGGAGACTGGTTGTTGCGACAACAATTAATAGGGGATATAGAGTACCGAGAAAGCAAAAAAGAGGCAAATGAGCTTATAGATAATTATGAGGAGAAAAGTAGTTAAATGTGCATCAAAGATTTAGTTTCGATTATTACACCGACATATAACTGCGGTAAATTTATTGCCGAGACGATAGAATCTGTGCAGAGTCAGACTTATAAAAAATGGGAAATGATTATTGTGGATGATTATTCTACAGATAATACAAAAGCTGTGGTGGAATTGTATCAGAAACAAGATTCCAGAATAAAGTATTATTGCTTAGATGAAAACAGTGGAGCGGCTGTGGCTAGAACAAAGGCTATGGAATTAGCAACCGGTCAGTACATTGCGTTTTTAGATAGTGACGATTTGTGGATGCCTGATAAATTGGAGAAGCAAATTAACTTCATGTGTGACAATGATTATGCATTTACTTGTACAGCTTATCAACATATGTCAGAAGATGGACAAATGATGGAAAAAGTCCTTAAAGTAATTCCTAAGACGAACTATAATCGATTGCTGCTTGATTGCCCCGTGGGGAATTCAACAGTTATATATGATGTGAGTAAAATGGGGAAGTTTAAGGTTCCTAACATTCGTAAGAGAAATGATGATGCACTGTGGCTAGCTATGCTAAAGAAAGAGAAGTATATATATGGATTTTCTGAAGTATTAATGAAATATCGGTTAAGAAATAACTCTATATCAAGCAATAAAATATCTCTGCTGAAATATACTTGGCAGCTATATCGGGATATAGAGGAGTTGTCTATTCTTACATCAGTATGGCATATATGCTGGTGGGGGTGTATAAAGATATTCAGGTTAAAATAATGTTATGGAGATGTTAGCTTAATATGAAAATTGCAATTGTAGGTACAGGATATGTTGGTTTGTCCAATGGTGTTCTGTTAGCACAGCATAATAAAGTTGTTGCATTAGATATTGTGAATGATAGAGTAGAAATGTTAAAAAGGGGGGAGTCTCCAATAGTAGATAAGGAGATTTCTGCATTTTTAGCAAAGGGGGACATTGATTTTAATGCAACGCTAGAGCCTAGTGAAGCATTTGATAACGCAGATTATGTGCTTATTGCAACCCCAACTAATTATGATCCTGATAAGAATTTTTTTGACACATCCTCAGTAGAATCAACAATAGAGAAAATATTGTCTATTAATCCAAATGCAGTAATGATTATTAAATCTACAGTACCAGTAGGATATACTGCTAAAGTAAAAAAACTCTACAAAACTAATAATATTATTTTTTCTCCAGAGTTTTTAAGGGAAGGCAGGGCTTTGCATGATAATCTGTATCCATCAAGAATAATCATAGGAGAACAATCAAATAGAGCGCATGATTTTGCAAAGTTGTTAGTAGAAGGTGCGGTGAAAAAAGATATCCCGATATTGTATACTGGCTCTACAGAGGCAGAAGCAATTAAATTATTTGCTAATACTTATTTAGCCTTACGCGTAGCTTATTTTAACGAGTTAGACTCTTTTGCAGAGACTAGAGGGATGAATACATGTGAAATTATAAAAGGAGTTTGTCTGGATCCGAGAATAGGTGATTTTTATAATAACCCATCCTTTGGATATGGCGGGTATTGTCTCCCTAAGGATACCAAGCAATTGCTTGCAAATTATAGAGATGTTCCTCAGAATCTTATAGCTGGTGTTGTTGAGGCAAATCGAACTCGTAAAGATTTTATTGCAAATGAAATTATTGCCAAAAATCCTAAGTCGGTTGGGATATACCGTTTGACGATGAAGGCGGGTTCGGATAATTTTCGTGCTAGTGCGATTCAAGGGGTGATGAAGAGGATTAAAGCTAAAGGAATAGCGTGCATTGTATATGAACCGATGCTTCATAGAGAATCTTTTTTTAATTCTAAGGTAATGAATGATTTGGATGCGTTTAAAAATAATAGTGATATTATTGTAGCTAATAGGTGGAATGAAGAATTAGAAGATGTATATGAAAAGGTTTATACAAGAGATATGTTTTTTAGGGATTGAGAGTTAATGATGTGTGGGCTTAATGGAAAAAGTATAAATGTAATAAAGGATATTATTATATCTTTGTTTGTGTTTGTTGAAATAGGGACATTTTTGTTGAATTCTTCATTTATGCTCAGAAATATTTTGCTTTTAGGAATTGGCGTTGTTGGATTGATATGTTGTCTAATAAATAACGGAATAAGGAATATGCCGTTTGTTGTATTTTTTCTTATATACACGATTTTTGGTGCGATAAGTATTGCTGTAAATCAAAATGCAGATATTTATGAATTGGCATATCCACTTAGCTATATGAGCGTGGGATTATTGCTGTTAAATTTCAAAAGTTCATTTCGACTTATACAGATGATATATTATATAGTGTCCGTTATATTTATAGCCTGTATTGTATATGCGGGCGGGGTCGATAATTTAGTAATGCAATCCAGTAGAAATAACATAAGTGTTTATGAACTGCAATTATGGACGTTATATGTGATAAGTGCGTATCAAAACAAGCAGGATATTCATATATGGAGTGTACTTATAGGATGGCTTGTTTGCTTATTTTCTATAGGGAGAAGTGGAATAATTACATTTTCTATTATATTGTTTTGTCTAATATGTATAAAGGTAAAAGAATGTAAAGAAATGCGATATAAAAATGCATTAGGACTAGTAGTTGTGATTTTAGGGGGTGCTTTAGTGTGTTGTTTTACAGATGATATTATAATGAAAATGATTGATAATTTTGAGCTTAGAGGATTGGAGTCTGTTAGAACAAAAATTTGGGAAGAATATTTAATTAAAGTTCAGGAATCATATACATATGTATTGTTTGGTGCACCGCAAAGATATACGTTTTATCTTGATATGTATGCGAACAACTTACATAATTCTTTTCTGCAATTACATGCTAAATATGGGTTAGCCATGGTTATGATAATTTTTATGATGTTAGAAATAACTATAATGGAAATTTATTTTAGGAAAGAGGTTTATTTATTGATACCTTTAATAGGTATTATATTTAGGATGAATTTTGACTACACTAATTTTAATGGCGTACTAGATGTAGTTTTTGTCTATTATTTATTATATCCTTATTATAAAACTGGAATGAAGTGCTTGAGTCTAAAGGGGAATAGTACATGAAGAAATTCTGTATAGATGACTTTTTGTTATTTGAGGAAGAAAATGGATTGTTTGAGTGCTCAATAAATAATTGGCAGTGGTGGGCTTATATTAGAGTTGATATCTATGAAAACATGGTACATAAAGTATATGAAAATATAGAAGATAGTAAGTTGAGGAGGAGTGAAATTACATTTAGAAAAGTATTCGAAGTAATCAAGAATTGTTCATATAACCATCCAATATTGAAAGCAAAACAAAAAGATATACTAATATTTACTGGGCAAACAAGAAATGATGATGAAGGTAAATACGAATGTAGAATAACTGATGATATTATAGCAGAGATGGGAGATAATGTACAATCAGCAGAATTTATTTATGAAATTGAATGGGGACACATGGAGCCTGTAAAAACGAAGGCGTTGCTTAAACTTGATTATATGGATGTTATACCTACATTACTAAATAGCATATATACGTTATCTGAAAGAAAAATACTTGATTGTGTGGAGGATGAATGTAAAAGAATATATACAATGATGCTGAAAAGGTATGGAACAGGATTTGATTTACATACAATAGTAAAAAGGTCCAAAATATTATATATTCGTTGGAGGTCGAGAAAAGGGTTATTAAGATCGTTTCTGCAGCGGACTTCACCTAAAGTGTTGGTAGAGGTGTGTAGCTATTCAGCAAGTAGAATGATAATGAATGAGGTAGCACATGATTTGGGAATAAAAATTATTGAACTTCAGCATGGTGTTATATCTCCAGGTCATATAGGATATAATTTCCTAAAAAAAAGACGATTGAAATGTGCGCCAGATTTTTTATTTGTTTTTTCTGACTTTTGGCGTAGTTATGCTAGGTTCATACAGCCTGTCGATAATATTGTTTCAATAGGCTTTCCTTATTTTGATAAAATGATAAATAAATATTCGCACATAGATAGAAAAGATGATTGCCTAAGAATATTGGTTTTATCACAACATACTTATACCGACTTGTTATTTAATGATATAAAGCGAATGATAGATGTATTAAAAAAAGAAAATGTAAAATTTCACATTGTGTATAAATTACACCCGCGAGAATCATCATCATCGATAAAAGATGATGTTATTTGGGACAATGAAAATATTGAATTAGTGGATGATCCTGCTGATTTATTATATAAAGAATTTTCTAATAGTGATATACAGATAGGCATTTGCTCAACTGCATTATATGAGGGCTTGGGATATGGACTGAGAACTTATATATTGAATTACGTTTATTCTGATGAATATATGGGACGTTTATGCGAAAAAGGCTATGCGAAAATGGTTGGTAGTGGTGAAGAAATAGCAAGACTTTTATTGGAAAATGATGCAAATTGTGGCGTGGATGGAGATTTCTTCTTTAAGCCTAATGCATTAAAAAATGCGACAGATAAAATTGTGGAGTTGGCGGGTAAGTAAATGCTGTTATGAGTTTGAGAGATAAACTTAGAAGTCGCTTGCTGAAGAATGTTGGTATTTATACTGTTGGTAATGCTGTGAATGCAGGAATACCATTTCTTTTAATGCCAGTATTGACAAGATTTTTGTCACCGGATGATTATGGTGTGACAGCAATGCTGACTGTGTTATTGGGGATATACACTCCTTTTATTGGCTTAAACCTAACTGGGTTTGTTACAGTATCATATTTTAAGAAAACTGATTACGCACAAATAGTTTCCACTGTATGTTGGATTATTGTATTTGTTTTTGTAATGGCTCTTTTTTTGACTAGACTAATAGAAGGTGTTATTTCTGAAATAACTAATTTCCCATTGGATTGGTTGTGGATGATCGTTGTAATATGCTTTGCAAATATTGTGATAGAAATTTTGCAAAATTTTCAGCAGGTTAGAGGTGAAGCAAAAAAATATGCATTGTTTAAAATAGCACAAACTGGTACTTGTATGATAATTTCTCTATCGTTGGTAATTATTCTTTCTATGAATTGGCAGGGAGTTGTAATAGCTCAATTGGTAACTGCTGTGATGTTTATGTCAATAGCTGTTATAATATTGTTTCGTTATAATTTGTTACGCTTTCAGTTTAACAAATTATACATGTATAAAGGTATATCATGGGGAGTGCCTTTGATTCCACATGCATTGAGTGGAATTTTTTTGATAGCGTCAGATAGAATATTTATATCAAACATGATTGGAATTAGTGAGGTTGGAATTTTTTCTGTAGGGTATACATTAGGAAGAGCTTTAGAACTTATAGCTTCGTCTTTTAACAAAGCGTATAGTCCATGGCTATATAAGAAATTAAAAGATGTCGATATGGGGAAACTTGATGAGCGTTATGGAATTGTAAGATTAACGTATGCTTGTATTGCTACTTTCGTATTCTTGTCGGGGATATATTCAATTTTTATGTTGTGTTTTTTGGATTATATTCTGGGAGAAACATTTCAAGAGGCTTCTAAATATATATGTGGGTTTGCTGTAGCAACTGCATTCAATGCAATATATTATCTCGTAGTAAATTATATATTTTATTCAAATAAGACATCATATTTAGCAATGATTACTTTTGCTTGTAGTGTGATACATATAATTGTTACCTATATGTTTATAAGTTTTTTTGGAGCAGTTGGAGCATCTTATGCAGCTGTAATTACAGCTGGTATTAAGACAACCTGTACTTGGTGGCTGAGTAACAAAGTGTATCCTATGCCATGGAAGATTTGGAGGAGTGAAGTTTAAAAATGTCCATACTAGCAGTAATCCCTGCTCGTGGCGGTTCTAAGGGGATTCCTAAGAAAAATATCCGGCTATTGGCTGGAAAACCTTTAATTGCCTATGCCATAAATACAGCACTGTCCAGCAAACATATAAGCAAGGTTATTGTATCCACGGACAGCCAGGAGATTGCCGAGGTGGCTTCTTCCTTTGGAGCGGAGATTGTATTTCGGGATGAGTCGTTGTCCTCGGATATGGTGACGCTTGATCCGGTTATTTATCATGCCTTGGGCGAAGCTGAAAAAAATAATGATCACTTCGATGCTGTAATCACTATGCAGCCGACTTCGCCCACTTTGACCATGGAAACATTGGATGCAGCCATAGAACATTTCCTGTCTGGCGGTTATGACACGGTTATCAGTGTGGTGAATCGTCCGCATCTCTGCTGGGGGAAGAATGGTGGGGAGGTTTATCCCTTATATGAGAAAAGGCTGAACCGTCAGGAATTGCCGCCGCAGTATTTTGAGACCGGCGGTTTTGTCATTGCCCGCCATGATGCTGTCCAGCCTTATAGCCGTATGGGGGCGAAGGTTTCCGTTTTTGAAGTCCCGGAACGGGAAAGCGTCGATATTGACGATGAAAACGACTGGCTCTTAGTGGAACATGCCTTCCAGCGCAAGAAGATTATTTTCCGTGCAGATGGTTATGCAAAACTGGGGATGGGCCATATCTATAATTGCTTGACTTTGGCGTATAGCATGCTGGGACATCAGGTTCTGTTGCTGACGAAGGAGTCTGCTGCTGAGGGGCTGGCTAAAATCAGGGAATCCAACCTGCCATACCGAACATTCAAGGATGATGCGGAGCTGGATAGGATTATCGAGGATTTCCAGCCGGATATCTGGGTTAATGACTGCCTGAACACCACGGCAGAATATATCCGGCACTTGAAAGAACAGGTGCCCAGAGTGGTTACCATCGAAGACTTGGGGGCAGGCATTGACGAGGCAGATGCCGTAATCAATGCCCTGTATCCTAAGGATGCTGACCGGTCAACGGTATACAGTGGCCATAAATACGTCTGCCTGCGGGACGAGTTCCAGATTGCTCGACCTAAGGCGTTTTCTGAGAAAGTGGAAAACATCATCGTGATGTTTGGAGGTACGGACCCGTCTAATCTTAATAAGCTGGTTTATGATGGTCTGGTAGCAGAAGGCGGCGTTCCGGGAGTTAATATTTATTTTATTACCGGTATTGGCTATGACTATGCGCAAAATGGTGTTGTTAATCGTCCTGACTTGAACATCTATATCCGTCCGAATGTACCTCAGGTAACAAAATACATGAAGCAGGCGGATTTGGCCCTGACCAGTCAGGGGAGGACTATTTTTGAGCTAGCTTCCATGTGCGTGCCTGCGGTGGTACTATCCCAGAACGAGCGGGAAATGACTCATACTTTTGCCAGCATGAAGCATGGCTTTATCAATCTGGGGTTGGGAAGCAGGAACTCCTTTGAGGGGATATACAATACCCTGTTATGGCTGGTCAATACGCCAGTTATCCGTCGGGATATGTACGGGCTGATGAAAAAATGCAAGCTGCGCTCTGGTCTTGAACGAGTAAAAACTATCATATTGGGGGAACAGGATAATGAATAATACGATTATGGAACGCTTGGCAAAAGGTAAATTTGTGCTGATTGCCGAAATTGGCGTAAATTACTATGACATAGCAACAAAACTCAATATTACCCTAATGGAAGCCGCCAAGTTTATGGTGCTGTCCGCGAAAAATGCAGGCATCCATGCAGTGAAATTCCAGACTTACAAAGCAGGAACTTTGGCGGCAAAGAAATCGCCATCCTACTGGGATACCCGCGAAGAGCCCACGACTTCCCAATATGAGCTGTTCCAGAAATTTGATCATTTTGGTGAGGCAGAATACAAGGAACTTCATGCGTTCTGTGAACAGATTGGCATTGAGTTCTGTTCTACACCTTTTGATGTTGAATCAGCAGATTACCTGAATCCTCTGATGAATGTCTATAAGATTTCCTCCTCGGATTTGAGCAACCTGCCCTTTATCGAATATATGGCCAAAAAGAACAAGCCCATTATTCTCTCCATCGGAGCATCCAATGAGGATGAGATTTGCAAAGCCGTAGAAACCATCGAGAAGTACAACGATAAGAAAATCACTCTGCTGCACTGTGTACTGGAATATCCCACACCTTATGAGGATGCAAACTTGGCCAAAATCCGCACGTTGAAGGAAAGATTCCCCCAGTGCTATATCGGCTATTCCGACCACACCAAACCAGATGACGACAGTGATGTAATCAAGACGGCTTATCTTTTGGGCGCGCAGGTGGTGGAAAAACACTTTACCCTGGATAAAAAATTGACCGGTAATGACCATTATCATGCTATGGATCCCCATGATGCCGAAGAAATCTTAAATGCCGTGACTTATGTGCAGAAGCTTTCCGGGAAAGGCGAGCTTTCTTGCTTGGAAACGGAAGCAGCAGCCCGAAAAAATGCCCGTCGATCATTGGTAGCGGTCTGTGCGATTGCTAAAGGTGCGGTTATTACCCGAGAGATGCTAACTTTCAAGCGTCCGGGCACGGGAATTTCGCCGTCTGAGATTGAACGGGTTATCGGCAGAAAAGCAAAGGTGGATATTCCCGAAGATGAAATCCTGACCCAGGATATGATTGAGGACTGATTCTATGAAGATATTATTTTTATCCCGTCCCATCACTAATGGGGGCGATTTCCTGTTCTCTGAGCGGGCCAAGGAAATACTGGCAGCCAACCTGCCCAAGGCAAAAATTACGGTAAAACATGTGCTGGATGATATGAGTCTAGACTTTATCAATGGATTTGACAAAGTGGTCATTGCTGGTGGCCCTATGTATGATAATCGGTTCCTAACCCGGGAGGCCCAGCCGCTCTTCAGAAATTTGGAAGCTATACGTCCGTCCATTCATTTTCTCTGCAATGGTTGGTATGGTAATAATATAAATAAAAACTATATACATATATATAGTTTTTATGATAATGTTATTGATGACCTGAAACAGATTGAGGCCAAAGGTGGAAGTTTTTCCTGCCGGGATTACATTACGGAAACCGTGCTGCGCAATAACGGACTGAACAATATCTACATGACTGGCTGTGCTGCTTGGTATGACTTGGATAAACTCGGGGACAGCCAGCTAAAGCCACTGGATTTTTCAAGCATCCGCAAAGTGGTGATTTCTGACCAGGGGGTGACCAAGGAAAGTCAGTGGCATGAAGTGAAATTTCAGCAGACGAAAGAGCTGGTGGAATTTGTCAAAATGCGTTTTAATAAGGCGGAGATTGTCTTTACCTTTAATGGGGGCATTGACACGAAATACTCCGGGGACTTCAACCGCCGGATTTGTGAATATCTGACGGGACAGGGCATAGCCTATGTGGATTTATCTGGTAGCATGGAAGGCTTCCAGATTTGCGATGATGCAGATTTGCATATCGGCTATCGGGTTCATTCCCATATCTATGCATTAAGTCAGCGTATTCCCAGTATCCTTATTGAAGAAGACGCAAGAGGTGGCGGTGTCAATCAAGCACTGGGCCTGCCGGATATTCAAAATTACAGTTGCAACGAGGAGGGGGACTTTGCCCCCAATCCCTATATGCTTTCCGAACTGGACTATTATCTGCAGGAACTGGAACGGGAAAATTGTAGCCGCTTGCAGGCAGCTATAATGCGTATGCAGGATGTTTATAAAGATGTAGTGGTTCCCTATATCCAAAACGTAATCGGGAGGGAAGCGTAATGGCTGTTGGTGAAGAAATCTATCGGTTTATGGAGGAGGTATTCCCTTATTGCCGAAGTATTACCGGCGATGGTGTGCGCCAAACCCTGAGGAAGATGCAGGCCATCTGCCCGAAACTTACGATTCACGAAGTGGTGAGCGGCACTCATGCCTTTGACTGGCAGGTTCCTAAAGAATGGAACTGTCGCGCTGCTTATATTGAAAACAGCAAGGGCGAGCGCATTGTGGATTTCCGGGAAAACAACCTGCATGTGGTTGGCTATTCCCTGCCAGTTGATGTCTATGTAAATAAGGAAGAACTGGCCAGGATTATCCATACCTATCCTAAGCTTCCAAAAGCCATACCCTATGTAACCGCTTACTACAAGGAATCCTATGGCTTTTGTATGTCAGAAAAACAATGGCAGAGCCTGCCGGAAGATACCTACCATATTGTCATTGACAGCGAATTAAAGCAGGGCAGCCTTACATATGGGGAAATCATCATCCCCGGAGAAACGGAGGAGGAAATCCTCTTTTCCACCTATGTGTGCCATCCGTCCATGGCGAATAATGAGCTGTCTGGGCCAGGCGTTTCTATTAAATTGGCAGAACTATTGTCTAGCGAGGGGAGACATCGGTATACTTACCGCTTTATCTATGTGCCGGAAACCATTGGCTCCATTACCTATCTTAGCCAGAACTATCTGGAACTGAAACGCAAGGTGGTAGCAGGTTTTAACCTTTCCTGCTTGGGCGATGATTTGGCCTATACCTATGTGGCCAGCAAGTATGGCAATACCCTTGCTGATAAGGTGGCACAAAATGTTTTGCAGCATATCGATCCTGCATATCATAAGTACAGTTTCCTGAAACGTGGTTCCGATGAACGGCAATACAATATGCCGGGGATTGATTTGCCAGTGTGCGGCCTGTACCGTTCAAAATCAAATGAATATCCTCAGTATCATACCTCACTGGACAATATGGACTTTGTAACACCAAAGGCTTTGGAAGAATCCTATGATATGCTTCGGTCCATGATTCAGGCATTGGAAGGGAATTTCACGTATCAGGCCACCTGTTTGTGTGAGCCACAGTTGGGGAGGCGCGGACTTTATCCCAAGACCAGTGTAAGAGGCGGTTCCCGTGCTTCCGGAGCTTTCCATTACATTGATTTTTTGGCTTATGCCGACGGCAGCAATGATTTGCTGGATATTAGCAAGTGGATAGAGTTGCCGGTGGGGCAGTGTCTGGAGATTGCTGCAAAATTGGAAGCGGCAGGGCTAATCAGGAAGGTGGATGCGTAAAATGGCGTATGAAGAAATGCTAGGGAACTTGCCGGAAGCGATGAAGCAGGCGGGAATCGGAAAAGGTGATATGGTCTATATTGCTTCTGATGCATCGCTATTGCTATTGGAAGCTCGCAAAAAATGCGGGGTTAAGACCGCCAGCCAGCGGAATGCGTTTTTGAATAGCTTTATTGATGCATTGCAGGAGGTTGTGGGAGCGCAGGGAACCTTGCTGTTTCCAGTGTTCAGCTGGTCTTTTTGCCGTGGTGAGAGCTTTGATATTCGTCAGACCCCAGGGGAAGTAGGCGCCCTGAATAATTGGGTACTGGAACACCGGCAGGATTTTCGGCGGACAAAGCATCCCATGTATTCCTTTATGGTGTGGGGAAATAGGGCAGAAGCTTTGGTGAATTTGGAAAACACGGACGCATGGGGCAATGACTCTCCATTTGCTTATTTGCATGAAAATGGTGGCAAGATGCTGTTGCTGAATGTAACTTTGCAACGGGGGTTTACTTTTATGCACTATGTAGAAGAATTTGTGCAGGTGCCCTACCGTTATCAGAAGAACTTCTGCGGTTCATATACGGATGTGCAGGGACTTACCCATGAACGCAGCTATACCATGTATGTGCGGGATTTGGCAATCTCATCCCAGGGATATGCACCAGACAGCATGTTGGAAGAAAAGGGCATTGTCAAAATGATCAAATGGGGAGATTTGACCTTGAAAGGGTTCATTCTTGCCGATTCTTTTTCGATAGTGGCGGATGATCTACTCCATAATGGTGGCAGAATGTGCTATAAATTTGCAAATTATGAATTAGAATGGGGCAAAGGAGCGACACACGCAGATGACCTTGGTAACTGATTATTTGGATAAGACAGCAGCAAAGTTCCCTAATAAAGTGGCCTTTGCCAATGAAAAAAGTGCCATGACCTTTGGCACTTTGCGCAAAGAATCTCGGCAGATTGCAGCGGGGCTTATGGAAAAAAATATCTTTCGCCGTCCTGTGGTGATTTATCTGGAGAAAAGCCCGGAATGTGTAGCTGCTTTTATGGGGGCTGCATACAGCGGGAATTTTTATACTCCATTGGATATTGACATGCCTAAGGCACGGATAGAAAAGATACTAGCAACCTTACAACCGGAAATCATCATCACGGATGGGGAGCATTACGCGGCGGCACAGGAGTTTGCAGATAATATCCCTGTGGCAGCCTATGAGGATTTTCAAAAATTAATGATCGATGAAGCTGCTATTAATACTGTTACAGAAAAAATAACGGATACAGATGTATTATATGTTCTTTTTACATCAGGGTCCACAGGTGTTCCAAAAGGCGTAATAATTCCCCATAGAGGAGTAATTGCCTATACGGAATGGTGTGCGGAAGAATTTGCGTTGGACGAAAATATTGTATTAGGAAATCAGACTCCGTTTTATTTTAGTATGTCTGTTTTGGATATATTCCAAACTTTACGTAATGGCTGTACAACCTATATTATCCCGCGAATATTGTTCTCCTTTCCTGTAAAGCTATTACAGTTTTTATCAGAAAAAAACATAAATATGATATACTGGGTGCCTTCGGCATTATGTATAGTGGCAAATCTTAAAGCGTTAGGACGGGTAGAGGTTCCGTCGCTAAAAAGAATACTTTTTGCTGGAGAGGTTATGCCAACAAAACAGTTGAATATGTGGCGAAAAACTTTTCCAGATTGCTTATTTGCAGATTTGTATGGACCGACAGAAACCACGGATATATGTGCTTTTTATAAGGTGAATCGTGACTTGGCTGATAATGAGCCAGTACCTATAGGGAAAGCTTGTCATAATACGGGATTATTGGTTTTGGATGAAAAAGGTAGACTGGTTGAAGATGGTCGGGTGGGCGAATTATGTGTCTACGGGTCAACTTTAGCGTATGGTTATTATAATAATAGAGAAAAAACAGCGGCGGCTTTTGTGCAAAACCCCTTGCAGGATTGCTATTCTGAAACGATTTATCGAACAGGAGACTTGGTTCGATATAACGAGCATGGTGAACTCATGTACGTTAGCCGCAAGGATTTTCAGATTAAACACATGGGGCACAGGATCGAACTGGGGGAGATTGAAACGGCAGTATCCTCCATTGCCGGTGTGGAGCGCTGTGCTTGTGTCTATGATGATAGGCGCAGTAAAATTGTACTGTTTTATACAGGCACTGTAGAAGGACATGACATTAGCGAACAATTGAAAAACATGGTGCCAGAATATATGCTGCCCAACCGCAAGGAAAAACTGGATAGTATGCCCATTAACCTTAATGGCAAGATTGACCGCGTGACACTAAAAAATAGTCTTGGCTAGAGGAGAGAGGATTATGAGTGAAAATGAACAGAAAATATTGGAATTATTAAGAGCTTACAATGAGGATATACCAGCTGATATAACAGTGAATCTGTTGCATGGTGGTTATATTGACTCCTTTGATATTGTGAATATTGTGGCAGATTTGGAGGAAAACTTTCATATCGAAATAGACCCAGAGGATATTGTGCCCGAGAATTTTGATAGCGTTGTCCACATGGGGGGGCTTCTAAAAAAATATAGTAGGTAAAAGTAGTGGGGGGGGTTATGCTTATGGTCAGCAGATGAAATTAGAGATTGTATTGATTTGTTTAAGAATGAACTGACTGTGGACATTGTAAAAGAATTAAAGCATAGAAAAGAGAATATGTTGAATGGATAAGAAGGGATACGTCAAATATGCTATTTAACTCTTATGGGTTTATATTGCTCTATTTGCCAGTTACAGTGGTGATCTTTTTTCTGTTAGGAAAGTGGCGTAACAAGCAGTGGGCAATTGGATGGCTAGTACTGTCTTCCTTTGCTTTTTATGGCTATTGGGATGTATGGTATGTGCCGCTGTTGTTTGGCTCTATTTGTTTTAACTATATGATAGGGGGGGCGCTGGAACAGCATAATGGACAGAAGATTTGGCTGGCTGTGGGGATTACTGTCAATATCTGCCTATTGGGGTACTTTAAGTACACAGATTTCTTTTTGGGGACGGTTAATGAGCTAGCGGGGGAGAATCTTTTTGATTTGCCGCATATTGTGCTACCACTGGGGATATCCTTTTTCACATTTACTCAGACAGCTTATTTGGTGGATGCTTATCGGGGAGAAGCAAAGAATCGTTCCTTTTTGACT
Organism: Pseudoselenomonas ruminantium; assembly: GCA_015058625.1. GTDB lineage: Bacteria > Bacillota > Negativicutes > Selenomonadales > Selenomonadaceae > Selenomonas_A > Selenomonas_A ruminantium_N. Next base: position 214,411 of record SVCA01000003.1, on the reverse strand, counting down.
TATTGTGAATTTGTCACCATATTCCCGCATCTGATTGCTGGGCCGATTATTAACCATAAGAAGATGATTCCCCAGTTTGTGGCGGTGGAAACTTTTGCGCTGAATTACCGTAATATGGCATTGGGAATAACCATCTTTGCTATGGGACTGGCGAAGAAGGTGCTAGTTGCAGACAGGATTGCTCCTTGGGTGAATGAAGTCTTTATTCATATTGATACCATAACTTTTTGGCAGGCTTGGGTAGGAGCACTGGGCTATACATTCCAGTTATATTTTGATTTCTCTGGTTACAGTGAGATGGCTATTGGTTTAGGGTTGATGATTAATCTGCGGCTGCCTTTGAATTTTAATTCGCCTTATCAGGCTAATAATATCATTGATTTTTGGCGGCGCTGGCACATGACTTTGGGGGATTGGGTAAAAAACTATCTGTATATTCCGTTGGGAGGCAATCGTCATGGCGAATTAAAGAAGATGCGTAATCTTTTTGCGTCCATGGTAATTATCGGCTTGTGGCATGGTGCAGGCTGGACTTTTGTACTGTGGGGAGCGTTGCACGGTTTTTATCTGATGATTAATCATGGATTGAGAAGATTGAAAACCAAAATACCGACATTTGTGTCGCGGGGGGGGACATTCTTAGCTATTGTAATAGCATGGGTGTTCTTTCGGGCAGAATCCATTGGTGATGGCTGGCAGGTTTTGCTAGCGATGACTGATTGGGCCGGTCATGGCAAGATGCCGGGGCAAAAAATGCTGTGGTTGGTTATTATCGGTGCTGTTTTGATGGCGGCCCCCCATCCCATAGAACTTGTAATGCGGACAAAGTTTCCAAGTATTAAATGGGAAGTGGCTACCATTGTCCTATTAGTGGCAGGCATTCTGTACATAACTGTTGATTCGCCGTTCTTGTATTTCCAGTTTTGAGGAGGGCGATAGGCATGATAAGTGAGAAGAAATATGTTTGTAGTTGTTTAATTACAGTTTGTATAGCGATATCAGTTGTGGCTGGTTTTAATTACTGGCAGGATCCTGCGGAGATTTTTGCAGAGGAAGGTAGGTACCAAGAGGCGGCTGAATTACTGGCAAAGGGGGAAAATATTGCTATAACCAGCAATTATGATGAACGATTATTTAAGAAGAGTGTTATCAAGGTTGATGGTGGAAATAAGAAGGTTGTCATAATGGGATCTAGTCGGATTATGGGGCTTGGCAATGACGCCTTTGTGGATAATCTAGATGTGTTGAATTTGGCTGTTTCGGGTGCTGTATTACAGGACGATATTGCCCTGTGGCATATTATGATGGAAAAAGCAGATAGAAATGTTAAAACGGTCATAATTGGCCTTGACCCGTGGTTATTAAATAAGCGCAATGGAGATAAACGTTGGATTTCTATAGATGAAGATTATGAGAAAGCATTACAGGATTGGGGGGAGAAGACGAGCAAAGCTTATAGATATGATGGGGTGACACAATTATTATCTATAAAATATACGAAGGAATCTTTAAAAAATTGGCGAAAAAAACAGCAATCGCTACAAGTGTGGGAGGAAAAAGAACCGTTACCACCTGGATGGAGTATAATACACCCTGATGGTTCGCGAATTTGGTCTCAAAAAGATAATAATCTAGATGTAGAAAAAGAAGCTAAAAAATATGTAGCAAATAAAGTTTATCAGTTGGAAGATTTTGAAGAATTAGATACTGACTTGCAGCATAAATTTTCCATGTTGATACAAGATATGCAAAAAAGAGGTCTGGAAGTTGTTTTCTATCTGCCACCTTATCATCCATATGTATATGATTATTTGTGTAACAACCCTAGATATGAAAGCGTTCTTGCTGCGCAGAACTATTTCGTAGAGTTTGCTCACAGGCACAATATAGTTTTGCTAGGGAGTTATAATCCTAAGGATATGCACATGAAAGAGTTGGACTTTATAGATGGAATGCATTTGAGAAGAGATTCACTTGTTAGGTGGTGGAAAGCAACACAATTATACTAAGCTCCTATTCTAGGATAACATTCCAGCTGGACCGTTGTAGGAAGAAGATGCTGAATCCATAAGAGGGCAGGCTGTTTGGAAAATCAATGAAATATTTGCGTTAGATGAAGTAACTTTCCAATTGGTCACAAGAATTGGTTGTTCAGGGCATCAACGAAAGGTGAAGCCGCTAGCGTTGCTGTATATATTTATAGTGGAAACAAGCAAAGCTAACCTCCTAGAGTCATTCCTCTATCAGACTTATCTGTTAGAAATTTTTTCATGCAAGTAGGCCTAGGCTTTGACATAATTTCTGTACGGAAGTGAATTAGATATAATTATAATGCTGAATGGGGGACATAAATATGTATGGAACTATTTTGGTCGATATGATTGGTGCCCGTATGAATTTAGTGACCCCATAAAGTTAGACCTTAACGGTAGTAACAATTTTTTGCTGCTGCCGTTTTTAGGTTGCAGCTTAGAAATGCCCACTTGGAGTGTGATTTAATTTGGAGTAAGCGATAAACCATCCGGTGTTATCAATAGCTGAAACGAGCCTGACCACGGTATAGATGGTCAGGCTCATCTTTATTTGTATTTCTGCTGAACTTCTTTGCTCCAAGGAAGAAAATCTTTTAGCACTTCAGGATGTATCTTAAAATTTATATTGGGCAGTTTTTCCAATAAATAGGTCAGGTAGCGGAATGGCTCAAGGTCGTTAGCTTTGCTCGTTTCTACGATGCTGTAAACGGCAGCGCTGGCGGATGCGCCCTTCGGTGAGGCACTGAACAACCAATTTTTGCGGCCGATGGTAAAGTTGCGTATAGCCCGCTCGCAGATATTATTCGAAAGAGCAATGTTGCCATCCGTCAGGAAGGCACTAAGCCCGTTCCGATGATTCAGGGCATAGTTAACCGCCTTGCCTAATGCTGATTTAGATAAGGTTTTGGGCTGAATGCCTTCTGCGAAATTCCTGCCGGAATAGCATCCACAAAGTAGCGGCGGGCATGCACCCAGCAGAGAGCATGTTCCTTGCAATGAATCTGCTCATAACCGGCATACCCGTCTGTTTGGAGGATGCCCTCATATCCCTCAAGGAACTTCCCGGCAAAGCCTCCGTTCCGGCCGGGATGGTATTCATAGATCCGTATTTGCCGTCCATCCTTCACGAATTCGCCATTGGTATACACCCACATGTAAGACTTGGTCTTATTCTTCCGCCCTTTTTCGTTGAGTACCTGTACTGGTGTTTCGTCTGCATGGATTACCGGCTGATTCAAAAGCTCTGCGTGCATGCAATCTACCAGCGGCATAAGCCAGTCTTCTGCTGACCGGATCACCCAGTTGGCCAGTGTGGCACGGGAAAGGGCTATGCCAATGGATTTCCATTCCTGTTCCTGCCGGTAAAGCGGCATGGAAAACTGATATTTCTGTGCGATGACATGTGCCACGCTGGACGGCGAGGCGATGGACTTTGCCAGCACTGCCTTTTGCCTCGACCTCAGCTTCGTCGAAAAGATTGATTTCTTCGACCTCACCCAAAACCTTTTTGGTTTTCTCGGAGCGTGAGCCAAAAGCCAACTTTTTCAACTGAGCAATCTGTTCTTTGAGACAGATTTTTTCGTTGCGGAGGTTTTCCTTCTCCAAGGTCAGCGAATCTATGCGGTTTTGCATTTCCTGTTCGCGAATGTCTGTCATGGGAAACCTCCTGATTTTCTTTATTCCATTATACCACAAAAAGCCCGCGAAGTCAGTACTGACGCGGGCTGAGCTATCCACAGATTTGCAGATGTTATGCACAATTTGAACTTAAAAGCTGTATTTTGCAGCGACTTTTTGTACAGCCTTGGGCTGTGAAATGGACAATCCTTCGGTAAGCCAGCGAAGCTGCTGCTCGGAAATTTCCAGTAGGTCTTCCGGCGTATCCGGCCATTGATATTGGCCATTCTCCAAGCGCTTATAGAGCAGCAGAAATCCTGTCTCATCCCATAGCAGTCCCTTGATACGGTCTTTACGGCGGCCGCTGAAAAGGAACAAAGCCGGTTGGTGCGGGTCTAGCTGAAATTTCGACAGTACAAACGCGGCAAGACCGTCGATGGACTTACGCATATCCGTTCGACCGCACGCCAGATAGACATGCTCTGCTGTAAGATTACGGATTAGCATACCGGGAACACATCCTTGATACAAGCGAGCGTTCTGGCAAGCAATTTACTCGATGTCTGCTCATTGACTTCTAAGCTTACGGGACCACAGGAAAGTTTCAGCATAGAGGGCAGAGTTGCGGTCTGAACTGTGGCCGTAACGGTAGCGGTTGCCAACGTAGCAAATTCAGGAGCAGGCGCATCCTTTTGGGGGATCTGAAGTGCAGAAGCCGCAAAATCTTCGCGAATTTTGCGTTGCCAATAGTAAAAGGCATTGTACTTAATATTCTGCTGGCGGCAATATTCTGCGGCAGTAAGCCCGCTGTTCTGTTGGGCAAGGATGATCTGTTTCCAGGATGCTAAAGAATGTTGCTGCTTGAGTTGCTGAATTTGAGTCATAACAAAAAACTCCCGGACAAATTTTGACTAAAATGGCTTTTTCACGTTTTTCAGCTTTTTCATGTGGCTTATTTTAGTCAATTATCTCATCCGGGAGGAAAAATTTACATACACCGTATTATTTTGCGGTTACCATAAGGACGTATAGCAAAATGAGTTGTTATGTAGAGGCCACGTCGTACTATTAGGCATGGAGGTGTCTTTCATGGAAGTATTGTACGAACGCTGTTGTGGGATTGACGTGCACAAAAAGGTTTTGGTCTGCTGCTTCAAATGCGGCAAGAAGCAGGAAATCAGAACTTTTGGCAGCAATAACGATGATATTCGAGAGATGGCCAAGTGGCTTCTCGATGGCAAGTGTCAGATGATTGCCATGGAAAACACTGGCTCATACTGGAAACCACTCTACAACATTTTTGAACTCTCAGGGCTTGAGGTCATTGTGGCTAACGCCAGAGATATCAAAAATGTTCCTGGACGTAAGACAGACATCGTACTGTAAAAGGAAACAAAACCCTCAAAACCACCATGATTCAATGTGCTAAATCTGCCAAGCGATGCAAATCCTATTTCCGTGCACAGTATGAAAGACTAGTCGTACGTCGAGGTGCAAACAGAGCCACTGTTGCAGTGGCCCACAGTATGCTAATAGCGATATACCACATCCTCAAAAATGGCTCCAGATTCGTGGATTTAGGCGAGGATTTCTATGCTCGATTCAATCGAGAGAAAAAGATTTCCCATCATCTGAAGCAACTGACAAAGTTGGGTGGGCTTCCTAATGCCGCAGAAGCAGCTCTTGCATATTTTTTTTTAGGTCTCAACACAGTAGGGTATCTCTGTGCTTTTTTCGGCTGGTTGAGGAACTTTTCATAGCAAAGGGTGGCGTAGGTAAATCGACAATTGTGGCCAATATGGCATATGTTCTGAATGACCGTTATGGTGCCAGAGTGCTTGTGGTAGATAACGATGAGCAGGGCAACGTATCCCAGTTCTTTGGAGGCCAGGGGAAGTATTCCATAGCGGATGTCCTTCTGGAACGCGTAGAGGCCGGTGAAGCCATGGAAAACACGCGTTATAAGGGGATTGACCTGATTCGTGCAGATTTTGGTCTGGCAGATGTCAACGTGGAATTGCGAGAAATGGATAAATCGGGGAAGGAATGGCAGCTGAAGAACGCCTTAGATTGCGTGGCAGAGACCGATGGCCGTATAAGGGTGAAATCAGCCACGAACCGCTTGCAGACCATATTTGAGTATTCCCCAAGATGCATGTTTGCGCGGGACATGATTGATTTTGTGGATTATCTGTTGGGAGCGTGATGACGGTGAAAAAACAACCAGCAGGGCTTTTGGAAAAGCTTTTGAAAAATCGGGAAGATGAGGCTGTATTCGTGGAACGGCATATAGACATAGACGTACATGATTTGGAGCCGAATCCCAAAAATTTCTTCAGTATGTCGAATATTGACCGGCTGAAGAATCTTATCAAGACCACTGGCAAGGTGGAAGAGCTAACCGTAAAACCTATTGGCAAGGGTAAGTACATGGTGGTAGCTGGTCATAGAAGGCGGAAAGCCGTTTTGGATCTTATTAGGGATGGGGAAAAAATACCGCATAAAGTGCCTTGTTCCGTGGTAACCTTCAAAGCAGTGGGGAATAAGAGCGCAGAAGATATGGAACTTCTGTGGCTTAGCTCATCGAATCTGGGGCAACGGGAATACCGGACGATGTTTGAGAAGATACTGGAGGTTGAAACCATCAGCAGGCTCCTGCGCAAAGATTATGATGCGGATTATGCTGGGGGCTTTGTTACAGGGCCTTTCCGGAGCTATCTGGCAAAGTTTCTGTGCATGACGGAAAGCCGCTTACAGAGGCTTATGGCCATGAAAAATGTGCTTCCAAAGTATTTGACTATGGTAGACAGTGGCGAGATGAAGGAAACAGCTGCTTATGAACTGACGAATCTTACGGATGAAGAGCAGAAGAAACTGATGGATGCCATGCAGGGGCAGGAAATAACGGTAAAGGGAATAAAGGAAAAGAAAGAAGAGCTGTTTTCCGTGCCCATGGTAGAAATGAAAGAAGAACCTTCAGCACCCGTTATATCATCGGAGGATGGCGCCCATCAGAAGCCGGAAGATGGTGACAGTCCTGCAGAAGGTGATGACGGGAACCTTCCTGCTGAAAAGGTTAAACATGAGACGCAACAGATAACTGAATCAAATGTTGCCGCAGAGTTATCCGAAACAGGCAGTGAAATGACGGTTCGCAGAGCATCGGAAAAGAGCCAGTTCATGACCAGCATTGATATGCTGATGACCTACTGTGAGGGTCGGCATGATGCCAGTAACACGCCCTGTCGGGGATGTGCGATGGAAGAAAGGGAGAATGGCTGCCGTATGGGCACCAAGCCCTGTAAGTGGCATATAGAAAGTACAGCACGAAAGATGCTGCTTAGCAAATAGATTGAAATGGGCAGAGGATGTTAATAATTAACATCCTCTGCCGGAAAGGAACGTTATGAGAAAAGCATCACCTAAGGTCAGGCTGTACCTGGCCAGACAGGCACTGGAACGATATTACCGCGATGATGGACTGAGCGAAGAACAGAAGGATTGGATGAATAAGCTGTATGGGGATAATCTCGACAGCAAAAGCATTAAGAAGCTACAGATGCGGCTGTTATCCAGAGAATGCTGCGAAATAATTGTAGGGGCGGTTATTGCAGAGGCCAGCCATGAGGAAAAGATATTCCTGCGGGATAAGTACAAGCTTAGGCGGAATTTTACTGCAATCAGATGTAAGTTGCATGTCCATATTAATGGCCTGCAACGCTGGCGGGATAAGTTCCTAAATGAGATTGCCCAGTTGATGAACTATGAGCTGCCGGAACGGGATGTATGGTCATATCGGAAGGTAGGGGCACTATTAAGGTTTTGGAGCGCAACATTGAGTTCCTAGAGCATCATGAGGAATGTGACAGCGAATCGTTAAAGCGGCTGAAGATGCTCCTAGATAGGTATAGAACATTACATGGGGGAATGGAGGAATATCTAAACTCTAAGGATGAATCTTCGCGGGTAAAGGTAATCCGAGAACGCTTACTCCATGTGGAACTGGGCATGGGAGAACTGGCTGACTTGGTGGGATACTCACATACCACGGTGGATTTGTATCTAGTAGCGTTTCTAAAGAGGTATTATTTTACATCGGCTGAAAGAGATTCGCTATCAAGATGAGGTTTGTGCAAGAGGTGAGCATACAGGCCTGGAAGCATACTGCTATACAATTTTTATGGCAAATAGCCGTGCTGTATGTTAAAATATAACTATACGGAGGCTGTTTTATGGGATATACGTCAACGCCCTATGATGATGTAGGGCACACATTACTATACGATTGCAGTCAATTGATACTCCCTGTGATAAATGAGATGTTCGGTGAACACTATGATGGCACGGAGAAAATTGTTTTTCAGCCGAATGAGTTGTACGTTCAACAGCAAAACGGCAGGCAGAGAAAGCGCATCACAGATTCGAGTTTCTGCGTCATCAAGGGGGCTGTCACCAAAAAGTATCATTATGAAATTCAATCAACGGAAGACAATACCATGTTGCTCCGTATGTTTGAGTATGATGCGCAGATAGCATTGTCTGAAGGGAAAATCGTGGACAATGTCTTGGAGGTGTCGTTCCCGCATTCGGCCTTACTTTATCTGCGACATAGTGAGAATGTGCCAGATACAATGCTTGTGCGGATAAAGACACCAGGAACGATGGCGGAATATGATATACCGGTTCTGAAGGTGCAAAAGTATGGTATAGATGAAATTTTTGACAAGAAACTGTACTACCTAATACCATTCTATATCTTTACCCATGAGGGAAGATTCAAGGTCTATGAAAAAGATGAAAGTCAGCTGCAGATGCTGCTGGCCGAGTATCGGCATATTTGCGACAAGTTAAATGAAATGATGGAAAATGGTGAAATGGATGCTTATACGAAGCAATCCATTTTGGATATGGGAAAAAAGGTAGTGCGTAATTTAGCACGTGATAGTGATTCGGTGCGCAAAGGAGTTGAGCGGATTATGGGCGGTAAAATATTGGACTATCCAGCGAAAAAGATATTGAATAAGGGGAAGGCAGAAGGCCGAGTAGAAGGACGAGCTGAAGGTCGAGCAGAAGGCCGAGCCGAAGGCTGGGATTCTGCGAGTCTGGTAATGATTAAGAATCTTATGGCTGCAATGAATCTTGATATTGATGCAGCGATGGTGGCACTGAAAATTCCTGATGATAAGCGGTCGCAATATCGTGTGGCGCTCATGAATAAGTGACGATACTTTTCATAAATGAATTCTATTGCTTTAAAGTAAAAGATGCATAGTAGTGAGCTATGCATTTTTTGCTACTTGCAAAAAGCATGTAACTATTCACCAGTAGTTTAAGAATCTCTTACAAATGTACGATAAACTAAATAAAATGGAAAGGAGACGGCAATCATGATGACACCTGAGGAACAGGCGTATGTTCGCAAGCTAGAAGAAACAATTGTTAAATTAGAAGCTCGCATAGCAGAACTAGAACGCCGTCTCAACATGAACAGCTCTAATAGTTCCAAACCGCCTTCCACGGATAAGCCAAACCAGAAAAAGCGTAGTCTCCGTAAACCGTCAGGAAAAAGCCCGGCGGTCAAAGCGGACATAAGGGAACTACCTTGAAATTGCCCTGTGCACCATCCGAAAATATTCCTTGCAATCCAAAAGAATGTGCAGGTTGTGCATTAGCAGTATAAAAACAGCCTTATATTCTGCGCCTGTCGTACATGTTGATGAAACAGGAGTGCGTGCATCAGGGGAAACAACATGGTTACATAATGTTTCCACCGAGATGTACACCTACCAGCATGTCAGCGAAAAACGCGGGCAAGATGGCATGCGGGAGGGGGATTTTCTCCAACATTACAAAGGCATAGTGATCCACGACGGTTGGCGCCCCTATTGGAAATTCCAATTTGAAGCGCATGGGCTTTGCTACGCCCATATACTGCGGGAACTGCAAGGTGTTATAGATTGCCGACTATATAAGGGATATTGGCAAGGCTTAATTTACCAAGGCCAGCAGAATAATACCATAGAATACAGTGACAAGAGGAAAAGAAAACGGAATATTGCCAGACGATTGGCAGACCGACTGAATGAATACAGCGAAGATTTTTGCCGTTTCTTCTGGGACTTCCGTGTACCTTTTGATAACAATCAAGCGGAACGGGATGTCAGACATGTCAAAGTCAAGATAAAAGTTTCCGGTTGTTTCCGCTCGCTGGAAGGTGCTAAAGAATTTGCAAAAATTAACTCCGTATTAAGCACAGCCCGTAAGCATGGCATTGCTGTCATAGATACAATAATGGCAACGCTTGCTCAGGCATCTTGTATTTCCTGGGCATTGGCTAGTGAATAGTTACCGAGTTTTTTAGCTAATTATAATGAGGTGGCCTAATAAGGGGATTACCTTGTGTCATTTTTCAAAAGAAGAGGTGTATTATGGATTCGGTTACTTGGATTTTTAGTGGAATTGGAACCACTTTAGTATGTGGATTTATTGGTTGGATTGTAAATCGCAGATGGAAGGTATACCGCAGAGGTGAGGTGAGTATTAAATAGAATGGTGGTCAGAATTCTATACAACAACAAAAGATAAATCTTGATACGAATATTGAGAATTTATCGGTGGATCAAAATGCAAAAGATGATTCTCGCCAAGAACAGGAGATTTATAATCATGAATATTGGAAAAAGCACTGAGATTTATCAAAAAAGCGGTGATTCATCAACGCAAAATCAAGTGGTTAATATAAATAACTATAATGGTAGTCAAGGAATGAGTAAAGATGAGGTTAAACAATTAATTCATCAAGAAGAATTGAGTATAATTGGAGAAAAAATAGGGGTGGTTAGTCAAGAGATTCATGAACGGTTGGATAAATTACGAGATGAAGTGATACGCCAAAGTGGGAGGTTAGATGCACAATTTCGAATTTTTGAAAGCCCGGCTTTTCTTACGTTGCTACGAGAGTCTATATCTGCGACTATGTGCAGTGTGGAAAAACCGGATTATTCTCGTATTGCAATGCTTTTAGGACAATATCAAAAAGATTCACAACCTAGATTTGTCAATTATGAAATTGCTTTGAAGATTGCGGGGCGGATATCACGGGATGCCTTAGTAGCATTAACAGTGATTACTTTTATAACGAGGTATCGACCTACGGATGGGAAAGTTCAGTCATTAATATCGTGGTTAGAGAAAAATTTGGCAGTAATTTTAAGTAGTGAATTGCCAGTAGGGGATGACTGGGAAGATGAACTTGATATGTTACAAGCAGGCCGCTATTCCTCAATTAGTTCCATAAAAAACTTGAAGATTTTTTTATGGACGCGTATGAAGGCTTATTTGTTGGAGGGATAAAAAAAGATACAGCAGAATACAGAGAGACAGAATCATTATTGAATGTGGTTGGATTAAATATCAATAAATCCATGATTGAGCATGAGTTGCATGATGGTTTTGTTCGATTGCCGGTATTTTATGAACATGGTATTGATGAGTTATGTGTTATTTCGTTTGATTCGTTGAGTAATCAAGAAAAAAGTACAAAACTTTCGGATGAGCAAAAGGAGGCTTTGCATAAGATATACTCTATGAGTCGTAAAAACATGCAAGATGCTAGAGATGAAATGAGACGGGAGCTTATAAATCGGATGAATGATGCACCGAATGTAAAGACTTTTAGAAGTTGGTGGAATAATATTTCACATAGTATTTCACTGACTAGTGCGGGTGTAATGGTGGGATATGTAAATTTAACAAAATATATAAAAGATCTTCCAGAGTTATAAGGTAACTGCTTAATAATTATTAGAATCTAAAAGGTTACAGTGTATTGGCATATGGATAAGTTTTTCAATTAAATGTATCCTAGTATCTCACCCCACGTCGGCAATGATATCACCGTCCTCACGGGCTATTTCCCATATTAGGGAGCTGTTGTTTCTGACAAAGGTAGTTAGCTTTATTAGTTCATCTTCTGAAAAAACCATACATTTCGTGCAAATAATGCTGGGAAGAATAAATTCAGCATGGTCGAAACCGTTCTCTGTAGCGCGTTCCATGTGGACAATAATACTTTCCCCTTTGGTTTCCGAAGCGTATATATCAGAAAATGTCGTGTGAATGTTGTCGATTGTGCTGTAGTGGTGTTTCATGGTCAAATCCTCCTTATCTGTGTGGATTTCTATAAGTCCATTATAAGCGAATTTGAATTTTATGACAATGGATATGTTGGCTTCTAAACAAAATAGGCAGTAACGATTATGTGCATTCGTTACTGCCTATTTATTGTTTTTATTCTGCCTCGAACAGGGGCAGAGCTTCTAAGAAGATGATATCCGTACGCTTAGCAGCGTCGCCTTCGGCCAGTACGCAGGCTTCGCCGATTACTTTGCCGCCGGCTTCTTCGGTGAGTTCGGCGAGGGCTTTCATGGAGCCGCCGGTGCTGATTACGTCATCGAGCAGTAGGACATTTTTGCCTTTGAGGCGGTCAACGTCTACGCCGTCCAGGCAGAGTTTCTGTACGCCTTTGGTGGTGATGGAGATGTCTTCCACCCATACGGCGTTTTCCATGTAAGCCTTGACGGATTTGCGGGCTACGATGTAGCGGTCCATGCCGAGTTCGCGGGCAAGGTCTGCAGCCAAGGGGATGCCCTTGGTTTCTGCGGTGAGAATCACGTCCGTGTCTGCGGGAATCTTTTTAGCCAGTTCCTTGGCACAGGCCAGTGTCAGTTCCGGGTCGCCGAGCATGATGAAGCCGGCGATGGCCAGTTTGTCCGTAACATTCAGAATGGGCAGCGAGCGTTTGCAGCCGGCCACCGTCAATTCATAAAATCTATTTGCCATTTCCTAAATCTCCTCGTCTGAGAATTTTGCGTGTTGCAGAACTATTATACGCTCTTTTGGGCGTGAGCGCAAATATTATTGTAAGAAAAGAGGAAAATTGGTAGAATAGGAATGATGTGTTGCGGTGCAACGGTGAAGGAGGTTTTTGCTTGCGAATTTTATTATCCAATGATGACGGCATTAAGGCGGCGGGGATTGAAGCCCTGGTGCGGGCCTTGTATAAAGAACATGAGGTGATTGTTTCGGCGCCGATGAAACAGCAGAGCGGCATGAGTAACGCTTTGACCATCGGCAAGCCGATTGAGGTGGCCCGTGATGAGGAACTGGAAGAAAAGTACGGTATTGAGGCCTGGGCCGTGGGGGGGACGCCTGCGGACAGTGCCAAATTGTATATCGAAGCCTTTATGACGAAAGAAAAGCCTGTGGACCTCGTGATTTCCGGCATCAATCATGGAGCAAATTTAGCCACGGATATCATTTACTCCGGCACGGTGGGAGCGGCGATGGAAGGTTATTTCCATGATATTCCCTCTTTTGCTTTGTCTCTGGATGTGGAAAGCGAGCTTTCCTATGATGAGGCGGCGGAGATTTTTGCGCGGGATTTGCAGGCGCTATTGCCGGAGGGTGGCAAAACCTTCCTTTATAATATGAATTTTCCTTTATTCCTGAAAGATGGTGTGCCTCAGTATGTCTTTGGCCGTCAGGGTAAGCGGGATTATCTGAACGCTTTTACGAAGGAAGAGCGGGATGGCAAGGTCTTTTATACCATGGCGGGAGAGATTTATGACCGGGATAAGGGCAATGCCACGGATATCTATGCCACGGAGCAGGGCTATATTTCCATTACGCCACTTGTGGCGGATTTGACGGATTATGTGGAACTGGACCAGCGGCTCGAAAAATAGGGTGACGGCGAGAGCCCTTTCGTGCTACAATTAAGGTTGAGATTTTTACTGTATTTAGGGAGGTTGCTGACATGGAATCGATGATTAGAGATATTAAACTTGCACCAAGCGGTCACGACAAGATTGAATGGGTAAAGAACTTTATGCCTGTGATGCGTGCCGTAGATGAAGAATTTTCCCGGACCAAACCCTTTGCTGGCAAAAAGATGGTGATTACGCTGCATTTAGAAGCGAAGACGGCCTATATGGCGGAAGTCTTTATGCATGCCGGGGCAGAAGTGGCCATCACGGGCAGCAACCCCCTGTCCACGCAGGATGATGTGGCAGCCGCTTTGGTGGAAGACGGCGTCAACGTCTTTGCCTGGCATGACTGCACGGAAGAAGAATACTTTAAGTTCATTGATGAAGCCTTGAAGATTGAGCCAGATTTCATCATCGACGATGGCGGCGATTTGGTGCATGCGCTGCACACGACGCATCGCGACTTGCTGCCGAAAATCGTGGGCGGTTCTGAGGAAACGACTACGGGCGTACACCGTCTGCGTGGCCTCGCACAGGACGGCAAGTTGGAATTTCCGATGATTGCGGCCAATGATGCCTATATGAAGTTCCTGTTTGACAACCGCTATGGTACGGGCCAGTCCACCTGGGATGGCATCATGCGCACGACGAATCTTGTCATTGCAGGCAAGACTGTGGTTATTGCTGGTTACGGCTGGTGCGGCAAGGGCGGCGCTATGCGGGCACGCGGCCTAGGCGCTAATGTCGTGATTACGGAAGTTGACCCCATCAAGGCCATTGAAGCGGTGTTCGACGGTTTCCGCGTGATGCCGATGGATGAAGCGGCCAAGATTGGTGATATCTTCCTGACGCTGACGGGCGATAAGGATGTTATCGTGAAGCGTCATTTTGAATCCATGAAGGACGGCGCTATGCTGGCTAACTCCGGTCATTTTGACTGCGAAATCAATATCCCGGAGCTTGAAAGCCTGTCCAAGTCCCGCCGCAAGGTGCGCAATAATATCGAAGAATTCCTGCAGAAAGATGGCCGCAAGATTTATCTGCTCGCCGAAGGCCGCCTCGTAAATCTGGCCGCTGGTGACGGTCACCCGGCAGAAATTATGGACCTGTCCTTTGGCGTACAGTTCTTCTCCATGATGCACCTCTTGGAGCATGGCAAGGAACTCAAGAAGGAAGTTCATCTGATGCCCAATGAGGTCAATGTGAAGCTGGCAGAGCTGAAATTAAAGTCTCTGGGGATGGCGATTGACACGCTGACGCCGGAACAGCGGGCATATCTCAATTTGGAGTAACAGGAGGAAGTAATTTTGAAAACGTTAATTAAAGATGTATATGTGGTTAAGCCGGACGGCACGACGCCACTTACGAATATCATGCTGGATGGGGATAAGATTGCCGCTATCGGCGATGTGCCGGAGAATTTCCGTTCAGGCAAGGTGATTGATGGTAAGAATCATCTGGCCACGCCGGGTTTTGTCAACGCTCATACCCATGCCTCCATGACGCTCTTGCGCAGCTATGCAGACGATATGGCGCTGATGGATTGGCTCAACAATATGATTTGGCCGATTGAAGCCAAAATGAATGAGGAGGATATCTACTGGGGCGCTATGCTGGCCATGGTGGAAATGGTGCGCAGCGGCACCACGACCTTTGCGGATATGTATGGCCCCTATATGAACCGTGTGGCTGAGGCGGCTATGGATGCAGGCATTCGTGGCGTGCTCTGTCGCGGCATTATCGGCGTGGCCCCGGATGGGGAGCAGAAACTGCAGGAAAATGTGGAGCTCTATAAGGACTTTCATGGTGCCAACAATGGCAAGATTACGGTAATGTTTGGCCCGCATGCGCCCTATACCTGCCCGCCGGAATTCCTCAAGAAGGTAGCCAAGGCTGCGCAGGATTTGGGCGCCGGCATCCATATTCACATGCATGAGACGAAGACGGAAGTAGAAGATTCCCTCAAGCAGTATGGCAAGCGTCCTTTCGTCTGGGTAGAGGAAACGGGCATCTTTGATAATGATCATGTACTGGCTGCTCACTGCGTGCATCTCGACGACAATGACATTGCTATCATCAAGAAGCATAAGATTGCCGTAGCCCATAACCCTGGCAGCAACATGAAGCTGGCCAGTGGTTTTGCACCGGTAACCCGCCTGCTCAAAGAAGGTGTTGTGACGGCTCTGGGCACGGATGGTGCATCCTCCAACAACAATTTGGATATGCTCGAAGAGGTAAATCTCGCCGCTATGCTTCATAAGGTCAACGAGTATGACCCGTTGGCTGTTCCGGCCTTTGAAGCGTTGAAGATGGGCACGGAATACGGTGCGCAGGCTGTGAATATTGAGGGCTTAGGCCGACTCGAAGCTGGCTATAAGGCCGATATCACGCTTTGGAATATGAACAGCGCGGCCTGGTTCCCGCGTAACAATCTCGTTTCCCTGCTCGTTTATGCAGCTAATGCCGGTTCCGTGGATACGGTTATCTGCGGCGGTCAGGTGATTATGGAGAAAAATGAACTCAAAACCCTCGACGAAGAGCGGATTTGTTACGAGGCTCAGCGTTGTGCTGACCGCCTCAAAAAGTAAGTACTGAGGTGATCCCTTGAATAAGAAGACGACGGAGCGCAAGACGGCTCCGCGGCGCAGAAAGGCTTCCGGGAAGAAGCGGGCTCCGGCCCAGCAGCCCGGAAGTCCGGAGCGCAAATATGAACTCTGGGGCCTCTTTTTGACAGCGGTAAGCCTGATTTCCATCTGCGGTCTTTGCGGACTCAATGTGGGCTTTGTGGGGCTGTACTTTGCCAAATGCCTGAACTATATGTTCGGCATTGGCGCCATTGTGATTTCCCTGCTGATTCTCTTAATTGGCTATCAGTATATTGTCAAGCACCATGGCCTGCGGTATTCGCCGCGCTTTTTCGGGCTGGGGCTGCTGTTTCTGTCGGTGCTGGCCATCTGGCATCATATGGCCGTGGAACCTGGGGCAGAAATCCTGCCGGAGAGTCTGCCGCGGGGCGGCGGCCTTATGGCGGGAGGACTCCTCTTAATTTTGCGGAAGTTCTTTGGCGTGGATGGCTCCATCATTTTGCTGGGGGCAGGTGTGATTGGCTCCATTTTGCTTTCCACGACCTGGTCTTTGGCTAACGGCGTCCTGCGTACACAGCGCACGGCGGCCAAGAGTGCCGCTGTCACGGGCAAGGCCATGGCGGTGGCTTATGAAAAGGTGGCCGGTGTCAGCGAGCGGGTGGAAGAAAAGGTCGTGGAGAAGGTCAAGGCCTCCTTCTACAATCAGGAAGCGGATGACCACTTTGCCGAGTCGCCTGCAGAAGAAAAAGCGGCAGCTGCCGAGATGGTGGCTGAACCTGCAGTAAGTACACCCGCAGCCGAAATGGAAACAAAGGCAGAGGACTTGCCGCAGTTTACCATTGAATATGGACGCCCGGATGATGGGGCAGAGGAAGAAAGTGTTGATTTGGAGGAAGTTGACATGTCAGAAATTGACATGCCAACAGTTGACCAGTCAAAATTGACCAGTCAGCCTGCTGTCAATGTAGCCCAGCCCAAACCGGTGGCTCCTTCGGCTAAGCCCATGAAGGATGCGGCCAAGCGTACGGCTATGCCCAGCTATGGGGAAATTGCGCCCATCCGGCCTGCGGCTGCTATCCTTGATGGCTCTGAGCAGGCGGCGGCAGAACCGCCTAAGCCGGTCAAGCCCTATGAACTGCCGAAGGTCACGGAGATTTTAAGCAAGCATGCCAAGGCCAAGAATACGGCCTTGGAAATGGAAATTGCCGATAATGCCCGGGTGCTGCAGCAGACCTTGGCTGACTTCAAGGTCAAGGCGACCATTCTCAATGCCTGCCATGGCCCGGCTGTTACCCGTTATGAACTCGAACCGGCTCCCGGGGTGAAGGTCAGCAAGATTACCAATTTGGCGGATGATATTGCCCTAAGACTTGCGGCCGCTTCCGTGCGTATCGAACAGATTCCCGGCAAGAGCGCCATTGGTATCGAAGTGCCGAATAAGGAGCTCGAAGGCGTGCAGCTGCGAGAAGTTTTGGAAAATGCCAAGTTCGACAAGGCTAAGTCCAAACTTACCGTGGGCCTCGGCATGGATATCGGCGGACAGGGCATCTTTGCGGATTTGGGCAAGATGCCGCATCTTTTGGTGGCTGGTGCCACAGGTTCCGGTAAGTCCGTCTGCATTAATACACTGATCACGAGTATTCTCTTTAAGGCTAAGCCGGATGAAGTTAAATTCATCCTCGTGGACCCCAAGATGGTCGAGCTGTCCAATTACAACGGCATACCCCATCTGATGGTGCCGGTGGTTACTGATGCCAAGAAAGCCGCATCGGTACTCAACTGGTCGGTGCAGGAGATGGAAAAGCGCTACAGCAAGTTTGCGGAAAAAGGTGTCCGCAATATGCAGGGCTATAACGACAGCTTCCCGGACGATAAGATGCCCGCCATCGTCATCATCATCGACGAGCTCGCGGACTTGATGATGGTCGCGCCCCATGATGTCGAAGATGCCATCTGCCGTCTGGCACAGAAGGCGCGCGCGGCTGGCATTCATATGGTGCTGGCTACCCAGCGTCCGTCCGTTGATGTTATCACGGGTATTATCAAGGCCAATGTGCCGTCCAGAATTTCCTTTGCGGTGTCCAGTCAGATTGACTCGCGTACCATCCTTGACCGCAGTGGTGCCGAAAAACTTTTGGGTCGCGGTGATATGCTGTTCTTCCCGATTGGCGCTTCGAAGCCCCGCCGTGTGCAGGGTGCCTTTATCAGCGACGAGGAAGTGGAAAAACTGCTGGACTTCATTCGCGCACAGGGACAGGAAATGGAACCCAACGAGGAAATTGAAGCCTTTACCCAAAAGGAAATGTCCGAGGCAGCAGAGGAAGAAAGTGGCAAGGGTGCGCGCAGTGCGCCAAAGACCGATGCCCTGCTGGCCGATGCGGTCAATCTCGTCATGAGTACGGGGCAGGCGTCGGCATCGAGTATTCAGCGGCGTTTTCATATCGGCTTTACCCGAGCCGGGCGGCTGATTGACACGATGGAAGAGTTAAATATCGTGGGGCCGAATGTTGGCAGCAAGCCACGCGAAATATTGATGACCAGTGATGAAGCATTGGAAGTGCTGGCCAATTTGTAAGAGGTGTAAGTTTTTTGCATATTGTTTTAATCGAGCCGGAAATTCCCGGCAATACGGGCAATATTGCCCGTCTCTGTGCCGCTACCGGCATTGAGCTGCATCTGGTGAAGCCCCTAGGCTTTTCCACCGATGACAAGCATTTGAAGCGGGCGGGACTGGATTACTGGCATTTGGTGAAGGTGCATTATCATGAGAACTTCAATGAAGTGCTGGAAAAATATCCCGACCATAATTTCTACTATTGTTCCACCAAGGCGCCGCATGCTCATACGGAAGTGCAGTACACCTCCGAGGATATGCTGGTGTTCGGCAAGGAGTCGGCGGGGATTCCCGAGGAAATCTTAAACGCCCATTGGGATTCCTGCGTGCGCATTCCGATGATTGCGGATGCCCGCTCACTGAACCTCTCCAACGCGGTGGCGGTAGTGGCTTATGAAGCCCTGCGGCAGCTTGATTTTGGTCAGCTCGCAGAAGTGGGGCCGGGCCTGCGCATGTGGAAAAAGTAAGTAATGTAAGATAGGAATGAACGCGAAAGATGATCAATGAGAATTTCATCGGGGCTTGCCGGGAATTTTTGCAGCCGGAACAGATTATGCTGAACGCTCCCATGAGTGAACATACCACCTTTCAGATTGGCGGCCCGGCAGATTGCCTGCTAAAACCGGCCAATTTGGAGGAAACACAGAAAATCCTGCAGCTCGTGCAGGAATATGAACTGCCGTTGACCTTTGTGGGCAATGGTTCCAACATGCTGGTCAGCGACAAGGGGATCCGCGGCGTGGTGGTAAACTTTGCCGATACCATCAGCAGCATTGCCGTGGATGGTACGAAGATGACTGTAGGGGCTGGCGCCCTGCTCAAGGATGTGGCCGAAGCCGCTGCTAAGCACAGTCTGGCAGGCATGGAATTTGCCTGCGGCATTCCCGGCAGCATCGGCGGTGCCGTCTTTATGAACGCCGGTGCTTATGGCGGAGAGACCAAGAATGTGGTCAAGGCCGTTAAGGCTGTTACCCGTGCCGGCGAAATCAAGACGTACAGTCTGGAGGAATTGGAGCTGGGGTATCGCCACAGCATCTTCCAGAATAACGGGGAAGCCATCGTGGAAGTGGAACTCGAACTGGTGCCCGGCAGCGAAGCAGAAATCCGCGCCGGTATCGCGGATTTCACCCAGCGCCGCGAGTCCAAACAGCCATTGGAAATGCCCAGCGCGGGCAGTACGTTTAAGCGGCCCGAGGGTTACTTTGCCGGTACGCTTATCGACCAGACGGGGCTCAAGGGCCTGTCTGTGGGCGGCGCGCAGGTTTCCACCAAGCATGCAGGCTTTGTGGTGAACAAAGGCGGCGCCACCGCCGCGGATGTGCTGAACCTCATCCGCGAAGTGCAGAAGCGTGTCAAGGAAGCGCATGGTGTTGAACTGCAGCCGGAAGTCCGCCTGATTGGCGAAAAATAAATAAGCAGGAATTTCCCGCTCCTTTAAGGAATTATACAAGTATAATCCTGAAAGGAGCGGATTTTTATGCGGTTGGAATTTTTAGGCGCAGCGCATACGGTGACAGGTTCCTGCTATTTGCTCGAAACGCAGGAACGGCAATTTCTCATCGATTGCGGCATGTTTCAGGGAGCCCGACGGATTCGCGAGCACAACTACGAGAATTTTCCCTTTAACCCCGCGGGAATTGAGGCGGTCATTCTCACCCATGCCCATGTGGACCACTGCGGATTGATTCCGAAACTGGTAAAGGAAGGCTTTAAGGGCACAGTATATGCTACGCAGGCTACCTGTGACCTGGCGCAGATTATGCTGCCGGATTCGGCCTTTATCCAGCAGTCCGATGCGGAATCCTTCAATCGCAAGAATCAGCGGCGGGGCGAAGAACCGGTGGAGCCCATCTATTCCATCGACGATGCCATGGATGCGCTCAAGCATTTTGTCCCCATGCCCTATGAGCAGGAGTTCTCTCTGGGGGATAATGTTCAGGTAAAATTCTTTGATGCGGGGCATATCATCGGCTCGGCCATTGTGGAGCTGATGGTGACGGAAGGGGATAAAACCACCAAGCTCGTGTTCTCCGGTGACCTGGGGCAGCCCAAGCAGCCCATTATCAAGGACCCCACGGTGATTGAAGGGGCCGATTTTCTGGTGGTAGAATCCACCTATGGTGACCGCAAACACAAGACCTACGACAAGGAAACAAAGCTGCTCGAAATCGTCAACGACACCATGGACAGGGGCGGCAATGTAATCATTCCTTCCTTTGCGGTGGGCCGCACCCAGACCCTGCTCTATTACTTCTATAATCTCTGGAAGCAGGGACGGCTGGACGGGGATATTCCCATTATTTTGGACAGTCCTTTAGCCATCAATGCCACCCGTATATTTATGAAGAATTATCAGGACTTTGACGAGGAAGCCATTGAGATGTTTGGCAACAGCGAGAAATTGACGGAATTTCCGCAGCTGCGCATCTGCAAGACGCCGGAAGAGTCCCGGGCACTCAACAGTTCCGAAGGTTCGGCCATCATCATTTCGGCTTCGGGCATGGCCGATGCCGGGCGCATCCTGCACCATCTCAAACACAATCTCTGGCGGCCGGAGTCCACGATTCTCTTCGTGGGGTATCAGGCGGAAGGTAGTTTGGGCCGCCGTCTCGTCGAAGGCATCAAACGCGTGCGGATTATGGGCGAGGAAGTGGCGGTCAAGGCGCAGATTCAGGTTATGAACGGCTTTTCGGCTCATGCGGATACCGACCAGCTTATGGATTGGATTAGCAATTTCCAGAATCCCAAGCCGGCGAAAATCTTTATCGTCCACGGTGAGGCGCAGGGGCAGGAATATTTGAAGGGCCGGATACAGAAGGAGTATCAGGGCGAGGCCTACATTCCCTTCCGCGGCGATGCGGTGGTCATTCATGGTCGGGCCAGTGAGGTTCAGCCCTCCAATATTCCCGAAGTGTCGGTGGAAATGGAGATGGAGGAGCAGCTGGCAAACTTCGATGCGGAGTATCGGAATCTGCGGCATAAGGTATTGCAGCTGGCCATTCGTCAGCCCAAGACCATGGAGCCGCTGTTAAAGGCCATCACCAAAGGCTTCAATTACCTGCGGAAACTCTTTGCTCCGTTTAATATTTAATCTTATAGGGATAACAGCGAAAATGTAATTGACAATGGTGGTTCTCTTTGATACCATACCTATAAGTAATACCTTATAGAAATTTATGGAGCCCCATGAGTGAATCGTGGGGCTCTTTATCGGTTCAAACAATTGGTTTGAGGTGTATAAATATGTTCCGTTGTCATCTTTTGGTCGTTATGGCGGGTATGCCAGAGCTTGCAGTCAGGGCTATGAAAAGTGTGGATATCCCTGCAAATTGTCAGATGGAGCTGGAAGTGGTGGATTCTTTAGCTGTTTTGCCATCGATGGCCGAGCGAAAATGCGTTGCTGTGATCTTAAACACCGACGCTGAAGGGGATACTGAACAATTTGATGCGCAATTTGGCCCGGATACGCGCTTAATCATTTGTTCCGACAAACTGGATGAATTATCGCCGGACAAAATTGCGCGTGCCTGTCGCGTGTGGCCGCTTAAGGGCATTGATAAGTATTGGCCGTTCTTCTGTCAGCACTTATTGGAAGACCTTTATAAGCAAAAGGAGCTTTGGCATACACGCAACTGCCTGCAGACGGTGGTGGACACCATGCCGGGCTTCGTTTGGTTCAAGGATATGGAAGGTCATCATCTTAAAGTCAATCAGGCTTTCTGTGAGATGGTGGGCAAAGACATGGCCGAAGTGGAAGGCAAAAAGCATTATGAGATCTGGGGCATCAGTCCGGAGCAGTACGCGGAAGGGGAGTATGTCTGCCTCGAAACGGATGCGGCGATTGCCGCCAATCCCAAGCCGACACTGTTTAAGGAACAGGTGCTGCATTCCAAACTAGGCCTGCGGCAGCTGGAAACCTATAAGGCGCCGATTTTTGACGAAGATGGCAAGATGATTGGCAATATCGGCGTGGCCAAGGATGTGACCGACGAATATGCCAACAAAGAACGGATTCTCCTGCTCTCCCGCACCGACGATTTGACGCGGCTGGCGAACCGGCGGTATTTCTATCAGTTCGTGGATAATCACCGCAGCCGCAGCGGCGGGGCACTGACCCTCTGCTATATGGATTTGGACCAGTTCAAGCAGCTCAATGATACCTTTGGTCATCAGTATGGTGATGCGGCCTTGATGGCGGTGGCAGAACTATTGCAAAATGCATTCCCCAAGGACTTTATCGCCAGAATTGGCGGTGATGAGTTCATTGTGGCCATCTTTGCCGTGCCGGAGCGGAAGAGTCTGATGTATAAGCTGGACCAGCTCTATAAGGCCGCCAGGGAATTTTTCAATCAGGACATCAGTTTCCGCGGGCTGGGCATGAGTATCGGGGTGGCTTCCACAGATCAGGCAGCGGTGACGTTGGACACCCTGCTGCAGCGCAGTGATGATGCTCTCTATTACAGCAAGGAACATTGTCGGGGACATTACACCTTCTACGAGGACATCAAGGAAGAAATCATTTCCCGCCGGGGAAATGGTGAAAATAATGGATAAGCATAAGGGCTTTGCGGATAATTTGCAAAAATTACCGCAAGCCCTTTTATTTATGGCCTGTTTTGTGCTAAAATAGGAACGTTAAGTTTGTAAATTACAGCAGAGCCCATCTGCTGCAAAATACCTATATGGGGGTAGATTTGTTTGAAGTATATGAGTGGTAACGAACTGCGCGAAGCTTATTTGCAGTTCTTTGCAGAAAAGAAAGGGCATCTTCGCCTGCCGAGTTTCTCGCTGATTCCGCAGGATGACCCGACCCTGCTCCTGATTGGTGCAGGTATGGCGCCGTTAAAGCCCTTCTTCACGGGCAAGATGAAGCCGCCCCGCACGCGTGTGACGACCAGTCAGCGCTGCGTGCGTACCGGCGATATCGAAAATGTCGGCCGCACCGCCCGCCATCAGACGTTCTTTGAAATGCTGGGCAACTTCTCCTTTGGCGATTACTTCAAGGGCGAAGCTATTCCCTGGGCTTGGGAATTTTTGACGGAAGTTGTCGAACTGCCGAAGGACAAACTCTGGGTTACGGTTTATCCGGATGATGATGAAGCTATCGAAATCTGGAAATCCCAGCCGGGCTTCCCGCAGGACCACATTGTCAAGATGGAAGATAACTTCTGGGAAATCGGCCCTGGCCCCTGCGGTCCGGACTCCGAAATCTACATTGACCTGGGCGAAGAACGCGGCTGCGGCTCGCCGGACTGCGCTGTTGGCTGTGACTGCGACCGGTATCTCGAAATCTGGAACCTAGTGTTCACGCAGTACGACAAGCAGGAAGATGGTTCCTACAAGAACCTGGCCCATAAGAACATCGATACGGGCTGCGGTCTGGAGAGACTTGCTTCCGTTGTGCAGGAAAAGAATACCAACTTTGAAACCGACCTCCTGTACCCGATTATCGAATATGCGGCTGGCGTTGCTGGCGTAAAATATGGCGAGGATGCCGAAAAGGATATCTCCCTCAAGGTTATCGCTGACCATGCCCGCTCCATGGCCATTATGATTATGGACGGCATTCTGCCCTCCAACGAAGGCCGCGGCTATGTTCTGCGCCGCATCCTGCGCCGTGCTATCCGTCATGGCCGCATGCTCGGCATCAAGGACAAGTTCCTCGAAGGTGCGGTTAACGCTGCTGTGGAAATCTACCGCGGTGCCAAGGACTTTGAAGAACTCGTGAACAAGGCTGACTACATCAAGAAGGTTATCAGCCTAGAAGAAGACCGTTTCGCGGCTACCCTCAATCAGGGTATGGAACTTCTCGGTGCCGAAATCGAAAAGGTTAAGACTGCCGGCAAGACGGCGCTGGACGGCGAAGTTACCTTCCGCCTTTACGATACCTTTGGTTTCCCCTGGGAACTGACGGAAGAAATTCTCCATGAAAATGGTTTGGAACTCGATAAAGAAGGCTTTGACAAGGCCATGGACGAGCAGCGTACCCGCGCCCGCAACGCTCGTGCTGAAAACACCCGCGTGGCTGTGCCTGACCTGTCCTCCATTGATGTCAGCAAGCTGACGGTTGATGAACAGGCTACGGCAGGCAAGGTTGTCGCTATCTGGCAGGATGGCAAGCTGGTGGACGAAATCACCGACGGCCAGGAAGCCGGTGTAATCCTCACGACGACGCCGTTCTACGCAGAAGGCGGCGGACAGGTCGGTGACGAAGGTATTCTGACCTCGGAATTCGGTCATATCAGCGTCAGCAACGCCAAGAAACTGCCGGACGGCACGGTTTACCATGTGGCCTATGTCGAAGAAGGTCAGCTTAAAGTTGGCGACGAAGTGCAGATTGCGGTCAATAAGGCACAGAAACTGGCTTCTGCCCGTAACCATACGGCTACGCATCTCTTGCAGGCTGCCCTTAAGAAGGTTGTTGGCGACCAGATCAGCCAGGCTGGTTCCTCCGTTACGCCGGAACGCCTGCGCTTCGACTTCACGAACTTTGAACCGGTGACGGCTCAGCAGCTCGCCGATGTGGAAGAACTCGTCAACAACGAAATCCTCAAGGGCCAGGATGTGGAAATTTCCCATATGAGCCTTGACGAAGCTAAAGCCGCTGGCGCTATGGCCCTGTTCTCCGAAAAATATGGGGATGTAGTACGCGTGGTCAAGGTTCCTGATTTCTCCATGGAACTTTGCGGCGGCTCCCATGTAGCTAATGTCGGTCAGATTGGTATGTTCAAGATTGTCAGCGAAAGCGGTGTAGCTTCCGGCGTGCGCCGTATTGAAGCCATTACGGGTAAGGCTGCACTTGACTATGCCAATGCTAAGATGGCAGTTCTTGCTGACGCTGCTGGCAAGCTCAAGACCAAGGAAGAAGAAGTTCCGGCACAGATTGAAAAACTGCAGGGCGAAATGAAGGCTATGCAGAAGCAGCTTGACGAAGTGGCTGCTATGCGTGACAAGGCTGATGCGGCTAAACTCATTGCCGGTCTGCAGGATATTAACGGTGTGAACGTTGTCTGCGGTAAGACCAATGCCGGCAGCATGGACGAACTCCGTGAAGTGGCCGATATGACGAGCTCCAAGCTCGATACGCCGAGTGTTGTGGTACTGGCCTGCGCAAATGACGGCAAGGTAAATCTCGTGGTTAAGGCAACGAAGGAAGCCAATGCCAAGGGCATCCATGCCGGTAAGATTATCAAGGAAGCAGCTGCTGTTGTCGGCGGTGGCGGCGGCGGCCGTCCGGACATGGCTCAGGCTGGCGGTAAGAATGCAGAAGCTCTGCCGCAGGCATTTGATAAGGCTGTAGAAGTGATTAAGGCTCAGCTGGGCTAAGTGAATAAATAAGGGGATTGAAAAATTCCCTTAACTTAAAAGTCCGCTGGCAGAAGTGTCAACGGGCTTTTGAGTAAATGGCAGTTTGTTGAGAAGTTCGTGGTAAAGGTATCTTGTTCATACGTGGTTTGGGGGCGGACGGGGGAGTAATTTTTCTGTCTTCCGCTAAACGACCCCTTCGTAAAGTAGAGCTGTCCAGTTACTCGCGCCGGGCAGGCCAACGGCGCTGCTTTCAGCGGATTTGCTTAGCAGGGGACTACATGGGGCCGGCCTTCACTGCGTTCAGGCAGTCGCTCCTTACAGAAAAATCACTCCCCCGTCCGACCCAAGATACGGTCTATGCTATTGCCACGAACTCGTTGCTCCCGTAACAAGAACATCGATGTACTTGTTGCTTATCGCTGCGAAAATGCCATCTTATACGGACATCACTTAGGGCGGAGGTGGTGATGCTTTTCGCCATGGAACGACTGTCCGAACGCAGTGAGGACTGGCCCACAAACGGTATAAACTAAACACTGATATGAACATACGCGCCGCCGGTCTTGCCCGGCGCAGGTAACTAAAAAGCCCATACATCTGCTTGTGGGTCATTTAGTGCAATGGCGAAAAGTATTACCACCTCCGCCCAAACTGAGCTGTAACAAAAAAATAATTTCGCAATAACATCGATAAACTGCAATTTATGGTGTAATAAAATCCCAAGGGGGGATATAGATGGAAGTAGATATTACAGAGAAAGCGAAAAATTTTATCCGCTTTGGCCTGCTGGGCTTGATTGCGCTGGCGGCATTGGCTGGTGGAGGCTTGTACCTTTATCAGCACAATCAACGCGGCTTTACCGTCAGTGATGCGGTAGTCGTTGGCAATGAGTCGGTAATCAGCGCCAAGGGGGATGGGAAGATTACGGAAGTGCTGGTGCAGGATGGCGACTATGTGGAAGAGGGAGCTGTCATTGCGCGGGTAGAATCCAAGATTACCCCGGAAGATATCGCGCAGCTGGAGCAGAATGTTCAGTTGGCACAGCAGAGTTATGCGCAGCTGCAGAAGGGAACGACTGTAGCACAGCCTTCGGCACCTGTGGTGGACAGCGGGGCCCAGCAGCGGGCGGCCAATGCCTATGCTCGCATGCAGCGCATGAATGAACTCTTCAGCATGGGCGCCATCAGCGCGGCGAAGCGGGATGAAGCGGCGGCGGCTTATGCTGCTGCCCAGGCAGCGGCAAACTCTGCTCCTTCCGTATCGACGCAGACCACGGTAATTCCCACGAGTCCCGAGGTGCTGAAACAGGCGGAATTGCAGGTGAAACAGGCAGAAGCGGCTTTGGCCAATGCTAAGAGCGACCAGCAGGTCAAGGAAATCGTAGCCACGGCCTCCGGTGTAGTGCACCTGGCCGACGGTCTGGCTGCTGACAGCGAGCTCAAGAACAATCAGGAAATAGCCCGCATTCAGGCCAGCAATGATGCCTGGCTCGAAGCCAAACTGACGGAAACGCAGGCGGCCAAAGTACGGCTCGGGGAATTTGTCAATTATGAAATCGACGGTCATAAGCTTCAGGGCACCGTGAAGGATATCAATACCCCGGAAGCTGACGCGTCAGAATCTGACCAGTCAAATGTTGACAAGTCAAAATTCCTGACCATTGTCAAAATCTCCCTGCCCGCTGATCCGTCCTTTACCATTAAATCCGGTATGAACGGAAAAATCGAATTCAAAGAATAAACTATGTCAAGAATGCTTTTTTCTTTGTGAGAAGAACAGCTTTTAATGCCTGGCTGCATTTTCATTGCCATGCCGGCCATGGCCACACGACGACCTTTGCGGTGTTCTATGATATTTTAAGCAATCCCGCTGTGCCTTTGGATGATATTGTGGCACGCCAATATACTTTGGGCGGTACGAATCTCTTTATTCCCAGCAAGAAGGACAACTGGAAGGGCAAAGAAATTCGTAAACGTGCCGAGCAAATTCGCAAATTCTATGCCTATGTACAGGCCAATCGCAGCAATCAGTACGCACAGACTTTCTCCGCATGGGTAAAAACACAAAGATAAATGTATTTGTCAAAATGACATTGTGAAACAAAAAGCCTTAGAAAGTAAAAAAATCTTTCCAAGGCTTTTTTTTTGTTTACGGTTATGCTATAATGAGTGACATAATTTCGCAAACTAAAGGAATAAAGATAAAAAGAAAATAAGGAGGAGAGGTAAGTGGTTAATCCGAAATTGCGTGATGAGCAGAATGATATGCTCTTTGAAGCCATCTTATCGTTAAAATCGTTGGAGGAGTGCTATCAGTTCTTTGAGGACATCTGCACCATCAGCGAACTAAAAGCCCTGTCTCAGCGTTTGGCAGTGGCGCGTATGCTGCAGGGAGGGCATATCTATGATGATATCGTAGCCCGCACTGGTGCCAGCACGGCTACCATCAGCCGGGTGAAGCGCTGCCTGAATTACGGCGCAGATGGCTACAAGATTGTGCTCGACAGAATACCGGCGGATAAGGCCGACTGATTAAGCTGACATATTGAGGGGGAGTAGTGTTCATGGAAAAAGATAACAGCGTACTGAAAATTCCCTATGGAACCAGAGATTTCCTGCCGGCAGAAGCGGCGGGAAAGCGGGTGGTGGAAACCCGGCTGGCCGAGCTTTTTGCCCAATGGGGCTATGAAGAAGTGGTGACGCCGTCCATTGAGTATCTGGATACTTTAGGACTCGGAAGCAGCCAGAATATCGGCGACCATCTCTTCAAGCTTTTTGACAAGTCGAATCAGACTCTGGCTCTGCGCCATGAAATGACTACGCCCATTGCAAGGCTGGTGAGCACTCGTCTGCAGGACAGTCCGCTGCCCTTGAAGCTCTCCTATATCAGCAGTGTGTTCCGCTATGAACAGACGCAGGCGGGCCGCCAGTGCGAGTTTTATCAGGCTGGTGTCGAGCTTATGGGCCCCGGCAGCCCGGCTACCGATGCGGAAGTGGTGGCTTTGGCGGTTACGGGGCTCCTGCGTTCCGGATTGACAGAGTTTACGGTTTGCCTGGGGCAGGTGGAATTTCTCAACGGCATTCTCAATCAATACCGTCTGAGCAGCCAGGAACAGGAAGATTTGAAGGCGGCCATGGAACGCCGCAATCTGGTGGAACTCAATCAGTTGGTGGACGAACTGAACCTGCCGGAAAACGCTAAGCAGGTATTAAAGGAACTTCCCCTGCTGAACGGCGGCGAAGATTTGCTCAAGCAGGCTTACGATATGGCATTGAACGAGCAGAGCCGCCGGGCACTCGATAACCTCGCAGAAATCTATCGCCTGCTGAAAGCCTATAAGGTGGAACAGTATGTACGCTTTGATTTGGGCATCATCCGCGATTTCAGCTATTATACAGGTATGGTCTTTGAGGTTTATGCGCCGGGACTGGGGTATCCGCTCTGCGGCGGCGGCCGTTATGACCATCTGCTGGCCGATTTCGGTACGGCCTGTCCGGCAACAGGCTTTGCCTTAGGCATTGAGCGCATTCTGCTGGCCATTGAGCGGCAGAAACTGCCCATGCACAGCCTGCCTAGAGATGTCTATGTAGGCTATGCAGCGGGCAAGGAAACGACGGCTATTGAACGGGCGGCCCAGCTGCGTGAGCAGGGTAAGTCCGTGGAACTGGCGGTCAGCAGCCAGACGGAAGCTGCGGCCAAAGAAAGCCAGCAGGCAAAGAACTATGCGGCTTTCGAGTATATCGCATGATACAGCGGGTTAAGCAGTTTTACCGGGCCATAACCGCCCGGATAACGATGGCGGATAGAGCCTGGGTGGAGGAAACTTTGCCTGCGGCGGCTAAATCCTTGTTTTACGCCATGCATCCTGCCGACCAGTACCACGCCTTAAATGTGGCGAAAACGGCCATGCGGCTCTGGGAGGAGGCACCAGCAGGGGATAGAGATTTACTCCTGCGGGCAGCTCTGCTCCATGATGTGGGGCGGGTGCAGGGTGATATGGATATTATGGGCAAGGTGCTGGCTGTACTGGTCAAGCATTTTGCGCCAGTGAAAGCCCGTCAGCTCGCAAAGACCAATACTGGCTGGCTGGGCCATATCCTCTATGTCTATTACCAGCACCCCGAAATTGGTGCAATGAAGCTAGAAGGCATCGGCATGAAAGAGGAAGCGGCAATTATTCGCTGCCATCATCGAAAAAAAACGGAGAATGACCCGCCGGAACTGGCCCTTTTGCAGGCGGCGGATGAACTGAACTGACATTTGACAATTGACATTTGACAAGTCAAATCTGACATGTCAAAACGTGATAGAAATGGAGGCCTGTGCATGAAGTCTGAAATGGAATACCTTACCATAGCACTGCCCAAGGGCAAGCTTTTTGGCCTGTCGGCAAAGCTGTTGGAGAAAATCGGCTATACTGCCGAAGGTTTATCGGATAAATCCCGCAAGCTGATTATCAGCAATGAGGAGAAGAAGATAAGATTTATCGTATCCAAGACCGCTGATGTGCCCACCTATGTGGAATATGGGGCGGCCGATATCGGCGTAATCGGCAAGGATGTGCTGCTCGAAGCTGAGAAGGATGTCTATGAACTTCTCGATATGGGTTTTGGCAAATGCCACTTGATGATGGCCGTGCCCAAGGCAGAGAAGCGGGCCAAACTCATGGATTACAATCATACGCGCGTGGCTACGAAGTTTCCGCATATCGCGGAAAAATTCTTCCGTCAGCAGGGCATGCAGATGGAGTATATCAAGCTCAATGGCTCTATTGAACTTGGGCCGATTGTAGGCCTTTCCGAAAGCATCGTGGATATTGTCGAAACCGGCACGACCCTGCGGGAAAACGATTTGGAGGAAATCGTCTCCATTCAGGAGGCCACGGCAAGGCTGATTGCCAATCGCGTGAGCTTTAAGTTGAAATTCGACAGGATTCATAGTCTGGTGGAAGATTTGCGGAAGGTCTTAGAAGTGGAGGCGGCACAATGAAAATAGTCAAGGCAAGTGAATTAGGCGAAGCAGCCATCAATAAATTGTTACAGAAACCTGCTTTTGATGAAGTGGAGCTGAGCCCGAAAATCCGGGAGGCCAATAAGGCAACTTTTGGTAAGGATATGACGGCGGCAGAACTCGTGGCGCAAATTGTGCGCGATGTGCGCTTTGAAGGCGATAAGGCCGTTCTGCGCTACACCAAACTCATTGACAAGGTGGACTGCGATATCAAGGATTTGCTGGTGACGGAGGAAGAATTTGCCGCAGCAGAGGCGCAGGCTGACCCGCAAGTGGTTGAATCCTTAAAGAAAGCGGCGGAAAACGTGCGCCGTTACCATGAGGAACAGAAGCCCAATTCCTGGATGACTTATCGGGAACACGGTTCTCTTTTAGGGCAGTCATTGATTCCGTTGGACCGGGTGGGTATCTATGTGCCCGGCGGAACGGCAGCGTATCCGTCCTCGGTCATTATGAACGCTATGCCTGCAGTTGTCGCTGGCGTGGGCGAAATTGTCATGATGGTGCCGCCGAAAAATGGCGCAATCAACCCTTATGTGCTGATTGCGGCAAGACTCGCTGGCGTGAAGAAAATCTACAAAATCGGCGGCGCACAGGCAATCGCCGCTTTGGCCTTTGGCACGGAAAGTATTCCGCGTGTGGATAAGATTACTGGCCCCGGCAATATCTTTGTGACTTTGGCCAAAAAAGAAGTTTACGGTCATGTGGATATTGATATGCTGGCCGGCCCCAGTGAAATTCTGATTGTGGCTGACGATAGCGCCGACCCTGTTTATACGGCGGCCGATATGTTGAGTCAGGCCGAACATGACCCGCTGGCTTCAAGTATCGTGATTACGGATAGTGAAAAGCTGGCGCGCCAGGTGGCCATTGAGGCGGAAAATCAGCTACAAAAACTGCCGCGTCAGGAAATTGCCCGCGCATCCATTGAGCGCAACGGACTCATTGTCATTGCCGAAAATATGCGGCAGGCTTTGCGCTTTGCCAATACCTCGGCGCCGGAGCATTTGGAACTTTTGACCCGTGAACCCTTCCAGCTGCTGCCCTATGTGCGCCATGCAGGCGCGGTGTTCTTAGGCGCGTACTCGCCGGAACCATTGGGCGATTATTTTGCGGGGCCGAATCATGTACTGCCCACGGGCGGCACGGCCCGTTATTACAGTGTGCTGAATGTGGAAACCTTTATGAAGCGTACGAGCCTGATTTCCTATACGCATCCTGCTCTGGAAGCAGTCAGCGAGGATATCATCCGTCTGGCAGAGACAGAAGGCCTGCAGGCCCATGCTAATGCCATTCGTTTAAGGAGGAAGAATTGATGTTAAAATACCGTACCGGTTTGAAAGATATGCCATCCTATGATGTGGTGGAACGGGATTGGCAGATAAAGGTCAATGCCAATGAATGCAATATGAATCTGCCGCCCATGGTCGAGGACCGTGTGATGGGCCGCCTTTCCCGTGTGGCCTTTAACCGCTATCCCAATGAGGAATACGATTACCTCTGTGAGCAGATTGCCGACAATCACAGATTGCAAAAGGAAAATGTTTTGCTCGGCAATGGTTCCAGTGAAATCATTGAAAAACTCTTTTTCTGCTTTGGTGGCACCAAGGCAAAAAAAATCGTTTATCCTGTGCCCTCTTTTTCCATGTATGGTATCTATGCCAAAGCGGCACAGGCGCAGGGAATCGCTGTCGATTTGAACGAAGATTATACGCTGGATAAAGAAAAATTCGTGCAGGTCGTCAACGAGGAAAAGGCAGGACTTGCCGTTATCTGCAATCCCAATAATCCGACAGGTACGGCTTATGCTCTGGCCGATATCGAATACATTGCAGCCAATATCCATAAAAACTGTGCTCTGCTGATTGATGAAGCCTATATGGAATTTTACGGTCAGACGGCAGTGGGGCTGCTAACAAAATACCCGAATCTGATTGTGGCGCGAACGTTTTCCAAGGCATATGGTTTAGCATCTGCCCGCGTGGGTTATATGCTGGCCAGCAAGGAAATTGTGGAGATGATTGGCAAGTCCTATATGCCTTATCATATGAATGTTTTGTCCCTGGTTACGGCCGATATTGTCTATCAGATGCGCCATGAATATGTGCCGCGCATTCAGATGATGATTGCCGAACGCAAGCGCATGACCACCCTTTTGGACAAACTGCCCGGCGTGACGGTTTATCCTTCGGAAACGAATTTTATTCTGATTAAATATGCCAAGGCAGAGGAATTAAACCAGTATCTGGAAGAAAAAGGCATTGGCGTGCGCAGCTTTGGCAAGGCAACGCGCCTTGAAAACTGCCTGCGCATTTCCATGGGCCTGCGCGAGGAAAATGATACCTGGTATAACGAGATGAAAGCCTTTGTGGAGGGACGGGCATGAACAGAGTCGCTGCAGTAAACAGGGAAACGGCCGAAACGAAAATTGCTCTGCAGTTAAATCTTGACGGTACGGGCAAATGTGCGATTGATTCCGGTATCGGCTTTTTCGACCATATGTTAAATCTCATGGTGGTACATGGACAGCTGGATTTGGATTTGCGCTGTGATGGGGATTTGGAAGTGGATGGCCATCACAGTGTGGAAGATATCGGCATTGCGTTAGGCGACGCTTTTAGGGAAACCATTGGCGATAAAAAGGGAATCTGCCGTTATGGCACCTTTTATCTGCCGATGGATGAATCCTTGGCCTTTGTTACACTCGATATCAGCGGGCGGCCATTTCTCGTCTAT
This sequence comes from Pseudoselenomonas ruminantium, assembly GCA_015058625.1. Classification (GTDB taxonomy): domain Bacteria; phylum Bacillota; class Negativicutes; order Selenomonadales; family Selenomonadaceae; genus Selenomonas_A; species Selenomonas_A ruminantium_N. The sequence goes on along the minus strand of SVCA01000003.1, from coordinate 180,741 downwards.
GATGGTGGCGAAATGGCACCCATGGTGGGCGGTTTTGATACGGAACTCACCGAAGAATTTTTGCGGGCATTTGCCATGCATGCAGGAATTACCCTCCATGTAAAAGTCCTTTATGGCACGAATACCCATCATAAGATTGAAGCGATTTTCAAGGCTTTGGGCCATGCACTGCGGATTGCCGTAAGTCAGGACCCGAAGGTTACAGGTGTTCCATCGACCAAAGGGATGCTCTAAGGAGGGCGGCTGATGATTGCAATAATTGACTATGGGGTAGGCAATTTATTCAGTGTGGAAAAGGCTTTTGCGGCTCTGGGGGCAGAGGCCAAGATTACCAATAATCCCGCGGAAATCAAAGCGGCGGAAAAACTGGTGCTGCCCGGTGTGGGCGCTTTCGGCGACTGCATGAAGAATCTGGAAGACAGCGGACTCATCCCGCTGCTGAAAGAGGAAGTGGCCGCAGGCAAGCCCATGCTCGGCATTTGTGTGGGCCTGCAGATTCTCTTTGATGGCAGTGAGGAATCGCCGGCAGCAAAAGGTTTGGGGCTTATTCCCGGACAGGTAAAAAGAATTCAGGCCGAAGATTTGAAAGTGCCGCACATGGGCTGGAATCGGCTGCATATTGCTGAACCGCGCCAGGCGCAGGACTTATTTGCGGGGCTGGAGCAGGATAAGGAATATGTGTATTTTGTGCATAGTTATTATGCAGTTCCTGCGGATAAAAATGTTATAACGGCCACGACAAATTATGGCGGGGAAGTTACGGCGGCGGTGCAATGGGGTAATATCTTTGCGGCGCAGTTCCATCCGGAAAAATCTGGAGACGTTGGTTTGCATATAATTGATAATTTCTGCAAGGGGAGGATCCTATGATTATTTTTCCGGCGATTGATATTCGGGGCGGGAAATGTGTTCGGCTTTTTAAGGGAGATTTTCAACAGGAAACGGTGTTTTCGGATAGTCCTGCGGATATGGCTCGTAAGTGGCAGGCGCAGGGGGCTGAGTATTTACACTTGGTTGACTTGGATGGCGCATTGGCAGGTTCCTCCCAAAACCTTGCGGCGATTGAGGAGATTTTGAAAAACGTCGATATCCCCACAGAGTTGGGCGGCGGTATCCGCACGATGGAGCAGATTGATAAACTCCTTTCTCTGGGAATTACCCGCGTTATTCTGGGGTCCGTTGCGGTAAAAAATCCTGCTTTGGTAAAAGAAGCCTGCGCGAAATATGGGGAACGTATTGTCGTGGGCATTGATGCCAAAGATGGAATTGTAGCTGTGGAAGGCTGGGGAGAATCCGGCAATATCGGCGTAATTGAATTGGCCCAAAAGATGAAAGCTGCCGGCGTTAAGACCATCATCTATACGGATATTTCCCGCGATGGAACTTTAAGCGGTGTAAATGTCGAAGCTACGGTTAAACTTGCGCAGGAAAGCGGTGTTAAAATTGTCGCTTCCGGTGGGGTAAAATCTCTGGATGATATAAAAGCGCTGAAAGAACATGAACATGATGGCATCGAAGGTGTGATTGCAGGCAAATCCATTTATATGGGAACTTTGGATTTAGCAGAGGCCATAAAAATTGCCAAATAGGGAAAATTTTTCAGAAATTTTTTCAAAAAATACTTGCCAAATTCTTTTTTATTGACTAAAATAAAAACAGATTAATTTTTCAATAAAGGAGAAATGGAAATGGCAAGAAAAGCAAATTACGAAGAAAAGATTTCTGCAATTGAAGCAAAAATTGCAAAGAAACAGGAAGAACTCAAAGCACTGAAAGCTCAGCTTAATGAAATCAAAGCTAAGAAAGCTCAGGACGATTACAAAGAACTGACGGAATACATGGCAGCTAACAACCTGTCCGCTTCCGAAGTGCTGGCTTCCATTAAGGGCTAATCAGCAGCAGTTTCATATCGGAATTTCCAAGGGAATCATTGCTCCGGCAGTGGTTCCCTTTTGCTGTGCCATCTTTGTGCGCGGCAGGGAGGCGTATTTTTAAGGCGATTTTAATGAAATATTCAGATAGATTTCAGCTGGCAGGGGTAAAATAATCTCATGATTTCGGCAGGAGATTGTCATTCCTTGTGGAAGTCATAAGGTAGATGAGAATGCTCATCAATGGTTACAACTCTATATAGAGGAGGCAAGCGTATGAGGATCAGCAAGTTGCGAAACATGTCAAAGTCGTTGTTCTGGGGCGACAGACCTTTACCTGAGGACTCTGAGATGAAGGGGGTTATTGAAACCGACACTGGGCGGACGGGGATTCTCCTGAAGCTGAAAAATGGGATGTACGTGCTGGGGACGGCAGGCACCCTGACAAAACTCAATCAGGAAAAGATTCGTCATAAATTAAAAGAAGCATAGGCAGGAACGCCGATACCATATAACTGAATTGTGACAGAGGCACAGACAAGCTGCCCCTTCTGACCTATAATGACACTGTGTATTATATAAGTCAGAAGGGGTTGTTTCTTTATATGACGGAAAAGGTAAAAAAATTATCGCCCCGCCATGCGGTGGTGGATAGAGCTGCCTGCGTGGCCTGTGGCACCTGTGAGGATGTGTGTCCCCGGGGCGCTATCGCCATTTACCGGGGACAGTATGCTAAGGTGCAGGAGGAACACTGTGTGGGCTGCGGCATCTGTGCTGGAGAATGTCCGGCATCCATCATCAAAGTGGAGGTGCGGGCATGAAGAAACATTGGTATCATTATCTCTGGATTTGGTCAGTGCTTTATTTCGGCATGGGATTTTTCAACATTCTCTTTGCCTGGCTGGGACTGGTGAGCTTTGCTTTGCCCTTGATTATGGCCTTTGGCTTTGGTCATAAGGGCTTTTGCAACCGCTACTGCGACCGCGGGCAGACGCTTAGGGCTTTGGGGCAGCTGGGCTTTTCGCGACGGCGGGATATACCGGAATGGATGAAGGGCCGGGCCTTTCGTTATGGCTTTATGGTCTTTTTCTTCGGCATGTTTGGCAGTGTGCTCTATACGACCTGGCTGGTGTATAGCGGCGCAGAATCCCTGCAGCAGGTGGTGTCGCTGTTTTGGACTTTTCATTTCCCTTGGGAATGGGCTTACAGTGGCGCGGTTTCTCCCTGGACGGCGCAGTTTGCCTTTGGGCTCTACAGTCTGATGCTGACCTCCGAGGTCATTGCGCTCCTGACCATGCTGCTGTTCCGTCCCCGCTCCTGGTGTGTCTACTGTCCTATGGGCACGTTGACTCAGCTCATTTGTGAGGCCAAAGGGAGCAAGCAGGAAAGCTGATTTTTTTCGCGAATATGAACAGAGTGATTAGATGTTAGCCCATAGGAGGTGTTTGTATGCCGTTGTTAGGTGCTTGTGCGGTTCCCCATCCGCCGCTGATTATCCCGGAGATTGGACGGGGGCAGGAGCAGGGGATTTCTGCTACCATTGAGGCGTATAAAAAAGCTGCTCTGTGGGCGGTGGAAAAAGAGCCGGATTTAATTGTCATCACCAGTCCCCATGCAAAGATGTATGCCGACTATCTGCAGATTTCTGCAGGAGCAGGGGCTAAAGGGAGCTTTGCAGCTTTTGGTCATCCAGAGGTGGCCTTTGCCGTGGATTATGATGCAGAATTTGTGGCAGAGCTTTGCGTATTGGCGGATAAAATCAACCTGCCTGCGGGAACCTTGGGCAAGCAGGATGGAGGCCTTGACCATGGCACCATGATTCCCCTGTATTTTTTACAGCAGGCAGGTTATCAGGGGAAAATTGTCCGCATTGGTCTGTCGGGGCTATCGCGGGATAATCATTACGCCCTGGGCGTCCTCTTGACGCAGGCCGCGGAAAAACTTGGGCGGCGCATGGTGCTGGTGGCTAGCGGCGACCTCTCCCATAAGCTCAAAGAAGATGGGCCGTATGGCTTTGACCCTGCAGGGCCGGTATTTGACGCCCGCATGGGTGAATGTTTTAAGGATGGGGACTTCCTGAAACTTTTGACCACACCGGCAGAAATGGCAGATGCGGCGGCTGAATGCGGTTTACGTTCCTTCTGGATTATGGCGGGCGTCTTGGATAGATGGCAGGTCAGGCCCCAGCTGCTCTCGCTGGAAGGGCCCTTTGGCGTGGGCTATGGCGTGGCGCTTTTTGATTTGGCTAAGCGCGACGAAAGCCGTAACATCGGAGAGCAGGCCGCGCAGGCACAGCGGGCAGAGCTGGAAAAAATCCGGGCGCGGGAGGATGCGTATCTCGCTTTAGCTCGCTACTCGTTGGAACATTATGTGCGCACGGGCCGGCGGGCGGCGCTGCCGGATAATCTGCCGCCGGAGCTCACGGGACAGAAGGCCGGGGCCTTTGTTAGCATCAAGAAGGATGGCCAGCTTAGAGGTTGTATTGGCACCATCCTGCCAGTGCGGGGAAGCCTTGCCGAGGAAATCCTCTACAATGCGGTGTCGGCAGGTACTGGCGACCCGCGCTTTTCGCCTGTGACCGAGGCGGAACTAGCCGAGCTGGTCTATGATGTGGACGTGCTCTCGGAGCCCGAACCCATTGCAGGTATCGACCAGCTCGATGTGAAGCGTTACGGCGTTATCGTGGAGTCGGCAGACGGCAATCGCCGAGGGCTGCTCCTGCCGGACTTGGCTGGCGTGGATACGGTGGCCAAACAGGTGGACATCGCCCGCAAGAAGGGCAATATTGCCCCGAGGGAACAGGTGAAGCTCTATCGCTTTACCGTGAACCGTCATGTATAAAATGGAGTGGACTGCATATGAAACTAGCAATTTTAGGAACAGGTTTTATCGTTAAGGAAGGGGCACTGCCTGCTCTGCAGGAAGTACCCGAAGTGGAGGTCACGGCCATCTTCGCCCGGCCCCGCAGTCAGGAAAAGGCCGAGGCTTTGGCCCGGCAGTACAAGATTCCGCAAGTTTACACAGATTATGAGAAGTTGCTGGCCGCAGATGATGTGGATTTTATCTATGTGGGGCTGACCAACAGCGTCCATTATGAATACGGGAAAAAAGCCCTGTTGGCAGGCAAGCACGTTATCATGGAAAAGCCCTTTGCCTCCACGGCAGCAGAGGTGCAGGAACTGCGGGATTTGGCGCTTGCCAAGGGACTTTATATGTTCGAGGCGGTTACCTGCCTGCATTTGCCCAATTTCCATGCCATAAAGGAGATGCTGCCGCAGTTGGGAAATATCAAAGGGGTGCAGGCCAATTACTCGCAGTATTCCAGCCGTTATGACCGGTATCTGCAGGGTGAGGTGCTGCCTGCCTTTGACCCGGCTTTGTCCGGCGGCGCCCTCTACGATATCAACATCTATAATCTGAACTTTATCGTGGGACTCTTTGGCGCGCCTCAGCAGGTTTCCTATAAGCCCAACAAGGGCTTTAACGGCATTGATACCTCTGGCGTGGCCCTGCTCGATTATCCAGGCTTTACGGCGGTGGCTGTGGGGGCAAAAGACGCGGATAGTCCCTGCTTTATCACCATACAGGGGGAGAAGGGCTGGCTGCAGGTGACGGGGGCACCTAATGCGCTCAAGACGTTTGCCGTGGCTTTGCATGGGGAGCGGAAGGTTACTCATTATGAATTGAACCGCTATGGCCATCGCATGGTGCATGAGTTCCAGGAGTTTGCCGATTGCTATGCCCGGCAGGATTACGAGACCATGCGGCGGGGGCTGGATGTATCGCTGGCGGTCATGGAGACAGCTGAAAAGGCCCGCCAAGGAGCCGGGATTGTCTTTGCCTGCGATTGTGAATAGTTTGAAATTTATCAAATGCAAAAGAATAGGATAAAATTTTACCAACCCGACGACCATCAAGACCTACGGCCTCGAAGCCATCTTCGGTGATGGCACGGTGCTGCATTCGCTGCTCACAGTTATGAGCGCAGCGGGCGGCACCATCTTTGGCAATCTGCCGATTATCTTCGCGGTAGGCGTAGCCATCGGTATGGCGAAAGCCGAGAAGGAAGTAGCGGCTCTGGCTGCCATGATTTCCTTCTTCGTTATGCATGTTTCCTGTAATGCAATGCTGCAGCTCACGGGCAAAATCCTGGCTGACGGCTCCATTGCGCCGGGGGTGCTCGAAGGTACGATTGCGGCAAGCTGTGGTATCATGTCCCTGCAGATGGGCGTGTTCGGCGGTATTATCGTGGGTATCGGCGTTTCCGTGCTTCACAACCGCTATTATAAGATTGTACTGCCGGATGCCCTGTCCTTCTTTGGCGGCTCCCGCTTTATTCCCATCGTTTCCACGGTGGTATTCTTGTTTGTAGGTATTGCCATGACCTTTATCTGGCCGATTGCGCAGGATATTATCTTCGGTCTTGGCAATGTGGTTACGGGCACGGGCTATATCGGCACCTTGATTTTCGGTATCGTGAAGCGTGCGCTGATTCCCTTCGGCCTGCACCATGTATTCTATCTGCCGTTCTGGCAGACGGGCGTGGGCGGCAGCATGATGATTGACGGTCAGCTCGTGCAGGGTGGTCAGAATATCTTCTTTGCACAGCTGGCCTCTCCGAATGTCGCACATTTCAGTGCTGACGCTACCCGTTATTTCTCCGGTGAGTTCATCTTCATGATTTTCGGTCTGCCCGGTGCGGCTCTGGCTATGTACCGCTGCGCCCGTCCGGAAAAGAAAAAGGTGGCTGGTGGCCTGCTTCTGTCTGCAGCCCTTACGTCCATGCTCACGGGGATCACGGAACCCATTGAGTTCTCCTTCCTGTTCGTTGCTCCGCTGCTCTTTGGTGTGCAGGTTGTCCTGGCCGGTGCAGCTTATATGATTGCCCATATCCTGAATATCGCCGTAGGTCTGACGTTCTCCGGCGGCCTGCTCGATTTGTTTATCTTCGGTATTCTGCAGGGCAATGACAAGACCAGCTGGATGCTTATCATCCCGGTGGGTATTGTCTACTTCTTCCTGTACTACTTTGCGTTCTCCTTCCTCATCAAGAAGTTCGACTTCAAGACGCCGGGCCGCGAAGAGGATGATGAAGAAACGAAACTCTACACCAAGGCGGATGTCAACGCCCGCAAGGCTGGCGTACAGGGAGAAAGCGGCAGTGCTGATGAACTGAGTCAGACCATTGCCCGCGCTCTGGGCAGCAAGCGCAACATCACTTCTGTTGACTGCTGTGCAACCCGTCTGCGCTGCTCGGTAGCTGATTCTGAACTGGTTGACCAGAAACTCCTGAAGGCTACGGGGGCTTCCGGCGTAATCGTTAAGGGCACCGGCGTGCAGGTTATCTATGGCCCGAAGGTTGCGGTCATTAAATCCAATCTCGAAGAATATCTGGCTACGGCTCCGGAAGTGGAAGCGGATGCAGCTGCTCCGGCTCTGGAAGAAACGGCTGAGGTTCAGGCTGAAGCTCCGGCAGCTGCGCATGGCGACCATGAATTCTTCGCTCCGGTTGCCGGTACGGCTCATGCCATCACGGAAGCACCGGATGCAGCTTTTGCAGGCAAAATGATGGGCGATGGCTTCTTCATTGCTCCGGCAGATGGCCATGTGGTGGCTCCGTGTGATGCCGAAGTCATGTTTGTATTCGATACGAAGCATGCCATTGGCATGAAGGCTGCTGACGGCACGGAATTCTTGATTCACTTCGGCGTTGATACCGTGAAACTCGGCGGTCAGGGCTTTGAAGTGTTCGTGGAACAGGGCCAGCAGGTCAAGAAGGGCGACAAGCTCATGGAAGTTGACCTCGACTATGTCAAGGCCAATGCACCGTCTGATGTCTGCCTGGTAATCTTCACCGGCGGTCAGGCTGTCCATATGGAAAAATCCTATGGCATCAAGGCTCTGGATGCAGTAGCTTCCTACTGATTGTCAATTTCATAAGCATAAAAGTGCAGCAGCGTTACGTTGCTGCACTTTTAGTATGAACATTTTTATAGAAATTTACTCCTTGGGTTGTAAACTTGTAACAAAGAGCGTATACTGTAAACTTGTAAATGTAATTTACGGGAATTCATGTAGTAAAGGGGATAGATTATAGTGTTTAAGCCACACAAATTAGCAATCATCGGATTAGGTCATGTAGGTTCTGCGGTTCTGGCAAGAGCCATTGCCTGCCAGCTGGCGGCAGATATTGCCTGCATTGATATCAAGCCGGAAGTGGCCCATGGAGAGGCGTTAGATGCCGTACATTCGCTGTCCTGCAGCTATGTGCCGGGCATTCATGTTCACTCCGGGGGCTTTGAGGAATGCCGTGACGCTGATGTGATTATCTGTGACGCCGGCCCCAGCATTTTGCCGGGACAAAAGATGGACAGACTCACTTTGGCCAAGGAAAATATTGCGGTCATTCGTGAGGTGATGAAAAATGTCACCCAGTATACCCGTGAAGCAGTCTTTATTATGATTACCAATCCCCTGGATATAACGACCTATGTGGCTGCTACGGAGTTTGATTATCCCGTTGGCCGCCTCTTTGGTACGGGCACCACGCTCGAAACCATGCGCCTCAAGAGCATCATCGGCCGTCATTACCATGTGGATGCGGCAGATGTGCAGGGCTATATGCTGGGCGAGCATGGCAATTCCGCATTCCCGGCCTGGAGTACGGTAAATATCGGCGGCGTGCCGTTGGCTGGTCTTGATGAATTCTATGACCATGAACAGGCCTTTGACCGTCAGGAAATTGCCCAGGAGGTTGTCAACACCGCCTATGATGTGGTACAGTCCAAAGGCTGGACCAACACGGGCATAGCCATGGGGGCCTGCCGTTTGGCAAAGGCAGTGCTCTTTGATGAACACGCCGTACTGCCGGTGTCCATGCCTTTTAATGGTGAGTATGGTCTGACGGACGTGGCACTGTCCCTGCCGAGCATTATCGGCAAGAACGGCGTAGAAAAGCGCATCCCGCTGCATCTGCCAGCAGATGAGCTGGAAATGATGAAGAAGAGCGCCGAAAGCGTCAAGTCCGTAATGCGGGCGAATCAGGTGATTGACTGAGTGGATGTGTGGCTGATAGAAAAATATGTGACAATATATAACTATCGGTGGTAAAATAGATATATAAGATTTGCATAGCGATATTACCGGGCATAGAAGGTTCCTGTTTGAGAATAAATGCGCCGCCCCTTATTGGCGGCGCAGATGATACCTTCCGCCCGGTTTTATTTTATATGGGTTATGGGGAGACTTTTTTCATCTATAGGGATTTTGAGCGGGAGGATGGATGACGTGTTTAGTAATTATGAGCAGGCAGTGCTTACGCTATTCCGAGCAGTTCCTTTGGTTGAGCGTGATGATGATAGAGCGGGGGCAATTCGTAACGCAGAAAATGTAGAGCATGGTATTTTTATCACGGAAAGAGCGGCTAAAGCATGTCCGGCACTCCGGGAAATAGAGGCTCAAAAGTTTTTATGGAATGCGTTTGGTTACGATATGCTGGCCATGAACCGTGGGTTTTATCAAAACTTTCATGAAGTTCAAGAAGTTTCGGCTGAAAAGTGGCTGATAGACCAGTTGCTGCATTATCTCACGGTGTATCTGCAAAATGAAGATATGACAAATGATGCCAAGCTGGATAGCAATATTGTATTTGTTCCGGCTGCTAAGCTGCAGCTTCCCGATGGAGAGCCCATCAGGCTGACCGTGATTGATGTCTTGGAGCAGGATGATATAGTTAAGCGTACCTGGTCGATGATTAACTCGGGGATGGCTCTTTCACAAATGGTCCTTCAGTGTATTGCAGTTATCCTCAAGGAAACGGGGATGGAGGTGGAGATAAAGGACGTTCCGAACAAGGAACTGCGAATTTATCTCTATGACATGTTGGGCAAAGTGCCTCCTACAGCTCAGGAATTTTTACGTCTGCTTATTTTTCATGTTACGGGCTCAACCTTACTGATAAAAAGTCAGGATGTTATAGCGCTTATTCGCGACAAGATAGAAAGCAGCAAGCCGGGAGATTATACGGCAATGTTTCAACGTTTTGTGGCGGAAAACAATATTAAAGCACTGGCAGCAGAGTTTTTGCGTTACAAGAAATTGTGGCTGGCCTTTAAGAAGGATTCAGCAGAATTGGCTCATTTGTTAAATCGTGTCCGCAAATTGGCGGACAGATGCAAATATGTGAAAAAAACAGGCATATTGGAGCGTATCACTTGGGATGACACCATAGAACCTGCGGAGGCGGCAAGGGAAATTCCCCATGTGACGATTTACAAGCGGATAAGTTTGGCCAACAGCCTCCTTTATCGGGCACAGCAGCCGAAGGCGTTCATGTACCTGATTCGAAATGGAAAGGCGTATGCTAAGGCTGCAACAAGAGAAGAGGGATTGACAGTTTGGCAGCAGCAGATTCTAAACCTTTTGCTGGAGTCGATTGTTGAGACGATAAAAGCCAAGGTGGAGGGAAAGAAGTTTTTTATCCCCCCTGACGTAGAGTATGCCATGCCTGTCAGCGAAAAGCGCTTCATAGGTGGTGTTCCCTTTGGTTCATCATTAAAGCTTTCCCAAAATGGTGTGCTGGGCATTCATTGGGAAAACCTACCGGATGCCAGAGTGGATTTAGATTTTCATTATGTATCGCAGCATTATCATGTGGGGTGGAATACGCAGTTTGACAGGAAGCAAGAAATTATTTTTTCGGGAGATATGACAGATGCTCCGCCGGAAAAGGGCGGCGCTACTGAAGCGTTCTTTTTAAGTGAAAAGCTTGTAAATGATTGGGCCGCCGTCATGCTCAATCGTTATACCGACAACTTAGAGCCTGTGCCGTATAAGTTCGTCTTAGGAGCAGCGGATACAAATCAATTATCTAAGGACTATTTACTAAACTGCCATACCCTGGCGATAAGTATCAAACAAAAAATCGAGCGGAATGAAGATTTCCTGAGTTTTGTTCATGCCGATGCACAAGGGGAGAAAACCTTCTACTTCATGACTACGGGCTTTGGTTCCGGAATTGTAGCCAGATACGGCAAGGAAGAGCATATAGCACTGGAAGCAGTATGGGCTGCGGTGAAATCCTGTTTGAAACTCAGAGAGGTACTGATGAAAGCTGGAGGGATTCTAGTAAACAGTGTTGATGAGGCAGAGGTGGACTTAAGTCTGGATAAAGTAACGAAGGACACGTTTGTGAATCTGTTTGAGTAAGCAGCCGTTAATTGATGCGTAAAATAAGGGACTGTTGCTATCTGGGAGATTATTCCAGAATATTATTCTTCAGTAGAGCAATTTCTTGAGCGTAGCCAGCAAGTTCATTGGGTGTTTCCAGTATAAAGGGAAGGTTTCGCAGTTGTGGATGGTTTATGACGCTTACCAGTACGTCAAGACCGATGCAACCCTCCCCAATGCGTGCGTGCCGGTCTTTGTGCGAGCCACAGGGATTCAAGCTGTCATTCAGATGAATAGCCTTGAGACGTTCAAGACCGATAATGTGGTCAAATTCGTTCAGCACGCCATCCAGGTCATGGACGATATCATAACCGCCATCCCAGATGTGGCAGGTATCCAGGCATATACCCAGTTTGTCTTGCAGTTCTACCCGGTCAATGATGGCCCGCAGTTCCTCGAAAGAACGGCCAATTTCGGTACCTTTTCCGGCCATGGTTTCCAAGAGCACTGTGGTGGATTGGGCAGGCGTGAGGACTCGGTTGAGTTCTGCGGCAATTAAGGCAATGCCGTGTTCACTGCCCTGCCCTACATGACTGCCGGGATGAAAGTTGTAGTAGTTTCCGGGCGTGGCTTCCATTCGCTGCAGGTCATCTGCCAGCATTTCATGAGCAAATGTGCGTAAATTGTCTTTGGCTGCACAAAGGTTCATCGTATAAGGGGCATGGGCGACCAACTTGGTGAAATGGTGTTCTTCCGCAAAAGAGATAAAGGCATCCACATCTGCATGGTTGATGCCCTTAGCCTTGCCGCCACGAGGATTGCGGGTGAAAAAGGCGAACGTGTCCGCATTGATGCTGACGGCATCTTTCCCCATAGCAAGATAGCCTTTGGCTGATGATAAATGACATCCGATATGAAGCATACTACTGCCAGCCTTTCCAAATATCCGGCTCATAGCCTAAAGTTGACTCTTTGCCATTTCGTACTACGGGGGTCTTTATAACCTGTTGGTTCTCAAGGATTGTTTCCAGTTTGTCTGCCATATAATTGACACGGGCCAGAGCGTCCTTGTCCTTGCACTCTGGATTTATCATACCGTCGATGCCGCCATGAGCTTTGGCTACGGACTGGAACTCGCCCTTGCTCATACCCTTGTCCAGGATATCAATAAACTGGAACTTTATGCCGCGTTCTTTGAAGAAACGCTGTGCTTTTTTGGTGTCGTTACACTTCTTGGTGCCGAAAATTTGGATGTTCATATTTTCCCTCTTTTACTGTTTTATTATAAATGGCCTGCGTCGATTCCGGACGCAGCAAAGATAAATCTTCTGTTTTTGCCAGCTGACTGAGTATCGTTTCCACAAAGTCCTGCATATTGGGGCTTATGCCAATACCGGTCGCACACTTATTCTGCCACCATTCGTATTCAGCCTGAAAAGTAAACTTATCCCGGCCATACGCTTTGCCTGCTCCGAGGCAGTCACAAATCAACTCCACGGCGTATTGGTATGGCATGTCCTGTGGATAGGCGCCGTGGTCGAAATTATCCCACCAAGCCTCGTAATGATGGAGATTTCGTCCATGGTGGTGAATCCAGGCCATGGATAGGCCATTGTTTTTCTGCTTGCAGATTTTGATGGGCGAAACCTTGCCATTGTAGTACTTTACACTTTCGACAAACTCCATTGGTGAGAATTTTGACCAGTCGTGCATAAATCCCTGCCATGGAATTCCTGCAATGCAGCAAAAGCGAAATACCCAGTATTTATGACGAAGAATCATCCATGTGTGACCACAGATACGTTCTACCAGATTCAAAAGTATAGCCTCCAATTTTTGATAATGATACTGTTTCAAGTATAATGTGGTTTTTCGGCAACGTCAAACGATGGGGCTGTTGCATGGATTTCGATTTTTTCGAGGATAACGTGGTACAATGTAACAGAATGGAAGAGGCAAGGGAACAACTTGCTGTTCATATGCGAGGTGGAAAAATTATGAATAAGATAGACAGACTTCTTGTGTTTGGCGATATCCATGGAAACTGGGAGCGGTTCATGGATGTATACCAAAAGGTGAATGTGAACCCCGAAAATGATTTGGTGGTATTTCTGGGAGACTACTTGGACCGGGGAAAAAATCCTGTCCCCGTGATGGACTGGGTGTTGGAACATTTTGAAACAAAAAACATGATTTTTCTTCGCGGAAATCATGAGCAGATGTTTTATGAGTCGCTTCGTAACGAAGGACAGGACGCAGGTATGGTGGATTTTCAGATAAGTTCCCCGAAGTCTTTGTGGTTTGCTGAGGGGAGTGGCGGATTTGAAACCTACAAAGCGATTGGAAAGTCTGGCAGAGGTAAGTACCTTATTGCAGCATGGCTTCAGCTGATAGAAAAAATGTCCTTGTATGCGGAAATAGAGGTCAATGGGCAAAAATATTGGTTTGTGCATGCAGACTGCAATCCAGAGCAACCTTTAGTGAAACAGGGTTCGAAAAAACTTTTGTGGGAAAGGAATTTGGCTAAATATCCGGGGCTACATCAAGAAACGCAGATTATTGTTTTGGGGCATACGCCTGTACAGGCATTGTATTTTGGTTCAAAACCGCAATGGCTGAATCAGGGGAAAGTCGTGCTCATGGATACGGGCAGCTTTTTGGAAGATGGTCATATATCTTGTGCGAATCTGCTGACAAAGGAAGTTTGGCAGTCGAATTAAGGGACAGATAGCAATGCGAGAAAAAACATTAAAATATGATGCTTGACACCTTATCAACAGGATGGTAACTATCCGAAAATACTTGGTTCGCTCAAAGTCGTTGGTCTAGTGGAAGTGGGTGAGTGAGAAAATGCATGATATCTGGAATCCATGGCATGGCTGCAAGAAAATCAGTCCCGGCTGTGCCAACTGTTATATGTATACGCTGGATAAGCAAAGGGGAAAAGACGGTGCGGACATTTACCGGACAGAGAATTTTAACTATCCTTTGCAGAAAGACCGCTATGGCGGTTATAAGGTAAAAAGTGGCGAGCTTATCCGGGTGTGCATGACTTCGGATTTTTTTCTGGAAGAGGCTGATAAATGGCGGGAAGAGGCATGGGAAATCATGCGGCAGAGGCCGGATGTCATTTTCTATCTGCTCACCAAGCGGCCGGAACGGGTGGCTGCCTGTTTGCCACAGGATTTTGGCAAAGGTTGGGAGAATATCTGGTTTAATGTAACCTGCGAGAATCAGAGAATGGCCGATATCAGGCTGCCGCTGCTTAGGGAGTTGCCGTTCAAACACAAAGGCGTTATGTGCGCTCCCTTGATTGGTGCCGTGAGTCTGAAACCATATTTGGAGGATGGCATCATAGAGCAGGTTATCTGCGGTGGTGAGAATTACGAAGGGGCAAGGCCATGCAACTATGATTGGGTTCTGGCGCTGCATAAAGAGTGCCGGGAAACCAATGTATCCTTTTCCTTCATCGAAATAGGTTCGCATTTCATTAAAGATGGCAAGCACTATCGCTTGAGCAGCAAACAGAAGCAGGCGGAACAGGCCTTTCGGGCAGGTTTGAATTTTAAGGGCAAGCCGATGCATTTTGACCTGCGATATGCCATAGGGCTGCCTGTAACACCGGACGAGTGTTACCGTTCCGTTTACGACGGCCCCCATTGTCATGCCTGTGGCAGTCGTTTGATATGCAATGGATGCAGCCATTGCGGCAAGTGCGGATAAGCGATTGGGTTCGTATAGGCACACAACAGCAGAGAAAAGTAGTGGCGAGGAAGGTACGTTAAAGAGGAAGTTTTAGCAATGAGAAAGACAGATGAGTGGTATGAGTTGGCGGCTGGGGAAATACCGAAACTGCTGGTAGATAAGTTGGCTCCTTTTGGCTTTCGTCGTGATGGAGATGTCTATTTCTACGCAGAGGATTTGCTGGCAGGCAGTTTTCGGCTTCATATAAGGGTCAATAAGAATGGTGATGTGTCAACTTTGCTGATGGATACGGAGTCAGAGGAGCCTTATGTTCTGCATTTGGTGGAAAATGCCCAGGGAGCTTTTGTAGGAGAAGTTCGTGCTGCCTATTGGGCAGTCCTTGATCGTATTGGTGCATCCTGCGGCGAACATGGCAGCTTTCATGGGCAGTATGTAGAGGAACTTTTGCAGTATGTGCAGAATACCTATGGCGATGAACTCGAATATCCGTGGAAGGATATGGATGCGGCGGTTATTCGTTCCCATTTGTCACAGAAATGGTATGCGGTCTTTATGAAGGTACATCCTAGCAAAATTGGTATTGGCGGTAGCCAGCCTATTCGTATCATGAATCTGCATGGTACGGCAGAACAGGTGGCAGCCTTAGTAGATGGGGAAAGGTATTTTCCGGGTTGGCATATGAATCGGAAATACTGGTATACCATATGTCTGGATGGCAGTATACCGATGCCGGAACTTCGACAAAGAATCGACGAAAGCTTTGTATTGGCACAGCCAAAGAAGCGGCAATAATATGGACATGATTATCAGAAACACAAGTAAAGTTATTTTCTCCAGGGCTCCTGTCCTTGATTGAGAATTTCTACTTGAATCGCTTTCATGGCCGCTAGTGCCGTGTCGTGGGATTCCGGTGTGACTCCAGCGCAGCAGGCGGCGTCAACCACCACATGGCTGTTCGGGCAGGCAGATTTTGCAATTACAGCGTTGGACAGCACACAAATATCCGTACATAAGCCAACGAGTTCAATAGAGTCAACCTTGTTTTTATAAAAGCTGGCTAGGGACAGCCCCATATTGTAAGCACCAAATGTAGTTTTTTCTATAACATCAGCTTCCAGAGGAACATTCAGCTGGCTGCTAATCGCCCAGCCCTCCGTATTTTTGATGCAATGGGGGACAGGCAGATTCTTGCCTTCTTCCGTTTCCATGTAGTCGTCATAATGGGTATCCTGCGTAAAGATGATGAAGTCATTATTGGCTTTGGCTTCTTCGATTTTCTTCGCCACATTGTTGACAATGGCTGTAGCTTCCGGGGAACCCAAAGCACCGTTGATAAAATCATTCTGCATATCGACAACAATCAAAAGTTTTTTCTTGTTCATTTCTTTCTCGTCCTTTCAAAAATCGTCAGCCATAATCGGCATAGACGTAAGCATCGGCAGCATTCTTATGATAGCCCGCGTAAATGCCGAAATGCGTGTCATAAATATTGGCACTGCCGGACTGGGTACCAAAGCCTGTAGTCTGATAGCTTAGGAACACGCCGCCAGTTGTCATTTTATGAATATTCGCCAATACCTGTTGAATTCCTTCCTTAACATAAGTCCGAAACCTGGTCACGGGAACCTAAAAGTTCAGTGATTTTTCCGGTTCACAAAAGGAAATGTCTTACAGTTATCGAATTTATATAAAATTAGAACGCCTTAAGGCATGGCACTCAGGTATCCGGCATTGTGAGAGCGAGCAAGAACGGTATCAGCGTGAATAAAGGAACTTGGAAAAGAGGAGCAAATAGACATATTATAGGCTATAACTGGTGTGCCATTGGCATAGAAAATGTAGGTGGAGTTAATGGCGTGGTTTACCAGCGATGCGTGTATCTTCGTCTTCTTCAATGGCCTCGCCGTTCATGATGTAGACAAAGCCATCTTTGCGGAAGAATTCTTGCAGCCCCATCTGTGGCGGAATGCTATAAATCTTGCCATCACGCAGGGAATAGCAGGAAAATATTAACGGATTAGCGAATTTTTTGATAATCAATTATATGTTTTTTTAGGGAGGTTTTGAAATGAAGAATAAAATTTTGACCGTGCTGGCAGGAATGATGACCATGACCGCAACTGTCTGTTATGCTACGGTGCCAGTCAATACCATTGCCATTGCTGATGTTGCGCCTGGCTCCAGCGTTGAAGCTGCCAAACAGAAGTTGGGCACACCCAATCAAAGAGGGGACAAGTTATTCTTTACCAATGGTATTGTCATCGAAGTGGCTGAATACACTCCAGGCATTGTAGAAGAAATTGAAACGAAATCTGGTGGTGCTACTCCTGCTGGCATAAGTGTGGGCATGAAG
The DNA here is from genome assembly GCA_015058625.1 of Pseudoselenomonas ruminantium. Taxonomy (GTDB): domain Bacteria; phylum Bacillota; class Negativicutes; order Selenomonadales; family Selenomonadaceae; genus Selenomonas_A; species Selenomonas_A ruminantium_N. The sequence goes on along the minus strand of SVCA01000003.1, from coordinate 163,644 downwards.
GAATCAGTCATCACCCAGACCTATGGCAATCCCGATAAGTTGGAAAGGGATTCTGATGACACGGAATACACCTATTATAGTGCTGACTATACCAAGAAAATAGAATTCAAGGTCATCAAAGGCAAGATTGTCAAAATTAAATGCGAACTGCGTTGAAAAAAGGTAATTCTATTTTAGGAGGCAGAACAATGGCGACATTTAAGTTTGCGCATAACAATTTCAATGTGCTGGATTTGGAGCGCAGCATGAAGTTTTATGAAGAAGCTCTGGGGCTCAAAGAGGTGCGCCGTATTAATGGTGAAGGCTTTAAGATTGTCTTTCTAGGGGACGAACTGGGCAGCGAGCATCAGTTGGAACTGACCTGGCTGGCTGACCGCAAGGAACCTTACAATCTCGGCGACAATGAATTCCATCTGGCTCTGCGGACGGATGATTATGAAGCGGCGCATGCCAAGCATGAGAAGATGGGCTGCATCTGTTATGAGAATACGGCCATGGGCATCTACTTCATCGTAGACCCGGATGGCTACTGGGTGGAAATCCTGCCGCCAGTGGTAGAAGAAAAATACTAAATGAATTTTAACAGACCTGTGAGAGTGACGTACTCTTGCAGGTTTTTTCGTTTATCATCCTGTTTGTTATTTGTTTCACAATATAAAGAAAATTTTATGCAATTTCTTGAAGGAGTTTTGAATCGTATGACGAATTAGTAGAGTCAAGGAGGGTGAATAGCGATGAATATTTTGGTTTGTATCAAGCAAGTTCCAGGTTCTAACAAAGTAGAAGTAGACCCGGTTACGGGGGTGCTCAAGCGTAATGGGGCGGACGCCAAGATGAATCCGTATGACCTTTACGCTTTGGAAACGGGTCTGCGGCTCAAAGAGCAGTATGGCGGTACATTAAATGTGCTGACCATGGGGCCGCCGCCCGCGAAGAAGATTCTCTATGAAGCCTTTGCCATGGGGGCCGATAAGGGCGCTCTGATTACGGACAGAAAGTTTGGTGGTGCCGATGTGCTGGCCACCAGCTACACGCTGTCGCAGGGCATCAAGCGCTTTGGGAACTTTGACTTGATTATCTGCGGTTTGCAGACCACAGATGGAGACACGGCTCAGGTAGGTCCGGAGGTTTCCGAGCAGCTGGGCATTCCCTGTGTCTGCAATGTGAAACAGGTAGAAGGTGTCGAGGACAATGCCATTGTGGTGAATATGGAAATGTCTGAGGATGTGGAACGTCTGAAAGTGTCCTTCCCCTGCTTGCTTACCGTACAAAAAGATATTTGCGAACCGCGTTTGCCATCCTATAAAAAATCCAAGGAAACCGCCACGCGGGAAATTGAAACCTATACCTTGAGCGATATGGAGGATAACGACGAGCACCATTATGGCCTGAACGGCTCGCCTACGCAGGTACAGCGTATTTTCCCGCCAGAATCCCATAAATCCCGGGAAACCTGGGAGGGGACTGGTGAGGAGCTGGCTGGCCGCATCTATAGTGTGCTCAAGAGCAAGAAGTTTATTGCTTGATTCATTTCCTATGCGCGAGGAGGTTTCATAATGGGTAAATTAGTTGTTCATCAGGATAAGATAACGGATATCAAGGCCCTAATGGCGATTTGTCCCTTCGGTGCCATGACGGAAAAGAATGGGACGGTTGAAATATCGGCCGCCTGCCGTCTCTGTAAGCTCTGCGTGAAAAAGGGCAATGGCGCCATGGAATTTGTGGAAGACAAGCCGAAGGCACAGATTGACAAGAGTAAATGGCAGGGGATTGCCGTTTATATCGACCATGTGGAAGGCCATATCCATCCTGTTTCCTTTGAGCTGTTAGGCAAGGCCCGCGAACTTGCCGACAAGATTCATCAGCAGGTTTATGCTCTGTTTATGGGGCATGATATTAGCGGTGCGGCCAAAGAACTGCGTCACTATGGCGCAGATAAGATTTTTGTCTGCGATAAGAAAAGTCTGGGCGAATTTAATATCGAACCTTACACCAAGGTCTTTGAATACTTTATCAAGCAGGTGAAGCCCGCAGCTATTCTGGTGGGGGCAACGCCTGTAGGCCGTCAATTGGCACCGCGCGTAGCTGCCCGCTTCCATACAGGACTTACCGCTGATTGCACGGTGCTGGATATCCATGAGAATACGGACTTAGTGCAGATTCGCCCGGCCTTTGGCGGCAACATCATGGCTGAAATTCTGACGCCCAATACCCGTCCGCAGATGGCTACGGTGCGTTATAAGATTATGGATGCACCTCAGCGCAGCAAAGAGGCCAAGGGCACCATTGAACAGCTTGTGGTACCGGAAAACGAACTGGCCTCCCGCATTACGGTGCTGGGCATCACGAAAAAGCCTAAGGAAAAGAGCATTGAACATGCAGATGTGCTGGTGGTCGCTGGCCGCGGTATCAAGAAAAAAGAGGACTTGGAGCTGGTCTATCAGTTGGCGGAAGCTTTGGGCGGTGACTATGCCTGCACGCGTCCGCTCATTGAAGCGGGCTGGATGGACCCGCGGCGGCAGATTGGTTTGTCCGGCCGTACGGTAAGACCGAAGCTTATCATTACCTGCGGTGTTTCCGGTGCCATTCAGTTCGTAGCCGGCATGGAACACAGCGAGGAGATTTTTGCCATTAACGCTGACCCCAAGGCCTCCATTTTCAAGGTCGCCAATTATGCCATTGTCGGAGATTTGTACGAGATTATACCGCAGCTGCTTGCCCAGATTCAGCAGGGGAGGAAAATCGCATGATGGAATACAATCAGATTACGGAAAAAGACTTAGCAGAAATTGCCACCTTTATGGACAGGGAACGGCTGTTGTTCGGCAAAGAAATCAATGAGGAATACAGCCATGACGAACTGGCCAGCGTGCGTACCTATCCGACGTTGGTAGCCCGCGTGACCTCCACGGAGGAAGTTTCCAAACTCATGGCTTATGCCAATAAGCATCATATTGCGGTAACCCCGCGCGGGGCCGGCACGGGCCTTGTGGGCGCCTCTGTGGCAGTCGAGCAGGGCATTATGATTGATACCACGCTGATGAATCACATTTTGGAACTGGACGAAAAGAATCTGACGCTGACCGTGGAGCCGGGCGTTCTGCTGATGGAACTCAAAAGCTATGTGGAAGAACAGGGCTTTTACTATCCACCTGATCCGGGCGAAAAGTCTGCCACCATTGGCGGTAATATCAGCACGAATGCGGGCGGCATGACGGCCGTAAAATACGGTGTGACCCGCGATTATGTACGCGCCCTCGAAGTGGTGTTGGCGGACGGTACCGTCATGCAGCTCGGCGGCAAAGTGGTGAAGAACAGTTCCGGCTACGATTTGAAGGATATGATTATCGGCTCGGAGGGCACGTTGGCTTTTGTGACCAAGGCTGTGCTGAAGCTTTTGCCCCTGCCCAAGAAGAATGTTACCCTGCTGGTTCCGTTCCCCTCGCTAGAACAGGCCATTGGTACCGTGCCGCTGATCATTCAGGCAAAATCCGTGCCCACGGCCATTGAGTTTATGGAGCGCGAGGTCATCTTAGATGCGGAGGAATATCTGGGCCGCAAGTTCCCAGACAATCAGGCAGACGCCTATCTGCTGCTGAAATTTGATGGCAATACCATGGAAGAAATCGCTTCCTATTATGATGAAACGGCGCAGATTTGTCTGGACCAGGGCGCCATTGACATTCTGATTGCCGATACCGAGGAACGCAGCCTGCCGGTTTGGAAGACCCGCGGCGCTTTCCTTGAGGCCATTAAATCCTCCACCAGCATGATGGATGAAGTGGATGTGGTGGTGCCCCGCAGTCAGGTCAATGAATTCGTGGAATTTGTCCATGAGCTGCGCGGGGAAATCGGTATTCGCATTAAATCCTTCGGCCATGCCGGGGATGGCAATCTGCATGTCTACATCCTGAAGGATGATTTGTCCGATAAAGAATGGGAAAGGCTTTTGAGCATTGCCATGCAGCGCATGTATGCCAAAGCGCATGAACTGCGGGGCCAGGTTTCCGGTGAACATGGCATTGGCCTCGTAAAACGCCCCTATCTGCAGGAATCCCTGCCGGAAACCAGCCTTGTGCTGATGCGGGGCATTAAGAAGGTCTTTGACCCCAATAATATTTTGAATCCCCATAAGGTTTGCCAAGCATAAACCCCTATATTGGGCTTGACCAGTCAAAAAATTGACTGGTCAAGCTCTTTTTTATTGACGCTGCCTGGCCTGCGTGCTATAATTTTCATAGAACAAATGAACAGTTATTCATATGTTATCAAATTGACAGGTCAGATTGACAAGTCAAATTTGACTTGTCAGCGGGGAGGCGCTTTATGAACAAGAAACAGAAGAAAAATCTCCTGCGCATTATTGTAGCAGCGGTGTTGTTGGTGGTGTTGGCTTATGCGCCGCTGACGGGAGGTCCGCGCTTTGTGGCCTATCTGCTTCCGTATCTGATTGTGGGCTATGACATTCTGCTGAAGGCGGGCAAGGGCATCAAAAACCGCAAGGCCTTTGACGAATGTCTATTGATGGCCATTGCTACCATCGGCGCCATGGCGCTGGCTATCTATGAGGATGGAGATTATACCGAGGCCATCGCCGTCATGCTCTTTTATCAGGTCGGAGAGTGGTTCCAGTCCTATGCAGTCGGCCGCAGCCGCCGGGACATCAGCGCGCTGATGGATATTCGTCCCGACTATGCCAATCTGGAAGGGGAAGATGGTCAGCTTGAAAGAGTTGACCCCGACGAAGTGGAAATCGGTGCAATCATCGTGGTGAAGCCCGGTGAGAAAATTCCCCTCGACGGCGTAGTGGTGGAAGGTGTGTCCAGTCTGAACACAGTGGCACTTACCGGGGAATCCCTGCCGCGGGACATCAAGGCAGGGGACGAAGTGCTTTCGGGCTGTATCAACATCAACGGCCTTTTGAAAATCAAAACGACTAAGGAATTTGACGAGTCAACGGCATCGAAGATTTTGGAGATGGTGGAAGATGCCAGCTCCCGCAAGTCCAAGTCAGAAAACTTTATCGCCAAATTCGCTCGTGTCTATACGCCGATTGTGGTCTATGCGGCGGTGGCATTGGCCTTACTGCCGCCGCTGGTGCGCCTGCTCTTTATGGGGTTGACTCCTGAATGGGGCACCTGGGTGTACCGCGCGTTGGTTTTCCTCGTTATCAGCTGCCCCTGTGCTTTGGTGGTCAGCATTCCGCTGTCTTTCTTTGCGGGCATTGGCGGTGCCAGCCGTCAGGGGGTCCTCGTGAAGGGCTCGAATTACCTCGAAACCTTGGCCGAAGTGGATACGGTGGTCTTTGATAAGACTGGTACACTGACCAAAGGTGTCTTTGAGGTCAGCGCCATCCATACGGATAAATTAGACGCGGACCAGCTGCTGCATTTGGCGGCTCATGTGGAGCGTTATTCCACCCATCCCATTGCAGAATCCCTGCGGGCGGCTTTCGGCCATGAAGCCGATGGCTGCAGTGTGGAGCAGGTGGATGAGATTCCCGGTCAGGGTATCCGCGCTATGGTCAATGACCGTCAGGTTCATGTGGGCAATGAAAAACTTATGGAAACTATCGGTGCCTCGTGGCATGAATGCAGCCATGATTTGCCGGGGACGACCATTCATGTGGCGCTGGACGGTGAGTACGCCGGTCATATCATTATTGCCGACGTGCTGAAGGAACATGCCAAGGAAGCCATCACGGTCTTAAAGAAAAATGGCATCCGCCAGACGGTGATGCTCACCGGGGATGCCATGAAAGTTGCGGACAAAGTAGCCGCGGATTTGCAGTTGGATACGGTTTACAGCCAGCTGTTGCCGCAGGATAAGGTAGCCAAGGTAGAAGAATTGCTGGCCGCGCAAAAGACCGGCAAACTAGCCTTTGTGGGAGATGGCATCAATGATGCCCCTGTGCTCTCGCGGGCTGATGTGGGCATTGCCATGGGCGCTATGGGCTCTGATGCTGCCATTGAAGCAGCTGATATCGTGCTCATGGATGATGACCCGTTGAAGATTTCCATTGCCCAGCGCGTTGCCCGTAAGACCTTGCGGATTGTAAAACAGAACATCTATTTTTCCATTGGTATCAAGGTGCTCGTGATGATTGGCGGTGCCTTGGGCTTTGCCAATATGTGGGCGGCCATCTTCGCCGATGTGGGCGTAATGGTGCTGGCGGTGCTCAATGCCGTGCGGGCTATGTTCGTGTCCCGCTAATCAGGCATTGCTGAGCCCCAATCTTTCCAGCATGGCCAAATCTTCTTGGATGGTGGTGCCAGAAGTCGTCAGCATATTGCCGGTGATGGAGGCAGAGGCTCCCTGTGTGAAGGCTGCGGCGCCGTTTTCCGGCAAGAGTTTTCGTCCGGCGGCCAGACGGATATTGGCTTCGGGATTGATGAAGCGGAAGATGGCAATGGTACGCATAATTTCCTCTGGCGTAAGGCGGGGCTGGTTTTCCAGCCCCGTTCCTTTTATGGGCATCAGGGCGTTGATGGGGATGGAGGTGATATGAAGCTCCGCCAAACTTATGGCCATATCCAGACGGTCCTCCCAGGTTTCGCCCATGCCGATAATGCCGCCGGAGCAGACGCAGAGGCCTTCTTCCTGGGCAATTTTGATGGTCTTGATTCTGTCCTCGTAGGTATGACTCGTGCAGATTTGTGGGAAAAAGCGGCGGGAGGTTTCGATATTATGATGGTAGCTCGTGACGCCTGCGGCCCGCAGACGGCGGAACTGCTCTCGGCTGATGATACCATGAGAAGCGCAGAGGTCGATGGTCAGGGTGTCCCGCATCTTTTCATAGGCGGCAATGGCCTGGTCAAATTCTGCGCCGCCCAGTGCCCGTCCGGAGGTGACGATGGCAAAGCGGTTGACGCCGGCTTCCTGATTGGCCCGGGCGTTGGCGATAATTTCTTCCTGCGGCAGGAAGGGATACTCGTCAATGCCTGTATGATGGCAGGCGGCCTGCGCGCAGTATTTGCAGTTCTCGCTGCACCGCCCGCTGCGTCCGTTGATGATGGTGCAGAGGTCAACATGCTGGCCGCAGAAATGCTTTTGCAGCCGTCCGGCTTCGGCGGAAAGTTCCTCTAAGGGCGTGTCAAAGAGCAGAGAGAAGTCGTCTCCCCGCTGCAGGCGGAAACCTGCCATGATTTTGTCGGCTAGGGCATGAATTTTGCTGGTCATATTATCAAAACTCCTTCATTTCATGTTAACTGCTTACTAAAATAAAGATAACCATAAGTAAAAGTTTTGTCAACAATAAATACGATTAAAGTTGACTAAAGCGCGAAAAAATGACAAAACTCTTGCCAGTTTATGAAATGCAGGGTATAATAAAACTAACAAATGAACACATACTCATATATAAAGAAAGAGGGATTGATTTATGAAGAAAACCTATAAAATCGAAGTGGACTGTGCCAACTGCGCTAACCTGATGGAAGAAGCCGCTAAGAATACCCCGGGTGTAGCAGATGCCACGGTAAACTTCATGGCCCTCAAGATGAAGGTGGAGTTTGAAGATGGCGCAGAAGTCAGCGAGGTAATGGAAAATGTGCTGGCCAACTGCAAAAAAGTTGAAGATGACTGCGAGATTTTCTTCTAAGGACAAAACTTTACAATAGAGTGTATATTTCTTGACATAAAGCCTCTGAAATGGTAACTTCTTGTATAAGAGTGTTAGCAAAGGAGGCTTTTTGTGTGAAGTTTTTTCCTGAATATACGGACATCGAGAATTTGACCGGTCAATTTGACATTGCACCGGTAAGCTGCGAGATACTGGCGGATTTCATCACGCCTATGGAGGCTCTGCGGATATTAAAGAACACCAGCGAGCACTGCTATCTGCTGGAGTCAGCTCAGGCCAGCGACAAGTGGGGGCGTTATACCTTCCTGGGCTTTGAGCCCCGCATGGAAATCACCTGTCTTAATGGGGAGTTTAAGGCAGGCGGGCGAACTGTTACGGGGGCTGACCCTGCTGTGGAAATCCGTAAGGTTTTGTCTAGTTACCGCAGTCCACGTTTTGCAGGGCTGCCACCCTTTACCGGCGGGCTCGTGGGCTATTTTGCCTATGACTTTATCGGTTACAGCGAGCCGAAGGCCAAAGTGGAAGTCGAGGACACGGAAAACTTCCGGGATGTTGACCTCATGCTCTTTGACAAGGTCATTGCTTTTGACCATGTGCGGCAAAAAATCGTGCTGATGGTGAACATGAAGCTGGCCGATGGTGAGGCTGGTTATCAAAAAGCCACTGCAGAGCTTAGCCGCATGGTGAAACTTTTGCGCACCGGCGAAAAGAAGGTGGATGAGGACGGTAAACTGCTGGGAGAAGTCGCTCCCCTGTTTGCGAAGGACGAATTTTGCGCCATGGTGGAGAAGGCCAAGCACCATATCCACGAGGGGGACATCTTCCAGATTGTGCTGTCCAACCGTTTGTCAGCACCCTTTCAGGGCAGTCTCTTAAATACCTATCGCGTTCTGCGCACCATCAATCCGTCACCCTATATGTTCTATTTCTCGGGGCTGGATGTGGAAGTGGCCGGAGCTTCGCCGGAAACGCTGGTGAAATTGGAGGATGGCATTCTCCATACCTTTCCATTGGCCGGTACCCGTCCCCGCGGCAGGACAGCGGCGGAGGACAGGTCCTTGGAGCAGGAACTGCTGGCGGACGAAAAGGAACTGGCCGAACACAATATGCTGGTGGATTTGGGTCGCAACGATTTGGGCAAAATCAGTGAGTTCGGTTCCGTGGAGGTGGAAAAGCTGCATTCCATTGAGCGTTTTTCCCATGTGATGCATATTGGCTCCACGGTGCGGGGAAAAATCCGTGCCGATAAAGATGCGCTGGATGCCATTGCCGCGGTACTGCCCGCAGGTACACTGTCCGGGGCACCGAAAATCCGCGCCTGTCAGTTGATTGGAGAACTGGAGGGCAACAAGCGGGGCATTTATGGCGGGGCTATCGGCTATATCGACTTTACCGGCAATATGGATACTTGCATTGCCATCCGCATTGCCTACAAGAAGAACGGTCAGGTCTTTGTGCGCAGTGGTGCCGGTATCGTGGCGGACTCCAATCCCGAGAAGGAATATCAGGAATGTATCAACAAGGCCAAGGCCGTGGTGCGCTCCCTGGAATATGCGGAGGATGATGACTTATGATTTTGCTGGTGGATAATTACGACAGCTTTTCCTACAATTTGTATCAGCTTATCGGCAGCATTGAGCCGGATATCCGCGTCATCCGCAATGATGAAATGACGGTGGCCGAGATTGAAGCCCTGCAGCCTGGTCGCATTATCCTGTCACCGGGGCCGGGCAGGCCCGAGGATGCAGGCAATATCATGGAGATTGCGTCCGTTTTGGGCAAAAAGATTCCGACCCTGGGCGTATGCCTGGGTCATCAGGCCATCTGCGCTGCATTTGGCGGTGTGGTGACCTATGCCAAGGAACTCATGCACGGCAAACAGTCGGCCATTCAGTTCCGCGAAGACTGTCCGCTTTTTCAGCACTGCTCATCGAATATGCTCGTGGCCCGCTATCACTCCTTAGCGGCAGAGGCAGATACCCTGCCGGAATGTCTGGAGGTTACGGCACAGACCGCTGATGGTGAGGTTATGGCGGTACAGCATCGGGATTATCCCATCTACGGTGTGCAGTTCCATCCCGAATCGATTATGACGCCGGAGGGCAGAACCCTGCTGCAGAATTTTATCGCCCTTTCCTGAGTAAATTATCGCTAATATTGCTAAATTTCGCCAAAATCGTTATAATAGAGAGGAAACAATAGTTTTCCCAAGTAAACCAGGAGGCGATACTTATGAGCACTATCCTTTCCTACAATGAAAAAACACCTGCCATTGGCAAAGATGTATTCATGACTCCTTCCGCTACGGTAGTCGGCGATGTGGAAATCGGCGAAGGCACCAGATTGTGGTTTAATACCGTGGTGCGCGGCGATTTTCAGAAGCTGACCATTGGCAAAAATTGCGATATTCAGGATAACAGCACCCTGCATGTGATGTTTGATGAACCCACGGAGATTGGGGATAATGTCATCATCGGTCATAATGCGGTGGTGCATGCCAGAAAAATCGGCAGCAACTGCCTGATTGGCATGGGCTCGATTATCTTGGGGCATACGGAAATTGGCGATAATGTGGTTATCGGTGCCGGCACCCAGCTGACCCAGCACAAGAAGATTCCCGACAATTGCCTGGTTTACGGCAATCCTGCCCAGATTATCCGTGCCCTCCGCGAAGATGAAATCGAAGCGCTGCGGGTTTCCTCCGAAAACTATCAAAAGGTTGCCGCACAATATCAGAAAGAACTGGACAAATTAGCAAAATAATGAGCAAGGAGATATAGCAAAAATGGAAAAAACTTTGGTTCTGATTAAGCCGGACGCATTTGCTTTGCATTACAGCGGCGATATCATTAAGCGCTATGAGCAGGAGGGCTTTCGCATTGTCGGCATGAAGCTCTTAAAGATGGATGAGCGTCTGGCTTCCATTCACTATGCTGAACATATCGGACGTCCTTATTATGGCGATTTGGTGGGCTTTATGACCTCTGCCCCCTTGATTGCCATGGTATTGGAAGGGGAGAATGCCATTGCCCGCGTTCGTGAACTCAATGGCAAGACCAATCCGGCAGAAGCAGCTGACGGCACCATCCGCAAGCTCTACGCCACCAATGGCCGCCGCAATGCGGTTCACGCATCTGACAGCCCGGAGAGCGCCGAGCGGGAAATTCATATTTTCTTCAATGAAACGGAAATTCTCGATGGCGAGTACCATGTAATGGAATAAGATATGCCTTCCCCATAGGGGAGGGCTTTTTTTAGGTTAAAAGCGTATTTTCGTTTGAAATCCCCCCGCTACTTGTGGTATCATGGAGTGTAACGGAATAAAGGGGGAGTGGGATTTTGCTGGTACTCACGCGGAAAGCAAATGAAGAAATCATGATTGGCGATCATATCGTAGTCAATATCGTCAAAGTCAGCGGAGGAAAAATCAAACTCGGCATCACCGCACCGCCGGAAATTTCCATAAAGCGGGAAGAGAACCCGCAGAAATTTGACGAGCGCGCTAAGAGGCGTGCCGCAGGGGAACCCCAGCATGGCGAGGCCATGAAGGTGGGCGGACAGAATTATAACAAGCAGGCGGCCAAAGCCGCTGTAATATGAGGAGGAATTTTTCTTTATGAAGAGCGCAAAACCTATTTATACGATTGGTCATCGCAATCCGGATACGGATTCCATTTGTTCGGCGATTGGCTACGCGCATTTGAAGCAGGCTATGGGGGAAAACGTTGTTCCGGCCCGGGCTGGCAAGGTTAATGCAGAAACCAAATACGCATTGGAACATTTCAAGGTGGAAAAACCGGTGCTGCTGACTGATTTGTATCCCCGTGTAAAGGATGTTATGCTGGACAGCAAGATTGTGGTTCGCCAGCATGATACCCTGCGCCGTCTGGGTGAGGTTATGCGTGAGCATGATTTGCGCTCCGTGCCCGTTACGGACAGCAAGGGCGTAATGGTCGGTATCGTGACGGTTTCTGACCTTGCCAAGCGTTATTTTCAGGAACTGGGCATGCAGAACCTGGCCGATATGCGGGTTCGCTATCGTGATGTCATCGCCGCTACCGACAGTAAGGTGCTTGTTTCCGGCGAAGAAGGCGACTTCATCAAGGGCAATGTGCGCATTGCCGCTGGTTCCATCAGCATGATTAAAAACATCATCAGCGAAAATGACGTGGTGCTCGTTGGTGACCGTCATGACGAAACCCTTATCGATATCGTAAATCAGGGCATTTCCTGCCTCATCGTTACGGGTAGCGGCCGCGTATCGGCTGATGTTATCGAAGCTGCGGAAGCCAAGGGCATGTTCGTACTGTCTACGCCGTATGACACCTACACGGTTGCTCGCCTGATTAATCAGTGCGTGCCCATCCGCCGCATCATGCACGAAAATCCGGTATGCTTCAAGCCGCTCGATATGCTCTCCGATATCAAGGGCACCATGGACGAAACTAACTACCGTAACTATCCGGTGGTAGAAAACGGCAAGCTCGTTGGCGTTGTAAGCCGTGATAACCTGATGGTTCCGGAACGCGAACAGGTCATCCTCGTTGACCATAACGAACGCGGTCAGGCTGTAGAAGGTATCGAAGAAGCCAAGATTGTGGAAATCGTTGACCATCACCGTCTGGGCGGTATTCAGACCAGCGAACCGATTTTCACCCATGCGGAACCGGTTGGCTGCACGGCAACCATCGTGGCTAATATGCACTGGCAGAAGGATATCGATATCCCGGCATCCATTGCTGGTCTCCTGCTTTCCGCTATCATCTCCGATACGGTGCTCTTTAAGTCCCCGACTTGCACGGAATACGATAAGAAGACGGCACAGCGTTTGGCAGAAATCGCTGGTGTTGATATCAACGAATACGGCATGGAAATGCTCAAGGCCGGCTCCGGCATTGGCGATATGACGCCGGCAGAAATTGCCAAGAACGACCTCAAGGAATTCCAGATTGGCGACTACCGCATCATTGTCAGCCAGATTTCCGTAATGGACACCAAGGAAGTTATGGACCTCGAACCGCAGCTTATCGATGCCATGCAGAAAATCTGCGACCATGACGGCTTTGACATGAGCCTTGTCATGGTCACGGATATCCTCGAAGAAGCAACGTATCTGCTCTTCACGGGCTCGCCCAAGACGCTTATCGGCGAAGCCTTCAAGAAGGATGCCAGCGGTACCCATGTATATCTGCCTGGCGTCATGAGCCGCAAGAAGCAGATTATCCCGCCTCTTTCCGAAGCGGTTAAATGCATCAGCAAATAATTGTCGTGTGATTTTTAATCATAAAAGCACCGCCCCTAACTTTTGTTGGGGCGGGCTTTCTGTCTTAAATGTCAGATGTGAGTGAATGAGAGTATTTTGGAGGTTATTTTGGATATATTTGCAGGATTGAACCCCGCCCAGAAAGAGGCAGTGGAGCATACGGACGGACCTTTGCTTATCATGGCTGGCGCCGGTTCCGGTAAGACCAAGGTGCTGACGTGCAAGGTGGCCAATCTCTTGGCCAAAGGCGTTGCCCCCTGGAGCATTCTGGCTATCACCTTTACCAACAAGGCGGCTACGGAAATGCGGGAACGTGTTGACCGCATGATAGGCGAGGGCGCCAAGGATGTATGGCTCTCGACCTTCCATTCTTTTTGTGCCAAATTCCTGCGGCGGGAAGTGGAAGCTACGGGGATGTACAAGCGCAACTTTGTCATCTACGACAGCAGCGACAGCCAGGTGGTCATCAAGGAATGCCTCAAAGAGCTGAATCTTGACCCCAAGCAGTATGCGCCCAGCTCCATCCAGAATGCCATTTCCAATGCCAAAAACCAGCTGATGGGCCCCAAGGCAGTAGCAAGAGATGCGGATAATTTCTTCCAGCAGAAGGTGGCAGAAGTCTATGCCCTTTACGCCAAGAAACTGCGCACGAATAACGCCATGGACTTTGACGATTTGCTGATGGTATCGGTACTGCTGCTCGAAGAGCATGAGGAAATCCGCGTCAAGTACCAGAACCGCTTCAAGTACATTCTGGTGGACGAATATCAGGATACCAACGGCGCACAGTATCAGCTGACCAAGATTTTGGCGGCCAAACATCATAACCTCTGTGTCGTGGGTGACGCGGACCAGTCCATCTACGGCTGGCGCGGTGCGGATATCCGCAACATCATGGACTTCGAGGAAGACTATCCCGAAGCCCGCACCATCAAGCTGGAGCAGAACTACCGCTCCACGAAAAATATTCTGGCGGCAGCCAATGCGGTGATTGAACACAACATCAACCGCAAGAAGAAGGAGCTTTGGACGGAAAATGCCACAGGCGAAAAGCTCACCATTTATGAAGCACGAGATGAACGTGATGAGGCGGAATTTATCGCCACTACCGTGATGAAGCAAAAGACCATCTTCAATGCTTCCTATGGCGATATGGCGGTGCTTTACCGCACCAATGCTCAGTCCCGTGTAGTCGAAGAAACCTTTATGCGCCGCGGTATTCCCTATACCATGGTCGGCGGCCTCAAGTTCTATGACCGCAAGGAAATCAAGGATATTTTGGCCTATCTGCGGGTTATCTACAATCCGCTGGACACTGTGAGCCTGCTGCGCATCATCAATGTGCCGAAGCGTGGTTTAGGTGCTACCACCATTGCCAAGCTGGCGGACTTTGCCGAAAACAACGGCCTGACGCTCTTTGATGTGATTTCCAGCGAGGAAACCTTGAGCCAGATTCCGGGCATTACAGCCAGAGTCAAGAAGCCGTTGGAACTTTTCTCCACCTTTATCTTCCAGTTTATGGGCTATCAGTCCAACATGCGCATTGATGACTTGATTGAAAAGGTGCTCGAAGAGTCCGGTTACCTGCGCGAATTGCAGGAGGAAAAGAAGCCGGAGAACGAAAGCCGCATCGAAAACCTCAAGGAATTCGTGGGGGTGGCCAGAGACTTCCAAAAGACGGAAGAAAATCCTACGCTGGAAAACTTCCTGTCTACCCTGTCGCTTGTGTCCGATATCGACAATGCAGAGCTTGAAGATGACCGCATTACGCTGATGACCCTGCATTCGGCCAAAGGCTTGGAGTTCCCCACAGTATTTATGGTCGGCATGGAGGAAGGACTTTTCCCGCATTCCCGCACATTGATGGATGAAAACGAAATCGAAGAGGAGCGCCGCACCTGCTACGTGGGTATTACCCGCGCCCAGCGCAAGCTCTATCTGACCTGCGCCCAGCAGCGCACAATCTATGGCAAGACCAGCATGTCTACGCCATCCCGCTTCTTAGGGGAAATCCCCGAAGAATACACGGAACGGCTCGTGCCCCGCGTCAATGCCTATGGTTTTGCCAATGCCAACCATTATGGCGCCCAGCAGCGCAGCGGCACTATGACCTTCCGCCCCTCGGCGAATCAGATGGGCAGCGGAGCAAACTTTTCCGATAAGGCGAAGTCGGCGCTCGAAGTCATGAATGCTATGCAGAAACGCGGTGTCAATGTCCAGCCCAAGACCGGCGTAATCCGTCCCGACACCTCCGTTGAGTGGAAGGTCGGCGATAAAGCCCAGCATGGCAAATGGGGTGTCGGTACTGTTGTATCCGTTAAGGGCGAAGGGGAAGAAGTAGAGCTCAAGATTGCGTTCCCGGGACAGGGCGTCAAGGGGCTTATGCAGAAATACGCGCCTATTAGTAAGGTTTGATTTACAACTTCAATAGATAACATCGATGTGCAAAGGCGCCCGGCGCGTGGGGATAACTTTCCTTCGCTTAGACAGGCTTGTCAAACACTACGGAAAGCCATCCCCACGCGCCGGGCTTTTGTATTTTATACGTAGCTCAATTTGCACAATATCGCTGACGAGTCAAAAGATTTGTTCTCATAGGAAAAGTATTTTATAATTACTCCTAAGCATAGTGCTTTCGTAAAGATTAGTGAATTTGACTATTTCATAGCAAGAATATATTCAGAGTGGTATTTTTAGAGGATGAATATAATGTCGGATATAAAACTGTTCGAAACCGTAGGCAGTGTTAAAGAGTTGCTTTCTTCAAAGGTTCATTTGGAAAAAGAACTACAGAACTTAATAGAAGATAATATGGAACTGTTTTTTGGTGTACGTTTTTTAAAAAGTGAATATGCTATCACTAACGGGCGAATGGATAGCATAGGGATAGATGAAAATAACAGTCCTGTTATTTTTGAATATAAACGTAGCAGTAATGAAAATGTAATTAATCAGGGGTTGTTTTATTTAGACTGGTTGCTTGACCATAAAGGTGATTTCCAAATGCTTGTTATAGAAAAAATGGGTATGGATGTTGCAAATGCGATAGATTGGTCAGTACCAAGTGTTATTTGTATTGCCAGCGATTTTACTAAGTATGATATTCATGCTGTAAATCAAATGCAGAGGAATATCAAACTGGTCAAATATCGAAAATACTCAAACGGTCAAATATTGTTTGAGCATTTGAATACACCTATAGTAAAACAGGTGGAACAGGATACCGTTTTAGGTGCGGAGAAGAAGGGGAGTAAGACACATCAAGAAAAATTGAAGGAAGCACCACAAAATATAAGAAATATTTATTATGAGTTATGTAATTACATTGAATCGTTAGGTGACGATATATCAGCTAATCAGTTAAAATTGTATTTGGCATATAAAACAACGCAGAATTTAGCTTGTATTGAAATATACAAAAAGCATGTTACTGTATATTTAAAACTGTCTCCGGATTTAGTAGATTTGGAGGCGGGCTTTTCCAAAGATATGCGTGGCATAGGTCATTATGGCACGGGAGATTTGCAGTTGACGCTAAAAACTGTAGAAGATCTTAATAAGGCAAAAGCATTGATTGACCGTGCATATAATGAGGCGTAATGGAGGCTCGTATAGTGATAAAAATAATGACACGAGAGGAACATTTAGCAGCTATAAAGAAGGCTGACCGCGAGTATTATGAATTAGATGACCCTACGCTGGCAGATGAGGAATATGATGCCCTGCGGCGGGATTATATTGATAAATACGGTGCCGAGGATTTGAATTATGTGCCCGGTGCCGCAACTGGTGATTTTGATAAGTTTACCCACCCGACACCTGTCACGTCCTTGAGCAAGTGGACGAAGGGAGTGGATGATGAAGCTGACCTCAACAAAAAGGTGGCGGAACTTTGGCCTGTTGTCATGCAGCCTAAGTTTGATGGCCTTACGGTGGTCGCTTATCCCAATGCAGATGGTTCCTGCCGGTTTGTAACCCGTGGCTTGGGCGGGCGGATTGGGGAAGTTTTGCCCAATTTCATCAGCAAATACGAAGGCAAAGGCGTTAACAACAGCGGCTTTGCTATTCGTGGTGAAGTGTACATTACGCCGGAAAACTTCGCGAAGATGAACGAAGCACTGCTGGCGGATGGTATCGAGCCCATGAAAAATATGCGCAATGCGGCGGCAGGGATTCTGCGCCGCAAGGAGCGTAGCCCCTTTGTGGATTATCTGAGCTATGTCTGCTATGAGATTCCCGGGGAAGATATTACGCCACTGGCGGCGCGGGAAATCATCATGAGTCAGACTGCATTTACCGCTACGGAGATGGTAGAACTTTCGGCAGTCGATATGGCGCTGGCGGATATTGAAGCCTTCTATGAAAAGCTCAAGCAGGAAAATGATGTGCCCATTGATGGCATTGTCATCAAGAGTGGGCAGGAAAATAGTTTGGAAAAGTTCGGCTATACTGCGCATCATCCGCGCAATGGTTTTGCCTATAAAGCGTTATCTGAGAAGTTCGTCACCGTGGTGCGGGATGTTATCTGGCAGATGGGGCGCCGCAAGGCAACGCCTGTGGCTATTGTGGACCCCGTGGAAATCGACGGTACCACGGTAACCAAGGCCTCCCTGCACAATGCGGCCATGATTGAAGAACTGGGACTCAAAATCGGCGCCACCGTGGAAATCCACAAGGCCAATGAAATCATTCCCCAGATTACCCGCGTATTGGAACCGGGCACAGGAGAAATCACTTTGGCGGTTTGTCCTTCCTGCGGGGAACCGTTGGAAGAAGTCAACGGTCAGCAGTTCTGCAACAACCCGGCCTGTGATGAGCGCATTGCCCAGGACATTGCCTTTGTGGGCGGCAAGGAAGTGCTGAATATCGAGGGCCTGTCCATAGAAACGGCCCGCAAGATGGTGGCCTATTGGAAGAATCAGTATGCTGCCGTAAAACCAACCTATACGATAATCTTTTCCTTTACGCCGGATATGCTGGCGACCTTGGAAGGCTTTGCAGAAAAATCCGCCGAGAAGCTTTATGCCAACATTCAGGCTGCGAGTCAGAATGTGGAACTGCCGCGCTTTATCAAAGCCCTGTGCCTGCCCGGTATCGGTACGGATGTGGGCAAGATTCTGGCTGATGAATTCGGCAGTCTGGAAAAACTCTTTCAGGAGATGGAGGATGTGCCGGAGCCGCAGGAAATGCTCCAGCAGATTAACGGCATTGGCCCCAAGACGGCGGAGATGGTTTCTTCCAATCGCTTTGCCGTAGCAGTAAGTGAGTTGCAGCGCCATGTGACTATCGCCCCCTATGAAAAGCAGGAAGCTCCTGCGGGCGATTATGCGGGCAAGGTTTTCGTCCTGACCGGCAAGATGGCCCAGCCCCGCAGCTATTATGTGGAGCTTATCGAAAAGGCCGGCGGCAAGGAAGGAAAATCCGTCACCGGCAAGACCGATTACCTGGTGATTCAGGATGTCAACAGTACTAGCTCCAAAGCCATCAAAGCCCGGGAAGTCGGCACGAAGCTCGTAAGTCCGGAAGAATTGGTGGAAATGCTGAGCTAAAAGAAATATTTATCAGGGACTTGCCATGCAGTAATATTGCATGGTAAAATTACCCTGTAAATGTCATTTTGTCAACTGAATATAGAAGCGGATTTGCGGTTCGTGCGACTATGAGATAGTTGCCCCGGAAATAATGTCGCTGGTTTTGTGAGAAATCCTAAGTCCCCTGTTTTTGCAGGAAGCATGACGTGTGGATACATTGTGCTCAAGGAAAAGGATTGGAAACAAAACGAAGGAGTGATTGTTATGAAAACTTCGCAGCGCATTATGTTCTTTCTGGTTATGGCCGCGATTCTCGTTGTAACATCTCCTGCTTTTGCTTCCGATATTCGGACTGAGGTACAGTACTACGTAAATGTTGAGCGTATTAACGCTGGGCTGACGCCTGTTGTATTGGATGATAGCCTTGGGCGTGGCGCTGTTGTGCGAGCAACAGAAGCTCAGGTGAGCTTTGCTCATCAGCGTCCTGATGGCAGGGATGTGAAGTCAGTTTTGGAAAATGGCACTTGCGGCTGGTTTGGTGAAAACCTGGCAGTCAGCGAGGTTAAGGATGCTCGGAGAATTGTGCGGGCGTGGATGGGTTCGCCCACTCATCGTGCAAACATTCTCGGTCGTCACTACGTGCGCATGGGCGTTGAGTGCATACGCAACAAGGCGGACGGGCATTATTATTGGGCACTGCTCTTTGCAGGGGAGTGACTAACAGCCAGACCGGATACAGAGGATTGTGGAAACACAGTCCTCTGTTTTATTTTTGTTTAAGATTAAATTATAATGAACCTAGAGAATGGGGGTTGCATACTACTATTCAATAGTAGTATAATAATGTAAGGAGGGATAATCTTGAAGATAACCCGTAAATTTATCTTGGGGTCGGCTTTCGAACATGCTTGGAAAGCACTGGGTTTTCAGGATGAGGACTTACGCCGTTTGCAACATGAATTATTGAAAAATCCTAAGTCTGGGGATGTAATTCGTGGGACAGGGCGATTGCGTAAAATGCGTTTTGCCTATGTTGACAGAGGGAAAAGTGGCAGCACTCGCGTATGCTATGTTGATTTTGAGGAAAAGCAAATTTTGTACTTGTTAGCAATTTTTGCAAAGAATGAGCAGGAAAATCTTAGCAAGGCTGAGTGTAATATATTGAAGAAGAAAATAGATATGTTAGAAAAGCAGCTATAAGGAGGGTGAAAAAATGAGTCAGGCATTTGATATATTGTCTTCAGCTTTAGAAGAAGCCATTGAAAATGAAAAAGCGGAGCAGAAATTTCTTACGGCAGAAACTGTTTCTATCGAGATAGAACCGCTGGTTCAGTATACAGCAGAAGATATTAAGGCAATTCGCTCCAAAACAGGGCTGACGCAATCGTTGTTTGCAAAATGGTTTGGTGTTTCTACCAGAACTGTTGAGGCTTGGGAATCAGGGCGTAACAAACCGTCCGGGCCAAGCAGTCGTCTATTAGGTCTTTTGCAGTCGAATCGACTGTCTATTGCTAATTGATTGAAATAGTTACATAGGAATTTAGTTGCACCGAGCCACTATTATTGTCGTAGTTCGGTGCTTTTTGCGTGCGTATAAAAATGTATATGTTTGTAAAAAATACTGTTTTGTTTATTACTTTATTCTAATACGCCTTTTGCAGACACGCTGGGCGATTTGGACAGCGGCAATTTTGCCGAATGGGGCTGGGATGGCACGTCTGCCACTTCTGCTACGGGCAACCGTTTTATCTTCAAGTATCATCCGACGCTGACTTTTACGGCCAAGGTTTTGCCGGAACCTGACCAGCCGAAGAATCAGTATCGCGAGTATGAAAAGGAACTGACGACACCGACTGGTGTGGCAAAATTTATGATGACCTACAATGGTTCGACCTTTGACATTTATCCCGCCGATAACACGGCTAAAAAATGCTGGTGGCAGGTGATGCGGCTAAAAACGTGGATGTCGAGTCGCAGGCAATCTTTGCCACCTTTAAGGAAATGGGCATAACGCTGGATGATTTGGATGGCGTATACACCCATTTTGACAGAAAAAATTAAGAAGTAGTTCTTTCGTCATGAATACGAAAAATGTGACAACCGAGTTTTAACTTCAAAAGGCAAGTTGCCCTTTGCGGGCGGCTTGCTTTTTGAAGTGTAAAAATGTCTAAATAAAAGTAGGGACTTTGGTCTTATTGCTGTGCTATTGTTCTAGTCAACTTTGCGTAAAATGATGCGGATTCGAAATAGTTACACCGCAATATGACGTTTTTCACTAGAGTTTAGTCCTATATTGTGTTATACTTTTTAATAGTTTGTTTCTTAAGAGAATATTAAAAGGAGTGAGGGGATTAATGAGATGGATCACCAAGTATAGGAAACAACGTTTGGGGGCGTTGGCTGCGGCTATTGCGGTAACGGCGTGGATGCCGACGGCGATGGCGGATGCTGTGCCGGAAAAGCCAGAGTTGCCTGTTTTGGCAGACGGTGATAATAAACTTCAGCAAGGCGTGAACACGATTAATACTGCAAATGGCAAAATGGATGTCGAGTTAAATGCTAATAGGGCGGCTATTAATTGGGATTCATTTAACATTGCCCAGGGAAAGACTGTTGAGTTTAGTAGACAAAATGCTACTGGCTGGGCAGTATTGAATCGTGTGACAGGGAATGATTTATCTAACATAGCAGGGAATCTAATTGGCAAAGGCGGTACAGTATTCCTTATTAATCCTAATGGTATAACGTTTGGTGCTGGTGCTCATGTGGAGGTGGGTAGCCTTGTCGCCTCAACAAGAGACATTACCGATAAGAATTTTACCAATGGTAATTATCTATTTGAAGGGAAACAAGAGGCTGCAATTACCAACCTTGCCAATATTAAAGCCGAAAATGGTGTAGTGGCATTGATTGCACACAAGGTGGAAAATAAGGGGACAATCAGTGGCCGACAGGTGAATTTGGTTTCTGGGGATAACGTTGAGCTGGTTAATCTGGATAATGCCTTGGCTCAATCTTCGGAAGCGGTATTAGATTATGACAACAAAATAGGTGTCCGTGTCAAAACTTTAAGTAAAGGCGGTCAGGTCATAAACAGCGGTACATTAAAGGCCGATAATGGCTATGTCGTAATGACGGCGAAAAATGCACAAAATATAATGCAGGATTTAGTCAATAACGAGAAAGTTTCAGCCGCTAACAGAATTTATAAGGATAATGCTGGCAATATGGTATTGCTGGGTGATGTAAATCTTGCCGGTGATAAGGTAAAAGTAGAAAAAAATGCCCAAACGCATGCCAGCGCCAATGATGGTCAGGTTGGAACGTTCAATGTTCTTAGCACCAATGTAGTAATCAACGATGATAGCAAGGATAATGCCAAAATCAGCAATACGTCCCTTAGTAATACCTTGCGTGATACAAATGTAAATATTGTAGCAAGTCCGTTACAGGATAATTATTACTCAGATATAACGATTGGCAAAGAAATAGCCAAAGAGAATACGATAAAGGATACTGCTCTTACGCTTACTGCTGGCCGTAATATTAGTGTGGATGCTGAAATTACGAGCACGGCGGGGGCTCTTGATGTAGAATTGAATGCGAATAATTCGGAAAAAACTAAATCTACACGCACGGATGGTGCTGTTATTTTGCGCAATAATATTAGCACCAATGGTGGTAATGTTACTACGACAGGGAAGAATGGTACGTATATCGGGTTGAATAATTCAGAATTAGAAAAACGTATAAACAATAATGAAACAACAGACCGTAAAATATCCACGAATGGTGGTAATATTTCACTAGGCGGCAATGAATTGTTGCTGGCTACGGGAAATACGGTAGAATTTAATACGCAGCGTACAGAAAATGGCAAAGTGGTAAAAAGCGGTGACGTTTCTATTGATGGTACAGTCAATTCGGCTAATGCGTACAGTATTTCGTCACATGCAAAAACCAGTTGGAGTAAGGCTGATGCTGCTGCAAAGGCAAAATGGAGCAACGGTACAAAATCATACTTAGCAGTCATTACTGGTGCATTAGAAGATGCGGTGGTTACAGCTACAATTCCACCGGATACTAATAATAAATCAGAAGCCTATGTGGGTGGACATGTAGTAGCTGTCGAAACAGATGGCAATGGGAATGTTATTATTGACAGTAGTACTGGTTTGCCAAAAGTGAAGTTTGATAATGGTAATGTTGTAACTTTGGTAAATGATAAAACAAACACAACAACTGATAAGGAGCATAAAAAAGGTGGCTGGTATAAGTTAAGTGATGGCAGGTATGTTCGCTATTGGGCATGGACGGATGGCAATGATAATGAGAAGGGCAAGATTTTTTATGTGCAGACCGTAGGTGAAAACATAGAGACTGATAAAAAATATGGAGGCGATCCAAGTACGAGTGATACGGATTGGATGAAAAAACCGCATGGTAGAAAGGTAGATGGGGTATATAGTAATTTTGCTACTGGTGAACCCAATGATGATAAAGGTGATGATGACAAATCACAAACAGCTTTATCGATTAACTATACCTCCTATAAAGATGAAGTACGAGCAAATAATTTTTATTCCAAGTGGGACGATGTTTCCAGCAATAGTGATAAGCTTTCTTATTATGTAGTGGAAACAGAATTATATCCATCATCATTAACTGTTAATGCTGGTTATGTTGGGTTAAAGGGGGCCGTCGGCAATCTTAGCAAGTTGGATAACATGACAATTAACTCCACAGGTAAGGTTGATATGAATGGCTCTGTGCAGTTAAACAATGCCCTTGATGTCAATGCCCAAAATGATATCACAGCGACTAAGTTTATAGATGTTGGCAGTACGGCGAACCTTAAATCAGATTCTGCCAGCGTTTCCACTAACGCGGTCACTGCCGGAGATACAATCACCTTGACTGCTGGTGAGGATGTAAAAATCGCTGATAAAATCACCAGTACGAAAGGCACGTCGCTTAGAACTTCTTTGGCTAGAACTGCTGCAAATACAAACGCTGATGCTAATTATTCCATCGTCATTAAAGCGCAGGGGAACTTCGAGAACAATGTAGCGGAATCAGCTAAGGCGCTCAATACGAACGAAGATGCTGGTTATTATTGGAAGGTTTATTCGGATGCGCCAACGAACAAATTGGGCAATTTGAACAGCAATCAGTTTGCATTATGGAGCTGGAATGGACAGGATAGTGTCGCAACGACGAAAGATATGTACATTTTCAAGGCTACGCCTACGGTCACTTATACGGCTTTTGACAAGACCAAGCGTTATGGGGAAACGCTTACGGATATGGGCTATGGCAATAGCTATGCCGTTAAGAACAGCTTGAGCGGTCAATACACCCAGAATTTCAAGGACGGCATTGACGCAGAATTTATGGCCAGAAGGACGCTTGATGGTGCGGTAACAGATGGTGTGACAACCTCTGCGGGTTATCCCTCTACGGCTTATGTGGGCATCTACGATATTGATGTAAAAGGTTCGAATGTTGCCAAGGCATGGGGATACGATGTTGTGGATAAGACCGCTAAATTGACCGTAACCGGCAACAATTCCGAAGACGTCAAACCTCAGCTTGACCCGCATGATACCACGAATGTGGATGGTTCTGCATCCTATACCACGGCACCCCAGCAGGCTGACCCGGGCGCTGACCGCGTATTAGGTTTGCAGAGTGCGGAACTGCCGTTCTTCCGTGAGGAAAATGGCAAGATTAAGCTCTATGGTACCTATGATGTTTCCGTTGACCCGGACAAGGTGAAGATGGAACCTACGGCCAAGGTTTTGCCGGAACCTGACCAGCCGAAGAATCAGTATCGTGAGTACGCTAAAGAAATTAAGACTAAGGCAGGGACGGCGAAGTTCAAGCTGACTTACAATGGTTCGACCTTTGATATCTATCCGGTGGATATCTTTGGCAAGAAAGTTTTGAAGGCGGGCGATGCGGCTAAGAACGTGGAAGTTGAGTCGCAGGCGCTGTTTGCCGCCTTCAAGGAAATGGGCATCACCTTGGATGATTTGGATGGTGTATACACCCATTTTGATAATAAAAAAGAGGTGCAGTCCTTTCGCAAATAATGCGAAAGCTGCCGCTGGGATTATCAAAGATTTACAGGGGAGAAGTGGCAAGATAAAGGTGGCCGAGTGTGATGATGGTATCGTTCTCGATGCCGAAGCACTGACCGTTTCTCCCAGTGAAGGTGAAAAATAACAGGGAAGGAAGAAGCGTAGATTGTTGATAAATACAAGAAGAAGCAGTATCAAAAATATTTCTAAAGCTGTTTTACTGGCAACGGTTATGGGGGGACTTCCCCTGAATGGTGCTGAAGCAGCTCCTTCGGTGGAACCGCCTACGTCAGGTGAGTTGGTTACAGAGGTGAATGAAGCGCGTCAAGCAGGCAAGGATATGGACAAGAAAGACAAGGCTTCTGTTTCCGTGCCGGATTCCCGTCCGGCACTGGATTTGCCGGATGAACTCAAAGTTGAAGTCAAAGGCTTCAAGGTTTCCGGGCAGGATATTTTCCCCGAGGAAAAACTGTTGGCAGTTCTTGACAAGCGCAAGAATCAGCTTCTGTCCTTCCGGGATTTGGAAGCGGGCGCTGATGATTTGTCGGCGTATTTCCGTGACCGTGGCTATGTGGCTGTACGTGTTTATCTGCCGGTGCAGAAGATTACCAACGGCATTGTGGAGTATGCCGTGGAAGTCGGCCGGTTCGATAAGCTCACCGTCCGCAACCATACGTCCATCCATGATTCGGCCGTGGAACGGGAAGTGCGTTGCTTAAAACAGGGCGAATACCTGACCAAGGCAAAACTGCAGCGTGCTATCTGGCTGCTCTCGGATTTGGCAGGCGCAGATGCCAAGGCTGTGCTGTCGCAGGGTTCCGAGCCAGGCACGGTGCATGTGGAGATTGATCTTAACAAGCACAAGGGCAAGCAGGGCCTTGTTACGGTGGATAACTATGGCAACCGCCATACGGGCTACTATGAATTGGGCGTGGATTACGATTTCCTGAATCTGGCCCATGAAGGTGACCATTTTGCCGTGGGCGGTCTGCTTACGGGGAGCCACCTCTATAACTACGGGTTCAACTATACCATCCCCGTGGCAACGGACGGTTTGAAGGCTTCTGTGGGGTACAATTCTTTGAGCTATAGCATGGGCAAGGAATTTGAAAATCTGGATGCTGTGGGTACGGCGCGCATTACGAATGTGGGCCTTGACTATGCTATCCGCCGCAGCCAGAAGAACAATCTCTATGTAGGCGCACGTTATGAGTACAGCAGCTTAAAGGATGAGTATAGAGCCTTTGCCGATACTGTGGATGATAAGTACGGCCATGCCGGTATTCTGGCCTTCTACGGTGATGAAACCGACCATTACGGCAGTACCTTCTGGCGTGTGGAAAATAAGTGGGGTTCCGTTGGCTTCTCAAAACATGGTTTGACGGACGGCTCCACGGAAGGCGGCTATTGGAAGATTAAGGGGAACATTCTGCGCCGTCAGGATTTGACCCCGCGCCTCTATCTGCTGCTCTCGGCGAGAGGGCAGTATGCAAAGGACCGTCTCGATTCTTCCGAGCGCATGAGCTTAGGTGGCATTAATGGTGTCCGGGCATATCCAGCCAGTGAAGCATCCGGTGACCGCGGCTATATTACGCGGGCGGAGCTGCGCTATCTGATTCCGCTCAAGCAGCAGGACAAGCAGCTGCAGCTGGCCGCTTATTTCGACCATGGCGGCGTGCTGCGTATGTCTCCGGACGGTGACTATTACCGTCATTTGGAAGGGGCAGGCCTGGGCCTGATTTTCTCCCGCTACCAGGATTGGTTTATCCGCACCGATTACGCTTGGCGGCTTAGCAATGACCTTCCGACTTCTGATACCAGCAGTTCGAACGGTCACTTCTGGATTCGCGGCGGCGTATATTTCTAATCGGCAAAAGAAAAGCGATTTGACTTGTCAGATTTTGACATGTCAAATCGCTTTTTTGCTGTCGATTATTTGCGGAAAACATCTTTGTGCTGATTGATGATTTCACCCATCAGCATTTTGCCCCGCACATCCGGGTGGAGGCCGTCAATGGAAAAGCTGGTGTCCATAACCTGACGGCTCTTGTCGTAGAAGTAGGGTTCCAGGTCGATGAAGTAGGGCTGATTGCGCACCCAGTTGTTGACCTGCTGGAGTTTGGCCTTCCATTGCTTATCCGTAGCCGTATGGAAGGCGAATTGGATATTGGCCGGATTTACGGGCATCAGGGTCAGGAAAATGGGGCGGATGTCGTTGGCCTCGCATTTTGCTTTGATAGCGTTCAGGTCATTGATGATGATATCCGGGTTGATGCTGCCTGCCCGCAGGCTGTTGGTGCCGGTGAGAATCAAGAGATTCAGCGGCTTGTAGGGCAGTACATCCTGGTCAAAACGCTGGAGTGTCATGGTGGAGGTATCGCCGCTGCGCCCGAGATTCAGGCAAGGGAAATCAAAGTAGGTAGTGTAGCTGTATTCCAGCGCCGCCGGTGAGTTGGAAACCGCGCCGCCACCGTGGGTGATGCTGTCGCCTAATACGGCCACAGGCACCCGCTCGGGCTGCTGTTTGACCACGAAGTGGGCAGTGTCTGACCAGACGCCGACGGGTTTGCCTGACTTGTCAATTCCCCGTACCCGCCAGTAGTAATCACCGGCGTAGGGGCGCGGGTATTCGTCGTAGCAGGCCGTGGCTGAATTGACCACCTTGCGCCATGCGGCATCGGCTGTCGGCACATTGTCGTTTTCTTTGGCGGGAGGATGAATCATCAGCTCGACTTCGTAACGCTCAACCCCGTTTAAGGGAATCCACTGGTAGACAGGATAGATGGGCATCTCGAAGTTCGGCATCTGGTCGAATTCGTTTAAGAGGGGATGGTTGGGCTGCGGAAGATTGGGGTCGATGTAGAGTTCTTCCGCTGGCGAAAATTCCCCGATGGGCTGATGGTGAATATCCAGCGCCCGCACCCGCCAGTAGATGAATTTGCGGTTGGCATATTTCTTGAGGTTGGCCTGCCAGCCATTGGTGAAAATCAGCTGGGTGCTTTCCAGATGATTGGCTTTGTCCGGAGCAGTGCCACCTTCCTGCGCGGGTTTGCCTGCCAAAAGTTCCACCTCATAGCATACGGCGTTGGGCACCGAATGCCAAACCAAAAAAGGCATGAGGCTGGCAGGGGTATCTTCCTTGTAGTGGTAAATTATGCTGGGGCTTACCGGATTTTTGCTGTGGATGGGATTAGCTATGGGCGCAGAAGGGTCCGTGAGCTGACCAAACATGCCGTAAGCCGTTACGCGGTAGCTCATGGGAATGGCACTGCTGGGCAATTCCAGCGAAGCCTTCATGGTGATGTTGCTGCCCCAGAACTTTGACTCCGGCTCGCCTTCGACCAGACCAGTGGTGGGGCTATAGGTTTCCACCTTGTAGAAGCAGGGATAGGGCAGCGGGTCCCAGGACAGGGTCAGCTTGCCATCCTTCGTCTCGTCAAAGGAGGCGGAAAGCGTCATGTTCCGCAAGCCCAAGACGTCGGTTTTTTCCGCCATGAAAGCCGATAAGATGGTAAAACCTAATATGATAAGAGTAAATAGTAAAAATTTCTTCATAAAATAACACCAACATTAACAGGATTTTTTCTTTTATCGTATAATTATAGTAATTAGTATAGCATATTTTTGAGGTGATGTGGAAATGAAAAAGCAAGGTTTGGTAATTGTACATACGGGCAACGGCAAAGGCAAGACAACCGCGGCATTGGGCTTGGCTATCCGCGCCTGGGGCGATGGCTTCCGGGTGCTTATCCTGCAGTTTATCAAAGGCGGCTGCACCTATGGAGAGCTCAAGACCATTGAGACGCTGAAAAACGTGGATGACCGCATCGAGATTGACCAGGGAGGCTTGGGCTTCACCAATAAGGGGCCGACGACGCAGGAGGAACATAAGGCTGCGGCACAGGAAACGCTGAAGCGGGCCAAAGAAGAAATCCAGAGCGGCAAATGGGATTTGATTATTCTCGATGAAATCAACTACGCTGTGAAGTACGAGCTGATTGCCGAACAGGATATGCTGGAACTTCTCGATATGCGGCCGGAGGATTTGCATCTGGTGATGACAGGGCGGGATGCCTGCGATTCTCTGATTGAGCAAGCGGATTTGGTCACAGAGATGAAGGAGATTAAGCATCCGTATCAAAAGGGCATTAAGGCACAAAAAGGAATTGAATTTTGAAGGAAGACACCTCATCTGTCAGCCTGCGGCTGCCACCTCCCGGGGAGTCCACCGGACTCCCGCGCCTATATAGCGCCCCCTCAAGGGGAAGGATAAAGGGGTTGCCAAAACTGTTGTAAAGTTGTAAACTTGTAACTATATTTGTATCTTGGTACTTAGGAGAGTGGAAGAATGATTAGCGATAATGTAAAAAAAGGCGCTACCCGCTGCGCCCACCGTTCCCTGTTTCATGCCAATGGCTATGGCCCGGAGGATCTCAACAAGCCGCTTATTGGTATTTGCAACTCCTTCAATGAAATTATTCCCGGACATATTCATCTGCGGGAGATTGCGGAAGCGGCCAAGCTCGGTGTAGCAACTGCTGGCGGTACGCCCATTGAATTTCCGGCCATCGGTGTCTGCGATGGTATCGCCATGGGCCATACGGGCATGAAATACTCGCTGGCCAGCCGGGAACTTATCGCTGATTCTGTGGAAGCAGTGACTATGGCTTCCGGTTTTGATGCGTTGATTCTGATTCCGAACTGTGACAAGGTTGTGCCCGGTATGCTGATGGCGGCTGCCCGCCTCAACATTCCTGCCGTTGTGGTTTCCGGCGGCCCCATGCTGCCCGGCCGTTATAAGGGCCGCGATGTCAGTGTCAGTCAGGCCTTTGAAGCAGCCGGTAAATTTGCGGCTGGCGATATGACGGCTGAGGAAATGGAAGACTTGGAAGCAAAATGCTGCCCGGGCTGCGGCTCCTGCGCAGGGCTCTTCACGGCTAACACCATGAACTCCCTGTCGGAAGTGCTGGGAATGGCACTTCCGGGCAACGGTACGATTCCGGCAGCTTACACGGGTGGCCGCCGTCTGCTCGCCAAACGCGCCGGAGCAGTAGTGATGGAACTCTTGAAGAACAACATTCGTCCCCGTGATATTTTGACCAAGAAGGCCTTTGAAAATGCCATCACGGTGGATATGGCGATTGGCGGTTCTTCCAATACGGTGCTGCACCTCACGGCCATTGCCCATGAAGCAGGTATTGAGATTCCGGCACCGCTCTTTGATGAGATTTCCCGCCGCACGCCGTACATTGCCAAACTCAGCCCGGCGGGCAAGCATCATATGGTAGACCTCAACGAAGCGGGCGGCATTTCGGCCGTGATGAACGAATTGTCCAAGAAGAATCTGATTCATCTCGATGCCCTGACGGTGACGGGCACCATGGGCGATAGAATCAAGAATACGCCGGTGGAAGATAATACGGTGATTCACTCGGTGGAGGCGCCTTACCGTCCGGAAGGTGGCATTGCTGTACTCAAGGGCAATCTGGCACCGGACTATGCCGTGGTCAAGGCTTCGGCTGTGGCAGAGGATATGCTGACTTATACCGGCAAGGCCAAGTGCTACGATTCGGAACCTGCGGCCTGCGATGCCATTATGAATGGCGAAATCCATGACGGTGATGTGGTGGTTATCCGCTACGAAGGCCCCAAGGGCGGCCCCGGCATGCAGGAAATGCTCAATCCCACGGCGGTTATCACGGGCCGTGGCCTCAAAGTCGGCCTGATTACCGACGGCCGTTTCAGCGGTGCCAGCCAGGGGGCCTGCGTTGGTCATGTTTCTCCCGAAGCTATGGAGGGCGGCCCCATTGCGCTCATCGAAGATGGGGATGAAATCACCATTGACATTCCGAACCGCAAGCTCGAACTCAATGTCAGCGATGAAGAACTGGCGAAGCGCCGTGCCAACTGGCAGAAGCCGGAGCCGAAAATTAAGCACGGTTATCTGGCACGCTATGCGCGCATGACCACTTCGGCAAGCACCGGGGCTGTGGTAAAATAAGTACAAGAAAAGCAGGGCTGGATTGGCCCTGCTTTTTCAAATGCGCTATTAACCATGGCTTTTTAACCGCCGTAATTCCAAGAGCAGATAGTGATTTTTCCGCTGATAATCCTTAGCCAGACTGAACGTCACCCAGACCAGACACAGCAAAATAAAGACGACATACCCCAGTAATATTTCATGTAATGACAATTTTATATCCCCCCATCCCAAATTACATCAATGTCAAAATTTGTAACCATTTATAATATACGAAGGAGCAGCGAATGTATTACAAAAAAATTCATATTCCCTGCGGTTGACAGGAGTGGACACCCGTCTTATAATGAATTAGTTACTATATAGATAAAATGCAAAGGGGCGTTTAACATGGCAGATAAAAAGGTCATGCTGACCGAAGATGGTTATAATAAACTAGTAGAGAAACTGAACTACTTGAAAAGTGTCCGCCGTATTGAGGTGGCTGAGCGTCTGAAAGCTGCTATCGCACTGGGTGACCTTTCGGAAAACTCCGAGTATGATGATGCGAAAAACGAGCAGGCATTCCTCGAAGGTGAAATTCAGGATTTGGAAGTCAAAATCCGCAACTCCGACATCATCAAGGCTGGTTCCAGTGATGTGGTGCAGATGGGTTCCAAGGTTTCTGTAGTGGATTTGGAATTTGCTGAAGACGGCCCCGAAACCTTTATGATTGTTGGTTCCACGGAAGCTGACCCGGATGAGGGCAAGATTTCCAACGAATCCCCGCTGGGTCAGGCACTCTTAGGCCAGAAGGTGGGCGCTGTGGTAGATGTTCACGCTCCGGCTGGTATCATCAAGTACGAAATCAAGGAAATTTTAAGCTAATCATTAGCTGACATAGATGGGAGAATTTGCATAAATGGCAGAAAATAAGCAGAATCAGCAGGCTCCTGTAGAGGACCTGAATGAGATGATGAAGGTTCGCCGTGAAAAGATGGAAGCCTTCAAGGAAATGGGCGTGGCTCCCTTTGGCCATCGCTATGAAGTGACGGCTTACGCGGCAGATATCAAGAAGGACAATGACCACCTCGAAGGGGACGAAGAAGGCCCCGAAGTATGTATCGCCGGCCGTCTCATGGCTATCCGTGGCCACGGTAAAGCATCTTTCTGCACGCTGAATGACCGCACGGGCAACATTCAGGTGTACTTCAAGATTGATGTTCTGGGCGAAGAAAAGTACAAAGGTCAGTTCCGCCGTCTTGATATCGGTGATATCATCGGCATCCGCGGCGTGGTATTCAAGACGCATCGCGGCGAAGTTACCGTACGCGTAGAAGATTTCGACCTGCTTTCCAAGTCCCTGCGTCCGCTGCCGGAAAAATTCCATGGCCTGCAGGATGTGGATATCCGCTATCGTCAGCGTTATCTCGACCTCATTATGAATCAGGATGTGCGCGAAACCTTCCGCCGCCGCACGAAGACCATCAACTCCATCCGTGAGTATCTCGATGAACGCGGCTATCTGGAAGTGGAAACGCCGGTTCTGTCCACTATTGCCGGTGGTGCAGCTGCCCGTCCGTTCATCACCCATCACAATACGCTGGATATCGACCTCTACCTGCGTATCGCTACGGAACTCAACCTCAAGCGTCTGATTGTCGGCGGCCTTGACCGCGTATACGAAATCGGCCGTATCTTCCGCAACGAAGGTATGGATGTACGTCATAATCCGGAATTTACTTCCATTGAGTTCTATCAGGCTTTCGCTGATTACACGGACATGATGGATTTGACCGAAGGTATTGTGGTCAATGCCGCACAGAAAGTGCTCGGCACCACGGTTATCAACTACCAGGGTGTGGAAATTGACCTTGCCAAGGTTAAGCGCATCAGCATGAATGATGCTGTTAAGGAAGCTACGGGCAAGGACTTCATGGCCTGCGAAACCGTAGAAGAAGCCCGCAAAATGGCTGACGAAATCGGCGTTCCCTATGAGCAGCGCCATGGTATCGGCGGCATTTTGAATCAGGCTTTCGAGGAAAAGGTGGAAGAAACGCTGATGCAGCCGACCTTCATCACGGGCCATCCGACGGAGATTTCTCCGCTGGCTAAGCGCAACCCGGAAGACCCGCGCATTACCGACCGCTTCGAGTTCTTCATCTATGGCCGCGAACTGGCCAACGGCTTTACCGAGCTTAACGACCCCATCGACCAGAAGGGCCGTTTTGAAGACCAGCTCAAGCAGCGTGAAGCCGGTGATGATGAAGCCCATGGCATGGACGAAGATTTCGTCATGGCTCTGGAATACGGCCTCCCGCCGACGGGCGGCGTAGGTATCGGCATTGACCGTCTGGTTATGTTCCTGACGGACGCTGCTTCTATCCGCGATGTACTCTTATTCCCGACCATGAAACCGCTGGCTGACTAATAGTTAACCAAACAGAAAATAAAGTTGACGCTTTTTGTGAATACGTCTATAATGGGGATGTATTCATAAAAAGCGTTTTTTATTGGGGGAATCATTATGCTAAGAGAGAATGCCTTAGACATGCCAAAGGCGGGCTTTACGGTACAGGATATGACCCGCATGGCTATCTGTCTGGCTTTTTGTTGTGCGACGGCGTTTATTTCCTTTCCATTGCCCTTTACGCCGGGACTGGTCACGGCGCTGACTATCGGCATTGGTTTGACGGCTTTGGTACTGCCGCCGAAACTAGCCTTTATCACGCTGGCTTCTTATGTGTTCCTGGGCGCCATTGGGCTGCCGATTTTCCCGGGTGGAGTAGGGGGCATGGGCCGTTTGTTAGGCCCCACGGCTGGTTTCTACTTCGGCTGGCCGCTGGTGTGCTTCCTGCAGAGTTATTTCAAGGGGCAGGCGGTAAGTTTCCGCCGCTATGCGCTGGTGACAGTGCTGATTGGCGTTCCCTTCACCTATGTTGGCGGGTTGATTTCCATGGTGATGGTGTTGCAGGTGGGCTGGTATGAAGGCTTTATGATGGCTGTGGCTCCCTTCGTGTTTGGGGATGTGCTCAAGGCGCTCCTGGCGGCATTCTTGGGGGTGCGGATTAATAAAATGCTGCGGCGTTGAGGCGGGCAAATTGCAGTTTGTAGGAGTTTTGTTAGTTCGTGGTAAAGGTATCCCGTTCATACTTTATCAGGGGTGAACGGGAAGTAATTTTTCTGTTTTCCGCTAAACGACCCCCTCGGAAAGACAAGCTGTCCAGTTACCTGCGCCGGGCAGGCCAACGGCGCTGCTTTCAGCTTATTTGCTTGGTAACTTTCTTCCGGGGTCGGCCTTCACTTCGTTCAGGCAGTCGCTCCCTACAGAAAAATCACTCCCCGTTCGCCCCAAGTTACGGATTATACAAGCGGCGAGAACTCGTTGCTCTCGTAACAAGAACATCGATGTGCTTGTTGCTTGTCACTACGAAAATGCCGTCTTATACGGACATCGCTTCGGGTGGAGGTGGTGATGCTTTTCGCCGTGGAACGACTGTCCGAACGAAGTGAGGACTGGCCCACAAACAAAAAGTTCCTAGAAGTTGAGCTGAACATACGCGCCGCCGGTCTTGCCCGGCGCAGGTAACTAAAAAGCCCATAAATTTGCTTGTGGGTCATTTAGTGCAACGGCGAAAAGTATTACCACCTCCGCCCAAACTGAGCTGTAACAAAAATTTTTCAGCAAGAACTGAGCAATAAACTGCAATTTACGCAAAAATCCGCTGACATGTTTTGTCAGCGGATTTTTGTAAGTTAAAGGGGCATGTCCCCTTTATTCTTTTGTGTGACGTAGTTTCAATGCCCAGAAAGCGATTAAGGCGAGCGCGAAGCCGATGGCGCTGGTGGTCTGGCCGCTGGTCATAAAGCCCAGAACTTTTTCCGCGTAATCGCCGCGCAGAAATTCCAATGCGAAGCGGGCGGCGCAGTAGAGCATGACATAGAGGGCGAAGCACTGACCTTTGGCATGCTTGAACGTGGCGCGATAGATGAGCAGCAGCGCGAAGATGACGATGTCGAGCTGGCCTTCCCAAACTTCTGCCGGCCACAGCGGCTGGCTGCCGTAAGTATGAGCGGCGAGTGTCGTAGCCGGATAGACAATGCCGAAGTTGCTGCCGGTCGGAGCACCGAAGGCATCACCGTTCAGGAGATTGGCACAGCGGCCCAGAGCCTGACCGAGGATGATGGCCGGCGCCAGTACATCCATCAGATGCAAAGTGTCAAGCTTGTGGTAACGGCAATAGGCGACACCGGTGAGCACCCCTAAGAGCACGCCGCCCTGAATGGCCATGCCGCCCTGCCAGACGTTTAATAGTTCCGTGAGGTGATGGGAGTAGTAATCCCAATCGAAGAAAAACACATCCCAGAGCCGGGCACCCAAGAGTCCGGCCAGGCCGCAATAAATTCCCAAATCCACGATATGTTTTTCCGCGCCCCGGCCGTCTGACTTTGCCAGAAAGTATCCAACGCCGGTGGCCAGCATGATGGACAGGGAGATGACGAGTCCGTAAGCACGCACGGGAAAATCCCCGATGAAAAATAGATACTGATGCATAAGAAGTCTCCTAATATGATATATGACCATTATTATTATAAACCATGAAGGGCTTTTTTACTATAGCCACTTATGCTATAATGATAAGATGTATGAAACGAACAAATTTTATTCGAGGTGTTTTTCATGGAATTAAGCATGGATATTTTGGTGAAACGGTTTAAGGATTATGTGAGCTTTGATACGCAGTCCGATGAGGATAACGACAAGGCTTGCCCCAGCACGCCGGGACAGTTGGTGCTGGCAAAGCACTTGGCCGAGGAGCTGAAAGAAATCGGGCTTAGCGAAGTGGAACTCGATAATCATGGTTATGTGATGGCAACGCTGCCGGCTAACGGTATGGACGAAGCGCCCACGGTTGGCTTTATCGCCCATGTGGATACGAGCCCGTCTGCTTCGGGCAAGGATATCAAGCCGCAGATTGTGAAGAATTATGACGGCAAGGATATCGTGCTCAATGCGGAGAAAAATATTATCTTTTCCACCAAGGCTTTCCCGGAAGTGCTCAAGTACAAAGGGCAGGATATCATGTTCACGGATGGCACAACGCTTCTGGGCGCTGATGACAAGGCCGGTGTAACGGCGATTGTCAGTGCCATGGAATATTTGGTACAGCATCCGGAAGTGAAGCATGGCAAGATTCGTATTGGCTTTACGCCGGATGAGGAAACGGGCCGCAGTGCTGACCGTTTCGATGTGGAGAAATTTGCGGCTGATTTTGCTTACACCATTGATGGCGGCGAACTGGGCGGGCTGGAGTATGAAAACTTCAACGCAGCTAATCCGACGATTGTATTCCATGGCGTCAGCGTGCATACCGGTGACGGCAAGGGCAAGATGATTAATGCGCTTTCTATGGCCTGCGAATGGCAGCAGATGCTGCCGGCTGGTGAGAAGCCAGAGTATACGGAAGGTCACGAAGGTTTCTTCCATGTCTACAAGATGAGCGGTGATGTGGAAACCTGCACGATGAGCATGCTGATTCGTGACCATAACCGCGAGAAGTTCGAGGAGCGCAAGGCATATCTCGACACCATGGCCGCTTTCTTCAATAAGAAGTACGGCGAAGGCCGCGTGGAAGTGAAGCACCATGATGTGTACTTCAATATGCTGGAAAAGATTGAAGACGGCAATATGTACGTGGTGGAACTGGCCAAAGAGGCCATGAAGGCTGCCGGTATCGAGCCGGATGTACAGCCAATTCGCGGTGGCACGGATGGTGCCCGCCTGTCCTTTATGGGACTGCCGTGTCCGAATATCTTTACCGGCGGTGCCAACTTCCACGGCCGTTTTGAATATCTGCCGCTGGAATCTCTCAAAAAAGCTGGGGAAACGGTACTGCAAATCGCCGTGGGCGCAGGCAAATTGAACAAGAAATAAGGAGAATATATGGCATTATTAGAAGTATTAAAGGCGGGTAATCCCGTCCTGAAGCAGGTTTCCGTACCTGTGGAACGCGTAGATAAAAAGCTCAAGAAGCTCATGGACGATATGGCTGAGACCATGTACGAAAATGATGGTGTCGGTCTGGCCGCTCCGCAGATTGGGCAGAACATCCGTCTGGTCGTCATTGACTGTCAGGATGAACATGGCCTGTTGGAACTCATCAATCCGGTGATTACCTTCAAGGAAGGCGAGGTTGTCGATACCGAAGGCTGCCTGTCTGTGCCGGATATTTATGGCGAAGTGACGCGGGCTGCCAAGGTCAAGGTGGAATTTATGAACCGCCGGGGCAAGCGTCAGCATTTGACGGCAACGGGACTCTTGGCCCGCTGCATTCAGCATGAACTCGACCATCTGGAAGGTCAGCTCTTTATTGACATTGCCACGAGTGTTCATAGGGGGAATCAGTCGTGAAGAAATTTCGCGTAGTATTTATGGGCACGCCGGAGTTTGCGGTACCCTGTCTGGCCGCCCTGCATGAGCAGTGCGAGGTCATGGCGGTTATCACCCAGCCGGATAAGCCCAGAGGGCGCGGGCAGAAGATGATGCCGTCGCCAGTAAAGGCTTGGGCTGTAGAGCATGACCTGCCTGTGTACCAGCCGGAAAAAATCAAGACGGAAGAATTCACCGCCAAACTGGAGGAAATGAAACCGGATTTAATGGTTGTCGTGGCGTTTGGTCAGATTCTTTCGCAGCGTATTCTCGACATTCCCGAATACGGCTGCATCAATGTCCATGCGTCGCTCCTGCCGCGTTACCGCGGGGCAGCGCCCATGCAGTGGTGCGTGATTAACGGCGAGGAAAAGACCGGTGTTACCACGATGTTTATGGATGCGGGCCTCGACACGGGCGATATGCTCTTAAAGGCAGAATTCCCCATTGGCGAGGATACGACGCTTGAGGAAGTCCATGACGGTCTGATGGGCATGGGCGCTAAGGTCCTTATGGACACGCTGGAAAAACTCTCGGATGGCACGCTTACGCGCACGCCGCAGCCGGAGGACTCCAACTATGCACCGATGCTCACGAAAACAACCGGTCAGATTGACTGGTCAAAATCCGCGCAGGAAGTGCATAATCTCGTGCGTGGCCTCAATTCCTGGCCTGGGGCTTACACGAGCCTCAATGGTGTCAAGTATAAGATTTGGCGTACCCGCCGCACGGGAGAGCAGGCAACGGCACCAGCCGGAACCGTTGTGAGGGCCGACAAAAAGACCGGACTCTTTGTGGCTGCCGGTGATGAAGTGCTGGAGATTTTGGAACTGCAGGCTCCTGGCAAGAAGAAAATGGGAGCTGCTGATTATCTGAATGGTCACGGCTTTGCCGCTGGGGCAAAGTTTGACTGACCGTATATGGGAAGTAAAATGACAGATTCGACCCAAAAGAAAACCTATACATTGCCGGGCAGGGCCAAGAAGCGGCTGTTTATCGGCGTGCTTGCCCTGACTACGGTGCTGGCATCGGCTCTGCTCTATGTTATCTGGTACATTGCCCGTTTGGGACTGGCCGAGATTGCGGCAATGCTGCCGATGATTGTGGGCGGCGTGTTTATCCTGCTGAGTGCAGGAGCCTTGCTGGCTATATTGAATATGGTACTGGCGGTAAAGGGCTGGTTTTATCTGCCCTTTTTGCAGCGGCAGACCTATGAGCTTATCAATATGCTCTTTCCGGTGGCGGTTTATGTGGCCAAAATATTTGGCATCCGCAAGCGTCAGTTGGAGGGCTCCTTCATTGCTACGAGCAATCTCATGTTTAACCGCATGGGCATCAAGGTGCCGGCGGACAAGTTGCTCGTGGTAACGCCGCACTGCCTGCAGCTGGCCACCTGTCCGCATAAAATCACTCGGGACCCCAATAATTGCAAACGCTGCGGCGGCTGCGATATCGGTTCGCTGGTGACCTTGTCCGAGGAAATGGGCTTCCATTTCTTTGTGGCTACGGGGGGGACTTTGGCCCGTCAGGTTGTCTACAACACCCGGCCGAAGGCGGTGCTCGCCATTGCCTGTGAGCGGGACCTCATGAGCGGCATTCAGGATGTCTATCCTCTGCCGGCGGTGGGCGTCTTAAATATCCGTCCCAACGGTCCTTGCTACAATACCCATGTGGACATGGCGGAAGTTCGTGCCCAGTTGGAAAAAATCATCATTCCCAAGGAGCAAGATAATGGATAAAGCGCGGGAAATCGCGATTAAGATATTAAATGAAGTGCATGAGGAAGGCGCCTATGCCAATGTGGCTCTGGCCCGTCATCTGCGCAAGGCGGAACTTTCCGACCAGGACCGCCGTTTTGTGACAGAACTCGTCTATGGTGCGGTGAAGGCCGGGGATACCCTCGACTGGATTCTGCGCCGCTATGTAAACCGGCCGCTAAAGAAAATCCCGCCGATGGTGCGGGATATCCTGCGGCTGGGGCTTTACCAGATTTTCTATCTGGACAAGGTGCCAGCTTCGGCGGCCTGCAATACGGCGGTGGAACTGACCAAGAAGTACAGCCATGCAGGCACGGTGAAGTTTGTGAACGCTGTATTGCGTACCGCCGTACGGGAGCCGGGAAAAGCGGCTTTCCCCGAAGGCAAAGGCAAGGCAACGGAAGGACTGGCCTTA
Organism: Pseudoselenomonas ruminantium; assembly: GCA_015058625.1. Lineage (GTDB taxonomy): Bacteria > Bacillota > Negativicutes > Selenomonadales > Selenomonadaceae > Selenomonas_A > Selenomonas_A ruminantium_N. The sequence continues at coordinate 124,624 of SVCA01000003.1, read as the reverse complement.
AAGAGTCAGCATCCCTATTGGCTGGTGAAGCGCTGGGTTAAGCAGTTCGGCTTTGAAGAAGCGGAAGCACTCTGCGCCTTTGATAACGGCCAGCCGGTACTTTCAGTGCGTACCAACACGCTAAAGAGCAATCGCGAGGACTTGTTAAAGGTGTTGCAGGAGTCAGGCGCGGAAGTGCAGGAAAGCCAGTGGACGCCGGAGGGGATACTCGTTACGGCCCATGGAGCGTTGGATAATCTGGCGCCGTTGCAGAACGGGCTCTGTCAGGTACAGGACGAAAGCTCCATGCTGGTTGCTCATGTCGTTGACCCGCAGCCCGGTGAACTCATTATCGACTGCTGCAGTGCTCCGGGGGGCAAGACCACTCATATGGCGGCGCTGATGAAGAACGAGGGCCGTATTGTGGCCGGAGATATCTACGAGCATAAGCTGGAACGCATTGAAGAAAATGCGCAGCGTCTGGGTATTACCATTATTGAACCTACCTTGCTCGATGCCCGCGAAGTGGGTGAAGAGTATGAGGATATGGCTGACCGGGTGCTCGTGGATGCACCCTGTTCCGGTTTGGGAGTTCTGCGGCGCAAGCCGGATGCCCGCTGGAATAAGAGTGCTGAGGAGATTGCGGCCTTGCCGCCTCTACAGGGAGAAATTCTCGATAGTGCGGCTAAGGCACTAAAAGCCGGCGGTGTACTCGTTTACAGTACCTGCACCATTGACCCGTCAGAAAATGACGAGGTAGTGGAGGCCTTTTTGACCCGTCATCCGGAATTTACTTTGGAACAGACAGGTTCTTTTCTGCCGGTGAAGCGTCAGGATAAGATGGTACAGCTCTATCCGCAGCGGGATGGTACCGACGGTTTCTTTATTGCACGTATGCGCAAAGCGAAAGGATAAGACATTGACAAATATATTTGGGTTGACTTTAGCAGAGTTGCAGGAAGTCTTGGCACCCTTTAAGGTGCAGAAGTTCCGCGCCAAACAGATTGCCGAATGGCTCTATCAGCGTGGGGCGGTGGATTTTTCCGCCATGACCAACCTGTCGAAGGCTTTGCGTGAGCAGCTGGCGGAGAATTTCACCATTGGCCGTCCGAAGATTAAGGCGCGGCTCGATTCACAGGATGAAAAGACCACGAAATTCCTGCTGGAGTTTGCCGATGGCACTGCTATTGAAACGGTACTTATGCGTCAGCCTTATGGCAACAGCATCTGCGTTTCCACGCAGGCCGGCTGCAATATGGGCTGCGCTTTCTGCGCTTCCACCCTCCATGGTCTGGCCCGTGATTTGACCTGTGGGGAAATCTTGGCGCAGGCGGTGACCATCAATGATATGTTGCGGGAGGAGTCCGGCAGCAAGGTGGATACCATGGTGATTATGGGCAGCGGGGAACCCCTGATGAACTACGACGAGGTCGTGAAGTTCCTGCGCCTTATCCATGAGCCCTATACTTTGGGCCTGGGATACCGCAATATCACGCTGTCCACGTCAGGGATTGTGCCCAACATGTACAAACTGGCAGAGGAGGGCATGCCCATTTCCCTGTCGGTGTCCCTGCATGCGCCGAATCAGGAGCTGCGCTCGGAAATCATGCCCATCAACCGCAAATACCCCTTGAAAGATGTGGTGGCAGCGGCAAAGAACTATGCCGACAAGACCAAGCGCCGTGTGACCTATGAGTACATCCTGATTGACCAGTTAAATGACGGTGAGCAGCAGGCCAAAGAGCTTACGGCGCTTATGCATGGTCAGCTGGCCAGCGTCAATCTCATTCCCATCAATCCCGTGGTGGAGAGGAGTCTCTTGCGTCCGTCCAAGGCACGGATTGACTGGTTTGAAGGGTATCTGGCGAGCCATCATGTGAATGTGACTGTGCGCCGCGAGATGGGCACGGATATTCAGGCGGCCTGCGGTCAGCTGCGCAACAAGCATTTGCAGGATTAGAGGTGAATTCTATGGGCATTGGCAAGTTAGAGTCCTTTTTGGAAAATCATATCGAAGGCTTCTTCAACAAAAAGTTCAGTAGCGATTTGGAACCGGTGGAACTAAGTAAGGCGCTGGAGAAGGAAATCGCTCGTCAGGGCAAGGGCAAGCCACGGCGCAAGGTGCCCAATCAGTATGTATTCTTCCTGGCTAAGGAGGATTATCAGCGGCTCTGCGCCAGACGGATTATGGATGAACTTTATGCCGTGGCAGAAAAACAGGTCATTTTGCAGGACTACATCATGCCGGGAAAGTTGACGGTGCTCTGTCAGGCCGATGGCGAAAAGCAGCGTGGAACCTTCGAGTTAAAGGCGCGCTTCACCGAGGAAGAAACACCGGCTGAGACTTGTGAAGAACCCCATACACTGGTGCTTGCCAAGCCCAAACTGGGCAGCCAGCAGCCACTCAACCTGCCGCAGGAAGTGAAGATTACTTCGCTGAAGGTGGTGGAAGGCCCGGACATGGATGCGTATCTGGAATTTGGCGAAGGGCAGATATATATCGGCCGCCGGGAGAAAAACGATTTTATTCTCACCGACACCAAGGCATCCCGGCTCCATGCCTGGATTGCCTATGAAAATCACCGGCACGTGCTCTATGATGCGCAAAGTACCAACGGCACCTATGTGAACGGTGAGCCGGTGGAGTCCATATGTCTGTGTTCAGGGGATGAAATCCAAATCGGAACAACGGTATTACTATACGAGGTGATTTGATGCAAGGTGCGGCAATGGCCATCAAGGTGGCCAGGGTAGCGCTGGAATATGGCATGCTTCTGTGGCTGATTTATTTTACCGTCAGCCTGTCCCGCAAGATGTTCGGCGAGGTCAAGAAGGAAATGAAGCGCCAGCACAAGCCCGCAGTAAGGCAGAATGAGGCGTTGCTCACGGTGGTGGAAGCCAGCGAGGAGGAACTGCAGGGACGGCGGTTTGCATTCCAGGAGGAAATAACCATTGGCCGGGGTGCGGAAAATGATATACGCATTCCCGAAAATTTTGTTTCCCACCGCCATGCCACGATTTTTCTCCATGGTGCCCAATATGTTATTGAGGATTTGGGCAGTGTGAACCATACTTATGTAAATGGTCAGCCATTGGAGGGCCGGGCTTATCTGAAACCTGGTGATGAAATCCGTATTGGCATGGTTACCCTAAGGTTCGAGAGGTGAACGAATTGCAGCAAGTATATGAAGCCACCGATGTGGGCTTAGTGCGCAAAGGCAATGAGGACAATCTGGCGGTTTTGGAAAATGTCCATGTCTATGCCGTAGCAGACGGCATGGGCGGCGAAGCAGCAGGCGACGTGGCCAGTCAGATGCTGGTGGATACAGTCCGGGAAATGTTATCTGGCCGGGAAAGCGTCGGGGAAGACGATTTGTGTCAGGCCGTGATACAGGCCAATCGTGCCATCCGCCAATATGTGGTGGAACATCCCGGCTGTGAGGGCATGGGCACAACAGCGACTTTGCTCCATATTGATGACCAGTCCGACAGTGGCAGCTGGGCTCATGTAGGGGACAGCCGCCTCTATGTCCTCAGACAGGGCAGTATGGTGTTGGAGCAGATTACCCGGGACCATTCCTATGTGGAAGATTTGGTGCGGGAAGGCACCATCACGCCTGAGGAGGCCAAGACGCATCCGCAGCGCAATATGCTGACCAGAGCCGTAGGCGCTTTGGAGAATCTGCCCGTGGACAGCGGTCAGCTCGCGGTGCGCGGAGGCGATATCTTCCTATTGGCTACGGACGGGCTCATGAAGCATGTGCCCGATGAGGAAATCGTCCAGTTGCTCCGGGCAGGCACAGAGAATCCTGCCAGAGCATTGGTAGATGCCGCGCTTTCCGGCGGAGGCACCGATAATGTTACTGCTGTGGTGGTGAGCCTCCTATGAGAAACTGGGGACTTCTAACGGCACCTTTGGGGATTTTCCTCTGTGGTATGACGGTGTTATACTTAAAGATGCAGGGCGCCATGCAAAAGGTGACGAGTAACACCTTGCAGGACCCTTTGACTTATGTACCGTATTTACTTGTGGCCATCTTTTTGACCATCGTCATTCAGATGGTGGTTATCCGCCGCAAGCTCGATACCTTTATCCTGCCGATTATTCTGATGCTCGTGAGCATCGGCCTCGTGGAAATTGCCCGGCTGAAACCGGCACTGCTTTTACGGCAGATGCAGTGGCTCTGCATTGCCATGCTCGTGATGTTCTTCGTCATTCGGCTCTGGCCGAAAATCCGGCGCATGCTTAACTATCCCTATCTGCTGGGCATAGGCTGTGTGTTCCTGCTGGGGCTGCCACTGCTGTTCGGTACGGAAATCGGCGGCAGCAAGAACTGGCTGGTACTTGGGCCGGTATCCTTGCAGCCTTCGGAATTTGGCAAGATTATCCTCTTGTTCTTTTTGGCCTCGTACCTGTCCGACCATCGGCGGGTTCTGACTTTGCCTGCCCATAAAATCCTGTTCCTGCGTCTGCCGCCCCTGCGGTTTATCGCACCCCTCATTTGCATCTGGGGCATGGCGGTACTGATGTTCGTCGTGGAGAAGGATTTGGGCTCGGCCCTGCTGTTCTTCGGCATGGCGGTGCTTATGACCTATATGGCTACAGGCAGCAAGTCCTATGTGTTCTTGGCGCTGGCTTTTATGGGTATCGCGGCGGCAGCCAGCTATGCGATGTTTGGTCATGTGCGGGTGCGCTTTGATATCTGGCTTGACCCGTGGGCTGACCCCAACGGCATGGCCTATCAGGTGGTGCAGTCGCTCTTTGCCATCGGCACAGGCGGCCTTTGGGGCACGGGCTTTGGCTTCGGTCATCCCGGCTTTATCCCCGAAGTGCACACGGACTTTATCTTCTCGGCCATTGTGGAGGAGATGGGCCTTACGGCAGGCCTTATGCTTATCATCTGTTATGCCTTGCTCTTCTGGCGGGGAATCAAAGGTGCTTTGAAGTTAAAGAACACCACGGAGGCGCTATTGATGGCAGGTTGTGGTGTATTGATTCTGCTGCAGATGTTTATCATTATTGCCGGTGTGACAAAATTCCTGCCGCTGACGGGCATTACCTTGCCCTTTGTGAGTTACGGCGGCAGTTCTATGGTGTCCAGCTTTATCCTGCTGGCGCTGTTGTTATCATTAACCAAGGAGCAGAAAAATGTCTGACTGGAAATTAAAACGGCAAATATTGCAGGTCGGTGCCTTTCTGCTCGTGATGGTAGCGGTGCTTTCCCTCTATATCGGCTATCTGGCTGTTTGGGAAGGGCAGGAACTGGCGGAAAATCCGCTGAATATGCGGGCGGCAGCGGCCAAGGCCGATATCCGCCGGGGGACCATCTTCGATGCGCATGGGCGGGTTATGGCCCAGACGCAGAATGATGGCACCCGCAGCTATCCGCAGGGAGAAGTCATGGCCCATATTACCGGCTATAACGGTGAAAATATCGGCAGCGCCGGGTTGGAAGGCCATGCCAATCGGGAGCTTTTGGGGCTTACCGCCGATATGAGCAAGCTGGGCCCGTTATCCCAGCTGCTGCAGACTGACCGCGGCAATGACCTCAAGACCACGATTGAAGCCGATGCCCAGCAGGCCGCTTATGACGGCTTGGACGGGCGCAAGGGTGCCGTTGTGGTGCTCGATGTGGATACTGGGGCGGTGCTGGCGATGGTCAGCTCGCCGGCCTATGACCCCAACAATGTGGAGGCCAACTGGAAGGCTATGTCCCAGGAAGCGGGCGGCCCGTTATTGAACCGCACGGTGCAGGGCCTTTACCCGCCGGGTTCTACCATTAAGCCCATGATTGCGGATGCCGCGCTGACGGAAGATGTGACCAACGAGCAGGAAACGTTTGACTGCCCCGGCGTTCTGGATGTAGGCGGCGGTCACAGCATTCAGGAAAGTCATGGGGAAATTCACAATCGGGTGAATTTGCGCAAAGCCTTGACGGAATCCTGTAATGTGACCTTTGGCACCTTGGGCATGCGCCTGGGGGATGCCAAACTCAAGAAGGCCTTTGAGCGCTTTGGTTTTGACAAGTCAATTGGCGGGGAAATCGTCATGACGGCCTCCCATCTGCCGGAGTTTGGCAAGCTGGGGACTGGCGACCAGGCCCAGACGGCTATCGGTCAGAGTTCCCTGCTCGTAACGCCCATGCATATGGCCATGATGGCTGCGGCTTATGCTCATGGCGGCACGGTGATGAAGCCATACCTCGTGCAGGAGGTCATCACGCCTGGCGGTCTGGTGGTACATCGTGCCAGCCCTGAAAAATGGCTGACGGTAACGACTGAAGCCATGGCTGCCAAAATCCACAGCTATATGGAAGATGTAGTGACCAAGGGCACGGGCAAGGCTGCCCAGGTCAGCGGCGTGGAAGTGGCTGGCAAGACCGGTACGGCAGAGAATCCTCACGGTGAGGACCATGCCTGGTTTATCGGCTCGGCAAAATTGCGCAACCGTAACATCGCCTTTGCCATTATTGTGGAAAACGGCGGTGGTGGCGGCAAAGTAGCGGCACCTATCGCCCGGAAAATAATCCTGAGTTTACAAAATTAATCATAGAAAGCCTTGGGGAAGGAGAAATTCAATGAACCAGCGTGTCTTGGATAATCGATATGAATTGCAGGAGCTCATTGGCGGCGGCGGCATGGCTGATGTGTATAAGGCCAGAGATATACTGCTTGACCGCACAGTAGCGGTCAAAATCCTCCATGAACAGTTTAAGCGGGATACGGAATTCATTCAAAAATTCCATCGAGAAGCTCAGGCGGCAGCCAAACTCTCGCATCCGAATATTGTCAATATCTATGATGTTGGCGTAATGGGCGATGACCATTATATCGTCATGGAATACGTGCCGGGGAGCACCTTGAAGGACCGCATCAAACAGGAAGGCCATCTTAGCGTGGCCGATGCCCTCCATGTGGCCCGGGATATTGCCAGCGCGCTGGCTCATGCCCATGCCAATAACCTCGTGCACTGTGACATCAAGCCGCATAACATTTTGATGATGGCTGACGGCAGTGCCAAGGTGGCAGATTTTGGCATCGCCCGGGCAGTGACGGAATCCACCATGACCTATACGGGCAATGTGGTAGGCTCCGTTCATTACTTCTCCCCGGAACAGGCCAAGGGAACCATGATTACGCCCCGTTCGGATGTCTATGCGCTGGGTGTCGTCATGTATGAAATGCTGACGGGTCAGCTGCCCTTCACGGGCGAAACGCCGGTCAGCATTGCCATGAAACATTTGCAGGAGCAGCCGCGCTCGGTGCGTCAGCTCGATGAATCCATCCCGCCGGTGGTAGAAGCCATTGTGGCCCGTGCGATGCAGAAGGATGCCAACATGCGTCCGAGCAGCAGCGAACTCGTGCAGGATATCACGCAGGCACAGCAGATGCTCGGCGGTTACAGTGCTGGTGTTACGGACCCCTATGCTACGCAGGTACTGCCCCGCGTGCAGGAATCGCCGCTGGCAGTCCGCAGTGAGCGTTATGCACAGCCGGCTTATGACGAGGAAGAAGAGGAAGATAAATCCATCTTCAAGTCCAAGAAGTTCGTCGCCGGTCTGGTCATGGTGCTGATGATGGGCTTCTTTGTGGGGGCCTTCCTGAGCTTCGGCAAGTTCTGGAGCACGGCCGAAGTGGAAGTGCCGGATGTTACCGGCAAGCAGATGACACTGGCCAAGCAGATTTTGGAAGACAAGCGTCTGCGGGTCAAGGTGGATGAAGAATTCAGCGCCGAAGTTCCCGCGGGGATGGTCATTTCCCAGAATCCCGAAGGCGGGGCCAAGGTCAAGGAAGAACGCCTGATTACCATCAAGGTCAGCAAGGGCGGCGAAAATATCGAAATGCCCGATATCCGTGGCCTTAAGAAAGCAGATGCCATTGCCAAACTCGAAAAGATGGGGCTGAAAATTGGCCTGATAACGGAAAAGGCTTCCGATACGGAAGAAGCCGGTGTAGTTATCAGCACGGACCCGCGGGTCGGTACCCGGGTGACCCGTGGCGAAACCGTCGATTTGGTTATCAGCAAGGGCAAGAAGGAACAGAAATCCTCTGTACCGGATGTGACGGGCCTGCCACTTGAATCGGCCCGCAAGGCACTGACCAGCGCCGGATTCAAGGTCGGCAGTGTGGAACGCAAGGCCAGCAAGCAGGCGGAAGGCACGGTCATCAGCCAGAGTCCTGGCGGCGGCGCCGAAGCCCTCACGGGTGAATCCATCCATCTTGTGGTAGCCGAAGCAGGCAAGACCACGGAGGAGAAAACGGACAAGTCAACCAAGAAGGACAGCGGCAAACAGGAAACTGTGGCACCAAAGCCAAATGAAAGCAGCAAGAGCCGCTGAGATGGTGTTAATTGATTAGGGAGGAGCATTTATGCAATTAGAGGAAGGCCGGGTAATCAAGGCCTATAACAGCTTCTTCTATGTCCAGACCAATACAGACAGCGAACTGGTGGCCTGCAAGCTGCGGGGCAAGTTCAAGAAAACGCGCAGGAGTCAGGGCGTAGTGCCCGGCGACAAGGTGCTTATCGGCAGGCTGCCGGACGGCACGGGCGTGGTGGAAGAACAGCTGCCCCGCGAAAGCATGCTGCGCCGTCCTGCTGTCGCTAACGTAACGCAGGTCATTCTGACTTTTGCCGCGGCACAGCCGGATTTACATCCGCTTTTGTTGAATCGTTTCTTGGTGCTGGCGGAATGGTCAGGCCTTAAGAACATCCTTATCTGTGTCAATAAAGCGGATTTGCATTGTGGTGATATCGCCGACTTCCTGAACCTCTACGAGCAGGCTGGTTACCGCGTCCTGCGTGTGTCCGCCAAGGAAAAGCAGGGCATGGCAGAACTCAAGGAAGCACTGGCAGGCGAAACCACCGTATTTGCCGGGCCCTCCGGTGTCGGCAAATCCTCCCTGCTCAATGCCATAGATGACCGCCTTTCCTTAGCGACGGGTCAGGTCAGCGACAAGATTAAGCGGGGCAAACATACGACCCGCGTGGCGGAGCTTTTGCCTTATGAGCAGGGCTTTATCGTGGATACGCCGGGATTCAGTGCCATGGAACTGGGGGAGATTCCCTTGGAAGAATTGGCAAACTTTTTCCCCGAGTTCCGTCCGTATCTGGGCAAGTGCCGCTTTGCTCCCTGCAGCCACACCCATGAACCGGACTGCGGCATCAAGGCCGCATTGACAGAAGGGGAAATCTCTCAGGAACGGTATGAGGCCTACGAGGCCATTTATAAAGAAATTCAGGAAGCGCAACAGTTGAAACGAAAGAAGGAATATAAATGATTAAAATTGCACCCTCCATTTTGTCGGCAGATTTTGCTCATCTGGCGGATGATGTCAAGAAAGTAACCGATGCCGGTGCGGAATACATTCATATTGATGTAATGGACGGCACCTTCGTGCCCAATATCACGCTGGGTTCTCTGGTGGTAAAAAGCCTGCGTCCGACCAGCAAAGCTGTTTTTGATGTGCATCTCATGGTGGAACATCCGGAAACGCATATTGAAACCTTTGCCGAAGCTGGCGCTGATATCATCACCTTCCATTGGGAGGCTGCCCGCCATCATCACCGCATCATCCAGCAGATTAAGGCTGCCGGCTGCAAGGCTGGTATCGCGCTGAATCCCGGCACGCCGCTTTCGATGATTGAAGAAATCCTGCCGGATGTGGATATGGTGCTGATTATGACGGTAAACCCGGGCTTTGGAGGCCAGAAGTTTATCGCATCCCAGCTCGAGAAGATTCACATGCTCTACCATACGATTAAGGATATGGGCTTTACCTGCGACATCGAAGTGGATGGAGGCATCAATGCCGAAACCAGCAAGCTCGTGCAGGAAGCCGGGGCCAATGTGCTGGTAGCCGGTTCGGCCATCTATGGTGCCGAGGATGTGGCCGCAGCCATCAAGGCCATTCGTGGTTAATGGAGGAGATTTAACAATGGCAAAAGAAAAAGCAGTCGTGCTGCTCTCTGGCGGCCTTGACAGCTGTACCTGTATGGCTGTGGCCAAGGAAGCAGGCTATGAAGTATATCCCATCAGCTTCAACTATCATCAGCGTCACAGCATCGAGCTCGAAGGCGCGAAGAAAATCGCAGAATTCTACAATGTGCCCAAACATCTGATTATCGAAACCAATATGGAGGCCATTGGCGGCTCTGCACTGACCGACAGCCATATCGATGTGCCGGAAGGGGATGTCAACCGGGAAGATGTGCCCATTACCTATGTGCCCGCCCGCAACCTGATTTTCCTGTCCTATGCCATGGGCTATGCCGAAGTCGTGGGGGCAACTCATGTCTATATCGGTGTAAACTCCGTGGACTACTCCGGCTATCCGGATTGCCGCCCGGAATTCATTCAGAAGTTCCAGAATCTGGCTGATTACGCCACTACGGCTACGGCTGTTAAGGGTACAAAAATCACGATTGAAACGCCGTTGCAGGATTTGTCCAAAAAGGAAATCGTACAGCTTGGCTCGAAACTGGGAGCACCTCTGCAGTTTACCCATAGCTGCTATAAGGGCGGCGAGAAGGCCTGCGGCGTCTGTGATAGCTGCAAGCTGCGCCTGCAGGGCTTTGCCGAAGCCGGCGTGGAAGACCCGGTAGAATACGAAACGAGGAACTAACATGCAGGACGTACAAAACCGCCAGGATAAACGCGGCATTGCCATCCAGAAGGTGGGCATTAAGGAAGCGCATCTGCCCTTTCTGATTAAGGCCAAAGATGGCAGCTATCAGCAGGTGCTGGCCCGTGTGCGCTTTACCGTGGCTCTGCCGAGTCAGTACAAGGGCACGCATATGAGCCGCTTCTTGGAAATCCTGATGCCCTGGAGCAGAAAGCCGCTGGCTGAACCGGAAATGGAAGCCATGCTGGCAGAAGCTCTGGAAAAACTCGAAGCCCATGCAGCAGAGGTCGAGCTTTCCTTCAAGTATTTCGTGGACAAGGTGGCTCCGGTCAGCCGCCGTACTTCCGTACTGGATTTGGATTGCTGCTTCACGGGCCGCAAGGAAAAGGATAAGCCCATGGAATTCCAGTTGGGCGTGGAGGTGCCCTTTACCTCCCTGTGTCCCTGCAGCAAGGAGATTTCCAGCTATGGCGCACACAATCAGCGCTCGGTGGCCCGCATTCAGCTGCGCTTCAAGGATGGCTATGACTGCATCTATATTGAAGACTTGGCCGAGCTTGTGGAAAAGCAGGGCTCTTCGCCCATTTATCCGTTGCTCAAGCGCGAGGACGAAAAATTCGTCACGGAAGTCGCTTATGAAAATCCCAAGTTCGTAGAGGACATTTTGCGGGATACGGTGCTGGCTCTGCGGGAGCTTGAAGGTCTGGGCTGGTTCTCCGTGGAATGCGAGAACTACGAGTCCATTCATAATCACAGTGCCTATGCGGCGCATGAGGAAGAACTGTAAGAAAATAACTATCCCAAGGGACGGTTTGCATGAGTAAAGTTTACAAACGGTTTATGGCTTTAATCCTGCTGGTGGTTGTTATCTCCGGCGTGGTTATCTATACAACCGTTGATATAAATACCCTGAAAAATCTAAATCGCTTTCAACCCTGGTCCATTGTGCTGGCCATTCTGGCTGTAGGGCTGGGCATGTTCTTTGACGGCAGCCGCCTGATGCACATGGTCAAGATTTCCAATGAGAAAATCAGCCTTTATCAGGCGGTGCAGGTGGTGTTCGGCAATTACTTTTTGGCACTCTTAACACCGGGCGCAACCGGCGGGGCTGTGGCCCAGCTGATGTTCCTGCGTCATGCAGGCGTGCCGACGGGCAAAGCTACGGTGCTCGTTATCGTCCGCACGCTTTTGTCCATCTTCTTTTTGGTGCTCTGCATGCCCTTTATCTTTATGCATGATGAGGGCATTTTGCCGGGCATTTCCAATCAGACATTGATGGCCATTACCCTTACGGCTTTTGTGGTCATTATCGCCATCGTGGTGGGGGCAAGGAAGGGGACGCTGGATTACTTCGTCATCCGCTTCACCCGCCATATGAAAAATGCCCGCCGCCGCAAGGTCTTTGCCTTTTACCGCGATACCAAATGCGCCATTGCTCTGCTCTTGCAGTCGCCATGGAAAATGCTGCTGGTCTTTGTGGAGTCCGGGCTGAATCTTCTGTGCATCTACGCCATTGTACCCTGCCTGCTCTTGGGGCTGGGGGTAACGGATGCGGACTGGTACACGGTGATGGGCCGCATGATTTTCCTCAACATGCTGCTCTACTTCACGCCGACACCAGGCGGTTCCGGCATTGCCGAGGGCGGCTTCGTACTGCTCTTCAGCGAAACAGTGCCTGCCGGTACCGTCGGCATTATCGCCGTCTGCTGGCGCCTGATTGCCGAATATATCCCGTTCCTGATTGGACTGTACTACACGTTAACGGTATTTGGCCGCGACTTCCTGAGCCGTCAGCTGAATAAATAGGTGAGCCATTATGTCAAAACAATTACGAAGCGGCTACACCACCGGTGCCTGTGCCGCTGCTGGTGTCAAAGCCGCGCTGCTCTACGAACAGGGCGAGGATTGGGATAGCATAGAACTCCGTGCCTTGGATGGCACGGAGCTTCTTATACCCGTCAAAAATATCGTCAAAGATGAACGCGGGATTACCGCCGAAGTGGTGAAATTTTCCGGTGATGACCCGGATATCACCAACGGCGTGTCCGTATTTACGACGATTCGCCATTTAGAGGCGGCGCCGCCGGAAATTGTATTCAAGGCAGGCGAGGGCATTGGTACTGTAACCAAGCCCGGTCTGTCGGTTCCTGTGGGGGAGCCATCCATCAATCCCGGTCCGCGGCAATTAATCCGCAATGTGGTGGCCGAAGTGCTCGGGACGGATAAAATTCCTTTGGAAGTTACGATTTCCATTCCTGCAGGCGTGGAGCTGGCGAAACAAACCCTCAATCCCATTTTGGGGGTCGAGGGCGGAATATCGGTTATCGGCACGACGGGCGTTTTGCGGCCCATGTCCGAGGAAGGATTCAAAAACTCCCTCGTGCCGCAGATTGATGTGGCCAAAGCGGCAGGCTTTGACGCACTGATTTTTGTGCCCGGCAAGATTGGCGAACGGCTGGCGGGCAAATGGCACCTGCCTGCGCAGGCCATGGTGCAGACGAGCAACTTTATCGGCTTTATGCTCGAAGCGGCCCAGCAGCGGAACATCAAACGCGTGCTGCTATTCGGCCATATCGGCAAGCTGATTAAAGTGGCGGCAGGCTGCTTCTACACCCATAACCGCATTGCTGATGGTCGTCTGGAAACCATGGCGGCCTATGGGGCGGCAGAAGGGTTGAGCACCAGTGATGTGCAGGCTGTACTAAGTGCCAATACCACAGAGGACGCTTTGGCGGTACTCGAACGAGCCGGCTTAAAGAGCCGCGTATGTCAGCGGCTGGCCGAGCGGGCCAGCCTGCGTGCCGAGCGTTATTTGTTCCAAAAGATGCAGGTAGGCACCGTGATGGTCACCATGACAGGCGAGCTTTTGGGCATGGACGAAACAGCGCAGGCGATTTGCAAAGAATTAGGCGGGGAGGTGCCGGTTGGAAATGCAGAATAAAATTATCGTCGTGGGCATCGGCCCCGGCAATCCGGACTATATCGTGCCCAAGGGGCTAAACGCCATCAGACAGGCGAAGTTCCTCGTGGGCGGCAGACGGGCCCTGTCGCAGTTTGCCGTGGATGGGCAGGAAACCTGTCCGATAACAGCCGATATTCAAGGTGTAATGGATTTTATCCGTGTCAAGTTACAGCAGGCTGATGTGGTGGCCATGGTATCTGGTGACCCCGGCTATTATTCCCTGCTGGATGCCCTGCGGCGTGAATTTCCCGCAGAGCAGATAAGGGTAATCCCGGGCATCAGCGCCATGCAGTATGCCTTTGCCCGCCTGGCCCTGCCATGGCATGATGCCACGCTGGCCAGCTTCCATGGCCGCACGCCCACAGCAGAGGAAATCGCCTACGAGCCGGGAAAAATTCTGGGCTTGCTCACGGACAGCCAATACAATTCCCAGACCATCCCCAAGATTCTTATAAAAAACGGCTGGCCTCAAGAGCAGCCCATCCATATTTGCAGTAGGTTGTCCTATGAAGATGAGGAAATCATTACCACGACGTTGGGAGAGGCAATGAACTTTGCTGTCAAAAAGCAATGTATCTTGATTGTATCTTGAAAAAATGTTAAAGTTAAAGGAACTTTTTCACGAATGGTGGTTAAATATCCATGCTGACAGCCAATGTCTTTGTCAATATTCCCGTAAAGAGCATAGCCAGGGCTTATACCTACAGCGTGCCAGCCGAGCTTTCTTATCTGGAAGCAGGCTGGCGCGTTTTTGTGCCCTTTGGCGGGCGCAAGGTGGAAGGATTTATCGTGTCCGTGGCGGAAAAAACAGCCGCAGAGCTCGGGGATATGGCCGGCAAGATCAAACCCATTGAAGCAGCCGTGGACGAGGAGCCGTGGTTTTCGCCCAAAATGCTGCAGGCTGCGCAATGGCTCGCGGATTTTTACCTGTGCTCACTAGCAGAGATGATGCGGCTCTTTATGCCCGGAAAAAGCGGCATCAAGATAACGGTCATCTATCAGGCAGTGCCGGAACAGGCAAATCATCTACTGCTCGCCATGCCTGCGTACCGGGCCGTTTATGACTGCCTGTCAGCTGCTGAGGGATTGAGCCGTGGGGAAATCGGCAAGGCACTGCTGGACTATAAAGCGGATTTGCCCCAGATTTTGGACAAGCTCTGCCAGTATGGAATTCTCTCTAAGGAATATCAGGCAGGCAAGCGGGAAAAAGCTCGCTATGAAAAATTTGCCCAGCTGCTTGCCGAGGTTACGCCGGAACTGCTAGCGGAGTTCAAGCGTAAGAAGGCCCAGCAGCATTTGCTGGAGGTGCTGTCGGCAACGGAGCAAGGACAGCTTGATTTTGCCGCGTTAAAGGCACAGAAGATAAGCTCTGCCACAATCAATAATCTGGCCGAAGCCGGGCTTATCCAAATCCGTCAGCGGCGGGTACTCAGGGACAGCTACAAAGACACGGAATTGACATGTCAACCGCAAATTAATTTAACCCTTGACCAGAATAAAGCCATTGATGCCATGACGCCGTTCCTCAGCGAAGCGAAACATCACGGTTTCCTGCTCAAAGGGGTCACGGGCAGTGGCAAGACGCAGGTCTATATCGAAATGGCCAAAAAGGCTCGGGCCTTGGGGCGTCAGGTAGTGGTGCTGGTGCCGGAAATCGCTTTGACCGGTCAGGTGGTGCAGGCCTTTAAGGCGTACTTCCCAGAAGACATTGTGGTGATGCACAGCCGCCTGTCCCTGTCCGAGCGCAACGATGCTGTGGTGCGGGTGCGTCGCGGAGGGGCTGGTATCGTTATCGGTGCCCGGTCGGCGCTCTTTACGCCACTTGATAATATCGGCCTGATTATCATGGACGAGGAGCAGGATATGTCCTATAAGCAGGACGAATCGCCCCGCTATCATGCCAAGGTCGTGGCAGAAGAACTGGCGAAAATCCATCAGGCGCTGCTGCTGTTGGGAAGTGCTACACCTTCACTGGAAAGCTATTACCGCACCAAACAGGGCGAGCTGACACTGCTGACCATGCCCAAGCGTATCGGTGATATGCCCCTGCCTGTGGTGCAATGTGTGGATATGCGGCAGGAACTCAGAATGGGAAACCGTCATATTCTCTCCCGTCCCTTGCAGCTTTTGATTGAACAGACTATGGCTAAGGGGCAGCAGATTATCATCATGCTGAACCGTCGAGGATTCTCTACTTTTGTTATGTGCCGTTCCTGTGGGGAGGTCATCAAGTGTAAGCTCTGCGGCCTGCCATTGGTCTATCATAAGAATGGCAAGCTGTCCTGTCATCACTGCGATGTGACGGAGCCGGTGCCCGATGTCTGCCCGAAGTGCAGCAGCCGCTATATCAAATACTTCGGCTCCGGCACGGAGAAGCTGGAACAGGAACTTCATCAGATTGTACCCTCTGCCCGCGTTATCCGCATGGACAGGGATACGACCAATACGAAATTTGCTCATCAGGAGATTCTGCAGAAGTTCCGCGAGAAACAATACGATATCCTCTTGGGCACGCAGATGGTGGCCAAAGGTCATGATATTCCCAATGTGACGGCGGTAGGCATTATCAGCGCCGATTCCAGTCTGAACCTGCCGGACTTCCGCGCGGCAGAGCGCTGCTTTATGCTGATTACCCAGACGGCAGGAAGGGCAGGGCGCCATGAACATCAAGGCAGAGTGGTGATTCAGACCTACAATCCGGAACATTATGCTGTGACCTGCGGCATTGCCCAGGATTACGAGGGCTTTTACGAGCAGGAAATGAAAATGCGGCAGGGCTTGTTCTATCCGCCCTTTAGCCGTTTGGTCAAACTGTTGTTCCAACATGAAGATGAAAACACCGCCAAGGGCAATGCAAAAAGTTTGGTGACGGCCTTTAACGGGCACTTTAATGGTATCCAAGGCCAGCAGATTATCGGCCCGTCCCCGGCGGTAATCGCCAGATTACGCGGTATCTACCGTTTTGTCGTGTTGATTAAGACAACCGATTTGCCAGCCGTGCAGGCCTTCCTGCGGGAACAGAATCTGCACCTGCGGGCGGATGTAGCAATTGATATTGACCCCATAACCATGCTTTGAGTGTTCTACCATGGTTATGCCAAAAGTGTGGAGTGAGGGGGCGGCAATGGCTTTCGGTAGCGTTAGACAAGCCTGCATAAGCGGACGAAAGTTATTGCTGCCCCCCTCACTCCGTCTGTATACCTCGAACAACTTCGGCCTTTTAGTATGCCTCTTTTTGTGCTATAATATCGAAGTATGTTTTTACGCTAACAACTAACATCTATGGATGGTGAGAAAATGAAAGTTACCAAAGAAGATTTGCAAAATGTAGCAGTTCTTTCCCGTTTGGCAATTCCTGCCGACCAAGAGGACAAGTACATTGACCAGATGGATAAAATCCTGACCTATATGGACAATCTGTCCGAGCTGGATACGGAAAATGTTAAGCCGACCACTTACGCCCTGCCCATGCAGAACGTGTTCCGCAAGGACGAAGTGAAAGCATCCCTTGACCGTGAGGCAGCGCTCGCGAATGCTCCGCTCAAGGAAGACGGCTACTTCAAAGTACCGAAGGTTCTGGAAGACTAAGGCAGGAGGATTGAACGTGAGATTATATGAAAAACCGGCTCATGTACTCCATGATATGCTGGTGAATAAAGAGATTACAAGTGTAGAGCTCACCGAAGATGTGCTGGCGCGCATCGACGAGGTGGAAGGCGACGTTAAAGCATATTTGACCATTACCCGTGACGAAGCGCTGGCTCAGGCTAAGGCCGTGGACGAAAAGATTGCCCGCGGTGAGGAGATTTCCTTCCTCGAAGGCATCCCGGGCGCCATCAAGGACAATATCTGCACTAAGGGCGTAAAGACGACTTGTGCGTCTAAGATTCTGGAAAATTTCGTGCCGCCTTATGATGCTACGGTAATGACCAAGCTCAAAGCCGAAAATCCGGTTATCCTGGGTAAGCTCAACATGGACGAATTCGCCATGGGCGGTTCCACGGAAAATTCCGCCTATCATCCGACCTGCAACCCCTGGAATACGGAATGTGTACCGGGCGGTTCTTCGGGCGGCAGCGCCGCATCTGTTGCTGCTGGTACGGCAATTTGGTCGCTTGGTTCCGATACGGGCGGTTCCATCCGTCAGCCGGCTTCCTTCTGCGGTGTGGTGGGCCTCAAGCCGACCTATGGACGTGTTTCCCGTTATGGTCTGGTGGCTTATGGTTCTTCTTTGGACCAGATTGGTCCTGTGACCCGTGATGTGACGGACTGCGCGAACATCCTCAACATCATCGCTGGCCATGACGATATGGATTCTACTTCCAGCGCTGCGGAAGTGCCGGATTTCACCAAGGCTTTGGTGGAGGATGTAAAGGGGCTCAAAATCGGTCTGCCGAAAGAATACTTTGTCAAGGGCATGGACCCCGAAGTGGAAAAGGCCATCCGTACGGCTATCGAAAAGTACAAGGAAATGGGCGCTGAAATCGTCGAGATTTCCCTGCCTCATACGGATTATGCGATTTCCGCCTATTACCTCATTGCACCGGCTGAAGCTGCCACCAACCTGCAGCGTTATGACGGTGTAAGCTATGGTGAACGCGTGGAAGGTGAAGACCTCGTCGCCATGATGACCAACACCCGTACGGAAAAATTTGGTGAGGAAGTAAAACGCCGTATCGTTATCGGCAACTACGCTCTGTCTGCCGGTTACTATGATGCTTACTACCTCAAAGCCATGAAGGTGCGTACGCTCGTAGCGGAAGACTATGCCAAGGCTTTTGAACAGGTGGACGTAATTCTTGCCCCTGTTGCGCCGACGACGGCCTTCAAGATTGGCGAAATGGCCGGCGACCCGCTGCAGATGTACCTGCAGGATGCCTGCACCGTACCTTTGAATCTGGCCGGACTGCCGGGTATCTCCATTCCCTGCGGCATGAGCAGCAAGGGAATGCCCATCGGCATGCAGCTTATCGGCAAGGCGCTAGATGAAGAAACCATTATCCGTGCGGCTTATACCTATGAGCAGAGCCAGGAGTATCACACGAAAATGCCGCAGCTGGGAGGTAACAACGAATGAAGTACGAAGCCGTCATTGGCCTGGAAATACATTGCGAATTAAAGACGAAAACCAAGATTTTCTGCGGTTGTGCCACGGAATTTGGTGCTGACCAGAACACCCATGTGTGCCCGGTTTGCCTGGGTATGCCCGGTGTACTGCCCACAGTAAATCAGCGTGTGGTGGAGTTCGGTATCAAGGCTGGCCTTGCCACGAACTGCGAAATCAACAAGTACAGCAAGTTCGACCGCAAGAACTATTACTATCCTGACCTGCCGAAAAACTGGCAGACGTCCCAGTACGACCTGCCGATTGCTGAACATGGCTGGGTGGATATTGACGTGGAAGGCGAAAAGAAACGCATCCGCCTGACCCGTATCCACATGGAAGAAGATGCCGGCAAGCTCGTGCATTCCGGCACGACCATTAAGGATTCCGCTTCCAGTAACGTTGATTACAACCGTACTGGCGTGCCCCTTCTCGAAATCGTATCCGAACCGGATATGAGCTCGGCCGAAGAGGCCCGCGCCTATATGGAAAAAATCAAGGCCATCATGGAATACATCGATGTGTCCAACTGCCGTATGGAAGAAGGCAACCTGCGCGCCGATATCAACGTATCCCTGCGCCCCGTGGGCACGAAGGAACTCGGCACCCGTACCGAGATGAAGAACATCAACAGCTTCAAGAATCTCGAAGACGCCATCAACTACGAAATCGAGCGTCAGACGGAAGTCCTCGAGGACGGCGGCCATATCGTACAGGAAACCCGTACCTATGACCCGGCCCGCGGCATTACGCTGTCCATGCGCAGCAAGGAAAATGCCCATGACTACCGCTACATGCCGGAACCGGACCTGCCGCCTATCGTGACGAGCGAAGAAACCATTGAAAAGTACCGCAGCGAACTGCCAGAACTGCCGGATGCCCGCCGCGCACGTCTGGAAAAGGATTTCGGCCTGTCCGATTATGATGCCGGCATCATCACGAGCTCCCGTGCTATGGCTGAATACTTTGATGCCGTAGTGGCTACGGGTGCTGACGCCAAGCTGGCTGCCAACTGGATGATGGGCGACCTGGCCAAGAACCTCAACGAGGAAGGCCTCGACATCAGCAAATCGCCGGTAGATGCACAGCGTTTGGGCGAGATGATTCAGCTCATCATGAAGGACACCATTTCCGGTAAGATTGCCAAGAAGGTTTTCAAGGAAATGTGGACGAATACCGACAGCCCGGAAAAAATCGTCAAGGACAAGGGCCTCGTACAGATTACCGATACCAAGGCCATCGAAGGCATTGTGGACGAAGTTATCGCAAATAACCAGAAAGCCGTTGACGACTACAAGGGCGGCAACAAGAAGGCCATCGGTGCTCTTGTGGGACAGGTTATGAAAGCCTCCAAGGGCAAAGCCAACCCGCAGATGGTCAACAAGCTTTTAGCCGAAAAATTAGGCTGATTTTTATAGCATACAGAATGGGGATGCCAAAGGGCATCCCTGTATTCTCTTTTTAGGGAGGAAATTATGGCAGAAGTAAAGGAAAAATTACCCGGCGAAGCCTATTGTTTTGCCTGCGGCCCGGAAAATCCGATAGGTCTGCATTTGGATTTTCAGTTTGTTGCAGACAAATATGTGGCAGAAAAAAATCTTTCCCGTGAATACCAAAGTTATGATGGCGTGGTGCATGGCGGCATTGTGACAACCATGCTGGATGAAGCGATGGGCGGCTTTTTATACTCCACAGGCGAAAAGGCCGTAACCGCGCGTCTTGACATTCGTTACCGCAAACCGACTCCTGTGGGGGCTGACCTCGTCATTACGGGTTGGGAAGAAGGCCGTCGCGGCAGTTTTGTCAACATGAAGGCAACGATTGCCCTGACAGACGGTACGGTTACCGCCGAAGGCAGCGCCAAGATGGCATTGGTGGATTGATAGGGAAAGGTGCAGTGATTTATGCAATATAAAGCAGCCATCTTTGATTTAGATGGAACCCTGATTGATTCTTTGGCCGATTTGGCTGACAGCGCCAATGAAATGCTCACAAGCTATGGCTATCCCACGCATGATATCGACAAATATCGTTACTTTGTGGGCAATGGTTCCCGTAAGCTGATTGAACGTTGCCTGCCCGCTGATAAAGCCGCAGATTCGGCCTTTGTGGATGAGGCTCTGGCGAAATACAAAGAGTGCTACGACCGCAATCTTACCCATAAGACTGCGTGCTATGATGGTATTATGGACATGTTGCAGACCTTGCAGGCCAGGAATATTCCCTTGGGCATTTGCACGAACAAGCATCAGTCGGCAGCGGATATCATCGTGGCAAAATTATTCCCCAAAGATATGTTTGTGTCCGTTATCGGTGACTGCAAGGATTTGCCGCGCAAGCCTGACCCGAAAAAGGTGTTGCTGATTGCCGCTAAGATGGGCGTAAAGCCGGAAGAAGTTGCTTACTTTGGTGATACCAGCGTGGATATGGATACGGGAAATAATGCCGGAATGCTGTCTGTTGGTGTAACCTGGGGCTTCCGACCGAAAGAGGAATTGGTGGAACATGGCGCCAAATTACTTTTGGATAACCCGCTGGATTTGTTCGCTAAGGTAGAGTTCTAAAAAGAATATAGATTAAAGACCTCTTTGATACTAAAAAATGAGATAAATTTTAGCATCAAAGAGGTCTTTTGCATATAAAAATAAATTATACAATCAAATAGGTGTTGACAGATTATGATTCTCAATATATAATGATTATCGCTACTGACTAATCACAAAAGGAAGGAAATGAGAATATTGCCTTTTGCTTATTTGACTGCTGGGCTGGTCAGCATCTTTTTTACGATTTTGTTTGCCATATCCGTGGGGGTAGTGGATATTCCCTTAGCTGAGGTGATAGCGTTGCTGGGGGAACACAGCGGAATGTTGAAGGGCATGACCATATCATCAGCCCATCATGATATTCTGTGGGAATTGCGTTTGCCGCGGGTACTGCTAGCCGGTTTTGCCGGAGCGGGTTTGTCGCTATGTGGCATGGTCATGCAGGCCTTAGTACAAAATCCATTAGCTGAACCATATATTTTAGGTGTTGCCTCGGGGGCTTCGCTAGGAGCAGTGGCCGTTATTTTGCTTGGCGGAACTGCGTTTCTGGCGGGGATTGGTGTTCCGTTGGGAGCCTTTATTGGTGCTGTGGCCGCCACGGGCTTTGTTCTGGCATTAGCCGGCAAGGAGCGCAGTGCTTCGGCTGTACGATTGATTTTGGCGGGTGCGGTGGTCAGCGCGCTATTTTCTGCACTGGCAAATTTGGTGGTTTATTTGGCTAATGATGCAGAAGGGATGCGCAGTGCTGCGTTTTGGACGATGGGCTCACTGGCTGGTGCGCGTTGGGATAGCCTATGGCTGCCGGGAATAGCTGTGCTTGTGGGAGCTGTCTTCTTTGCCTTGCGGTTGCGGGAGCTTAATGCCATGCTGCTGGGAGAGGAAACGGCCGTGACTTTGGGGGTGGACCTCATTGGGGCACGGCGCAGATATTTGGCCCTTACAGCCTTGCTTACGGGCATTATCGTTTCGGTTTGTGGGATATTTGGTTTCGTCGGCTTGATTATTCCCCATGCAGTGCGGGCAGTAGTGGGTTCTGACCATCGCCGGGTACTGCCGGGCGTGCTGATTGTGGGGGCGATATTTTTGATTTTGGCGGATGTGCTCTGCCGGGTACTGTTGCCTAGTGGTGATTTGCCCATCGGAATTTTGACCGCGCTGGTTGGAGCACCGCTCTTTATGCGGCTGCTCTTTCGGACAGAGAATGGTCTGGGACGATGAAAGGGGCGTTTATGCAGGATTTAGAAGTGAAGAACCTTTCCTTTTCCTTGGGGAAAAGGGCGATATTGCAGGATATATCCCTGTCTGTAAAACGGGGAGAATTTGTGGGCATTATTGGCCCTAATGGCAGCGGCAAATCAACGCTATTGAAAAATGTCTATCGCGTTTTGCAGCCACAAGCTGGAGAAATATCGGTTTTTGGCAGGCATTTGCAGGATATATCCTTGTCCGAGTCAGCGCGTTTGCTGGCTGTAATGGGACAGTTTCATAAGGTTAATTTTGACTTTACCGTCGAGGATATGGTGATGATGGGACGGATTCCCCATCAGGGCACTAGCGGCAGGATTTCTGGGCAGGACAGGATGGCGGTAGAACGTGCCTTGGTGCAGGCTGGTGTGGCTGAACTGGCAAAGCGGCGGTTTGCTAGTTTGTCTGGTGGTGAGCAGCAGCGAGTGGTACTCGCCAGAGCCTTAGCACAGGAGCCAAGGCTGTTGCTGCTCGATGAGCCAACCAATCACTTGGATATACGCTATCAGATACAGATTATGGAGATCGCGACAGGTCTGGGAATAGGGGTGTTGGCGGTACTGCATGATTTGAATTTGGCGGCGATGTACTGTCAGCGCCTCTATGTGCTCAAGGCTGGACGGCTGGCAGCTGCTGGTCGTCCTGCTGAGATATTGACACCAACGCTCATTCATGATGTTTATGGCGTACACTGCGAGGTGCTTAGCGGCCGCGAGGGTCGTCCCGTGATTGTCTACGGGCGGGAGAAGATGGCCGTATGAAAATCGTACTTTGCATGATGGCTCTGTTTTTTTCAATCCTGCTATCTGGTTGCTATAAACATTCAGAAAACAGCGCAGATAAACAATTTATACAAAATTATGACGAGAATGGACATAGCCGGCGTACATTAATAAAGGGGATTCCTCAGCGTGTGCTGATTCTCTATCCCGGAGCCGCAGAGGCGATGTTGGAACTGGGATTGGATGCGCATATTGAGCAGACGATTGCCGCCTATGGCAGTGAACCGGAGCATCTGGTTACGCGCTTTGCGGCTTTGCCTAAGGTGCAGGCGGCGTTTATCCCGGCACAGGAAGAAGTATTTGCCTTGCAGCCTGACCTCATCATCGGCTGGGCACATAATTTTTCGCCTATGGAATTGGGAGCACCGCAAGGGTGGCAGGAACATGGTATCGGCGCGTATATCGTTCCAGCGACAATCCCCCATGAACGGCCGACATTGGAAAATTCTGTGTATCCGTTCATTGCGGATTTGGGGAAAATCTTTGCCGTGGAGGATAGGGCGGCCGATTATATTGCGGCCTGTCGCAAGCGTGAAGCTGCAATAGCTGAATGCCTAAAAGAACGGGAGCGGGAAACGGCGATTGTCTTGCAGGAGCATGGCAGAAGTTCTTATTCCCTTTATGATGCGGGTTATCTGATAAACGATGTGCTGGATAAGGCCGGGCTGGATAATCTGGTCAGCATGAAGACGGCTTTTGTGGGGCCAGAGAGAATACTCGCTTATGACCCGGATTATCTGGTGTATGTTTCCCTGCCTGGGGCAGATGGGCAGGACCTTTCCGACGAGGAGGTTTTGACGCAGGTACGGCAGAATCGCGATTTGCAACCCTTGCGGGCGGTACAGCAAGGACGTATCATCAACATTCCCTTTGCCGAAGTCAACAGTGGCAATGGCCGCGCATTGGATGCGCTATTCCGCCTGGCTAAGGGCAGGCTTAAACATAGATAATAAATACAAGAGAGGATTTAGGACTTAATGAAACAGTACAAGGAGCAAAAGATTTTGGCCGCTATGCTTTGTGGAGCATTGACTTTGAGTGGGGCAGAATATGCTGCCGCTGCGGAAAATGCAGCAGAGAATTTAGCCGTGGAGGAGTTCTCCCTGGATGATTATGTGGTAACGGCCAATCGCATGAAGGTGCGTTCGCAGGAAGTCGCGGCAGAGGTTACTGTGGTGACTTCTGAAGATTTGGCCAAGGGGAATTATACAACCGTAACCGATGCTTTGTGCGATAAGGGCATTAACGTCAAAACCAATACCACCGGCAGTTATGTGGAGCTTAATGGCGATAACCGTGTGCTGCTCATGGTGAATGGCCGGCGCACCAACTGGAATCATGGGCCGCTTATCAGCGGTGTCGATACCGGGCTGATGGATTTAGATACCTTTCAGGTAGAAAATATCGAGCGTATCGAAGTGGTGCGCGGCCCCAATTCCTCCCTGTATGGCAATGCGGCTATGGGCGGTGTGGTCAACATCATTACCAAACGGCCGGAGGCGGGCATGCATGTAAAAGTGCGTGGGGAAGTGGGCACGCAGCAACAGCGGCGCGGTGCCCTGCGCGTGGAAGGCGGCGATGACAGCGTAACCTATGCGCTTACGGTAAGCAGGGAAACGCGGGGAGATATCGAATACCGCTCACCGTCGAATGGCAATTTGTCCATTGCGGATACGGGCATGCACAGGACAAGCGAGGCATTGACGCTGGACAAAAAATTCAGCAATGGTGATTTACTCAGTTTTGACTTTACCAATACAGAAGCCAATAAAAGCATGGCGGCTAATGTAAAGGACGCCAATACGGCTCAGCCCACCTATCCCAATGCCCGTGGCCGGGAAACCGTACGCACTTATGCATTGACCTATACCTGGGCTGCCAAGGTGGAAAACGGGCCGCAGGATTATTTTCGGATTTATCATAATCAGGAAAATTTAGATGGTGCCTATGATGCATCCTTCCAAGATGATATGAAAGCCATGGGAGCTGAGTATCAGAAAAACTGGCTGCTCAGCGATAAGAATACGCTAATCAGCGGCGTGTCCTTCCATCACGAGAATATACAGGAAGAAAATAACGGCAGTTTGGATCGTTCGGCCAATACGATCTCTTTATATTTGGAGGATAATTGGCGTATGGGACGCGGCTGGTCACTGAATTTGGGGACAAGATGGGAAGATCATAGCGATTTTGGTGCAGACTTTACTTCGCATATTGGCCTGAATAAAGAACTTTCGGCGGCAACGAATGCCTTTGTTTCCTGGGGACAGGCGGTAAACAATCCTACCTTGAAAATGCGCTATGCCAATACGCAGTGGTGGGCAGGCAATGAGAATTTGCAGCAGGAAAAGTCCCAAACGGTAACGGCGGGCGTAAAATCAAAACTCTCCGCGCATACAGATGTGGATGCAACCTTCTATTACAGCAAAGTTAAAAATGCGCTGGACTGGATATATACGGATAAAACCCGTTACTACAATGTAGCGAAGGAGACACGGCGAGGGCTGGACCTCAACCTGCGTCATCGGTTCTCACCGCAGTGGTCTGTGCGGTTAGGCTATTCTTATGCGCAGGTAAAGGAAAGCGACAATACCTGGCATTACCTGTACCGCAAAAACAATCAGCCCAATCGCTATATTTTTGGCGTAAGTTATAAGCAGGATAAATGGGAGGGCGATTTGACCTTGCAGCATGTGGCTGGCAGGGTAGTAGGCGATAATGCCTTCCTGAAAAGCCGCTATACCACCTTGGATATGGTGCTGAACTATCATTGCAATGATAAGACCAAGTTCTATATTAAGGGCTATAATCTGACCAATGAAAGCTACGAATCCATTGCAACCTGGTCCGGTTACTATATGGCACCGGGACGCAGCGTAATCTTTGGTATGCAGCATGAATTTTAAGGAAAAAATGTGAGGAATGAATATGGATTATATGGTTACGGGTGTAGAATTTTTTCAAAAAGGCGGCGCAGTCATGTATGTACTGTTGCTTTGCTCCATGTTTGTAGTGGCCATTGGCATTGAGCGCGCCCTGTATTTTAATCGCATGGATTCCGGGCGGGATTTTGCGCGAGTTTTTTATGAGCAGGTTACTGCCGGCCAGTATGGGGAAGCCGCAGCTTTACTGCAAAATGCCCATGGCGTTCTGGCGAAAATCATCATCGCTGCAGTGCAAAAGGAAAATCGGGAGCAAGCCGCCCATTATATGGAACTGCAATCCGGCATCGCTCTGTCCAGAATGCGTCAGCGGCTGTATTACCTTAGCGTGATTGTCACTATGGCACCGCTTTTAGGGCTGCTTGGCACCATCAGCGGCATGATTTCGTCCTTTAGCGTGTTCAATGTCGCATCCGGACAGGCAACGGCCATCACGGGGGGCGTGGGCGAAGCACTTATCGCTACGGCAATGGGGCTTTGCGTGGCAATTGCAGCGCTGGCGGTACATGCATATTTCTCGCAGCGTCTGGAAAATATCATTACGGATATGGAGCAGTGCTTCTCGTTGGTTGAAGAACATCTTGTTCGCCTGCACAAAGGGGCTGAACCTGCGACTGCGGGACAACTGGTCATGGAAGGCGGTACGCTATGAGACTGCGGGACAGAAAGGCCTTTGCCCAGCCGGAAGTCATGATTATCCCCATGATTGACATCATGTTTTTCCTGTTGGTGTTCTTCATGATGAGTACGCTTTATATGGTGAATATCAAAACGGTGGATGTGAATATGCCCAAAGCACAGAGCGCTGAAACCCAGATGAATGTAAATTATTTGGTTACCTTAAAGGCGGATGGTTCGCTGTGGCTGGAAGACCAGCCCATTGCCGAAGGTGAGCTATTGAAGCGTGCACAGCAGGAATATAAGCGCAATCCGCGCTTTGCTATGGTCGTGAGAGCTGACCAGGGGATGGACTATGGTATGGTGATTGGCCTTCTGGACAAACTGCGCGGTGCGGGGATTGCCCACTTTGGTCTGGCCGCTGATACGGGTGTCGGTCATGATTAGAGGAAACAAGGATAAACTCTATGCCTGGGGGCTTTCGGCAGGTGTGCATGTTATATTGTTCGTGCTGGTTGCCTTGACTGGCCTGTTTGCACAGGTGTCTGCTGAACCGGAAAAGACATTGGATGTAGCCTTATACGATGTTGAACAGGCAGAAGCGGGCGGAGCATCAGCAGGAGATACAGGCGGTGCAGGAGGAGAAGCTGCTGTCGAGGAGATAACTTTTTCCAACAACACAGCGGCACCAGAGATTTCGGAAACCTATACGCGTCAGCCAGAAACACAGCAGATTTACAAGACGTCAAAACAGCGGGAGAACGCAGAGAAGGGTGAAAATGCTGCGATACATGATAAAACAAACGGCAAAGGTCAAGGCAATGCATCTATGGGAGAAGGTGTGGCTAACAGCGGCAGCGGTGGAAAAGGCAATGGCCAAGGCGGAGAAGCAGGTGCAGGTCAAGGCAGCGGTTCCAGGGATGGCGCTGCTGCCCAGCGTCCAAAGACGCCCCCGCGCCTGCTGTCAGGGGCAAATCCGGCTTATCCGGAGGATTTGCGTCGTCAGGGCATAGAGGGGGCAGTACGTGTTCGTGTCGTTGTGGGGAAAGACGGCAGCGTGGAAAACGCAAATGTGGCGGCGTCCTCCGGTTATCCTTCTATGGATGATGCGGCAGTAGCGGCCGCTTATCGCTATCGTTTTTCTCCAGCGCTCAATGTGTATGAAGAACCGGTAAGATGTGCAGTAAGTCAGACGGTGCAATTCCGCTTACAATAACATATGGACTAAGTTGAACAGCAGGGAATAATTTCCATGCTGTTCTTGTATTTGCAGGGGAACGTATTTATGGTAGAATAGTAAATATTTGTTCTGCGTTTTATAGGTAAGGAAGGAAATAAAAGTGAGCAAAAAAGTTCCCGTCGAAAAAGGAAAAGCTTATGAAATCGTAATCAATACGCTGGGTACCAGCGGTGAAGGTGTAGGCCGCTATGAAGAGTTTACGGTCTTCGTGCCCTATGCCTTGCCGGGAGAAACGGTGGAAGCGGTTATTGATGAGGTCAAAAAGACCTATGCCAAGGGGCATGTCAAGAAAATCATCAAGAAAAGTGCGGACCGGGTGGAGCCGACTTGCGGCATCTACGATAAATGCGGCGGCTGTCAGCTGCAGCACCTTGACTATATGGCTCAGCTGAACG
Source organism: Pseudoselenomonas ruminantium (assembly GCA_015058625.1). GTDB lineage: Bacteria > Bacillota > Negativicutes > Selenomonadales > Selenomonadaceae > Selenomonas_A > Selenomonas_A ruminantium_N. Next base: position 96,188 of record SVCA01000003.1, on the reverse strand, counting down.
CCAAGCGTCAGCAGGTCATTGATGCGGTTACCCGTATTGGCAAGCAGCCGGATTTGCATGTTGAACCCACCATTGGAGCCGCTACGCCTTGGAACTACCGCAACAAAATGCAGTTCCCCATTGGCAGGGACAAGGGCAAGACCATCATTGGCTGCTTTGCGCAGGGAAGCCATGCCATCATTGACACCACAGATTGCCATATCCAAAAGGAAGGCAATAACGAAGTAGTCAATGCTGTGCGGGAAATCGTGACCAAACTCAATATCCCCGTCTATAACGAGGACAAGCATACTGGCGTCCTGCGTCATGTGGTAGGACGCGTGGGCAAGAATGGTGATATCATGGTGGTTATCGTCACCGCCACCAAGACCATGCCCAGAGAAAAAGAATTGGTCAAAATGCTGCGGGCAAGACTCCCTAAGGTAGTCAGCGTCCATCAGAATATCCAGACCTATCATAACAACGTCATTATGGGCCGCGATACCAAGCTGCTTTGGGGTCGTCCGACCATTCAGGACAGCATTGGCCGTCTGAACTTCCATATTTCGCCGCGCTCTTTCTTTCAGGTCAACACGAGTCAGGCAGAAGTCCTCTACAACAAAACTCTGGAATATGCTAACTTAACCGGACAGGAAACGGTTATTGATGCTTATTGCGGCACGGGCACAATTACGTTGTTCCTAGCGCAAAAGGCCCATAGTGTTATCGGTATCGAAATCGTGAAGCCGGCGATTCTCGACGCGCAGAAAAATGCCCGTGACAACAACGTGCGCAATGTCGAATTTATCGTCGGTGATGCCACCAAAGTTATGCCGCGTCTCTATAAACAGGGCGTCCGGGCAGATGTAGTGGTCGTAGACCCACCGCGTGCAGGCTGTACGCCGACGGTTCTCGAAACCTTTGCCAATATGCAGCCGGAAAGAATCGTCTATGTATCCTGCAACCCCGCCAGCCTCGCCCGCGATATTGCTATCCTTGATGAACTGGGCTATAAGGCTGTAAAAGTACAGCCTGTGGATATGTTCCCGTGTACTTCGCATGTTGAGAGCATATGTTTACTGTCACGGAAAGATAAATAAGAAAGCTGGAAGTTCCAATACTAAAGGGATTTCGACAAATTGCCAGAAAAAATGGCAAGGTCGAAATCCCTTTTTTTATTACATTGACAATAATAATGACCTCTAAAAAATGTATAGTTGAGGCGAAGGAAATGCTTTTTTCAGCCTTGAGGCTACAGGATTATTGGTTTTTATGATATCCTCGTAGACGTGGCGACAGGAATGATGTCGGAGGTGTAACTGATGGTACTGGGAATGGAATACGGAGCCTTATAAGTGTTATAATAATGGAATGGAACAATATTTCGAGGTGAGAATTTGAAAGTAATCAATTTTTATGGCGGTGCTGGCATTGGCAAGAGCACCATCGCTGCAGATATTTTTTCGAAGTTGAAACGCAAAGGACACAAGACGGAACTGGTGGGGGAATACGCCAAGTGGCTCTGGTACCAGAATGCCACGGACATTGTGCAGGACCAGTTGTACCTCTTTGCTGAGCAGGTGCATCGTCTGAAGACGCTGGAACGTTATGGAGTGGAATATGCGGTCTGTGATTCGCCTTTGCCGCTTAATATCATTTATAACAACACACCGGACGAGCTCTTTGACCAGCTGGTAATGCATGAGCATGCCAAATTTGATAACGTGGACTATCTCTTAAGGCGTAATGATGAGTTTATCAGCATTGACGGGCGCAAGGAGACTAATCTGGAACGAGCCAAGGTAAAGGATGAAGAAATCAAGGCGGTTCTGGATGGTGCTGGTATTGACTATACAGTCATATCGCCTTGGGAAACAGACAAGGTATTACTGGATTTGAAGATGAAATGAGGCTGGGAGGATGAAGGTATATTTTGCAGGCTCTATTCGTGGTGGCAGACAGGATGCGGAACTCTACCGCAAGGTGATAGCTGCCTTGAAAGAAAAGCATCAGGTTCTAACTGAGCATGTGGGTGACCTGAGCTTGTCCACGGTGGAAGACAAAGGTGACACGGCCATCTATGAACAGGATACGGCGTGGCTGCGCGAATGCGATGTTGTGGTAGCAGAATGTACCCAAGTATCGCTGGGGGTAGGATATGAACTGGCCTATGCTGAAGCTTATGACAAGGAAGTACATATTTTCTACCGCCCTAAGGAGACGCAGCTTTCGGCTATGCTGGCCGGAAATGAACGGTTCCATATACATCGATATGCTGATGAAGCAGAGATACTGACGCAAGTAAGACTTATCTGATGTAGATTTATGGTAAAGACGGATTGTTGCTCGCTATTTCTTTTCCCGCCCTGCGGCATCCCTACTTTTGTGGACGTTGGTGCAAAAAAATGATAAAGAAAGCAGGAAAATCTGCGGGGGAGGAGAATTATGCAATGAGAACAGCCATTTTTAATGGCTCCTCTAATTCCCTTAATTCAGCATCTAATGAATAGCCTTTCGTCAAATACCTGTGGCTGGATTTTCCCCTTATAAATTTAGCTGCGGGTGTTATATGTTACGATTTAGGGGATGCACCAGATTATGTATTTCCTTTTTCCGTGGCAGGCGTACAGGCAACTCCTATTGCTTATGGCGATAGGAGTTTTTTTCTGACGCAAAGGAGGTGCCGAAAATGTCACCCAACGAAAATCAAAATCTCCATAGCCGAATAATGGCGATTGTCCTGAGCCTAGGCAACTATGACCGGCTGGAGGAATGGAATGAGGAAACACGGGATGACATCCGGGAGATGTTAAGCGACCTTGAATACTATACGAAACGCGAGCAGAACTACTACGAAAAATATCGTGAGGTACGGCAAAAATAGAATGATGGTGGATTACTTAACGGAGCTGTGAGTTGGCTGTCAATGAACTTCACAGCTTCTTTTTTTACAGTTAAAAGAGAATATATAAGCAGTAAACAGCCGGTTATAATAATTAACAGAAAATAGTGAAATATTGTCTTGCGGGGGGGGGCATCTGTGTTACTATAATGTATATAGGATGGGATTACTAACTTTTTGTTGGGATAGGGGGAAGAGGCTTTGAGGATGAAAATCACGGAAACATTAGGGGGTCTAGGAGATGACAGAGGCAAAATATATGGGAATAATTGGGGCGGCATTGATGCTGACAGGGACTTGTCAGGGCGTTTCATGGGGCGCACCGGTACCGGTAGGTGTTGAGCAGAATGAAGCCGGTGAAAGATTGCAGCGTGAACAGCAGGAAAGACAGGATGAAGCCGCCCGCCGCAACGGAGAAATTAATTTGAAAAATATCGTCGTGCCCATCGAGCAGGTGGAGATTCATGCTGATGGCAAGATGACGGAACGGGAGATTCGATATATTTTGCCGGAGCTTTACCGGAAGAATGGGCAGATACGGATTCATCGGCTGGCCCAGCAGTTGCAGATGGCCAATGAGTCAGGAGCGGCTGTTTTTCACGCTGACTTCCACGATTCAGCCGTGCCGGGGAAATTGGCGGTAACACTGACGGTCAAGGAACTGTCCAGCCAGCATGGTGCTATCACCGTAAGCAATACAGGCAATGAATACACTGGCGATTGGCGTACCACCGCCAGCTTTATCCAAAGCAATTTATCCAGCAGGCTGGACAGCCTGGGCGTTGCCTGGGTGACCTCGCCGGAGAAGTTCACGGATGTTCAGCAGGGAGCGTTGTCCTATCGGTATATGACACCGAAGACCTTGGGCACATGGAACCTTAACGCCAGTTACTCCAACGTCGATTTAGGCAATATTGCCTCTTCTAATTTGGCAGGTATTCTGGAATATACGGCCAAAGGCCAGGGCACAAATGTCGGCCTTCATTACCAAAAGCATCTTGCCTATACGGCCAAAGAGCGGGACAGTTGGGATTTTGGCATCGACTATCAGCGTTCCAACAGCAAATACAGCATTACCTTTCAGGCTTTTATTCCCTTTACGGATGCCTGGACCCAGGATTATCATGTGACCACGGCCAGCGTTGATTTTCAACATCTGGAGCGGGGACGGCAGCATGTGTTCTATTGGGACGCAGGGGTGGCCAGCAGCCTGGACAACGCCGGGAAAAACTATCAGGCGGTGACGCCGGGCAGTGACAATCAGTTCACCGCCTTTAGAGGGAATCTTATCTATCAGTATCGTACGAAGACGAACTGGATTTTGGGTACCCGCTGGCAGGGGCAGTATACCCAGCAGCATTTGGTGTCTTTAGCCCAGATGGGTGCTGGTGGTGCCCGTACAGTGCGTGGCTTTAATGAACGTGCGATTAGTGCCGATAAAGGTATCCTGGGAAATGTGGAAATCTATACGCCGGAAATATGCAGGGGCTTGCGATTGCTGGCGTTTGTGGATTTTGCCAGCCTGGCCAACAATCTGAATGCCAATACCAATACTTTTGGCAATGAAAGGATTGCTTCGGCAGGCATAGGCTTACGTTATACCAATGAAAAAAGTGGTCTGGGGATATCTCTGGACTATGCCAAAGTGATTGATGACATAGAGGGAACCGATAGTTCCCACCGACGCTGGAATGTGAATTGCAGCTATCGCTTTTAAGTAGGTTGTCTCCAGGAAGGAGTGACTGGTCATGAAACGGAATTGCCAGCAGAAGCTGAAATATACGAGCCTTGCTGCCATGATTGCCTTTACCCTGTCAACGGGGCTCGTTTATGGTGCAGATATGCCGGTGGATGGCAAGGTGGTGGCAGGCAAAGTTACCATTGATGGAACGGAATATATTCCTGCGGTGGGGGATAATCCTGCGGTGGGGGATAATCCTGCGGTGCTGATTAACCCGCCGACGGGAAGGACTTTAGTAGTAACAGGCAATAGCGTGATTGACTGGACGACCTTTGATATTGGCAGCGGAAAATTGCTGACTTTTGAAGGGCAGGGCAGCAATTATATTCTCAACCGGGTGAGCGGGAGTAGTGCTTCGGAGATTTATGGCATACTAAATACTCAGAACATACATTTTATACTGGCAAATCCTAATGGCATAACTGTGGGGAATGGTGCGCAGCTCAATGTGATTGATGGCGGCAGCATACTTTTGGCTGCTATGGGGGCTGGTTTCAATAACGCAAACAATAGCATAACCCTGCAAAACTACAACTACGTCGACGGGTCTGCTATCAACATTGAGGGGGCAGTAGCTGTAAAAGGTAACGTGGCGTTAATGGCAAAAACCATTAACGTGGCGGATGGCATTACATTTTCTGGGGATACAGCCCTGAAGTTGTTGGCTGGAACCTCCTATAATCAGTCCATAACGGTTACGCCTGGTGAGGGTGTTGATTCTATCGGCAGTAGCGGAAGCATTACATTTAATGGTTCTCTGGTTGATGATAGCCACAAGGTTAATCTGGGAGTGAGTGCGGACACAATCACGATGTCGGCAGATAAGGAAATCGCCCTTACGAGAGCGGATTCTGCGGTGAATATCAATACGAGCAGTTTGCAGAATGCCGATATTACGGGCCCTGTAGTTACGTTAGTCAGGGATGGCGCAATCACTGTCTCTGACAGCAAGCTAACATCCACGGTGGGGGATGTCAAAGTTTTGTCCGGGACTTTGTCAGAGGATGGCAAGACCCTGAGCAATACTACTGTTACTAATAACAATTATATAGTGAACCACAAGGTGACGATGAACAATTCGTCTGTAATTTCGGCGAATGATGCAATCATTGCGGCTGCGGCAGTGGATATCAGCGGCAAAAAAGCAGGTGAAAGCGCTGCCATAGCTGCAGTGAACGATGTGTTTATTGCTTCTGGTAAGAATGTGCCATTGCAGAGCGGCAGTTTGACAACAGATGCGGGGATGAATACCTCTGTCACTGTTAGCAACGCAGAAATTCAGGGGCGCAATCTGACTTTGGCCGGGAATGACGTAACCGTTACAAGCAGCAGTGAACTAACGGCAACTAATGATATGCAAATAGTTGCGGCACCTAATATTACCATATCTAACGGAAAAGTTGTGTCCGGTCAGAATAGTACTAATTCTAATGGCGGGGTAGAGATAACGGACTCTGTCTTGCAAGGGAAAAATATCAGCCTGACAGGAATAGCTGTGACTGCAAACGGAACCATTGGCAATGCAAGCACGGAGAAAGTGCACCTGCTGGCAGGTCGTGATTTTGACTTTAGTGCAGACAGTATGACCAGAGGGATGACCGCCAATGTCACAGGCGGGACTATCACTGGCCATGATATATTGGCAGAAGGCGCAACGGTGGAAGTGGCCAACGGTGCTGCCATCCATGCAGTTAGCGCCGTTGAGAACGAAGAAACGGTAGCGGGGAAAGTGCGCCTGCTGGCTGGCAACGGCGTTACAAATGGCGTTGTAACGGCAACTTCCGGCAATAAAGCTACTGTAAAAGGCACGCTTTCCGGCGGTGATATTGTCGTGGCCGGTGGTGCAGTGGATGTTGATGGCGGTACGGTCAATGCCGGGATGAATTCTGCCTGGTTGCTGGCCGGAAACAGCATAAAGACGACAGCTGCCACGGGCAGTGTAGATGCTGATGGGGTTATAACCTCGGCTGATGGCAATGCCGTGACCATAAAGAAGGGGGCAACTGTGTCCGCAGATAAGGTGCATATCGCCGGGTACTCCGCTGACCTTAGCAGTGCCACGAATAACAGCAGCGTAACTGCGGCAACGGAAATCAATGCCGTTACCGGCTCGACCATCAACAATAGCGCAGGTACCTTGGTTCGTGAGGCCAATGCTGCCAGAGGACGTTTCAGCCGTGATACGGCTTCTGTGGTTACGGTCAATGGCAATGATTCTTCGGCCATGATTGATATGCCCACTGATGGCAGAGTTATTTCCGGCAGCGTCAGCTATAAGGGCAACAGTTATGACGCAAGCAGCAATTACTATTTCAATCTTGCTTCCGGTGATACCATTACGGCCAATAGCCATAGCATCATCAATTGGAATACCTTCGATATCGGGCTAAGTGGTGTGTTGAATTTTGACACTTCAAATGGCGCTCTTTTGAACCGCGTCACGGGCAGCTACGCATCCTGGCTGCAGGGTACCCTTAACCATACGGGAACCTATCCCTTGCTGTTGGTGAACCCCCAGGGCATTCATGTGTATCAGGGGGCAACCATCAATGGTGCCAATCTGATTCTTTCCGGGCTGGATATGACGGATACGGCATTGAGTAATTTTTCTGCTGCCGGTGCGGTGACGTATAATACTGCCTCAACAGGTGATGTGGATTTAGATAGTGGCATAACTTTTAGCAATGAAGCTGAGAAATTAGCTTTGGCAGGCAGGAAGGTAACGGTTGCTCAGAATACGCTGAAGGCGGAGTCCTTGAAGATAGACGCCACAAATACAGCAGCTTTGACCAATCTCACCTATACCGGAGACCTTGAGGGCAATAGTGTTCTGGGTAGCGATGGGGGAAGTCTGACCCTTTCTGGCGGCAGTTATACGGGGAACACCAACTTGAAAGGCACAACGGTCAATATGGCAGTCACTTCCCATACTGGTGATGTGACTGTTCAGGGAACCAATGTGGGCATCAATGGCGGGACTTACACCGGTGACCTGACTCTGGCTGGCACGAGTGTCAGTGTGAGCGGAGCAACCTTTAACGGCGAAGATAAGGCTCATGACCTTACCCTGTCCGGCCTTGGCGAAAATGGCGCTGTTACGGTGAGCAATAGCACCGTTACGGGGGCTGATGATGTTGTCCTTACGGGCAAGACGGTAAATGTCAGCCAGTCGGGAAATACCCGTGCCGATTGGACGGCTGAAACCTTCACCTTGGGGAAAGGGGAAAGTGCGTCCAATACTACTGGCATAACGAACATCAATCTGACAGTTATCAAGGCGGATACAACGCCCACTGTCGGAAATGATGTGGCCCTTACCCTTAACAATGCTGCAATAAGTGCGCCCCAAATCAACCTTATCCCTGCCAGCCTGACCCTTTCTGGCGGCAGCTCGCTTATAAGTGATGCCACTGTGGATATTGCCGCTGCTGGCAGTGTTACTGTGCAGGGGGGCAGTGAAGTTACAGCTGAAACTGGCGACCTCAATGTTACGGCAGCGGGGGCACTGACGGTGAAAGGCGGCAGCACCCTCGAAGCAAAGACGGGGAATCTCACGGCGAAGGGCGCATCAGTCGCTATAGGCGTGGCAAATGATACGGAAAATACCATCAAAGCTGATGCTGGAAATATTACCATCAAGGCTGGCGAAGATGATGGCAGAACGGATGCCAATACAGTCCATATACAGAATACTGACCTGACGGCCAATGCGGCAGGAAAGAGCATTACTGTGGCCGGGTATAGCGTTGATTCTGCCGGGGATTTGCACACGAAGACTGCAACCATGAGCGGCAATAGCGTGAATACTGCCGGTACTATTGCGGCCGACACGGTGAATATCACGGGTACTGTCAGTGCGTCTGCTTCGGGAACGATTACGGCTGGTACTGTAAATATGAGCGGTGCTGACAGTGTATCTGCTTCCGGCAATATTACTGCGGATACGCTGAATATCACTGGCATCAGCGCGACTGGCAGCCTTACTGTAGGCGGAGTAGTGAATGTAGCTAATGCGCTGACCTTGCAGGGCGGCAGCAGCGGCGGGGCTGTAATAAACGGCGCAATAACTGCGCCCTCCATCACGATTTCGGCCCAGGATGTCACCTTCAGCGGCGCGAATGTAACGGCTGCTACTGGTGATGTATCTGTAACTGGTAAGACCATTAGGACGAATGAATCTTATTATACGTCATCTGCTATCAACAGTGAAAATGGTGATGTCCTGCTTATTTCCGGTACGAATACTGCTGGTGTTTATACCACCACCGAAGGTGGCAGTATTTCTGCCGACAAGATGAATATTACCGGCAATACCGTGACGGCCCTGGCCAGGACTACTTCCATCGAAAACGGTACAATCCACGCAGATAACATGCAGATTGCTGCTGCCAATACGGTTAATGGAAGCACCTGGGCGGCTGGATTTGGCGATACTGACAATCCCAACAACCTTACCCTGACCAATACCACCGTGCTCAGCAAGAACGGTGAGGGCGCTATTGAGAACGTCAAACTGGCAGGCAGCAATGTGACCTTTGGCGGCGGCGGAACGGATGCCCAGGCCTTCAAGGCAAATTCTTTGGCTGTGGCCAGTGACCAGAGCATCACCGTGGCTTCCGGCCAGGTTAATGTCACCGGCGCGGAGGGCATTTCTCTCAGCGGCAAATCCATCACCGTAGATGGCACCATCCAAGCAAAGAAGATTGCATTGACTGCTACGGATACAAATGTAAATCTTGGTGAAGGCTCTGGTTTGAAAGCTACGGATACGACTAATTCCATAATCATTACGGCAGATGACGATATAAATGCTTATGGTAACATCTCCGTAAAAGACATCCAGGAGGGAAAAATTGGCTCGGTGGCCCTTGCGGCTAAAAATGTGTCCATTGGTACTTCGTCTGGAAGCAGGACAGTAGAGACAGCAAATCTTAGTGTTAATGCCAGTGAATCCATTAAGTTGGAAAAGGCCACAGTAAATGTAAATAGTGATTTGAATTTAACAAGTATAGATGTGGTTATTGATGGAGGCGATATTACCACTGCGGGAACGCTCACGATTCAAGGCACAGTGGGCAGCAATAATAAATCTGTCGATATAGTCAATAGCAGTAAGCTTAAAGGCACAGATATTACCATAACTGGCAATGGCGTGGTGGTTGGAAGCTCTACTATTGAAGCAACTACAGGGGATATTACGGTAACTTCCAATGGCGACAATATGGCGAATTTCCTCACCGCCACATTAAAAGCTGAGGATGCAGGAAATGGGGATATCGTAGTTAGTTCTGATAAGGCGATTCAGGCTGTATATGGGAACATGACTGCAGGTAAGAATATTACTTTTAATGCAGGTGGTGCGTCTTCGTATAGCAATGGTTTGGCCATAACAGATACTGGCAATTTGACTGCCAATAATATCAACATAAATGCTACGAAAGCGAATGTGAAATCTACTGGGAATCTTACGGCAACCAGTGGTAATATTACCCTTGACAGCGCAGATGGCTCGAAGATTGTTGCGACTGGGAATATGAAGGCGGAGAATGGTTCTATTACGCTTGGTCATTCTACTGGTGATGCGACAAAACGGACAAGAGAAATCGAAATTGGGCCAAGCAATACCCAAAAGATCATCAAGGCTCAGAGCCTTAATGTAAATGCAACAGATTCGATTTATATGCAGAATGTCGATGCTGAGATAACGGGGGCAAGCGGGTTTGATTTGTCCAGTAATGGCATTACTATTCGTGGAAGCCAGATTAAAGTGAACCAGAGAGATTTGAACCTGGAGTTTAGCTCTTATGCTTCAAACTCTGATTTGTATTCTAATTTGGTGGGAGCAATTTTGCTTGCTACCGATACGACAGAGGGAAATGGCAATATTGCTATAACTGCCCATGGTGCGATTGATTCAAGAACATCGACTATTGAAGCTGCTGGCAATATTACGCTTGATGCTTCCGATGGTACCTATATTAATAGTGGGTATGGGAGCATGACTGCACATGGTGGCAATATTATATTGCAAGCTAAGAACTCGCCAACACTATTGGGGGCTTCAACGTCAACTGATGCTATTAGAGTAGGCGATAAGGTAACGGCTGAAAATGGTGAAATCAGTCTTTCAGCTAGTGAGGGAGATATTCATATTGCGTATGATTATAGTAACTCAAAAGTTTATGGCAAAGGGTTGAGTGCATTTGCAGAAAATGGGCGCGTTGTAGTACGTAGTAATGTCACCGCAACTCAAGGAGATATTGTTCTTAAGGGAACTTGTGAAGGTGATGAAGCTATTAAGGCTGTTGCTACAATGATTGCAAGTGGCAAAATTGACATGGAAGCCACTAATGGGGAAATTCGTATAGGTGCAACTCAGACAGCCAATGAAGTAACGGCATTAGCTAAGAATGGTGATATTACAGTAAGTGGTACGGTTACGGCGCCTGATATCACATTGACTGCTGGTGAGGGGAATAATAAGGAAAAGAGTATAATTTTAGATGATGATTCCAATCTTAATGCTAGTAACATAGTTACTGCCACCGCCATTGATGGTACTATCAATGCTAATGGCAATATAACTGTCAAAGATGCGAATAATAATAAAGCAGGTACGGTTACTTTGACTGCTGCTTCCGTGTCTGTCGGGGATGCTGAAGATGGCAAGACTGCCGATAACAGAATAATTTCTGCCGGTCAGCTTACAGTTAATGCGCCCGTATACATAAATGTAAATAAGTCTGCCATTGATGTAACATCTGAATTGTCTTTTTCTAGCAGGAACATTTATGTTGATAATAGTAGGATTCAGTCTGCGGGAAATATTAATTTGCTTTCAACGGTAGGAAATATTACCCTGGATAAAGTGGATTTGACTTCCAATAGCAGCACAAGCGGAAATGGAAATATTACGGTTACCTCTGCCAAGGATGTTAATGTTACTGAAGGCAGTATGACGGCCAATAAGAACATAGATGTTACAGCAGAAGATGGCAATATCACTTCATCTGCTAATATGACTTCTATGAATGGCAATATTACGCTGGATGGAAAAGACGGTTCAACTATTGATGCAACGGGAATACTGCAGGCAGGAAATGGCAGTGTTACGTTTGGACACTTGCCTGCTACAGAACCTTTGTCGGATGGTACTGCAATTGTATCAATTGGCAATGATGTGACAGCTAATAAACTTCATGTTTATGCTACGGATTCTATTGGGGTTGCAAACGCCAATATTACTGTTGCAGATACGGCTGCAAATGGGCTTACACTGTCCAGTAAAGAAGTTGCGGTAACGGATAGTACAATTATCAATAATGGTGGAGCTGTAACCATTGCTTCCACAGCATTGGACAAGGACGTGACCCTAACTAACGCTGTGTTGCAAGCAGAAAATAATACTAATGGCAAAATTGCAATCAGCTCTGCAAAAGCCATTGGAGCGACTGGCGGCAGTATGACCGCAGGCAAAGATATTACACTTACGGCGGCATCGGGCATCACTTCTAGCAGCGATATGAGTGCAGGGCAGGACATTGCCCTTATAGCAGGAACGTCCATTAGTGCCAGTGGAGATATGGATGCAGGGCGGGCTATCAGCCTTAAAGCAACTGGAGGATATATTTCAGTAGCTGGCAATACGCTGACAGCCGGAGGCAAAGTTGACTTGCTGGCAGGCAGTACGGGTGATATTGGTTGGAGTGCAACGGAAAAAAATGCACTTGAGATTACTGACGTCACCCTTAGTGCTGCCGGAGTCGTGACTGGAAAGAGCAGTAAGACTGATATCGCAACCAGCAGCATAACTGTGGGGGGCAATGTAAATGTGACGGCTGTGGGAACTGATGGTGACGCAAGCCATGTCAACGTGGATAAGAGCACCATTATCGGGGCTGGTGTTGCAATCAGCGGCAAGGGCATCCAGGTAGGCCAGGCAGAAATGGAGAATAACAATTCGACCATTACGGCCAATACTGGCGACGTGACCCTTACTACGGATACGAATATTGCGGTAAACAATGCGAATATCACAGCAAAAGGCAAGGCAGACCTTGTGGCCGCGACTGGAATTAATGTGGCAGACACCGGTGTTACGGCCACGGATAAGGGAATCTCCATCGAGTCAACGGCAGCTGATTCTGATGTGACACTGACCAGCGTAACGCTGAAAGCAGAAAACGCAACGGCTGGCAATATCACCGTTCAGACCGGCAATGCCATTGGTGTTACCGGCGGTAGCATGACTGCGGGCAAGGACATTACCCTTAAAGCAGAGAATGCAGGAATTACCGTGTCTGGTACTACGCTCACGACCAAAGAAGGAAATGGCGGCAATATTGACTTGCTGGCAGGCAGTGCTGGTGATACTGGTTGGAGTGCAACGGAAAACAATGCACTTGGGCTTACTAATGTCACTCTTAGTTCTGCTGGAGCCGTGACTGGAAAGAGCGGCAAGACTGACATCGCAACCAGCAGCATAACTGCGGGTGGCAATGTAAATGTGACGGCTGTGGGCACTGATGGTGACGCAAGCCATGTCAACTTGGATAAGAGTACCATTGAAGGGGCCAGTGTTGCAATCAGCGGCAAGGGCATCCAGATAGACCAGGCAGAAATGGAGAATAACAATTCGACTATTACGGCCAATACTGGCAACGTGACCCTTACTACGGATACGAATATTGCGGTAAACAATGCGAATATCACAGCAAAAGGCAAAGCAGACCTTGTGGCCGTGAATGGAATTGATGTGGCAGATACCAGTGTTACGGCCACGGATAAGGGAATCTCCATCACGTCAACGGCAGCTGATTCTGATGTGACACTGACCAACGTAACGCTGAACGCAGAAAATGCAACTTATGGCAATATCACCGTTCAGACCGGCAATGCCATTGGTGTTAACGGTGGCAGCATTACTGCGGGCAAGGACATTAACCTTAAAGCAGAGAATGCAGGAATTACCGTGTCTGGTGTTGCTCTTACGACCATAGCAGGAAACGGCGGCAATATTGACTTGCTGGCAGGCAGTGTGGATGGTACTGGTTGGAGTGCAATAGAGAACAACGCACTGGAAGTGACCGGTGCAACTGTCAATGCTGCCGGAGCCGTGACTGCAAAGAGCGGCAAGACTGACATCGCAACCAGCAGCATAACTGCAGGCGGCAATGTAAATGTAACTACCGTGGGCACTGATGATGACGCAAGCCATGTCAACGTGGATAAGAGCACCATTGAAGGGGCTGGTGTTGCAATCAGCGGCAATGGCATCAAGGTAGGCAAGAAAGAAGGAATATCCGAGAACACTTCGACCATTACGGCCAATACTGGCGACGTGGCGTTTACTACGGATACGAATATCGCAGTAAGCAAGGCAACCATTACTGCGAAAGGCAAAGCAGACCTTGTGGCCGTGAATGGAATTGATGTGGCAGATACCAGTGTTACGGCCACGGATAAGGGAATCGCTATCACGTCAACGGCAGCGGATTCTGATGTGACCCTGTCCAGCGTAACGCTAAAGGCAGAGAATACTGCTAACGGCAATATCACCATTCAGACCGGCAATGCCATTGGTGTTACCGGCAGCAGCATTACTGCGGGTAAGAATATTACCCTTAAAGCAGAGAATGCAGGAATTACCGTGTCGGATGCTGCTCTTACGACTATAGCAGGAAACGGCGGTAATATTGACTTGCTGGCAGGCAGTGAAGGCACAAATAGTTGGAGCGCAATAGAAAATAACGCACTTGGGCTTACTAATGTCACCTTTAGCGTTGACGGAGCCGTGACTGCAAAGAGCGGCAAGACGGACATCGCAACCAGCAGCATAACTGCGGGCGGCAATGTAAATGTAACTACCGTGGGCACTGATGGTGACGCAAGCCATGTCAACGTGGATAAGAGCACCATTGCAGGTGCCGGTGTTGCAATCAACGGCAAGGGAATCCAGGTAGGCCAGGCAGAAATGGAGAATAACAATTCGACCATTACGGCTAATACTGGTGATGTGACCCTTACTACGGATACGAATATCGCGGTAAACAATGCGAATATCACAGCAAAAGGTCAGGCAGACCTTGTGGCCGCGACTGGAATTAATGTGGCGAACACCAGTGTTACGGCCACGGATAAGGGAATTTCTATTATTTCCACAAGTGACGGCAAGGATTTAATTCTGACGAATACCACTTTGACTGCAACGAATGCCACTAATGGCAGCATTACTGTCAGGGCAAAAAATGCGGTCAATACCAGGGGGAGTAATCTGACTGCAGGCGATGGACTTACCATTAACGCAGAAAATGCCGTCAATAAGCTGGAAAGCAGCACTTTGCAGGGCAAGAATGTCAACATTATCGGCGTTGGCATTACCGTGAGCAAGAGCGAAGGAACTGGAGCAGCAGCCCCGTTTGTAACCGCAACGGCTGGAAATGTGGCATTTAATTCTACTGCTGGAATTGGCGTAAGTGATGCAAGCATTACTGCGACCAACGACATAGGAATTGAGGCAGTGACTGCTGTAGGATTGGAGAATAATAAGCTCCAAGGCAAGAACGTCTCAATCAGCGGCAAGGGCATAACGGTAAGTGACAATGATGCAGTTACTCCGACCATCAAGGCAACAACAGGAGGCGTAACCCTGACTTCCACAGGTGACGGCAATGATGTAACCCTGACTTCCACAGGTGACGGCAATGATGTAACCCTGACTGGTGCCACGTTGAAAGCGGATAACACTACCAGCGGCAATATCACCATCACCTCGGCCAGGGCTATCGAAGCCACTGGCGGCTCCATGACTGCTGGCGAGAATATTAACCTTGCGGCAACCGCTTCTGATGGTACCACTGGTGCCAAGGCTGTTAATAGCAGCAGTGATATGACTGCCGGTGGGAATGTCCGCATTGCTTCTGTGGCGGGAGAGGTCGTGTCTGCTGGCGATGTTAAGGCTGCCAATATCACTATTGATAGTGCAGATGGCGCAAAGGTCAGTGCAACGGGCAGTCTTGATGCGGAAAATGGTACGATTACCCTTGGCCATGCAGGCAGAACTGGCAGCGTGGTGATTGGTGAGGCAGCAGATGCGGCTAAAGTCGTGAAGGCAGCTAACCTGAATGTCCATGCAACGGATTCTATTGCCACCAGAAATGCTAACATCGCAGTGGCCAATAATGTTGCTTTGGCAAGTGAGGCTATCAGCCTGGATGGCACTGCCTTGACCACAGGGGGCCGCCTGGATATCAAGGGCGACACCATTGCAACAAACGCCAGCACCCTCAGAACGACGAATACTTCTAATGGTCATATCAACCTGCTGGCAGGAAATGCTGATGGAGCTGACTGGTCAGCTGGGGATGGGAACACCCTTGCTTTGACCAATACGGATGTTTCTGCTGCCGGGGATGTAAGTTTCCGGGCAGGGCAGATTACAATCAATGCAGATGCAGAAAATGCACCGGTCAAGGAAATCCGTGGCAATAACCTCTTGCTGGCAGCGGCTAAGAGCTATGATGCTGAAAACCATGAGTACACCATGGAAAGCGGACAGACGATAAGTGTCACCAATACCAACCTTACGGGCAGTGATTCCATTACCTTGCTTGGTTATAAGACCAATATCAAGGGCGATGTTATCAGCAAACGCCTGCTGGGTGCAGTGGGCGAGTCTGTTACCATGAATGAGGACGGTTCAGATGTAGACGATTATATCTATACGCAGGAAGAGGGGGCTAATGTACTTACTGTTGATGGTGCTGTGGCTACCAGCGACGAATCTGACCTCATTTACATCAAGCTGTATGGTGATGCAAAATTCCTCAACAAGAATGATACTCTGCAAACCATGTCCTTTATTGCAAACTCACCTTATAGCCTGGCTATTTCCGGCGATATGACGGTAACGGCTGAATCCGGTATCCGGCTGGCGAGTGAATCTATCCAGATACAGGATAACTTGTGGGCCAATAATCCAAATGCTTCGATTGAATTGGCCAGTGCTGGCGGCGAAATGAATATTTCCGGCAATTTGCGGGCAGGCAAGGATGTTATCTTGAAGAGTGCCCAGAATATTGTCATCGGTACGGATGATAAGACCGTTTCGGTTACTGCCGATAATGGCAGTGTGAAATTGCTGGCTGGCAATTTTGATGGCCGCTATGGTGCACAAGGTGAATGGGTAAGTGCCAATCCTGAGGTTAACGGCATAGACCTGAACAATACGGCTATAGATGCTGGTGAAAACATCATCGTAAAAGGTGGAGCGGTTAATTTCACGGGGAATAATGAACTGGCTGGCGATGCTTCTGTTTTGGCGGGGAATGCGGTACTCAGCGGTACGGTCAGTGGTGGTGAAAACACACTGACCATGACTGCGGATAATATCGTGGTCAAAAGCGGTACGCAGCTGACTATGCACGAATTTGCAACGCGGCAGGGTGATTTCACGTTGGAGTCTGCGGCACAGATAACGGCTGCTGAAACAGACTTGCAGGGTGAAACTATCAGCCTGGCCAATAATTCCCTGATGGTTAGTGATGCAGTCAAGGTAAAGGCAGAGAATGCTGAATTGGCTGGCCTCATCTATACGGATAAGCTGACCGCTAAAGCCGATAATACGCTGACGGTGACGGAGACTGTGAAAAATAAGGCTGGCACAGATGATACGATTGTCGAACTGGAAGGCCACAACGTGACCTTTGTTGGCCGCAGCTTTAAGACGCTGACGGTTAAAGGCACGGAGAGCATCACACTGAATGAGGGAGACTTGCACGGCGAGGATGACATTGCCCTGACTACCAAAAATCTGACGGTAGCGACTAATATTACCACCACAAATGGCGATATTAATCTTACGGGTACAGAGAATCTTCGGGTAACAGGCAGTTTGACGGCTGGTCAGCAGATTGGCCTCAATGGCAAGAATATACAGCTTAGCGGTGCGAAACTTAATAATGGTGCAAATGCCAAAACTACCGTTGCTGGTGAAAGCGCAGTTATCACCGGAACGATTACTACGGACACGGGGGCTGATTTGTCGGTTAAGGCACAGAATGTAATGGTGGGTGACTCTGGTATTACCAAAATTGCCGTGAGTAAGTTTACGGTTGAAGGTGTGGAACAGGCTGAGTTTATCAACACAACCTTCCAAACGGATACTACGGTGAAAGGTAAGGCCGCAGTCTTGACCGGCAATATTGATGCCACGGGTTATGAACTGACCCTGCAGTCAACGAATGTAACCATCGGCGATGGCCAGACGGCTACCGTAATGACCGCGAAATCTCTGGCTGACGCGGATAATCTTACCATTGACCAGGCGGTTCTGAACCTTGATTCCTACAAGCTGCAGGCAGGTAAGGCTATTACCCTGAAGAATGAGGTAACTGCTGAAGGGCAGGCTTTGGAACTGGCAGCACCTGATGCCAGCATTGGCGATGGTTCAGCCAATACGGTCATTAAGGCAGGTTCCGTATCGGCCACGGACAAACTGCTGGTGGATAAGGCGGTGCTCGCTGTAGATGATGGTACTTTGCAGGCCCAGCAGATTATCCTGCGAGGGAATGTAACTGCAGATAATCTTGACTTGACTTTGCAGGCACCTGAGGCGGCTATCGGTGATGGCATTGTTGATACCGTGATTACGGCCCGTTCTGTAATGGGAACGGAGGATTTGCTCATCGACAAAGCCAGCTTTGCGGTCACGAATCCTATAATTGCAACTGCAGGGAATCTCACCTTGCAACATGAGATTGTGGCGGGAGATACAGTTGGCTTCCAGGCAGGTAAAGCTATTACCATGCAGGGGATGTCCATGGATAAGTCCACGGATGTCAGCTTTGAAGGTAAGCTCATTGATATGCGCGATAGCTCTATCGATGCCGGGAAGGACGGAAAATTATTCTTCGCTGCCTATAGCGTTAAGACGGAATCGCCATTGAGCTATACCTTCCAACCGGACAATGAAGTCATCATTGACAATTCACGTCTGGATGCTGGCGAGATGACCATGCTGGGGTATTCCATTATTGCCCGGAATGGCTCTGAGATTTACGCAGACAAGACACTGGATGCTTTGGCGGCTAAAAAAGTTGCTATGGGCAAGCTGGGAAATCTGGAAATAGTCTCGCAGGCAACCCTGAGCACTGAGCCGCAGAATAAGCTCTTGCAACAGGATGCGATTATTGAGGTTGGCGGCAGGGCTTATCATAACTTCCGCTTTATTCCTGCTTCGGCGTACCAGTCAGATACCATTATGCGTTATCTGGAATCCGTAAATGAGATGCCTTGGCAGATAGGTACTGATAATTCGCCCTTGTCGATTGTTGGAATCCCTGGTCTCAGCTTGTACCGTTTCCAGTATCAAGATGGGATATCCGATGCAATTTCAGGACTGGAGATGTATTTTACAGTGGAACCCCATGAAGGGGCGGTGAGAGAAGAAAAGGAAAAGACAAATGAGTGAGAATGCTGCACAAATAGCTTAATAAAAGGAGCTGTGACATCAAATTGTTGTCTGTCACAGCTCCTTCTTCATTTTCATCTTTGTATCGACTATATCAAAGAACGAATGATTGTTCTAAATTTGAATGAGGTTCCCAATACCTATTAATGAATAAAAATATACAGGAGGGCAACGACATGATTTTTCAATATACAAAATCAACTTATGCTTACATAATTCTCTCCGATTGAGCCTCCCGTTCAGTTTCATTCATAGCTACAAAATCATGATTGTCCTGTTGATGCAACGATACAGATAATCCGCCACCAGCAAAACGGTGTGGTTTGACCAAAGAATGTGCTATATCTTCCATACGCCGACGGGCAGATGCTTTGCCGTTGTTTTCTTTATGCAGCTTTAGTGGCCGTTCAAGTAGCAGCTCTGCTTTGATTGCTTCCTGCATGGCTAGTACGTCACCTAAGCGATTTTGCAGATTTTGGAGGGATATTTCCATCTTTTGAGCTTTAGTGACATTACCCAAATCTTTTTGCAGAATTCTGGCTGCAGTGAGGGAAATATAGAATTTTGCCTTAGGAGTTACGCACTGTTGCTCAAGGTGATTTTGCTGCTTATTTAGTCGCTCCTGCTGGCAAGACAGATTTTGCTGATGTTCTTTTAGAGACTTGCCCATAGCAAAAACACGAGCGGCTTCATCATTATAGGTTTTACTGCTCGGATACCACTTGGGCTTAGGAAGAGACGCGAATTCAGCCTTTGCAGTTTCATATTCTTTTTGGGCGATAGCGATACGCTCAGCTTCCTTTTGCAAGTTGCGGATGTCTTGGCGAAGCGCTTAATCTGCACCTTTAAGATACCTTGAATGGGCAATGAGATTTGCCCTTTCAGGTGTAATAAGCCGCTTTTTCAGCTGTTCAAGTTCAGAAGACTTTACCTGAATCGCTTTTTTCAGGCTATGTACTTCGCTGTCAAGATAATGCTTGATATCTTTGGTTGAAAAGGTAATATCTGATTTTCCGGCCAAGAAAGCACTGACATGATGGATGATTGCTTTATCCATTTCATCCTGTAGTAGCTGCATATCCTGATTGAGCTTCTGAATAAGGTTCCAATATTCTCGCTGTTGGAATTTGTCTGCTCTAATAATATCCTTAGCAATATCGTTAAGCTGTTTTTGGATCTTAGGACTGGAGAGCTTATCTTCAACTTCCTGAACCTTAGGAGCAATATACTCCGCCAGCGCTTTCTGGTGGAGTATGTCATCTGTAATTGCCCGGACAATTTCATCAGAGGCTGCTGAGTCATTTGTTTCCAGTAAGGAAGTCCGCAGTGCTTTTAGCTCATCCTGCTTTTGGGTGAGATTTTTTGGTGCCTGGATGATAGTGAGCTCAGGAGCAGGTAAAATGTGCTCCATGGCCAGTTCCATTGCTTTTTCCTTGGTGATGAGGATTTTTTCCATAGCTACCAGAGACTGATAATCCTTGCTTACAGTATCTTTTAAAGCCAAAAGTTCAGGTGTGGAGTTTCCTGCATCATCAAGTCCATGAAGTTCCTGGTCAATAAGAGATTTATGAAGGTTGTCTTTGGACTCCTGAGCGAATTCAGCTGCATGTTCCAGTTTCATCTGGTCAATCATTTGAGCTAGATTACTACGCTTGAACTTATAGGCGCGGTATTCCATGATGTCTATGACATTGGGATTATTTTTATCGGCAGCGAGCGCTGGCCCTAAGTGCTTTTCGGGCAGCCGGTTAAGCAGCAGGGCAGCATCAAGGTCGCCTTTTTTCAGCGCATCATTGTACTGTGCCTTGAGAGAACGATGGTCAACGGATGCATCAATGCCATATTTCTGTAGGACAGCATTTTGAATTTCAGCAAAATCCCGGCGCATCTCACAGAGATGCTTTGCCCGATTCTTGTCATTCCACTTTGCTGCTTTTGGGCAGCCACCTCTTTCCGGATGTTTGCTGTTGGCCCGGTGAAAGAAAAGCTCTGCTGGGCGTTCGGACAGCCTCTCTAAATCATCAATTTCTCGCTCGGAGAACATGTCGAGTGTGTAACGTTGCTACAACGGAAAGAATCGTGAAGCTCTTTGCGTTTAATATGATTTGACAGATACGCAAAAAAGCAGCCGATTGATATCAGTTAAATGGTATTATTCGGCTGCTTTTTTATACGAGTGGGGATGTATAATACTATTGAGACTATTAATGATGAGAATACAACTTGAAACTGCATGGCTTATGATGTTAATAATGAACATCGTGGAATGGCGAGAGTTTGACTTTTATACATGTCAGTTCTATACTATCTAACCGTAAAGGAGTGATGGAGTAAATGTCTGTGATGTTACGTTATTTTTTGTTTGTTGTTGCTGTTATAGTACAGGCTTCCGGGATAGCATTGGTGGTTAAGAGTATGCTGGGAACTTCACCTATTTCCAGCCTTCCCTATGTCATAAGTCTGGCCTCACCATTTACGCTAGGGCAGATGACCTTTTCGATAAACATGCTGCTGGTACTCGGCCAGTATCTATTGCTGCGCAGAGCTTTTGACCATATTCAGTTCCTGCAGATACCGGTAACTTTGATATTCTCCTGGTTTATCGATTTCTTCATGGAGGCGTGGTCTTGGGTCATTCCTACAAATTACATTTTGCAGCTGCTGCCTTTGCTTATCGGCACCACACTGATTGCCTTTGGCGTAGCTGTCCAGGGAATCGCCAATGTGCTGATGCTTCCCGGAGAAGGAATCGTATACGCTGTATCCCGTCATTTCCATATTGAATTCGGCAAGGTAAAAACAGCCAATGATGTCAGTCTTGTGTCACTAGCCGCTGTGATTTCGCTGGTATATCTTGGCGGAATTGAAGGCATACGGGAAGGCACACTGATATCTGCCCTGATTACGGGAACTATAGCGAGATATTTCCTTAAACATCTGAGCAAGGTGGATGAGAATGGTAATTTAGTATTCTATCCGCATTTTGGGGAGGAAAATAAGGGTGCTCAGGATTGTCCGGAGCAAATGATAAGCCTGGAAAATGGATGTAAAATCAAATAACAAAATGGGGTGAAGAAAATCAGCACGGTAATTTACTATTACTCGGCAACGGGAAATTCCTTATATGTGGCTCGGGAATTGCAAAAGGTCATTAAAGGCGCAGAGATAAGGTCAATTGCAGAAGCTCTGCATGAGGACAGGCTGGAGGTTAATGCGGAGTGTGTAGGCTTTGTATTTCCTATGCATTACTTTGGCCTGCCGTTGCAGGTTGAGGAATTTTTACAAAAGCTCACGATACTGGAATCTCCGTATATCTTTGCCATAGCTACCTGTGGCGTTCCTTATTGGAGCAGGCCGTTTGTGGATGCGGAAAAAATATTGAAGGAAAAGAATCGGCAGATACATGCTGCATGGTATGTACGGCTGGTGTCCAACTACATTCCCTTGCGGGATATAGCTGCAGACTGGCGGATAAATATCAGGGCCTGGCTGGCAGAGCGGAAGCTGAAGAAAATAGCCGGTGCCATCGAGAAGCGGGAACATCACGAGACATGGCAGTTGCTCAAGAAGTTCTGTGCAGGCTATCATGAAAAATGGAAAGCAGAACAACGGAAAATAGATGAAAATTTCCAATGTGATAGGGAAAAGTGTACATCCTGTGGTCTGTGTGAAAGGATATGCCCCAGGGGGAATATCCTGCGTCCTCAGGGGCAGCCTGTATGGCAGCATAGCTGTGTAGAGTGCCTGGGATGCCTGCATATCTGTCCTGTTAAGGCCATAGAATATGGCGAAATAACAAAGGGCAGAAAAAGGTACCGGCATAAGAATATCGAAGTGACAGAGCTAATCAGGAGAACAGGCAAAGAGGCGTAAGCGAAGCAGCGGAACTGTAGCAAATAGATAAATGGAGGGATGGACTTGGTTGGAGTAAAAAAACAGACAAAGCGTGTGGTCAGGGCGTTAAATGATTGGAATAAGCCCAGATTTGTTGAGCAGGATGAGTTTTGTAAGGCATCGCTGAAAGTCAACAGGATTAAGATTAATGAGTTTGCCAATATGCTGACGGAAGATATTTTTCGTCCCCTGGCCAATATGCTGGGGGAGAATTCGGAGCGGCCACTTGTAGCACTGGCAACCAGCAAAGAAAAACTGGGTAAGGTAATTTTCCTGGCGGAAAGTGCCAGGCGGGAGATGGAAGCTCTTGATAAAGCGGTTACGAACGAAGAGTTGTTCTGTGTTCAGAATCGGCTTAGGGAGTTATGCGCTGCTGTGGTTGAAGAGAGCGTGAGCATTATGAATTATGAAGGTACACCCTTTGAATTAAAATAAGAGGAGCATTTATGGTCAATAAAATATTAATCAGCTTTTTTGTGCGCAGGCTTCCGGAAATCAGAAGAAGCAAGGGCGTCACAAGAAAAGAAATTGCCAAGGGAGTTGGTATTACCTTAGGCAAGTATGACAAATGGGAAGCCGGAAAGGTGCTGCCTAAGTCAGAGGATATTGCCCGGATCGCCAGCTTCTACGAAATGAGTGTGGATGAATTTTTGGGGCTTACGGAAGAAGAAAGTGAAGCGATTAAACAGAAGCTTATAGAAGATGCCGAAAGGCTTTCGCCTGAGGCGCGGAAGATTGTGGTAGATGCCATGACGGACAAGCAGGCATAAAATCTGCTGGGGGTGATGACATGGATTATTCTGTGGAATACCGGAAAAATAAGATGCCAATGGAGCTCTTTCGGCAGAGATATCAGGATAAGGAAAAATTCATGGCATATTGCCGTGAGTGCCCAAGGTACGATACCGTCTGGAGCTGCCCGCCGTTAGATATAGATGCGGAAGCCTATCTATCGCGATTTGAATGGATAAATGTGGTGGGGGCTAAGATTAATCTGGAACGTCATGTGATAGAAGAGGCTGATACCGCAGACAAAATAAAAGATCTGGGCTGGAAGATTGTGTCTGAAGTGAAGCTGTGCATGGAAGAAAAACTACGCAAGCTTGAGAGGGAACTTCCTGGAAGCATATCTCTTTCCTCTGGTGGATGTAATTTGTGCAGAAAGTGCAGCCGGAAAGCAGGTCAGCCATGCAGGTTGCCGGATAAGATGAGATATTCGCTGGATGCCTTTGGCTTCGACCTGAGTGCCATAACCCAGGATATGTTGGGCATCGAAATTCAATGGTGCAGGGACAGACTGCCGGACTACTTCACCTTGGTTCATGGGATAATGACGGTGAACGAGGTGCCGGAGAAATTTCGCGACAGATATCTACGCGCGGAAACAGGATAAGAAGATGTCATAAAAAAACGCCGGGAGCTATTACCCGGCGTTTCCTTATTAAGAAAAGAGGATTAGGCCGCCTTTGGGGGATTTGCCTGTATCCCACAAGGTAGCAAGGTCGAACCAGCGCCATGTCCCGTAAGTTACGGTTTTTACCACTAGGGTACTATCGAACTGCTCATAACCATTGATGATATACCAGTGCCAGACGTAATCTTCCATGGCGGGATGCTGGTGAAGAAGTGTAAGGCAGGGGATGGGCCAGCCGTTATCAATCTGCTGGATTATGATGTCTTTGGTCGCTTCGAGGTTGTTGGTGCCTTCCCATGGTTCTAACGTTATATCCGGTGCGCTGTGATTGGAGAAAAATTGGGAGAAGCCGTCGATATATATGTCCAGACGGTCAATGCCGGATTCGCGTGGCTTTAGGTATGGCTCCATTACATAGGCAAAGTCCACATAATCAGCCTGGGTGATTGCATTTATGTCGTAAGGGTATAGGCCGTGGAGGTTTTTGTAGAGTTCAAAATAAATGCTGCAATCGCAGGCAGTGATGGCGGCACAGCCACCAATATTCATCCAATAGGTAGGGCACCATTCCTGGGTACCACCATAGGCTGAGCCGATTTTGAAGTGAGGAAGTTCTTTCTTCATGGTATGATCTCCAATCAGACAATAATCTGTAATTTTACGAGGATAGTATACAACAATAGGATAAAAGCTGACAAGTTTTCTGTAGAAGGTATTGCGTATTTTCCTCAACTGCATGACAACAAAGATGCGCATTCATTCTGTAAGGGGAGCAGTTACTGATTTGTTCCATAAGCAATTTTGAATTAAGTGCGCATGTGATTCTGGATA
This sequence comes from Pseudoselenomonas ruminantium, assembly GCA_015058625.1. Taxonomy (GTDB): domain Bacteria; phylum Bacillota; class Negativicutes; order Selenomonadales; family Selenomonadaceae; genus Selenomonas_A; species Selenomonas_A ruminantium_N. The sequence continues at coordinate 70,957 of SVCA01000003.1, read as the reverse complement.
TCATTATCGACTCCATAGACAGTTGGCTGCAGTATGGGGAGATTTACGATTACAAGGCTGCGCAGAATCTGACGGAACGGGCAAAGAAAAGACGGTAATTAGGAATAATCGTTGCTTGGAAAAAGGAAAGGTGATAAAATAGGCTGAATGATAAGCAAATGGTAAAGGGGACACCTATTTAGACCTTTGCCGGGGAAGGAAGCGTATTGGTGTGAATTATTCATTGGCTCATTTGGTAATAATGGCCATGACGATTGGTGTGGTTTTAGCAGGTGGGCTTTATGCTGCAAGGTCAGTAAAATCAGCCGAAGGGTTTAGTCTGGGCGGCCGCTCGGCAGGTATACCGATGATAGCTGGCAGTATTGCTGGAACATGTGTTGGCGGCGGGGCAACGGTAGGGACAGCCCAGTTGGCAGGTTCAATCGGTTTGTCAGCAGTATGGTTTACGATTGGCGTCGGTCTGTCGCTGTTGATTATGGGGCTTATTTATGCGCGTCCGCTAAGATACACGGGCCTTGAAACGATATCGCAGTATCTGGTCGAAAACTATGGCAAAGGAGCTGGCCGCTTTACCAGTTTTGCGACATCTTTGGGGATTTTGTTCAGTGCTGTTGCCAGTACATTGCCGGGAATTGGCTTGTTGGCAGCATTAACGGGATTTTCGTATGCAGTATTGGCAGGCATATTGCTGTTGTTAGTAATTTTGTATGCTTTTTTTGGCGGAATGAAAACCGCCTCTGTCGGTGGCATTTTGAAGATGCTCATACTGTTCGTGACTTTGCTTGTATTGGGCGTCGTAGCATGGCAGGGCCTTATGAATGCGCCGGAAATGCTTGCCAATAAACCAGCGGGATTCCTGAGTATTTGGGGCATCAGTAATGGTTCTATCTTAAATAATCTTGCCTCTATAATTGTTGGCATGATTTGTACGCAGACCTATATACAGGCGATATTTTCAGCAGCAACACCGCGAACTGCAGCTATTGGCCTTATATTGGCGGCTATGGTGGCGATTCCTGTTGGCTTGCCGTGTGCAGTTATGGGAATTTATATGCAAGCGTTACACCCGGAAATTCCGGCTATGCTCGCATTGCCTGCTTATCTGCTGCAATATGCGTCTCCAATTATGGGCGGTGCAGCACTGGGCGGGATTGTGCTGGGGATAATCGGTTCTGTTGCTGGCTTATCCTTGGGCGTAGGAACGATGGTGGCAAGAGATATGCTGGAGCCACTTTTGAAAATACAATCCGAACAGGGAAAATTGACCTTGATGCGTGTGTCCGTTGTAGCTGCGATAATAATCGCAATGCTGATTGCCATAACCCATAAGGATTCCCAAATCCTGTTTTGGAATTACCTTTCTATGGCACTTAGAGGCTGCGGCATATTTATACCGCTAACACTGGCTATCTTCAGACCAAGGGCAATTTCGCCACGTTGGGCGCTTGCCTCCATGGTGTTATCGCTTGGGGCGTCGATATTTGCAGGATTTGTTCATACGGCTACGTCACCTATCTTTGTGGGCTTAGGAGTAAGCTTTATTGTAGTGGTTATGGGAATGAGTTGGAAAAAGATGACGTCAGAATCCGTTTCTGTGCATGCGCAATAGGGAAGAAATCCTGCTTGGGTATATCAGGCTTGTTACGACATCGATGCATTAACACAGTATCATTTTTGACATCTGTTGTCCGTTTAACTATACTGAAGAAAAAGGGGGATTTTAGATGAGTAAACTTACTTTGGACAGAGCCAAGGAAATCCTGGCAAAGCATACTACCGAGGAGCATCTGTTCCATCATGCTGCTGCAGTCAGTGCGGCTATGGGAGCCATGGCAGAAGCCTTTGGCGAAGATAAGGATTATTGGGCTGCTATTGGCTGGCTTCATGATGTGGATTATGAAAAATTTCCGGATGAGCATTGCCATCATGTAAGGGAATTATTATCACCGGAAGGTGTGGATGAGGAAGACATCAAAGCTATTATCACCCATGGATATGAAATTACGACAGATGAGGCAGAACCGACAAGCAATCTGGAAAAAAGCCTCTTTGCCGTGGATGAACTTACGGGAATTATACAGGCATATGCACTCATGCGTCCGGAAAAAATGGAGGGGATGGCTGTTAAATCTTTGAAGAAGAAGTACAAGGACAAGCGGTTCGCTGCCAAGTGTAATCGGGAAATCATTGATAAGGGTGTCGAAAAGCTGGGAATGGAGCTCAGTGAGGTTATGAACTACTGCATTAAGGGCATGACTGAACATAGCGATGAGATAGGTCTGTAATATCTTTAATGGTAAAATAACTAATAAATTATACTTAAGTAGTATTGATTTTATATTCATATGATGTATAATATCTTTTGTCACTTGGGGAAGTGATGACACATATGTCTTTTGCTACAAGTGTGGGGAAGCTTTGCAGGTTAATTATGCATACGAAAAACGCAGGTCAGTGACCTGCGTTTTTCGCGTATATGATCAACCTTCGTCCCGTCCCAATCATACGACTATTTATTCCGCCATTGGTGTGGTGTTACGCCGTAATGGCGTTTGAAAAGGCGGGCAAAGTATCCGCTGTCGTTAAAGCCGTTCTCATAGGCGATGGTCTGGATGGAGGCGCTGCTGGCTGAGAGCATTTGCGCTGCCTTTTCCAGACGCAGCTGTTGGATAATCTGCCCGGGTGTTTGTAGCGTTTCTTGAGCAAGCGGATAACATAGGCCGGATGAAAAGAAAAGTGTTCCGCAATCTCATCCAGACGCAGGTCTTCCCGGTAGTGGTCGTTCAAAAAGGCAAAGATTTCAGCAGCTGGATCATGAGGTTGTTTATCGAGGCTGGATTCTCCAATATAGGTCAGCAGGGTGAAGAAAAGCTGCTGAAGTTTCAGTTGCGGGATGGTGTTATCCGAGAAGCGCTTGCTGTTTTCCTTGCGGTCAATGCGAACCTGTGTGATTTGCTCCATAATATCCAGCATATTCGGCTGAAGCTCTTCCAGTATCGTGCCATATTGTGGCAGTGATATGTGGAAGGGCTTTTTTTCAAATTGCTGGGAACTTTTTTGTATGACGTTGGAATCGCGCACCGGCGATTCTGTGCAGGAAAAGGTTCCGGTAGTATAAAAATGCAGCCAATGAAAGACTGTTTCTGTGCGGCAGGCTTTTGTGCCGCGATGGAGCCGATTGGGAGGCAGAATCAGGAACTGTCCTGCTGTAACCGTAAAGTTCTGGCCGTTCTCTTCCATAAACAATTCGCCCTGATGGACATAAATCAGGTCAAAGGTATGGGGGAGGGTGCGCCGCAGGTGTCGGTCACCGATGCGGAATGTGGACATACCGCCGACAATCAGGTAAGGAAGAGGTGGGCATGGGAATATCAGGTACATTTAGAATTGCCTCCAGTGGTTCATTTTATCCTACATAAGAAGTTGATTTATCAAGCTTCTTATGGTTTTGTTAGGATAATTATAACATATTTTCTGCGATTTAGTCCAATTTTGTAGTATTCTATAGGATAATATTGTCCTATAATAGGTAAAGTGTCTGTCTATCCTCGAAAGGCAAAGGCGCTTATAATAAGAGCGTAGATGAAATGGACGCGTCAAAATCAATCTGTGAGAATCAGAAGGAGGAGTTTTAATGTCTGGAGATAAGGTCGCGGAGAAAACAGAACTGCGCAGCCGGTTAAGCTATGCCCTTACTGATGGATGCGGGAATCTGCTGTATTGTATCATTGGTTCCTTCCTGCTTTATTTTTACACGGATGTGTTTGGTTTGTCCGTAGCGGTAACCGGTACACTGCTGCTGGCTACCAGATTACTGGACGCTATAGATGCGCCCTTGTGGGGATTTATCGTAGACCATACGAAAACAAAATATGGACAGAGCAGGCCGTACTTCCTTTGGCTATGTGTGCCCTTTGCGGTGTTTATGTGGCTGACTTTTACGACGCCGGATTTAAGCGGTACGGCTAAGATAGCGTATGCGGCGGTTACCTATATTGCGGCTGGTGTTATCTATACGGGGATTCAAACGGCCATTACTTCGATTCTGCCGAATTTGTCCCATAACTCGGAGGAACGGGTGGTTCTTAACACCTTCCGCATGGTTGGCGGGAATGTAGGTGCTTTTATCTGCATGACCTTTACCCTGCCTTTGGTTGCTTACTTTGGCGGTGGCAATGACCAGCTGGGCTTTTCCATGACGCTGGCATTCTTCGGTGTCATTGCAGCGGTGCTTCTTTTTGTAGCCTTCCGTAATTTGCGGGAAGTAAACGTAGAAAAGATTAAACGCATTCCCATTAAGGACAGCATCAGGGCCATCAAAGGCAACTGGCCGTGGATGATTCTGGTGCTGGCAAATCTTATCTTCTGGATTGCTCTTACCATCCGTCAGTCCACGGTGGTTTACTACTGTCAGTATGTGCTGGGGGACAAGGGCATTGCCGCAATGATTAATGGCTTCATGGTCATTCAGGTACTGGGGATGTTATCCATTCCCTTCCTGGTTCGTCATACCAGTAAGCATACCACGATGATTATTGGCTTTGTACTGGCCATCTTAGGTCATATCGGTATGTATTTTGCGGGTGCGGACTTATCCGTGCTGATTCCCTTCTGGTGCATAAGCTGCATTGGTCAGGGGATTGCCTGCTCCATGCCTTTTGCCATGCTTTCGGATACTGTGGATTATGGTGAGTGGAAAACCGGTATCCGGGCCAGCGGCTTCCTGACGGCAATCGGCAGTGCTTTTTGCATTAAGGCTGGTTCCGGTATTGGCGGTTTTATCCCCGCGATGGTCATGGATGCCTTTGGTTATGTGCCGAATGCAGTTCAGTCGGCCTCGGCCTTAATGGGCATTCAGGTGGTATTCATTTGGCTGCCGGCGGCAATTTTTGCCGTAGGTATTGTTCCGATGCTTTTCTACAGTCACTATGAAGCGAAGGAGGAAGAGGTCTTAGAAGCCCTCGCACAGCAATGATGAAAACTTCAGCAGCAGTAAATCATACCGTATTAGAAGATAATGCGCAGGTAAAAGTTACGGATAAGTTTTGGCTGAACTATATGGAACTTATCCGCACGGAAATGCTTCCTTATCAGTGGCGGGTACTCAATGACTTGGAAGACATTGAGATAGCCAAGGAGAGGGATGCAGATTATATTCCTTCGGAAAAGAGTCATGCAATCGAAAACTTTAAGATTGCCGCAGGCCGCAGTCAGGGACATCATTATGGCATGGTCTTTCAGGATAGTGATGTGTACAAATGGCTCGAAGCCGCTGCCTATACACTTGCCAGAGTGCCGGAGGACAAAACACTTCGGGAAGCAGCAGACAGTGTGGTGGAACTCATTGCTGCAGCGCAGGAAGATGATGGCTATTTAGGCACGTACTTTACCGTGGAGGCACCGGAACGTAAATTCAAGCGGCTTTATCAGAGCCATGAACTCTATTGTGCCGGACACTTTATCGAGGCCGCTGTGGCTTATCACAAGGCAACGGGCAATCAGCTGGTTTTGGATACGGCCTGCCGTCTGGCAGATTGCCTGGATCGGCACTTTGGTCCGGAAGAGCATAAGATTCACGGCTATGACGGCCATGAAGAAATCGAGCTGGCGCTGTTCCGTCTGTATGAAACTGTTGGCAATAAACGCTATCTGGAGCTGGGCAGGTATTTCCTCTATCAGCGGGGCAAAGACCCGGATTTCTTCCGGAAGCAGTGTCGGGCAGATGCGGATACTTCCGTGCTTATCGAGGGGATGGAAGGCTTCAAGGACAGTTACTACCAGAATCATAAGCCCATTCTGGAACAGGAAACAGCAGAAGGTCATGCCGTAAGGGTTATGTATATGTGCACGGGGATGGCCATGCTGGCACGGCTGAAGAATGACGGGAAAATGCGTCAGGCGGCCCGGCGGCTTTGGAAGAATATTACCGAAAAGCGGATGTATATTACCGGGGCAGTGGGTTCAACGGTAATCGGGGAAGCCTTTACGGCAGACTATGATTTGCCCAATGATTCCATGTATGGAGAAACCTGTGCATCTGTGGGTCTGATGTTCTTTGCTCATAATATGCTAAAGGATGAAGCAGGCCATGGCGCTTATGCGGATGTTATGGAAAGAGCCTTGTATAATACCGTCCTTTCTGGGATGGCATTGGATGGCAGGCACTTCTTCTATGTAAATCCTTTGGAGGTTGTTCCGGAATTAAGCCGTAAAGACCCCGGCAAGAGTCATATCAAGACTACGCGGCAGGCCTGGTTTGGCTGCGCCTGCTGTCCGCCGAATCTGGCACGGTTAATCAGTTCCTTGGATGAATATATCTATTCGACAACGGATGAGACCATCTATGTGGATTTGTATGTGGGTTCAGAAGCGGAGCTGTCCCTGGCAGATAAAAAGGTTGCACTATCCATGACAAGCCAGTTCCCCTGGGAAGGAAATGTCGAGCTGACAACCAAAACGGATGGACGATATGGCATAGCCCTGCGAATTCCCTCTTGGGCTAAGAATTATAAGATTGCTGTAAATGGAAATGTAATCAATGAAGAAAAGCAGGATGGCTATGTAGCGTTGCGGAGAAACTGGCATAAGGATGACAGGATTACGCTGGAAATTCCCATGGAGGCGACACTTTATCAGGCTGCACCGGAAGTGCGGGAAGATATTGGCAGGCTGGCCGTACAGAGAGGACCGCTGGTATACTGTGCTGAATCCATTGATAATGGAGATGGCTTGGAACGCATTCGTCTGGTAGATGGCATGGAATTTACCTATGAATACACCGACAAGCTCTTTAGTGGGGCCGGTATACTGCATACGGATGCGGTAAGAGAGGCAAAGGGCAACAGATTGTATAGCCCTTATGGTAAACCGCGTTCCCTTCATAGACAGGAACTCAAACTGATACCCTATTATTGCTGGGGCAATCGGGGCGAAAATGAAATGATGGTATGGTTGTACCATAAATAAGTGACAAAGAGGCAGTTGCAAATGATGCAGCTGCTTCTTTGATTAAAAAAATAAGCTTGCAGTTATATATAGTTTTATGGTATGTTATTGGCTATCCCCTTGACAGCAGAAATGTTGTCAAAAGAACCAAAAAGATGTAAAGGAGAACCCCAAAATGTGTGTGATACGGTTTGAAGAGAGACCCAAGAAATTTAATGAAGGCAGTGCAGTGCGGCTTATTGATGCACTGAGAAAGCAGAGCACTGACCATATTGATACAGAAAAGCCGGCTGGTGGCAATGTTGTCGCAGGGCAGAATAAAAGAAAATACGCATAAGAAAAACGCAGGCCGGCGGCCTGCGTTTTTGAGTTCCCGCTTCCAATTCGTTGGCGATAGCGTTGAGGAAGGTCGTCTTGCCTACCCCAAGGTTTCCACTTTTGCATTTTGGTAAATAAGTGCATAGCCTTTTCTTTTTGATGCAGGTATTTTGACGCTTGAAATTGAATTATATAACAGGAGATGTAATATTCAGGATGGTGAGCTAGAGGAGGAATTACTATGCACAAAATGTTTAGGATCCTATTGCTGTCGATGGTAGCATTTTCGAGCATTTTTCTAGTCTCGGGCTGTTCGGCTGAAAATGGCAAAGCCGCCCAGGAAACGGCAAACAGCAATAAGTTCCCGGCGTTCCAGACGGTAGACGTTGCTGGCAATACCGTTACGCAGGATATTTTCAAGGGCAAGAAAATAACGGTGGTAAATATCTGGGGAACCTTCTGTCCGCCCTGCATTGAAGAAATGCCAGAGCTGGGACGTTGGGCCCGGGAAATGCCGCAGGATGCGCAGATTATCGGCATTGTATGTGACGCCAGCGGTCCCAGTGACAAAGAAACAGCGGCAGCTGCTGTCAGAATCTTAAAAGATGCCAATGTCGGCTTTGTAAATATTCTGCCTGACGACAAAGTGTTAGAGTTCCTGTCAAATATCGAAGCCGTACCCACGACCATCTTCGTGGATTCGAATGGCAATATCATCGGCGAAAAGGTCATTGGTGCTGATGTAGCGAAGTACAAAGAACAGGTTAAGAGGTATCTCAAGTGACCAGATTGGGCAAAATCCGCAGCCTGCTGCTGGCTCTGGCAGTCTGTTGTATACTCTGGGGGCTGTGGCGTGGTGAGGCCCGGATAATTTTGCATAAGGCTGTGCGCGTGTGTATGGAATGTATAGGATTGGGGTGAGCTGATGAATATCACCCGTTCATTCAATCGCCGTTTTGTGCAGCTATTGGCGGCCCTGCTCACCAATCAGGAATTGCTGAACTTAACTTCCGGCAGGCTCTACAAGGGCAGTGCCAAGAACCTGTGCGCGCCGGGGCTTAATTGTTATTCCTGCCCCGCAGCCACTTTGTCCTGTCCTTTGGGGGCACTGCAGGCAGCCGGTGGGACAGCCGGTTATGGTTTCAGCTTTTATGTCGGCGGTTTTTTGCTGCTGCTCGGTGTGCTCTGGGGGCGGCTGGCCTGTGGCTTTCTCTGCCCCTTCGGCTTACTGCAGGATTTGCTGAGCAAGCTGCCGATGCAGAAGAGGAAGCTATTCCCGCCACTGCGCTATGTCAAATACCTGCTGCTCGTGGTTTTTGTCCTGCTATTGCCGGTGGTACTTCTCATGGTTAACGGTGTGGGCGCACCAGCCTTTTGTGAGTATATTTGCCCGGCAGGTACACTGGAGGCTGCTGTGCCATTGCTGTTGACGCATGCGGAGTATCGGCAGGCCGTTGGCGGTTTGTTTGTCTTAAAGTCTGTGATATTGGTCGCGGTGCTCGTCGGCTGTCTGTTTATCAGCCGGTTCTTTTGCAAAATGCTTTGTCCGCTGGGAGCGATTTATGGTCTGCTGAATCGTGTCAGTATCTGCAGGCTGCATCTGGATGAAAAAAGCTGTGTATCCTGCGGCGCTTGCCGCAAGGTCTGTCCCATGGATATTGACCCGGTGGCGCAGCTTCATTCTCCTGAGTGTATTTTGTGCGGCCAATGCGTTGAGGCCTGTCCGCAAAAAGCCCTGCATCTGGGGATTAAGGCGCCGGCCGCTAAGACTGCTGCAGATACGCATTAAGATGAAAGATGGGGAGGTATATATATGAAGCAGAAAATCTGTGCCCTGCTGCTGGCGTTGCTGGTTATGGCTGCTGCTGTTCCAGCTATGGCGGCAGAGAGTGATAAGCCTGATAACAGCAATTATCAGCAAAGCGATGATGGCTGCAAGGATGGCGTATGCCCGTGGAAAAAGGGCGGAAAATAAGCGTTTCATGGTTTGGAAAGGGCGGTCTGCTGACTCGAAAGAGCCGGCAGGCCGCCTTTGGGGTAAATTTGACATGTCAAATGCGGGCCTTTGGCCGTAGACACGGAATTGTAATCAGGAGTATAATTATCGGATATGAGAATGAATAAGGAAACGAGAGAGAATAATGCGAGCATCGTCTGAACAGATAGAGATTATAAAAGCATCACAAGGACTGCAGCATGGGCAGGTTATGAAAATTGACGCCTGTGCCGGTTCGGGTAAGACTACCACTTTGGTGGCTGTGACCAATGCAAATCCGCAGAAGCGATTTTTGTACCTGGCCTTCAATCGCAGTATCGCCGACAAGGCCAATCAGGTATTCCCTGCCAATACCAGGGCTATGACTATGCATAGCATGGCGTACAGACATTTCTTTCATGGTGGGTCACGTCCGACGTTAGCGGCTATTAAGGCAGACATGCTTCATGAATGTTTTCCGAACAAGGAGAATTACGAACTTTATCTGCTGCTTAACCGGTATAAGGAATTCCTCATATCCGCGGAGCATGATTTTCCGGGCCGGGAGGTAAAAAAGATTTTTGAGCTGGTGGCAGAAGGGACTTTGCCCATGCCGCATGACCATTATTTGAAACTTTTTCAGCTGCTTTCGCCGGAGGAGCAGGGCTTGGGAAGATTGTATGACTGCATTCTGGTGGATGAGAGCCAGGACTGCAATCCTGTGACGCTCAGCATTATCAATCGGGCTTCCTGCAGCCGGATTTTTGTGGGGGATTCGCATCAGTCCATCTATGGTTTTCGCGGAGCGATTAATGCTTTGGCACGGCAGAAAGCCGATGTGACGCTTCAGCTGACGAATTCGTTCCGTGCGCGGCAGCCGATTTTGGACAGGGCGAATCTCTATATGAAGGTTTTCATGGACATGCTGTACGATGGACAAGTGCCGTATTATCCGATGAATTCCATGATTAACGAGGAGAAGCTGAAGAATAAGCAGACGGCCTGCATTACCCGGACAAATTCGTCATTGGTGGATTTGATTGATGAGTACCGGGAAAAGCCAGAACGGGTTTATCTGGTCAAAAAGCCCGAGGATATATTCAAGACGGCCATCGCGGTCAAGGAATTTCTCTTCGACCAGCGCCATGACTTTGTGGGTGAGTTCAAGTTCCTGAATCGTCTGCACGGCAAGGAGGAGCTGAAAGATTATGCAGACAGCACTGCGGATGTGGAAATACTGTCCGCGATGAAGATTGCAGAGAATTATGAGGATGACTTGTACGAACTCTTGGATATAGCCCGGCGCATGAGCAATCCGGAAGCTCCAATCGTATTGACCAATGCGCATACCAGTAAAGGTTTGGAATGGCATACCGTAAGGTTGCTGGATGATTTCCCGGATTTGGGGTTCCTCTATATGCGCTGCCGTTTCAATTCGGTGAAAATCAGGTCGGGCATGAGTCATTTAGAGCAGCAGGATGAACGGTTCAAGGATTTCATTCAGGAACTCAATCTTTATTATGTCGCGGTTACCAGAGCACAAATCAAACTGGTGGATATGACCGATAATGCCGCCTATCAGAGCCGGGAGGCAATCCTCAATCATCTGGATGAATGTGAGGCAGCTGTTCGGAAGGCTAAGGACAGGCGCAAGCTGCAGAAGGACAGCGCGCAGGAAAGAGCCTGGGAGTCTAAAACTGCTCATAAGCACCATAAAACTACGGAACTTAGGATGTGGGAGACCGAGCGGGATACGATGCTGAATCGCATGCGGAAAAACATCATGGATTGTGCGGTTTCTGCCAATAATTTCAAGGACTTCAAGAATTTGCTTGCGCTGGGCGGCATATTGCTGCAGAAAAGGAAAAGCGGCTGGGCGTATGTAGATTTCTATGGCAGAGGGATAACGGACGAAAGACTGGGCAAGGAGTTTACCAAGGATGCTATCATGGAACGATTGAATGGCTGAACTTTTTAGAGCAGCTTTGGTGAAAAATTTTTTTGCAGCTTGTAATGAAAGTGCTCAAGAATCGTATGTAATAGCAAAGAAAAAAAGCCCTGACTGGTACTTGGGAAAAGTCCAGTCAGGGCTTTTGGGATAGAGCGAAACATTTTTACATATAACCGGCATATATGATACTATAGTATCGAGGTGAACAAAGTATGCTGTATAGTTTAGAAAATGACAAATTGTGTGTGCAGGTGCGCAGTTATGGTGCGGAGCTGCGTTCCATTAAGGAACGCGCAGATGAAACGGAGTATCTTTGGGATGGCAATCCGCAGTGGTGGAAGTATAGCTCACCGGTGCTGTTCCCCATTGTCGGCAAATTGCAGGATGGAAAGTATCGTGTGAATGGCACAGAATATGAACTGCCGGGACATGGATTCGGACGTATCTCTGAGTATCAGCTGGTGGAGCGCCGTCAGGATTATATTGAATTTGCTTTGAAATGGTCAGAAGATACACTAGCCAGCTATCCGTGGAAGTTCCAGCTGAATGTGGCGTATGCTTTGAAAGATAACACCGTTGAAGTCATCTGGAAGGTGCAGAATTTGGATGACAGGGAAATGGTCTATTCCATTGGTGCCCATACGGCTTTCCGCTGTCCGTTGGTGCAGGGGGAAGAATTCAGTGACTGTTATCTGACGTTCAATCAGCAGGAAGATAACATCAATATGCCGCTTAACAGCAAGGGACAGTTCCTGAAAGAGCAGGGCGAGGCGCGCCTGCAGGGTGAGCAGCTCGCGCTAAATTACGGGATGTTTGCCGGGGATGCTTTAGCTTATAAGGGCCTGAAGTCAGATGTCGTAACCATCTGCTCCCATAAGAGTGACAAGAAGGTTTCGATGGAGGCCAAGGATTTCCCGTTCTGGGGCTTCTGGACGCCTGCGCAGGGCGGGGCTCCGTTCCTTTGTCTGGAACCTTGGCAGGGACATGCCGATTATGAGGGCTATAATGGCGAGTTCGCAGACCGTGAAGGCAGCCTGAAACTTGAACCGGGCAAAACGCAGAGCTTCCATTACACCATCCGGATAGGCTGAGGTTTTTGAATCTCGAAGAACCATTTGAATTGGAGAATCAGGCAGGAATTTCAGGGCAAAGAGGCGAATGATTAACTGAATGATGATTTGCGGTGAGGAGGGATTAACATGATTATCGGTGTGTCTAAGGAAATCAAGAACAATGAAAATCGTGTGGGGCTGACGCCTGCAGGGGCAGAAGCTCTGGTAAAGGCAGGGCACAAAGTGCTGGTCGAAACGGGCAGCGGCCTGGGGAGTGGCTTTGCTGACGAAGACTACACGGCTGTAGGGGCAGAACTCATTTCGGATAAGAAGCAGCTGTTTGATAAATCAGAGATGATTGTCAAGGTAAAAGAACCGCTGCCGTCTGAATATGACCTGTTCCATGAGGGGCAGCTGCTCTTTACCTATCTCCATCTGGCCGCAGAACCGGAACTCACAGAGGCGCTCCTAAAGCATAAGGTTACATCCGTAGCTTATGAGACGGTGGTGGGCCGGGATGGCAGGTCACTGCCATTGCTGGCACCGATGAGTGAGATTGCGGGCCGCATGTCGGTACAAATCGGCGCGCAGTTCCTCGAGAGCCGTTATGGTGGCGCAGGTGTTCTGCTGGGCGGTGTCAGTGGTGTAGCTCCGGCGCAGGTGGTAATCATTGGCGGCGGTGTCGTGGGCACCAATGCGGCTAAGATGGCCGTCGGCCTGGGCGCAAGAGTCACGATTATTGACTTGTCAATTGAGCGGCTCCGCTATTTGGATGATGTTTTTGGCGGCCGTGTAGCTACGGTAAGTTCCAACAGTTATAACATTGCCCAGTGGGTACGGGAGGCAGACCTTCTCATTGGCGCCGTGCTGGTGCCTGGTGCCAAAACGCCGCAGCTGGTTACGGAAGATATGATAAAGACCATGAAGCAGGGCTCTGTCGTGGTGGATGTTGCCATTGACCAGGGCGGCAGCATTGCTACCTGCGACCATGTGACCACCCATGAGAATCCGACCTTTGTGAAGCATGGGGTGCTGCATTATTCCGTGGCCAATATTCCCGGGGCCGTGGCTAGAACCTCTACACTGGCGCTTACCAATGCAACGCTGCCCTATGCTCTGACGCTGGCTGGAAAAGGCTGGCGTGAGGCCTGCAGGCAGGACGCCGGTCTGGCGCAGGGGCTTAACACTGTGGATGGCAAGATAACCAATCAGCCGGTGTCTGAAGCACTGGGCTTGGAATATGTGGATAAGGCCGTTTATCTGGAGAGCTGATTATTTCTGTCTGGGAGGAAGAGCACATCATGAAAGACCTGCATCGAGCCGTAGATGTAATGCATCATCCGTATCAGTATTCCGATTTGGATTTGGAGCAAGCCCTGGAGGCGATTCAGGGAAGCCGGCTAAAGCCTTTTTACAAGGAATACTATAAAAGATTGTATAAACGCATCTTGCAGTGCAAGGCAAAGAATGAAGATGTCGAGGAAAAAATCGGGTATTTTGGTGGTTAAGGTTTAGAAGGATAAGATAATGAGCATGCACGAGATTTTTTATTGGTATTTGGCAATAATCAATGCACTGGTTTTAGTCGTTTATGGTGGAGATAAGCTCTTTGCCAAACTGGACAGCTGGCGGGTGCCGGAGAAAGTGCTCCTGTTATTGGCTTTGCTCGGCGGCAGCATTGGAGCATTGCTGGCCATGCAGATTTTCCGGCATAAGACCCGGCATCTGAAGTTCCGTTATGGCGTGCCGATGATTTTACTGCTGCAGGTGGCGGCTCTGGTGTATCTGCATTGGAAATAAAATCTTACTGCACATGGCAGATTGGCTGTGTGCAGTTTTTCTGTTCTGGCAACTAGGCGCATTTGACATGTCGGCAGGAAAGCAGCCTGTTTATGGCGAAATATTCCATGAGGTGATAACCATGGATAAATACGCAATGGAACGTGCCCGTGGCTGTATGACGGCAGCAGGGATGTTTTTTCAGCAGGGAGCAGAAGATATTTCCCAGACCATTGAATTGGGGCTGCGGACTACGGACGAACCGGAAACGATTTATGAAACTTGCATTAAGCGCTCAACGGCCAACAAGAGTGTTCTGGCGATGGCTTCGTTGATTATTTACTTCCTCGTGCGGGATGGAGTTAAGGTGAAGAAGGCTTGTATGTCTGCCTGGAAGGTGGCGGATAAGTTCAAAGACCCCATCATCCAATCCATATCCAGTGCGCTGACGGCGGCGGAAATGCCCAAGAGCCGTGGCAAATTGGTGGCAGGCTTCCTGACCTCTAATGATTTGAAAGACAAGCTGAGTCTGGCGATTTATCTCAATGTGGCCATTGCGGAGGATTCCTTCCATGCCCGCATGGTGGAATTGACGAAGCAGCCGGACAATGAAACCCGCATTATGGGGGCGGCCTTCGCCGGAGCCGCTTACGGCCTCAAAGAGGTAAATGCCGAAAGCAAGTTAAAGAAAGCGTGACAGAGGTCATCATAGTGGTGATGGATGTCAGCAAAAAAACAAATGAAGAAGAGACGGACAAGCGCCGTCTCTTTTCCTGTGTGAGGAGTAATGGACTATGGTTTATGACCGCGAGCTGCGGGAAAAAATGAATACGAAGCGTGAACTGGAAAAACTTTGGCGGGCGGCTGTACTAGGCGAAGCCTATTCTTTTTCCTATGTGCTGAAACCGCCGATAAAGCTGGCCGATAGTGCTGGGCGGATTCATGAGGTGGCCGCGTGGGCAGCTTTTTGGAAGCAGGCGGGCGCTTATTGGTCTTTGGTTACAGCCAATAAACAGGCTGGCGTGTTGGGCAAGCAGCATGATTTCCCTGTGAAGATTGAGTTTCATAATGCCGAGACGGCGCTGCGTTATTTGGGGGAATGGCGGCGTTTTCAAAATTTACAGGAGCGCTGCGAGAAAATCATGACGGACTTTCCCGGCCTGCGCAGTCTTTGCGCAGCTTATCGTGAAGCAATCCTGACGGAGGATAATCTGCCGGATTGTATTTGGCAGCTGGCGAAGTATTTTTCCGAGACCTATCGAACGGATTGTTATTTGCGGGAATTGGATGTTCCCTATGTGGATACCAAATTTATGGAAGCGCATAGCAGGCTGGTGGCGGCAATCTTTTATGCGTTGCATCCGGAGATGGAGGGGCGCAGCTTTAAGGATTTGTGCGGGCAGCTTCATTGGCAGGAGAAGGCGCCGACACCGAACATCTATCTGCGGTCCTTGGATAAGAACAAGACCATTGGCGGCCTGCAGGAACTGATGGTAACGGCAGAACAGCTGGCCCGCCTGCAGGTGAATTTTGGCCGGGTGTTCTTCACAGAGAATAAAATCAATGGCTATGTCTTTCCGGAGGTGGAGGACGGCTTGATTATCTTCGGCGCAGGCAATGGCGTGATTGCCCAGGAGGTCGAGATTCCCTGGCTAAAAAAACAGCAGCAACTTTGGTACTGGGGGGATATGGATAGGAATGGCTTGTGCATTTTGTCCCGGGTGCGGGAGAAATATCCGCAGGTGAGTTCCTTTTTGATGAATCCGGAACTGGCAGAGAAGTATCGGCACTTTATGACGGCTGACACGGGCAGCAGCATGGAGATGCCGGCGAATTTGACATGTCAGGAACAGGCGTGCTGGAAATTTTTGACATGTCAGCCTCTGCAGAGGAATCGTCTGGAGCAGGAGAAGATTCCCTTAAGCGAAGTCCGGTCATTTTTGCAGAAGTTGTGAGGGAGGAGGGCATGTATGGATATACAGGCGGAATTATTTGCTTTGCAGGATAAAAAGTATCAGGCGTTCCAAAGCAAGCTGATGCCCACGGTGGCACCGGAACAGATTATCGGGGTGCGGACACCGGCCTTGCGGAAGCTGGCAAAGGAAATCAGTAAGGGGGAGGAGGCGGAAGGCTTCTTAGCAACGCTTCCCCATACCTATTTTGAAGAAAACCAGCTCCATGCTTTTATCCTGTCGGGGATGAAGGATTATGAGGCTTGCATGGCGCAGCTGGAAAAATTCCTGCCCTATGTAGATAACTGGGCTACTTGTGACCAGATGTCACCGAAAATCTTTAAGAAGCACCGTCAGGAACTGATAGGACGGATAAAAACTTGGCTGACGGCAAAAGAAACTTATAAAGTGCGCTTTGCCATTGGCATGCTGATGGAGCATTTCTTAGACGAAGATTTTGACCTGTTCTATTTGCAGTTGGCAGCGCAGGTGCGTTCCGAGGAATACTATGTCAATATGATGACGGCCTGGTATTTTGCCACGGCACTGGTCAAGCAATATGAAGCAGCGCTGCCCTTTATCGAAGGACAGGCTTTAGATGTCTGGACGCATAACAAAGCCATCCAGAAGGCCATTGAGAGCAGACGGATAACAACGGAGCAGAAAACATATTTGCGAACGTTGAAGATTAGCCGCAAGGTAAAAGAAATTTAATACAAATCGCCCTTGCAATTTCAAAATGTATGCGCTATAATTACAAACAAAGCAGACGAGAGCTGCTCAAGGACAAACGAATACATTGCCTTTTTAAGATGCGTACTGCGATGCGCATAAGGGGAGCCTGACATAAATATAGCTATAAGTATAAGTATAACTATAACTGGAAGTAAAGCGGGAGCTTTCTTATGCATACGCATAAGAAGCTCCCTTTTTGTGTTTTATGCAGGCATATTTTCAAAGACAATGGATTTCTCCTTGAAAGTTTATGCAAACTTAATGTATAATTATGAATGTCAACCTGTTAAGGAGTGAATGACTTGGAGAAAAACAAATTGTCCCTGCGGGGAAAGAATGTTTTGGGCCTGGAAGATTTCAGCCCGGAAGAGATTCGCTTGGTGCTCGATACCGCCAAGGAAATGAAGAACATCATTCATCGGGATATCAAGAAGGTTCCGACCCTGCGCGGCAAATCCATTGTCACCCTGTTTTATGAACCCAGCACCCGTACCCGTACTTCCTTTGAACTGGCGGGCAAATACCTCGGCGCAGATGTGGTAAACATCACGGCTGGTTCGAGCAGTATCGTCAAGGGCGAAAGCCTCCGCGATACGCTCTACACCATCGAGGCTATGGGCGTAGATGCCATCGTTATGCGCCATAAGGCGGAAGGTGCGGCGGAATACGCTTCGCGGGTAGTAAGTCCTGTAATCTTAAACGCCGGTGACGGCGCGCATGCACATCCTTCGCAGGGCCTCTTGAACCTCTTTACCATCGAGGAACATAAGGGCCATCTTGAAGGCTTGAAGGTTGCGATTATCGGTGATGTGCTGCACAGCCGTGTGGCCCGCTCTGATATCTACGGCATGCGCAAGATGGGCATGGAAGTGCATATCGCCGGCCCTAAGACTTTGCTGCCGCGTTTTCTCTATGAAGAACCGGGCATTGTGGTGCATGAGCGCATTGAAGATGCCATCGCCAACGCTGATGTAATCGAAGTGCTGCGCATTCAGCTCGAACGCATGAAGGGTGGCCTGTTCCCGACGACCCGCGAATATGCACGGATTTTCGGCCTCAACGATACGCGCCTGAAGCTGGCCAAGGATGATGTACTGATTCTGCATCCGGGCCCCATGAACAAGGGCTGGGAAATCTCGCCCTTCACGGCTTACGGCAAGAACTCGGCCATTCAGGAAGAAGTACAGAATGGTGTAGCGGTGCGCATGGCGCTCTTTACCTTGGTGCTGACGGGAGGAAAACAGGCATGAAAATTTTGCTCAAAGGCGGACGCGTAATCAATCCGGAAAATAAATTCGATGCAGTGGCAGATGTGCTCGTAGAAGACGGCAAGATTGTAAAAATCGGTGCAGGAATTGAAGAGAAAGCTGACGAAGTCTATGACGCTAACGGCAAAGTGGTAACGCCGGGACTTATCGACCTGCATGTACATCTGCGGGAGCCGGGACAGGAAGCCAAAGAGGATTTTGAGTCTGGTTCTAAGGCAGCTGCGGCGGGCGGCTTTACGACCATCTGCACCATGCCCAATACCAACCCGGCGGTGGACTCGGCAGCGCTGGTGCGCAGCCTGAAGATGCGCGCGCAGGAAGTCAGTGTTGTCAATGTGGAAATCATCGGCGCGGTCACGAAAGGTCAGGAAGGCAAGGAACTGGCTGAGATGGGAGACATGCTGGAAGCTGGTGCAGTGGCTTTCTCCGATGACGGTCACTTCGCCCCCAGTGCCAAGGTCATGCTCAATGCGTTTGATTACCTCCACACTTTTGACAAGGTTATCATTAACCATGAGGAGGAGCCCACACTGATTGAAGATGGTGTGATGAACGAAGGCCATCGCAGTGCGATGCTCGGCCTCAAAGGTCGTCCTACGGTTGCTGAGGATATTGCTGTGGCCCGTGATATCATGTTGGCAGAGTATGCTGGTTCCAAGGTGCATATCGCCCATATCAGTTCTGCACGGGCCGTGGATATCGTGCGTCAGGCCAAAAAGCGCGGCATCAAGGTAACGGCAGAAGCTACGCCACAGCATCTGACCATGACGGAAGAATGTGTCAATCTCTTTGATACCTCCACGAAAATCAATCCGCCCCTGCGGGCAGCCAAGGACTGTGAAGCAATTCTCGAAGGGTTGAAGGACGGCACCATTGATGCCATCGTCACCGACCACAGCCCGCATGCACAGGAAGAAAAGGACCGTGAGTACATCTACGCGCCGAGCGGTTTCCCTGGCCTTGAAACGTCCCTGGGCATTATGCTGACGGATTTGTATCACGAGCAGAAATTAGACCTGCCGCTGATTATTTCCAAGATGAGCTATGAACCGGCCAAGGTTTTCGGCCTCAACGCAGGCAGGCTCAGCGAAGGTGCGCAGGCGGATATCACGGTTATCGACCCGGAACTGGAGTGGACGGTTGACGAAAAAGAATTCTATACCAAGGGCAGCCACAGCCCGTTTGTGGGCCGCAAGCTCAAGGGCAAGGCGGTGCTGACCATGGTGAACGGTAAAGTCGTTATGCAGGATGGTAAAATTTTGGCATGAGATGAATATAGTTAATGAGGTGTTTTCATGAAGGGTAAATTAATCCTCGAAGACGGCAGCGTTTTTACGGGGCAGTTATTAAATGACAGCCGGGCGACCGGCGAAGTGGTGTTCAACACCAGCATGACGGGGTATCAGGAAAGTCTTACGGACCCCAGCTATTGCCGCCAGATTTTGACGCTGACCTATCCTATGGTAGGCAATTACGGGATTGCCGATATCTTTATGCAGTCCCGCAAGGCTTTTGTGGGCGGCTTTGTCATCGGCGAACTTTGTGAGCTGGGCAGCAACTGGCATTATGAGGAAAGTCTGGCGGAGTTTTTGACGCGTCAGAATATTCCCTGCCTGTATGATGTGGATACCCGCGCCGTGACCCGTAAAATCCGCAATGCCGGTACCATGAAGGGGATTATCGTACCCGCAGATGCCGAGCAGGCAGAAATCGACAAGCTTATGGCTGTGCCCATCAAAAAAGAGGTGGTTATGGAAGTAACCACGAAGGAAGCATACACGATGGAAGCCGAGAACGAAGATGCACCGCTGGTTGTCGCCATGGATTTTGGCGTTAAGCAGAACATCCTGACTTCCCTGCACAATATCGGCTGCAAGTTGCAGGTTGTGCCGGCAGATACCAAGGCCGAGGATATCCTCGCGATGAATTCGGACGGGATTTTCCTCTCCAACGGCCCTGGCGACCCTGCCGATGTACCGGAAATCGTCGAAGAAATCAAGAAGCTGATTGGCAAGAAGCCCA
Source organism: Pseudoselenomonas ruminantium (assembly GCA_015058625.1). Lineage (GTDB taxonomy): Bacteria > Bacillota > Negativicutes > Selenomonadales > Selenomonadaceae > Selenomonas_A > Selenomonas_A ruminantium_N. The sequence goes on along the minus strand of SVCA01000003.1, from coordinate 50,960 downwards.
TCTTTGGCATCTGCCTTGGCCATCAGCTGATTGCCCGCGCTTTGGGGGCTAAGACCTACAAACTAAAATTCGGCCATCGCGGCTCGAACCAGCCGGTCAAGGATTTGCGCACGGGCAAGGTGCAGATTTCTTCGCAGAACCACGGTTTTGCAGTTGAGGAGGAGTCGCTCAAAGACTTGCCGCTGGAAGTTACGCATATCAATGTCAACGATGGCACGGTTGAGGGCATGCGCCATAAGGAACTGCCGCTGTTCTCCGTGCAGTATCATCCGGAAGCCTCGCCGGGCCCGGACGACAACCTCTATCTGTTTGACGAATTTTGGACCATGTTGAAGGGAGAATAAGATGCCAAAGAAGGAAAATCTCAAAAAAGTAATGGTTATTGGCTCTGGCCCCATCATCATCGGTCAGGCAGCCGAATTTGACTACGCTGGTTCCCAGGCCTGCCGCGCCCTCAAAGAAGAAGGACTCGAAGTAGTGCTGGTAAACTCCAATCCGGCAACCATCATGACGGATACGCATATTGCTGACCGCGTGTATATCGAGCCGCTGACGCCGGAGTTTTTGGCCGAAATCATCGCCAAGGAAAAACCGGATGGACTTTTGGCAACTTTGGGCGGTCAGGCAGGACTCAATCTGGCTGTACAGCTGGCAGAGCGCGGTGTGCTCAAGGAACACGGCGTAGAGCTTTTGGGAACGCCGCTGTCGGCTATCAAGCAGGCCGAAGACCGGGAACTCTTTAAGGAAACCATGGAAAAACTCGGTGAACCTATCCCGGAAAGCACCATTGTGGAAGATGTGCCCAGCGCGGTAGAATTTGCCACGGAAATCGGCTATCCGGTTATCGTGCGCCCGGCTTATACCATGGGCGGCACGGGCGGCGGCATTGCCGAGAATGAGGAAGAACTCATTGATATCGTCATCAAGGGCCTGAATTACTCCCTGATTGGTCAGGTGCTCATCGAGCGCAGTGTGGCCGGCTGGAAGGAAATCGAATACGAAGTCATGCGTGACGGCAACGACAACTGCATCACCGTCTGCAACATGGAAAACTTCGACCCCGTGGGTGTGCATACCGGTGACTCCATTGTTGTCGCACCGTCCCAGACGTTGACTGACCATGAGTATCAGATGCTCAGAAGTGCTTCCCTGCGCATTATCCGCGAACTTGGCATCGAAGGCGGCTGCAACGCGCAGTATGCCCTCGACCCCAACAGCAACCGTTACTATGTTATCGAAGTAAATCCTCGTGTAAGCCGTTCCTCGGCACTGGCCTCCAAGGCAACTGGCTATCCGATTGCCAAGGTTTCTGCCAAGATTGCCATCGGCTATACGCTTGATGAAATCACCAATGCGGTAACGCAGAAGACCAAGGCCTGCTTTGAGCCGTCACTCGACTACTGTGTCGTGAAATTCCCGCGCTGGCCCTTTGACAAGTTCGTCTATGCGGACAAGACGCTGGGCACGCAGATGAAAGCCACGGGCGAGGTCATGAGCATTGACCGCCACTTTGAAGGCGCTATTCTCAAGGCTGTGCGCTCGCTGGAAATCGGCGTGCACCGCCTGTCCATGCCGAAAATAGCCGCCTGGGATGATGCAAGAGTCAGGAAGAACCTCAACCGCATCAACGACGAGCGTATCTTCGTGATTGCCGAAGCCCTGCGCCGCGGCATTGCCACGGTGGACGAGATTCACGCCATCACGAAAGTGGACAAATGGTTTATCAATAAAATCAACAATATCGCGCAGGTGGAAAATCAGCTGGGCAGCGAACCCTTGACGCCGAGCCTGATGTTTGCAGCGAAGAATGTGGGCCTGGCTGATGTATCCATCGCTGAAATCACCGGCAAGAGCATGGATGAAATCCGCACCACGCGCAAGAGCATGGGCGTAATGCCCTGCTACAAGATGGTCGATACCTGCGCTGCTGAATTTGAAGCCGCGACACCGTATTATTACTCCACCTTCCGCGCGGAGCAGGATGAAGTGGCAGTGTCGAATAAACGCAAGGTCATCGTGCTGGGCTCCGGGCCTATCCGCATCGGTCAGGGTGTGGAATTTGACTACTGCTCGGTACATTCCGTATGGGCACTCAAGGAAATGGGCATCGAGGCCATCATCATCAACAACAACCCGGAAACCGTATCCACGGACTTCGATATTTCCGACAGACTGTATTTTGAACCGCTGACCACGGAAGATGTGCTCAACATCATCGACAAGGAAAAGCCGGAAGGCGTTATCGTCCAATTCGGCGGGCAGACGGCCATCAATCTGGCCGCATCCCTGCAAAAGGCTGGTGTCAAGGTATTCGGTACTTCCGTAGACGATATTGATAGAGCTGAAGACCGTGAGCGCTTTGATGAAGTGCTGACCCAGACGCAGATTCCCCGCCCGCAGGGTATCAGTGTGACGAACCTCGAAGATGCCATCAGCGGGGCTGAGCGTATCGGCTATCCGGTTATGGTGCGTCCGTCTTATGTGTTAGGCGGCCGGGCCATGGAAATCGTCTACAACGAAGCAGAACTTCGCGACTATATGAGCCGCGCCGTAAAGGTAACGCCTGACCATCCGGTGCTGGTTGACCGCTATATGCAGGGTACGGAAGTGGAAGTTGACGCCATTTCCGATGGCATGGATGTGCTGATTCCGGGCATCATGGAACATGTGGAACGTGCCGGCGTACACTCCGGTGACAGTATCGCCGTATATCCGCCGCGCACCCTGTCCTCCAAGGTGCTGTACACCATTATTGACTACACCAAGCGGCTGGCGGTAGCGCTCCATGTCAAGGGTCTCCTGAACATCCAGTTCGTAGTCGTCAATGACGAAGTGTTCATTATCGAAGTAAATCCGCGTTCCAGCCGTACGGTTCCGTTCCTCTCGAAGGTTACGGATGTGAAGATGGTCAATCTGGCCACCCGCATTGCGCTGGGCGCATCGCTTAAAGAAGTCAGCGAACGCACGGGTCTGGTACCGCCCAAACCCTATGTGGCCGTAAAAGCGCCGGTGTTCTCCTTCGCCAAGATGACGGATGTGGATATCGCCCTCGGCCCCGAAATGAAATCCACGGGTGAGGTTATGGGCATTGACTATCACTATGCCCGCGCCCTCTATAAGGCCATTGTCGGCTCTGGCATCAACGTGCCGACCAAGGGCTGTGTGCTCTTTACGGTAGCCGATAAGGATAAGGAAGAAATGAAGCAGCTGGCCAAGGCCTTTGCGGATTTGGACTTCCAGATTGCCGCGACAGAAGGTACGGCCAAGGCCATCAAGTCCATGGGCATTGATGTGGAAGTCGTGGGCAAGGTTCACGAACGCAGCTCCGACATCATTGAAAAAATCAAGACGGGCAAGATTCATATGGTCATCAACACCCTGACCCAGGGCAAGCATTCCCTGAAGGACGGTTTCAAAATCCGCCGCGCTACGGTGGAACATGGCATTGCCTGCCTGACCTCGCTGGACACGGCTTGGGAAGTCATGCGGGTGCTCTCCTTCATGCGCGAACGTCGTCTGGTCTACTCGCTGGCCATTCAGGACTATGTGGGAGGCGGTGACGACCTTGCCTAAGGCAGCTGTTGATGGCGAAATTATTGCCCAGCATGAACTGGCGAAAGATGTGTGGCGCATGGAAGTAGAGGCGCGGGAAATTGCGCGGGAAGCAGAGCCGGGACAATTTGTTCAGCTGCAGGTTCCTGGCGGCGCCTTTACCCTGCGCCGCCCCGTGGGGATTGCCGAAGTCAGCCTGCAAAAAGGCACGGTGGCGTTTATCTACCGGGTAGTGGGCAAGGGCACTAAAGCCCTTGCCCAGCTTACGGCAGGCACGGTTATCAATGTGCTGGGCCCTTTGGGCCACGGCTTTAGCCTTAAAGCCAAACGCCCCCTGCTCGTTGGCGGCGGCATGGGCTTATCCCCGCTGCTCTTTTACGCCGAACATGCAAAGGGCAAGGCCGATGTATTGATGGGCGGCCGCTGCGAGCGGGAGCTTTTCTGGCAGGATATCTATAAGCCTCATGTGCAGGCAGTTTTCTGCACAACAGATGATGGTTCCTGTGGAACCAAGGGCTTTACGACCACATTGCTGCCGGAACTGCTGCAGAAAGGCGATTATGATTTGGTCATCGCCTGCGGCCCGGAAATCATGATGCAGGGCATTGCGAGAATCGCCCATGAATATAATATTCCCTGTCAGGTATCACTCGAAAAGCGCATGGGCTGCGGCCTCGGGGCCTGCCTGTCCTGCTCGATTGATACGACCAGCGGCGAGCGCAAGAAAGTCTGCAAGGATGGCCCGGTATTTTGGGCAGAGGAGGTGTTTGACCTCGCATGAGCAGAGCAATCAATATGTTGGATAAACGCCTGCATACAAGTCTTGCCGGTATCTATATGAATACGCCGGTGCTGACCGCTTCGGGAACCTTTGGCTTCGGTGAGGAATTTGCCGAATTCGTTGACCTGTCAAGGCTAGGCGGTGTCATGGTCAAGGGCACGACCTTAAAGCCCCGTCGCGGGAATGAGGGCGTGCGCATTACGGAAACACCCGGGGGTATGCTCAACTGTATCGGCCTCGAAAATCCCGGTGTGGATGTTTTCTTGCAGGAAACTTTGCCCCGGCTCGCGAATTACAATATGAATGTAATCGTGAATATCTCAGGCAGTACCGTGGAAGAATATGGCATTCTGGCGGAAATGCTCGATGTGCCCGGAGTCGCGGCGATTGAACTCAATGTCTCCTGTCCGAATGTCAAGGAAGGCGGCATTGTGTTCGGCACTGACCCCAAAGCTGCCGCAGCGGTGGTCAAAGAAGCCAAGGCCCATACGAAGAAGCCGGTCATCTTGAAGCTGTCGCCGAATGTGACGGATATTGTCACGATGGCCAAAGCAGTGGAAGATGCGGGGGCCGATATCATCTCCCTCATCAACACCCTAATGGGCATGGAAATCAATATCCATACGCAAAAGCCGACCCTCGGCAATGTCACAGGCGGCCTGTCCGGTCCTTGCGTAAAGCCGGTGGCCCTGCGCATGGTCTATCAGGTGGCTAAAGTCGTAAAGGTACCGCTTATCGGCATGGGCGGCATCAGCTGCGCAGAAGATGCCATTGAATTCCTGCTGGCCGGAGCCAGCGCCGTGGCGGTGGGCACAGTCAATTTCAATGACCCGACGGTGACCATGAAAATCTGCGATGGCATCAATGACTATCTGGCCCGGCGCCATTTGGAATCGGTACAGGATATTATCGGTGCAGCACTTTAATTAAAATTTTACAGTATACAGGAGGCCCAGGTTATGGCAGATGAACGCTTGATTGCAGCACTTGACGTCCACACGATGGACGATGTAAAGCGGCTGGTAACGACATTAGGAGACAGTGTGTCCTATTACAAGGTAGGCATGGAACTCTTTTACAGTGTGGGCGCTCAGGTAGTAACCTGGCTCAGGGAGCAGGGAAAAGATGTTTTCCTTGACCTCAAACTTCACGATATTCCCAATACGGCGGCGGGAGGCATCTGCTCGCTGATGCGCCTGGGCGCGACCATGCTTAATGTGCATGCCAGCGGTGGCTATACCATGATGAAGACCACCGCGGACAGGATGCACGCAGAAGCCGAAAAGCTCGGCATCGAGTGTCCTAAACTGATAGCCGTTACGGTGCTGACCAGCATCAATCAGGAGGATTGGGAGGGCCTTGGTCAGGCCATTCAGATTAAGAGTGCTGTGGTGCGCTATGCCAAACTAGCCAAGAAAGCCGGTCTGGATGGGGTGGTGGCCTCAGCGCAGGAAGCTGCCCTGATAAAGGCTGCCTGTGGTGATGATTTCCTCATTGTCACCCCGGGAATCCGTCCGGCGGGCAGCGATGTTAACGACCAGAGCCGCATTGCTACGCCGGCTAACGCTTTGAAGGATGGTTCCACCCATTTGGTGATTGGCCGTCCCATCTATGCTTCGGTTGACCCGAAAACTGCCGCTTTGAAGATTATAGAAGAAATGGAGAAAGTAAAATAAAGATGACTGAACAGGAAGTAAAAGAATTACTGATTGAAACCGGTGCAATTATGGATGGGCATTTCCTTTTGACCTCCGGCCTGCACAGCCCGCACTATGTGGAAAAGTTCAATGTGCTCCAACAGCCGAAATACACGGAAAAACTCTGTCAGGCCATGGCTGAAAAATTCAAGGACGCCAATATTGAAACGGTTGTCGGCCCCATGACCGGCGGTATCCTGCTGGCCCATGAAACGGGCAAGGCGCTGGGTACCCGCGCTATCTTCACCGAACGTGTGGATGGCAAGATGACCTTCCGCCGTGGTTTTTCCCTGCATGAAGGCGAACGCTGCCTGATTGTGGAAGATATTGTGACCACCGGCGGTTCTATCAAGGAAGTTATCGAAGTGGTCAAGGCCCATGGCGGCATTCCCGTAGCTGTGAGCATGCTCGTAGACCGCAGTGGCGGCAAAGCCAATTTCGGTGATGTTCCCTGTACGGCACTCCTGCATATGAATGTAGAAACCTACAAGCCTGAAGAATGTCCTATGTGCAAGCAGGGGCTGGCTATGACCAAAAGGGGCAGCACAGGAAAAAAATAATATAGAAACTGCCTTAAATACCCTGAAAACACAAAGAGCGAAGCAGATGCGTCGTGCATCTGCTTCGCTCTTTTCTGTTTCCTATCCTTTATAACTTGCCAAGGTGGTCAGATACCCATTTGGATGTTGTGAATGGTAGTGGTGAGTTTTTCCATTTCCAGACTGGTGCGCTCATTGATGGCTTCCAGAGCCTTGATGGACTGGGTGGATTTCTGGATATGGGCGATGCCTTCGTTGAGGTTTTTGTGCAGTTCCTTCATCTGTCTGGCGAAGTTGGCATCGAAATCGTTAATGCGCTCTTCAAAGTCCTTGTTGTCAGCCAAAATCTTGTTGATTTCATTGACATCATGGACAAGCGAACTGATGGCATCATCCGATACATGAACATTGGTCTGGGTGTTTTCTGCCAATTTCCGGACTTCCTGCGCTACGACTGAGAAGCCACGGCCTGCCTCACCTGCACGGGCAGCTTCGATGGCTGCGTTGAGGGACAGCAGGTTGGTCTGAGCGGCAATCTCGTTAATGAGCTTCATGACATCATTGATTTTCTGGGTGCTTTGGGAGAGCATATCCAGTTTCGGGGTGATTTCCCGGTTGCGGTCAGTCAGCTGATTAAAGAGACCATTCTGCTCGTCAATGCCGCCCGATAACTGCTTGATGGCATTTTGAATCTGATCCACATCGGTGGACATGCGCATGATGGTCTTGACGATATCCGGCATCTTGGACTGATAATCATGGAACATGGTGATAAGATTATCCTTAAGCTTGTCCATATGTTTCTGCCGGTCAATAATGCGGTTGAAGAAGAAGGCGTTGCAGTTAGCATAAATCCGGGCAAAATTATCGATGTATTCATCGGAGAAAGTGGTGCCGATGGGGACATGATAGAAGAAGATAGCCGTGAGAGTTTCATTCATATGCAGCCCTGCAATCTCACCAAAGCTGGAGAACCCGGCTACGGGAATGTCCTTGAATTCGTCGATATGTTTGATTTCGTCAGGATAACCCAGACGCCGCAGGATGCAGTCATTTAAGATGCCGCCCAGAGGAGCCGGTTTATTCTTGTTGTATTCCCGCAAATCACGCGACAGGGTGTTGGACAGGGACACACGTTTCATCAGATGGAGACGCTCGCCAGTCACTACATCGCAGAAGAAGTTAATGCGGTTGTTGGCTTCATCAATTCCCGAGAGGGTACGGACGAAGTCCTCGCCATGAACATCTGTGGCAAAGGTGTAATCCTGCATCCGTGCCTGTACTTCCGCTGTGGTGTCCACATGGAAATAATTCTTGAGGGCATCGATGATGGGAACCTCCCCGTCAGGTCCTTCGACCGTTTCCACATAACGCAGGGCACTGTTGGCTGTGCCGACAACTACGGAAGCGTCCGTGCGCTCCACCGCCTGGGATTTGAAGATACCATAACGGTATTCGTTATGCAGACGTACGAGAACGATGACCGCATGGCTTTCCAGACATTGGTTGTCATCATAGATATAGGTATGGGCAAAGTCCAGATTGCCGGCGGAGCTGCCACCGATAAAGGGGATGGGGAACTTGCCCGAATCAAACATGGCCTGAGAAACGAAAGATTCGCAACTGGTTACACCGTCAATGTAAACCATGGCAAATGAATGACCAACGCTTAACCGGAAAGGAATATGATGTTTGTCGATTTCCCGGCGGATGGCCTCCACGCGGTCATTAACCGTCATTTCCACGTTGCCGCTGCGCAGGTCGCTGTCTGGCAGAGGGATATGCATAGTGTACATATCGGAAATCATGCGTTTGGAGAAGGATTGCAGGAGAACTTTTCCCCGATGATCCGCAGCGTCGCAGTAGAGCGTCTGACTGCCGGGAGCCCGGCAGAGTTCACCGGAAGTAGTCATCAGCAAAAGTTTTGTACTGGAGGGAATTTCGGCTTTGATAAGCCGGGCAACTTCCGGTACATCCAGGTCCGGGGAAACGAAGCCTAAGACCAGAGCGGCACCTTCAGCTACATCCACGAGTTCCTTCAGACGCAGAGCGGTGAGTTCACTCTTGGCAAGATAGGCAGTCTTGATATCGGAAAGTTCGGTTACTGCCGGAGAAACGGGCGATGGAGTTGCGGCTTCGGCACGCTTGGGCTCTTCAAAGAATTTGAACATCAGCAAACACCTCTCAAAAATTTATCAGTATCCCATATACATCTAATCCATTTGTTGATTTTATTCGTGTTTCGGCAGGAAATTCCTTCTTTTTATTATTTTTTTCTACAAATATATGGGAAATAATATTGAAAGGCCGAGGGCAGACTGTATCTTTCGGCAAGTTCCTCTGGGGTGACCCAGTTGAAGGGCAGTTTGTCTTCTGCTGCTGAATGACCAGAGGCGGGAACAAGTTCCACCAGCCAGCCGGAAAGCTGCCATTCCACATGGGAGAAAACATGTTTGGCGGCGGGCAGGGCTTGCAATTTTTTTGCCAGCAGTCCGTGTTCCTGCAGCCATGTTTTCACATCCTTCGTGGACAATTTGCCCGGGAGATTGGGAAATTCCCAGAGCCCCGCGAGCAGGCCCTTGGAAGGACGTTGATGGAGGGCGATGGCGCTGCCTTGTTTAAGCAGAAGAATGGTGTGTTTTTCCAGACGTCGCTGGCGGGGTGAACTTTTTAGGGGAAGTTCCTGTTCCAAGCCTTCGGCATGAGCCAGACAGATTTTTTCCAAGGGACAGCGCGTGCAATGGGGCTCCCCGTTCGGCAGGCAGATGGTGGCGCCCAAATCCATAAAGGATTGATTGAGGTCACCGGCAGTTTGGCCTTCCGGATAATGTGGAGCAAGGGCCTGTTCCATAGCGTTTTTGACTGACGGAGCGGCGATGTCCGCAGAGGAGGCCAGCGCGCGGGACAGCACTCGCAGTACATTGCCATCCACTGCGGGCCAGGGCTGGCCAAAGGCAATGGAGCCGATGGCGCTGGCTGTGTAACGGCCAATGCCTGGAAGTTTCAGCAGTGCATTGAAATCATCAGGGAGTTTACCGTCATAATCTTCGGTGATGATGATAGCAGCTTTCTTGAGATTCCTTGCCCGTGAGTAGTAGCCCAGCCCCTGCCAGAGTTTCATAAGCCATTCATCATCCACATGGGCCAGAGCTTCAATGGTGGGGAGTGCTTCAAGGAAGCGCTCATAATAAGGAATTACTGCGGTGGCTCTGGTTTGCTGCAGCATGATTTCTGACAACCAGGTGTGATAAGGTGTAGGAGAGGTGCGCCAGGGCAGTTCCCTGTCACCGGCTTGCTGTCGGTACCAGCCTGGCAGTTCCTGCAGGATAGCGGGGATGATTTCCTGATGGGGGATGTTTATTTTTTGACGCAAGATAAGGTCCTTTCTGCAGTGCGAAAATCTTTTAATAATGGGGCTAATTTTATCATATGGGCCACAAACTCTGCAAGATACAGTATTTGACATTAATTTTCGGAAAAAAGTAACAAGAAAATCTTTTTAATCTTTCCCCGTGGACAAAGGTGTAATATATACGCCATTGCTTTTGGCTTGTGTTTGCTTATGGTGGAATAAAATGCAAAAAAACGACAAAAATGATTAAAAAAGTTACATAATACTGTTGACAAAAAACTTAATTCGCGCAATAATGTATACATATTTACAACATTACATGTTGAATGTACACGGTAATTGTGTTATGATGTTTGCGTGTGATGTACGATTCCAGAGGGGGATTGCAGGATGAAACATGTCTTGTCTGTGTTTGTGGAAAATCAGACTGGTGTGCTGGTCCGGGTTGTAAGTATGTTTTCCAGACGCGAATTCAATATCGACAGTCTCGCAGTTGGCGTGACGGAGAAAGAAGGGTATTCGCGCATCACGGTGGTGATTCATGGCGATGAAGATCTCATTGAGCAGATCATCAAGCAGCTCGAGAAAATGCCCGTGGTGCAGGCCGTACAGCGGCTGGATGAGAAAAACGCAGTCTGCCGGGGGATGACGTTGATTAAGGTCAAGGCAAATGACACGAATCGTCTGGATGTTCTGAAGATGGCGGAACTTTTCCGTGCCCATGTGGTGGATGTGGATAGTTCCATGGTCATTTTTGAACTGACAGGCAGCGATGACAAGGTGACGGCTTTCTTGAATCTCATTAAGCCGTATGGTATCGCCGAAGTCATTCGTACAGGTCTTATCGCGTTGGAACGCGGTGAACATACAATTTATGAACATTGTGAGGAGAGAGAGTACTATGGCAAAAACTTATTATGATCAGGACGTGAATTGGGAAGTCATGAACGGAAAGACCGTCGCCATTATCGGTTACGGTAGTCAGGGGCATGCCCATGCACTGAATCTTAAGGAAAGCGGCGTAAACGTAGTTGTCGGCCTTTATGAAGGTTCCAAGTCCAAGGCTGAAGCTGAAAAGCATGGACTGAAGGTTCTGTCTGTAGCTGATGCTGTAAAAGCTGCTGATATCACCATGATTTTGATTCCTGATGAAAAGCAGGCTGATGTATATAAGGCTGAAATTGCGCCGAATCTCAAAGAAGGCAGTGCTCTCGCCTTCGCTCATGGTTTCAATATTCATTTCAAACAGATTGTGCCTCCGGCAAATGTGGATGTTTTCATGGTGGCTCCGAAAGGCCCCGGTCATCTCGTTCGCCGTACCTACACCGAAGGCAGCGGCGTTCCCGATGTGTTCGCTGTGGAGCAGGATTATACAGGCAAGTGCTTTGATGTGGCTCTGGCTTATGCCCGTGGCATTGGCGGTACCCGTGCCGGTGCTATTCAGACCACGTTTAAGGACGAGACGGAGACTGACCTTTTCGGTGAGCAGGCCGTACTCTGCGGTGGTGTCTGCGCACTGATGAAGGCTGGTTTTGAAACCCTCGTGGAAGCTGGTTACAAGCCGGAAATGGCTTACTTTGAATGCTTCCATGAAATGAAGCTCATCGTTGACCTTCTTTATGAAGGCGGCATGGCCAAGATGCGCAAATCCGTTTCCGATACGGCTGAATATGGCGATTACATGGTTGGTTCCCGTATTATAACGGAAGAAACCAAGAAGGAAATGAAGAAAGTGCTGACGGAGATTCAGGATGGCACCTTTGCCCGCAACTGGCTTCTGGAAAATCGCGCAGCAGGCCGGGCCAACTTCCTTGCACAGCGCCGTATTCAGGCTGAACATCCCATTGAAAAAGTGGGCGCTCAGCTCCGTGGCATGATGAGCTGGCTCAAAGACGGCGCTGACCTGTCCAAAGACTAAGTCTTAACCTTCTGCAAAAGCAGGAATATGTCCATTTAAGTCGAATGTTTTTAATTAAACAGTAGTGAGAAGCCTTCCCTTCCACCTGACGGGAAGGCTTTTCTTGTAGATAACGGGAGAGTGAGAGCATGGGTATGACGATGAGCGAGAAGATTCTCGCCAAACATGCAGGGCTGGAGCGCGTGGAAGCGGGACAGCTCGTGACCTGCAAGCTGGATATGGTTCTGGCCAACGATATTACGGCGCCGCCGTCCATTAAAATCTTTGAAAGCATTGGCCGTCCGGTCTTTGATAATGAAAAAATTGCTTTGGTGCCCGACCATTTCCAGCCGGCCAAGGATATCAAATCCGCAGAGCTGGCGAAAATCGTGCGGGATTTTGCGGTCAAGCATAAGATTGTGCATTACTTTGAGCAGGGTCGTGTGGGTATTGAACATGTTATCCTGCCGGAACAGGGGATTGTGGCGCCGGGCATGCTGACCATTGGCGCAGATTCCCATACCTGCACCTATGGTGCAGTCAACGGTTTTGCCACGGGCGTAGGCTCCACGGATTTGGGCGCAGCCATGGCCACGGGTGAAGCCTGGTTCAAGGTGCCGCAGGCCATTAAGGTGGAACTTACGGGCAAAAAGCCTGCCGGTATCAGCGGCAAGGATGTTATTCTGACGCTTATCGGTCAGATTGGCGTGGACGGTGCGCTTTATAAATCGTTGGAATTTGCCGGTGAGGGTGTGAAGTCGCTGACCATGACGGACAGGCTTACGATTTCCAATATGGCGATTGAGGCCGGCGGCAAGGCAGGTATCTTCCCTTATGATGAAATCACGACGGAATATGTCAAAGACCGTGTAAAGAAACCGTTTGAGCCGGTGGCTGCTGATGATGACGCTATTTACTGTCAGGTCGTGAAAATTGACTTGTCAACTTTGAAACCGGTTGTGGCCTTCCCGCATCTGCCGGGCAACACCAAGCGGGTCGAGGATATCAAAGAACCGATTGCCATTCAGCAGGTGATTATCGGTTCTTGCACCAATGGCCGTTTGGAAGATTTGCAGATTGCCGCTGAAGTGTTTAAGGGGCATAAGGTTGCTGATGGTGTGCGCTGTATCGTAATTCCGGGCAGCCCTGCCGTATATAAAGAAGCCATGAAGCTGGGCTATATTGACACCTTTATTGACGCGGACTGTGCGGTATCCACACCAACCTGCGGACCGTGCCTGGGCGGTTATATGGGCATTATGGCGGCAGGCGAGAAATGCGTTTCGACGACCAACCGCAATTTCCGTGGCCGCATGGGGCATGTGGATAGTGAAGTTTACTTAGCTGGCCCTCATGTGGCGGCGGCAAGTGCAATCTTGGGCAGAATTGCCACGGCAGAGGAGGTACAGTGATGAAGTTAGAAGGAAAAGTTTGGCGTTATGGGGATAATATTGATACCGACGTCATTATCCCCGCAAGATATTTGAATACTTTTGACCCCAAGGAACTGGCCAGCCACTGCATGGTGGATATTGACGAAAGTTTTGCGGGTAATGTGCAGGAAGGCGATATCATGGTGGGCGGCCGCAACTTTGGCTGTGGCTCCTCCCGTGAGCATGCGCCGGTAGCCATTAAGGCTTCGGGGATTCCAGTGGTCATTGCGGCCAGCTTTGCGCGGATTTTCTACCGCAATGGCATCAATATCGGCCTGCCGCTGCTCGAAATCGGTGATGATGTGGAAAAGATTCACGCTGATGACAAGCTGCAGGTGGATGTGACGACGGGTGAAATCAAGAATCTCACCACGGGTGATGTGTTCCATGCCCATCCTCTGCCGGGCTTTGTGCAGGAGATTGCCGAGGCTGGCGGTTTGATTGAATACATCAAAAAGAAAGGGTAAGTGTGGTTACTTATGGCATATAATATTACGGTTATTCCCGGTGACGGTATTGGCAAGGAAATCACCGACAGCGCAGTGGAAGTGCTGAAAGCAGCAGATAAGAAGTTTGGTCTGGGTTTTAGCTTTGCTTACCATGATGCCGGCGGCACGGCCTATGATAAATTCGGCACGCCGCTGCCGCAGGAAACCATTGAGGCCTGCAAGGCATCCGATGGTGTTCTGTTCGGAGCCGTTGGCGGCGATAAATGGGATAAGGTAGAGCCTGCCAAGCGCCCGGAAAAGGCTATTCTGGGACTGCGCAAGGAGCTGGGGCTTTATGCCAATCTGCGCCCGGTCAAGGTGGCCGATGCCTTGATTGAATATTCGCCGTTAAAGCCGGAACTCGTGCGCGGGGCAGACCTCGTTATCGTCCGCGAACTTATCGGCGGTATTTACTTCGGTGAGAAGTGTGAATCCGAACAGCATAATGGCGTGGAACGGGCCTGGGATTTGGAAAATTACTCTGTACCCGAAGTGGAACGCATAGCAAAACTCGCCTTCGAGACGGCCAAGCTGCGCCGCGGCAAGGTGACGTCCGTTGACAAGTCAAATGTGCTGGCTACTTCCCGCCTCTGGCGCAGAACGGTCGAAAAAGTAGCCAAGGATTATCCGGAAGTGGAGTGCAATAATCTCTATGTGGACAACTGCGCTATGCAGATTGCCGTAAAGCCGACGCAATTTGATGTTATCGTGACGGGCAACCTCTTCGGGGATATTCTCTCTGATGAGGCGGCTGTAGTTGGCGGTTCCATCGGTATGCTGCCGTCGGCTTCCATTGGCGAATGTACGAGCCTCTATGAGCCGATTCATGGCAGTGCGCCGGATATTGCCGGGCAGGGAATTGCCAATCCCATTGGCACGATTTTGTCGGCGGCTATGCTGCTCAGATATTCCCTGCATGAGGAAGCCGCAGCCGATGCCATTGAAGCAGCTGTGGACAAGGCGCTTGCCGAAGGTTATCGTACGCCGGATTTGTGGAAGGACGGCTTTACCAAGGTCAATACCAGTGAAATGACCAAAATCATCAGCGAGAGGGTGTAATTATGAACGGAGCACAGGCAGTCGTAGCATGTTTAAAAGAACAGGGCGTCGATACGGTGTTTGGCTATCCCGGGGGGATGATACTGCCTTTATACGACGCTTTGTATGATAGCAAGGAGATAAAGCAGGTTCTCGTGACCCACGAGCAAAATGCCGCCCACGCCGCTGACGGCTATGCCCGTGCTTCGGGAAAAGTCGGGGTCTGTATCGCAACTTCCGGTCCGGGGGCCACGAATCTTGTGACAGGGCTGGCCACGGCTTTTATGGATTCCATTCCCGTGGTGGCCATTACCGGACAGGTGGACACGGCGCTATTGGGCCGTGATGCCTTTCAGGAAACGGATATTCTCGACGTGACCATGCCGATTACCAAGCATAACTACAAGGTGAAGGATGCCAAAATACTGGTGGATACCATAAGAGAGGCCTTTGCCTTGGCGAAAAAAGGCCGTCCCGGCCCGGTGCTGGTGGATGTGCCGCGGGATTTGTTCTTTGAGGAAGTGACTTGGACAGATGCTGTTGCGGCAGAAAAAAAATCCGGCAAGCCGGATGCGGATTTTCTGATTTGCGCCGCCGAAGCTGCGCAGGAAATCGTCAAGGCACAGAAACCGGTGGTCATTGTCGGCGGCGGCGTCATTTCGGCAGGGGCAACTGCGGAGGTTACGGCCTTTGTGGAAAAATATCATCTGCCGGTGGCCCATACCTTGATGGGCCTTGGGGCAATTCCCAGAGAACATCCGCAGTCCTTGGGGTTTGCGGGGATGCACGGCGAAAAGGCCGCCAATCACGCCATTGCGGCGGCAGATTTAATCATTGCCATTGGCAGCCGCTTCGGCGACCGTCAGACCGGCAATGTCAAGAAATACACACAGAATACGAAATTTATCCATATTGACATTGACCCTGCGGAAATTGATAAGAACATCGGCAACAGCTTGGGGCTGGCTGGCGATATGAAGGTCATTTTGGGCCTGTTGATGAAGCAGGAGGCCACGGGCAATCTGGACGAATGGTGGCAGCAGATTCAGGGCTGGCAGGAGACTTATGATTATGACTACCATGTGAACCGGCTGACGGTTCCCTGGGCGCTTCATCAGGTGGCGCAAAACACCAAGGGTAAGCCTTATGCCTTTGCGACCGATGTGGGTCAGCATCAGATGTGGGCGGCTTTGCACTTGCGCATTGAAGAACCGCGCACCTGGCTGACTTCGGGCGGCCTTGGCACGATGGGCTTTGGCCTGCCGGCAGCGATGGGGGCGCAGATGTACTATGGTGACAGTCGGCGCGTCATTCATGTGGCTGGTGATGGCGGCATCAAGATGACGGGCAATGAGTTCTATACCATCGCCCGGCTGCAGCTGCCGGTGATTTCGCTGATTGTCAACAACACCAGCTTGGGCATGATTCGCCAGTTGCAGAAGGTCATGTATAAGGAAAGATATATCGCCTGTGAATTTGACTATCAGATGGATTATGCCGCCTATGCCGGAAGTTTCGGCATCAAGGCGGAAACGGTATCCACGCAGGAGGAATTTGCCGAAGCACTGAACCGGGCACTAGCGGACAAAGACCATCCGCGGGTCATTGTGCTCAATGTATGGCGCAGCTTTGTAGAGCCTATGATAAAGGGCGGGGCGCGCATTGATGAGTTTGTAGAATTTAAGTAAGTTTCCAAGAGGAGCTTGCCGCTTAAACGGCAGGTTCCTCTTTTTAATGTGCTTTCCTTGACGGCTCTTGCTTTTTTAGGCAAAATGATGGAAAATATACATACATGACAAGCGGAGGTACAACAGAGCATGAAAGTAAATTTACAGGAACTGGCCAAGGCGCTCGCCCAGTCGGACATGCACCAGGGCTATATCGATATTGCCAGCGGCAGAGTCATTCTCATGCAGGATGATTTGGGCGAGGAGGAAGCCCTCAATCACGTCTTTGAGATTGAGGACGATTGGGAGCATTACATTCCACTGCCCAATGCCGTGGACAGCGAGGAACACAATCTGATGGAAACTTTCGCCGCTGCCCAGCGGGAGGATGTGAAGGAGCGCCTGCAGGAAATTCTGCAGAAGTCTGGTGCTCAGATAAAATTCCGTCAGCAGATTAAACATCTGCTGTTAAAGCCGGTCTGGGAGAAGTTCCAGCAGGAATACTTCCTAAATGTGGCCCGGGACTACTGCGAAGAAAATGATTTGGAGTATGAGGAACAATGACAGTAATGGTACAATGTTACGGGATTTTCTGGCTGATGACTTCCATTGCTTCTTTGAAGATGGTGATGGACCGGCTGGGTTCTGCTGAGGATGATGAAGTGCAGAAGGAACAGCGGGATGAACTGGAAGCCATGGGCAAGATGTTTTCCGGGAAATTTATCAGCCGCATGTTCATCATGATTGGGGCATTGCTGCTGGTCTTTGACTGCGTGGGACTTTTTCTTGCTTATCAGTATGTGGAGTTTCGTCCCTGGCAGCTGGCTGTGTTCTATATTTCCATTGCGGCTTTGACTGGGGACTTGGCGCATAATATTTACCGTTACAGGGGCCTGCGGGCGGAAGGTGCCGATGTGTCTGCCATTTTGACAGAAAGCATTGATGACCTGACCTCCGGCTGGAATATCCTGACCTTGATTGCCATTGGCGGCAAATTGATTTTAGGGGTGCTTTTGGTACTCTGGACGGTGTTTCCGTATTGAATTAGTAGGAATTATGGCTGAAATGTGGTATCATATAAGATAGTAAACATATCAGGGGGGATTCTCATGGTTAGTGAAGAAACTATGATGTTTAAGATGGGCGGCGAGGAAAACAAAGCCGAGACGATAATCCGTCAGGCCAGTGCCGCCATGGAAGAAAAGGGCTATAACCCCGTCAATCAGCTGGTAGGCTACCTGCTGTCCGGCGACCCGGCCTATGTGACCAGCTACAAGGAAGCCCGGAGCCTTATCCGCAAGCTGGAACGAGATGAATTGTTGGAGGAACTGGTACGTTCCTATTTGGAGAAACTTAAAGCATGAAACGATATATGTCCTTAGACATTGGTGACCGCACGGTGGGGATTGCCGTAAGTGATTTGCTGGGCCTCACGGCTCAGGGCGTGGAGACCATCCGCCGGGGAGAACTGGAAGATGACCTCAACCGCCTCGATGAACTCATTGCGCAGTACGAAGTGGATGAGCTCGTATCCGGCTATCCCAAGAATATGAACGGAACGGAAGGGGAACGCTGCCAGATTGTGAAGGATTTTATGGCAGAGGTTTCCAAGCGTCACCCGGATTTGCCCGTGCATTTCTGGGATGAGCGTCTTTCCACTGTGGCGGCCACCCGTTCGCTTATTGAAGCGGATGTGTCCCGCAAGAAGCGGCGCAAGGTCATCGACAAGATGGCGGCGGTATTTATCTTGCAGGGCTGGCTTGACAGTCTTCATTAAGATAGGATAGAATGAATTATTGAATAAATTATCGAGGTGAATCAAATGGCTAAAAAAGAAGATATGCAGGAAGAAGAGGGCGTTGTTGTTGTCATGACCGATGAGGATGGCAACGAATACTATTACGAGGAAGAAATGATTATCCCCGTAGGCGACGAGAAATACGCTCTCTTAATTGGCATTCATAACGACGAAGATGGTCATGACCACTGCGGTTGTGGCTGTGGCTGCGAAGATGAGGAAGAAGATGTCATCATCGCCAAAATCGTCAAGGGTGCAGACGGCGAAGACGAGTACGTGGAGCCCACCGATGAGGAATTCGAGGCGGTACAGAAAGCCTACGATGCTCTGGTTGAAGAATCGGAACAAGAGTAAATAGGTAGGAACTGCCATTCAGTTTGCGGATGGCAGTTTTTATTTTGCCAAAAAAAGAAGACAGGAGATGTTGGCGTGGGGGATTTGCTTGCCAAAATCGGGGAGTTAAAGGATAAGCTGGGAAAATGGCTGAACGGTGAAGATGTCAGCCTGGGAAATATCAATGACGGCATGAAGAAGGGCACGACTTTTTTCAAGAGCCTGACCTGGAAACATTGGACGGCCATCGGGGCCGCTTTTGTGGTGGTTATCGCTTTGGGCGTGTTTTTGTCTTTGGGGACGGCGGATAAGGCGGCGCCCAAGAATCTGGACCCCAATCAGACCATTTTCCTTTCGGTCAAAAAGGGCATGAGTGCCAGTGACATCACTGATGAGCTCTTGAAGCATGGCATTATTACCAACAAAAAAGCTTTCTGGCTGCAGGTGAAGAAAAGCGATGCGGCAGATAAGTTTAAGACGGGCACCTATGCGTTTAAGCCCAACACGCCGCCGGAGGAAATCATCAATAAGCTGGTGAACGGGGAAACTACCCAGGTTAAGTTCACCATTCCCGAAGGGTTTGGGGTCAAGGAAATCGCCAAGCGCCTCAGTGATGAAGGGCTGGTGGATGAGGAGGAGTTCCTGCGCAAGGCCAAGGATTTTGCCCCTTATAGCTATATCAAGCGGGACAAGGATATTCGTTATGCCTGCGAGGGTTTTTTATTCCCTGATACTTATGTGCTCCATGATGACCCGTCGGTGGATGGCATTTTGAAAATGATGGCCGAGGATATGGATAACCGGCTGACGCCCAAAATGCGGAAGCGGGCGGCGGAAATGAACCTCTCCATCCATGAGTTGATTACGCTGGCCTCGCTGGTGGAAAAGGAAGCGATGTATGAGGAAGACCGGCCCATTATCGCGCAGGTATTTTTCAAGCGGCTGAAAGTGGGTATGCCCATTCAGTCCGACACCACGATTCAGTATCTTCTGGATGCGCCCAAGGAAGATGTGAGCATCAAGGATACGAAGATTGAGTCTCCTTACAATACGTATCAGATAAAGGGACTGCCCCCCGGACCCATTGCCAGCCCGGGTATGGCAGCTATCGAAGCGGTGCTCTATCCTGCCGATACGGATTATCTCTACTTTGTGGCAGACCGAAAAGGTCATAATCATTACTCAAAAACCTATGCTGAACATCAGCAGATTGTAGAACAGGTTAGATAGCCTTCCCCTTGAGGGGGCGAGACATCGCGGGAGTCCGGTGGACTCCCTGGGCAGTGTCAGCACGAAGTGCTGACGGATGAGGTGGAAGGAACTTGGACGAATTATTGCGGGAGATGGAGGGCTACGCGGCTCTCCATCATGTTCCCATTATCAATGAACGCGGGCGGCAGGCCTTTCTGCAGGTGGTGCAGGAGGCAAAGCCCCATCGTGTACTCGAAATCGGCACAGCCATCGGCTATTCAAGCCTGCTTATGGCGCAAAATGGTGCCGCAGATATTGAAATCACGACATTAGAGCTCAGTGACGAACGGATAAAGACGGCACAGAGCTATATTGACCGGTCAGCATACGCTGACCGGATTCATATTATGGGCGGTGACGCGGCGGAAAATCTATTAAAGCTGCAATTGACCGGTCAAAAATTTGACTTTGTGTTTATTGACGCGGCTAAGGGGCAGTATGTGGACTATTTCCACAAGATACAGCCCATGCTCGCCGATAAGGCTGTGATTCTGGCGGATAACGTGTTGTTTCGCGGCTATGTCAAGGGCGATGTGCCTACGCCCCGGCGCTTTAAGACGATTGTCAAACGCCTGCGGGAGTATATCGAGCTAGTCAGCCAGCCGCCCTATGTAACGGAAATACTGGAAAACGGCGATGGACTCGCCGTCACGAGGAGATTGGATACATGATAAAGAAACCTGAACTCCTGGCACCTGCCGGGAATTTGGAAAAGATGAAAATGGCGGTTCTCTATGGTGCTGATGCGGTCTACTTAGGTGGCAAGGCTTTTGGCCTGCGTGCCTTTGGCGGCAACTTCACCTATGAGGAACTGAAAGAAGCTGTGGATTTTGCCCATGCGCGCGGGAAAAAGGTCTATGTGACGGTCAATATCTTCCCACATAACAGCGATATGGAAAAACTGCCGGATTATCTGCGCTACTTGCAGGAGATTCACGTAGATGCCCTGCTCGTGGCTGATTTGGGCGTATTTATGCTCTGCCGCAAGCTGATTCCCAATATGGAACTCCACATCAGCACGCAGGCGAACAATACCAACTGGGCGACGGTCAATGCATGGAAGGAATTAGGTGCCAAACGCGTGGTGCTCGCCCGTGAAATGAGCCTCAACGAAATCCGTGAAATCCGCGAGAAATGTGATGTGGATTTGGAAATGTTTATGCATGGTGCCATGTGTATTTCCTATTCTGGCCGCTGCTTGCTGTCCAATTATTTTACAGGCCGCGATTCCAACCGCGGCAGCTGTGCCCAGTCCTGCCGTTGGAAGTATGCGCTGGTCGAGGAAACCCGTCCGGGTAAATACTTCCCCATTGAGGAAGACGACCGGGGCACGTATATCATGAACTCCAAGGATATGTGCCTGATGCCGCATATCAAGGATGTTATTGAGAGTGGCGTGGACAGCCTCAAAATCGAAGGCCGCATGAAAAGCGTCCATTATGCTGCCAGTGTTACGAAGGCTTATCGGCTGGCTATTGACAGTTACTTTGCCGACCCGGAGAAGTTTACGGTCAAGCAGGAATGGATGGACGAGCTCGAAAAGGTTTCCCATCGGGCTTATACCACGGGCTTCTATTATCATCAGCCCGATGCGGATGACCAGATTTACGGCAAGACGTCCTATGACCAGACCTCTGATTTTGTGGGACTCGTGCGCTCTTATGACCCGGCTACCGGTTATGCTGTCGTTGAACAGCGCAACAATATGAAGGTGGGACAGGAGATTGAAGTCTTCCAGCCCACAGGGCCGCTTTACCGGCAGAAGATTACTTCGATGATTGACAATGAAACCAATGAGGAAATCTCGGTGGCACCGCATCCGCAGCAGATTATACGGATGAAGATGGAACAGCCGGTGGAAGAATATACAATCTTGCGGCGGGATGTTGTTGCTAAATAGTACCGTTGAAGGCGCGCGGCGGGGGCAGTTGCCATCGTCCGCTATGGCAGGGCGCTAAACTTGTCTTTTGCCTTTAATTAAGTATCGTGAAAAGCAAAAACTCGCGTTGCTCAAACAATATGCTTTTCGCGATAGGGCTGCGGTATGGCAAAAAACAAGTTCTTAACGCTCCCTGCCAACGCTGCCGCTGCCAACTGCCCCCGCCGCGCTTATTGCCAACATATTTGTAACAAAAAATACCCCCATCATAATCTGACGGTTTACATTAGTCTGTGAAAATAGTACAATATAGCTTGAGATTTGTAATGTTGCAGCTTGGAGGAGGTAATTATCATGGCAGATTTGGTTCGTTATTTTGGCACGGCTACAGGCAGGGTGCAGGGTGTGGGCTTTCGGATGTTTGTGCAGCAGAATGCAATGAATCTTGGCATTACTGGCTGGGTGAAGAATATGTCCGACGGCACTGTGACGATGGAACTGCAGGGGCCGCAGTCGGCTATTGACCGTTTGGAGGCTATTATCCGCGAGGGTAATTACTTTATCAAGGTGCAGAGTTTTGGCTTGGAAGTTCGTGACGTTGTGGCTATGGAACAGCGTTTTGAAATTCACTACTGAGGGGGCGGACAGATGCACAAAGTATTGGTATTAAATGGGCCGAATCTTAATCTTTTGGGAACGCGTGAGCCGGAGATTTACGGCAGTACCACTTTGCAGGACATTGAAGAAATGCTGCAGAAGCGCGGGCAGGAGGCAGGTATCGAAGTTGACTGTTTCCAGTCCAATCACGAGGGTGTGCTGGTGGATAAGATTCAGGCGGCGCGCGGCGTGTATGATTATATCATTTTCAATGCGGCGGCGTTTACCCATTACAGTATTGCTCTGCGGGATGCGATTGCGGCGGTGGAAGTGCCGCTTATCGAGGTGCATATCTCCAATATCCACAAGCGGGAGGAGTTCCGGCATAATTCGGTGCTGGCGCCTGTCGCCATGGGACAGATATGCGGTCTGGGCGTTGAGAGTTACTTGGCAGCGCTCGAAGCCATTATCTATAAATTGAAGAAATAAGTTTATCAGGAGTTGACCCATTTATGAAGGAAAGTCGTTTGCAGGCGTTACGCGCTGTATTAGCTGAAAAAGGTTTGGATGCAGTAATCATTACGAAGTATGTGAATCTTCACTATTTCAGCGGCTTCCGTGGTGATGATACCACGTTGGTTATCGGTATGAACGATGCCATGCTGATTACGGACAGCCGTTATACGGAGCAGGCTGGTCAGCAGGCGCCGCTTTTTGAGATTGTGGAGCAGAAGGACGGCCTGCTGGCTAAGACTGCCGAGTGCGTGAAGAAGATTGGCGCCAAGAAGGTTGGCTTTGAAGGCAATGCCATCATTTATGATTACTATGCCAAACTCGGCGAACTGCTTGACGGCTGTGAATTCAATACGCCGTTGAAGCTTGACACCCTGCGTCAGATTAAGGACGCGGAAGAAATCGCCAACATCCGCAAGGCTTGTGAGATTGTGGATATTGCCTTTGCTGATATGCTGACCTATATCCGTCCGGGCATGACGGAAGTGCAGGCGGCGGCACATTTGGAAAACTGCATGCGTGAAAACGGCTCGGAAGGCCCGTCCTTCACGACCATAATGGCCTCCGGCGTGCGGGGGAGTCTGCCGCATGGCATTGCTACGGACAAGGTCATCAACGAAGGCGAGTTTGTCACCATGGATTTTGGTGCGTTCTTCGGCGGTTATGCTTCGGATATCACGCGTACCATCTGCATGGGCAAGGCGGATGAAAAACAGCGCAAGATTTATAAGGCTGTTTTGGAATCCCAGCTCCTGGGCTTGAACAAGATTAAACCGGGCGTATCGGGCAAGTCTGTTCACGAAGCTGTGCAGGCAAATCTGGCGAAATACGACTTGGCGCAGTATTTTGGTCATGGCTTGGGGCACAGCCTCGGTCTGGAAATTCATGAAGAACCGCGTCTGTCCTTAAAGAGCACCTGCGAAGCCCTGCAGCCGGGAATGCTGGTAACGGATGAACCGGGGGTATATCTGCCGGGCTGGGGCGGTCTGCGCATTGAAGATACGGTGCTGGTGACGGAAACGGGCTGTGAGCCTTTGACCAAGGCACCGAAGGAGCTTATTGAACTTGGTGTACGTTAAGTGAAAGATTTTCCTGTATGGGAGGTTGTTTCCATGAAATTAGCTAAGTTATTTACGGCGTTATTGGCATTGGCGCTTCTTTGTTCGCCGGTGGCTTTGGCTGCAGAAGAACTGCCGGTGCTGTCTGTGGACGGGCAGGGCAGTGCAGCGGTGGTGCCTGACCAGGCGGTGCTGACATTGGGGGTAACATCCCAGGCCCGCAGTGCCAATCAGGCGCAGGCGGAAAACGCCCAGAAATCCATGGCCATTACGCAGGCCTTGAAGCAGATGGGCGTGGCTGGCGCTGATATCAAGAGTCAGCAATATTCCTTCCACCCCAACTACAGCAACGAGGATGAGCGCGGCCGCGAAATCAGCAGCTACACGGCCAGTCATTCTCTGCGGGTCAATATCCGCGATATTGCCAAAGCGGGCAGAATTATTGATGCGGCGCTGAATGCCGGAGCTAATGAAGTTAATTCCCTGCAGTTTTCTCTGAGTAATCAGAGTGCCGCCCGCAAGGAAGCCTTAGGTGCTGCTATCGCTGATGCACGGAACAAGGCGGATATCATCGCCCAGGGCCTTGGTCGTCATATTGTAGGCATCAAGAACGTCTCGGAGAGTACGGATTATATAGAAGCCCGTTCCTATGACAGAAATATGCTGTTGGCTTCCAAAGCCACAGCTACGAATATTGAGCCGGGAACATTGGATTTCAATGCCCGGGTACATATTGAATATCTGTTGAGTAAATGAGCAAAAGCCGTTAAGGTCACCAAGATGAACCTTAACGGCTTTTTGACATGTCAGATATGCAGGTAATTCATGCACTTCATCGTGAGTTCTTTGGCATCATCATTTTTATGCTGGCCAAGGTAATTCAGTGTGCATACATATAGAAAGGAAGTGATGGGGACGAAGCGGCGGCCTTTATGAAAGTTTCCCCAGAGCAGCAGTTTTTGATATATTTTTTCGATATCATCATAAGTAATATTGTGCTTCTGTATGATGCGGCGCAGTTTGTAATCGTGCTGGCAGTAGGCGTAGATTTCTTCCAGCAGTTCCTTATTCTGCAGGTCATCCCGGTACTTTTCAATCAGGTGGCTGTTCATGTTGGAACGGCGCAGGCTATGGCGCATTTCCAGCAGGAAGATAATGGATAATATAGCTATCAGCAGAATAAAAAAGTATGACATGGCTATCACCTCGTTAATTTCTCTCTATGCTAGTTTAGCACAGCTCAGGGGAAAATACGAGGGTTTGACAACTCGAAAGAAAACTGTTATGATTACTGACATCTCGTTTTTGCTATGAAATCTTTGCGAGTCAAGCCTGTAAGGCGCAGAATCGCTTAGATTTCGTGTAAGGGCTGATGAAAAATCGTAAGATTTTTCGTCTTGCTCTGTGGGAGGAAAGCGAGTTGGGATAAAATATAATTTTTTTACTGTAAGGTTTTAGGGATTAGTAAGGAGAGTTTTAACAATGAAAAATCTTGAATGGTGTGACCTGGCTGAGCGTTTCTATGCTTTTAAGACGGTAGCTGACCGTCTGGGCTTCTATGTACCGGAGACTGCTGGTATGGAAGCAAGCCTTTACGAGTGCCGTCCCTTCGTGGCAGATGCTGAAGTAGCAGGCAAGATTCGCACGCTGAACGAAGGCAAGGCCCTGAACATCGACTTCAGCGAGCTGATGGGCGCTGAATCGCCGGTTTACGACGACAACGACGAGCTGGCTCACGCTTAATTCATATTCATTTCGCTTCACTATGGATAAGGGACGCAATGTGTGGTATAATTCATACATTGCGTCCCCTTGTCCTTTCAAAGCTGATTCTATAAGGTTTTTAGAAAGAAAAAAATCATAGCGTACTAAAAACGTACTAATTTGGCCTATGAGGGGCGTTTAAGAGGTGTTAAATGATCTGTGCTATCCTGTCTGCTATTTCGGCCCTTCTGTGGGTGTAGAAGTGGCTGTATACCCTTAAAGTAATTGCTGCACTAGAATGTCCTAGCCGATCAGCAACTTCTATAGGAGTGAATCCAGCATTTATTAACATACTAGCATGTGAATGACGTAAGTCATGTATGCGGATTTTTTTTACATTTGCTTTTACAGTGTCTCTTTCAAATTTTCTTCGTATACTGGAGCGGCTTGCTTCAAATAGGTGGGACCCTGAATATTTGGAAATCCTCTTATAGTCTTGCAACATATGGATGATAAAATATGGTATGACAATTTGCCTGTTGGAAGTATAAGTTTTTGGTGGAGTTATTATTTTTTCCCCATATAGTTTAATATAGGTTTTGGTTATAGAGATAGTGCCTGTCTCAAGATCTATATCATCCCAGGTAAGTGCGGTGGCCTCGCCAATTCTCATTCCAGTCCAAAATAGTAAGTAAAATAGCACTATGTATTGAGGAAGTCTATTATAAGCTGCGAAAGTCCGAAACTCATCAATAGTCCAGTATTGAATCTTTTTTTCTGTTTTGTTTGTTCTAGTTAACTTACCGCAGGGGTTGCGTAATAAATTATAATTTTCGATTGCAAAATTAAATATTGATTTTAAATGCCAATAAATTTCTTTTATATATGCCGGAGTTAATTCTTTTTGAACAAGGGATGCTTTCCATTCGTTTATATTTCTCTTATTAATATTATTTATACACATTTCCTTGAAGAAAGGTAAAATATGATGATTTACTAATATTCGTCTTGTTTTATATGTGGTTGCTTTGATACGTCTCTTGGAATCAGCTAAATATGCTTTGACAAGCGTATCAAAAGGTATATCTGGAGTTTCAGCATACTCTTCAAGAAACTTCCGTTCCCACTCTTGAGCTTCTTTTTTAGTTCTGAAACCTTCTTTTTTTTTCTTTTTTCTTTTTCCTTGCCAGTCGGTAAAGTAAAATGAGCAATACCAGGTGTTGCGGCGTTCACTCTTATATGACGGCATAATACCATCTCCTCATCTGGATGTCCGAATTGGCCATTTTTTTACGGTTTTTAGACATCTGTATCATTCTTTCTAAAGTGGTTCAAATTGAACCACTTTCTTGTCCTGAAAAAAAACATGTAGCCTACCAGAAAAACTGGTAGGCTTTTTTGTATGCTTAACCAAAAAGATTCTTGAGTATTCTCCGAAGCCCCTTAGTCTTACTATCTTCTAACAGTTCATCATAAGCCTTCTTCAGCTGTTTATAAGCCTTTTCCCAATGCTCAGCGCGTTCCTTATCATTTTTGAACCCCGTTCTCGCCAGTGCTTCTTTTATTTCCCGAGCAGCTTTTTTGCGCCTTTCTTGGCTGGAAAAATTGTTGTCCATCGTTTTTATGAACTGTGCAGCTGCAGTAGGGGTTCCTGCATCATAAAGGGCAGCCCTGCCACACAGCAGCTTATCGTCACTATGGCCTATGCCAGTCACTACGTTGCCAAGGGCATGAATGGCTCTTAGCATAGACGGTTCACAATATTGGGCCAGTGACTCCTTATCACCGCCACCCCGGACTATAGCTACATAGTCAATATCTGTTTCATTTTGCAGGCTTTCAAGGACAGGAACAATATTTTCTACAGTCATGGTATCAACATTATGTTTTTCTAAATGTGGAGCGTTTTTGCCGAAACTCTTTTTAAATGTCTCCACGAAATCATTATATCCCTGAGTGTCACTGTTACCTACAAGAATAATTTTATCAGGCTTTTTGGTTGGTTCTGGATATGGCTGCACACCCTCCCAGGTACGAAGGATATCTGCGCAAATATTTTCCCAGTGGTTAAGTTTCTGCAACCTGGTACATTCTCCAATAACTTTTATACTGGATGCTTTTATTTGGAAACAGTTCATTTTCTGAAAGTATGAAACAGTCCCTTGTATTAAAAGCTTTTTATCGAGAAGCTTACTGAAATCTTCACAGTCAATTAGCTTACAATAATTCTTGTTGAAAAAAAGACCTATCACTGTTCTGGGGGCTTCATAATCAATAAGAGCCCCTGTATAGACATCTGCTGCTGTATTACTGGCATGTATCTCTTTACAATCGGCTATGAGCGTAGTTTCAAAGGACTGGCTGCTTACGAGAGTGGATATTTTTTCCAAAAGATTTTTAGTCGAAAAGGACAATTCCTGAAGTAGGAGCTTAGTTTGTTCTGGATACCTCTCATCAAGAGCAGTTTTTAGAAAATCAACTACAGGGATATTCTCTAACAGCATATCAACATCTACGTGCCATTCATATCCGTCACGGTCTTTCAGCCGTTTGGCACGTAAAAGGTCTGTATACTTAAAATCATTCATCTCTGCATACTTTTTTATATTTTCAGTCACTTCTTTGCAGAAAGAATCAGAGTTGAAGGGAGCCTGGTCAATAATGTACATCATGAATCCTCCTTGTTCTTATGCCATTTCAACCAATTCTTGAGTTCCCTAGACATGAATAGTTATTTACTTGATATATCCCTATCTAAACCGCCATCTTTTTTCAGACTCAAAAAACGAAGGTAGTTCCACAGTTCGTAAATTGTCTTGCTATCTGCGTCTCTAAGGTCAGATATGAAATCGCTGGGAACATCTTTAAGCCCCAGTATTTCCAAAGGGTTATCTGTACGCCCCAAGAGGTAATCGGTGCTTACACCGAAGTAGTCTGCAAGCTTCATCAGCATCTCATTGCTGGGTTCTCTTTTGCCAAGTTCATAGAGTCCATATGATTGCCGACTAATATTTAGATCATTTGCTACATCTTCTTGGCTTTTGCCTTTTAGTGTCCGCATTTCTTTTAGTCGCTGCATTGAGTTTCACCTCAATATCATTATAGCGACAATATGTAGCACTTATTGCTCTATATTGTCGCTATAAATATATAATAGTGCTACAATTTGTTGACAAAACAGGCTGTAGCATTGTACAATGATATTGTCAACAAATTGTAGCAAGAAGGCGGTGAACTTATGATGACTTGGATTAGAGACTTGCGCTTGAAAAGAAATTTTTCACAGACTGAATTAGCCTCAGAATGTAAAATCAGCAGACAGCATTACAATTTCATCGAAAATCAAAAAAGAAGGCCATCTCCTGAAGTAGCCCAGCGGATCATGGATGTGCTGGGAGAGCCGAATGAATGGCCCAGACTATTAAAGGGAAATATTTGAACTAACCTGCAGACGGATGGGAGGAAATCGTTTTGGCAGTTTATGTAGACCGCAGAGGCCGGACGTATAAAGTGATGCCGGATTTAGCCGGTAAGTATGCTCCACGCTATCACAAGCCGGAAAGTGCGCCAGAAGTCGGCTGGAAAACCTGTAAGGCTTTTACTCACCGTGACAGCCTGGAGGAATCTGAAAGAGACTTGAAAGCCTGGGCGATGAAGAAAGGTATGACTGCTACAGTAGAAGAGCAATAAAAAATCCCCGCCAGACGGCAGGGAAAGAAATTAGTTGTGTTAAATTCGTAGCAATTTTGCGTGACTACCCAATCTGGCAAGAGACAAAACCAGTACATCTTCTTTTATTTGATACATCAATAGCCAGTCAGGGGTAATATGACATTCACGGTAGATTTTCAATTTGCCAGTCAGTGCATGATCACGATGCTTTTCTTCAAGCGGTTCTTGATTGGCCAGTTTATCAATGACCTGTTCAAGCAACTTCAAATCACAGTTTTGACGGATAGCAGCCTTTAAGTCTTTTTTGAACTGTGATGTTTGTTTAATCTTCAGCATCTAGCGACTCCTGGGCTTCACGGATTAGTTCTGCTGCATTGCTATAACTTTTTGCAGGAATCCTGCCATTGGCTATATCATCAGATTCCTTTAACGCAGCAAGTGTTTCGGCACTATACTTAGGCTTTCTAGGCTGAAAGGGGAAACCTCCCACTAAGATAGATGAGTGCAAAAACACGTTGATAGCATCGGTTACGGATATTCCCAGATTGGAGAACACAGCCTCGGCCTGGGCCTTGATGTCAGGTTCGATGCGTAAGCTGATATTTGCAGTTTTTGCCATAAGAATCCCTCCTTAGATTAATTGTAATGCAGTTGCTAAGCAAACGCAATACCTTAAAGTAAAAATCCCCGCCGAAAGGCAGGGAAGGTGCAGTCTGTTATATGGTTATCTGTTAATCTCTGGGTTGTCCGTCCGGCCTACCAGGTAGTCCAGAGAGACATCGAAGTAATCAGCCAGGGCAATTAAAACATCATAAGCTGGTTTGCGGCGTCCATTTTCATAGTTTTGAATGGCAACAACACTAATACCTAGTTCGTCCGCAACTTGCTTTTGAGTCAATCCTTTACTCAAACGAGTATCTTTTATTCTATTTGTATTCATAAAACCTCCAGAGAAGGTATTGACACAAACAAATGTTAGTTATATACTGTGAGTAACACAAACAAATGTTAGTGTTAATTTTTAGAAGGGAGCGCATTGGTATATGACAATTAAAGATTTGCGGTTAGCTAACGGTTTAACGCAAAAAGAATTAGCTGAAATCGCTGGGGTAACGGTAATTTGTTACCAGCATTATGAGTATGGTAAAAGAGTGCCAGATGCCCGAATTGCAGTTCGCATCGCCAATGCACTCCATACCACTGTTGAGCAGCTGTGGGGTGGCAGCCCCACAACTGCATAAACAGACTGCATTATTATTTTACCATATAAGGAAGGTGTTTGTTAATGTCGGATGAATTTTGGGAAAAACTGCAATACGATGTAAATAAATTGTATGGGGCATTGGATGAGGTTACAACCATCACGGACTATCAAGCCCTGGATAAAGGAAGTTTTGAAATCGTGGTGTTCCATGATCTATATGAGGATTCCTATGGCTTTTTAGTCATGCTAAACCGTGAAAAACTGACCTATGGCACGTTGGATAAGCCGGTTACAGCTGGGGAAGTATTGGCACGATACTTTAAAAAGGTTGACTACTGGGATGGAAATGAAGGCGTAAGACTAGAAGATGTAAGGATATAACGGCTTATGTGAAACTTCTTGAAAGAGGCGAATATCATGAAAAATAGTCTATTCAAGTATAAAAGGTTGGAAAAAGCAACAAATGACTATTTTATCAGCCAATATAGAAAAGTTCCTTTCAGAACTATACCTGAGGACATCAGAATCGTTCAAAGTGGAGAAGAGGCTGATAAGTTAATCGGTATATTGAACAAGGTTCCCAAAGGACATGTTAATGATCCGGATGATTTCTGATTTTTGCTTTGAGATGGGGAGTGATTACAATGGCTAAAACGGCAAGATGGCCTGAAATGCTTGATTGGAAGGATGTGAGAACGATTTTTAAATGTTCTCGCACCAGAGCCTATGAGATAATCCGTGATACGAACAAGGAGCTGGATGCAAAAAACATGCGTACATGCAGAGGCAGGGTCTCTACTGCTTACTTATTTGAGAGATATGGCATAACAGTCTCTGTAAATCAGTAAAAATAAAGCAGGTGTTTGTTAATGAACCAGATGATTTTTAATACAGCCTATTCAGGCATAAAAAAAAACAGCCCACTAAGAGGCTGCAAAAACTAAAGATCGCACTTGTATTATATCATCTGCCTGAGTTTCTTTCAAGCGACTTAATATAAGTGCGAATTAACGGAAAATAATGAAAGTTTAAGACATGCAGAGGTGATATATATGCCCCGTCAAAAGAAAAACGTGCATGAAGCAGAAAAGAGGGAAATATCATGTATTTAGTATGGTTTCCAGAAGACCTGGAAGAAAATTACATCGAAAAATTCGCATCAGTAACATACACAACTGGCGGGGATTCAACATCGGCTTTTTGCTACATCCTTCGTCCGGTTAAGGATGGTGTCATCGACAAGAACCATATCGGTGTTGCATTCTTCAATTTGAGTGGAACCTATGATATTGATAATGCTGTAAAGAGTGAATGGAAGGCAGCTATAGCAACATTCCCTCAGATTTATAAATTTCTTTCCACGCCACAGGTTCATTCTCTATTGGAAAAATATGGCGTGAAATACACGGACGCTTTAGAGTGGTTTCCATTCGATGATAATAAAAAGATTATTGCCAAAAAAGCTATTGCCGATATAGAAAATTATTATTGTGTAAGAGAAAAAGCAATGAAAGCTTTTCATAGTACGAACCGTTTAGAAAGCTGGTGATGATAAAATGGGAGCACGTTTCAATAAAACAAATTTCGTCACCACGCAGTTTTATCAATTGCCTGTACAATTCTATACAGACAATAAATATCGTTCTCTTACACAGAATGCAAAGGTTGCTTATGCCATATTGCGCAATCAGGCACAGCTTAGTTATCGCAATGGTTTTTTTGAAGATAACGGAGATGTTTATATTTATTATTCATGGAAAAAACTGGAAGAAGTTATCGGTGTTTCTCATGGAACTGTAAAAAAAATTCTCAGTGATCTTGAACAAATTGGCTTGATAGAACGCTGCAAACAATTCTATAACAGCGCAAGTAAAATTTATGTAAGACAGCTGGATGAACCTGAATCAGCTGAACAACTTGTATCCGATGATATTTGTCCTGAAAATATTGCGGATGATGTCATTCAGGAAATAAAGCAAGTCAATGAAATTGCTAATATGGATTTCAATGAATTAAGCGAAGCTATGGCAAATGGAAGCGTAAAGCCTTTTGTGGATAAACATTTGTCTACTGCGGGCAGTAGCACAAAAAATGTACTATCGGAGTCTAAAAATTATACAAGTAGCAGTATAACCCCAGGTAGTGACAAAAACTATACACCGAAAGTACAAAATTTATACTCGGGTGGAGTACAAAAAATGAACTCTCGGTGTATAGAAAATGAACAGGGTGTTCAAAAAGTGGCTATGGGGTGTATAAAAAGTGACACACAAACTATAAGTAATATAAACATACAGAGTAATACAGATAGTTATCCAGAGGATAGAGAGAGGACAGAAAGAGGAAAGGGGATAGATGCGCGTGCGCGCGCGCGTATCTTTGTAGATAATCCTTCAGACTTATCGGTTCAGGATGCTAAGGAACTTGATTCCAACTCGCTTCATGAGACTTCAGAAAGCCTCAATCAGCAGCCAAGAGCAATACAGAATTCCCCCGGACAGGAGGATATTTCTGAGATTATAAAATTATACACGGAAAATATCCAGTATAATCCTGTTCCGTTGGTAATTAATGCTTTGCAAAATCTTTACAGTAAATACGGGAAAGAAATTATCGTTGAAGCAATAACACAAACCGCTCTTTCATCAACTGCACAAGAAAAAAAGGGATTTAATTATGTTGCCTCGGTTGCTGAAAGATTGGCTGGTAAGAAAAATAATAATTATACAAGCAATAGCAAATCAACAGATATTCCTGATGCTTCCTTGAATTCCATTAAACCTATGCCTAATAAATCTGCCAAGCCGTCTATGGAAGATAGTCAAAAGAATATTCATGGTATGCTTGAACAATATTATACCGCTAATGCTGGTAATATGAGTGAAGGGGCAAATGGTTTATGACGGAACAAACAGAACAGGAACTTAATGCGCAAAAAAATCTAGCTGATGCAAAAGCCGTTTCGGACGCACTGCTGATTTATAAAAATATGTATCCGCAATCAAAACTGGATGATAACGGGATTTTGCTTTATTCTATCAGCTTGGTTCAAGAAGGTTATTCGTTTGCTGAAATAAAAACAGCCATGGATAAGCTGATTAGAACAAAAACTTTTTTCCCTTCTCTTGCTGAAATCATTGAAACAATCGAAAGCCTGGAAAAAACTGTTATCGGTAATGATGTTAAAGATTTTGATGAAGCTTGGGAAGAAGTCTACAAAGAAGTTAAGCGTTGCTTTATTTATTCGCCCCCGCAATTTTCTTCGGAGGAAATCGAGGAAACTGTGAATAAAATTGGCTGGGATACTCTTTGTAACATGCAGTCTGATTCGGTTAGCACGGTTCGTGCTCAATTTGAGCGTTTTTATAAAATGGCTGTTAGCCGAAAAAAAGAGCGGGAACAGAATATGCTCGTTCTGCATCGTGCTGGTAACGATACAGTGAGGTTAATTGCAGACAGGTTAGCAAAAAGGAAAAGTATGATTAAAAATTTGGATAAATTAAATCCATCAGAAAAAATAAAAGGTTTGCTTGAAGGAACGGATTGATTTACCGGTTCTGAAGATATAATCTTCTGAACGGAAAGGAGATTGTCATGGGGAATGAGAAGATTGCCGGGGATTCAAATGTTAAGGTCATACCTCCTCAAGAATATGTACTCATGCAAAAAAAGATTGATGAGCAAAATCAGCTCATCAAAAATCTGAAAAATGAAAACCTGCAGCTTAGGAAGGTTATTGAAAATGGGGAGATATCCAGGCTGGAGGATATGGTTAATGATTTTCAGCGCGAGGTGAAAAAATCTTTAAAGGACATTGCGGATGAGGCCAATGCTACTGATTTTTCGACTCGTACCGTTGATGCAGTTAATAACCTGATTGACTTTCTTTCGTACATCAGCAAGGAACTATACTCACTGGTTTCAATTTCCAACGAAGGCTATTTTGCTTATAGTGAAGAGCTTAGACAATGCGAAAAATTAAAAGAAGACCTTTTGAAAATACTCAATAAGAGTTCTTTTACCAGTTCGATTTTGCCCGAAGAAGCTGTCAGAATGACTGAGGTGCTTAGAGATGCACTTAGCAACATTGCTGACTGCATGAAAGAAGATGATTGACTATGGCAAGGCCAGATGAAAATATCAATTTTTTTTCAGAGCGATTTAAAACAGTCAGAAAATCAGTTGGAATCAGCATAAAAGAACTCAGCACTATAAGCAGTATCAGTCTTATGACTCTATACCGCTATGAAAACGGCAGTTCAATTCCCAGGTCTTTGAGTAGCTGGAAAGTTCTAGCTGAAGGTCATGGAATGACTCTGGCTGAGTATATGGATGCACTTTTTGGCATAAAAAATCTCCAGCTGGAAGAAAGTATCAAGCAGCTGGAGGGTAAATTTTCAAATTTAGAAAAAAACTTAAAGGGATGTCCCCTAATGGATAAAGATAATTCATCATGATTTGCCAGATTTTAAGTTAAAGGCTGTTGGTATCAAGGTTGGATCTTCTTGTACGCATATAGCAAGCTCAACAAGAAATTGCTCTTTTCTTAGTTTTGCAAGCTTTTCTTTTAATTCACTTTCGTTTAACTCATTGAGTTTCAATAAGGTTTCACTGGCTGTTGGAGTTGATTTTATCTCATCCAGCTTAAAAAATTGATTAGGAGTTATATCAAGGGCTTCACATACAGTCAGAAGCATATCGGCATTGAATGCTCGTTGATGAGTGCTCCAGTATGCTACAGTGCGCCTGTCACAGCCAATTTTTCTGGCTAACTCGGCATTCTTCATGTTTTTTTCGTTGAGCAATTCGATGATTCTGGCTCGTACATCAAAAGTTTCCATGGCTTTTGGGGCCTCCTTTACTAGAGCATGTTAACTTTTATTATATCATGACGGCTGTGTTTATACCATCTTGTATTATGTGATTTTGGTTTGTACCAGTCCGAAAGTGGTTCAAATTGAACCACTTTCGGGCAGAAAGGTTATGAAAGGATAAGGCTTATGAGAACATTGGGGTTTATAAACTGGAAGGGCGGCGTGGGAAAGACCTGCACGGCTTTCAATACAGCATACCTTTTTGCCCAGTCAGGTCTAAAGGTGCTCGTTATTGATGCGGATAAGCAGGGAAATATTTCGTACTGGTTCGATGCTGACCAGGGAGGGCTTACATTTTCCGACATCCTTCTTGATGAAAGGGATGCTAAAGAGGTTATACAGCATACGAGATATGAGAATATCGATATTATTCCTTCGGATGCCAGCCTGATTCAGGCTAACTATGAGGTCTTAAAGAATACTTCCAAGGCGCAGCATGATATTTTGCAGCGTTCTTTGGAATCCGTTAAGGACTCCTATCATATCTGCATTGTAGACAATCCACCAGATTCCAATATCCCCGTACTAAACTGCTTGATGATTATGGATGATATCATTGCGGTTACACTTCCCAATAGGTTTTCTCTTGCTGGTATAGAGCAGCTGCAGGAAGAACTGGATAATTATAACAAGGCGTTGGGAACATCTATGAAAATACGAGGCGTTCTTATCAATCAGTATACGTCAGAGTGCTCTGAGGTATGGAATGAGCTTTCTGCAAAGTATAATATGTTCCCGACTGTCAGGGGCGGTAAGAACACGCAAAAATGGCTGGATAAGGTTGTAAACAACAGAAAGGCCATATTTGAACTCTGTCCATCGGCGGGGTACGCAAGGGATATTAAGCGATTCGGTACTAAATTGGGTGAAGTTATCCAGGCAGATATGACTGGCAAGGAGGTTCTTTGGTAATGGGAAAAAAGAATAAAATCGGCGGTTTTGCACAGTTTCTTAGCACTACTACGGTAAAAAGCTCCCAGAACAATGCAAACGAAGAAAACATTGTGAAGATTGATATTGGTAAACTGGTTCCTGACCCATACAATATGTACGGCATTCGCGATATTGACAGTCTGGCAGGGATGATAGCCTCCAACCATTTTCATTTGGAAGCGATAGAGGTCAGACCGATGGATGATGGCCGCTATATGATTATTTCGGGCCATCGAAGAAGGGCTGCCTGGGAAATGCTGCTTGAAAATGGGGAAACCGATGTCCGCGAAGTTCCCTGTGTGATCCGGCATTTTGAAGATATGCACATTAAGGTTGATAACAATGGCTCAACGCAAGATGCAGTAATCACTGCTGAACAGCAAGCAAATTTCTCCCTTATCCTGGCAAACTGTGGTCAAAGAAAGGATAAGACGATTGAGGAAGAGATTTGGGAAATTGAACAACTTGAACCATATGTAAAACTTTTATATAACCAGCAGGGAAAACCAAAAGGGCGTGGCCAATTCAAAAGTTTCTTCGCATCTGTATTGAATATTAATCCTTCGGCTCTGCAACGCAAAAAAAATCTGCTCCGTCTTATTCCACGGGCAAGAATGGCACTTCATGACCATGAGATTAATCTTTCTGTGGCAGTTGAAATTTCCGGGCTTCCTAATGAAGAACAGGATAAGGTTCTGGATGATATCTTCAGTGGTGCGATGGAAAACACCTATAAAGCAATTGTTGCTTACAAACAGAGTCTGAAGAATGAGGAGGATGATTCTGCCGGGGAACAGGCTGATACCATCCAGACAGATGCTGATACCAATACAGTGGATTCTTCCAGCAGTAACTTCCAGAACCTTGATGAGCCTGAAGATGAGCCTCAGGATATGGAAGAAGATTATCAGGATGATGGCGATGATGGTACAGCAGAGGCTGATGAAGAGGAATACGCTAGTGATAATGCTTATTCTGTTGCTGATGACACTTCAGGCCAGGCCAGTGCTCCTTCTGGAGATGATACCCGTCAGGTAAAGAGTAAAGAGGACAGCGAAGTGCCGGAGCCACCGAATACCGGCAATCCGCAAAATGATACGCATAAGTGGTTTATGGAGGTGATTGCTCCAGAAATCAAGAGACTGGAGGCGATAAAAGAGCATTGTACCAAGATGAAGGAAAAGTTTGATGCCCTTAGTGGCCAGGGCGAAAAGGGGGCAGCTCTTAAAGCTGCCAGATGGGAATCTTGCCGGTCTTATCTGACCGTTAAGATTCTTGCCCTCACTGAAAAAGATTAAAAATAGAATAGAGCAGAATAATTAACCTGTTTGCCGATGCCGTTCTTATCTTTAGGATAATGACGGCAGAGGCAAAAACTTTCCGTATTTATCTCTGGGGGCAGGTGCACGTTGCCCATTGTCTTGTTATGGCATTAAGCTAAGGAAGCGGTGATGAGATATGTATAATCAGGTCAGGACTGACACGAGAAATTCTCTGGCTCGTAGAGCAATTAAGGCTGTTTTTAATAAGGATTTCTACAAAGAACAGGAAGATATGGTAAGTTTCTATCAGCAGTATCTGAGTAATAGCGGTCTTTCCAAGACTTCTCAGGTTTTCCGATTCTCCTGGTTAAAACAATCAAGAAGGATGATCACTTATAAACTCACGGATACCCTATTGCAGACATTACCTGCTGATTGGCAGAAGATGGCGAGATTGTACTATGCTGAAGATAAACCGCAGGTAAAAATCAGTAGTGCGCTCTTCATTTCATCTTCAACACTCAACAATTGGGATGTGAGACTGCTGGAGATGGTGGTTAATTATGCTATACTGCTTCGCATATCAAAAGATGATGTTTTTTACCTTCCACGGCTTATTAACATGGTAAAAGCGTTGTCTGACCTTTCCATGCTGGTAAAAAGGTTGGATCAGCTTGGAAAAACGGATATCGTCTCTCCGGCCTTTATTGCAAATATAAACCAGCGGATGGTGAATTACAGGGCCATTATCAATATCATGGATAACCATAGGCTTAACCATGACCAGGGACTTTTAGAGATGGTGGTTACGGCTAAATGCAACAGCCCTATGTCCACCGCCTGTGAAATCGCTGATGCTTGTGACGGGATTCATCCTACTGTGGTAGGGAAGTACCTGAAGGATTTTTACAGGGAGATTGATTATTTGCTGGTGTGATTAAAATTAAATATAGTTCTCCGTATTAGCAAGGGCTGAAGTTTATATCTTCAGCCCTTGTTTTTTGGACATAAAAAGTTGTAATTTTTTTAACATATTTTCTGATAGGCTTAGATTAAGGGTTCAGATACCTGCTTGGCGTTAGATTCCGTTTAATATGAGGGATAGCTTATGTATCTGGAGATGGATAGGGAAAAAAGGAAGCGGATTATTGTTGTGTCCTTGGTAACAATATTTATTCTGTTTATAAATTTCGCTCCTAAAATAATATACGTTAATATTACAAGAAGCCTCCCATTAGGGATTTATCTGGCTATTCCTGGAATGAATATTAGGCGTGGCGATATTGTGGTTTACGAGCCTCCAACGAGAGTCTACACCTTTATGAAGGAAAGGGCCTATGGAAAAGGTAACGAACAGTTTTTGAAGCGTGTAGGTGCAATTGCTGGGGATTCATATGGTGTTATGGATGGGGTTCTTCTCATAAATGGCGAAGAGAAAGGACTTATCAAAGAGTTTGATTCGTCAGGTAATCCAATGCCGGTTATGACAGGCCTTCATGTTGTGCCGGACGGACAGTTTCTTCCATTGGGCGATCAAGTCAATAGTCTTGATGGTAGATATACAGGGCCGGTTCCTGTTGGAAAAATCATTACCAGAGTAGTTCCGGTGCTTACAGAATGGTGAGGGGGATTAAAGTTGTTGCGTGAACTTAATTACAAATTCATAGGCTATCAGAACTATGAGCCTGTTCAGGAACAAATGCGGGAAGTTTTTACGAAAGCATTTCAAAAGGTCAATACATATTTTA
The DNA here is from genome assembly GCA_015058625.1 of Pseudoselenomonas ruminantium. GTDB lineage: Bacteria > Bacillota > Negativicutes > Selenomonadales > Selenomonadaceae > Selenomonas_A > Selenomonas_A ruminantium_N. Next base: position 11,690 of record SVCA01000003.1, on the reverse strand, counting down.
ATATCGCGGTAGATGAAGCTGTTGTGAATGCAGCCAAATATGATGTCAGGGGAATGGCTGAAGCAGAGGTTCACACACAAATTAGGATATCCGAAAATGATATCACGGTCAGAATCTCTTCAAAGCCACAACCCTTTAATGCGAAAAACTATCAAATGCAGCTGCGAGAACTTGCCAATGACCCCGAAATGGGAAATCTTGATTGGGGTGATTATACAGGAACAACAGACCGCAGCCGTGGCTTTTGGTATATGCTCCAGGCGGTGGAATATCTGGTAGTTGCTGAAGATGGTTCCTATGTATCTCTATCAGCCAGTATCCCTTACCGGGAAAAAAGGATGGATACATCCATCAGCTTTCTGGTTCCCAAGTTTAATGTAGATAGTGGGGGCGTTCTTGGATGACAAGGCTTCGTATTCTGGTGGTTTCGCCAAAAGCTGAGGAAATACGAGAGTGGATTAAGGATAAGGTTAGTCCACGTTTCAACACAACTATCCACATTGCTTTGGATGGAGTGGAAGGTCTGCATAAGGTTCAGAAATATATGCCTGTCTTTATTATAGCGGATAATAAACTGCCAGATATGAACGGTATGAGTTTCGCCTCTGTAGTGAAAGATACTGTAGAGGGCCAGGAAAGTTATATTCTGATATTTGGGGTGGATGCCTTTCTTCCCAATAGTAAGGCTGAAATATATCTGCCACCACTGGATGACCGGCAATTAAATATTTTTCTGGCAGCTCATATAGACTCATTCTTCAACAGTAAGTTTTTTTCTGCTGCTCATCGCGAAGAATATGAATCGCGTAAAAATGAGCAACTAAAACAGCTCCCTAAGCAGCTGGATAATGATTGGGTGAGTATTTCCACGCTCTTTTCCCCGTACGATGAACTTTCGGGTGATGGATTTGACTATTGGATTGCACCGAAAAGCTCTCAAGATGAAGGTATTCTTTACGGATTTCTTTATGATTGTACAGGCCATGGGCCGGAAAGTTATCCATTTGTCAGCAGTATCCGAAAACTTTTAAAGAAAAACCTTCAGCTTTATGAACTTCACAGGTTTAAAAGCCTAGCTGATGTTATGAAGAAGTCCAATTCCGTTATTATGGATTCTACTCCTGGTAATGAACTTACTCCAGCAGCTGCAGTGGCTTTTTATGTAAACTTTAAAGATAATATGCTGAAATACTGTACAGCCGGTATTCCTAGCTTTTATGTTAAATATATAGGAGAACATGGATATGAAAAGATGGATTGTAGAAATTACCTTTTAGGCATGTTCCCAGATGTAGATTATGATGAAAAGGAAATGAGTTTGAATGGGGTAGATGAGCTGGTCTTTGCTAGTGATGGCCTCTCCGAACTGCTTTATCACAATGATGAAGATGGTTACGGAGAAGCAAAACATGATGATGTGAGTGCCGTTACAATCAAAGTGAAGCGACCTACCATGTAGAAGGAGGATTTGAAAATGGATTATGTTAATGTAATTGGTGATACCGCTGTTATCCATGTACCTAAGCAGTTCAATCTTATCAATACATCGATTGTGAAAAGCGAACTGGAAGAAGCCTATAAGCAGGGCGCAATGAAAGTTACGGTTGACTTTCAGGAAACCAAACATATTGATTCTTCAGCTGTTCGTGATCTGGCCATGATATACAATCGCGTAAAACATGAAAACTTTAAGGTTATCAATCTGGTATCGGATGAAGTCTTTAAGGTTCTGTCTTCGGCAAAGCTTGATGAACGGTGGAATCTGACTGCTCCGGCTGAATAACAGGAAAGGAGGCAGTCTCTCTTGATTAGCTTATACATTAGACCAGACAAGACTCAGCTGATGTTCGCTGAGGTCAAAAAGAAAAATGTCATTGATGTAAGAATGACCAAGGAACTGCCAGAGGCTTACAGCAGTTTCTTTATGCGAGATGAAAATCTAGCCATTCAAAAGCTTCGGAAAATGTTCCGAAACGTGGGCGAAATTACGCAAAGTAAATTTGAGGAAGTTTATGTCCTGCTGCCAGATTCACTCTTTTCCTATGTTTCCTGTTTTGAACCTTCAGCAGAAGCTGTATTGAAGAACCGCATTATGCAGGAAATGAATGTAGACAGCCTGAGAGATTACTTTATTATCGATCCGTTGGAAATAAAAGCTCCCTTTCCGAAGCCTCAAAAGAGTATCTTTGTGCTGAAGAAGAAGATTGTGGAGATGCTTTCCAAGGCAGCCCAGCTGGAGCTTTTTTCCCTGGTTTCCGTAGAGCCTTATTCTACGGCGTTTATCCGGGGGAATCAGGTGTGGGATAGTGATTATGCCATTGCCGAAATTTTTTCCAATGAGGCAACGATTGTAACATTCTCGCCAGCTGGAGGTATTTTTAGGTCAGATGCCCCGCACATGGATGCAAATTCTCTGATGGCTGATATCGTTGCTGGGGAAACGGCCTTTATCAAGGCCTATGCCTTGATGAAGGTGGCTGCCACAAAGCATTTCAGCTCTGTATCGCCAGACCTCAAGATGATTCTTTTCTCGGATGAATCGGCCATCCGTAATATGCACTTTGTCAATGAGAATATCTACGATAAGAAGTTTACTCTTCCAAACTTTGTCAATGCCTCTATCCGGCCACAGGATATCTATAAGTGGTTGGCTTTTGTTGGAACTTTTATGCAAGGGTTTGATGATGATGATATCGTCTACCCGGAAAAACATTCCAGCATTGCGGTAAAAAACTGTAATCTCTTGCCTCCCAATATGCAAGCCAACGCCCGCGCACGGCACTGGACAAAGATGGCGAAGAGAACATTGACTGGGGTGGCAGGAGTTCTGGCTGTTGTCGTTTTGGCTGAAACTGCAGCCATGATGTACTTTGGTTCCATTAAGGTTGATGCGGGATTAAAGGCTGATGCCGATAGAGCTAAAGTTAATATCAGCATGATTGACAGTGAACTGGAAGCTATCAAGAGGGCAAAGAATGAAAATCCTGAAGCTATGAAGGCTTACGATCTTCTGATTAAGTCCCGGCCAAAGAATTGTAATTTTACCAGCTTGAAAGTTGGCAATAAATCGGGAAATTTTACTGCTAACTATATTAAGCTGGAAGCTATGAGCCAGGACCAGATGGCGTTCAATAACTACATTGTCAATCTTCAAAGTGATGAATTCTTCAAGAACCCCATGATTTCGTCCATTCGCAATAACAAAGATATTCTTCAGGCCGATATCATTATGGGGAAAGCTGGAGCGGTAAATCCTGCAGCTAAGAAGAATAATAAGAAGGAAGGAGGGGAAGGAAAGTGATTGAAACACTAAAAACAGTGCTTTCCGACAAGTCACTGAAAAAGAATAAACCCCTTCTAATGCTGGCGGTTATTGTTATCATCCTCGGATTCCTGTCCGTTTCTCTTGCAGGTAAAACCGTCTACAATTATCATGAGTCTCTTAAAGTGAAAGAACAGATTGCTCGGATGAAAAAGGATATTTCAGATTTTCAGGAAAAAAATATTATGATTTCTTCTCAACCATACAGACCTGTATCCAGGGATAAGGTTGATTACATCCAAGCAGATGTTCTCCTGGCTATTCAGGGGAATAACCTGAAAATGCTGGACTATAAGGCAGACAGTTCGGGAAACGAGAAAAAAGGTGATGTGTCAAAATCCTTCAATGTTTCTTTTGAGGGCAGTTATGAAAATACCATCAAATTTCTTCAGAATTTTGGTGATAAGGATGCTCTAATGAACCTGATGGAGGTTTCCATGACTCCTAAGAATGGTCTTATTAGCACAAGTATCAACTATCGTATTTATATAAAGTAAATGGAAGGAGGGATGCGAAGTGTTGGGGGTTTTGAAGAAACTTTTCCCGAAAAAGGGAGATGACTGGGAAGACTTGGACGATATGTACAAAGAAGACCAGGCAATGGAACAGGATTTTGACGATGATGTTCCCAGGCTAAGTGACGAGGGCGATGAGCTTGAGAATAGCAAATTTGGTGGAATCCTGCCTGGACTCTTGCGCAAATTTAAGAAAAAGTCCGCTGATGATGATTATGAACCAGCTCCCACGGATAGCAGCTATTTGGATGATGAATATGCTGAAACCGTAGATAGTGACGTTTCAGCTTCATCAGATGGGCTTTTGAATAAGATAAATAACCTTGAAGGTGCACCAAAGTTTGCATTTTTGGGTGTTGTGACAATTTTGGTTGCGGTAGCCGTATATTCAGGTATGAAGCTTTTCAATGGGGGAAGCAGCAAGAAAGGTTCATTGCCACAAAGACCACCTGTGGAACAACAGGCAACGGAAAAAACTGCTCCATCGTCACAGAATAATCCAATGCAAGTGGCAACAGCACAGACTGGCGCTGGAATAGAAAATCCATTCAAAGAAGGTGTTAACTTTGATAATCCAAATGCTCCAGGTCTTACTCAATCACCTGGGCAAATCCCTGCATCTGCGAGAGCACTTCCTCAGATTCCATATGTTCCTAGACCCAATATTCCAGCTGGAATGACAGTGCCTTCACCGACACCGACTACACCACAGGCTCCGGCTGCTTCAAATGTTGTCCAAGGGGTTATTACTGGAAACAATGAAAAGGAAAATGTTGCCATCATGGGGGATGGCAAGGTCGTTTCTGTAGGGGAAACCTATAATGACGGAAGAATTGCATATATTGGTGGAGATGGTATTACATTTGAGGATGGCAGACAGATTAAGATTAAGCCGTGATGCGAGGAGTGAGTGTTTTGAATAAAGGTAATTTGAGAAAAGCAATAGCAGCAGCTATGTTAGTTGGCACAACTTCGTTTGTTTTGAATGTTGATTTGCCTCAGGCAGAAGCTGCCCAGAAATATAAGTCCCTTTATGAGGAGTATCAGGCAGCTCAGCAAGCGGAGATGGATGCTATTGCTAAAGAAAATAAAAAAATAGTTGACATTACAACTCCCATTGATGAAGCAGCGCAAGGAACAAGTAATGGTGACGGGCCTAGTGATTTTTTGAACCGGATAAGGTCTATTATCAACGCTTCTCACACTAGCTCTTCAAAAGGCGATTATTCACGTTTTTTGAATAAACCTTCTAATGCCCCTAGAAATTTGGAGAGCAATGGTGGTGAGGTGGTTAGTGTCTACAAGGCAGAAACACATAATGATGATGTCTCGGACACTTATGTTGATGCTCCCCCACCTGAAGTGGTTGAGGGAACATATAATTTCAATTGGCAGGGAACTCCCATTGCACAATCTCTTTATGCACTGGGGAGTATTGCCCATAAAGGCGTTATTGTCAATGGCAATCTTACAGATAAGGTATATGCCAAACTGGATAATGTTACGGTCAAGGAAGCTCTTGACTTTTTATCACGCGCCTTTAACTTTAATTGGATGATGGAAGGGAACAATATCATTGTTTCCTCTGATGATAAAATGCTTCAAAGTATGGTGTTTAATGTTTCCTACGCTGATAAGGACAAATTGAAGGAAGAATTCAAGTCCATGGGCATTGATGACAGTAAAATCTATGTCAACAGTGAATCGGGAACCGTATCTATAACAGCAACGCCTTACCAGATTGCTGAAGCTAAAAAGAGAATCAAACAAATTGATAGGCCGGTATCTCAATGCCTTCTGGCTGCGCAGTTAATCGAAATTAATCATGGTAAAGACCTTAATTTGGGTCTTACCTACACGATGCCGTCTTATTCTCATACGGGAGCTGAAACTGGTGGCGAAAATACACTTACCGGCAAATGGTTGCCTAAATTCTCGTTTGGTGCTACACTCCAAGCAGAAAGAGCCCTTTCAAAAGGGAAGGTAATCAGTCGTCCTATTGTGCTGTCGAGAAATGGTGAAAAGGCCAAAATCATGTTTGGCGATAAAGTGCCGGTTATGAGTACGACTTCTACATCCACCAGTACCAATGTAACGGTAACTTATCAGGATGTAGGGACTACCCTGGAAGTTACTCCCGTAATCAATACGGAAACGCAGGATATTTCTTTGAAAATTAATGCAGAGGTATCTAATATTTCTGGTTACGTTACACAGGGGTCTACCCGTGCTCCGCAGGTTAATACTAGAACGATTAATACCACAACGCATGTAAAATCTGGCCAGAGTCTTGTTATTGGAGGGTTAATGAGTGTTACTGACCTCGATAATCTGTCTGGTATTCCTGGCCTCATGAATCTGCCAATTCTTGGGGAACTCTTCAAATTCCATCATCGCAGCAAAACCTACGCTGAAGTATATATTATGCTGACTCCGTTTATTATGGATTCTAGCCTTGATGTCAAGGAGATTACACGAAAGGTGGAATATTGATGGCTGATTCTTTGAATCTCGATTTTGCAGGAGATGCCATACTCAATGAATTGAAAAAGGCTGGTCAGTATTATGATAAAGAACTAGCCGATGAAGATATTCCCCAGGATATCATTGACAGCGTTCCTGATAATCTTGTTTCCCAGTTTCAGGTTATCCCTATTGCAATGGAAAGTGATAAAGCAGTGCTCGTTGCTGATTATAACAGCAATACGCTTCAAAATTTGGGGATGCTTGAAACGAGCCTGGGCAAGAGGGTTGACCTGCTGCTTACAGACGAGAATAATATTCGCCGTGCTTTGGAAAAATACTATAACATCTCCATTTATTCCAAAAGCCGTAGAGGAAGTTCGGATGTTTATACTGGAGATATTAACGATTCGCCATTACAGAAGAAGGCTGATGATGTATTGACGCAGGGCGTAGCTATGGATGCCTCAGATATTCATATCAAGCCGTACAGCGATGGTATTTATGTTTGGATGCGTATCAATGGCGATTTAAGGGATATGACCCATAAGTTTGATTTTAACGCTGAAGACGGCGATATACTGTCAAATATCATCAAAGGCAAGGATGAAACTTCCAATGCTGACTCTGCCAATAAACTTATGCCAAATAATGGGTCGTTCAAAATGCAACAAGGCCTTACTACAGTCCGCTGCCGTCTATCGACTGTTCCTGTCGGTAGTGCTAGTGACCTTGTTCAAAAGCTGGATATCCGACTCATGCCCCAGCGGAGCAATCGTGTCTCTCTGGAAAAACTTTTCTTTGGGAAAGATTTGGAGACCATCAAAAATACCCTTTACAAATCCTCCAGTGGTATGTTCCTGAACGCTGGGCCGGTAGGTACTGGCAAAACAACCTCTTTGTATGCTTACCTGGATTATCTTTGGAATCTGGCCCAGGACAGGCAAAGTGTGCTGCATGTCTATACCATCGAAAATCCAATAGAAATCATGGATGAACGCTTCACGCAGGTTCAGGTCAGAGAAACAAATGATGAGGATACAAATCTTTCTGCACTGAAAGCTCTTGATTCGGCATTGCGTTCAGACCCTGACATTATCCTCTTTGGTGAAATTCGTAACAACGTGGAAGCTGAGGCTGCAATGAAGGCTTCGCAGACTGGTCTCAAAATGTTTTCGACCCTTCACGCCGGGAACTGCCATAAGGCGATTTTACGTCTCCTCAATTTGGGGGTTGATCCTTTGGCTATCCTGTCAGAGATGCGCTTTATCCTTTGTCAGCGTCTTATCCCTATTTTGTGTCCGGATTGCTCTAGGCCTCATGTACTTACTTCGCAGGAGAAGGCGATTCTTACGCCAGAAGAATTGAAGTATCTTGTTCCTTCAGACGGAGAAAACTATCTTCGTGAGCGTTGTCCTGTTACGGAGTGGGGGAAGTGCTCTAACTCCAAGTGTCATAATGGCGTTCTTCATCGTCTGGCTGTGCCAGAGTATATCGTCTTTGATGACAAGATTCGTGATGCGCTTTTGCATCAGAATGATTTTCATAGCGTGAAAGACTTGTTGAAGGAATACCATTTCAAGTCTATGTGGGAAAAGGGTCTTGCTCTGGTTAAATCTGGCCAGGCCGAGCTTGCCGATGTTATTAATCATATTGGTAAAGATTAAAAGGAAGTGGGTGAGTGTATGAGTCTTTTTGGTGAAAAAGTTCAGAAAATCGACATCATGAACTTCATCAAAATTATTTATCGACATCATAAGGCCGGGAGGCAGCTTAAAGACTGCGTGGAGGAGTATGTTAGAACCTGCGAAAAGAAGATGATGAGGGATACCGCTATAGATATCCTCAAACAGATGAAGGCCGGTTCTGATTTTTCTCCTGCCATGGAAAAACATCCTGATGTTTTCCCTCGCTTTGTGATTGAGTTCATTAAGGTCGGTGAGTCTACCAGCCATCTGGATGAGTTTATGGGCAAGATTATCGAGCAGTTGAAGGAAGAGATAACGGTAGAGAGAAAGATTGCGGCTGCAACCATTATGCCTAAAATCTCATTGGTGCTGCTGTTCGGAGCGTTTATGTTTGCCATATATTATCTTATTCCGAAAATCAGTGATGCTTTCAAGAACATCAATATGGAACTTCCGCTGCTTACCAGAGTAACACTTGAAGTTGGCCAATTCTTTGCGGTGTTCTGGTGGATTATCCCATTGGTGATTTTCATCACCTATGCAGCAGTGCAGACCTACAAGCGGAACAATCCTATTGAATGGTCTTTGCTGGCCCTGCGGGTTCCTTTCTATAAGGATATAGCCTATTACCGTATTCATTACATCTTCTGTGAAGTGCTTTACATCTGTATGGGGGCGAATATTACATCCAAGGAAGCAATTAAGTATACAGCCCTTGCCATTGATAATGCCTATATGAAGAAAATACTCAAAAAGGCGATTGAGTACATGGATAGGGGCGATTCCATGCCTGAGGCTATCAAGAAGGCAGATTATGAGCATGTCCTGAACCGTGGGCTTTATGCGATGCTGGAAACTGGTATTGAAACCAGTAAAACCGCAGAAATCATGAAATCCGAAGCTGAAATCTACCATGACGAGCTGGAAGTGGCTACGGAGGGGATCGGGGATAAGGTTTCTGCAACAATCCTGGTTCCCATCTATGCTTCGCTTATTTTGTTTTTCCTGGTTGTGGAATGGCCTCTCCAGCAGCTGCCGAATCAGCTTTCCAATATGAAGGGGGCTGGCTTCTAAATGAGAAAGAAACTAAAAGGGGCAGTTCTTACTCTGGAAATAGTTTTTTTTATCATAGCGGTCATTCTCATCGGTGGCTATATGTTTAGTAACTTTATCCCGACCATGGATGAATCAAAGGTTCAGATTGCACTAACGGATGTGACAACAATCGGTGGTGCCATAAGCCATTACCACTACGATATGGAAAAGTATCCTGATTCACTGGAAGACCTCACCAAGAGAGACACTACAACGAAGAAAGGCCCGTGGATTGCAAATCTGCCTAATAATAACCGTGATCCGTGGGGCAATAAGTACGGTTATGTGTACGACAGCAATGAAAATGATGGCAACTCTGGCTTCATTGTCTATAGTACAACCAGTACGACAGGAGAAAATGTTTCTATCGATATCAGCCAAGCAGATAATCTTCCAGCTAACTCAATAGCATATCATGGGCTGTGATAAGCTATAAAATTGTAATTTGATATAAGTTTTACTTGGTATGATAAATATAGAATGTATGAAAGTGGTTCAATTTGAACCAGATTGGAGGAAAACAAATGGAAAATATGGCTTTGGCTAAGAATACGGGAACCGTGGGACTGCCCAAGAAGCTTAGAGGGGCAATTCTCACCATGGAAACTGCATTCTACATTATCGTCATCGCTATTCTGGCAGCAATCGCGGTTTCTACGCTGGTAGATACGGATAGTGCCAAGAGAACGACTACTACACAGGAAATTGAGCAGATTAGAACGGCAGCCGTACAGTATAAGGCATTCTACGTTCATGATGTCAACTTCTCAGATGGTTTTCCTGAGCTGTTTGGTTACATTGAGGCTTCTGATGCTGTGGACTCCCGCAGACATGGGCCGTTCCTGGCACCCAATAGTCAAAACGGCAACGATGGGCGTTGGACTACTTCTGGTGCAGTTGATATGTGGGGCAATCCTTACAAGTTTGACAGTGGAACTTATGAAATCTATTCCACTTGTGGCGGTGCCGATGAAGAAGACCAGATTCGGGCATATATCGGCGCACAATAACAAAATTTGCATGAGGTTCAAGGGAGCATTTGCTCCCTTGACTTGTAATGTACATGAGAGGGACGGATATGGAACTTATCTATATAGAACCAAGTGGAGAGTGGAAGAAACTTGCATCCCATTTGGCTGAAGACATAGATTTAGGGAATCGAAGATTGCTTGATCCTCGTGTGTACGGAGGGGTTCTTAAAGAGTCATCCAGTGGCAATTACTATGTCATGAACGAATCTGCCTATAGAAAAGCGCAGAGAGATTGTTTCCTCTTTTATTATCGGAACACCAGCAGGAACCTATCGCTAGGTTCAAATGAAATTGTCCGGGACAGAACTATCGCGTGTAATTTATTATTCTTGAAGTACGATTTGAAGAGTCCTGAAACAGGTAGTATGTTTCTTCGTGATGCTTCCCCCTACATGGCTAAATTAGTTTATAAGGCTGACTATCGGATTTCACCGGATGAGTATGAGGAAAGCATTTTTGAGTACGCACAAAAGTTTGTCCGTAAGATTGAACTGCTGAAAAGCGAAGATGTTATACTATGCCTGGATAATCCAGTAATGGAAATAAATGATATTTTGTCGGGGAAAACACCTTTCGTTTTACCTAAGCTGGATTCTATCAGGAAATTTGACAAGCAGCTGGCCAACAGATTGCTTAAAAACGGAGAGAAATATGAGGATGTTTGTAACAGGATAACAAAGTATTCTTTGCTGCCTGTCTGCTTGGCAAATGATTATGGATTTGATGATTATGTAAGAAAAGTTGTAGCGGAAGCTATTTTTGATATGAACTATCCAGAACGGATTGAATCTGGATGGGCAAAGGACATTAATGAACATATTACCGGGGCATGGCTCAATAAGCCTGGAGAAGATGAAATTTTACCTATTCCTTGTAGAATCGTGGGGAAGACGGACACAAAGATTCAGGTCTTAGCAAATGATGCTGATGCAGAATTTGGTCTGCCCTATAGCAGAGATGATATCTACGAGGTAGATGAGTCCTGGCTTACGCTGCTTACAAATGATGAAGCAGACATAAAGAAGCTGAAGGAAGCAGGTCTCAAGTCATGTACATGGATTTAAGTTTGGAGTGAGTAAAAATGGCAAAGAAAGCTAAAGTAAAGGTAAAGGGTGTAGTGCTACTGGAAGCGTTTTTAGCATTACTGCTTATGGCAATGGCTTCGTATGGCCTGGCATCGGTGAATTCTGTCCAATTTTCGCAGATGGCAGCGGGGAGGGAGTCAGATTCGGCAAAAAACTATGCTGAACTAGAAGCAGAATATCTTAAAAGTCTTGGGTTTGATGCTGTTGTCACGAATAACAAGGATGATGATGATCCGTCAAGAACTCCACGCTATCCAGATGGAGAACAGTCCAGCGTAGACAAGGCTTCCAACGCTAGAGATATGACAAAGTTCCTGGGCGATACGTTAGGCTCTGAATGGCGTTCTACGGCTACCTTGGGCAAGACTATCAACAACATCAACGGTGACAGCGATAACAAGATACAGAACATTGTCGTTAGCGTATACAAGAAGTCAGATGGGGACAATGCAAGCCCTAGAGCCACGGTAACATTACCATTATCTTCGCAA
>SVCA01000012.1 GCA_015058625.1 Pseudoselenomonas ruminantium | reverse complement strand
TCATTTGTCCGATTGATGCGAAATGCTGCCATGTTTATTCCTCCTGTGCTACTTAATTATATTCTATGACTTTGCCCCCGAAAAGGCAAGATTTTCCTGTAAGTAGTCCGTCCCCCCTCTGTATTTCATACAAAATAGGCGGCTGACATGTCAAATGTCAGCCGCCCTATAGTTCGACATCAAATCTGCCCAATCATCTTATGCGTCTGCGGAATTACGCGCACATTCTTGAGTTTGGTCAGCGCGTAATTCTGGCAGATAAGGATTTTTTCCGGGCTGGCTGCTTTACAGCCGCCGTAAGGCGTGACCGGCTGGATGATAAAGAGCGTTTCCGGTGCCGTTTCCGCCACCAAGTCAACGGCCTTGCGGAATTCGTCTTCCGTGGTTTCGTCAGCCACCACCAATTTGATATAAAGGTCTTTTTGCTTGGCCGTTTCGATAAACTTCCTGTGCGCCTCCCACTGTGGCTGGCTCACGATGCTGGGCAGCTTGATATCCATGCTGATGATATCGGTGATGTCGATGATGCTCTCCAGTTGTTTGTACAGCGTGCCATTGGTTTCCAAAAAGACAGGCACTTCTACTTCCCTAGCCACCTCGCGGATAAAGTCGGCGTGCAAGAGCGGCTCACCACCGGTAAAGCTCACCGCCTGATGGGGAACTTCCTTGCAGAGGCGGTTGATTTCCATAGCCACCTGCTCTGCCGAACGCGGATTGGGGAGCCTAGCAAACTCGCGGCTGCCCGCATAGGTTTCTACTTCGCACTGCGGATGACTGCCCGGCGCATTCTCCGTGTCACAATAACTGCAATCGAGATTGCACCCCTCAAGGCGCACGAACACCTGACGGCAGCCAACATATTTGCCTTCCCCCTGAATGGAGGAAAAAATTTCAATCAGATTTTCTTTCATGGCTTAATCCTCGGTATAGGTCACGCTGGATTTCGGCGATTCAAAAACCGTGATGGCAGCCAGCTTGCTATCCCGCTGGAAGATTTCACTACCTGCAAGTTCCTCAAAGATAATGCGGGCAAGATTTTCTGCCGTGGGATTCACGCCATTCTTGAAGGGTTCCAATTCATTGAGATAACGGTGGTCGAATCGCTCCAACGTGTCCTTTAAGGTCTGCTTGATGATTTTGAAGTCCACCAACATGCCCAGCTCGTCCAGTTCCTTGCCCTTGACGACAGCTTCCACCACCCAGTTATGCCCATGCAGGCGGGCACATTTACCGGGATAGCCATTTACATGATGGGCCGCCTCGAAAGCGCCCTCTACTTTTAACGTATACATATATATCAAACTCCTTACCTACATATAAAGTACACATGATTATACCACCTTAGTATTGCTATTTCAACATGGACAAGGCAAAAGCCGCCAAATTGACCTGTCCATCTGACTTGTCAATTTAGCGGCTCACTCTTTTATAAAGGTATATTTTTTTCTAGTGTCAGCTTTTCTAGTCCCTGCGTTTTAGAGTTTTTCACCGTTGCTGGCAATGACATCTTTGTACCAGAAGAAGGATTTTTTCTTCTCGCGGCGCAGAGTGCCTTCGCCTTTGTTGTTTTTATCTACATAGATAAAGCCATAGCGTTTTTCCATTTCACCGGTGCCGGCAGACACGAGGTCGATGGGTCCCCAGGTCAGATAGCCCAGGAGGTCAACACCGTCTTCTTCCACAGCTTTCTTCATTTCGCTGATATGGGCGCGGAAATAAGCAATGCGGGCATCGTCGTGAATCATGCCGTCTTCTTGTTTGTCCGCTTCGGTTTCATGGAGGCCGATGCCGTTTTCGACAATCATCATGGGCAGTTCATAGCGTTCCTGCACGAGATTCAGCGCATAGCGCAGGCCAACGGGGTCGATTTTCCAGCCCCAATCGGATTTTTCCACATAGGGATTGTCTAGGCCGTTGCTGAATTCGTCGCCATCCTCATTTTTCTTGACGGAACTTACGACGACGGTCTGATAGTAGCTGAAGGCGAAGTAGTCCACCTTGCCCTGGGCCAGCACTTCCAAATCGTTATCTTCCATCTGAATCTTGTAGCCTTTGTTTTCCCATTCTTTGAGGACGTACGTCGGATAATGGCCGCGGCACTGCACATCGGAGAAGAACCAAGTCTTGTCCATTTCCTTCATGGCGGTGATGGCATCAGCCGGACGGCAGCTTTCCGTGTAGACCGGGCCGATATTCAGCATGCAGCCAATCTGGAATTTCGGATTGATTTTATGGCCGGCGATGACAGCTTTGGCCGAAGCGACGAATTCATTGTGGGCTACCTGATAGAGAACCAGTTTTCTGTCCTCGCCTTCTTTGTAAGTAAAGCCGGAGTTGGTCACGGCGAAGAAGGGAACATCCGTGTTGCGCTGATTATTGATTTCGTTGAAGGTCATCCAGTATTTGACTTTGTCTTTATAGCGTTCAAAGCAGGTGGTGGCAAATTTTACGAAGAAGTCCACGACCTTGCGGTTGCGGAAGCCGCCGTATTCCGTCACGAGATGATAAGGCAGCTCGAAGTGGCACAGCGTTACCACAGGTTCGATGCCCAAGCGGCGCATTTCAGCAAAGAGGTCATCATAGAATTTAAGGCCTTCCTCGTTGGGTTCCGCCTCGTCCCCCTTGGGGAAGATGCGCGTCCAGGCAATGCTGGTGCGGAAGGCTTTGAAGCCCATTTCCGCCATAAGTGCCAAGTCTTCTTTATAATGATGGTAAAAGTCAATGGCATCGTGGTTGGGATAGATTTTGCCTTCCAGTACACCATCGGTGATTTCACGGGGCTTGCCGTAACCGCCGACGGTCATGACGTCAGCTACACTTACGCCTTTGCCGCCTTCCTGCCAGGCGCCCTCTAATTGATGAGCAGCAACAGCACCGCCCCATAAAAATCCATTGGAAAATGACATGATAAACCTCCTGAGATATGTAAAAATCTTTTTAAGCGGGAATGATATCCAGCACTTTGTCACCGGAAAGGTGATTGCCTGTGCTCGGAATAAAATCTACGTAATTATCTGCGTTAGTAATGACCATCGGGGTTGTAACCGAAAGGCCTTTTTCCTTGATGAAGTCGATATCGAACTCGATGAGCAAATCGCCTTTCTTTACCGAATCGCCGCCCTGAACATATGCCTTGAAACCTTGCCCGTTCAGCTTTACGGTATCCAGACCGACATGGATGAGCAATTCCGCACCATTTTCGCTCTTGAGGCCGATTGCGTGCAGGGTTTCAAAGAGCATCATGACCTGACCATCACAGGGCGCATAGACTTTGCCTTCGGTGGGTTCAATAACCACACCTTTGCCCATGGCACCACTGGCAAAAGCCAAATCCTTGCAGGCAGACAGCGGCTTTACTTCACCTTTGATGGGGCTGGCAAGCTCGAACGGCAGAGCAGGCCGGGCTTCTTTTTCTTCCGGAACAGGTTCCTCCACCTTTTCCTCGAAGCCAACCAGCTGTACCAGGGCAAAGGCACCAACGATCGCGATAGCCGTACCGACAGCAGCACCAGTCAGCGAAGTAGGATTCGCAGCGTTATAGGCATTGGGCACGGTAAGCAGGCCAGCCAAACCGGCAAACGCATAGTAGAGCGTACCGAAGAAAGAAGCAGCCAAGGAACCAGCTGCCGAGGCAATGCAGGCACAGATAAATGGCTTTTTGAGCGGCAGGGTGATACCATAGATGGTCGGTTCCGTGATACCAAAGAGACCCGTAAGACCCGCGGACATGGCCACGCCTTTGGTCTTTTTGCTCTTGCTCTTGAACCAGACGCCGAAGACTGCACCAACCTGTGCGCAGACGGCAATGCCACAGAACGCCTGCAGGGTGGAGAAACCGACCTGTTCAAATTCCGTCAGGAAGATAGGCACGAAAGTCCAATGTACACCGAAGATAACGAATACCTGCCAGAATGCACCAAAGACCATAGCACAGAGCCAGGGCAGATGCGTGTAGAAGGCCTGAAAGGCCGTGGACAGACCATGGGCAACACCAGAGGTAATCGGGCCAACCACCAATAACGTAGCCGGCACCATAATCAGGTAGCTGCAAAGCGGCACAAAGATAGGCTGCAATACTTCGGGCAGATGACGTCTGAAGAACCGTTCCACATAGACCAATAATGCCAAAACGATAATCGGCGGCAGTACGGTGGATGTGTAAGTAGTTTCTGCCAGCGGCAGCATCATGAAGGTGAGCGATTCACCGGCGGCAATGCGTCCGGCAATTTCACCCCAGGAGGGATTCACCAGAGCACAGCAGCACAGTACAGCGAGCAGCGTGTCCACCTTGAAATACTTGGAACCAGCCAGAGCAATGAGTACCGGCAGATAGGTAAAGGGTGTCCATGACATATACGTCAGTACCTGAAAGGTGGTGTTTGCCACCACATCAGGATAAAGCGCCGTGGCGATGATTAACGCACCCTGCAGCAGACCGCAGGCAGCCAGCACATAGACGATTGGCGATACACACCCGGAAATCGCACCGATAACAGCGGCCGCAATGCCTTTGGAGGCTTTCGAAGCGCCCTCGCTGTTTTCGAGGTGCAGCATTTCTGCCGCTACCTTGTAAACATCGGTGACGTGGGTGCCGATTACCACCTGGAACTGGCCACCGCTTTCCACAACGGTGATGACTCCGGCCATGGCACTGACCTTTTCCTTGGCGTCGGCAGGTGTTTCTTTCAACACGAGCCGCAGGCGCGTGGCGCAATGAGCAGCTTCCGAGATATTATCCTTGCCGCCTACGGCAGCGATGATATCGCCCGCCAGCTTTTCATAGTCTCTGACTTTTGAGGACATATACCGATCTTCCTTTCATTTCACAAATAAAAATTATCAATCCGTCTTACATGTGACAATATAACACAGCTATATAACGTGTTTCAATCGGTTTGGTCGCTTTTGGGACGCTGTTTACAAAAAAAATAGAGCCTTGCGGCTCTGTCTGAAACAGTGTTTACAATTATTGGCGTTACCATAAACGGTCATTATCATCAAAGTGGCCCATGCCATCATCGAGACGATTGGTAAATGTTTCGATATCATCATAATCCTGTGCCAGCAATAGACCAAACAGCACATCCTGATAATAGCGCACTCCTACGGAAAAAATCATGCCGCCCATATCCATATAGTCGAGGTCAAGCGTGTTGGCAACATAGAGAAACTCGTCCGCATATTTCGCTAACGGCGTTTTTTCCGAGGTGGAAAAGAGGACAATTTTCGTGCCCTGCTGTTTCAAAAGCTGTGCCGTCCGCAACAGGCGTTTGTTCATGCCTGTACGGCTGATGATAACGGCCAGATGCGTAGAATCCGAAAGCATGGCCTGTGCCAGCTGTGAGGTCATGGAACTGTTGGCTACGGCCACGCATTTTACCTGCAGCATGTTAAAGACCATGCTCTGCGCCAGATGATAGTTCTGGTCGTAAGCATAGATATCAATGCTGGCGGCTTTACGCATCATTTTCGCCACGCGCACCACCTGCGCGATGTCCATTTCATTCTTGGTCTCCTCAATGGACTCAATCTCCAACGCTGCCATCTTCTGTATAATACCCTCCGGGTTATCCGTGGAGGTAATCGGTCGTTTGATTTTTATTTCCTCACAAGGCGCTGCTTTTTCCGTGCGGTTGAATTCGCTGATGAAACGCAGCTTGAATTCATTGTAGCCCTTGAGACCGAGTTTTTGACACAGGCGGAAAATACCTGCCGGACTGCTGTAGGTTCTCTGCGCCAAATCCCGGATGGAAAGGTCCGCCAGTTCCCGCTTATGGCTCAAAATGTAATTGATCATGTTCTGCTCGGAGGGCGAAAAGCGCTCCTGCTCTTGCATTTTTCTAAGTAAACGCATAACTAACTCTCTTTATCACTGCCTTCACTTTACCAATTTGTCTCAACATAACCTTTAGCAACATTCGCTTGGAGATGAAAATGTGTGCTGACTTTATCTATAGCTATGGCCTTATCTACATTTAGTTCCTTCAATGTAAGAATCATTGCTTTTATGCCCTTTTCTTCACCCTTTTTTTCGGCATATTTCAATTGTGCGGCTTGGTCGCGGCGGAATTTCTCTGCTTTTTCGTAAGACCTTTTCGCTACTTCGTCTTTGGTGAACACATCCTCCACCTCCATTGCTTCCTTTATGGCTTCATCTGATGCAGCAATTTTTTCTAATTCTTCTTCAGAAGTCGTTGGGGAAAAATATGCTGCCCATTTTTCCATACGGTTCATTTCTTTTACATTCTTACCCTTAAATTTCAGTAGCTCCAAAAAATGGATTTCCAATTTATCCGTCAGCTGACACCCTGTTTTTACATCATAAATGCCAAAACAGCTGTGCATATCCGAATATTTTTCCACATCGAATAAGTTGAACCCCAAAATATTGATAGCCACAGTACGATTTAATTGGTCATATTCTTCGCCACGTTTCAAGTCAGCATAATTGCGTGCCCAGTAATATACAGAACGTTCTCCCATTGCGGCAAGGGAATTTACCTGCATTTCAATATTGACCTTGGTTCCCGTAGCTGTACGCCCCAAAATATCTAGGCGCGACTCCTTTCCCTCGTATTCATCAGCATCTATTTCCCTGTCGATAAATTCTATATCGGCGATGAGTTCAGTGCCTTGAAACTCAAAAAAAGCATTGATGAGCGCAATAGTTATCTTGGGGTGTTTGGCGAAAACAGCCTTGAATACGGCATCATTAGTACGGTTTATACGAAATGCTGTCATATCCATACCTCCTCGTTGTCAAATTCATTTTATACCTTTTGTTTCAAAAAGCAAAGACCTATTGTGTATCTTTCAAACTGTCATTGGCGGAATGTGACTTGACCATTCATCAGCATTGGGAGAAGAAAGTCTCGAAGATAAATAAGTTTACGATTTTCTTGATTACACTTAACCATTTGTTTATGAATTGGTTTCATCCGCTCTTCAAATCGTCTTAACACCTCATAAGGAGGTATTACAATGCGACTGAATTTCAAATGGTCTTGCGTTATATGTCCCATTGTTGTTTTTCTAGCTTCAGCAATCTTAACAAAATTAACTATATATTCTTTTAACTGATGATACACATATTCTTTCGGAATGTCTTCAGACGGTATTACTTTGAAAATATGTTGGTTTAATCCAGCTTTACCGCCAGTCCAATATTGAATTTCCAAAGTTGCTGACCATGAAAAAAGTATATCTCCATCATAAATAATATTCTCCAACGGAATATTGGCTGACACACGTTCCGTATCCGACTTAATGCCTTCATGCATTTCACGAATTTTTATTACAGGTAAAGATTCTTCCTCATCCTGTGGACGATACTTCTGACATGCCAATCCATTTACATATGATGCTATACGGAACAAATTATCCACTTCCCACCCTGCCGGGATTTCTCGGGATAGGGTTTCGTTCCATTCCATTTTGCCGCCGCTGGTTTTGTAGGGTTTGCCATTGGTATCGGGGAAGTCGAATTGGACGAACCAGTAGTCGTAAAGGGTCTTTGCCATAGATTCAAGAGTATTTATCTGTTTTTTGTTTATGCTTATTTTTTTATCAACACTTGTCAGCAACCATGCAATTTTATCTTGTTCCCGCTTCTCCAAAACAGGAACCTCTATATTCTCAAATGAACTTTTATTTAATATTGGAGTCCTTGTTACACCAGCTACTTTTCTAAATAATTCTTTTTTACCACTTAATAAGTAATAAATATAATATGGATTATAGTCATCACTAATATCAGTTATGGCATTTATCTGTTGATTAAATGCACACTTTCCCTCAACAATGCCAACATTGCCCATATCCCAACCGATACATCCTACTAGTATATGTATACCTTGTTTTACAGTATTATTAACTATACTTTCTAATCCTTCAATACTTAACTTCCGTTCCGTGCTATCAATCATGAACCCATCATGTAATTCATTAGGAGTAATAAATAAATATTTATTCCCTATGTACGATTTATTTTTAGTATCTGGAGTTTTTCCTGTAACTATCTTTCCAAAAGCCGAAATCGGCACAAGTTTACATTTCAAACTACAAGCCTCCCAGTCCCTTCAAAAATTTTACGCCGCCTCCGAATAATCCACAATAAAGATTTTGCTGGCAATTTTTTCTAGGTGTTCCAATAAATCCTCAATCTTTTCCATTACCGTAGCAGAATAAACTACCTCACCACACTGCTCACATTTATAGCAAGGAACATTTTCAATAATCACATAACCGCCATTTACTCTAGCAAAATAACTTTCTTTTGCAGGAATCATATTCCCTGATTTACATAACAGGCAATTCATATTTGGTCACACCTTTCTCGTCTTCAAGTCAGATTCCCATTTATCGACATCGGGAAAATATGCCGTTATAATCCGGCTGGCATTTCCTTCATCACTCATCACAACATGCAACGGCTGTGCATTTACAGACAATCCCAACAACAAGCAGGACGGATATGGATAGTCCTCTGGATATTGCTCAATAATCTCGCCAGTCTTTACAGCGTTACGAATATCTTTGACCTTTATCCCTCTTTGCCTAAACCTTTCCGCAGCATGAGCAGTAATGAATACACGGTCATTATCATAGTACCATTGCAATCGCTCTATATCAATCAAACTTCAACTCTCCCAACCCTTTAAGTATTTCTTCTTCAAGCCTATGCCCTTCAGCGAAGTATGCTTTTAACTGCTGTTCATAATCAGCCATTTTCTGCTGGAATTCTTCCGGGGTCAGGTCAACGTATTCAATCTTGACCTTGAAGTACTGGCCTGCGGAGAAGGAACATTTCTTCTGCTCAATGTCTTTAAGGCTCACGAGGACGCTGAAATCGTCGATTTCCTGTCGTTCGTTCATGGTGGCAACAATCTTGTCCATTTCTTCCTTGCTCAGATAGGTGCGCTGATTTTTCGTCCCTTCGAGTTTGACTTTTTCGCCCATATTTGACGCGTCAACCAGGAGGACTTTTTCATCATCCGTACCTGCGGCATCGAGGAATACCACGGAAACATTGGTGCCCGTGTTGGCAAAGATATTGCTGGGCATGGAGACAACACCGCGCAGGAGTTTATGCTTGACGATATGCTGACGAATTTTGTAAGGAATCCCTGTTGCCGCAGTCAGAAATCCTGTCGGCACGACGATAGCCGCCTTGCCTTTTCCCTCTTTCATGCTGACAATGATATGCTGCAGGAACATCTGATAGATGGCCATGCTTTCTTTTTTCTTCTTGGGCACATTGGGAACGCCGGCAAAGAATCGCTTTTGGTAGCCTTCGCCCGCCAGCTGGTCGCGGTTTTCGCTGAAGTCGGTATTGAAGGGCGGATTGCTGACGATATAATCGAACTTCTCGATGCTTTTGCCGTCTTCTGCCAAATGACGAGGGCGAACCAAAGTATCATCCTGAATGACATGGGGCAGGCTGTCCACAAGGTTGTTGAGGATAAGGTTCAGCCGCAGGACTTCATTGGACTTTTGGCTGATGTCCTGTGTGTAAACGGTGCAGTTTTCCTCGCCAATCTGTTCTGCCAAGGTAAGAACGAGCGTGCCCGAACCTGCCGCCGGGTCATAGATGCTGACATTCTGTGCGCCATTGGGGGCGATGATTTTCGCGATAATCTGCGCAATGGAATGCGGCGTGTAATATTCGGCATACTGGCCGCTGTCCTTGTTGTAGTCCTTGATAAGATACTCGAAGATATCCGCATAGAAATCATATTTCTGCTGGAATACGGCAGCAAAGCTCTGCGCATTGAGCTTGTTGATAATCGCCCGGCAGAAATCATCCTGACGCTCTACCTCTGTAACCAAATTGGACAGCGTATCAAAGAGGCGCACGCGGTTCTGCGCACCGGCTGCCACGGAGAATACATCCTTATTGACCTCGGCAATGTGAAGCAGGGCGTTATCGAAGGTGGTATGGAAACCATCTTCTCCCTTGCGGGAAAACAGACTGCTGATAAGGTCTTCGGGGTGGATGCGTGCGATACGCGGGTCTAAGTCCATCATTAGGAACTCAAAATCGTCCTCGCTAAGTCCTGCCAGATGTTCCTCAATGTCTTTAATGGACTTGCCCTGAAAATCCGGCAGGTCTTTTAACCCGGCCAAAAATTTATCGTTGAGGAATTTATAGAGGAAAGATTCGGTGATGATTTTGTACTCGTTGCCGCTATTGCCCAGACCGTAATTGGAACAGATGGCCTTGAGGTCATCAATGAGGGCATAAATCATTTGTTTCTCGGATTGTAATTGCATGGATATCTCCTAATTTCAAATATATTCGTTTTTGATTTCGTTGCCAATGGCTTTGACGACATCAACGGTGAGTGGCTGTTTGCCGCTAAGTTCCTGCTTGATTTCTTTCCATAAGGTCTGCAGGAAGAACTTCTCATTGGTCAGGATGGTTTCTTTATGCAGCAAACTGTCATCCATATAGGCCTTCATATCCCGCAGGAATTCAAAGGTCAGGCTCGGCGAGGTAATCAGCCCCTCACGGGTCAGATTTTTGTGCAGGCGCATATAACGGATATCGCCACCGTAGCGTTCCGTAAGTCTGGTGTTGGCCGCATTGAGGTCGTGCATTTTCTGCCGCAGGATTTCCAGCTTCTTGTCCTGCTCCTGCATATCCGCCACGGTCATTTCCTGTATATCATGACCTTCGAGAATGCGCCGCAATTCCTCCCAAAGCTGCAAAAACTCCGGGTCTTTCTTATCCTGATTGCGGCCGAACTCACTAATGGTCTGCCGCCTTTTACTGGCGAAAGCATCTGCCAGAGACAGCTCGCCTTCACTGACCTTATGGAAGGTAAACTGAATATCGTGCGCTGCCAGTTCAATAAGGCTGTCCACATCCTCCGGATTCTGCAGCGCCTCTTTTTCCCTGAGCAGCTGCAACCGCTGCTCCGTCAGCTGATAGAGCGTGCGTATCTTGTCCCGGTCGAGACTTGCCGTAAGTTCCTCGTAGCCAAAGAGCTGCGTCAAATTGTAAAGCTCCTTGTACAAGGCCAGCGTCTGCCGCAGGTCAAGTACCTCACCTTTATTTTCGATAGCAGAAATCTGTCGTTGAAAATTTTCCAGATTGTCGGTGTCAAAGGAAAAGAGTTTATCGGCAATCTTGCGCAAATCTTCCCCGATTTCCTCGGGTGTCTTGAAGATACTGGAGAACTGTTCAAAGTCATCGCCGAGTTCTTCCTGCAATTCTGCCAGGTATGCCTGATTGGTCTTGTCAAAGGCAGCCCGAATGTCGGCAAAGTCCACCACATAGCCATAACGCAGCTGATGATAAGGACGATTGACACGGGTCAGGCATTGCAGCAAGCTATGGTCACGGATAACACGCCCCAGATAAAGTTTTTTGAGACGCGGTGCATCAAAGCCGGTCAGCAGCATATTATAAACCACGAGGATGTCCACCTCGCCCCGCTTGAACGCATCCCGCTTTTCTTTCATCTCGTCCTTTGTTTCACCAATGGTGGAAAGCACCAATGCTGTACGGAATGTGCCGCGTTTGCTAAGTTCCTGATGGATTGCCTGTGCCTGCTTACTGGAATCGGCCACCACCATGGCACCGATGGTATTATCCCCTAACAGCAGACGGGAACCAATGAAGTCTTCCTCGATATAGTCCACCAAGGGTTTTACATAGTTTTCGTGACAAGTCAAATCCTTCTTCTGAATCAGGCCTTTTTGCACCTCATCACTTAACTTGTCCAGCACAGCATTGAGCTGCAGGCGGTATTCCGTCTTGATGCCCTCGCGGATAAGCCGCAAGGTATAGCCATCAGCTATGGACTGATTGTAATAGTATTTATGAATGTAATCGCCAAACAAATCCTTGGTACGCACCTTGCCAATAAGCGGCGTTCCCGTAAGGCCAAACATGATGGCATTGCGGTCAGAGGCCACCAGTCTTGCCAAAAAAGAACCATCCGCACGATAGTCACGATGTACTTCATCAATGAAATACACACGCTGGATATTGACATTATAATCCGGTGTTTTAGTCACAGCATCGTCACCGAATTTTTGAATGTTGACCACATTCATCACCAGCCCGCCGGAAAGTGTCTGCTCACTGGTGCTCTGAATGTTTTTCGTAAACTCCGCCCGCGTGCCAATCTCCACCACGTTCAGCCCACGGGCACGGAATTCGTCTGCCGCCTGCTGCATCAGGTCAAGACGGTCTACGATGAAATAAAACTTCGCTACAATCTGTTGAGCCGCATAATAATCCGCAAGGATTTTGACATTGTAAAAAGCCAGTTCTGTCTTGCCACTGCCCTGCGTATGCCAGATTACACCGCCACGGGCCTGACGCTTCTCACCCAGCTGCTGCGTTTTATGTTGTGGCAGGTCGGCTACCATCTCCAAGTCATAATCCATACGTTCATCCATGTAGCAGACTTTTCCTGCTGACGCCTTTTCCTGCTCCCGTAAAGCAACCACCTTGCGCCCAATGGCCTTAGAGCCAAAAAATTGCTGATAACGCATCAAGTGCTTGGCTATTTCCATAACGCCCTTATCGTTTACCTTTTCCACATAGGTAATGCCATAATGCAGCAGCCACAAAAAGCGTTCTTTCGTAAACAGCGAAGTCAACATGCGATTGGTCGGCGTCATGAAGTTGCAATTCATCGCATAATCCGCACGGCCTTTGAGAATCGCCATATTCGTATCCTGCAGGATAGTGTCTTCATCTTTGGGATTCATTGCATTTACGTTGGCATAAATATCTTTATCTTCTTCCCGAAAATGACTGAAGAACAAGTGACCGCGGCCATTAGTGGCATAGAACGCCCCGGAAATCGGCACGGCCTCCGTATCATCATATTCCATATTATTGGAAAAGACCATCAGCTGCGTGATATTTAGAAAACGGCGGTACTTGGCGTTGCTCGTGCGCTTGTTCATGCGCTCATACTCTGCCTGCATCCCTTTCAAATTGTTGGGAATCTTGACCTCACAGAAGGCCAGCGGCAAGCCATTGACCAAAACCGTGATATCCGGCCGGAAACTGCCCGTTTCCGTTGACTTGTCAACTAAGCATGGCAACTCCGTCACCACTGACCAGTCATTTTTCGTTGACATGTCAAAATCAAGGAGCCGCATGGTTTCTCCACGGCAGACAATTCCCTGCTGCAGTTTGCCGAAAAAGCCTTTCCCTAAATCATCTGCAGCCAAACTATCGGATAGTTCGGAAAGGATTGCCTGAAATTCATCATCGGTCAAAGGGTTTGTGTCAAGGCCAGGATTAAGCCGATTCATGGCATCACGAAGAAGCTCCCGTGCAATATTCGTTTCCAAGTCCAGCTGTGGACGGATATCCTTGAGGCTGCGATAGCGATAGCCCAGCCGCGTAAAATGCAATAGTGCCGGAATCTTGACCCGTGAATCTTCGGAAAAAGCCTTTGCCATGATTGTCACATCCCCTGCGCGTTATAGTCATCTTTATTATAACACAAAAGCCCTCCCATTAAGGGAAGGCTTACGGATTTACTTCAAAATGTCTTTCGTGTTCTTCACGTTGCCCACGATATCATCCATGCTCATAGCGCGGGTGTGCTTGGTATGGCTCCACTCGTGTTCGTTGCGGTGAATGAAGCCCAGGAAAATAATGGGAATCCACGAGTAGATGAACACAGGATAGAGCAGCATATAGAGCCAGGATTTCCATTTTGCCCGAATCTTAATCAGGATAATCATGGGCAGAATGTACTGACCGAGCATGATGGCGGTCATAAGCTGCGACGGCATGAAGTTATAGATGTTCGTGTAGAACGGCGGGAACGCCAGCTGGATATAGCTGATGATGATGAAGATGGTGGAAATCATCAGGAAATGCGGCTGCATGAGGTAAATGCATTCATCCCACATGCGGATGTCCTTGTTTTTCCAACCAGCTTTGAGCATCTTCGGAATGAAGCGGTTGCCCACATCAAACTGCCCCTGTGCCCAACGGCGGCGCTGATTCCAGGACTGCTTGAAGGTCAAGGGCTTTTCATCATAGATGATGGCGTCATGCGCCCAGCTGGTCTTGATGCCTTCGGCCATGCACTTCATGGTAAATTCCATGTCCTCAGTGAGGCAGGTTGCCTGCCAGCCGTGGCGCTTCAGGATTTCCATGTCAAAGCACATGCCCGTACCGCCCAGGCAGGCGGACAGGCCGATATTGGACTTGGCCAGATGGGAGATATGGCAGATAACCCAGAACGCGATGGCAAAGGTACCAGCCACCCAGGTATCGTAAGGGTTCTTGGCATCCATATACCCTTGAATAACCTTATCCCCTTTGCAAAGGCGGTTATTCATTTCCATCAGAAATTGCGGGTGTACGAGGTTATCCGCATCGAAGACACAGACCGCATCATATTCCTTGTCCATCTTGAACAGGCGGTCAAACATCCAGTCCAGCGCATAGCCTTTACTTTTCTTGGTTGGATGGGTGCGCTCATGGACAATGGCACCGGCTTTTGCCGCCACCTCTGCGGTATTATCCTCGCAGTTATCTGCCACCACATGAATATCATACATATCCTGCGGATAATTGAGCGCGCCTAAGTTCTCTACCAGTTGGCCGATAACTGCCGCTTCATTATGGGCAGCCACCACCAGCGCAAAGGTCTTTTTCGGTGTCTTGACCTTCTTTTCTTTCCGCCGCCACATGCCGCAGAAACCAATGATGAAAAAATACAAGGTAAAGAGAAAAATCAAAATCTGCATCGGCACCATGATGATGTCAAATGGATGTGTCAAAAATCATCAGCCTTCCTTTGCAAACAGTGCAATAATTGTATTGAGTATACCGGCTGCGCCATAGGTGCAGAATACTGCCACCGCCAACGCCGGAAGCAAAGCCTCATGGCCCAACCACAAAATACCGGCAAACATCACAAACGCAAAAATCTTCGTAACAAGGTAAATGGGTTCTGCCCCATCCCCCTTGAAATTGGGGTAATGCACATGGCTCACCATCAGATAACCCACAATGGCCATGATGATGGGATAAGCGATACCAAAGCCCAGTGGGTCAATGCCTAGGCTCACAAAGAGCAGGGTGGTCATCGCTACGATGTTGCCGCCGGCAGGAATTGCCAGCCCCATGAAGTAGCCATGCACGACATCTGCATTGACATTAAAGCGGGCCAAACGCCACATGCCGCATACGGCAAAGATAATCACCACAGCCATGCCCAAAAGGCCATGATGCTGCAGCACAAATACCCACGCCAAAAATGCCGGGGCAATGCCAAAGGAGCCAAGGTCACAGAGCGAGTCCATTTCCTTGCCCATTTCGCTGGACACGCCAAAGAAACGGGCCGTGCGGCCATCAAGGCCATCGGCCACGAGCGCCAGCAAAATGAAAATCGAGCCCCAAATCAAATCACCATGATAGGTCGAAAGTATGGAGCACATGCCGAACACGAGGTTCATGGACGTGCATAAATTCGGTAGAAAACGTCTGTAATCCATCAGTCTTTTATCCTCCCCAAAACGGTCAAGCCGCCAGAAACCTTCTGCCCCTTGGTCACGGCGATTTCCACATTTTTCGGCATTACCACTTCCAGGCAGGAACCGAATTTAATCATGCCGTAAAGCTCGCCCTGCTTCATTTCATCGTCCAATGTCACATAGGACACGATACGGCGAGCCAAGATGCCGGCAATCTGTTTTACACTGATACGGATGCGCTCATTTTCGATACCGAGCACATGGTGCTCGTTCTCAAAGCCCACCGTATCTTTATAAGCGGGACGGAAACGGCCGCAGAAATACTTCTGCAGCTTGATTTTGCCCCGAATCGGACTGCGGTTGACATGCACGTTGAACACGGACATAAAGATAACGACCTTATTGCAAGGCTCTTTTACGAATTCATCCGTTTCCATCGGCACGATATCCGTTACGGTACCGTCAGCCGGAGAAAGAATCACATCTTCATCAAGCGCAATTTCCCGTTTGGGATTGCGGAAGAAATAACAAAAATAAAACATTAGTACAATGGGGATTACCGCTGCATAGGGGCTAATGGAAAAGCCCACGAGAAGCGCCAGCAGAAAGCAGGCACCAATAAAAGGGTAACCCTCAGAAATAATAGGGGTCAAGCTTCCACCTCCTTATATTCTTAAATGTTACGCGCGATTTGACTTATAGCCATGCACTTTCAACACAAATTTCGGCAGAGCCATCAGGCGGCCTGCGCGTTTCGGCTGCAAAAGACCGCGGAACAGCCATTCGAGCTTGGCTTTCTGCATCCAATACGGGGCGCGCTTCATCACGCCAGCCATAACGTCCAGCGTACCGCCTACGCCAATGGACACCGGTACATTAAGTTCCTTCAGGTGTGCATGGAGCCACTTCTCCTGCTTGGGCACGCCAAGGGCGGCGAGCAATAAATCCGGCTGCGCCGCCTTGATTTCTTCGATAATCGCCGCTTCATCTTCCGGCTTGAAGTAACCATCCCGCGTGCCTACGATTTCAATGCCAGGATAAAGTTCCTCAGCCTTGGCTTTGGCTTTCTCTGCCACGCCGGGAGCCGAACCAAAGAAGAACACCTTCTGCTTCTTGCTCGGCGCAATGCGCATGAGTTCCTGCGCTAAGTCGAAGCCTGCTACACGCTCTGGCATTTCATGGCCTAAGTGATGGGCAGCCCAAACCGTGCCAGCCCCATCCGGCACGACCAAGGCGGCATCATTTAAGATATCCTTTAACTCTGCATCGTGTGTTGCCCGCATAATCATCTCTGCATTGGCGGTGGCAATCAGGACATTTTTCCGTTCGTCCATATAACCTTCCACCTGTGCAACTGCCTGAGCCATGGTGACAGAATCCACCTTCACGCCCAGTATATCAATCTTTTCGGCCACGCCGCTACCTCCCCAATTCGATTCTAAACACTCATTAGACAAGTTTACTACAAATAAAAGAGAGCGTCAACCGCTCTCTTTTTGCATTTTACACTATATCTGCTGTAAAAATTCATCTTTTCATATGCCTATATTTCTGCTACAATAATATCCGGCTGGTGAGTCGGCTTTCCCTTCGGGGGAGGTGGTAGCTATGACGCTATATGAAAAGCTATCTTTGTTTATAGCAGTCTGACGCTGATTGTTGCCGTCTTAGGATTGTTCAAGTAAGTAATTTACTTTCGGATATGAAAAAAGCCGCTGTTTGACGGCGCGGCCTTCCTCACATACTAGTTACAAGGGAAGTGGCCGACGCTACGACACACCAGCCATCTCTTTATGGTCATTATACAACCTATAGTTTTACTTTTCAAGTCCTGACAATGTTCGTCAGGGCTTTTATTTTTGCATCAGCATATTCAGCATCTGCGCAGCCTGTTCACTGGCCGACAGCTGTTCTTCGGCGTTATCCGGTGCTGATTTTTCCACCTGTGTGCTGAGAATCGTGGGGTTTTCTTCCGGGTGCGCAGCATGGGTCTTATTCTGGGATACGATTTTGTCACCCTCATACACCGTAATCAGCACAGAGCCGTCCGACATCACCTGAATCACCGTGGTGGTGTCCTCACCGCTGCTCTCCCCGGTATCGGTAATTCCACCACCAGTTTCGAGCTGCCGCAGCATGGTGCTGAACTGTCCTTTTGCCGCCGTTGTCTTATCCCTGCTCACCGTATCTTTGCCCGGCTCCGTCCAGACTGTCATGCCCTGCAGGGCATCAACCATCATACTGTCACCTCCACAATTTTATGAACCAATTCATCTAAAGTTAATATCGAAGAAAAACTTGGGAAGTTAAGTCGAAAAATTACAGTTTGTCGGCAAGTTCATGATAAAGGTATCCAGATCATACGTTGTCAGGGGCGAATGGGGAGTACTTTTTCTGTTTCCCGCTAAACGACCCCCTCGGGAAAAATAGCTGTCCAGTTACCTGCGCCGGGCAGGCCAACGGCGCTGCTTTCAGCGTGCTTGCTTAGCAGTGTTCTAAATGGGGCCGGCCTTCACTACGTTCAGGCAGTCGCTCCCTACAGAAAAATCACTCCCCCGTCCGACCCAAGTTACGGCCTATACTATTGCCACGAACTCGTTGCTCCCGCAACAAGAACATCGATGTACTTGTTGCTTATCATCGAGAAAAATACATTTAATGCAGATGCAACTTAGGGCGGATGTGGTGATGCTTTTCGCCGTGGAACGACTGTCCGAACGCAGTGAGGACTGGCCCACAAACGGCACAGCCTAAACACTGGTTTGAACATACGCGCCGCCGGTCTTGCCCGGCGCAGGCAGCTATAAGCCCATAAATTTACTTGTGGGTCATTCAGTGAAACGGTGAAAAGTATTACCACATCCGCCCAAACTGAGCTGTAACAAAAATATTTCAGCAAGAACTAACCGACAAACTGCAATTTAACGAAAAAGCCCGCTGACAAAATTGTCAACGGACTTTTTCGCTGTCAGGGAGCTCTCCCCCAAAACAGGACTCTATGAATCAGTTAAGCATTTTCTTCCTGCTTAGCTTCTTTTTTCTTCACTGCCGTACGGATGGACAGTTCGCGGAGCTGCTTATCGTCAACTTCGGACGGAGCGTTGGACATTACGTCACGAGCACTCTGCGTCTTCGGGAAGGCGATTACGTCACGGATGGAAGCGCGCTTAGCCATGATCATAACCAGACGGTCAAGACCGAAAGCCAGGCCGCCATGAGGAGGCGTGCCGTACTGGAAGGCATCCATCATGAAGCCGAACTTGGCATGTGCTTCTTCCTGCGTGAGGCCCAGGGATTCGAATACCTTCTCCTGGAGTTCTGCATTGTAGATACGCAGGGAACCGCCGCCGATTTCGACACCGTTCAGAACCATGTCGTAAGCGTTAGCCTTTACGCGGCCCGGGTCAGTGGCGAGGAATTCGATATCTTCGTCACGCGGAGCCGTGAACGGATGATGCATGGCTTTCCAGCGCTTTTCTTCATCGCTCCATTCGTACATCGGGAAGTCAACAACCCAGAGGAAACGGAGTTTATCTGGGTCAATGAGATTGCGTTCCTTGCCCATTTCAAGACGGAGCTGGCCGAGAGCCGTATCAACAACGAGACGCTTATCAGCCACAACGAGCAGCAAGTCGCCAGTCTTGGAGCCGGTAGCTTCCGCAATCTTGGCGAAGGTTTCATCGCTGTAGAACTTCTTGAAGGGGCTCTTAACGCCTTCTTCGCTGTACTGAATCCAGGCCAGACCCTTGGCACCGTAAATCTGCACGA
This sequence comes from Pseudoselenomonas ruminantium, assembly GCA_015058625.1. Taxonomy (GTDB): domain Bacteria; phylum Bacillota; class Negativicutes; order Selenomonadales; family Selenomonadaceae; genus Selenomonas_A; species Selenomonas_A ruminantium_N. The sequence goes on along the minus strand of SVCA01000012.1, from coordinate 72,490 downwards.
ACTTAACGAGTTCATCCAGACGGCGGCGCGGAATGTCAGCATAGCCGTCCACCTTGATGCACTTAACCATGCCGCCGTTTTCGATAACGGCATTGAACACCTTGAAGTCAGAACCTTTGACGTACTCGGAGATGTCCATGAGCGGCATATCAAAGCGCAGATCCGGCTTATCGGAACCATACTTATCCATAGCCGTATCCCAATCCATGCGTTCAAACGGCGTTTCCACCTTGGCACCGATAGCCTTTTCAAAGAGTTCCTTGACCATTTCTTCCATAATGGTCAGAATTTCTTCCTGACTCTTAAAGGACATTTCGATATCGAGCTGAGTGAATTCCGGCTGACGGTCAGCACGCAGGTCTTCATCGCGGAAGCAGCGGACAATCTGGAAGTATTTTTCAAAGCCGGCTACCTGCAGAATCTGCTTGAAAATCTGCGGGGACTGCGGCAGAGCATAGAACTCGCCCGGGTTTACACGGCTCGGCACGAGGAAGTCGCGTGCGCCTTCCGGCGTGCTCTTGCAGAGCATCGGGGTTTCGATTTCGAGGAAACCGTTGCGGTCGAAGTAATCGCGCATAATCTTCGTCACGCGGTGACGCAGAATGATGTTCTTCTGCATTTCCGGGCGGCGCAGGTCGAGATAGCGATACTTCAGGCGCAGCATTTCATCTACGTCAATGCCATCCTGAATGTAGAACGGCGGCGTCTTAGCCTTGTTCAGAATACGCAGCTCGGTGCAGACAACTTCGATTTCACCGGTTTCGATGTTGCTGTTCACCGTTTCTTCGCTGCGGGCGCGTACCGTACCGCGAACAGCGATACAGAACTCGTTGCGCAGGGATTCTGCCTTGTGGAACGTGCCGCCTTCCATGCTGGCTTCATCAAAGACAACCTGCACAAAACCGGAACGGTCACGCATATCCACGAATATGAGTCCACCATGGTCACGACGGCGGGCAACCCAGCCGCACAGCACGACATCCGTGCCTACATTTTCCTTGCGAAGCTCGCCACAATGATGGTCGCGCTTCATGCCTTGCAATGTTTCCATTAACCTTTCACCTCAGCACTTAGCTTTTCTACAATATTATCAAAAGAAACTTTCTGCTGCTCGCTCTTTTCCATGTCCTTGAGCTGTACGCAAGCTTCCTTGACTTCATCTTCACCGATGATCAGGGCAAAACGGGCGTTGGCCTTGTTTGCCTGTTTCATCTGGGCCTTCATGCTCCGGCCCGCATAGTCCATACCGGCTTTAAGCCCTGCCTGACGCAGTTTCGTCAGGAGCTTAAAGGCTGCGCCCTGCGCTTCTTCGCCCAAAGCAACCACAAACGCATCGGTCTGCGTGTCCATTTCCGGCAGGAGATTCTGTTTCTCCAGTGCCAACAGCACGCGTTCCAAGCCCGTGGCAAAGCCCACAGCCGGAGTCGGGTTGCCGCCGATTTCCTCAATGAGTCCATCATAGCGGCCGCCGCCTGCAACGGCACTCTGCGCACCGAGGGGCGGATATTTAATCTCGAAAGCGGTCTTGGTGTAATAATCCAAACCGCGCACGAGACGGGCATCGAGTTCAAATTCCACGCCAACTTCCGTCAGGAAATGCTGTACCTTGTGGAAGTGGTCCTGACATTCCTCGCAAAGGCAGTCCGTAATCTTCGGCGCGTCAGCCATATAGGGCTTATCGGCATCAGCCTTGCAGTCGAGGATGCGCAGCGGGCTGCGCTCAAAGCGGTCTTTGCAGTCATCGCACAAATCTTCGAGCTTGTCGCGGAAGAAATCCTGCAATACCTTGCGGTACACCGGACGGCATTTCGGACAGCCTACGGAATTCAAAGACAGTTTGAGGTCTTTGAGTCCCAGACCGCCCAGTAAATCCATGGCCAGCATGATGATTTCGGCATCCACTGCCGGATTGGACTCGCCTAAAGCCTCGACACCGAACTGATGGAATTCGCGCATGCGGCCTGCCTGCGGACGGTCATAGCGGAACATGGAGCCGATGTAAAAGAGTTTTACCAGACTGCTGTCACCGTAGAGCTTATTCTGCAGATAGGCACGCACCGCCGAAGCCGTGTTCTCCGGGCGCAGGGTAATGCTGCGGTCACCTCTGTCGGTGAAGGTGTACATTTCCTTGTCCACCACATCCGTACCTTCGCCGATACCGCGATGGAAAAGTTCCGTATGCTCAAACATCGGCGTACGGATTTCCTTGTAGCCATAACGGGCGCACAGGTCACGGATTTTTTCTTCCACATAGGTCCATTGTCCGACGGTATCGGGCAATATATCCTTTGTCCCTCTTGGGGCATTGGTTAACATTCGTCTTACTCCCCCTAATTAATTTGCGCAGGCTTCATCCAAAAGAGCCCGCCGTTTTTCGATGTAAATATCAATATCGCGCAAGTAGGTCACTAAATCCTTGGCGTTGAACGAGGACTTCATGCGCTTATTCTTAAAGTCAACCACCTTGCTCGTGGCGGCGCCTCCAATGCCGATAATGGTCTGATGTTCCTCCATAATCTGGATGTTGTACATCCCCTCGGCACCTTTATGGCAGCAGCCAATATTTTCCAAATCACCGGCCATATAGCCCTGACGGTAGAGATAATAAGGCTCATAGCCGAAACGCTCCATATAGCCCATGGCTGTTTCCGCCATCTTGCGGGTAACTTCAGCCCCCGGCAAGTCCACATGGCGTTCTTCCATAATGAGTTTGAGGCGGGAACCGCGTTTTAGCGCAAGCGCATGCAGGGTGATATCGTCCGGGTTTAGCGCGGTGACCTTGGCAAGCGTATCGTCCACATCGGCCGCCGTCTCACCAGGCAGGCCCAAAATCAAATCCATGTTGATATGGGGAATGCCCGCCGCCCGCAGGGCATGGTACATTTCCGTAACCGCCTCCGGCGTATGCTGGCGGCCGATAACCTTCAAGGTTCGCTCTTGCATGGTCTGCGGATTGACACTGACACGCGTGACCTTGAAATCGCGCATAGCCGCAATCTTTCCCGGTGTAATGCTGTCGGGTCGTCCTGCCTCCACCGTAAACTCGGCTAGTTTATCGTGATAGAAGGCATCACAGACCCAGCCGAGCATCGTGCGGAATTCTGCGTCCGGCAGAGCCGTCGGCGTACCGCCGCCCACATAGATATTCTGAACCTTTAAGCCATGCGCCGCTACTGCCGCCTTTGCCCCTTCGATATCCTTTTTAAGCACCGCCATAAATTCTGCGAGTTTCTTCGGCCCCGGCAGAACATTAGCCGGGAAGGAACAATACAAACAGCGGGTCAGGCAGAAGGGAATCCCCACATAAATACTGATGGTCTTTTCGTCCGAGGTCTTGAGGAACGGCAGCTGACGGAAGGCCATCGGCGTGATAATCCGTGCCTTTTCCTCGCTGCAGGCAAAGTCTGTCATCAAGCGCGCCACTATGCCCTCCTCATCCATGCCGTATTCAATCCAGCGATGGACGATTTTCGTGGGACGTACCCCGTGGAGAATTCCCCAAGGGGCAGGCGCATAGCCCAGTTCCTCACAGAAGATGCGGTAGAGATTGAGCTTAATCGTGCGGTTTACCGCCGCCCGCTCCAGCTCGTCCTCTTTGCCACATTCCCGGCGGGTATAGCTTTTTAGCGTGCCATCCTCTGCAAAGAGCATCAGCGTGGTTTCCATGCAGACCTTCGCGCCTTCACGCGGCTCGCCTTCTACTGGCAAGCGGTGATTGACCACAGAAAGCTGCGCAAAATCTGCCTCGCCTTCCCGGCCCACGACTTCCACCTTAAAGAGAGTCAGCACTTCCCGGGTAATCTTGGATATGATTTCTTTTTTCGAGTTCAGTGTAAAGGTTCTTACCTTCAATTTTCTTTTTGGCACTCCTTGCATGTACCGTAGAATTTCACCTGATGATTGAGCACATGAAAGCCCATCTTCTGCTGAATATCGGCTTCCAGCTCATCGAGCAAATCATCCTCAAACTCCGTCACCTTGCCGCAGGTCGTGCAGATAAGGTGATGATGATGGTGTTCAAAAGGATTCGTGGTATTGACCTCATAACGGCTGCAGCCGTCGCCGAACTCCATCTTCTGCAGAATTTCCAAATCCGACAGCAGTTCCAGACTGCGGTAAACCGTAGCCAGACCGATTTCCGAGCTGCCCTGCCGCAGAATGCCATACACATCCTCTGCGGAAAGATGCTCACCGGGATGGTCAAGGAACACCTGCAGTACCGTCTGACGCTGGGGCGTCATCTTATGCTGGCGAGCCTGCAAGCGCTGTTTCAAATCGTCCATGGTAAATGTCTGTGCCATAAAACCTACCCTTTCATTTATCTAATAACGCGTCATGTTCTCCGTCTTATAACACACAGTTTGACTTCTTAAATCAAATATATCCATTATAGCAGAAAAAGTATTTTATGACAAACTACATATTGGGATTGCTGCCCATTTTTCTCACCACGCTGTAAACGTCCTTGACCCGGCGCAGACGGGTGATAATCTGCTTCACCTGGGTATTGCTGTTCACATCGAGTCCCAGGTAGATGGTAGAAGTCTTGGTACTGCGATTTGGGTTGGCGTTAATGCTGTGAATGTTAATCTTCATTTCCGTAGGCACCGACAGCACATTGGCCAGAATACCACTGCGGTCATTGCAGACAATTTCCAGTTCCACCTTGTACTGCTTATCAAGGCCCACATCCCAGCTCACCTCAATCATACGGGTCAAATCCGTATCCATGAGCACATTGGGGCAGTCCGTGCGGTGAACCGACACACCGCGTCCACGGGTTACATAACCCGTGATGGGGTCGCCGGGGATAGGATTGCAGCAGCGGGCGAGTCTCACCATCAGACCGCTTTCGCCCTCAACCAATACGCCGTGGCTTGATTTGCTCTTGCGGCCGCCGCTTGCCGGACGCTTCAAAGCCGACAACATCTGGGTTACATCCAGCGGCGTCTTTTCCTTGATGTCTTCCTTATGGAATTCCACCAGGCGGGTCAAAATGCCATGAACAGCCAAACCGCCATAGCCTACAGCCGCCAGCAAATCATCCTCGCTCAAAATGTTGAGCTTCTTGGCCACTTCGAGCAGGCGGCCATCCTTCAGGAGTTCCTTAGGCGCATAACCTAAGCGCTTAGCCTCCTCACGGATAAGTTCCATGCCGCGCTCGATATTTTCCTCGCGCCGTTCCTTCTTGAACCAGGAGCGGATTTTGCTGCGGGTTTCCGAAGAAGCCACGATATTAAGCCAGTCGCGGGACGGGCCGTTATTGGCCTTGTTGGTGACAATCGACACGATATCGCCGTTTTTGAGCTTATGCTCCAGCGGCACCAGCTTGCCGTTTACCTTGGCCCCTACGCAATGATGGCCGACTTCCGTATGAATGCGGTAGGCAAAGTCGATGGGGATGGAGCCCTTGGGCAAATCCACCACATCGCCCTTCGGCGTAAAGACAAAGACCTCATCCGAGAAAATATCCACCTTAAGGGCTTCAAAATATTCCTTGGGGTCGCTGAGTTCCTGCTGGAGGCTCACCATCTGCCGCAGCCAGTTCATCTTCTGGTCCATGGCGCCGCCCGCCGTCGAGCCCTTGCCATTTTCCTTGTACTTCCAATGTGCCGCGACACCGAACTCCGACACCTCATGCATATGAAAGGTGCGAATCTGAATTTCCAGCGGATAACCGCGGGTCATCACCGTGGTATGCAGGGACTGATAGCCGTTAGACTTCGGCATGGCGATATAGTCCTTGAACCGCCCCGGAATCGGCTTCCACATGGCATGGATTACACCGAGCACTCCATAACAGTCCCGCACGGATTCCACCAATACGCGGATGGCCGACAGGTCATAGATTTCACTGATATCCTTCTTGTCCCGCAGCATCTTTTTATAAATGCTGTAAAAGTGCTTGGCGCGGCCTTTGATTTCGGCCTTGATATTGGACTCTTTGATTTTATTTTCAATCTGCTCAATGGCGGTGTCGATAAACGCCTGCCGCTCCTTGCGCTTCTGCTTGACGTTTTCCACCAAATCGTAGTATTTTTCCGGTTCCAGATAGCGCAGACAGAGGTCCTCAAGCTCCCATTTGATATTGGAAATACCCAAACGGTTCGCCAGCGGCGCATAGATTTCAATGGTTTCCTTGGCAATACGCTTCTGCTTGTCCTCCCGCATGTATTTGAGCGTGCGCATATTATGCAGACGGTCAGCCAGCTTCACCATGATGACGCGGATATCCTTGGCCATGGCCAGGAACAGTTTGCGGTAGTTTTCCAGCTGGACTTCTTCCTTGGACTTGTACTTAATGCGGCCCAGCTTCGTCACACCATCCACAATCATGGCCACTTCTTCGCCGAACATCTCCGCAATCTGCTCCTTGGTGTAGATGGTATCCTCCACCACATCATGCAGAAGCGCTGCGCTGATGGTCACATCATCAATATGCAGTTCCGTGAGGATTTCCGCCACATGCAAGGGATGAATGATGTATTCCTCCCCAGACACCCGCACCTGCCCTTTATGGGCAGCAGCCGCCAAATCATAGGCTTTCTGAATCAGCGCAATATCTGCCCGCGGCTCGTAGCCCTTTACCGCCTCAAGTATGGATTCTATGGTCACTGGTGCTTTATCTTTATCATTCATAATGCCACTTCTCCTTCCTTAGCGGTTCCGCCCATTCCGATAGGTCGGCGAACTTTCTAATTCCATGCGGCCGCTGGCCTTAGGCAGGTAATAACAATTCTCCTGCAAATCCATGCGCAAAAGATTGAGTTCTTGGAAAATCCTCAAGCCCAGACTCATGGTATAGAGGGAAATATGACTCCCACGCTTGCAGAAATCCACCGTAAGCTGCTCGGCAGTGTAGGGAATATAATCCTCGTTCTGCTGAATCTGATAAAGGAACTTATAAATATCAACCAGCTGTTCGCGCTCCGGGAAAATCCGTTCCCCGTCAGCCGGGGCAATGCTGTCCACCATGCACTGGAGACTGCGGCTGCCCTGCCATTCGTTAACAGCAGGACTGTACACCATATCAATGACTTCACTGTTGATGATGCCCACATAATCACTGCGATTCCAGAGCAGGGCTGTGCGAGGCTCTGACGGACTTCCCACCTGAAAGCGCAGATGCTGGCCTTCCTTGCCAATGGCCTGCGGCGAAATTCCGCGAATCCCCCGCACACCGAAAAGCGGCTTGGGATTAGCCATGCCAAAGGGCTCCAATTTCGCCAGTTCATCCACCAATTCAAAAGTGATTTCCTCCGGCGGAAGTTCCATTTCTACCTTCACCTTGGGCACATAATCATTTGCGGTCAGCGTGGCCCCTGCCACATGAGCAAATGCCTGCTTAAAATCTTCGAGCTGGTCGAGGCTCACCGACAAACCTGCTGCCTGTGAATGGCCGCCAAACTGCAAAATATGTTCCTTGCAGGCACTCAGGGCTTCGTACATATGCAGCCCTTCGATACTGCGGCAGGAACCCTTGCAGACGCCGTCCTCCTGCTTGCTGAAAACAATCGTCGGTTTGTAATATTTATCCACCAGACGTGAAGCCACAATGCCGATTACACCGGGATTCCACTTCTCCCCCGCCACCACAATGGCCGGCAGATTATTCACATCCACACCGACAAGTTCAGCCTCGGCCTTGGCCAGAATTTCCTGTTCGATACTCTGCCGCTGACTGTTGAGCATATCCAGCTCCATAGCCAGCGATTCTGCTTCCGCCTCATCCTTGGTGAGCAAAAGTTCCACACCCTTGCGGGCTGAACCGATACGCCCCGCAGCATTGAGGCGGGGTGCCAGCCGGAAGCCTACATGCCCGGTGTTCAGTTCCTCATCACGGATTTCCGAAACATTCACCAATGCCCGCATCCCCACAAAGGAGGATTTGCGCATTTTCTTGAGGCCTGCCGCCACAATCTTGCGGTTTTCTCCCAGCAGAGGCACAATATCGGCAACAGTCCCCAGAGCCACGATTTCCAAATCCTGCTCATAACTTTGGCCGTGCATTTCCTGCCACAAAGCCTGACAGAGCTTAAAGGCCACGCCTACACCAGCCAGATTTTTATCCGGGTATGGGCAGTCCTCACGATGAGGATTGACCACCGCCAACGCCGGCGGCAGATTTTCCCCCGGCAGATGATGGTCCGTCACGATGATATCCAGCTTGCCTGCCATGGCCGCCACATCATCCACCGAAGCAATGCCGCAGTCCACGGACACCAAGAGCTTTACACCGCTGTCGGCAATACTCTGCAAGGCGGGCAGATTAAAGCCATAACCTTCCTTTTCCCGATGGGGAATATAAAAAGCCACGCTGGCCCCCAAAGCCCGGAGGTTATGCACCAGCAAAGTGGTGGCTGTCATGCCGTCCACGTCATAGTCCCCATAGACCACAATCTTCTCTTCATTATCTATGGCCTCGATAATCCGGGCCACAGCCTTATCCATATCCTTCATCCGGAATGGGTCATAAAAGGCCTGCTTCTCCGGCTGCAAAAATACTTCCGCAGCCTCCCGGGTGCAGATACCACGATTCCATAATATATTGGCCAGACTCCTGGTCACGCCCAGTTCTCTGGCAAAATCAGCCGCCTCCGGTACAACGGCGCTTAACTTCCATTCTTTTAACATACTTTACACTCCCGGATAATATCTTATTACATTTTAGTTTCGCCGTAAACGATAATTTTCCCTTTATCCGAAAAATTCCTGCCTGTACATCAAAAAGGCCACAATGGGTCCCTAGCCACTGTGACCTTTCTTCTATTACACTCTCAATTACTTTTTTCTCAACATCCCAATCTCAATTGGAGCCTGTCCATCAATGCAATAATAATAACGATGATTCTTAAATTCCACTACCGCCACGTTACGGATTTCCTGCAGACGTTCCATATTTCCCAAGGATATACCATACAGCATACCCACTTCTTCCAAACTTTGCGGCTTGAATTCCTTGCGACGCCCCTTGTTATGAAAGCGGAACCAATTATAAAACTGCCAGCCCCCCAACACCGCAATTGTCAATATAAAAAATGTCAGCAGGATTTCTCCCACATGCTCCAAGCTGGCATTCGTTTCCACATATATTTTATTATAAAATGCAACCAACAAAAACATCCATAAAACTATGGTCGCACAAATTGCTATTATTTGTTCTAAAACTCTAATGATAAAATTTTGTCTTTCCTTAGCTTCAAAAACAGGTTCCCATTTCGATTCCTTATATTCCGTATTTGCAATCATATCTTTATTCCCCTATCCGGACTGACCCACACAGCTGCTGTAGTCATGTCTCTCTTCAAACCAATAGGCGTAGACACCACTGCCGCCAAAGCATTGAAAATCCAATACACCACTGGATACCACACCACCCAAAAATAATTGCGAAGCAATGTTTTATCATAGCGAGCATCTATCATAATACTCACAGCAAACTGCAACAGACATATTAATGAAATGACAGACCCCTTCCAACTGATTAATGGATTCCCCAACTCCGGCAAATAGGCAGCATAACCACTGCCTGTTATATCCAATCCAAAACGAAGCATCCACAAAATCCCACAGACAACAAAAGAATACGCCCAAAAAATCCCCAGAAAATAATCCAGGTATACCGGCCAAATCCGCCGTTCCCTCCAGTATTTCCATACATCAATATGAGTACGGATTACCTCAATTCCGCCTTGAGCCCAACGCTTTCTCTGTTGCCAAATTCCCTTAAGGGTTTCCGGCACCAACATCCAGCAAATCATATTAGGTTCATAGCGTACATCCCAAAACTTAGTTTCCATCTTCCAGGTCATTTCGATATCATCCGTAATGGCTGTATTACTCCAAAGACCAGCATTAACAATGGCGGTTCGCCGCCAGGCAGCCACCACACCAGACACCGTCATAACCTTGCCTATAATACGCTGCGTACGCTTGATCAAACCAATGACGCTGGCATATTCTGCCGTCTGAATTTTCGCTAACAGGCTTGTACGATTTCTCACCCGAGGATTTCCCGTAACCGCTCCCACCCGGGGATAATTATTGAAATGCCAAACTGCCCACTCAATAGCCGTCTCATCCAACATGGAATCCGCATCCAACGTAACGATAATTTCACCATGGCTCATGGCAAAGGCCAGATTCAAACCATTTGCTTTGCCCATATTTTTTTCCATATGCAAGACTTTCAATGCAGGATATTGGGTCATAAGTCCTTCAAGTACCTGCTGAGTTCTGTCCGTGCTGGCATCATTAATAACGATAACTTCCAAATTGCTGTAGCGGTTGGCAAAAATAGAATGTACCGCATCGGCAATATCCCTTTCTTCATTATGCGCAGGAATAAACACCGATACTAGCGGCTTGTGTTCAAGCTTTGGCGGGTTCATATCCCGTCCCCGCTCCCTGCGCCAGTAAAAATAAATAGCCCCCACCATCCACACAATACTCATCAGGATGGGATAGTAAAATACAAACTCTGCCAACCACAATATAAACGTATAGATGTAATCCAAAATTTTCCTCCTTGACAAAATGACGATTACTTAGGCCAGAAGCAGAAAGTGTTGGGATAATAGCCAAGATTCTTCATGCCTGCCCGTTTCAGGGTACTCATCTGTTTGCTGAATACGCCTGCAGGCAGCCAACGATTTTTCTGCCAGTCATAGCTCTGGATTTTCACAATGGTTTTCGCCGCCCCGTTCTTATCCTTAATTACCTTGGCTACCCGCTGCAGGTATTCATAGGGTTCTTCCTCGTTATCCATGAAGGGATAGGCCATGACCACCGTGTAATCGTACTGCTGCAAATAGTCCGTGTAATCCTGGCCTAACCAGGAAACTGCATCCGGATACAGCAGAGCACCGGCATAGATATCCCGCATGACGATAGCTTGAGGACGCGTCATCTTAAAGGCATCCACCGCCTGACGGGCCGCATTATCCAACGCCGCCATCTTCCAATTACCCAATTTATCATCCTTGGCATCTATCGTCAGCAAATCCTTGCCGAACTGCTTACGATAGGCCTGTTGAGCAGGAAAAGATACATCCTCATCCTGATTCAGATACAAATCATCCTGCAACAACACACCTGCCACCTGCGTATTAACCGCCAAATCATTAAACAACAGCTTTACTTGCTTGAGACCTTCTTGGTCAAAGGGACTGAGCCGATGATACCACCCCTTCTCACCCCGGGATTTTACTGCGTTGCTGTCGTCCTTTTTAATCAGGCTCTGATAATTCAGCACAGGCAGCCAGGCCACCACCATAAGGCCACGTTGCTGCAAACGGGTAGTCACATCATTAAAGATATCCGCTCGTACAGGAACCACGCTGTTGGCAAAATATACTTCATCCACATTGCCATCCCCATCCGGGTCAGCAAAGGCCTGCAATGCCACTAAATTGATATTATTGTTGTTCAGCTCTTTCAGCAGGTTCTGCAAATTTCGTTCATACTTGCGTGAATTCTTACTATAGATATTATCCAAATCCACTTGGGCCATACGTATACCGGATGAATCCCAACTATCGTGATTAACTGTCAGCAATTTCTTCAGCCGCTGCACGTCAAAATCACTTTCCATAATCATACGCTTAGCATAAAAACGGGAATTTTCCCCCGATTCATTTACACCACCATCCAACAGGAAAGTAGCTTCCATGGCTGCATCTTTGGTTAGGTCTATAGCTTCTTTGGTATAAATGCCATAGGGCCAAACCATAGCTCTAGCTTTATGCCCCAGCTTTTCCTGAAAGAGACGCTGAACCTCGGACAAATCATTTTTCAACCGTGTCTTATACTCTTCATCCGTTTCATAATGCCCATTTACATACAAATGACTGCCAACAACTCCATTTCTCCCCCCTTGTGGATTGATAGTCTGTTGCTTATGCATGGCATGAGTATGAGATACAACCGTGACAAGACCGCTTGCTTCCATCTCCCGCAGTTCGTCCCAAGAAGCCGTATCCCGTACATCATTCGGTTTTTCCTCATGATTTGTCCATGAGCTTACAATGGCCAACATTCCAGGGACCTGATACTTTTTCAGCAGAGGATAAACCTTCGTGTAAAAGGAGCGGTAACCATCGTCAAAAGTCACCATCACACTCTTTTCCGGCAGCTGTAATTCCCCTTTTGTATAACGAATGTATTCATCAAGACTGACAAAATGATAGCCTTGGTTCTTCATAAATTGTAATTGACTTTCCAACCGCTGATGGCTGACCGCAAAGGCATCGCCAGACCGGTCTACTTCGTGATAGCAAAGGATTGACACACTAGCAAAAGCCGCGTTCACTGGCATCATCATAGCAATCAGGAAAAGCAGCCGGATTATTTTTTTCAACATATTCTTACCATCCCCAATTATAACTAACATCTACAAGACAACCGGTATTACGCCGCCCTTCACGTTCCGGTTGATGAAAATACTTGTATAAGGTTGCGCCCACCTTTAACTGCTGATTCTGCGGCAAATCCTTCACGTATTCCAGCCGCATATTGGGTGAGAAACCAACTCCTTCATCATTATCCCGGCCCCAACTAAAATTCATTAACCATTGCCAGATCTCATTGCTTTTGGGCAGATTCCATTTACGGCTAAAGCCCAGCGTATACGCATCGCGCCGCCAGGGAGAATCATAAAACCACACTTCCCGGTCATATTTGCCACGACTATAGCTGGCTAGCAGACGATCACTATAGTTATGCTTCACCTGTAAGAGATGATTGATATTTATGCCATATTCCTTATACCTGTTCCCATCCATCAAATCAGCCCACAGATAGTACTCGGCCAGACTGGTTTTCCGAGTAAGATTATGACTCAGTGTCACCTGCCGATAGTTTTCTCGGATTCCCGCAGCCACAGTACCCACATGGTCATGTACGCGGCGGCCAAAGGTAAAATCCATTTTAGTCACATCACCAAATTCAAACTCCGTAAATATAGAATAACCATTCCTTGCAGATGTGCCATCATAACAAATCCACTCGCCGCCGATTTCTCCCCAAGAAAAATTTTTCCGAAGTCCTAGGGAATTCTCCCAATAAGCTGTACGCCGGTCATCATCCTGCATCCAGTTTCTATTAGACTCAATAGTGCCGTAAAAATCGTGGCCCAGATAACTGTCAAAACTCATCCCCATGTTCTGATTCCGATTACGCTTATCATCCACGGAGTTTTCATAGGATATCGTCAGGCTGTGCAACTGTACACGCTCATATTCATTCATAACAGACAAAGCCAACACATCATTGCTATCCTTATCCAACATTTCCTGCAGTCTTTTATGGCTATCTGCTAGCAAATCCTTATGAATGTCATTCGCCGTCAAAGTCACCTGTGCTTCATGGACAATTTCCTCATTGTGACTTTTGGCCAATCTCCTCAGGATATTGTTGGCTTCATGATAATAACTACGATTCATCATGTATTCATCCCGTCGAAAATTTTGGGATTCATTCTCGTAATCTTTCCCTACATTCACCAGACACTGGGCATACAGCAACTGATAGAGTTCCTTTTCCCTGTCATCCTTCCCCAACAGAGCGAACATCCGCCGAGCAATTCCGACACGACCTTCAGCGATAAAGGCCTCACCATCCCCAACAATGATGTTATTATAACGTGGAGCCATGTTTGCCACCTTCTCATAAGCAGCCACAGCCTCCTTATTTTTTTCCTGATGAGCCAAAGCATAAGCATAACCTAACTGAACATAGGGAACATCTGCCACTTTCTCCCGTGACAGGATGTGTTCATATATCGTACAGGCCTCCTTGTATTTACCCTGCCGCAAATAAACATCCCCTACTATTTGAAGTCCATAAACAGGAAACTCCTGCCAGTTATTGACATGCTCGCGAAAAACTTTAATTACTTCCTGTGGCTGATTAGTAGCCCGCAAAGCCATTAGGAAATCACTAAGAATAAATTTATTGACCCCCGGCTTAATATAAGGTTGCAGGATGAACACAGCCCGACTGGGCTCTCCATCATTTATGTACATAGCTGCCCGCCGCGCATCCATTTCCTCCACAAAATCCATGCGCCCCATCAGCTCAGCTTTCTCCCTTGCCTGCCGAAAATACCGTTCTGCCGCAACATAATCCCTTTGCCGTATTGATGCCTGCCCAGCTTCATTGAGCGTAGCCAATTCGCCTCCAACATCATTAATAGGAGCGGCCAATCCCACACAACAGACACTTTCCATCAGGCACAAGCCAGTCAGTATACCACCTGACTGCCAACATACATTCATCAACTTCCATCCTTCCATATAATTTACTCATATCATGTACATGCGAACAATACAGTACTAAAGTACTACCTAAATATGTACCTCGCCCCAGTTTTCTACCCTTACCAACAGGCTCAAAGCAGTCATGATACCAGCGTACCGCTCATAATAGCTCATACACGATATTTTCAATAATTAAAAGTTTTTTAGAAACCCATATAAGAAAATATTATATCCTATATTTTTATCATTTCAATGGGTATTTAGTCCTAATTATTCATATATGTCGTTAAATTTACAAAAAAAAAGCCGCCTTGTATAATAAACATACACGACAACTTTTATGAAAACGGTGATATTATGCAATTACAAATCGAAATGGCCGATACCTTCCTCGCCCGCTTCCGGGGCCTTATGCTGCGCAAGCGCCTCCCCGCAGGCCACGGCCTGCTCATTGCGCCCTGCAACAGCATCCATATGTGCTTTATGCGCTTTGCCATTGACGCAATTTTCATCGACAAGAACTACAAAGTGCTCAAAGTCGCCCGCAACGTAAAGCCTTGGATTGGGCTTGCCTGGTGCTGGAAGGCATGGGGGGTGGTGGAAGTCAGCGCAGGCGAAGCTGCCATGGTACAGATTGGAACTACGCTAACAACCAATCCACAAGATTCAATGCTTTAATTCCATCATAAGAATCAATATAGCTTCTATCCATAGAAAGCACGATTTTTTCATAATTATCGCGAATCATACGCAGCGGACGCAATTCTCGTTCTCTGGTTTCCGGTGACTGCATGGATTCCGTTACCTGTATATAGAGTTTATCATGAGGCTTTTCGGCCACAAAGTCTACCTCTGTATCGCCCATTTTGCCAATATATACACGATAATCCCGCCGCAGCAACTCCAAGAAAACAATATTTTCGATAATATGACCTCTATCCGCATCACGATAGCCAAGCAGCATATTGCGGAACCCCAAATCAACAATATAGTTCTTGCCCATAGTCCTAAGCAGCTGCTTGCCCTTCACATCATAACGGCCTACAGTATAAAAGATATAGGCATTGCGCAACAGGGAAATATATTTATCCACAGTCCGGCCTGCAATATTTTTTCCTTTGCCGCTCTGTATGTCTCCTTCATTAGACAGAACATTGCCTATGCTGTTCGGTGAAGTTATACTGCCAATATTGGAACAAAGGAACATCATAATCTTTTGCAGTATCTTCTGGGAAACCTGATTGCTTCGCTGCATGATGTCCCGCAGAACTACCGTGGAGTAAATCCCTTCCAACGCCTGATTGCTGCGTGCTTCATTGAATTTATATTCCCTCAGAATCGGCATGCCGCCAAATTGCAGATACCGCTGGAACTTTTCCTCCACAGAAACGGACGGAGCAAATTCGTAGAAGCGGATAAACTCCTTGAAGGACAATGGCAACATGGGAATTTCCACATACCGCCCGGACAACAGCGTAGAAAACTCCGTTGACAACAGGAACGCATTGGAACCAGTAATGTATATATCCACATCATAATCAATGCGGAAAGACTCTATGGCCTTCTCCCAATGCGTCACGGCCTGCAATTCATCAAAGAGCAGGTAGGTTTTGCCCGCAGGCGCAATCCGCTCACTGACATAATCATAAAAGGGCAGATAGTCTGTCAGGTCACGATAGCGCAGAGATTCCAGATTCATATGAATAATCTGCTGTGGCTCCACGCCGCTGTCCAGCAAATATTGATGAAACAAATCCAATAGCGAAGACTTCCCGCAACGCCGAATGCCTGTGATTATCTTCACCAGCTCCACATCACGATGCTCGATAAGCTGCTGCAAGTATGCAGGACGATTGATCAGGTCAGACATAATGCACCTCCTACGAAATATCCATATTCTATAACTATTATATCCTAAAGTACAAAAAACTCAAGAGTTTCTGACCTGTAAGTCAGGAACTCTTGAGTTTTTACTATTTTACTCACCATAATATCCGTTATCACTCTTACTACTCCAAGTGATATACATATCCTTATAATTATCTTTAATTAACCACATATCTTGAACTGGAAGTACTTAGGCATAAACAGAATCCTCCAGATATTGCTTATTACGCTTGTAGAAGACCATCTTTGCCTTCAATAGCGAAAATGGTCTTTTTTCTACCACTCAATATCCGCATCATCCGCCAAGGACATCGAACTATTGCTGCTAACAGCACCACCAGAGATATTAGGGGACTCATGGATAAATGAACCTTTTGAACCTTGAAGTTCAATATTGGGGGCAGCAATAGAACCATAAAACTCCAAGTTGTTGACATTCCATACAATACTAACGGTATTTGGTGCATAGATTGTCGCATGCACCTTGCCACCACCAGATATAGCAAATTGCTCCGAACTTAAATTGATAATAAATAACTTACTGGTCACGTCACTATTAAATTTCAAATTCACAGCGCCATCTGTAATAATTAACACATGGGTATTATTGGGATTCTTATCAAAATCTTTGTCAATATTTATCTCGCTAACACGCCGTTTGTTTGGATCATTATCATAAATATAGGTTACCGATTGCTTTAGCATATCTGTCGTTACAGTTTGGGTGTTCACCATTGGAGTCTGTGGGGTATCTTTCCTTAGTCCTTCTATATATTCCCTTAGTTCCTTATTTTGCGGTGCATCTAAACCAACTGCATACTCATTTTTATAATAACTAGAGTCATTAGGCCAAATTGAACCATCAGGGGTATGTAAACGAGCCTTATCCCTGGCCATTTCTTCTCTATGTCCATCCTGATAATACTCATAATAGCCAGCAACATCTGTCACTACATCTTTTTCTGTATGAATTATATTTCCTTTGAAAGTTTTGTCATCTGAATTAACCACATACAGTCGCTTACTAAAAGTTATCAAATTGTCAAATAAAGGAAAACCACCAGAACCTGTCTTGTGTATCTTGACATTACATGAAGCCTCTATTTCCATTTCCTTGTAGCCAAAATACTTCAAAAAAAACATGGGCACATTTTCGGTCAATGTCACCACATAGTAATGTGTATTCTTGGGGTCATTCTTACTGCCAAGATATTGATAGCTCTTTTTCTTACTGTCATAGCGCTTATTGACAGCCAGCAGCTTATCGGCCATCCCATCGGCCTTACCTTTATTAAACGCCTTGCCAACATCACCAGCCTTAGCTCCACCTAAAGCTGACGCATCAGCGCAATTCTGCAATACAGACTTATGCCAATAGACATTGCCGAAGTCTACGACAAAGCCTAACATAGCCATTATCAGTGGCAACAAGAATGCTACCAAGACTAAAAAGGCTCCACGCTGGCTGTAACCTCGATTCATCTTCATGAGTCCTCCTGCAATGATAATTTCTACTGTTTTATTACATATTTTTCATAAAAGATAGGATGGAAGGAATCAACGCGATAACGAACAACGCGGGAAAGATGAAGATAACCAAAGGGAAGATAATCTTTACCGGTGCTTTCATAGCCTCGGCCTTCACATACTGACGGCGGCGCTCACGAATGTTATCAGCCTGATTCTTCAAGGTCTTGCTCATGCTGGTTCCCAGTCGTTCTGCCTGAATCAACGAAGTCATAAATAAGGAAACATCCTGTATCTGGCAGCGCTTGGCTACATTATGCATAGCGGTTCGCCGCACCATGCCCATCTGAATATCTTCCTGCATCCGGCGGCATTCATCCACAAAGGGGCCTTTCATACGGGCCACGATTTTGCGCAGAGATGCATCAAAGGACAGCCCCGCCTGCACGCTGACACAAAGTAAGTCCAAGACTTCCGGCAGCTGGCGCTGGATTACTGCCTTCCGCTTTTTTATGGCGATATTCAATAGCAGTGCCGACATCAAGCCGCCCATAACACCGAACAACAAGGTAAATATAACCTGCTGTATAAACTTATACGCAGAACTGTTTGACATCATCATTATCATCAAACCGCTCATCATAATAAATCCCAAAAGCGAAGCGGCGATAAACTCATTGACTGACCATTGATTGGCCTTCCCAGCCATATTGATACGGTCACCAATCAGCTTGCTCAACTGTTTCGGAGCGAGACGGCTGACACCTTGCTCCACATACTGGGAAAATGGCCTGACTACACGCTCTACAAAAGGAATATCACCGAGTTTGCGATGCCCCTTTGCTTTTTCTTTCTTGCGTTCTGCTGTGACATTGCCATTCTGAATACTTAATAAACGCTGATGAACCTGCGATTGCGGACGAACCTTTTTGGCAATAAAACCGTAAAAAAACAGAAAAACGACCAAAGAACAGGACAAAGAGAACAGAAAAACCATCATCTCATTGCACTCCTTTTATATGCTTCCATTGTTCTGCCCTCCGGCATAAAGAAGTTCTCCGGCAGTTCCACGCCATTGAGTTCAAATTTGTCCATAAAGCTGGGCTGTAACCCCGTAGGCACAAAATGTCCGATTGCCTTGCCTACATCATCAAAGCCCGTCTGTTCGTAACGGAAAATATCCTGCGTAGTAATGGTATTACCTTCCATGTGCTGAACTTCTGTAATATGGGTAATCTTACGACTGCCATCGCGGAGACGAGACTGATGAACGATTAAGTCAATAGCCGAGGAAATCTGCTCACGGATAGCTCTTACCGGCAGTTCCAAGCCACTCATCAGCACCATGGTTTCCAAACGTGACAACGCATCACGGGGACTATTGGCATGTGCCGTAGTCAATGAACCATCATGGCCTGTATTCATAGCCTGCAACATATCAAGTGCCTCGCCGGAGCGTACCTCGCCCACGATAATTCTGTCCGGGCGCATACGCAGCGCATTGCGCACCAAATCACGGATAGAAATCTGCCCTTTGCCCTCGATATTTGCCGGGCGGGATTCCAAAGTCACCACATTTTCCTGCTGCAGACGCAATTCTGCCGCATCTTCGATAGTAACAATACGTTCCCGCTGGGGAATAAAGGAAGAAACGACATTCAATGTCGTGGTCTTACCTGAACCAGTACCGCCGGACACTAAGATATTAACCCGCGCCTTGACACAGGCTTGCAAAAACTTTGCCATCTTTTCATCAATAGTCCCAAAAGAAATCAAATTCTCCACGGTCAATGGCTTCTTGGAGAATTTACGAATGGTAACCGCTGGCCCCACCAAGGACAGCGGCGGGATGATGATGTTCACACGAGAACCATCCTCTAAACGGGCATCCACCAACGGAGATGACTCGTCAATCCGGCGTCCAAGCGGAGTCAAAATACGTTCAATGATATTTAATAAATGAGCATTATCATGGAATTTCACATCGGTCAATTCCAATTTGCCCAAGCGCTCTACAAATACCTTATGCGGGCCATTCACCATTACTTCCGTAATGGAATCGTCGTTCAGCAGAGACTGAATGGGGCCTAAACCCAGCATCTCGTCACGGATATCTGCTACCAGCTGGGGAATATATCCACGTGGCACAGCATACGGCTCGTTTTCAATAACCTGCTGGCAATATTTATAAATAACCGCTTCAATCTGACGTGAATCATGATTCGCAGCAGATAGTATCCGTTGCTCCTCCGGGGTCATATCATCCACAATCAGCTGATGAATACGATGTTTAATTGCCTGATAGGAACTTTCTTCTACAGTATCCTGGCTTTCATCATGGGAAGCAAATATCTTTATCTGTTTATTCTTCCCATCAATCCGTCCCAGACGAGCCAATAATGACATCGTATACTCACTCCTATTTATTACTTCGTTGTTCCACTATACATTGTGTATTTAATATTTATATCAAAAGTTCCGCTGTCACTGACATTACTATTCGCTAACCTGTCCATAATCGCAGGCAAAGAATTAGTATCTTTTTTCAACGGTGCTTTAATCGTCACAGTTACATTTTCATTCTTATAGGTTATATCAAATTGGCTGGATTTATCCCCCCAATTATACATATCAGAAATCAATTTTTGTTTACTGTATTTTTCTATTATCTTGTTGTAATTCTTTTGTAAGGATTTGTTTAAGGTCTTATCATCTTTACTCTTAGCATCCGCTTCTGTTATATTGGTATAATTAAGTGCCTCTCTGGCACTGCTTCTAGCAATATTGTTAAGCTGTAGATAATCTGCAAAAGCCAACCCAAAATAAGTTAGCGACATAATCAAAAACATAAAAAAAGGAAAGATGACGGCAAACTCCACCATGCTTTGACCTTTCTGCATTAATTTCATTTCCGTCATCCTCCTTTATTTAATACTACCTAACAATTATTAGATTTTGCTAATCGCATCTGAAGCCTTTTTGAAACCGCCCTTTACAGCTGCAGTAAAGCTACCATCATCTGTTGAATTTGCACCAAATACAATAGCTGCTACACCCACAATAAAAGCAACAATCAGTGCATATTCCACCATGCCCTGTGCCTTTTCATTGAGGTAACGTGCCTTCAGATACTCGATGATTTCCTTCATTCTAAAATCCTCCCTAAATAGAAAAAAATAATTATTTATGTAAAATCCCCAAGGATTTACATACTTAGACTTTTATATCAACAATCTTGCGGATAACCACAAAACCGATGATTTCCATTATAATGGCTATGACAATAGCCATTCTTCCCATAGGTTCTTCGAAAAGCGGACGCATATACTCAGGGCTTACGGTTGCCAGAAAAGCTCCCAAAGCAATGGGCAAAATACCCAAAACAATGCCTGACATTCTCCCTTGTGCGGTCAATGCCATAACTTCCCGCCGCATACGAATTCGTTCCTGAATCGTCTCGCTGATAGTATCCAAAATCTGTGCCAAGTTACCACCCACCTGCCGCTGAATAAGAACCGCCGTTACGACTAATTCAAAGTCAGGGCTATCTACACGCTTTTGCATATTTTCAAAGGCGGTTTCCAAAGTAGCACCTAAGTTTACTTCATTTACAACCTTCTGTACTTCCCGCCCGATGGGAGCATCCATCTCCCGGGCAATCAGTTCAAAGGCCTGCATAAAGCTAAAGCCTGCCCGCAGGGCATTGGCCACCATGGTAAGCATGTCGCCCAGCTGAGTGGTGAAGGCTTTTTGCCGCCGTTTGATGTAGATATTCAAAAACAGTAAACCTGCCAGCACGCCGCCCGCGAAGGCCAGCAAGGCCATCAGCGGTTCCAAGGTCGCGGCCAGAGCAATCACAGCACAGATAGCGCCAAAGATGGCCAGCATTACTTCAAATTCAGAACCTAAGAGCGGCCAGTCCGCCTGCTGCATTTTGAAGTCCATGCTGTTGCCGCGATGTTGGAGGCGTTGGACGAAAAGCCCCGCCCGCCGCACGAACTCACGGAATCTGTCCTTAGCCACCACAGCGGTGCGCACGCCGCGCAGTTCCTGCTGACGCAGGCGTACCGCCGTGCCGGAAAAGTATTCCATGCGATTGACCAAATCTTTATGCTGCCGCATCTTGATGCGGATAAGCATCATTAGCAGGGCAAAGGTCAGCAGGGTCACCGTCAAAGCTAACGCAATTCTCATACAGCAGCCCACCTTATGCGATGCTGTCTGCCGACGATATTATCGGCCAGCCGGTCTACCTGCCGCGCCAAGTGACTGTCCGGACGGATATCCGTAGCCATCTTGCCCTTGTCGGCGGCATCGGAAACTATTGTATATTCATTGGGAATGATCTCCGTAACGGGATAACCCAATTTTTGCGAAAGCTCCAGTTTGGAACGAGAGTCGCAGGGTTCCACACGGGTAAAGATTACCTTGGCCCTGTCCTCCATATCTTCCCAATCCCGGAACACATCCAATGCCCGCTTCATATGGTCAATTTCGTAAGCGCCGTTTATCATGCTGACCAGAAAAGTGGTCGTGGAACTTTCCGCCGCCGCAATGGAAGTCGGATTAAATCCTGCCGGTACATCAATGAGAATGTAGCGGAACAGGCTGCGGCTCATGGCGATAAGGTTTTCCAGCTTGTCAATCTCCACCTTATCAATCATGTTCGGCGATGGTGTGCCGCAAAGCACACTGACATTGGGCGCCACTGGCATAAAGTAAGAGCTGAGCGACGCCGGAGACAGGAACTTAGCATCCCGCACCGCTTCCACAATCGTGGTTTGGGGCGCGAGATTGAAGAACACGGCCATATCACCAAACTGCAAATCCGCATCGATAATGCCCACCGGCTCCCGCGTTTTGCGCGCCAGCGCCATGGCCAGATTGGCAATGAGCGTAGTCTTGCCGCTCTTGCCCTTGGGACTGAAAAATACCAAGGTTTCTGCACCGGCTTCACTGCCCAGCCGCGAAAATGTCTCCACGGTTTCCTGCAATTCCATGCCGGTGAACGGCTTGATGATATAGCCCTTGGCGCCAGCCTTGATGCTATGGCTGGCATTTTCCGCCTGCCACTTTTCCCCCATGCAGAGGATGGCCGCGCCGGGATAGGCCTTCTTGAACTCGTCAATAAGCCCCATGCCTCCGGGCTGTTCAATATCCAGCAATATCAGGTTAGGGTTGAACACTGCCCCCTGCCCTAAGGCATCACTGACATTTTGGAATTTTGCCGCCAACGTAAAATTCGGCGTATCATTTACCACCTGACCGAGCCGCTCCAGCATCAGTCTGTCCGACTCCGCCAGCAGTACGCGGTAATCCATGGCGTATCTCCTTTCAGCTGAAAATCCTGGCCAGCCAGGATTCCGGCACATCTTCATCCACTACATCATCGTCATAAACGCGATTGGTATAGCGGGCTACCAAGTCCCGCAGGGCTTCGCCCAATTCACTGCCGCTGGAACGAAGAACCAGCGGAATTCCCTCCTTGATGGAACGGCTGGCCGCCTGAAAATCATTCGGCAGGATATGGTAAAAAGGTTCTCCCAGCAAATTTTCCACATCATCAATGCTGATACGCGTCTTGGCATTGCTACGGTTCAAAATCAAGCGAATCTTATTCTTGTCGTAGTTGAGCTTTTTCAGCGTCTCCGCACCGATTTTCATATTTTTAATGGTAGGAATGAAATCCACAATGCCCAAAAAGCTGACAATAGTGGACAAATCGAGCAATGCCAGATTGAGCTGACTGAACATGGAAGTGGTATCCACCAGCACATAGTCAAAGACTTTCTGCAGCTTGCGAATCATGGTAATCGCCTTATCCACATCGATATTGTAGGCTTCTTCCAAGCGCTGGGGCGCCGGCAGTACATAGAACACCACATTGTTGTATTCGTAAGGTGTCAGATATTCCTCCGCCCGCACAGTATTTCCCTGCAAAGTCATGGCTTGCTGCAAATCGTAAACCGTACGCTGGGGCATGAGCTGCAAATAATTGCTCACATCCCCGAACTGCAGGTCAAAGTCCACCAGACAGATTTTCTTCCCCTGACGGGCCAGCTCCGAAGCCATATTCGTACTGATAAGGGTCTTGCCCACCGCCGAAGCGGTGCTGAAAAAGGTGATGACCACACCATTGATTTCCTGTGTAAATTCCCCCATAATTTCTCGAAGTCTCCTTAATTCCCCTGACTAGCACCTACCGGCATGATATTATCTAAGGGACTGGTTTCATCCTGAACCGCAGCCTTTTTCTTCTTGTCCGGCTTCTCCGGAATGGGGCCGTTCACATCCACACTCTGCATATCCCGCACTTCACGGCGGTTGTCGTTGAAGTAATCCGCCATCTTATCCGACATCTTTACTTCCGTGCGTTCATTAACCACCCGCGGTGTCAACAGAATCATGATTTCTGATTTCTGACGGCTGTCATTATGGTATTTGAACAACTCACCCAAGATGGGAATATCGCCTAACAAAGGCACCTTCTGTACAATTTTGCTATCCTCAGAATTCAACAGGCCGCCGATAGCCATGGTCATGCCCGAAGGAATATTCACAACGGTCTGAGCGGAACGCGTAGACAATCCCGGCATATTATAGCCGTTGGCTGAAACGCTGTTTGTCCAATCCAAACGGCTGACTTCCGCATTGATTTTCGCGGTAATGTTTCCCTGCCTATCCACCGTGGGATTGATAAGATTCAAGGAAATACCATAGGGTTTGTATTCCACCGTAATATTGTTGCTCGAAGAGGAGGCTACCGGATAAGGAATCTGACCGCCTACCAGAATACCGGCAGACTTGCCACTCATGGTCGTGATATTGGGGCGGGAAACTACACGAGCCTTGCCCTGCTCCACGAGCAGTTTAAGCTGGGCATTAATCTTGGAAAAATGCGTATAAAGCCAGTTCCGGTTATACCAATGGCTTCCCTTGGAGCGCTGAGCACCAAAACTTTCACCTGCGTAGAAAGTTCCCGGTTCATTCAGCGTTATGCCTCCCGTCGTACTGCCGTCCGTCGTCTGCGACGAATAGGTTATCCCTAATTTCTTTGCCTCATCGGAGTTAATCTCGATAACCAGGGCTTCCATATTTATTTGGTCAGGATTCTCCATATCCAGAAGGTTAATAACCCGCGCACTGCTGTCTCTCTGCTCCTCTGTCGTTACTGACGTCGTAACCGTACTCGAACCGCTTTTGCCCAAATTCATCGTATCACTTTTGGTATTCGTGGGGTCATCTCCCACATAAAGGCAGGCAACCTTGAAGGCTAAATCCTTTTCATACTGATTATTGACTGTGCCGCGCAAAAGCACTCTGTTGTTTACCATCTGCACGGTCACGCCCGGCAGATTGATAGCCTGTTCAATGGCTGCGGCCAAACCTTTATCTTCATTATTTACGCTGACGGTGAAATCCTGACGCATTCCATTTGCCGTCCAGACGTTTATCGTCGTGGTTCCCTGCTTTATCGCTACGATATTGATGGCAAACTTGCCCAATTCCTGCACATCAGCAATCTTGGGGTTGCCGACAGCTACTCTTGTAATCGCGCTGTTGGTGCTCAAATAATAAGCCTGATTAACCCCGAGCCACAAAGGCTGTGCATAGGCATAAGCCGGAGCCGGTGCCATGATAGCAGTCACCGCTGCCATTCCCAGCGCGATTTTCGTTCCTGTATACAATTTAGTCCTCCCTGTTATTCTTCGTACCACGAATTATGGTAAAACTTCCACTCTGTGCTGCAGGCTTAGCAGGCTGCGCGCTGGCAGCTGCCGGAGCAGGCGTTGGTACCGGAGCCGGTGCTGGTTTTGGCGCACTAGCCTTCGGCGCCGTTTCCAGCTTGCGTTCACCGGGAATCACATAATCCGTATTAATCGTAAAAATATCCGTGGGAGCTACAGGACGAAGCACCAGATAAATCGTTCCCTTCTGGGAAGCCGTTGCTACTTTGAGCGCCTCATCCAGCGGCAGGGCCAGCGTTGCTGTAGCCATAGCATCGCCGCTGCCCTTAATGGCACCTTCATCGCCATCTTTCTTGCTGTCGGCAGATTTTTTCTCGTCCACTTCTGCCGCCGAGCCGCCCGTCTTATTAATGGCCAGGAGCTGCACATTCTGCAAGAGAATTTCGCCCCGCAGGCCGCTTTCCTTCGTTCCAGAAACCACCATTACATCCACATAATCGCCTGGTTTTGCAAAGCCGGAAACACCGGTAATATCAGTAATTGCTACAGACACCGCGCGGCAGTTGGGAGGAATCGTTCCGGTAAACCCAGCCATGCGAACATCCGCATAAACTTTTTTCGTGGTCAGAATATCACCCTGCTGAATCGCAACGCTCGTGGGACTGCCCGTAATCTCGCCTACTTCACGCACGACTTCGGCAGGTACCACATCAGCCGGCATATCCACGACTTTCAGCATATTATCCTTGATAATCGTGCGTTCTGGAATATCCTGCTTGGCTACTACAACCTTCACCATCTCTACCTTAGGTCCATCCTGAGCAGAACTTTCTGTGCCGGATAATGACATATACACCATCAATCCCAACAGACAACTGACAAATACAGCCAGTGACACCCACTGCTTATAGGTGAGTCTTGTTTCCAACAACCACTTTTTCATCTGTTCCCATCCTTAAAATGCGACTACCTCGGCGTTCTAAGATATGCTTCTAGGCTTTTAGTCTCAAACGCCTTAATCTTTCCTTAAAGTTTCTCTAATCACTTTCTAATGAATTGTTTACAGAATAACACCTTTATATCGGAAAAGTCAACACTTTCCCGGTTATTTTTTGTAAATTGTAGTAAAATAGGTGATAAATCATATGAATCCTTCCATATCTAAACTAAGACTTAAGTCCCTAGCATTTGCTTTTTTTGCCCATTAACGGTAAACTAGGCTTGAGGTGAGATTCATGTTGTTCATACTAAAACTATTCATAGCCGTTATTTGTGCTGTAAGTGGTGCTATCGCAGGCAATCACTGGATTGCAAAACTCTATCGCACAAAAGAAAATATTCTCAGCTTTCCCCATAAGATTTTTGCCCAACACGAAAGCCGCAAGCGTTATCTGCCTGGCGTGCTTGGAATGCTTATGGCTTTCTATTTACTAAATATTAGTTCTACAGTCCTAAGTCATTTTTTCAGCTTGTTTTTCATCTATTTCCTTATCCTCTTTACTTTTACTGACTTTGAGCAAGAGGTTATTTTCGATGTCATGTTACTCCCTTTTGCACTATTAGGACTTTTTTCCTCTATTCTTAACGGTTATCCCGTACTCGACCATCTCGCTGCGGGATTGGGCGGCGGCATCCTGTTCCTGGTATTGGCCATCCTGACCCGCGGGGGCATTGGCGGCGGTGATATCAAACTGATTGCCGCCTTGGGGCTGTGGCTGGGCAGCAGCCAGCTTCTCGATGTCATTGTCATGGGATTGATTGCCGGTGGCATTGGTGCATTCCTGCTCATGAAATTTGCGCATAAAAAAAAGACCGATACTTTTGCGTATGGTCCTTTTTTTACAGTTGCTGCATTGCTGCAGTTATTCGTATCGTAATGCCTCAATGGGGTCGAGCTTAGCTGCTTTTCGCGCAGGATAGATGCCAAAGAAAAGGCCAATGCCTACGGAGAAGATAAACGATATGATAATCGGGGTGATGGTGATAACCGTCGTGAAGTTGCCCACTTTGGCAATGATTTGCGAAGCGCCGCAGCCGACAATGATACCTATTATGCCGCCGATTATGCCAATGACCATGGATTCAATGAGGAACTGGGTCATGATGTTCATAAAGGTAGCGCCCAAAGCCTTGCGAATACCGATTTCCCTCGTACGCTCGGTGACGGACACCATCATGATGTTCATGATGCCGATACCGCCGACAATCAGGGAAATTCCGGCAATCGCCCCCAAAAGCAAAGTCAGCATGGAGGTGGACTGATTCACCGTTTCCATCAGGCTCGTGAGGTTGCGGACGTTGAAATCATCATCCTTGCCCGCCAAGATATGATGACGGGAGCGCAGGAGATTTTCAATTTCAGCCTGCACCTGCTCCATCTTTTCCTGACTGGAAACCTGCACGTTGATGGACTGGACATAGGTAATACCCAACATGCGTTCCTGTGCCGTGGTCAAGGGAATGTAAATCACATCATCCTGGTCCTGTCCCACAGAGGACTGGCCCTTGGATTCCAATAGGCCGATAACCTTGAAAGGCTGATTGTTGATACGGATATTCTTGCCCACCGGATTTTCCTTGGCAAAGAGATTAGACGCAACCGTGGTGCCGATTACGGCCACGCGGTTGCGTTTATTCATATCATCCGCAGTGATAAAGGAACCGTAGCCGATGGTCAGCGAGCGGATGGACATAAATTCTGCCGTTACGCCCTGCACACTGGTTTTCCAGTTGTTATTGCCATAGACAATCTGATAGGACGAGGACACCGAAGGCGACACATAATCAATATTTTTGATTTTATCCTTGATAGCCTTGGCATCATCGTATTTCAGCGTCTGCATAGAGCCTGCCGCACCGCGCACGCCGCCTCTATTAGAGGAGCCCGGCGAGATAATCAGCATATTGGAGCCGAGACTCGCAATGGAGTTCGTGACATTACTGCGCACGCCCATACCGACGGACACGAGCGCAATCACAGCGGCCACACCGATAATGATGCCCAGCATGGTGAGCAGGCTGCGCATTTTATTGGCGTAGAGGGAAATCAGCGCCATCTGGAAGCTTTCACTAAATAACATCCATCACCACGCCCCTTCCTTCGTCCCGGGTGATTTTGCCATCCCGCACCAACAGCTGACGGCTGGCGCAGGCGGCAATTTCCGGCTCATGGGTAACGAGAATTATGGTACGGCCCATGCCGTGCATCTTCTGGAAAATCTCCATGATTTCCTTGGTGGATTTCGTATCGAGATTGCCTGTCGGTTCATCGGCCATAATGATATGCGGGTCATTGACGAGTGCCCGGGCGATGGCCACGCGCTGCCGCTGGCCGCCGGAAAGTTCATTGGGCTGATGTTCCGCCCGGTCGGCAAGGCCCACTGCTTCTAAAAAGTGCATGGCCTTTTCCATACGCTCCCTGCGCCCCACGCCGGAGTAAACCAATGGCAGGGCCACATTTTCGAGCGCCGAAATGCGGGACAACAGATTGAAGTTCTGAAAGACAAAGCCGATTTTCTTGTTGCGGGTAACTGCCAGCTTATCATCGCTGAGGCCGGCAACTTCCTGACCGTCCAGTTTATAAGAGCCGACCGTGGGACGGTCAAGGCAGCCCAGAATATTCATCAATGTGGATTTGCCGGAACCAGAGGGTCCCATCAGGGCAGCAAATTCGCCCTGATAGATGTTGGTGGTGATGCCGTCCAAGGCCGCCACCGTTTCCCCGCCGATTTTGTAGAGTTTTTTGATATCCTTCAGCTGGATGGTGGCAATTCGCTTTTCGTTGTTCGTCATCGCGTTCTTACCGCCTTCCTCACATTGGTGGTGGGCCGCCACGGTCGTTCTTTTTTGAGCTGGAAGTTGTAGAGGCTTTCGCTACATAAGTGCTGACTACCTGTTCTCCTTCCGAAAGGCCTTCCAGAATTTCCACGTATTCATCGCTGTAGATGCCGGTGGACACATAGCGGTTTTCCTGCGTGCCATCCGCATTTTTCACGATGACATAGGAGCCATTGGCATCGGTTTTCAGCGTAGACAAAGGCACAACCAGCGCATCATTTTTCTCTGCCGTATTGATTTCCACACGGGCGGTCATGGCTGGCAGCAGCATGTTGTCGGGGTCGTCCACATCCAGCGTCACATAGTAGTAGATAACGCTGGCGGTAGAGCTGCTCGATGAGGAACTGCTCGATGAGGTATTGATATTCCAGCTGTTGCTGGTATCGGTCTGGGAAATCTTGGACACGCGCGCGGTAAAAGTCTTGCCGTTGAAGCTGTCCACCGTAAAGGTTGCCTCCTGACCGACTTTCACGCTGCCGATATCCGTTTCATCCACCTTGGCCAGAATCTGCTTGCTGGACATATCCGCAATGCGCATGATGACCGTGGGATTGCTGGTGCCCTGCACCGCCATGGTACCTGCGGTCTGTGGCTGACCGACTACGACGCCGGACATGGGCGCCACAATCGTCATTTCGCTCATATTGGACTGGGATTCAGCCAACGAAGAAAGTGCCGTGTCGTAATTCATTTTGGCATCTTCCAAATCGGACTGCGTTTTTGCGCCAATGCTGTAAAGATAGCTGACGCGGTCATACTTGGCCTTGGTATTGGTGACCTTGTACTGGGCCTGATTGCGCTTTTCCTCGTAATCCTTGGCATCCAAAGTTGCAATGGTCTGTCCGGCCGTCACGGTATCGTTTTCCTTGACCAGCACTTCCTTAATGCGGGCCGTTACCTTGGAGCTGACCTCCACGCTGTTTACCGGCTTGATGGTGCCCGTGGCCGAAACGGTGGATTTCACATTCATGCGGGTGACAGGTACCGTCTCCACCGCCGCGGCCTTCCTGGCCTCCTGCTGGCCTTGATAGTATTGGTAGCCATACACCGCCGCACCGATTATCAAGACGGCGGCTATGGCTGCTTTTATTTTCCAATTCAGCTTCATTTATTTCCCTCATTTCCTGCCAGTTCTTCCACTACCTTGCGGGTACTGTCCACGGTGGTGTCGCTACTGCTGCCCAGGCGGGACTGGGCAAGCGCTGCATCTGCATCCGTTTCCAGTAGAGCTGCGGCCTGCTTTTCCTCAGCCGTCAGCTCAACCCCCATGGCGTTTTCGACCGTGGCCTTATAGCGGGCATAATCGTACTGGGCGCTGATGTAATTGAGCCGCGCCGTGGACAGGGCTTCCTGCGCATCGATAATATCGAGCATAAGCCCTTCACCAGCACGGTATTTCTCGCGAGCGATGAAAGCATCTTCCTCCGCCTGATGCACGGCATCCTGCGTGGAATTGAAACGCTTTTCTGCCTCGCGCATATTGTAATAAGCCTGCCGCACTGCCAAATCAATGGCCTCTTTGTCTTTGAGGTAATTGAGCTTGGCCACATCCCGGCTGGTTTCGGCAGTCTTTACCTGCGCATTCGTCACGCCGCTGTCAAAAATACTCCAGCTGAGCCCCACCGAAGCGGTAGCCCCATGGCTGTTCTCGCTGCTGGGATGGAACTTCTGACTGCTGTTAAGCCCCACCGACAGATTCAGCGTCGGCAGATAGCCAGCCTTTGCTTCCTTAATGGCCTGCTCCTGTTGTTCGAGCTTGTTCTTGTCCACCAGCAAATCCTTGCGGTTGCGATAGGCGTAATCAAGGCAGGTACCCATATCCTGGTCAAAGGCCAGATAAGAAAAATCCGTGGTGAGATTCAAGGGCTCACTGCGGTCAATGTTGAGATAATTGCGCAGGGTAGCCAGATTCACCTCATAGCTGTTTTCCGCCTTGATGAGGTTCTGGCGCGCATTGCTTAACTCCACTTGCGAACGGATTACATCGATTCTGGCCTTGGAACCTGCCGCATAAAGCTGACTTACGTTGGTGAAGTGCTCCTGGTACTTGTCCACGGTTTCCTGGCGCACGCCCACAGTCTTTTGGGCTTCCAACGCATTATAATAAGCCTTGATGACATTGAGCTTCAAATCCTCCTGCGCCCGCTGGGTCTGCAGGCTGGCAGATTCCACGCCGATTTTCGCGCTTTTGATGCTGGCCTGATTCTTGCCGCCAGTATAGAGCGGCAGTTTCCCCGTGATACCAACGCTGTTGCTATCCTGACGGTCAGAATCCTTATTCTTCGTCGTGGAAAGGGTATCGCTCAGCCCCACGCTCACACCATTACTGCCTCTTGCTTTTTCCAGAGCATACTTGGCCGTATCCTCGCCCTTTTGGGTAACTTTAAGTCCTGTGTTCTGGGTAAGTGCCAGATTGATGGCCTCCTGCAGGCTCAAGTCCGCCGCCTGAGCTCCGGGACTTGCCAAAAGCAGGGCCATAAAAGGCACGCCTGCCTTTATCCAACGCTTTAATTTCATGAAGATTTCCTCCCCAATGTTATTTCCTTTCACATCTTTCTATTTTACCACATTTTATTATTTCCGTGGCGCAATTTGGTGTATTCTATGATAGAATAGATACGTTGTAATTCTATGAGAAACAGATTAAATTTGCATTAGAAATAGGTGTATTTTTCGTGGAAAATCCATATTTTGCTGAGGCGCAGAATCTCCTGCGCAAATATTACGGTTATCCCGACTTCCGCCCCGCCCAAAAGCCTGTGGTGAAAAGCCTCCTGCAGGGCTCTGACACATTGGCCATCATGCCGACGGGTGCGGGCAAAAGCATCTGCTTTCAGCTGCCCGCACTGGTGTTCCCGGGCATTACCCTTGTCATCTCCCCCCTTATCTCGCTGATGAAAGATCAGGTAGATGCGCTGGCCGAGCAGGGCGTACCCGCTACCTATATCAACAGTCAGCTGACCCTTGAGCAGTCCAACGCTCGCTTCAGTGCCATTGCCGAAGGCCGCTACAAACTCATCTATGTGGCCCCGGAACGGCTGGACACCGACTACTTCCGCTACATCATCGAACGGCAGGAAATCTCCATGGTGGCCGTGGATGAAGCCCACTGTCTCTCCCAATGGGGCCATGACTTCCGCCCCAGCTACCGGCAGATTGCCCCGTTTATCGCTGCCCTTCCCCGCCGCCCGCTGGTCAGCGCCTTTACCGCCACCGCCACGCCGGAGGTAAAGGACGACATCATTAAACTTCTGCACCTGCAAAAGCCGCAGATTCATGTCACGGGCTTTGACCGTCCCAACCTCTACTTTGAAGTGCGCAGGGGCGAGGACAAGAAGAAATTTATCGAGCGCTATCTAAAGAACCATACCGCTGAATCCGGCATTATCTATGCCGCCACCCGCAAAGAAGTGGACAGCCTCTACGAATACCTCAAAAAGAAAAAGTTTGCCGTAGGCCGCTACCATGCGGGTCTCTCCGACAAACAGCGCAACAAGGCACAGGATGATTTCCTCTACGACAACGTGCAGGTCATTGTCGCCACCAATGCCTTTGGCATGGGAATTGACAAGTCAAATGTCCGCTATGTCATCCACTACAATATGCCGAAAAACATCGAAGCCTACTATCAGGAAGCAGGCCGCGCAGGGCGCGACGGCGAACCCGGCAGCTGCATTCTGCTCTACTCCCCGCAGGACGTCATGACGCAAAAATACCTGATTGATGTGTCAATCGAAAACGAGGAACGCAAGGCCCATAACCTCGGCACGCTGCAAAAGATGGTGGACTACTGCCATACACCGGAATGCCTGCGGCATTTCATCATCAGTTATTTCGGCGATACGAGTGCGGAGGTGACCTGCGATAATTGCGGCAACTGCAAGGCCGGGCTCGAAAAAAACGATGTAACCATCGATGCCCAGAAGGTCTTTTCCTGCGTCTACCGTATGCACGAACGCTTCGGTCTGACGCTTGTCGCACAGGTGCTCAAAGGCTCCAGCGACAAGCGGGTAAAGGAACTCCATTTCGATAAGCTCTCAACCTTCGGCCTTATGAAGGAACGGACGCTGGCTGACATCAAGCTCCTGATTCAGCGCTTTATCGCCACGGACTACTTAGGCCTGACCGAAAGCAAATTCCCTGTAGTCACACTCAAGCCCGCTGCCTATCCCGTCCTCAAAGGACAGGAAAAAGTCTGGCAGGCCGTGCCCAAACCAGAGCAGGAAAAGGAACCCGCGGCTCCGGAACTCTTCGACCATTTGCGCCACCTGCGCAAAGAAATCGCCACCCGCGAACACGTCCCACCCTATGTGGTCTTTTCCGACGCCACCCTCAAAGACATGTGCCGCGTCCAGCCCGCCACGCTCGATGAAATGCTGGATGTTAAAGGTATCGGCGAAATGAAGTTGCATAAATACGGACAGGAATTTCTGGATTGCATCAAAACCCATAAAAGTTCGTGATAAAGGTATCTTGGTCATACGTAGTTTGGGGCCGAATGGGGGAGTAATTTTTCTGTTTTCCGCTAAACGACCCCCTCGCAAAATAAAGCTGTCCAGTTACCTGCGCCGGGCAGGCCAACGGCGCTGCTTTCAGCGTATTTGCTTAGCTTTCTCCTACATGGGGCCGGCCTTCACTGCGTTCAGGCAGTCGCTCCCTACAGAAAAATCACTCCCCCATTCGACCCAAGCCACGGCCTATACTATTGCCACGAACTCGTTGCTCCCATAACAAGAACATCGATGTACTTGCTCCTTATTACTGTGAAGATGGCGTTTTATACGGACTTCGCTTAGGGCGGAGGTGGTGATGCTTTTCGCCGTGGAACGACTGTCCGAACGCAGTGAGGACTGGCCCACAAACGGCACAGACTAAACACTGGGCTGAACATACGCGCCGCCGGTCTTGCCCGGCGCAGGCAACTATAAGCCCATAAATTTACTTGTGGGTCATTCAGTGCAACGGCGAAAAGTATTACCACCTCCACCCCAACTGAGCTGTAACATATATAAGTAAGCTCGCATTAACATCGACAGACTGCAATTCGATCGAGTAGGAGGCTGACCATTAATTGACCAGCCGACCTCTCACACCACCGTGCGTACCGTTCGGTACACGGCGGTTCTCTAGTTTTCACATACTTGCTCGTAATAGCTCGTTAGGCTTATATAGCCTTGGCGGGCTATTTCTTTGTTTGTCAGGATTTGGTTCAGCATTAATGCTGCTCTCCATATCCCTTTTCGGCAATTGGCCAGTTCGTGTACCTTCCAATCCGGCAGATTATATTGCCTTATCATCCGGCACCGTGTCTTAACCTTCTTCCATTGTTTCCAATAGATTGCCCTTATCCTCCGCCGGAGCCATTCATCCATCTTCATCAGCAGGTTCTTCATATCCGCCAGCTTGAAGTAGTTCACCCATCCTATGACATATCGTTTCAGAATAAGCGGCCTTTCTTCGTTGCTTATCGCCTTGCTTCGATTCGTTATCGCCCGCAGACGGTTCTTCATCTTGGCAAGGGATTTCTTATGTACCTTGAACCGGCATTCCCCTTTATAGCGGTAAAAGCCGTAACCCAGATACTTTACCTTTGAGATATGTGCCACACTGGTCTTTTCCCGGTTCACTTTGAGAAATAGTTTCTTTTCTATGAACGGGATTATGCCGGATAGCGTCCTTTCTGCACTTCTTCTGCTTTTACATAGTATCATACAGTCATCAGCGTAACGGACAAATTTATGCCCGCGCCTTTCCAGTTCCTTATCCAGCTCATTCAGTATGACATTGCTGAGCAGCGGGCTTAACGGCCCGCCCTGTGGTACGCCCTGCTCACTGCGTTCAAATACTCCCTGCCGGATTACTCCCGCGTTGAGGTATTTGTGTATCAGCGAAATTACTCTGCCATCTTTTATGCTTCTGGAAAGAATTTCTATCAGCTTACTTTGGCAAACTGTGTCGAAGAACTTTTCCAAATCCATATCGACTACATAGACATAACCTTCGTCGGCATATCGCTGGCAGGTTTTCAGCGCGTCATGGGCTCCTCGTTTTGGCCGGAAGCCAAAACTTGCTTCTGAGAACTGCGGTTCGTAAATCGGCGTGAGTATCTGCGCTATGGCCTGCTGTATCATGCGGTCTACTACCGTTGGAATTCCCAGTTTACGGGTTTTGCCTCTTTCTTCTTTGGGTATCTCTACCCGACGGACAGGGTTCGGCTTATATTTGCCGTCCCGTATCTGCTGAAGGAGGCTCAGCCGGTGTTCTCGAAGATACGGTAGAAGTTCATCTACACTCATCTTGTCGACACCGCCTGCTCCTCGATTGGATTTTATCTTGAAATATGCGGCATTCATGTTGTCGCGTGATATAATCCGCTTCAGCAAACTGTCCGTTGGCAAGTCTGCGATGATGTCGTTGTTTTCAGCAATCCGCACAGCAGCTGGCACTCCCGCATATCCTCGCTGTTCCGCAGCTACCTTTTGCGGGCAGTTTTCGTTATGAAATTTTCTGCCTTTATGTTTCTGCTTGGTTACATTCATTTACTGACATCTCCTAAAGTTCAGTCCTTCCGAAGCGGTCTATAGCCCGCTTCGTACTATGACCTCGGCTGACTTCTCACGATAAATCTTGTTTCAACCATGACCGCCAATGTTATATGGCTTTGGCCATGTCCGTGAGACCTCCCCGGGTACCACGCGTTTCTTTCCCTCCATCTACCTGTCGCATCTACTACCATTGATTCCGTGTAGCTATTGGACTTCGACCTGTTAGGCGGCCTTATCCTCAATAGTAGCCTCTATGCGATTTCTGTCCGTCAGGCCAGAGGTTTGCCGTCGGCTTCCTTCAGATTCCGCCTCGCGACGGACACCCTTGCCATTGGCTATATCTTTCCCGCTACCGGGCAGATTCCGGACTTTCACCGGTTAGAAACGTGCGCCGCCGGGCGCACCTAAAAAGCCCGCTGACATTTTGTCAGCGGACTTTTTACGTTACGGATATTCCTTATAATCATTCAGCTTATAGATTGCAAATAAGCATCCATTTGCCCTGCCACTTCCTTGGCGGCTTTGGCGGCCTGCACCACATTCCATGGACCGGTGACGACATCACCGGCTGAAAAGATTCCCGGACGAGTAGTCTGTCCATGTTCATCTACAGCCACCAGCCCCTTATCATTCACATCAAGCCCCGAGGTGGTATTCACAAGCTTATCCTTGGGCTGCTGACTGACGGCGATAATGGTGCTGTCAGCAGGAGCCAGTTCCGGCTGCCCCTGACTGATTATTTCACCAGCCTCGGAAAATTCCCGTTTGACAAAGACAGGCCCCTGTGCCGTAATCTTCTCCACCGCCATGCCATAGAGCATCTCTGCGCCATCGGCGATGGCATAATCCAGTTCCCGCTGGCTGGCCGTGACATGATTGCTGCGCGCATAGATGGTGACGAAACGACTGCCCTGCCGCAAAGCCGTGCGGGCCGCATCCATGGCCGAATTGCCGGCCCCAATCACTGCCACCCGCTCGCCTAACGCATAGGCGCCGGGATTTTGCAGATAATCAATGGCATAATGGACATTGCCCAGACTCTCCCCGGGTACGCCCAAACGCCGTGCCCGCCAAGTTCCTGTACCAATGAAAATGGCCTGATAGCCATCGCTGATCAGATCATCCAGATGCAGCGCTCCGCCAATGGTGGTATGCGGCCGGATATGAATGCCCAACAGGCGCATTTTTTCCTTGTAGCGGCTCAGAATCGTCCGCGGCAGGCGAAAGTCTGGAATGCCATAACGCATCATACCGCCGATATGGCTCTTGCGCTCAAAGATGGTCACATCATAGCCTTTCTGGGCCATCTCCACCGCCACCACCAGCCCCGCGGGGCCGCTGCCGATTACCGCTACCCGCTGTCCCTTGGGCGGCTGTTTTTCCAGCTGCAGCTTCTCAAAGAAGCCATTGGATATATAATGCTCAATACTGGAAATCTGCACCGCACTGCCCTTGCGCCCCTGAACGCAATGACCTTCGCATTGTTTTTCATGGTCGCAGACCAGCGAACAGATTATGCTCATGGGATTGTTGGCAAATAACATCGCTGCGGCTTCATTTCCCTGACCGGCCAGGAACAGCCGAATCATCTCGGGGATATTGGTGCCAATGGGACAACCTTGCAGCTGACACATTGGCTTCTTGCATTGCAGGCAACGTCTCGCTTCATTGATTACATGGACTGCCATTAGGATTCACCTCTGCACGTTTTTCTTTGTCTCAGGGCTGCTTGCCGATATAGGCCAGAATCCCCCCATCCACATAAAGAATATGGCCGTTGACAAAGTTTGAAGCATCCGATGCTAAGAAGATGGCCGGGCCTTCCAAATCCTCTGTGGTTCCCCAGCGGTTAGCCGGCGTCTTGGCCAGAATGAACTCATTGAAGGGATGTCCCGGCGTGCGCAGCGGCGCCGTCTGCGGCGTGGCGATATAGCCCGGGCCAATGCCATTGCACTGGATATTGGCATTGCCATACTCCGAGCAGATGTTGCGCGTCAGCATCTTGAGACCGCCCTTGGCTGCTGCATAGGCCGATACCGTTTCCCGGCCCAGTTCACTCATCATGGAACAGATATTGATAATCTTGCCATGGCCTTTTTTCAGCATGCCTGGAATCACGGCCTTGGACACGATGAACGGTGCGTTGAGGTCGATATCCACCACCTGCCGGAAATCCTCAGCCGACATCTCCAGCATGGGAATGCGTTTGATGATACCGGCATTGTTCACAAGGATATCAATGGTACCCAGTTCCTTTTCGATATCGGCCACCATCTTCTGCACTTCATCTTCCTTCGTCACATCGCAGTAATAACCCTTTGCCTCGATGCCTTCGGCCTTGTAAGCTGCCAGCGCTTCCTCCATATGCTTTTCACCACGGCAGTTGAAGGCGATTTTAGCCCCAGCCTTGGCATAGGCCTTGGCAATGGCAAAACCAATGCCATAAGCTGCACCGGTCACCAGTGCCACCTTGCCGTCCAGCGAAAATTGTTTCAGGTATTCCATATCCATCTCTATGCGCTCCTTATCTCAGTTCCGTATTCTTGATGTGGTCCATATCGTCAAAAGCCTTGTTCTCGCCGCCCATAGCCCAGATAAACGTATAGTTGGCGGTGCCGCAGCCGGCATGGATGCTCCAGGACGGGCTGATAATGGCCTGTTCATTCTGCATCACCACATGGCGGGTTTCCTGCGGTTCGCCCATCATATGGAACACCACTTCATTTTCCGGAATCTCAAAGTAGAAATAGATTTCCATGCGGCGCTCATGGGTATGGGCCGGCATGGTATTCCAGACACTGCCCGGCTCTAGTGAAGTCATCCCCATGGAAAGCTGGCACGTTTCCAGAACGTCGGGATGGATGAACTGATTGATGGTACGCTTGTTGCTGGTCTTGGCATCACCACAGGGAACCTTGTTGGCATCCTTGATGGTCAGAAGCTTCGTCTGGCAGGCCTTATGGGCTGGTGCCGAAACCATGTAGAATTTGGCGGGCCTATCGCCATCCTGACTCTTGAAGGTCACCTGCTTCGTGCCCATAGTGATATAGAGACAGTCTTTATACCCGAGTTCATAGGTCACGCCATCTGCCGTAATCGTGCCGGCGCCACCTACGTTGAAGATACCGATTTCCCGGCGCTCCAGGATAAACTTCGTACCGAAATTGTGCCAGACATCAATGCCCTTATCCAGCGGCACTTCCTCCCTGACCGGCATGCAGCCAAAGGTCACCATGCGGTCCACATGGGAGTAAACGGCTGTTACCATATCGGCGCGGAACAGGTTTTCCATCAAGAACTCCTGCCGTACTTCCTCCGTCGTATAACGCTTGAAATCTCTCTGATTTGCCGAATAACGAATATCCATTGTTCAAACTGCCTCCATAAAATGTTGTAATTCCGTACGATTGGGCAAGCCCTCATTGTCACCTGCTGACATGACGGCTAGTGCACCAATCGCAGCGCCGCGCAGTGCGGCTTCTTCCAGCGTCCTGCCCTCCAGCAGAGCCGATACAGTCCCCACGGCGAAACCATCCCCGGCTCCTACCGTATCCACCACATGTTCCACCCGGAAGGACGGCGCGATAAATTCCTTGCCTTCCCGCTCCTTACCATAGGCGCCCTTGCTGCCGCCCAATTTAATAACCACAGCCTTGGCTCCACGAGCCAGATAAAAATCAGCTATCTGCTCCGGCTTTTCCAGTCCGGTGAGAATCTTGCCTTCGCCCAGCCCCGGCAGAATCAGGTCAGCCTTCGCTGCCAGACGGTTCAAAGTCCTGACCATGACCTTATGAGAAGGCCAGAGAGCCGGCCGCAGGTTGGGGTCGAAAGATACCGTCGCCTCATGAGCATGGGCAGCATCCATGAGTGCTTCCACAGATGCACAGCAGCTATCAGACAAAGCCGCGGGGATGCCCGTTACATGAACATGCTTCACGCCCTGCCAGTCAATCCCCCGCAAGTCCTCCGGCGCAAAATGGGAAAATGCCGTATGGCGGCGGTAGTTGACCACCAGTGGGTCAGTTCCTTCCGGTGCCATTTCTTTGAACTGCATGCCGGTCAGATGTTCCCGGTCAATCTGCACATAACTGTCCTCAATGCCGTTTTCCCTCAGGAAATCCCGGATATGCTGGCCGATGGGGTCACTGCCCACCCGGGATACATAGGACACCGTATGCCCAAGCCGGGAAAGCCCGATGGAAAAATTCACTTCCGCCCCGCATACCAGACGGGTGAATGTCTGTACATCCTTCAACGGCTTTGCCTCCTGTGCCACAAAGAGCCCCATGGGCTCACCAATCGTCAGTACCTCGGCCATAATGATCGTTCCTTTCCTGCCAACTGAACTCAAAGTTCAGCATAAAGTTCTTCCAAATATTTTCGTGCAGTCACAGCATTGTCCGGACGGGTATTTTCCAGCGTAGCCTGAATGCCGCATTTTTCCTGCTTCAGATAGGCAAGCAATGGCTTGTAATCCATAAGCCCCGTTCCCGGAGCCATTGCAGTAAGCCCATGTTCCGTTATCTGAAAATCCTTCAGATGGACAACTTCCACATATTCACCAAAACATTCGATTGCTTCACCAATTACCCGTTCCCGCTCCATATAATTCTCCATGGACAGGAGGTTCACGGGGTCAAAGATAATCCGCAGATTCGGCGAAGCCATCTCCCGAATCACCCGTCTGGCCACCTGCGGATTCCAGACGATATGATTCCAGACCGGTTCGATGGCCAGAAGCGTACCAAAATGTTCCGCTGCTTCTACCACCGGAGCCAGATTATGCAGAAAAGTCTGCAAGGCTGCCTCACTATGGCAAGCTTCCTCATAGTGATAATCTGCATTCGGAGCGCCGGTCTCCGTTCCCACTACTGAGCAATCAAGCGCCTTCGCCATGCGCAGATGTGCAATATAATTCTCCTGAATCTTTTGCAGTTCCTGCGGGTCCGGATGCGCGAGATTCTTATAACATCCCAGCACCGCTACATCCACCTTATGCGCAGAAAATACCTCCCGCAGATGCTTGCCCAATCCGGCGGTCAGTTTTCCCGGACTCATCACAAAGCCCGGTATGGTTTTCTCCAATGCCAGATGCACACAGGAAAATCCCTGACCCCGGGCCCAGGCAGCCCGCTCGGCGAGTGTTCCCGCCCGCATATCATGAAGCCTGATACCTAATTGCAACACAGTAGTCATCCCTTTTCCTTAGCTTGTTCTCTTATGTTTCATACAATTTATTTATATTCTATATTGCTTTCCATAAATCCTCCATTCACAAGCAACTTTCTTTTAGAGGCGTTCATACTCCGCAGCTGCCAGAATGAAGGGCCCTAATCCCTTGGGTTCATTGGTGACAATCGGCTCACTGATATAGTAGGCAAAGGAACCATCACGTTCCCCATAGGCCTTGGTGGGCTTGCCGCCCAAACCTGCCACAAAGCAAATCTTATTGAGGCAGATGGTGCCCATGGGCGTCTCGGTGATGAACTCATCAATGAGTCCATGATAGGAGAGTTTGGCAAATTCCCGCATGCTCTCCGGCAGCCAGCCCATACGCACACCCTTGAACAGGGCATAGGCAATCATGGACGAGCCGGATGCTTCCACATAATTGCCCGGACGCTCGCCGCAATCCGGCACCTGATACCAGACATGTGACTTGGGGCTGGCTACCTTTATCAGCGCTTCCATCGTTTCATTCAGAATCTTAATGAGTTCCGGCTTATATTTATTATCTGCCGGCAGCTCTGCCAAAGTATCTACCAGTGCCATGCAGTACCAGCCGATGGAACGTGCCCAGAAATGCTTGGACAGTCCGGTCAGTTTATTGGCCCAGGGCTGCTGACGGGCATCATCATAGGCGTGATACAAAAGACCTGTCTGTTCATCCAGCGTATGCTTGCGGGCAATGATGAACTGCCGGGCAATATCATCGTATTCCTCCATGCTGCGGCTGAACTCGCTGACGTATTTGGCATAGAAGGTCGCGCCCATATAGAGGCCGTCCAGCCAGATTTGCTCCGGATAGATTTCCTTGTGCCAGAACACCCCTTCCTTCGTGCGGGGATGATGTTCAATCTGGCTGCGCAGAAGTTCCAATGCCTTGCGGTATTTTTCCTCATGGGTTTCCTTGTAGATGGTCAGCAAAATCTTACCATTGTTGAGATGATCGATGTTGTATTCCTTTACATCATAGCCCCGGATACTGCCATCCTCCCCGATAAACGTATCCATGCAGGACTTGATGTAATCAAAGTATTTCTGCTCGCCTGTCTGACGCCAGACCTCCGCAATGCCGTCCAGCGTCAGCCCGAATTCATACGCCCAATAGCTCGTAAGGTCGGTCTTGCGCTGTATAACGGAATCAGCCATCCACTGTGAGTATTTTTTCATTTTCTTCGTTCTCTCCTAAATATTGCAAAAATTAATCGGTGAATTCAGTAGGAATGAGCACTCTTGGGTTCATCATGGACACGCATCAAATCATTGTGACCGAAGCACTGCTCATACTTCCAACCCGTCAAAGATTCTACCGCCTTGCGGGTTTCCGGCGTTACATCCTCCATGCTGCCGCCCGAACGGATGCGATGCACCTCATCCACGAGGAGCTTGTGATTTTCTTTGGTCAGCGTCAGATTGCGGGAAATCAGGTAAACGATACCGCAGAGAACAATCGGCACCACAATGGTCATAACCAGTACACCATCAATGGCCATAGCCGTCTGCTGGCCAGCGCCCTTTTCAAAACCGAAGAGTGCAAGACCTACGCCCAGCAGGAAACCTTCCGCAGCCGAAGCCAGCTTCGAAAGCAGGCCATTTACCCCTGTGAAGATACCTTCGCGGCGTTCCATCGTAACCGCTTCATCAATGTCGGCCATAAAGGGCAGCTGGAATACCGGGATATAATCCGCACCTGCCTTGCCCACATTGTTGATGATGGCCAGCACCGTCAGCCAGACAATCACGGCCTCTTCGCCCATATTGGACTGATTCTGGAACAGGACATAGTAACCAACCAGCGAAGCCGTCACGATAACACCAACCACTTTGAAAGCGAACGGGCCGCCGCGGCGATAGCAGATGGTGATGAAGATAGCCAACGCGATAAAGGAAACCAAAGTAGCAAAACTCGTGATAATGGAAGTTGCGCTTACAGACAGGGACAGGGCGTAGATTACATAATAGGTGAAAACACCAGCAGCCAGATTCTTGTAGATGCCGATAAAGAGCATCATGCCGGCATGGAGGCGGAAAGCCCGGATGCGCATGGAAGCGAACACGTCATTGACCAATTTGCGCAAAACATGGGATACCGAACCCATTTCTTCCGTATAGTGAATATCCTCAGGAGCACGCTCATAGGTCAGGAAATACATAACAGCCAGGGAGATGGAAACCACTACAGCATAAGTCAGCCCCGTATAGAAGAAGGCATCCAGATTGCCTTCACCGAAACGCTGGAAGAAGAAAGCCGGGAACAGGAGAGCAATCGTGCTGGCAAAGGTGCCGCAATACTGTTTGGCCGAAACCAGTTTGGTCTTTTCAGCTGCGACCTGCGTCATTTCTGCCGGCAGCGTCGGGCCAGGAACCATCACGCTGGTGAAGACCACTTCGTAAATGATATTGGCAACCACATAGAATTCAAAACTGTGTCCCGGAGTCCAGAGGATTGGATAGGTGATAAGCACCAAGGGAATCCCCGTCAGAATGAAGAACTTGCGCCGCCCGAAGCGTTTGCCCAATCGGGTACGGCCAAAGTTATCGCTGATATAGCCCATCACCGGATTGCCAACGGCGTCAATACATCTGGCAATGGTAAAGATCAGACCTGCCTGTACAGCGGGAATATCGCAGTACATGGTGTAAAACAACATCAGAAATGCGGAACTTAGTGCCTGCGTACCACCACCCAGGAAATTCAAACATGCATAGCCCAGCACATTCCACCAGGTTACTTTTCTTGCTTCCATCTTGATCCTCCTAACTCACATCATTAAAACTCCGGCTCTTATCTGACCTGCCCATCAGAGCCAATATCCACCAGCCTGTCCGGCTGACGTTTACCATTAATCGTCACATTCTCAAAGGCCAGCGCATGTACATTTTCGAGCACCGCCTCCCCCTTCACCCCTTCGAGCTTCATATCCCGGAAAGTGA
Organism: Pseudoselenomonas ruminantium; assembly: GCA_015058625.1. Lineage (GTDB taxonomy): Bacteria > Bacillota > Negativicutes > Selenomonadales > Selenomonadaceae > Selenomonas_A > Selenomonas_A ruminantium_N. The sequence continues at coordinate 28,651 of SVCA01000012.1, read as the reverse complement.
TGTTTTCAATCGGGGCATCAGCAAAGCCCTTGAGATAAAAAGCATATTTCGCATCAATGCTGCCGCCCTCTGCCGTTCGGAATCCATCCAGCGTGATATTATCCAGCTGCGGCAAAAAACCTCCCGTATGGCCTTCCTCGTAGAAGAAATCCGCATGTACCACTGCCAGCCGTGCCTTGTTGACTACGCTGTCCTTCACATAGACATTTTCCAGCGTGCCTCCCCGCATGGCGTTGGTCTTGAAACGGATGGGATAATCGAGGTTGGGGCTGTCGAAGTGATTTCCGACGGCAAACACATCATGCACGCCGCCGGAAATCTCACTGCCCAGCGTGATGCCGCCATGCCCGTTAGCAAAGCGGTTATGACGGATAATCACATTAGCTGTCGGCACCCCAATGCGCCGTCCATCCTCATTGCGCCCGGATTTTATGGCAATGCAGTCATCACCGGTGAGGAAGTAACAATCCTCAATCAGCACATTGCGGCTGGATTCCGGATCTATGCCATCATTGTTGTAGAGATCCGTCTCAATATGCACACCTTTGATCCAGACATTCTCACAAAGCACCGGATTGATTTCCCAAAAAGGGGAATTGACGATATGCACGCCCATAATGCGGATATCCTTGCTGTTGTAGAACTGGATAAAGGGTGGCCGCAGCGTGGATACATCATCGGCAAAAATCCGCTGACGAACCGGAACGCCCTCTGCACCAGCCTGGAAGAGTCGCTGTCGCTGCTGCTCCTGCTCCGGCTCACCAAAGTAACCGAATTTCCAGGGCATCCAGTTGAATTCATCCGCCTGCCCATCCAATGTACCTTGTCCCGTAATGCTGATGTCTTCCGCGCCATCCGCATAGATGAACGGCGAGAAGTTCATGCATTCCACGCCTTCCCAGCGGGTATAGCGCAGGGGATAAAAGACATTGCTCTTGTTGCGGATAAAGCAAAGTCTTGCGCCGTCCTCCAGATGCAGCTCCACATGCGACCTGAGGTCCAACGCTCCGGTATACCAGAGGCCTGCCGGAATTTCTACCCGACCGCCGCCCGCCTGCGCCATATCATCAATGGCCTGCTGGATGGCCTCGCCATGAAATAATACATGCTGGCGCCGTTCCAGCAGTTTTTCCTGCCGGTAGGGCAAATCTTTCTTCAGCTCATCCTTGCTGCCCTTGTAAGGCCCCCAAGGATGCTCGTAGTAGATTTCCTCCACCGACCGCCAAAGTGCCTGATACCGGCTGTCTGTAATCCGGCAGGCCCTTGTGCGGGGATGCGGCGACTTGAATTTAGCCAGGATTTCCTCATAAAGTTTTTGATTCCAGGAAAATGCCACGTTTATGACCTCATTTCATTTCCTAATCAAGAAATCTTCAATTTGCGCTTTTGTAAATAGTCTGATTTATTTTTGCGATACAAGCTGTTCACAGCCTGCTTGCCGCGTCCTCTTACCTCCTTGACAATCGTGGCGGCCTCACGGACAAGCTTGGTAATACCGTCCCAGTCACCGTCAGCCATCATCTGCTGCTTGACCATCCAGCTGCCGCCACAGGCCAGGATTTTTTCATCAGCCAGATAAGCGCGGACATTTTCCGGTGTAATACCGCCTGTCGGCATAAAGACCAGCTGTCCATAGGGCGCAGCCACCGCCTTGATCATCTTGAGCCCGCCCGCCGGTTCTGCAGGGAAGAACTTCACAAAATCCAGCCCCAGGCCAAGGGCCTGTTCCATTTCACTGGGGGTCTGGGTTCCCGGTGCCACCGGCATATCCTTGGACTGACAGTAGCGGACCACTTCCGGATTGAGGCCGGGGCTCACGATAAACTTTGCGCCCGCCTCAATGGCCAAGTCAACTTCCTGCGTGGTGAGCACAGTTCCCGCACCGACCAGAAGTTCCGGACGGTGTTTTACCATGCGGGAAATCACCTCAGCAGCTGCTGCCGTGCGGAAGGTGACCTCAGCACAGGGCAGGCCGTTATCACAGAGGACATCGGCGAGTTTTTCTGCATACTGTGCATCTTCCATCACCACCACGGGGATAATCCCAATCTCCTTGAACTGCTTGAATATCTCTTTCATTTTCTCTAAATCCTTTCCTTTACATGCCGCTCTTAAATATGGAAGTAGCGGACTGCGTTTTTATAGCTGATGCCTTCCACAATCTTCTGCAAAGATGCTTCATGGCAGGGATACTCACCGTGTTCCACCCAGTCACCAATGATATTGCACAGGATGCGCCGGAAGTAATCATGACGGGTATAGGACAGGAAGGAGCGGGAATCCGTCAGCATGCCGACAAAGTTCCCCAACAGGGAAAGCCGGGCCAGTGAGCGCATCTGCTTTTCCATGCCATCCTTGGTATCGAGGAACCACCAGGCCGACCCCATCTGAATCTTGCCGGGCATTTCCTCCGACTGGAAGCAGCCCATCAGGGAGGCAATCCGGTCAAAATCTGTGCTGTCCAGCGAGAACAGAATCATCTGCGGCAGATTTCCTTCCTTGTAGAGCTCGCTCATGAATTTGGCCAAATTGCCGATGCAGGTGGTCTGGGCAATCATGTCAAAGCCCGTATCCGGCCCCTGCAGGGCAAACATCTTTTCATTGTTGTCGCGGCTGCAGGAATAGTGGATTTCCATCACAATCTGCGCTTTATGATATTCCCGGGCCAGATGCAGGAGCACTTCGGTCTGGTAGGCCTCTGCCTCAGCCGTCGTGAGTTTTTCGCCGTTAAGGGCTTTTTTATAGGCCTTATCCGCAGCTTCCAGCCCCTGATGGTTGAACATCACATAATCGAGACCATGGTCGCTGGCCCGGCAGCCGTGTTTCTTGAAATAAGCAATCCGCTCCGTAAGTGCTGCCAGCACATCTTCAATGGAGGCTAGTTTATCCTTGCCCACACTGGCCGCCAATTTTTCCATATACGCAGGAAAACCATCTTTATGGATGTTTACAGCTTTATCCGGGCGGAAGGAAGGGCAGACCTTGAAGTCTACGGTTTCATCCGCAGCCAGCTTCTCATGCCATTCCAGGCTGTCGATTGGATCATCCGTAGTGCCGATGTAATCCACCTTGGACTGGCGAATCAGGCCCCGCACGGACATATCCGGATTATGCTGCAGCATATCGTTGGCTTTGTCCCAGACCGCTTTCATATTGCTCTCGGTAAGTGGCTCAGTCACGCCGAAATATTTATGCAGCTCCAGATTGCACCAGTGATACATGGGGTTGCCGATGGCCATTTCCAGCGATTTTGTAAAGGCACTGAACTTTTCATAGGGATCCGCCCCGCCGGTAACCATGTCCTCAGGTACACCGTTCGTGCGCATGACCCGCCATTTATAGTGATCTCCGAAATACGTGCCATCCGCATTGCGTCCGCCCAGCCAAATCTGCGCGATATTGTCAAAGCGGCGGTCTTCAAAAATCTCTTTGGGTGAGATATGGCAATGATAGTCAACCAGCGGCAAGTCCCGGGCATATTCTTCATACAGCCTCTGACCTGTCTGATTGCGAAGCATAAAATCTTTCCCCATAAAAGCCTTCATAACGGAAAATCAGTCCTTCCTATAACACAACACCATCTTTGAAAATGGAAATCTGGCGATAGCCGTTTTTCTCGTTGTTCGTGGGTTCGCCGCTGGCAACCTGTAAGACTTTATCCAACAGGCGCTTGCCCGCTTCATCCAACGCTTCCCCGGCAGCCACTGTACCGGCATTGAAGTCAATCCAGTGCGGCTTGCGTCCGGCCAACTGGCTGTTGGTCGCAATCTTGACCGTTGGCACCGGTGAACCAAAGGGAGTTCCCCGGCCCGTGGTGAAGAGAATCAGCACAGCGCCGGCCGCAGCCAGAGCCGTACTGGAAACCAGGTCATTTCCCGGTCCATAGAGCAGATTCAGGCCCTGTGTCTTTACCTGCTCCCCGTAGCCCAGCACGTCTTCTATGGGCGCCGTACCGCCCTTTTGGACACAGCCGCAGCTCTTGTCCTCCAATGTGGTGATGCCCCCCTGCTTATTGCCGGGGCTGGGATTATCGTAAACCACCTCGTGATGGGAGATGAAGTAATCCTTGAAGCCATTGAGCATAGCCGTTGCCTTGTCAAACACTTGCTGATTGCGGCACCGGCCCAAAAGGATGCCTTCGGCGCCGAACATTTCCGGTACCTCCGTCAGGATGGTACTGCCGCCCTGACTCAGCAGCAAATCGCTGAACCGGCCCACAGTGGGATTAGCGGTAATTCCTGAAAGACCATCGGAAGCCCCACATTTCAGCCCCACCACCAGCTTGCTTGTGGGCAGTGACTGCCGCTGGAAGCGGCTGGCATAAGCGGCAAGTTCCTGCAGCAGCTGACGGCCGGCAGCCAGCTCATCCTCTGCCTGCTGACAGTTGAGGAAGCGTACCCGCTCCGGGTCAAAGTCTCCGAGCTCTTCCACAAACTGTTCATGGGTGCAGTTCTCACAGCCTAAGTGCACCACCAGCACGGCCCCAGCATTGGGGTGATTGACCAGCGCCGCCAAAAGCTTTCTGGTCTGGGCATGGTCAGCACCGGTCTGACTGCAGCCAAAGGGATGCGTGAAAGCATGGATGCCATCGATATTTTCACCCCGCAAATCCTGATTGGCCTGCGCCAGTTTCAGCACCACATCATTGACACAGCCAACAGTGGGGATAATCCAAATCTCATTGCGGATGCCCGCCCGACCATCCTTTCTCAGGAAACCTGTAAACGTCTGTGCAGGTTGGGTTTTCAAATCGCGAACCTGCGGCTCATAAACATATTCGACCTCACCCTTGAGATTCGTCTGCAGGTTGTGGGTATGTACCCAGCAGCCTGAACGGATGGCGCAGGTTGCATGACCTATCGGATAACCATACTTTATGATATTTTCAGCAGCTGCGATATCCCGCAGCGCAATTTTATGTCCTTGGGGAATTTCCTCACAGGCGGTAACTTCCACATTTCCCACCTGCAGGCATTCACCTTTCTCTATTTTCGTCAATGCCACCGCCACATTATCCTGTGTGGCGATGCGCACTGCTCTTGTCATTTCCATAGCTTATCCTTTCAGGCACAAGCCCGCAAACAGCTGGCAAAGGCTTTCTTCGTGCCCTGCTGGCGAATCAGCTGCAAATCCTCCAGCACCTGCTTTTCCAAGCCCGGCAGCTGTGTCAAATCACAGCCCCACATCTTTTCATAGGCCAGCACATCATGTACCAATTCCGCATCATCACTGTGACGATGTTCATAGTAAAAATCCAGTACCCAGCCATCATCCTGCACCGAATATACATCCCCTTGCGGGCGGCGGCACAGGAGTGCTTTTTCCTGCCGTTCCTGAATATCGGTGGAATAGAAGGCGATATATGCGGCCAGCGTCATCACGAGGCTGCGCGGCAGCTTGCCAAACTTTTGCCGGTATTCCAGCAGCGAGCCCATATCTCTGGCCTTCCACTTGGCCGTGGAATTCAGGGCAATGCTCAGGAGCTGATGTTCCATAAAGGGATTATTGAAGCGGTCAGCCACCGACGCGGCAAAATTTTCGCAATCCTGCTTGTCCAACGGCAGAATGGGTATGACTTCTTCATAGAGCATCTGATTCATGAACGCCCGAATCACATCATCCTTCATGCAGTCCCGGACAATGTCCTTGCCTGCCAGGAAACCGCCCAGCGCAAAACCTGTATGCGCACCGTTGAGGATCCGTACCTTCCGTTTTTTATACGGTGCGATATCCGGCACCACATGAACGTTCAGCCCTGCCCGCTTGAAGGGAAGTTTATCTTCCAATTCTTTTGGCCCTTCAATATACCAGACACCAAAGACCTCACCGACATCCATCAATCTGTCTTCATAACCGTTAGCCTGATTCAGGGCTGCAAGTTCTTCCGCATCCCGAATCTCACCGGGAACAATGCGGTCAACCAAGGTGGAGCAGAACAGATTGTCCTGTTCAAGCCAGCGGATGAAATCATCGCCGAGCTGCCAGTCCCGGGCATGCTGCAGAACAATTCGCTGCAATTCCCGGCCGTTATTATCAATCAGTTCACAGGAGAGAATAATCAGCCCTTTCTTTCCTGCCTGAAAGCGTGCATATAAGAGCTTTGCCAGTTTTGCCGGGAAGCTGGCCGGGGGTACGTCCGTGAGCTTTGCAGTTGGATCATAGACAATGCCAGCTTCCGTGGTATTACTGGTGATATATTCCAGGGTATCCAGACAAGCAACTTCCAGCAGTTTGTCAAAATGCTCCAGGGGGTTGTAACATTTTTCCACTAAGGAAATCACCCGCCGTTCATCTACCTTCCGGCCTTTTTCATTGCCACGGATGTAGAGGGTGTAGAGGCCTTCCTGTTCGTTGAAGACCTTGTCCTTGCCCTTGCCCCGCGGCTGGGTTAAGATGGCCTTGCCGTGCCAGCCGGCTTTTTCATTGGCCACATCAAAGAAGTAATCCACAAAGGCTCGCAGGAAATTTCCCTCACCAAACTGCAGCATCTTCACCGGCGCTTCTTCCAGGAAATATCCCTGATAGCCACTTTTCTTCAACACTTCATAGTTAAGCCGTTCCATACCACATTTTACCTCCCGCAGCCTGTTTTCATATTTGTTACTTATTATTTTAATCGTTTTTATCTTTATAGTAAATGTGTTTATCGTCTTTTCGTTTGTGTTTTAATTTTATTTCTCAAATTTTCGCAATAAAAAAAATGTGTTTATAACATCTTGTATATGTATAAACACAACTTCCATTTCCAGATGTATATTATTTTTTATCTGCCATTCCCTGATAATCCCGAGGAGAAATCCCCACATGCTTGCGGAACATCTTGGAAAACTGCACATAATCGCTATAGCCGACCTGCGCGGCCACTTCTTTGCATTGCAGATTACTGCCATTTTTCAGCAGGGCCTTGGCCTTGCCCATGCGAAACTGCAGCAGATAATCCGTGAAGCTGATGCCTATCTCTTTCTTGAACCGCCCGCCCATATACGAAGCCGACATATGGGCCACCAAGGCCAGGTCGCCCAGCTTCACATCATCCATATAGTGTTCCTCAATATAATGACGCATGGATTCCACCATCTGACTGCCGCCCCATTTGCGTTCCCGCAATGTGCCGATAGATTCCGGGCTGCAATGCTGCTTAAAAGAACTCACAGTATCGTAGATGGATTTTTCCATGGGAATGCGGTCGAAGGTTGAACCGCCAATGTACCCTTGACAGTCCGTATTCTGGTAGATGTACTGCATATCCATCAGCGTGTTCGCCGGCCCGGCATAAACCATGCGCAGACATTCCGGATTTTTTGCCTTGCATAAATCAAAAATCTCCTGCGCAATCCTCCGCGCTTCACTGATGGTCAAATGACGCTTAGCGCCCAAAAGGCCGCCAGCCGTCAGCCCCATATGCACACAGATGATATCGGCCCCCACTGCCAGCATTTTATCGGCCTCTTCCACTGATGTCACAAAGGCCATCGTCAAAAGGCCCAGCTGATTCGCCAAACTTATCGCGGCCACTTCCCGCTCATAGGAGCTGCCCTCTTCTTCCAACGCTTCGCGGAAACTGCCATCCACCAACGCCAATGTTGGCGAATTCACCACACCGGTAAAGCCGCTTTCCTTTATGAGCTTCAGATAATCATAGAGCTTCACATAAGGGTCGCTGGCCATCAGGCCAAAGAGCAGGGGCACATCCTGCACCACGGGAAAAATCTCTCGCTTGCCCATGTCCATCACAATCTGATTGCTGTTGCCATAGCAAAAAAAACTGCTCAGGGAACTGCGGCCCATAATGCGGAATTTTCCCGCGGATAAGGCCAGCAGAATATCTGCGCCGCCCATGGCCGCAAGTTTGGCGGTCATGCCGGACCCTACAGCCGCACCAATGATATGGCCGCCGACATTGATTTCCGCCCGCAGGCGCCGAAGGATGAATTCCTTGTCATTTTCCTTCATCTTCCCGCCCCCGTTCTCTGCAATGCTGCCCGTTTCATTTTATCCAACGAGCGATATTCCCTGACTTTTGTCGTCAGACCTTTCTCCAGCTCCTCACCTTTGCCCGGGAAAAAAATAAAGAATCCTGCTACAGAAGGAATGCTCTGCACGAGCTGCGCCGCACCTTCCAGAGAATCCACCTGCTGTCCACAGCAGCCAATCAGAATATCCCGGCGCACCGCCCTGCACTTTTCCCAAACCTGCCGCAGTTTATCCGCGCAGGACTCAACAGAGGGTGCATCGCCCCTCTCAAGTGCCCTTTTCGTAACCAGACCAAAATGCAGGAGCAGCATATCGGCACCCGCGTGGGTCATGGCCTCGGCCTGTTCTGCATCAAAGATAAAGGGGCAGGTAAATAAATCCAGTTCATGTGCAGCCCGAATCATATCCACTTCGATCTGATAGCCCATATTCGTGCCTTCCATATTCGCCCGGAAGCGGCCATCGACAATGCCCACAGTAGGAAAATTCTGCACGCCGTTAAAGCCCTGCTCCTTGAGTGTGCCCAAAAACATGTCCATCTTGCGAAAGGGGTCCGTGCCGCAGACACCGGCAAACACTGGCGTTTTGCGGACGGCAGGCAGAACTTCATCGCCGAGTTCCTGAACGATGGTATTGGCATCATCATAAGAGAGCATGCCCGCCAGCATACTGCGGCCTGCCCGCTGCAGCCGACCTGTGTGATAGAACGCAAGAAAATCGGCGCCGAGATGGTCCCCATGCTTTGCTGTCTGCTCCATCCCTGTGCCGATTCCTGTTAATATTTTTCCATTTTCACTGCGTTCCCGAAATAAATCGACAATCTCCTGCCGGCTTTTTCTATACATTGCCACTGCCTCCCAGACGAACGAATTACCCAATTTAATAAAATTCGCCAAAGGAAGCTGAATTCCTGCAAATAATTACGTTACCCCCAATGGCAGCCAATAAGCCTCTGTCCCCGCAATCTGGTCAGGGGAGAATCTTGCATAAAGGGCGCTGGGATTCTTGCCGAGCATAAAGCAGCTGAGTGTCTTATACCCCGTCAGCCGTCCACTGTCGGTGTCAGCCTCATAGGGCTGTTGGTCCACAAAGAGCTGATACATGGAATCCCGGCTGTCACGCCGCACGATATCCTCTGTATCCACATTCTTGCCAAAGCGCACGCCATCCCGGTCGAGCACTTCAATGCCTGCGCCTTCCCGGCCCCAGATGGGCTTCTTTATCCAGCTCGAGCCTGCGGCAATACTTCGCTGATCAAAGTCCCGGGCAAAGTAGGACGGCAGCATATAGCGGGAAATAACCGCCGATTCCTCGGCCGTAAATACCTGAGCTGTCCCCGCCGGCTGATTATTGAGCGCCCAGACCAGTGCCTGAAAAGCCTTGGACTGCATGATGATGGCTTCGGGCGGATTGAACATCATAAATTTATCGTGCAGATAGCCATCCATAAAGTCCTTGCCCAGCGTTTCCCCCTCCGGCGTCCGCTCCTCAATGAGGATTTCCAATGGATGCAGGCGATAAATCGCATTAGCCGTGCGCCCATCCGGCAGCAGAATAGAGCCATCACGCCACACAGCCAAATCATAGAAGGAGACAAAAGTAATAGCATCATCCACCTCTGTGGCCAGCGCATTCTTCTTCATGGCGTTCATCAGGAATTTGGTCGTTGCGTAATCTTCCTGATAGTCATGGAAACAAGAAAAGAGAAACGGATGACGGCGGTGGAACCTGCCCGTGCTGATGCTCACGCCTGGCTCTGAAGCCAAAAATATTTCATTGAGCCAGTTGCAGAGTTTATCGTATTCCCCGTAGTTTGGGTCTTCCACTCCAAAATGCGTACAGGCCACCATATTGCCATAATACGCCTCAACCACCGCACAAGGGGTATCGGCATTGATTTCCACCATATGGAAGTTTCCCTGCTTGTCTACCACGTAGTCAAAGCGCGAAAGCCACGAAGCCAGATGCAGGGGATTATCCTTCTGCAGATAGGGAATCAGCTGTGGCGGTATCTCCAGGTCCTCCAGAAAATTATCGCCACATTTCTGGCAGACCGCCACTGCCCGCTGAAACGCACCGAACAGTACGCGGCTGACATAGCGAAGTTCCTCGGCCAGTTCCGGCTGGATTAACTCTATATTTTTTGTCGGATATTTATCATCATAGCCCTCGTATTCCACAAACGGGAAAATTTCCCGATTTAATAAATCACGCCAATCTGCACTCACTGCTCTATTCACCTGCTCATCAATATTTTAAGACGCCGAACTTCTGGCCCCAGCAGAACCAAAACCGCTTTTGGAACTGGAATGACTGGAAGATTTTGCGGAAGAACTGCTCTTGCTCGAAGAACTGCCTTTGTTAACCGTTATTCTCCGTGAAGAACTGCTACTGGAACTGCCGCCACTGCTGCGATAGTCGTCCTTTTCCTTCAGCGGCTGAACTGGGCCGTTGGGGATATAGCGCCCCTGAACCACACTATAGCGGCCCCCTGTGCCGCCACTAAGGCCATGAAACATATAATACCCGGCAGCCAGACCGGCAATCAGTCCCTCCGCACCAGATATATAACGCAGACTGCCATTCTCTTCCCGTTTGACCGTCACCGAACGGCCATCCTCATAGGTTGCCGTTTCCGTACCATCCGCATTCTGCGTCAGGGTATATTCCCGTCCTTCATCATCCAATAAAGTCTGCGGCCCTGTTTCCTGTTCGGCAGGGATATCCACATCCTGTGCCATCCAGGAAGCAAAGGCCACCGTAGTTGATACCGCCATAAAAACCGCCAGTACCTTGCTTGTCTTAGAACTTAACAAAATCCCAACCCCTCTAATCAATAATTTATTCACATGATATAATAAATTTCTTAAAAATTCCTTAAAAGCTAACCATCTTCTTCAGTTTTTGGGCAAATTGCAGTTTATCGATGTTACTGCGAGCTTTATTTTTGTTGTTACAGCTCAGTGGGGGTGGAGGTGGTAATACTTTTCGCCGTTGCACTGAATGACCCACAAGAAATATATGGGCTTTTTTAGTTACCTGCGCCGGGCAAGACCGGCGGCGCGTATGTTCAGCCCAGTGTTTAGACTGTGCCGTTTGTGGGCCAGTCCTCACTGCGTTCGGACAGTCGTTCCACGGCGAAAAGCATCACCACCTCCGCCCCTAAGCAATCTTCGGATAAAACGCCATTTTCGCAGTGATAAGAAGCAAGTACATCGATGTTCTTGTGACGGGAGCAACGAGTTCGTGGCAACAGTATAGGACGTGGCTTGGGGCGAATGGGGGAGTGATTTTTCTGTAGGGAGCGACTGCCTGAGCGCAGCGAAGGCCGGCCCCATGTAGAAATCAGCTAAGGAAATACGCTGAAAGCAGCGCCGTTGGCCTGCCCGGCGCGAGTAACTGGACAGCTCTATCTTGCGAAGGGGTCGTTTAGCGGAAAACAGAAAAATTACTCCCCCATTTGCCCCTAACTGCGTATGAACGGGATACCTTTACCACAAACTGAACTGGAATTTCACCTCCTTTTTAATTTTCCCTTAATTGCAATTCACTATCGATAATGCTATCATAATTTTTGTATGAAAATTGAGGAGATGATACAAAATGGAAGAAATGGCCCCTTATGAAGCCGGCAATGGGCGAAACAAAAAATTCATTGCGATTGCCGTAGTCATCCTGTTAGTCATTTGCGGCATTGGCGGTTATCTGTACTACAAGCGCACCCCCGCCTATTCCATGCAGCTGATTCAGGAATCCGTCAAAGAGCACAACTGGGAAAAATTCAGCCGTCATGTGGATACCAAGAATCTGGCTGATGCTGCCTTTGACGATATCATTGAGATAAGCATGGAAGAACGCGGCGATTTGGACGAACATACCAAGGCTCTGGCCATGAGCTTTGTCAAACTGGTAAAACCCAACATCACCAGCCTGCTTGAATCTGCCGTCAAGGAATACGTGGAAACCGGCGAATTCAAAAAAGACGAGACGGGTAACGCCACAAATAACAGCACCACGCAAAATAAAAAGGCCGCACCGAAAAAAGGCAATCCGGCCGATAATCTGCTGCAGGACACCAAAGCAGATAAGCTGAAATTCTCCAGCATAAAATCAACGGAAGAGAGCGACAACACCGCCATCGTCACCTTGGAGCTTCGTGACGAAGCTGCAAGTGCCAACTATGAACTGAAAATCCGCATGATTCAGCTCGAAGATGGCACCTGGAAAGTCAGCAAAATCGATAATCTCAAGGAATTCTACAAAGCCGTCAAGGAAAACGAAAAGCAGCATAAAAAAGCGGCGTAAATACGAAAATAAAGGCTATGCACCAAAGTGAACTGCTTCCCGTCAAGAGGACAATAAAAAAATATAAGATTTCTTTGGTCGACAGATTTGTCTGTCGGCCTTTTTTATGCGGCTAAATACAAGGTGTGTTTCTCTATCGGTGTTAAGATACCAAGGTTACATTGCACACGCTTGTGGTTGTAATAATGAATGTATGCTTCAATCGAACGCATAAGATTTAATGCTTCTTGGTCGAATCCGATTTATGGAAACTCTAACACAGTTCAACCACCTTCCTATGTTGTTTACTACATAATGAAAATTGCATAATAATAAAACCTAATATAGATATAAAACCCAAAGGAGCAGAAAATCAATTCTGCTCCTTTGGGTTGCTTTGTTATTTTTTCCTTTAGATGAATAAGCTATTTATCTTGGTAATCCTAAAACAGCTTTAAAAATATCTTCCGCATTGTTTTTCTTTTTGCTTTTGTTCTTCTGGTGACAACCCCACATAGTTTTATACCACATTTCTATATAACTACCTGGTATGATTGTTTCAAAATTTTTACTTTTCCCTTCTAAAACTCTATTGCCATCTTTATCATATCCATAATATTCCGCATCTATATTAGCTGTTTTATTCTTAGTATTAAACTGAACTTTATTTAATTCTTTATAGACATTACGCTTTATATCTCCCACTTTATACTTTTCTCTCATTACATCTGGAATATCTATTTTTATCCAACCCGTAAGTATATTGGTCGTATTATCATATTCTACTGTTTCTTTATCGTAGAAAACTTTTATTTCAACCTTTTTGTTTGGATTTTCTATTTCTACCCATCTGTCATTAGTCTGTTTTGTTTCAGCATAAGCCGATGCAGTTATTAACATTAATAACAAAGTAACAACTAATACATATACTCTTTTCATTATTTAGCACCTCCAACAGATAGCACCTTGTCTGCAGCTTTATCCAATTCACCATCATTCATCATTTTTAATACAGACTTTTCTTTTGGTTTATCTGAATTGCTTTCCAAAGATTTTTTCTCTGTTTGCTGATTTGTTTGCATTTCTTCTTTAGGAAGATACTTTTTATCCAGTTTTTGTATTATATCCCATGCTTGCTGTTTATAACGATCGATTGCGATTATGTTTTCTTTTAGGCTCTTATTTATATCTGATGTTGCCCTGCCGTTATCCATAGCTTTCAAAATATCTTTTATTGCTTCTTCATGGCAATATACCCATGAAGATAACTTATCATTCATGTCACTAATTTCGCTATCTGATATATGTTTAGGTTTATCTCTCTGAGAAAATTTATCTTGCATTTTATCCATTACAGATTCAGCATTATGCAAAACATCATAAGCCTGCCCCATAGATACGTTATTAGAAGTCATTAGAACAGAAACTTTATCCCACTCAGTTTCTACAGTTTTCATCATTGAATAAGTTTCATTCATATACTCTTGATATTCTTTTTGTTGAGTTTCTATTGATACTTTTTGAGTATCTGATTTTCCACCTGACGAAAAACAACTTTGCAATAGCAATAAACATATTCCTAATGCAAAAAGAATTTTTATCCCTTTTACCAACTTTTGAAGTGGACTTCTTGAATCATCTTTTTTTGTTTCAGTTTTAATTTTAGTAGATTTATCGCTTTGCTTATTATCTAGTTTTTCTCCACAACTTGAACAAAATGCTGCATTATCTGGTATCTTTGCCCCGCACTTATGACAAAACATTTATATCTCCTCCCTAATCCACTTTATTTGATTTTCTATTTCAAAGTCATTATTCTTCATACTAAATCCGTTTTCCTTCAATAGAATAAAAATCATTTAATCACTTCGCATTAGTCTTATAATACAACCTGCTTATATTATTAGCTCCTGTATGAGCGATTTTAACCATCAATGATTTGTATTTACGTCTGAACACCTGAAAATGTAAAAAATAGTATTTAAGAGGTATCCGAAATTCTTTATACCATATATAGCTACGAAGGAACAACAATCTAATTTTATAAGGTTTAGATGTCTTAGTCAACAAAATAAAAAACCACTCAACAGTTGTCAGAAACTTCTGTTGAGTGGTTTTGGGGTGTCAAAAAGCCTTAACTAAATGACATTGCTATGATGACAGTTTTATTTTTTACTGTCTCTCATAGGGGGAGCATATCAAAAGCAACGTGCATAGCCTTTTTCTTTACTGCATTTTCTTCTGTAATACTTCCTTGGCCATATTGAGCTGTTTGTCCACCGTATCCCCTTCGCTGAGGTTCACAGTTATATCCGGCTCAATGCCAATGCCGTCAATACATTTGCCGCTGGGCGTATAGTATTTGGCAATGGTGAGTTTCAGGCCATCATTGTGGAACAGGGGTACTACCACCTGCACAGAACCCTTGCCGTAGGATTTGGAGCCTACAATAGTGGCCGCTTCTCTGTCCTGCAGTGCGCCGGCCAGAATTTCCGAAGCACTGGCGCTGTTGCCGTCAATCAGCACTACGATAGGCGGCGTACTTTCCTCTAAGCTGGAGTCATACGCCTCCTTGCTGCCGTCCCGCTGTACCACGGAGACGATATTGCCCTTGGGCACCAGCATATCGGCAACTTCCACACAACTTGTTATGAGCCCGCCGGGGTTTTGACGCAAATCCACAATCAGACCTGCCATGCCGGCCTCTTTGAGCTTGTTGTATTCGCTCTTGAATTCATCCCCGGTGTTTTCCCCAAAGGACGCAATGCGGATATAGCCCATCCGGCCATCGTCCAGCATTTTGCCTTTAGCCGAGGGAACCTTTATGATATCCCGCTGAATGGCGTATTCCTTGTCGGCCTCATCCGCCCGATGAATCAGCAGCTTTACTTCCGTACCTGCGTCGCCGCGGATATGCAGTGCCACTTCTTCCGGCTGATACTCCGTCACCGGCGTGCCGTCCACCGACATGATTTCGTCACCGACTTTAAGGCCCACCTTTTCGCCGGGTGTCCCTTCGAGCACCGCCATAATCGTGACCTTGTCATCCTTAAAGCCCATGGTGACGCCAATGCCCCCAAAGGCACCGGCTGTATGTTCTTTCAAGGCTTTATACATGGAGGTCTTCATATAGATGGAATGGGGGTCGCCGAGGGATTTTACCATGCCGTCAATGGCGCCATCCATAAGGCTGGTTGTGTCCACATCGCTGACATAGCGAGTTTCAATCATGCGCTTGACGCCGAAGAACCGCAGTAAATCCGTAGTCTTTTCTCCGTCAAGGCCAAAGAGTTTCATAAGTCCCATTATCGTCAGGAAACTGGACGCTAGTGCCGTCACCACCACGATAAGGGCTATTTTTTTCTTGCTCAAACAATTTCACCTTCTATCCCTGGGATTATAGATAACCGTAAGGACTTACTGGCGAGCCGTTCTGGCGCACCTCAAAGTGGCAGTGGGGGCCGGTAGAGTTGCCGGTGGAACCGCAGTAAGCGATGGTTTCCCCCTGGCTCACCTGCTGGCCGACGGATGCCGCCAGCGACTGATTATGTCCATAGAGGGTGGTGATGCCGCCGCCGTGGTTGATGATTATCGTATTGCCGTAGCCGGAAATCCAGCCCGCATATTCCACGGTGCCAGAGGCTGCTGCCGCAATCGGCACGCCGTAGTCCGCACCGATATCGATACCGCTGTGGAACTTCTGCGTGCCCGTAATGGGATGGGTACGCCAGCCAAATTCAGAGGTAATCGTACCGCCCACGGGCCAAATCATGGAGCCATTGCCGCTCGCCATTGCGCCCGCCGGAGCATTGGCCATGCTGCTGCGCCGCAGCATTTCCTCAATCTGCTTGGAAGCCGCCATCATTTCATCATACTGACGGTCCACCGTGGCCTTGTCGTTTTTCATCTGGTCAATGATGGCCTTGCGCTTGCGGACCTTTTCTTCCATGATTTCCCGGGCCTGACGGGCTTTTAATTCCTGCTCTGCCCGGGCTTCCTTATCTTTTTCGAGACTCTTCTGCGTCTCTTCGATTTCGCTCTTTTCTTCCAGCACCACATGAACCAAATCATAGTCCTGCTTGATGACCTTTTTAAGTAAGTCCATGCGGGTCATCAAATCGGAAAAGTCCTTGGCGCCAAAGAGCACATCCAGATAGGAAATCTGGCCGTTGATGTAAATATCACGAACCCGCTGGCCCAGTTTGGCACTCTTTTTCTTGTAGTCGGTCTCCACCACTTTGAGGCGGGCTTCATTCTTCTCCATCCGTTCCAGCGTTTCATCCAGCGCCGCCCGCATGGACTTGTGTTCGGCGATAGCCGCATCGGCTTCCTCGTCCACCAGCCGCTTTTCCTCCGACAGGGATTCGATTTTCGACTGCAGGGCGTTGCTCTTGTCCTTTAACTCCTCCGCCTGCTTGTCATAGCTGGCCTTGTCATCCTCCAGTGACGCATACGCTGTGGAGGCAGTCAGCACCACCGACAAGGTGGCGGCCGTTATCGTTTGCCATTTTTTCATCATCATCAGACCTCAAGGAAACGCTTCAGGGAGAACGCCGACCCAATGGCGCCAATCAGCATGCCGGAGATGATGATGGCCACCGTCACATAATTCATAAAGGGATACTGGGGCAGCAGCGGGAAGAAGGCCAGCGTGCTGTAAATCTTCGCCGCCATGGCCGCATAGAAGCTGCGCAGGGCCAATGCCGACAAAATGCCGCCCACGCAGCCTAGCACAATGCCCTCCATAAGGAACGGCCAGCGGATAAACCAGTCAGTTGCCCCCACGTATTTCATGATGGCGATTTCCTTGCGCCGCGCAAATACCGTAAGGCGGATGGTGTTGGAAATGATGAAAATCGTCGCACCTGCCAGAAGCAGCATCAATACCAGACCGAAAATACGCATGAGGCGGGTGATGTCAAAGAGGTGCTCCACCACATCCTGCCCGTACTTGGCCGACTCTACCCCCTCCATGCGCTCAATGGCCTTGGCGGCGGTTTCCACCATTTCCGGGGTCTTGACCGTCACTTCAAAGGCATCCGGCAGCGGGTTCTTGTCCCCAAGGGCATCCAAGAGGTACTTCTGGTCGCCCAGACGCTCGGAGAGGCGGTCCTTGGCCTCGTCCTTATCCACGAACTTCACCGTATCAATGCCCTGCATTTTTTCCAAATCGCTTTGCAGGTCAATGCGCTGCTGCTTCTTCAAATCATCCTGCAGATAGACGCTGATTTGCACCTGCGACTCCAGCGTGGAGGCCATGCGGTTCATATTCAGTACGAGAATCAAAAACACGCCCAGCACAAACAGCGATACCGCTACCGTGCCGATGGAGGCAAAGGACATCCAGTTGTTGCGCCGCAGGGAGCGGAACACCTCCTGAATAAAATATTCACCGGTTCTAAGCTTCATATCCATAACCTCCCCGCATCTGGTCACGGACAATGCGCCCGTCCTCAATGGCAATAACACGCTTCTTCATGGTATCGACAATATTGCGGTCATGCGTAGCCATGACGATGGTCGTGCCAGCCTTGTTGATGCGTTTGAAAATATCCATAATGTCCCAGCTGGTTTCCGGGTCCAGATTGCCTGTGGGCTCGTCGGCAATCACAATGGAAGGATTGTTGACGATGGCCCGGGCGATGGCCACACGCTGCTGCTCACCGCCAGAAAGCTGCGACGGGAAACTGCGGTACTTGTCACGCAGGCCTACCACATCGAGCACGGAATTGACACTGCGCTGCATGGTGCGGCGGGGCGCTTCGATAACCTGCATGGCAAAGGCCACGTTCTCAAAGACAGTCTTATCCGGAAGCAGGCGGTAATCCTGAAAGATTACGCCCAGCTCACGGCGCAGATACGGAACCTCGGAGCGTTCCATCTCCACCACATCATGGCCGTTCACCAGAAGCTTGCCTTGGGTCGGCAGCTCTTCCCGGAACAGCATCTTGATAAAGGTGGATTTTCCCGCGCCACTTGGTCCCACAACGAACACAAACTCGCCCTTCTTGATATCTACATTGACATGGTCAAGGGCTACCACGCCGGTATCATAGGTCTTGCTGACCTCCCGCATCTGTATCATTAGGAACTATCCTCCTGCCATAAAATAAACTAACTTATATTTTACCATAAAATAAGCGAAACTTCCTGCCAACAACAGATTTTTTCTTGTTCTGCCCCTCACCTCATGCGCGGCGATACAATCCTTCGCCGCGCCAAACCAGCACGCCCAAGGATAACAGACCTCTGGCGCAAAGCTCCACACACATGGCCGTCCATACGCCGTTGAGGCCATAGTCCTGGGCAAGATAGATGGCCAGGGGAATGCGGATGCCCCACATGGCGACGAGATTGAGTATCGTGGGCATTTTCGTTTCGCCCGCACCGCGGAAGATGCTCGTGACGATGATACCGGCGGCAAAGAGCGGTTCTGCCCATGCCTCAATGCGCAGGATTTGGGTGCCCGCGGCGATAACCGCGCCATCCTGTGATAAAAGTGCCATCATCAGCGGCGCGCAGACATACATCACGACACCCATGATCATCATCCAGCCCATGCCCAGGCCCGCACTGGCATAACCAAAACGCTGGGCCAGCTTGCTGCGCCGTGCGCCCACACTCTGGCCCACCAAAGTCTGGGCGGCGGCCGCCACGCCAATACCCGGCATGTAGCAGATACTCTCTGCCGTGATGGCAAAGGAATTGGCCGCCAGCGCCACGGTGCCCAAGGGCGCCACAATGCGGGTGAAGGCCACATAGGCACTGCCCATGACTATCTGCTCCAGCACCATGGGAATTCCGAGGCGGACTGCCTCCCGCAGTTCCCCGCGCCAAGGCAGAAGCTCTTCCTGCCGGTAATGAAGCGCACGGGATTTTTTGAGCAGGACATAGAGCATGGCCGTCATACAGCAGGCTTCTGCGAGCACCGAGCCCAAAGCCACACCCGCTACGCCCAAATCCCCGCCGGGAAGCCAAAACGTCATGCTCCCGACAGTCAGCGTACGCGAGGGAAAAATCAGCAGCGCATTGAAGAGCACATCGAGCAGACACATCATGACATTTAGGAGGCTGGGCACCTTCATATTGCCGCTGGCCTGCAGCATGGAACCGGCGGCAAAATTTACCGTAAGCAAGGGCAGCCCCAGCGCATAGATGGCAAGATACGTGGAAGCATCCCCGGCAATATCTGCCGTACCGCCGAGGAAATAGGGCAGACAGCCGCTCAAGCCAGCGCTCAACAGCCCCAAGGCCAAGCTGAAAACAAACACCGCCCACAAGCCATGGCGCACCAAACTGCGTGCCCGCAAATCCTCACCGGCACCGATGGCATGCGCCAGCTGAATGGTATAACCCATGGACATGGCAAAGCAGATGCCGCCGATAAGCCAGGTGGTGGAATTGACCAGACCGATGGAAGCTGCCGCTCCGGCACCAATCATGCCCACCATGGAGGCATCGATATACTGCATCATCACCGTGGTGATTTTGGCCATAATGGCCGGGACGCTGAGCTGCCAGGTCAGCAGCAGCAAATCCCCCCAGCTGAAGGGCTCTCCTTTCCGTATCCGCCCCAAAAGATTTTTCCGCATACTTACTCCTTTACGAAAAAATTTAACCGTCCCTTCACGCACAAGGGACGGTCAAAGTCAATTCAGTATGGTCTAATATAACACATTTTTTCTCTGGGGACAAGGACAAATGGCAGCTTTAGCGCCGCTTGTGCCAATCGGCCCGCGGATGGAAGAGATGCCAGCCAAAATGCAGCGCACTAAACCGCAGGAGAATCACCAGCACGAAACATATCCAGGCCATGGTCACCACATCCACATAATTTTGCAGACTGCAGGACACCACCGCCCCAAAAAGCGACGCCGTGGCATAGATTTCCTTGTAGAGCACGGCCGGCATGCGGTGAGCCATCAAATCCCGCAGGATGCCGCCCCCCACGGCCGTAATCACTCCCAAGAGCACCGGCATCACGTAGGGATTGCCCGCCTCCCGTGAGAGGCCCGTCAGCATCCCCGTTATGGTAAACGAGGCCAGCCCCACAGTGTCAAACATATTGTAGAGCCATAACATAAAATTCTTGTTGAGCGGCGGATAGGGCCAAAAACTATAAGCCATGGACACAAGCAGCGCAATGATAATCGAAAGCATAAAATCCGTCACGTTGCAAAGAGCCATGGGCGGCGTGATGCCTGCCAGCACATCACGCACCATACCGCCGCCCACTGCCGTAAGAGCTGCCAGCACGATAATGCCGAAGATGTCCATGCGCCGCTCAATGGCCACCATTGCCCCCGACACCGCAAAGGCAATGGTGCCCATAATATCAAAAATCACCCAGGTCAGACTATCCATGTAACTGCAAATGTTCCTTTCCCCATTCGTTAATCTTTTGATAGAGGGGCACCGGTACATGGTACGTTTCCCCCAGTTCCACGACACGGGTCACAAGGCCTGCAAATTCCGACTTACCGCCCCGCAGAATGTCCCGCTGCATGGAGGTCGTGGAACCGGGCTTCAAGACATCCATGATGCTGAGGCCGGTCTCCACCAAATCCCTCTCAAACGCAATGCCCATGGCCTTGCCCAGGGCTACCACTTCGCGGATAAGCCCCGCAAACATTTCCCGCTCGGGGCCTTCCTGCTGCAGTTTATCACTCGTGACATTGAAGTAAGCCCCGGCGGCTCCTGCCGGCGATACATAGGCAAATTTCTGCAGGGCATCCCGAATGATATTGTCGCTGAAATGGCCGCGAATCTCTGCCGCCTGCAAAACCTTTTCCAACTCCTGTGCTATCGGCAAGAGCTTCTGCTCCTGCCCGGGGCGGTAGCCGTAAATCACCCGCAGCATCTTGTCCGACTGATAAATCACGCCGGGCGCTTCAATCTGGCCCATCACATAGATACAGCCATCCAGACAGGTAAGCTCCGGCAGTTTTTCCTGCATCATGCCGCCGGTGCCAAAGACATTGAGCACAGGAACAATCAGCGTGTCCTTGCCCAGCTTCTCCCGGGCAAAATCTATGGCATCTTCGATATTGTAATACTTCACACAGACAAAGCAAACGTCAGGTACATCCTCATACTCTGCCGCAGTGCAGGCCGTCAGATTCTTGATGACCTCCGTGCCCCGATGATTGGTGTGCAGGGTCAGTCCCTGCTCTCTTATGGCCGCTAAATGATTCCCTCTGGCAATCAATGTCACATCATTTCCTGCCATCGCCAGATAAGCTGCCAGCACCCCGCCGGTCCCCCCGGCACCAAAGATACAAAACTTCATGCTCCTGCCTCCTTTTCAATGATGAATACACGTTTATTGTACTATGAACATGCAGCATGTACAAGCAAAAAGCCCCCTGTCCACTCCGTATTTGACTGTCAAAAACGCGTTGACATGTCAAATTGACAAGTCAACGCGCCTGAACCGCTATTTACTTTTCCGCCACCGTTTTGACGATTTCCAAAGCCCAGCGGGCAGAGTCATACAAATCCTTGATTTCAATGTATTCCTCTTTGGTATGGGCTTTTTCCATGCCCACGGACAGTACCACCGTGGGTACGCCATAGGTATTGAAATGGTTGGCGTCAGAACCGCCGCCGGATTCTTCGAGCGCGACCGGCAGGCCGAGTTTTTCAGCAGCCTTCACAGCCGTCTGAATCACGGCAGAATCCTTCGGCAAAAGATACGGCCCATAGTCGGGGCTCACTTCTGCTGCAATCTTGCAGCCGGTTTTATCGGCCCCCTTTACGAAATGGTCACAAATTTCCTGCGTAATCTTATCAAGCTTTGCCTTGTCGCGGCTGCGGCTTTCATAGAATACATCACAGGTTTCCGCTACCACATTCGTCGCCGAACCGCCCTGAATTTTGCCCAAGTTACAGGTGGTTTCCTCGTCAATGCGTCCCTGAGGCGCATCGGCAATCAGCAGACCGGCGGCACAGATGGCATTAATGCCTGCCTCGGGTTCAACCCCGGCATGGCTGGCCTTGCCTTCAATATGAATCTTAATCTGATTCTTGCCCGGTGCCATAAAGGTGATGTTGCCGGGATGGTTATGCGTATCCAGTGTGAAGCCAAAGTCTGAATGCAGCAGGCTCTTATCCAAATTCTGCGAACCATGGACGCCATTTTCCTCCGCCACGGTGAATACCACCTGCAGCGGACCGTGCGGAATGTTCTGTTCCTTGAGCTGGCGCAGGGTTTCGAGGATGGCCACCACACCGGCCTTATCGTCACCGCCTAAGATAGTCGTGCCATCGGAACGGATAATGCCGTCCGCAATCACAGGCTTAACACCGCCACAGGGCTCTACGCAGTCCATATGCGCCGTCAGCATCACCGTGGGGCCGTCAACAGTTCCCGGGAAATCCGCTACGAGATTGCCCGTATTGCCGCCGATTTTTTCTCCGGCCTTGTCTTCCTTGACCGTACCGCCCAACTCCGTCAGGCGTTTGGTGAGCAGGTCGGCAACTTCCCGTTCATCATGGGTGGAACAGCGAATCTGTACCAGTTCCAAAAACTCATCTAATACGCGCTGCTCATTAATCATGGGTATACCTTCTTCCATCAAGCTAACAAATTACAGGAACAGCATCAGCACCAAAGCCGCGGCCAAGCAGGGCAGGGCATTGCGCTTGGATACTTCCATGGGGTTGACCTTGGCAAGACCGGCACAGATAATGGCAGCACCAGCCACTGGCGACATGGAACGGCCCATAGCACCGGCAATCTGCGCCAGCGAACCCAAATCCATAATGCTCATGCCAAAGCTTTCCGCAAACGGCGTTACCGCACCGTTAAAGGCAAAGGCGGCAGCATCGCCGGAACCGGAGATGACTGCAATCAGGAAGGGACCGAAGGTACCAGCGGCAGCGGCTGCAGACTGGGAGCCCTTCATGACTTCCGTCAGCGCACCCGTAAGGCCAACGGCAGCCATACCCGTGGTGAACACGCTGGCGCAGACAATCAGACCGATAACATTGGCATAGGCACTGCCCATACCATCAAAGAAATTCTTGCAGACTTCCTGCGCATTGGACCAGGTAACCAAGAGACCCAGCACAACACCGATAATCATGGACAGGGCCACGCTCATTTCCGGCAGAACAGCAACCTGCTTGGAGCCTAAGATAAGCAGCACGAGCGGTACAAGGGGCACAATGGCCCGCAGAGGATTGACCTTGAAGTCATGCAGATCATGATGCTGCTCCTTTTCGAGAGAAGCCAGATATGCCTCACGGCGTTCCTCCGAAGCACCTTCCTTCATTAATACGGCATAAACCGTCATCACCGCAATGCAGGCAAAAGATGCGATGACAGAGGCCGGCGTTTCATTGATGATGACCGTCATCATATCCGTTCCGGCCAAATCGGCCACAAAGGGGTTATGGGCGTTGCCCGGGCTGATGGCACTGCCCCAGGTACCTGCCAGTACCGTAGCCGCAGCCATGGCCGGATGAACACCGGCAGCAATCAGCGTCGGAATCAGGATACTGCCCACAGCCGCAGAACAACCGGCAGCCGAAGGAATGGCCAGACTGATCCACCAGGTCAGGAAAAAGGACAGCGGTACGAGCACCATGCGCCCTTTTTTCAGCACGCCGGAAATGGACTGCACCAGATGCTGGTCACATTCCGTCAGCTTCATCACATACGAAAAACCCATTACCGAACAGATTGTCGGTACCAGAGAGTTATTCGTCATCGCCTTCATAAAGGCTTTCATGATATCTCCCGGCAGACCGCCAATCAGGCACATGATGACGCCTGCCAAAAAGAGTACCAGCCGCGCTTCAATCTTCTTGATAATCAGCGCAAAAGTCAGGATAACGATAAGACCACCAGCGAGTAACATAAATAATACCTCCTATGCTCACTGTCTAAATTTATGCAAACATAATTATATATTATTTTTATTTTTATTACAATTAGTCTGAATAATATTTAAGTACGTATCAAGTGTACATTCAACAAAGCAAAATAAAAAACCTGTAAACCAAAACTGGCTTACAGGTTCTAAACACTTTATTTCTTGGTGATATCTTTGCCGAACCACTTTTCGGAAATCTTGGCCATGGTGCCATCGGCCTTCATTTCGTTGAGGACCTTCTGCACATCATCACGCAGCTGCTGATTGTCCTTGGCAAAACCAATACCGAAGGTGCTGACAGGACCTACCGCCACATCCACAACATCGAGGCTGTCTGCGTGCTTGCTCATGTAATAGCGGCCGGTGATTTCATCGCCCACCACTGCATCAATACGGCCATTTTCCAAATCCATAAAGGCGGAAACAAAGTCCGAATACTTCTTGACTTCCTTTACCTTTTCTTTGAAGAAGGAATTGCTGTCCATATATTCTTCTGCGGAGCTGGCACTCTGGGTACCGATGACCTTGCCGGCCATAGAAGCCTCATCCGTGATGTCCTTGTTCCCCTTCTTCACGAAGATAATCTGGCGGTTATCCATGTACGGGTCCGAGAACAGCATGTTTTCCTTGCGCTTTTCGGTAATATCGAGGCCATTCCAAAGGATATCCACGCGGCCGCTCTTGAGCTCCGCTTCCTTACTCGACCAGTCGATGGCCTTGAACTCTACTTCACGGCCCAGACGCTTGCTGGCTTCTTTTGCCAGGTCGATATCGAAGCCCACGATTTCGTTGCTTTCATTCTTAAAGCCCATGGGCGGGAAATTATCATCAAGCCCCACCACAATCTTCTTCGTTTTATCCGCATTATTTGTTTTGTCGGCTCCGCCGCCGCAGCCCGTCACAAAAGCTGCCGTCATGATTGCAGCCATGCCTAACGCTAAAAGTTTCTGCCATTTCATAAGGATATCCCCTCTCTGTTTTCCTTTAGTATGTTAAATTGTTACAAGACAAATTATACTGTAACTTTGTAAATCCTGTCAAGTGATTTCATCATCCATCCGTCAATTTATAGACGAAAGAAAAATAAATAAAGGTTTTTCCATAAAAAACGAGAACTATTAACATATATCATCAGTGGATTTTATCCCATGCAAGGAGGTTTTTACTTTGCGCGCCGTTTCAGTGGAAGATTTGAAACCAGGCATGATTCTCGCCCGCACCCTTGTCAATGATGACATGGTCGTGGTTTTATCGGAAGATACGTTATTAACGAAGGCACATATTACACGGCTTAACTTCTTGAATATTGCTGTCGTCTACATTAAGGACGAGTACGAGCTGAGCAAAAATTATCAGACGGCCTCCAGCATTTTCAACCGCGGCAACGCCTTCGTCAAGGAATATGAAAGTGTGGTACAGGAAGCCCGCAGCATCTTTGATGAAACCAGCAAGTCCGGCAGCGTGCCTATGAACGAAACCCAGGACATGGTCAAGGAAACCATTGCCCCGATGGCCCGTAACAGCGGCGCCATCGACTATCTCTATGAACTCAATCACCGGGCCAATGATGTCTACAATCATTCCCTGCGGGTATCCATACTGGCCGGTGTTATCGCCAAATGGATGCACTTTAACCGCGCCAAGACCCGGGAACTCATCTTAGCCGGGTTCCTCCATGATATTGGCAAATGCAAATTTCCCCAGCGATTGCTGGATAAGAGTATCAGCAACCTGCATGGGGAAGATTACGAAGCCTATATTAAACATACGGTTGACGGCCAGCACATCCTGAGCAGCGTGGACGGGCTTTCTGATGGCATCAAGCTGGCAGCTATGCAGCATCACGAGCGCATGGACGGCACCGGCTTTCCCTTCGGCAGCACCGGGCCGGATATCCACGAATACGCCCGCATCATCATGATTGCCGACCTCTATGACAACATCACGACTGAGCGGGAAGGCTACATCAAGCAGACGCCCTTTGCGGCCATTGCGCAGATTACAGAGAATATGTACACCTCTTTAGACCCGGAGGTATGCGTTCCCGTACTTACTCATATCAAAGATGCCTTCCTGGGTTCCCGGATAACCTTGAATAATGGTGAGCAGGGAATCATCGCCGCATATCCCAACGATTTTGCAGCGCATCCCTTCATCAGCCTCACTTCCAGCAATGAAATCGTCAATCTCAATGAACATCCGGAGCTTGTGATAACCGAATATAATCCCAAATAAAAACCCGCCGCATCCCCAACGATGCGGCGGAATTTTTTTGCCTGTGTGCTGTATTTATAATTTGAACTTACCGATTGCTTCCTGCATATCCGTAGCCATGTTGGCCAGAGACTGCGAGGCAGCAGCAATTTCTTCATTTGATGCCGACTGCTCCTGCGTTGCTGCCGAAATCGTCTGCGTGTTTTCTGAAGTCTTACGGCTGATTTCGTCAATAGAATCTACTGCCGTGACGATATTCCCCGCCCCGGCCGCTACAACTTCTACCGAAACATTAATTTCATCCATCTGCTCCTTGATGCCATTAACCATCGACAGGATGCCTTCAAACTGCTCGCCCACTTCACGGATAGCTGCGGTTCCACTCTTAACCTCTTCTGTACCCGATTTCATCGCCTTAACAGCTTCATCCGTATCATTTTGAATAGACAAAATACGTTCTTTTATCTGCTCCGCAGATTCCTGCGATTCCGCCGCCAATTTTCGCACTTCTTCTGCGACAACGGCAAACCCGCGGCCATGTTCACCTGCTCTAGCCGCTTCAATAGCTGCATTAAGGGAGAGCAGGTTGGTCTGTTCAGCAATCGAGGAAATAGCCTCGACAATCTGTCCAATCTGACTGCTGTTCTCACCCAGTTTTTGAACGACATCAGCAGAGGCCAGAACACTCTTTTCGATATTGCCCATACGTTTCACTGCATTTTCCATCAGCGAAGAACCTTTTTGTGCTGCCTCAGCGGTACGTCCCGATGTCTCCGTAACGGTCCGGGCCTTTTCGGCCATTGAATGAACATCCTCATATACGCTGTCCACATTGGATTTTGCTTTGTCGATATTGCGAAGCTGGTCTTCCATATTCATGGAAACCTCACCCACTGTTTCCGCGACATGCACAGAGGCTTCCGCTGACTGCTGGGCATTAGCCGTAAGTTCTTCCGAAGATGCCGCCACCTGCTCACTGGTTGCCGCCATCTTGGAAATCAGATTGCGCAGGTTCCCGCTCATGGTGTTAAACGCATTCGTCAGCGAGCCGATTTCATCACTGGACATTACCGGCAGATTCTGAATCGCCAAATTACCATCAGCCAGCTGTGTAGCATGGGATTCCAGCCCTTCAATCGGCGTCGTAATCCGATTGGCAAAAGTCCGGCAGATAAACGCCGCCAAGAGCAGGCCCACAAGCGTCAGCACAGCAAAGACAATCTTCAAGTGCGTAAGGGAAGCAAATACGAAATCACTGGGAACCGAAATGCCCATAAGCCAGCCGGTTTCGGGCACCGTCGTATAAGCGAACACCTTATCCTGCCCGTCAATAGTTACTTCAAAATAACCTTCTTTGTTTTTGAGCATTTCCTCAAAATGATTGCCCAGACCAGCAATTTCCTTAAAGTTCTTCATAGGCTCACCAGCACCGGAGGTGGCCAAAATATTACCATTGGCCTCGGTGATGATACCAGCGCCTTCCCCATGATATTTCATGGCATTAACCTGTTCCGTCAGCACATCAAGACCGATATCAACACAGGTAGCACCGATAAACCGGCCATTGGCTTTAACCGGAGAAGCTACCGATACCACCAGCTTATTGGTATTGGCATCAATATAAGCCTCGGTAAAAACAGTCTTGTCACTGGCCTTGGCATCTTTATACCAGGGACGCTGACGCGGGTCTTTCTTGCCCGTGTTTTCACCAGAATAATAACCAGAGAACCAGCCGTCCTCAGTACCAGCAGTCATTTCCAAAATTTCTTTATCAGAAATCGTCGTGCCCAAGGTTTCCTGCGTATGCATAACCGCATAATTACCGTTCAAGCTGGTCATGTGGTTGGTGGTAGCCACGCCAAAAGCCTTTTTCTCCCGCAGCCACCCATTCAGCTCATTCGCCTCATTGGAAATCGTGGTACGCAGTTCACTGTCCACACTTTCCTTTAGCGCCGAGCTGGCCATGAAATAGCCGACAACGGATACGATTGCCAAGAGCAACCCCATCAAGCCGGAAAGAGCCATAAACTTCTGCTTCAATCCCATAGATATTCCTCCCTATTCTTCATTATCCAAACATCACGCCGTCACGGTTTATTTAGATAATTCCACCTAAAGAGGAAAAGTCCTGCCAAATTTCGATTTCAACACACATAAATATATACGAAAAAAGCACCCTTACGGGTGCTTCTCATTTAACTGGCAACGCCCTATCCTCCCAGCCCGTCTCCAGACAAGTACTTTCGGCGTATGAGTGCTTAACTACTGTGTTCGGTATGGGAACAGGTGGAACCACTCAG
>SVCA01000011.1 GCA_015058625.1 Pseudoselenomonas ruminantium | reverse complement strand
ATCCACCTCGTTCGACTTGCATGTGTTAAGCACGCCGCCAGCGTTCGTCCTGAGCCAGGATCAAACTCTCCATAAAAGTAGACGCTTGGCGCTTTAGCGCCTTAGCGGTCACTTTGGCATTTGCCGAAGGCAAATACCATCCTTTACGTAAAGCCGATTGGCTCTCAATTACTTTTGTTAAGAAATTGCCGATTGCTATGTTGTTCATACCAATCGATGTTTTAATAAGAAGTTTTCACTTCTCATAACATCTGGCTTTAATCATGTTGCATGATTATTTGCATTGTTTAGTTTTCAAAGAACAATCATCTTGGAGGGGCTGTGCCCTCGCGACTCGTATTATATTACACGCTTTATTCTCCCCTGTCAACACCTTTTTGCAAAAAAATGCAAAAAAGTTCCCGCAAGCTGCTGTCAGCGGCTTGCGGGAAGCGTTTAATCCACGCTGATACCGGCGCGCTCGTAGTATTCTGCCAGAACTTCTTCCGTCTTTTGCCCGGTTCTATCACCGATTTCATCGGCCATGAGTTCACAGGCATAGCTGAGGTTGGCGAAAAGATTGATGAGGCTCTGGTACTTGTTGACCTCTGCATAGCTGCTTTCGAGCATTTTCATCTTTTCGAGCTGCTGCAATGCTTCCCGCACGGGACGTTTTACATCATGCATAAGTTTATCCTCCCTATCGTAATCATCCTTTTTGCTTATATTCTTGATTTGCTGCTGAATACCTGCCGCCCGCCAGAACTTTTTTTCGCCTGAAAAGGGAATAACCCCTTCTATAACGAATACTGCAATTATATAGAACTCATCATATACGTTAGGAGGGATTTGTATGGATGCCTTGTTGTTGTCGCGATGGCAATTTGCCATTACGACCATCTACCACTTCCTATTTGTGCCGCTGACGCTTGGCCTTACCATTTGGGTTGCCCTGCTGGAAACCTGCTATGTACGCACCCGGCGGCCTCACTGGAAAGAGCCCTGCCGCCAGCTGGTGAAATTCTTCGGCACGTTATTTCTGATCAATTTCAGTCTCGGCGTGGTTACCGGTATCGTGCAGGAATTTCACTTTGGTATGAACTGGTCGGAATACTCCCGTTTTATGGGCGATATTTTTGGTGCGCCGTTGGCCCTTGAAGCTCTGACCGCCTTTTTCCTGGAATCCACGTTTCTGGGCATCTGGATGTTTGGCTGGGATAAGCTTTCGCCGAAGGTACATTGTCTCTGCGCCTGGCTGATTGCCATTGGCAGCAATTTATCGGCCTTCTGGATTCTCGTGGCCAATTCCTTTATGCAGCATCCGGTGGGCTATGTGGTACAGAACGGCCGCGCTGAGATGAACGATTTTCTCGCCCTGATTACCAATCCCTATGTGGTCGGCGAATATTCCCATGCCCTGTTCTCCGGCATTTCCACCGCAGGCATTCTGGTGCTGACAGTATCTGCCTGGAAATACGTTCACGACAAGACTTCCCAGGATGTCTTCCGCCAGGTGCTGAAAGCCGGGGCCATCTATCTGGCTGTCGGCGTGCTCGGCGTTATGGGCAGCGGTCATATGCACACGCAATATCTGGCCGAAGCCAATCCCATGAAGCTGGCTTCGATGGAAGCTCTTTGGGAAAATGAAAATCCGGCCCCCTTTGCTGTGGCAGCAGTTGTCAATCAGTACGAGAGTAAAAACGACTGTGAAATCAAGATTCCGGCGCTCTTTTCCTTCATGCTCTACAATAAACCGGAAGGCGAAGTCAAAGGCATCAACACCATCAATGCGGAGATGGCCGCCAAATACGGCAACGGGGACTACCGCCCCGACGTCTTTGGCCTGTTCTGGAGCTTCCGCATCATGGTCGGCTGTGGCGGTGCTATGCTGCTGATTGCTTTTGCCGTCGGCGCGCTGACGCACCTGAACCGGCTGGAACAATATCCCTGGCTGCTAAAGTATCTGCCGCTGACGCTGCCGCTGCCATTCCTGGCTAATACCGCCGGCTGGTTTGTGACCGAAGGCGGCCGGCAGCCCTGGCTCGTTGTCGGCCTGCAAAAAACTGTGGAAGGCCTTTCCCAAAACATCACTGGTCTGGAAGTCTTCCTGACCATGGCAGGCTTCACACTGCTTTACCTGGTTCTCATTGTTGCCGCACTTTACGTGGCCGTACGTTTTATCAAGAAAACTTCCATTCCTGCTGAAGGGAGGGACGTATGATGGATTATCAGGTTATTTGGTTTATCCTAATCACCGTACTCTTTACGGGCTTCTTCTTTTTGGAAGGCTTTGACTACGGCGTAGGTATGCTGGCCCCCTTTGTGAGCAAGCGCGAGGAAGACCGCACGCTCATCCTGCGCACCATCGGCCCTGTATGGGATGGCAATGAAGTCTGGATGATTACAGCCGGTGGCGCACTCTTTGCCGCCTTCCCGCATGTATACGCCACCATGTTCAGCACCTTTTATCTGGCGCTCTTCCTGATGCTCGTCGCCCTGATTCTCCGCGGCGTCGCCTTCGAACTGCGCACAAAGGAAAAATGCCCCTGCTGGCAAAAGACCTGGGATGCCGCCATCTTTATCGGCAGTATCGTACCGGCCTTCCTCTGGGGTGTGGCGGTAACGGATTTAGCGGCAGGCCTGCCCATTGGTTCGAATATGATTTATCAGGGCAATTTCTTTGATTTGCTGAGTCTTTACTCCATCTTAGGCGGTCTGGTCTTTGTGCTGGTCTTTGCCTATCATGGCGCCTCCTTCCTGCAGCTGCGCCTCACCGATAAGGGCCTGCTCTACAAGATTCAGGGCCTGGGCAAATGTGCCGGAGGTTCAGCAGTTATAGCCTATGTGCTCTATCTGCTGCTGACCATGGAAAATACCGACCTGTTGGCCCGCCCTTGCGCTTTGGGGCTTTTCCTCGCCACGGCGGTATTCTTCCTTGCGAGCCTTTGCCGCTTTGCTAAAAAGCCGGACAAGAGCAGCTTTATCCTCGGCGCACTGGCCATTGCCAGCGTGACCATCGGCTTCTTTGCCGGGATGTTCCCCCGTCTCATGGTGTCGAGCCTCAATCCGGACTGGAGCCTCACCATCACCAACGCTTCTTCCACGGAGTACACCTTATCCATCATGACCGTGGCTGCCTTCGTGCTGGTGCCCATTGTCCTCGTCTATCAGATTTGGACTTACTACATCTTCCGCAAACGGCTCTGTGCCGATGACCCTGTTCACCACTAAACGACATGAAACATGATACAGAAAGGCAGTTATGATTCCACCACGCTTTAAACTCTACTTCCAGACATACAAAAAGACGCTGCTGTTGCTTGTCTTGGCCCAGCTGGCCTGCGTTGGCCTTTACGCTGCCGCCATGAAAGTTCTGGCCTCTATAACCGATTCTGTCTTTCTGAAACAAAACACGTTACAGGAAGCAGCACCAGTTTTGCTGGTGCTGCTTTTGCTGTTCTTTTTGCGGGAAATCATCCTTTATCTGCAAAAGGGCTGGCTGCGTAAAACCTCCCTGCACTGCCGTCAGCAGCTGCGGCAAAAATTGCACCGCCACACACTTGCCCAGCCCCAGGCACCTGAGGACAGTCCCAAACTTCTGACCTTGGCCTGCGAAAGTATCGATACACTCGATGATGACTGGCAAATTCTTCTGCCCACGCTTATGGCGCTCGTGGTGGATGTTCCCTTCCTGCTGATGGTCTTTGCCTGCAGCGATTTCCTGACCGCCATCATCTGCCTAATCACCCTGCCCATTGCCCCATTCCTGCTCTATCTGCTTAGCAGCCTGACCCAAAAGCGCAGTGACGAGGCCTGGCAGAGACTTGCCGTGCTTACTCACGGCTTTCACGAACTCATCTGCACCCTGCCTCTGCTGAAAATCTTCCGGCAGGCAGACGCGCAGCGCAAAACAGCCAACCAGCTGATTCAGGATTTTTCCACTGCGACCATGCATGTGCTGGAGCTGGCCTTTCTGGCCAGTTTTGTGCTGGAACTTATCACCACGCTGGCCATTGCCCTGATTGCGGTAACCATCGGTCTGCGCATGTTAAACGCTGAACTAACCTTTGCCACAGGCTTTTTCCTGCTGCTTCTGCTGCCGGATTTTTATCGTCCCCTGCGGCAAAGCGGCACCGCCTTTCACACCGCCATGAATACCAATACCGCTGCTGAAAAAATCCGGCAGGCTCTGGCTGATACGGATGCCAAAAAGCTTCATGAACGCCATGCCTCACTGCCCGTCCCGCCCGCCATCACCATCCAAAAGCTCTCCTTTACCTATCCTCAGCGCCATACGCCTGTACTTGAAAATCTCAGTCTTCAAGTGCCTGCACGGCAAATCACCGTACTCACCGGCAGCAGCGGCTGCGGCAAGACCACCCTGCTCACCCTGCTGGCAGGCATCTATGCCCCTTCCGCAGGAGAAATCTATCTGGAAGACCAGCTTCTTCACACCATGCATCCAAGCAGCCGCGAAAAACTTATCGGCTACCTGCCGCAAGCGCCCCATCTCTATCAGGGAACGCTCAGAGAAAATCTCCTGCTCTTTCAGCAGGCTCCTGACGAGCGCTGTGTCCAGGCTCTGCGTCTGGCACAGCTGGAAGATTTTTTCCATAGCCTGCCGCAAGGATTAGACACGTTCCTGGGCGATGGTGGCCAAAAACTTTCCCAGGGACAGCTAAAACGGCTGGGACTTGCCCGGCTGATTCTCCAAAACAATCCGATAATGCTGCTCGACGAGCCGACCTCCGGACTGGACGAAACTGCAGAGCAGGCCGTCATCCACACCCTGTCCATATTGGCCAAGGGACGCACCATGCTCATCAGCAGCCATCATCCGGCCGTACTGGAACTAGCCGATAAAATAATCCCTCTCGCCAAACGTTCCGCAAAGGAGGCGGGCACATGCTAAAGAAAATCTTTTCCCTGCTCCATCCCGGTGAAATCTGCCTGCTGCTCAGCCTTAGTCTCTTTGCCCTGCTCGCCAATCTCGGTCTCTTAGGCTCTGCCGCCTGGCTGATTAGCTCCGCCGCACTCCTGCCGCCTCTTTATGCGCTGACCTTGGGCATCACCGCTGTCCGGGCGCTGGGCATTGGCCGTGCTTTGCTCCGCTATGGCGAGCGTTACTTCACCCACAAAACAGCCTTTGCCGTTCTGGGCAGCCTGCGGCTGCGTCTCTACGACGTGATAAATGCACAAGCAAACATCCCGCAAGCAGGCCAAACGCAGGGAGGCATTCTCAATGACCTGCTGACAAAAGCGGATATCCTGCGGGACTTTCTGCTGCGGGGGCTGATTTCTCCCGTGGCCATCTGTCTTGCGACATTGCTCGTCACGGCACTTCTCATGCCCCTGCTCTTCTATTATGTCCTTGTACTGCCTGTGCTCTGCCTCTGCCACTGCCTTCCCCTTTGGCTGTCTCCGTCCACTGCAGAACACAGCCGCCATTACCGCAGTCAACTATTGGATTTCGCGCAGGGCAACCATGAGATGCAAATGGCTGGCAGTTTGAATATTGCCGCCCGCAAACTCGACCATTCCGCTACTCGCTGGCAGAAGCAGCTGCTAAGCGATAACCGCCAAAGCGACAGAATCGACCTGCTGCTCAACCTGCTGCGCTTTATGAGCTTTGTCCTCCTCTTTGCCCTGCTGATTGCAAAGGTAAATCAAAATCTTTTAAGCGGCGTCACCATGTCACTCTGGCTGTTGGTTCTGCTGGCCCTCTTTAATGAACTGGCCGCACTTCCCTCTGCCCTGCGGCAGTTCCGTCAGGCGCAAGCCGCTGCAGACTGGCTGCAGGAAAAACCTTTGCCCACAGAAAGAACCGTCTCGGCAACATCAATAACTGCTGACCTGCTGACCGTTTCATCGCTGACCTTTAGCTATCCGCAAAGCCTGCCCATTTTCTCCGGCCTGACTTTTTCCGTGGTCCCCGGTTGTCATACCGCCATCATCGGTGACAGCGGCAGCGGCAAGACCACCTTGGCTTATCTGCTGGCCGGACTCTGGCAGCCCACGGCGGGAACTATTTGCTATAAGGAAACTTCCCTGCCGCCAGTCTGTGCGATTCCACAGGGCAGCTTTCTCTTCGGTACCTCCATTCGGGAAAATTTTCTGCGGCTGCATCCCGGCATCCATGAAGATGATATGCACAAGGCTTTGCAGTGTGCGCAATTAAACACCGTCATAAGCCAGCTTCCCCAAGGCATCGACACCCCATTAGGGGAAAATGCCTGCTTCCTGTCCGGCGGCGAACGCAATCGCTTAGCAAGCGCCCTGATTCTGGCCAGCTCCGCCCCCATCCTGCTCTTTGACGAGCCTACCGCCGGACTTGACAAGTCAACGGCCGACCATCTGCTGACCGCCATAATTGACAAGTCAAATTTGACCAGTCAAACCGTCCTCCTCATCACCCATGACCTGCCACAACTACATCGCTTCGAGCAGGTCATCCGCCTTGGCCCAAACTAAATATTGGTTTTTCCCCCTGCCTATGGTAAAATACAACTAACTATATTATCTTTAAGGATGTGACTTTTCGTTGGATAGTTCTGACACAGGTTTATTGTTGATATTGTTATGTATTCTGCTGGTGACGTTGGGCTTCTTTTCCCTGATGGAAACCGCTATTGCCGAAAGCCACCGCAGTAAATTGGAAAAAATGCAGGAAGAAGGCAATCCGGATGCAGGCAAAGTACTGGAAATGCTCGAACAGGATGACCGCATGCTTTCCCTGTCCCAGATTGGCATTACCATGAGCAGCATCTTAATCGGCGTCTGCACGGGTGTAATGCTCGCCC
The DNA here is from genome assembly GCA_015058625.1 of Pseudoselenomonas ruminantium. Classification (GTDB taxonomy): domain Bacteria; phylum Bacillota; class Negativicutes; order Selenomonadales; family Selenomonadaceae; genus Selenomonas_A; species Selenomonas_A ruminantium_N. The sequence continues at coordinate 101,336 of SVCA01000011.1, read as the reverse complement.
CCATGGCAGCAAAGTTTCTGCCCATTCCACATGCGCAAACATTGTCTTTGCTTGTCTGTGTGCTCATCATTACCTGCCTGGCCCTGCTGCTCGGTGAATTTCTGCCCAAAAAGACCGCCATGCAAAAGCCCGAAGCTATGCTGCTGAAATATCACGGCATTATGCGGCTGCTGGCCCGAATTACCCGTCCCTTTGTATCCCTGCTCTCTGGCACAGCCAATATGATTCTCCTCATCTTTGGCATCAATCCTCATGCCGCCGATACGGTGACGGAAGATGAAGTCAAAGACCTGATTGAGCAGGGTACGGAAGACGGCACCTTTGAAAAGACCGAACAGGCCATGGTGGATAAGATTTTCCACCTCAGTGACCAGACGGCCTATGCCCTGATGACCCCGCGCACCCAGATGCTCTGGTTGGATTTATCCGATTCCCTCTGGGAAAACATGCGGCTCATTCGGGAAACCCCGCAGGATATTTTCCCGGTAGGGCGTGACAGCCTCGACGATTTCTGCGGCGTGCTCTATGCCAAGGATTTACTTAATGCTACGCTTGCCCATGAGGTGCTGGATTTATCCCAGTACATCCGCAAGCCGCTCTTTATCCCCCGCTCCATGGAAACCTTCCGCGTGCTGAAGCAGTTCCGCACGACAGGCATTCATGAAGCCATGGTGCTCGACGAATATGGCGGTGTCATAGGTTTCCTGACCATGGACGATATCCTGCAGGAAATCGCTGGCGTTTCCTTTGCCACCCACGAGGAAGAAGCAGCACAGCTCACCGTCCGCGACGAAAACAGCTGGCTGGTGGACGGGCTCTATGACATTGATGATTTCAAGGCGAAATTTTCCATCGAGGAACTTCCCGATGAAGACCATGACCACTACCAGACCATGGGCGGTTTTTTGACCTCCTACTTTGGCTATATTCCCAAGGCAGGTGAGCGCATTGACTGGCAGGACTTCACCTTTGAAGTTGTGGATATGGATGGGGCGCGCATTGATAAAATTATGATTACGCAAAAAACCGCCGAAGAAACAATAGCGGCAACTGAATAATTATAGTATTGCTTACATCTTGGTGCTAAGACGCCCGGTGGCCGGTAATATCTTTCCTTCGCGCAAGCTTGTCAAACGCTGCGGAAAGGTATTACCAGCCACCGGGCTTTTTGCGTACCTTTTGTTATCTTTGCGTGCTTTATGCTGCTTTTGTTGTTTGGCTGATTTCTTATTCGCGCTTATTTGCTGGCTATAATGGCAAATAGCGGGAGGGTGTCAAACTGCATATTTTTGTCAGTGCGGACTTGGGGAGCGATTTCTTCTTCTACCGTTACCTGCATGCCCAAATCGCGCAGGAACCAGGCATCCCACTCTGGACGGCGATGGGTGCTGATGCGCAGTTCGTCTTTTATATTATTGCACTCCGTAACCAGCTCCTGCCGGATGTTGGCATGAACATCTGCCTTGTCTTCCTTGCGCGAGAAGGTCACAAGGCCATAGTCGGAATCGAAATTCAGGAGTCTGCCGCCTTTTTTCAATACCCGCTGCCACTCGCGATAGGCCTGCATGACATCCGGCAAGGTCCAGGTGAGATTGCGGCTGATTACCACATCAAAGGTTTCAGCGGCAAAATCGAGTTCCTGAGCATTCATTTTGTAAAATTCTGCGGAGCAGCCAGCAGCCAAAACATTCTGCTTAGCCTGATGGAGCATATCCGCTGACATGTCAATACCTGTCACCTGATGGCCCATCCGCGAAAGGAGCACCGCAAAGAAACCCGCTCCGGTGCCAATATCCAATACCTTCAAAGGCTTATCGGCAGCCAGTTTGCCAGCTAAGTATGCCTGCCAGGCAGCGGCACAGGGACCGCTTAATTCCTTCTGCCGCAGCTTGCTGAAATCCTCACTGCGTTCATCCCAATACGCTTCAATCAGACCATCTAACTGTTGCTCCCTGTCTCTGCGGGATAACTGCCGCTGTGCATTGTTCATTCTCATCCATCTCCCATCCCATTTCTATTCTCTGCTTAATATTTTACCTGCTTTCTTTCAAAAAAATAAGCCCCCCAGGGGGTTATAAAATCCCTTGGAGGGCTCAAAAATTTATTCACGTTATCATACCAGATTAATGGCCCAGCTAAAGGTCTGCACCAGCCAGGAACCGATGCTAAAACCGCTGTTGACCTGTTCTGACAGCATGGGGACCTGCTCTACGGCTTCGCCGTTATAGCGCACCACGATATTACCTACAGGCGTGCCTGCCTTCAAGGGGGCAGATACCACCTTGGGCACATCATAGGCCAGGGAGTACTTACTCTTATCCTCGCCGTTAATCAGCGGATACGCAATATCCCTGGCCGGATAAACATGCGTGGAAGCTTCCTGTCCATTGGTAACCCAAACCCGATGGCGGGTGCGTTCCTTTGATAACGCCTTGGACATCTTCACATGGGAAAAACCATAATCCAGCAGCTTTTCCGCATCCTTAAACCGGTCATCGGGGGTCGGCGTCTTCATCAGCACCACGATAATCTCCACACCATTGCGCTGTGCTCCGGTAGCTAAGCAGCCGCCAGCGGCATTGGTCCAGCCGGTCTTAATCCCCGTCATGCCCTCGTATTTGCCCAGCAGCTTATTGGTATTATGTGCGCGGAAAGTCTTATTTCCCGGCGAAGTCCAGTAGATGGTCCGCTGCTCCTGCTTGACAATATCCCGGAACGCCTGATTCTGCATGGCATAGCGGGCCAGCTTGGCCATATCGCGGGCCGTGGAGTAATGTCCCTCTGCCGTCAGTCCATTGGGATTGACAAAATGGGTATCCTTCATGCCAAGTTTCTCAGCCTTGCCGTTCATGATATTGGCAAAGGAGGATACACTGCCTGCCATGGATTCTGCCAAGGCCACAGCCGCACCATTATCCGATTCAAGCAGCATGCCATTCAGCAGTTCATCCGTGCGGATGGTTTCTCCAGGCAGCACGCCTAAAGGTGATGATTCCGTGTAAGCTGCCGCAGGGGACATGACAATCGGGGAACGCAGATTCATCTGTTCCAAGGCCAAAATTCCCGTCATCATCTTGGTCATGCTGGCCGGGTACATGCGTGCATCAGCATTTTTCTCCCAAATCACCCGGCCTGTGGAAGCCTCTATGATAATAGCCGACTGGGCAGTAATCTCCGGCTCGCCGCCTTCTCCGGCCGCTACTGGCAGCTGCACCGACAGCATGCAGGCAACCAGCAGCAAAGTTGCAATCTTATGCCAGAATTTCAAAGTACCTATCTCCCTTAATCTATAGCAAAAATAAAAAACTAATAAGGCTCTCCCCAAGGAAAGCCTTATTAGTATAGCACGTTATGGCCTTTTATGCATGATTTTTTTCAGGTTACAGTGGCTGTGATTACATCATGCCCGGCATGCCGCCCATGCCCGGAGCGCCGCCAGCCGGCATAGCCGGTTTTTCTTCCGGCTTGTCAGCAACCAGCGTTTCCGTGGTCAGAACCATGGAAGCGATGGAAGCAGCGTTCTGCAGAGCGGAGCGCGTAACCTTAGCCGGGTCAACGATACCAGCTTTAATCATGTCAACGTATTCGTTCTTGAGGGCGTTGAAGCCGATGCCGTCGCCAGCCTTCTTCACTTCTTCAACGACTACAGAGCCTTCGAGGCCAGCGTTGCTAGCAATCTGACGAACAGGTTCTTCGATAGCACGGCGAACGATATTCACGCCGACCTTTTCGTCGCCTTCCACATCCAGCTTATCAAGAGCCGGCAGAATGTCGATGAAGGTCGTGCCGCCACCAGCTACGATACCTTCTTCAACAGCAGCACGGGTTGCGTTGAGGGCATCTTCGATGCGGTACTTCTTGTCCTTCATTTCGACTTCGGTAGCAGCACCGATTTCGATAACAGCAACGCCACCAGCCAGTTTAGCCAGACGTTCCTGCAGTTTTTCCTTGTCAAAGTCAGACGTGGTTTCGGCAATCTGCTTTTTAATCTGAGCTACGCGAGCTGCGATAGCGTCCTTATCACCTACACCATCAACGATCGTGGTTTCTTCCTTCGTGGAGCGAATCTGACGGGCACGGCCGAGGTCTTCAAGCGTTACGCTGTCGAGTTTGCGGCCCAGTTCTTCGCTGATAACCGTACCACCCGTGAGGATAGCGATATCTTCGAGCATAGCCTTGCGGCGGTCACCAAAGCCAGGAGCCTTCACAGCCAGAGCCTTGAAGGTACCGCGGAGCTTGTTGACAACGATGGTCGTCAGAGCTTCGCCGTCAACATCTTCAGCGATAACAGCCAGCTGCTTGCCCTGTTTTACAACCTGTTCCAGAATCGGCAGGATGTCGGCAATAGCGGAAATCTTGCGGTCCGTAATCAGGATGTACGGGTCATCGAGAACAGCTTCCATCTTGTCCGTATCCGTTACGAGGTACGGGGAGATGTAGCCGCGGTCAAACTGCATACCTTCCACAACGGAGAGGTTCGTAGCCATGGACTTGGATTCTTCAACGGTGATAACGCCGTCTTTGCCAACTTTTTCCATAGCTTCAGCAATGAGTTCGCCGGTTTCTTCATCAGCGGAAGAAATCGTCGCAACCTGTGCGATGTCAGCCTTGCTTTCGATGGTCTTGGACTTAGCCTGAATTTCTTCAACCAAAGCGTTTACAGCTTTGTTGATACCCTTTTTGATAATCATGGGATTAGCACCAGCAACAACGTTGCGCATGCCCTCATGAATCATGGCCTGTGCCAGCAGCGTTGCCGTCGTCGTACCATCACCAGCGATATCGTTGGTCTTGGTAGCAACTTCTTTAACGAGCTGAGCGCCCATGTTTTCGAACGGATCTTCGAGTTCAATGTCGCGGGCAATCGTTACACCATCGTTGGTGATGGTCGGTGCGCCGAATTTCTTTTCGAGCACAACGTTACGGCCTTTCGGGCCAAGGGTTACTTTTACAGCGTTAGCCAGTGCATCCACACCGCGGCCCAGTGCGCGGCGAGCTTCTTCGTCAAACAGAATCTGTTTTGCCATTTATATTACCTCCAGAAAATACGTTTTATTAGAGAATTGCCAGAATATCGCTTTCGCGGACAATCAGGTATTCCTTATCGTCAACTTTAACTTCGGAACCGGAGTACTTGGAGAAAACAACCGTGTCGCCAGCTTTGACTTCCATAGCAGCGCGCTCACCGTTTTCCAGAAGCTTGCCCGTACCTACAGCTACAACCGTGCCCTTCTGGGGCTTTTCTTTAGCCGTGTCCGGCAGTACAATCCCGCTGGCGGTCTTTACATCGCCTTCAGCAACTTCGATGACAACTCTTTCGCCCAATGGCTTAATCATAGGTATCTTCCTCCTATATTATGAAATACGTCGTTAGTTTGTTAGCACTCAATACCTTTGAGTGCTAAGCACAGTTCTTATAGTAACCTTTTTTAGTCAAAATGTCAAGTTGTTATGCTAAAAAAGTCAAAAAAACAAAGTTTATTTCCCACAGCTGTTCGTTGCGCTTAATGCGCAAAAAAAGTATAATGAAAGGGTGATTGAAAATCTCTTAGGGAGTGTCTTATTTTTATGAATCTTTCTAACACGGCCCTGGGCAAAATCGTTGCCCTCACTTTTCTCGGTACAATCCTGACCGTCCTGATTGCCGGCAGCATTTCTGTAACGGTCACCAATCAGAATAAAATCATCATGGGCGTGCAGGCCCATGGCACCACCATTGCGGGCATGAGCAAAAGCGAAGCCCATAAATACTTCGCCAGCCTTGCCGCCAGCAAATTGCAGCGCAAAGCAGCCGTACTCACGTATAAGGAACGAAACTTCCAGATTGACCCGGCAGACATCAACCTGCATGGCAACGTGGATGAAGCCGTGGAAGCCGCCTACAGCATCGGTCGCAAGGGAACAGCTGTCGAAAATCTCATCAGCCAGATGTGGTGTGCCATCTTCGGCGCCACCGTCACCATGGATGCCAGCTTTGATGAACAGCTGCTCCAAAACAAGCTGCTGCAGATAAAATCCGCCATTGATACCCCGCCGGTAAACGGCACTGTCACCCTGCAAGCAAACGGCAGTATCCAAAAGACAGCAGCCGTCACCGGACTGACACTAGATATCGCGCCTCTGGCCGAGGAAATGACGCCGGATTTCAAATCCCTCAACCTGACGGTGCGCAAGGAACTTGTCCCTGCCGAGCAGCCGCCCTTTGTCCAAAATAGTGATTTGGCAGCCATCGATGGTGTCTTAGGCTCCTATACCACCAGCTTTTATCCCGGTGACCGCGGAGATAACATTGGCCTGGCCGCCAGCCATCTGCAGGGCGCATTAATCCGCAGCGGTTCCACGCTTTCCTTTAACTCCATTGTAGGCCCCCGCACCTATGACGCAGGTTACAAGAACGCCGGCGTTATCGTCTACGGCCAGCACGCTATCGATGTGGGCGGTGGTGTCTGCCAGGTAAGTTCCACACTCTACAACGCGATTTTGCTGGCAGGACTTACGCCTGTGGAACGCACAGGTCACTTTGCTTCTTCTGCCTATGTTCCGGCAGGACGAGATGCCACTGTGGCAGACGGTCTCATCGACTTCGTCTTCCGCAATCCCCTGCCCCATCCCGTCTACCTCACCATCGCCAACAGCGGCAATGCTCTGACCATTTACGTTCTGGGCACCAAAGCTGACTTGGGCGGCAAGAGCATTGCTCTGGTCACGGAAGGCAGCACCATGCGCCCGTCCCTCTACCGCCTCTGGCTCCAAAATGGCGAAGTGGTAGACCGGGAATACCTCCACACAGATGCTTACGAACCATTAAAGCATACCTAATCCATTCAGGTTCATTTATCACAACTAACAAAAAAGGCCGGTGCAACTATTTCTGTAATGTTTGACGCGAAGCGTCTCAGTGAAAGAAATAGTTGCACCGGCCTTTTACGAGCTTTGCTTAATATTTAGATGTCAACCAACAGCTTAGCAGATTCCCGTCAGCATATAGAAGATAATGCACAGGAACGGAACCAAGAACTTCATGCCCATAATCATGGCAATGTCAAAGTAAGATTCCTTATGGGACAGACCACAGATGGCCAGCAAAGTTACCAGCGCGCCGCAATGCGGAACCGGGTCGATACCTACGGAAGCTACCGCCACGATACGATGGAGGACCTCCAACGGAATCCCTGCGGCAATGGCCATGGATGCCCACTGGTCACCCAACGCCGAGAGGGCAATGGTCAGACCACCGGAAGCAGAACCGGTAATGCCACACATGATGTTGGTGGTAATGACTGCCGAGAGCAGCGGGCCAAAAGAAGCCGCAATGCCCACCAGCCATTCCGTCACAGGCGCAAAACCTGGCATAGCAGTAATAACGCAGCCGAAGGCATAACCGGAAGCAACATTGAGTGCAGCAGAGCCAGAGGACAGGGCCGCATAGTTTACTGTGGGCAGGAAACCGTCCGTAACCTTCAAACGTTTGCGGCCGATATAAGCTGCCGCCATACTGCTGAGAATCAAAGCCACGCTGATGGACCAGATAGCCGAAACCTTACCCACATGAGAAGCCAAGAGCGTCAGCTTCAAGGGCACAAAGGCGGCCAGACTTTCCTCATTCCAATGGAAGCCCCATTCCCAGCCAAAAGGATTGGAAAGAATCACATTGATGACGATAACCATAAGCAGCGGCACCATAGCCCAATACCAGGGAATATTAATTTTCGGATTGCGCTTCTTGCGACCATCACCAGCGTGGTCACCATAACCTTCGCCCCGCGCCTGCAGCAACTTTGCCCGGCGGCCAATCCACCCCCAGCCAATCAGCAGGAACAACAGGGAAGCAAACAAACCGATGCCCGGTGCCGCCCAGGTACTTGTCTGAAAATATGAGGACGGAATAATATTCTGAATTTGCGGTGTGCCGGGTAAAGAGACCATGGCAAAGGAGAAGATGCCGACCCACAGTGCCGCCGGCAGCAACCGCTTGGGAATGTCCGCTTTCTTAAACACCACCGCACCAAAGGGATACATAACAAAGGCTACCACAAACACGGACAGACCGCCGTAGGTCAGTGCTCCACAGCCCATCAGCACGGCCAAAATGGCGCGTTTTTCCCCTAACACGTCCACAATCTTCCCTGCAATGGCTGAGGCCAGGCCCCCTTTTTCCATCAGCTTGGCAAATACCGCACCAAACAGAAAGACCGGATAATATGTTTTCACATATTCCGCCAGCCTTGTCATGTACAATTCACTATACACCGGCAAAATGTCGAACATACTCGCGAGTGCCGCCAGTCCCGCGAAAAACGGTGCAATCAGAATAATTGACCAGCCGCGGTAAGCAAAATACATAAGTCCCAAAAGTGCTAATCCGATACAAAGTGCTTCCATGGTGTCCAAAGACTCCCCTCGTAGAAATTATTATCCACTATCCCTGATAGTCTTGGGAACGCTGTCCCCTATATAAATGGAAAAAAATAAGCTCCGATAAAGCTATCGGAGCTGCTGCAAGAACGCAGACAATCCATAGAACTGAATGAAATGTATGAGCATTTCTCCCTGTTGGGTAAAACCAACAGGAAAAACCTTTCGACAAAATAAGCAAAATAAGAGCTCTTCCCGCGTAGGGAAGAGCTCATTTACGCTACTCGAAAATACCCACACTAACCCAGGTTCTAAAAACTTTTCAGTACCGATAAATCTCCATCCCCATCACTCGCAGGTCAAACGGCGATTGTTAATCAGGCAGTTCTCCTGGCTCCAGTTCAACATTTATCTGCGCCTTCCCAGAGAAAACCTCCAGTGACATAACTATGCAGATAAACTCCCTGTTACAGTGGCGGGACCGCGCCGGCTTATACCGGCTTCCCTATTAAGTCTAAGACACCTGACCCAACCATATTCGATTGTTCTTTCGTTTACAGTATGTATATTAGCATAAATTTTCTTTATTGTCAACGCAATAAATAATTTTCATCTCAGCCAATATACGTTACTTCATTGCCCTTGATAGTGGTGATGTTCCGATTGGGCAGACCATCCGGCATATCCGGATAACCCAGGCTGATGGAACCGAAAACCCATTCGTCATCCTTCATGCCGAGTTCATGGAGATAGTCCAGCAGCACCGGATTATCCTGCAGCCAACGCAGCTGGTTTATCCAGCAGGCACCCAAGTCCAACGCATTGGCTGCCAGCAGCATATTTTCCATGGCGGCACAGCTATCCGCCATATTGTTGCCATAGTCCTTCTTGTTGGCTACGACAATCAGCACCGGGGCATTGTACTTGAAAACGTAATTTCCCTTCTTGGACAGCTTGATAGCGCCGCCGATATTGGCTTCATTTTCCGGCGTAATCTCCATCTTGGCAAATTCAGACTGCACCAATTCCACCAATTTATTCAGCACCGCCGCATCGCGAATCACCAAAAAATGATTCGTATTCTTGCTCTTGCCGCTGGGTGCCCGGCGGCCTGCTTCGATAACTTTCTCCAGCAGGGACGACTCCACCATCTCTGGCTTAAATTTACGGGTGCTATGCCGGGTCGCAATTACTTCTAAGATTTCTTCCTTCATGATTACCACCTTTACTCTGGGAACTTACGTACATTGTAGGATTCCTTGATTTTTACCGCCAGCTCATCCAAGGTAATGCCGCCAGTGGATTCCACTGCTGCGAGCACTGCCCCTTCCACCAGCGGACAATCCAACATTCTTACCTTGCTGTCATCCTTGTCCTCGATAACGATTTCTGTGGTCATTACGGCACTGCCCATATCCATGAGCACGGCCACACCGTCATCAGAGTACACTTCATCGATAGCGTCACTTATCTTGCTATAACTTGTCCCCAGACCGCCATCATCCAGTCCCCCTGCTGCCACTAACGGCGCATTGGGAGCCATCATTTTGGCGATTTCCACAACTCCTGCTGCCAATTTTTCACTATGTGATACGATTACTATCCCGACCAAATTACTCACCCCACCGTGAAGACTTTCCTTACAAACATTTTTCGATTTCCTGCAGCATATACAGGGAAGACGTAGCTCCCGGATCCTGATGGCCAATGCTGCGCTCACCCAGATAGCTGGCCCGCCCCTTCGTGGCGATAATGGTCTTGGTGTATTCCACACCTTTGGCAGCCGCCTCAATGGCCTTGGACAGAGCATCCTTGAGTTCGTCACCGCCATCAATTGCCTCAGACAAAGCCTTATAGGCCGGGCACAGGGCATCGAGCATGGTCTTTTCTCCCTCTTCGCTCTTGCCCCGCATCTTGATGCCGCCGATAGCTGCCTCCATGGCCACGGCAAACTCCGCGGCAGTGATGTCCGTCTTGCCCTTCAACGCATTACCAGCCTTCATAAAAGCTGTGCCATAGAGCGGGCCGGAAGCGCCGCCCACATTGGAAACCAGCTGCATGCCCGTACCTTTCAGCAGCCCGCCGATATCGCCGCCTTCCAGTTCCGGCAGTTTTTCCAGCACCGACTTAAAGCCCCGTGCCAGATTGATACCATGGTCACCATCACCGATTTCATTGTCCAGTTGTGTTAAAAAATCTTTTTCTGCTTCCATCCGTGCTGCAATAGCCCGGATGATTTCTGCTGCTTTTGCTGTGTCTAACATAATGGTCTCCCCTTTTACTTAACGTTTCAAAGCTGGCGTATCAGCCTTGGCATCATACAGAGCTTTCATTTCATCATCAAGGCGCAAGAGCGTCAAGGAGAAGCCAGCCATTTCAATGGAGGTCATATAGTTGCCCACCATGGTGTCATAAACTTTTACGCCCTGCTCCTTGAGGTAATCCTGCACGAAATTATTGATGATATAGAGCTCCATCAGCGGCGTTGCCCCCATGCCATTGACCATGACCACGACTTCCTGTCCCTTGAAGTCAATGTCTGCCAAAATCTTGTCCAGCAGCTTCTTGGCGGTTTCATCAGCTGTGCTGAGTTTTTCCCGCGTAGTGCCCGGCTCGCCATGAATACCGATGCCGATTTCCACTTCATCCTCTGCCAGTTCAAAGCCCGGCTTGCCTGCAGCCGGCACCGTGCAGGGAGAAATAGCCATGCCCATGGTGCGGACGTTAGCGATAACCTTTTCGGCTACAGCCTTGACTTCCGGCAGGCTTGCGCCCTGTTCGGCCTTGGCCCCGGCAATCTTATGCACCAGAATGGTACCGGCCACACCGCGGCGGCCCGTGGTATAAAGGCTGTCCTTTACGGCCACATCATCATTGACTACCACATAATCAGCTTCGATATCCTCATCTTTTGCCATGTCGATAGCCATTTCAAAGTTCATCACATCGCCGGTGTAGTTTTTGACAACGCAGAGCACACCTTTGTCCGTAGCCACTGCCTGAATGCCGGCAAAAATCTTGTCCGGCGTCGGTGAAGTAAATACTGCGCCAGCCACAGCCGCATCCAGCATGCCTTCCCCGACGAAACCGCCGTGAGCTGGTTCATGACCGCTGCCGCCGCCACTGACCAGAGCCACCTTGCCCTCTTTTTTCTGTGCGCGGACAACCACATTGCCCTCATCCAGCTTGCGCAACTTATCGGGAGCCGATTTTACCAGGCCAAGAATCATCTGCTCCTCTACGGACTCCACACCATTGATAAGTTTCTTCATTGTCAAAATCCTCCCTTGTGGGCTGCTGCCCTGATTTTATACACAATAACAGACAGTTCCCCCTGAGGAAACTGCCTGCTAAGTATGCCTATTTAATCACCATAACCGGAATGGGCGATTCTTCAATCACCTTCTGACTGACACTGCCGATAAGGGCTCCCTTGAAGAGACCTAACCCACGGCTGCCCATGATAATCATGTCGCTGTGTTCCTGCGCGGCTACACGGATGATGGCTTTATGGATACTGCCCGTCTCCACATGCTTGGCTGCCCGCAAATCCTCGGGAATCTTCTCCCAGATGCGGTCAAAGACAATATGGCTGGGGATATCCTTATTGATATTACTAGAAACATAAACAAAATCCAAATCGGCCTTGCATTTTTCCGCCAGGAAAATGGCCTCGTCCACAGCCTTGCAGCCGTTCACCGAGCCATCAACAGGCACGAGGATTTTTTGAATTTTCCCCATAATAAAACCTCCTTAAGAGTTTATTCCGATATTATTACCATTTATGTCTTTATTTCGCGATATACATGCCTAAATCCTGCACGCGTACAAAAAAATCCCTGCTGAAATTTCAGCAGGGATTTACTGTATCTTTAATGGTGCGCTCGGCGGGAGTCGAACCCACGCTTTCAGCTCCGGAGGCTAACGTCCTATCCACTGGACTACGAGCGCTTAACAACAGTAATTATCTTACCATATACTGCTGATTATTGTCAACTATCCGTAAACAATTTCCCGTGCATTTATTAAGTTGTTGCATACTCCAACGCAGATTTTTTCGTATACATGCGGTCGTAATAATCCTTGTATTCGCCGCTGATGATGTTTTCCCACCACTGGCGGTTATCGAGATACCACTGCACCGTAGCCTTGATGCCGTCCTCGAACTTCGTCTCCGGCAGCCAGCCCAGTTCCTCGTGAATTTTGGTCGGGTCAATGGCATAACGGCGGTCATGACCTTTGCGGTCACCGACGTATTCAATCAACACTTCGCCCTTGCCGAGCTGCTTAAGAATGGTCTTGACCACATCGATATTGGCCCGTTCATTATGGCCGCCAATGTTATAGACTTCGCCCACCTTGCCCTTTTCCAGAATAAGATTGATAGCAGCGCAATGGTCTTCCACAAAGAGCCAGTCGCGTACATTCAAGCCATCCCCATAAACCGGCAGCTTCTTGTCCGCCAAAGCGTTGATGATCATCAGGGGAATCAGCTTCTCGGGAAAATGGAACGGGCCGTAGTTATTCGAGCAGCGGGAAATGGTCACCGGTATCTTATAGGTACGATGGTAAGCCATCACGAGCAAATCTGCCGAAGCCTTGGAAGCGGAATACGGGCTGGAAGTATGCAGATTGGTCGTCTCGGTAAAGAATAAATCCGGTCTGTCCAGCGGCAAATCACCATAAACTTCATCCGTGGACACCTGATGATAGCGGTCAACGCCATATCGGCGGCAGGCATCCAGAAGTACACTGGTGCCAATGACATTGGTCTGCAGGAAGATTTCCGGATTATCAATGGAACGATCCACGTGGGATTCTGCCGCAAAGTTTACAACGATGTCAGGCTTTTCCGTTTCAAAAAGTTTGTAAACAGCCTTGCGGTCAGCGATGTCTCCCCGGACGAATTTGAACTTCTCATTCTTCATGGCCTCGGCCAGCGTTTCCAAATTGCCCGCATAGGTCAGCTTATCAAAGCAGATAATTTTATCCTCGGGACGTTTTTTCAGCATATAGTAAACAAAGTTGGCGCCGATGAAACCGGCACCACCGGTTACAATTATATTCATTTAGCAATTCTCCCCATATACAAACTGATTGTTGCTGTCGGTCAAATTCGGGCCAGTCGTATCCTTTTCACTGAGCACCGGTTCAATCCCTGCCAGCAAAGTTCCCCAATCGACATTTACTTCCGGCGCATCATAGCGCATGCCGCCTTCTGCCGCCTTGTTGTAGACATTATCGCATTTGTAGCGGAATTCCACATCATCCGTAAGCGTCAGGAAGCCATGCGCGAAGCCGCGAGGAATATAGAACTGCCGATGGTTTTCTGCACTGAGCTCCACGGAAACCCACTGGCCAAAAGTCGGGCTGCCCTTGCGGATATCTACGGCCACGTCGATAACTTTGCCCTTGGAGCAGGAAACCAGCTTGGCCTGTGCATAGGGCGGATTCTGCCAATGCAGACCGCGCAAAGTACCTTTCTGAGCAGAAAAACTCATATTATCCTGCACGAAATCATTTGTGATGCCCCATGCTTCATACTTTGGCTTATTATACGTTTCCGTAAAATAACCACGATGGTCGCCAAATACATCCGTCTCGACAATCAGCACACCATCGATACTCGTTTTAATAACGTTCATACCAGCTAAAAACTCCTTACTCCTCAATCATACCGATAAGATACTGACCGTATTCGTTCTTCAGCAAGGGCTGCGCCAGTTTTTCCACCTGTGCCGCATCGATATAGCCCATCCGGTAGGCAATTTCTTCTATACAGGCAATCTTGAGTCCCTGACGGGCCTGAATGGTGCGCACGAACGCCGCCGCATCCAGCAGGGATTCATGGGTTCCCGTATCCAGCCACGCATAGCCGCGGCGCATCTTTTCCACCTGCAATTTGCCGCGCTCCAGATAAACTTTGTTCACATCGGTGATTTCGAGTTCGCCGCGCGCCGAAGGTTTAATGGATTTGGCCACATCGACAATATCTTTATCATAAAAGTACAAGCCCGTTACTGCATAGTTGGATTTAGGCTGCGCCGGTTTTTCCTCCAGACTCAGAGCGTGGCCGTGTTCGTCAAACTCCACCACACCATAGCGTTCAGGGTCGGACACATAATAGGCAAACACCGTAGCGCCTTCCTCCGTAGAAGCCGCTCGCTGCACCGATTGCGCTAAATCCGAACCGTAGTAGATGTTATCGCCTAACACCAGAGCGCAGCCTTCGCCGCCAATAAACTGCTCCCCGATAATGAACGCCTGTGCCAAACCGTCCGGACTCGGCTGTACGGCATAACTGATGTTTATGCCCAATTTGCTGCCATCCCCGAGCAAACTTTGGAACAATGCGCTGTCCTGCGGCGTGTTGATAATCAATATATCCTTAATCCCCGCCAGCATCAGCGTACTCAGCGGATAGTAAATCATAGGCTTGTCATAAACCGGCATCAGCTGTTTCGATACCACCTGCGTAAGCGGGTACAGCCTTGTTCCCGAACCACCGGCCAGAATGATTCCCTTCCTAACCAAAATAAGCACCTCCCCATTTACGTTACGTTCTATTATACTATATTTATAGTATTTATACCACCAGCAACTACAACACAAAAAGCCCGCCAGCAAAATGCTGACGGACTTGTAAAGCCAACGATAACAAAATTAACGTTTGCTGAACTGGGAAGCCTTGCGGGCTTTCTTGAGACCGTATTTACGGCGTTCTTTTTCACGCGGGTCACGCGTAACGAAACCAGCTTTTTTCAGAGCCGGACGGAGTTCAGCGTCCATTTCCATGAGTGCACGGGTGATACCGTGACGGATTGCGCCTGCCTGACCAGATACGCCGCCACCTGCAACATTTGCGATAACGTCATACTTGTCAACAGTTTCCGTAAGGTTCAGAGGCTGACGAACGATGAGTTCGAGAGTCTTCAGACCAAAATATTCTTCCATGGTACGACCGTTGATCGTAACCTTGCCTTCGCCTGGAACCAGACGAACACGGGCAACGGAAGACTTTCTGCGGCCAGTGCCGTAATAGCTTACTTGTGCCATTTATATGTTCCTCCTCCAGATTAGCGAATGTTCAGCTCGAGCTTTTCCGGCTTCTGAGCTGCATGCGGATGCTCGCTGCCAGCGTAAACGCTGAGCTTGCGGTACATCTTAGCACCGAGACGGTTATGCGGCAGCATGCCTTTTACAGCGTGCTCAATAACGCGTTCCGGGAACTTTTCGAGCATCAGGCCAGCGGACGTGAACGTCGTGCCACCCTGATAACCGGAATGACGGAAGTAAGTCTTATCCGTAAGTTTCTTACCCGTAAATTTAACCTTCTCTGCATTGATGACGATGACATAATCACCCGTATCAACGTGCGGAGTAAAGGTCGGTTTATTTTTACCGCGAAGAACTTTAGCAACTTCAGCTGCGAGACGGCCGACAGTCTGCCCTTCAGCGTCTACAACATACCATTTACGCTCAACGTTGGATGCATTTGCCATAAACGTTGTCTTCATGCGATTTCCCCCCTAATAAGTTCAAATAATTTAATCGGTATATGACGTTCTCACGACTGGCTTCCGGGGCTAATGGATGCCATGCCCGTAACATCACATAAAAACATTCTACGCAAAAACAGAGTTCAAGTCAAGAACTTTTTTTGATTTTGCGTAGAATTTTTTTCACAGGAATCAGCAGCTCTTAAAATAAGCAATCGTGCGGGCCAGACCTTCGCCCAAATCCATCTGCGGCTGCCAGTTCAGGTTCTGCACAGCAGCTTCGTTGCAGAGCATGGAGCGATTGATATCCCCTTCACGCGGTGCTGCAAAGTCCGGTTCCACCGTTTTACCCGATGCCTTGGCCATGAGGTCAATGAGTTCGAGCAGGCTGGTTTCCGTCTGATTGCTGAGGTTGTAAACCGCATTGGCCTTATCGGTAGTCATTGCCGCGATAATACCGGAGGCAATATCACCGGCATAGATGAAGTCACGGGTCTGCTTGCCATCACCGAACACCGTAATGCCCTGGTCTTTGGCAATACGCTTGGCAAAGATGCTGATTACCCCACCTTCGCCAGTATCCCCCTGACGCTCACCATAGACATTGGCAAAGCGCAGGGCCACATAGTCCAGGCCGTATAAATCATGATAGAGCTGCAAGTATTTTTCCACCGTTACCTTGGTCAGGCCGTAGAAGGACATCGGTGCCAGAGTTTCTTCCTCGCGAATGGGCAGTTTGTCTTCAGCTACATCACCATAGGAAGCTGCCGTAGAGGCAAATATAATGCGCTTCACACCGCTATGGCGGGCTGCTTCCAGAACGTTCAACGTACCCATAACATTTTCGGCGGCGTCAAATTCCGGGTCTTTGATGGAAACATCCACCATGGTCTGGCCAGCCAGATGCACGATAACATCAAACCTGCCCTGTTCCATCTTCTCGCGAGCTGACTTGTCACGGATATCCATTTCCCAGCAGGTGCAGGTATCCTTGCCTTCTGGCAGATGCTGCCAGGTGCCAGTGCTCACATTATCAAGCACCGTTACTTCATGGTCAGCCGCCAACAGCTGCCGCACCAAATGCGAGCCAATAAAACCTGCGCCCCCTGTAACCAATACTTTCATTATATAATCCCCCTCTGCACCTCGTTACCCAGATGAGCAGTGCTGTTCAATAATTCCACTGTAGGATTGGCATCCGCGTCATAACGCACAATATTCACCGCCGTATTGAACTGGCGGATGCTCCAAAGATACTGCAACGGCATATGCAAAGCCGCAGTCAGCATTGTGCGCAGCACCGCACCATGTGCCACGACCACAATCGTCTGCCCGTCGTGTTTTTCAATAAGTTCATTCAGACGTTTCATCGCCCGCTGCTGCACCGCCGGAAAACTCTCGCCGCCGGGAATTTCCAAAATATCAGGATGCTGCAGGAAATTAGCCATGGCCTCTTCCCACTTATCCACAATTTGCTGATAAGTCAGGCCTTCCCAGTCGCCAAAACTGAGTTCCCGGAACGCAGGTTCAGCCTGTACCTTTAAGCCAAATTTAGCCGCGATTGTCTCGGCCGTCACCATAGCCCGGCACAAATCACTGGCATAAATGGCATCCACCTTAGCCACGGGGAAATTATCCGCCAGTTTCTCGGCCTGCTTCTTGCCTTCCTCGGTAAGTTTCACATCCGACTGACCCTGATAACGCCCCGTTACATTCCATTCCGTCTGGCCATGACGGATAAAAATAACCTTTGTCAAACTATTGCCTCCAATGCCTTGAGCATCTGTTCATTCTCCGCACGGCTGCGCACCGCCACACGAATATATTGTCGGCCTTCCAGCCCCGTATAATTGGCGCAGTCCCGCACCAATACACCCTGCCTGCGCATGCGGGCAGTAAGTTCACCGCTGGTAAGACCTGTCTTTGCCACATTAACCATCATAAAGTTCACGCTGGGTCGTATAGGTTCCAGCCCCCTGACCGCGCAAAGCCGTGCATAGAGCCAGTCCTTCTCCGCCTGCACAAACTCACGGCTCCTTCTATGATACTCTTTTAAGCCCAAAGCCGCAACTCCTGCCGCCTGCGCCAGACTGTTGACATTCCAGACATCCTTGCCCCGCTCCAGACAGCGCACCAACTCTGGATGCGCACTGGCAAAGCCCAGCCGCAGCCCCGGCATGGCATAAAACTTCGTCAAAGAGCGCACCACCAGCAAATGCTGAAATTGACATGTCAAATCCCGGACGCTGTACCGTTCCTCATCCGGCAGAAAGTCCAAAAAGGACTCATCCACCACCGTCCAGATGCTCCGCTTCTCCCCAAACGGCAGGAATTCTGCCAGCTGCTCACGAGCAATCAGCTTCCCCGTAGGATTATTGGGATTGCCGATAAAAATGCAGTCCACATGTTCGCAGGCCTTTTTCCACTGCGCCATATCCGGCGCAAAATCTGCTTCTGCCTGCAACGGCACGAAACAGATTTCCGCTCCCACAGCCTCAGCCGTCCGCTGATATTCACCAAAGGATGGCACAGGCAGGGCCACCCGCTTTGGCCTAACCATATGCACCAGCAGGTAAAAAAGTTCCGCGGCACCATTGCCCAAGAGCAGCTGGTCTTTGGGAATCCGATAATGCCCGCTAAGCGCTGCTTTTAATTTCCGTGCCTTGGGGTCAGGGTAATGAATAATCCCCTCGATATTTTCCGCAATAACCTGCTTTACCTCCGGTGCCAGCCCCAGAGGATTAATATTAGCGGAAAAATCGAGCCACTTGCCGCCTGCAGGAGCTTCCTCATAAATATTGCCCCCATGCTCAAACTTCTCCACTTACCTGCCCCCGCTTCTTTTTATAAGCCGCACACTGGCGGACAAAATTCTCTGCCGCATCCAAGCAGCCGGCAAAATGCAGATGCAGATAACTGCCTAAAACATTCTTCACCTGTTGACCTGCCGGATATTCGCTGTTATTCCGCAGTTTCCGGAAGATAAAGGGCGCTTTGTCCTGCTGAATTGGTTCACGTTCCTTGGAAAAATGGAATTCATGGCCCTTAAGCTTCGTTCCCGCTTTCCCCAGCAGGGAATCTTTCTGCAGTTCGGCCTCCACATAGCCCACCATCTGCAATTTTTCCGTCATGACCGCTTGCCCGACGAACACGCCCGCCATCGGATGACTGACTCCTGCAAAATCCTGCAGCGAATCCATCAGATACATATAGCCGCCACATTCTGCCAGAATGGGCATATCCTTTTGCGCAGCCTGCCGAACCGCCTGCCGCATTGAAGAATTTGCCGCCAGCTGTCCGGCAAACATTTCCGGGAACCCGCCACCGATAAAGAGGCCATCCACTGCCGGCAGTTTTTCATCATGCAGGGGGCTGAAAGGCACAATCTCTGCGCCCAGCTTTGCCAGCACTTTCAGGCTGGCAGGATAATAAAAGGAAAAGGCTTCGTCCTTGGCCACGCCGATTCGACAGAAATACGCTCCCGCACCGGACAGAGAGCTTTCCTTTATCGCCAGGGGCTCCGCACTGCGAGCCAAGGCCAGCAGTTTATCCAAATCCAGCTGACCAGCTACGGCCTCGCCCATACGGCCGATAAGCTCCCGTTCCTTGTTTTCTTCCACAGGCACCAAACCCAAATGGCGTTCCGGCATGCGCAGACCATCATTGCGGCGCAGGGCACCGTATACAGGCATATCAATTCCTGCCATAGCTTCCCGAATCATGGCTTCATGGGTGTCAGAGCCTAAGCGGTTCAAGATTACGCCCGCCAGCTTAACGGAAGGGTCATAATCCCGGAAACCTTGCGCAATGGCTGCGGCCGATGCCCCCATGGACTTGGCGTCAATCACCAACAGCACCGGTGCTTTGATGATTTTGGCAATCTCCGCCGTGGAACTGATGCCCTGCCGCCCGCCATCATAAAGGCCCATAACACCTTCGACGATAGCAATGTCGGCAGACTCTGCCTCGGCAGCCAGAATCTCCGGCAGAATTTCTTTCGGCGTCAGCCAACTGTCCAGATTGTGTGCAGGCTGGCCGCTGGCCAGAGCATGATACCCCGGGTCAATATAATCAGGGCCTGCCTTAAAGGACTGCACGTTGAGTCCCCGCTGGCGCAAAGCCGCCAAAAGTCCCGTGACAATGGTGGTCTTGCCCGCCCCCGACTGGGTGGCGGCAATCACTAACCGCGGTATATTCTTCATCTTCTGCTAACCTCCACTCCCCCGGGACGCAAATTCGCCAGCCCCCAAAACTTCACGTTGAGCTTTTGGGCCAGCTTCTCCGCTTGCTGGCGGATTATTTCCGGTGACCTGTCCGTGTTCCACCACAGGCCCAGCACCGTGCCGCTGTGCGCCGCATTAATCCCCAGCGCCCCTGCTTCTTTTCCGAGCTGCCAAAGCTGCTGCAATTCTTCCTTATATAATAGCCTTTGATTGGCAAAGGCACTTGCTGTCGCCACCTGCGCAATTTTCTCAGCCTGACACGAATCCATGGCCTGCTGAAATTCCTGCAGCAGACTTTGATTATCTTCTGTCTTTTTATCTGCCTGATGGAACGCACAGGTATCTACCGTGCCGCCCATATCAAAGACAGCCGCACGCAGAGACGGCACCTGCTCAAAATGGGCCAGCACCTTGCCATTGACATGATTCATCAGCACGATGCCCGGACAGAAAATCCCATCGGTTGGTTCAATCTCTGTGGCAATATCCATCAAGAACTTTGGTGACCACGGTTCGCCTAAGGCCTCCATCACCGACACCACCACAGCAGCAATATCCGCACTCGAAGATGCCATACCCTTGCCTTGGGGAAGTTCTGAGGTCAATTTTAGTCCATAGGGGAAATCATCCATTCCCAAACGGGCTAATGTCAGCTGCAGCGCCTGCAAAGATTTTTCGCCCAAGCCTGTCAGCCCCGAAAAACTGTCGCTTACTTCTACCGTCGTATATCGGTCAATAGGGCAGGTCCCCAAAAAAGGTTCCCCTTGGGCAAAGCCCTGCACCAATTCCCCACAGGAACCGGGAACACGCACCGTTAAGTCCATAACTGTCACCACATCTACTACTGATTCTGCTGATACGCTTACCCTATGAATTATAGCAAACCAAAACACCTATGTCCAACGCCTGCCGCCATATAAAAAACGACCTGCCGATTTGACAGGTCGCAATCCATAACTCATTCCACTTCCCTTTCTACTGCCACTTTATGCATGGCCTGAAGCATCAACATGATGGTGGTGGCTCCTGGGTCCTGATGGCCGATACTGCGGGAACCCAGATAAGACGCTCTTCCCTTGTTGGCCTGAATGGTTTTCGTGTACACGACGCCATTTTCTGCCGCTTCTACGCCAGCTGCAAAAACCTCTGGCAGACTGCCGCCTGTTCCCGCGGCTTCCTGCATGGCTCTGACCGCAGGGAACATGGCATCCAGCATGGTCTTATCCCCTTCGCTGCTCTTGCCGAGCTGGGATACCCCCATACTGCCTGCGGCAAAGGCCGTCACCCAGTCGGCAGCGCTCAGCACCGTCTTGCCCGCAGCAGCCATTCCTGCCCGCAGGAAAAACGTGCCAAACAGCGGGCCGGCCGAGCCGCCGATTTCATTGATGCAGCGCATTCCTACGTAATGGAAAATCTCCCCTAACTCGTCTTTCTCTTCCTGAATTTTTGGCAGTTCCTGTAAGATGATGCGGGAAAATCTGGCCATATTGGTGCCATGGTCGCCATCGCCGATGGCATTATCCAAATGGTTCAGCTCCTCCTCATGCTCGATAATATCCTGGCAGATGGCCTCCAGAGCTGCTATCGTATATTCTTTTCCGAACATCCAGCTACCCTCCTTCGTCCGTCAGCGTCTGATGATGGGCGTTACCGCGGCCATGTCATAAAGTGCCTTCAAATGGGGATCAAGGCGCATCAGGCTGATGGAAAAACCACCCATTTCCATAGATGTCATGTAATTGCCAATCATCGTGTCGTAAATCTTTATGCCCGCTTCGCCCAGATACTGGTGAACACAGTCATTGACCGCATAAAGCTCCATAGGAGGCGTCCCGCCCAACCCATTAATGAGCACCGCCACTTCGCTGTTCTCGTAATTGCAGTCCAGTAGGATAAGCTCGAGCATCTGATGTACCGTCTCTTTAACGGTCATCATGTTACAGCGCAAAACCCCCGGCTCGCCATGCAGTCCCATACCGATTTCCATTTCCTGCTCGCCCAGCTCAAAGCTGGGTTCTCCGTCAGAGGGAATAATGCAGGGACGGCAGGCCACGCCAATGGTCCGAAGTCCTGACGCCGCCCACTCGGTCACTTCCTTTACCCGGTAGAGGTCAGAGCCCAGTTCCGCCTCGGCTCCGGCAATCTTCATCACCAGCACCACACCGGCCAATCCTCTGCGGCCCACGGATTTATTTTTCTGGGTGGCCACATCATCGGCTATAATCACCGACTCCACTGCAATATTTTCCATCTGCGCCATTTCCATGGCCAAGCGAAAATTCAGCACATCCCCGGTATAATTCACAATCAGGCAGAGCACCCCTGCCTCATTTTGCACTTCCTTAATGCCTTTGAGAATCATATCCGGCGTCGGCGAGGAAAAAATCTTGCCGGGAATGCCTGCGTCGAGCATACCATAACCCACATAGCCGTTAGGTGCAGGTTCATGACCACTGCCACAGCCAAAGACCAACGCCACTCTGTCCGTTTTCAAATTCTGCCTGACCATAACATTACAGCCCGGCAATTGACGAAGAATATTCGGTTTGGACAAGGCCAGTCCACGGTTTACCTCCGCTTCCACATTTTCTGATCCATTGATGAACTTTTTCACTATCTCACTTCCTTGCTTAAATCAGACAGAATTTTGTGAACAACTTCATTAAAATAAGCAGAAAATAATCTACTCTCACGATTCTTATTCGTGCAAAAACGGATTATTTCCTGCTAAATAAAAATATTTTATTAACGCCACAAAATATGCAGGCCGCCGGGAAGCCAGGAAGTGACCCAAAATACCAGCAGCACCACGGTTTCCGTCAGCGTTTCGATGGCCCCGTAAGTGTCGCCGGTAAGTCCGCCGAGCTTATGCGTCAGCCATGTGGCCACGAGCCATGCAAAGCCTAAGCCAATCAGAAGCGCTGCAATGGCGGCCTGTCCCCAGGGAACCACAAAGACCAGCGTGACTGCCGCCGCCAGCAGCACCGTTTCTCTGTCGGCCATTTCCGCAAAGATTTTGCCCATGCCCTCCTTGCGGGCATAGGGAAAGAAAGCAATCGCCATCACCATGGCCATGCGGCCGATAATGGGCATGACGAAAAGTGCCGTCATAATGAGCACCAGCTTCACATCCCGCAATGCCGACCAGTTGACCAAACAGAGGCATACCAGCGCAAGCACGCCGAAGGAACCCACCCGGCTGTCCTTCATGATTTCCAGCTGCCGCTCCCGTTCCCGGCCGGAAAAGACACCATCCACAGTATCCATAAAACCATCCAGCATCAGTCCGCCCGTGAGCAGCACCGGCAAAATCACCAGCAAGGTCGTGACAAGATTGGCCCAGCCAAAGACGGCAATCAAGCACCAGGAAGCCAGCATATAAATAAGACCTAAGATAAGCCCCACCAAAGGAAAGAACTTCGTACTGCGGCCGAAGTCTTCCGCCGTTAAATCCATTTGGTTCTTCAGATGAATCCGTGTCAGAAATTGCAGGGCCGTAATAAATGATTTCATCAAACAGCATCCTCTCTTGTGATTTTTATCACACCTATCATAACCCAAACATGGCGTAACAGATAATGATAAACATCACAGTTGCCGTGTACATCAGGCGGATTGCGCCCATAATATGCTTGATGCCCAAAGTTTCCAATGGCTCACCCATATACTCGCGGAAATGCTGCTGGCCAAAGTATGAGTTGTAACCTCCCAAACGCACATGGAGCGCACCGGCCACCGTAGCTTCCGCATAGCCGCCATTCGGGCTGGGATGTTTTTTCGCATCCCTGAGCATCATGCGATAGGCAAATTTATAATCGTAACCCAGAATCCAGGCCGCAAAGATAAAGAGCACCGCCGTTATGCGGGCAGGGATATAATTCAGCACATCATCGAGCCGCGCCGCCGCCCGCCCAAAGTAAAGATACTTGTCGTTCTTGTACCCAATCATGGAATCCATGGTGTTAGCCGCCCGATAGGCCATAGCCAGCGGCACACCTCCCAGAACGAAGAAGAACAGGGGGGCGATAATGCCGTCCGTGGTGTTCTCCGCAATGGTTTCCACCGTTGCCCGCGCGATTTCCGGCTCGTCGAGCTTGTCCGTGTCGCGGCCTACAATCCAGCCCACCTTCCGGCGGGCTTCCGTCATATCCCCCGCCAGCAGCAGACCGTAAAGTTCCTTGCCCGCCTTGGCCAGACTCTTGGGCGAAATGGCAAAGGACAGCATGACTGCGCCCACCGCCGTACTGCCAAAGCTCCAAGGAATTTTATAGGACAAGAGCATAATGCCCTCTGCCACAGCATAGGTCAACCAGAGAACCAGCAGCACCAGCACTGCGCCCCAGGCAAATTTGCGGCTGTCCTTATCCTCCGGATGATAAAAGAGGCGCTCCCAAAAGGAAATCATCTTCCCCATCAGCACCACAGGATGCCAGGAGCTTTTGGGGTCACCGATAATACAATCCAGCAGAAAAGCCAAAATTCCCGTCATCATGGGCGCTCACCCATAATTTCAGCCAGTTTTTCCATATCGAGGCTGGCGCGTACCACACTGGCCAGACGGTTATAGGCCCGCTCTTTTTCCTGACGCACACTGCGTTGGA
The DNA here is from genome assembly GCA_015058625.1 of Pseudoselenomonas ruminantium. Lineage (GTDB taxonomy): Bacteria > Bacillota > Negativicutes > Selenomonadales > Selenomonadaceae > Selenomonas_A > Selenomonas_A ruminantium_N. The sequence continues at coordinate 76,658 of SVCA01000011.1, read as the reverse complement.
TGGGCAGGTCGCCCAGCCCCTTGCGGGCACGCAGGGCGTTTAGAATCTGCCGCCGGAAATCGTCATGGTCAAAGATGCCATGAATGTAGGTGCCGGTCACCTGACCCTGACCGTCAATTTGACATGTCAAACCTTCGGCAATATTGACGCTTTCATTTGACCGGTCAATTATTTGGAAGGGATGAGCGGGCGCACCGTCAAACTTCGTTTCCCCTGTATGAATCTCGTAGCCATAAAGGCCTTTGCCTGTAATCTCCCGGCCCAGAAAGTTCAGTTGTACACAGTCAGCCTGTACCTGGCTCGTGAGTTTTTCAGCCGCAAAGGTGGTTTCCATGGGCAGATACCCTAAGCCCGTCACTTCGTCGTTAGCCGATTCCGTATGCAGCGGGTCAGCAATCTTTTGGCCCAGCATCTGATAGCCGCCGCAAATGCCCCAGAGCGGCGTGCCGCCCGCATTTTTTTCGCGGATAGCTGCTTCGAGGCCACATTCCCTCAGATGCAGCAAGTCCTCCGTGGTATTCTTGGAACCGGGCAGCAGAATCAAATCCGGCTCACCCAAGTCTTCCACGCGCTTCACATAATAAAGGGAAACATCCGGCTCTGCCGCCAGACTGTCAAAGTCCGTGAAGTTGGAAATCTTCGGCGTCTGGATTACGGCGATATGCAAATCCGCCTGCGGCTGGTCCTGTTCCACCACTTTATCATCCAGCGAAACGGAATCCTCATCATCAATGCCCATATCCTCAATATGCGGCACAATGCCGAGCACCGGCTTACCGGTCTTCTGCTCCAGAAAATCCACCGCGGGAGTCAGCAGTGTCACATCCCCGCGAAACTTGTTGATGATAAGTCCCTTGACCAAAGCGCGCTCGTCCTCATCCAAGAGTTCCAACGTGCCTACGAGAGAAGCCAGAGCTCCACCTCTGTCGATATCGGCAATCAAGAGCACCGGCGCATTTAAGTGCTTGGCCACCCGCATGTTGACGATATCGTTAGCTTTAAGATTGACTTCCGCCGGACTGCCGGCTCCTTCAATAACCAAAGTATCAAAATTTTTCTGCAGCCGCTCTAAAGCCTCGGTCACTGCGCCAAAGGCTTTCAATGAATAGCCCTTGTGGTATTCGCGGGCACTCATATTGCCAATGGCCTTGCCGTTCAGCACCACCTGCGAGCAGGAATTGCCCGTGGGCTTCAGGAGTACCGGATTCATGTCCACCATGGGTTCCAGTCCCGCAGCTTCCGACTGCGCCACCTGTGCGCGCCCCATTTCCTTGCCGTCTTTGGTCACATAGGAATTGAGCGCCATATTCTGCGCCTTAAAGGGCACCACCTTACGCCCTTCCTGATGAAAAATCCGGCACAAAGCCGTGGTGATAATGCTCTTGCCGACATGGGAACTGGTGCCCATCAGCATAATGGAATTTGCCATAGTTATCCGTCCTTTTCCTGCGTGAGCAGGACATTGAGTTTCTTGATATTGACGGGAATCCCCGCCATAACGGCATAGACTTCATCTGCTGCCGCCGCGATTTTCTGATTGGCCAGACCGCTGAGGTCGCGATAGAGGCGGGCCAGTTTGTTTTCCGGCACAATGCCCGCCCCCACCTCATTGGTGACAAAAATAATGGTTGCCCCCTGCGTAACTGCCGTCTGCGCCGCAGCCAGCAGTTTTTCCATCTGTTCGGTCAGCATAGCGTAAACCTTGTCATCGGTCAGTTCTTCTTCCGGCATCAGACACAGGAGATTGCTCAAGTACAAGGTGAGACAGTCAAAGAGCAAAACCTTATGACCGTCCGCCGCCTCCACGATGGCCTTATCCGCCCAATAGGGCGCTTCATAGGTCTGCCAGTTCTCCGGACGCCGCTCCCGATGGAGTTTGACGCGGTAACGCATCTCCTCATCATAAATCTGCGCCGTGGCAATATAGCCCACAGACACACCGAACTTTGCCGCCAGCTTCTCGGCGAAAGCAGATTTGCCGGAGCGGGCCCCGCCGGTCACTAAAACGATTTTCCCCGCCATAGTTTAGCCCCTGTCGTTGTTTATCAGGTACATCATGGCGTTGACGGCGGCCGCCGCAATGGGGCTGCCGCCCTTCGTGCCTTCTACGGTAATGAAGGGCACCGTTTCCTGCTTCGCAAGTTCCGCCTTGGAATCAGCCGCGCCCACAAAGCCCACAGGAATGCCCACGATACAGGCAGGACGGAGATTTTCTTCCTCCACCTGACGCAATACTTCAAACAGCGCGGTCGGTGCATTGCCAATGGCAATGATGGCGCCATTCATCTCCTGACCAAACTTGCGCATGGCTGCCATCGAACGGGTAATGCCCTGCTCCTTGGCCGTCTTTACCACTTCCTCATCGGCAATCAGGCAATGCACCTGCCCGCCGAAGGACGAGAGCTTGCGCTTATTGATACCCGTGCGCACCATTTCCACATCGGTGTAAATATCACAGCCGCCCTTTAAGGCTGTCATGGCTTTCTCAATAGCATCTGCTGACATTTTGATAATGGGTGCATAGTCCACATCACCTGCCGCATGAATGAGCCGGGAATAGACCTTGACCTGCTCCGGGCTGAGATTCAGGCCCTCCAAATGCGGCGCAATAATTTCCATACTGCGATTTTCTATCTCCATAGGCTGCTTAATAAAATCCATAATCGTCACCTCATCTTCGCAAACATACATTACTTATCTTATCACATTCAGTCCAATTACGCACCTATTCGAATCCTGCGCAAAAACAATCACCGCGTACTCACGCATTATGGTTACATGTATACACACAGATGTCTTTCACAATGCTTTTGAATGTGATATAATGTGTTCGATGATTGTACATAGCGGATGTACAGTTACCAAAAATATTTATCCTATAAGGAGTATTTATGCGATGAAACAAAATGACAATGAGTTTATGCGAAACGATTTACGGCTTCCTGAACTTACGGTCCGTGGTATGTTGCTCGGTGCTATCCTGACGGTTATCTTCACCGCATCGAACGTCTACCTGGGTCTCAAGGTCGGCCTGACTTTTTCCTCGGCAATCCCGGCCGCGGTGATTTCGATGGCTGTCCTCAAGATGGCGAAGGATTCCAACATCCTCGAAAATAACATGGTACAGACACAAGCTTCCGCTGCGGGAACCTTGTCCGCCATTATTTTCATCATTCCCGGCATGCTGATGATTGGCTATTGGCAGGGCTTTGAATTTTGGCAGACACTGATCGTCTCGGCCTGCGGCGGCTGTCTGGGCGTACTGTTCACGATTCCGCTGCCCTGCTTAGAATTCGCCGTCTCATTGCTGCTGAAATTCTGAAGGTCGGCAGCAATGAGACGGCGAATTCTAAGCAGGGCAGCGGCCTCAAGGAAATCATGTCCGGTGGTATCGTGGCCGGTGTCGTCGCCCTGCTTTCCAACGGCTTTCAGGTTCTTTCCGGCGGCCTCTCGCTTTGGTTCCATGTGGGCCGTGGCATGACGCAGTTCCCCATCGGTTACTCGACAGCGCTTGTCGGTGCCGGTTATCTTATCGGCATTGCTTCGGGGCTGGCCATGCTCGTCGGCATCCTGATTGCCTGGGCGGGATTTGTCCCGTTCTATACGATTACGAGCGCTCTGCCGGATGGCATGACCATGCAAAAATTTGCCGGTGCGGTCTATCAGGATCGCGTCCGTCTGATTGGTGCAGGCGCCATGGGTGTGGCTGCAGTCTGGACTCTTATCACCCTTGCCCGTCCGGTCATCGATGGTGTCAAGGAATCCATCGCGTCGGTACGCATGCCCAAGGAAGAGCAGGACAGACACCGCATGGATATTGACATGTCAATCAAGAGCATTGGCTGGGTATTTGCGCTGACAGTTGCCGGTCTGCTCGCTATCTTCTATGCCTTTGTCAGTCCCGAGGGCCTGCCTTTGATGCAGAACCTCACCTTTGTCCTCGTCGGTGTCGGGGTTGCCGTGCTGATGGGCTTTTTCGTAGCCGCCGCCTGCGCCTATATGGCAGGTCTGGTCGGCACGTCCTCCAGCCCGATTTCGGGTATTGGCATCCTGGGCATCATCGTGGCTTCCCTCGTGATGTATACGCTGTGCACCTCGTTTGGAATTTTTGATTTGCCCGGTGGCGAGAAGTTCGCCACGGCTACGGCAATCTTCACGACCTCCATCATCATGGCTATCGCCTGCATCTCCAATGATAATATGCAGGATCTCAAGACCGGTTATCTGGTCGGCGCCACGCCGTGGCGTCAGCAGGTAGCTCTGCTGCTCGGCTGCGTGGTCGGCGCACTCGCCATCGCTCCGGTGCTGAATCTTCTCTATGAGGCCTATGGTTTCCCCGGCGCACTGCCGCGTCCGGATATGGACCCGAGCCAGGCACTGGCTGCACCGCAGGCTGCACTCATGACGACGATTGCGCAGGGCATCTTCTCGAGCCAACTGGCCTGGGAATATATCTACCTGGGCATGGGGCTCGGCGTGGTACTCGTCATCGTGAATCAGTTGCTCAAGCAGTATACGGATAATCTTTGTCTGCCCCCACTTGCTGTCGGCATGGGCATTTATCTGCCGCCCTCCGTACAGACGCCGCTCGTTATCGGCGCCATCATGGGCTATTTCCTCAATAAAAGGCTCAAAGAGCGCAAAGGTGCGGAAGGCGAGAAAAATGGTATACGCCGTGGCACACTGTTTGCTTCCGGGCTTATCGTCGGCGAATCGCTGATTGGTGTTGCCCTCGCCGGCATCATCGTGGTTTCGGTTACGAGCGGCGGCAGTGACAGTCCGCTGGCGCTCGTCGGCAAGGATTTTGCCGATACGGCTGAATTCTTAGGCCTTATCGTATTCCTCGTAACGCTGGCCATCTTCGGCAAGACAGTGCTCGGCAATAAAAACAACTAAAACCTGACACCTTACGCTGCTGCGCAGACTCTCTGGGCAGCAGTTTTTTATTGCAAAAAAAATAATCCCTGCCTGTGACAGGAATTATTTCTCTGTATCATTGCCTTACAAAGGCCAAAACCTCTGCATAGTCATGGGTTATACACGGATAGTTTAACTTGGGCCTATCAATAAGCACAATGGGCAGATTAAGTTCAGCCGCAGCGGCAAATTTTGTATCCGTACCGCCAATGGTGCCGCTGTTTTTGGTGATGATAACTTCCGCCCCATACTTGCGGAACAGCTCCCGATTGAGTTCCTGGGAAAACGGCCCCTGCAGCGCTACAATATGACCGGCATCCAGCCCCAGCGATTCACATAAACCGATAACCTCGGCAGTGGGCAGAACCCTTGCCGTGAGTTCGCAGTCCTTTAAGTCCGGGCTATGCACGAATTTATCCAGATTGCGGCTGCCGGTGGTGAGGAATATCTTTTTCCCCAACGATGCTGCCGCCTGCGCCGCTTCCTCATAGCTGTGCACCACGGTAATCCTGTCGTAGTCGAGTTTTGACAAGTCACGCTCGTAGCGGATATAGGGGATGGACAGCGCCTGACAGACCGCTATGGCATTGCGGCTCACGTTGGCTGCATAGGGATGGCTGGCATCCACGAGCAGGCGGATGTCATGCTCCTGCAGATAATCCTTGAGCGCCGCTTCATCCAGCGGCTTATCGTTAATCAGACATCTCTGCCCGCAGGCATGGGCCAGCAGTTCTCCGCCGTAGCTGCTCACCACGGAAGCGGCCACATCATGGCCCTGTTCCAGCAGGAGCCTGACGATTTCCCGACCATCCTGGGTGCCTGCCAGCACGAAAATCATAAGCCCGGCTCCTTATTGCCATAACCGCGGGGCGTAATCATATAGCCGTCCTTCACATAGGTCATGGAGTTGCCGATGATGACCAGCGAGAACATATTGATTTCCTGCTTGGTGAAGTCCTCCAGTGTGGAGATAATCTTGCCCTCACCCTCACGGCTGGCAGCCGTCACGATGCCCACCGGCGTATCAGCCTTGCGATGCTGCAGCATGATTTCGCGCACCCGCTCGATATTTTCCACCCGCTTCTTGCTCTTGGGGTTGTAAAGTGCCGTAACAAAATCTCCCTGAGCGGCCATTTCAATGCGCTTTTCAATGGTCTCCCAAGGTGTCAGCAAATCCGACAGGCTGATGACGGCAAAGTCGTGCATCAACGGCGCACCCAGTACAGAGGCTGCCGCATTGACGGCAGACACACCGGCAATCACGCCGCCAAATTCCGGGCGTTTATCCTCCGGCTGCTGCAATACCAGTTCCAAGACCAGCCCGGCCATGCCGTAGACGCCGGCATCACCGCTGGATACCACTACCGTATCACGGCCTTCTGCCGCTTCAGCCACGGCCATTTTGCAGCGGTCGATTTCCTGCATCATGGCCGTACCGATAACCTTGCGGTCCCCTAAGAGTTCCTCAATCAGCTTGATATAGGTATTGTAACCGGCAATTACCTCTGCAGACTCAATGGCCTGCCGTGCCCGCGGGGTCATGTCCAAGAGGCTGCCCGGGCCAATGCCTACAACTGTTATTTTTCCCATAATAAAGCCACCGTCACCTTTTCAAAATTCGTTTTCCGCAAGGCCAGTCTGCCGCCCTTATCACCAACGGAGCAATAAGCGGCCGCTTCGCAGACGTTGCCAATGCCGATATTTTCCTTGACGAAGTCCGACTCTTCGAGCTGATGGACTTCAATCATCTTTTCCATCTTATCGTTGTCGTAGAATTTTACGGGACGCACCAGACTGTCACCCGCATAGACGATACCTGCCTCGTGTTTCTTTACAATGGTGCTGGCCAGCTCGTCGATAAAGGAGCGGTCGCGGCCAATCATGCGGCAGGCCGTATCCAAAGCGGACATCACCAGCGCCGCAGGTGTTCCTCTGCGGCAGCCTACCCCGGCAATGAGCCTGCGCGGCGTAAGGCAGAGAATGTTCTTCGGCAAATCCGCCAGTTCCGGCAGCTGCCGTTCCCCAATAATCACAACCTCCAGCTGCTCCTTTTCCTCAGGGAGTACAGCCAGCAGCTGGCTGGGCACGCATAAGTCTGCCCACTGCCCATACTGCTCCAGTTTCCGCTTGTAAAAGACGCTATGGGGCAGCGTCCGGTCAATGCGCCAGTGGAGCTTTCGCCCTTCCAGCAGTCCCGCATTCATGGTCTTAATGCGCACTTTCGGCCAGGGGCGCAGCCCCAGACGGGTAGCCAGCGCATCCGGAGCCAGCTTTTCATTGATGTCCGTAGCCGTGGTAATCACCGCCCCGGCACCAATGGCCTGACATATCTGACGGGTTAGTTCGTTGGCGCCGCCGACATGGCCGGACAACAGACTGATGCCGTGCTTGCCCTGCTCGTCAAAGACAACCACTGCAGGGTCCGTGAGTTTGTCCTGCAGCAAGGGTGCAATGGTGCGCACCACAATGCCCGTAGCCATGACGAAAATCAGTCCTTCATAGGCCTGAAAATTCTTTGTCACAGCCTCACTGAGCTTGCCAAAGGTATGCACCTGCATTTTTTTCTTGGCTTCCTCATTCGGCACCATTTTCTCGCTGACGTAGATGTCCACATATTCATCCAGGCAATGTCTTATGGTTTGAGCGAGCTGTAAGCCCTGCTCCGTAATCGCCATACAAGCTAATCTCATTCTTTCACAGCCTTTCGGAACATATGGGAGAACTCCGGCGCATAAAGACGGGACAAATCGTAATCAGCCCCAAGACAGTGGCTCACCACAATCATGGCCGTGCGGTCGATATCCTTCCCCTCAATATCCTTGACGATTGTTTCGAGAGTGCCCCGCACGATTTTCTGCTCAGGCCAGGAAGCCCGCTGCACGATAGCAATGGGGGTATCTGCCGGATAACCGCCCGCCATGAGTTCTTCCACCACCTTGTCGAGCATCGTGATGGACAGGTAAATGCACATGGTGGACTGATGCTGAGCCAGACTGCGGAGCTTTTCCTTGTCCGGCACCGGCGTACGGCCTTCGTTGCGGGTGATGATGACCGTCTGGCTGATGCCCGGCAGGGTGTATTCCTGCTGCAGGGCTGCTGCCGTGGCAAAGCAGGAGCTTACGCCCGGCACAATGTCAAACTCGATGTTCTTCTTGCGGAAGGCATCCATCTGTTCCTGAATAGCACCATAAACGGAGGGGTCGCCTGTGTGGAGGCGCACCGTCATCTTGCCCTCTTTTTCCGCCTGTTCAATGGTTGCCACCACTTCATCGAGCGTCATGGAAGCAGAGTTATGAATCTGCGCATCCTCGCGGCAGTAATCCAACAACTTCGGATTCACCAATGACCCGGCGTAAATAACCACATCTGCTTCTTTCAGGTAATTGGCCCCTTTGACCGTAATCAGTTCCGGGTCACCCGGGCCTGCTCCCACAATATGTACCATCCTTATTCCTTCTCTCACAAAAATTCAAGTTTCTTTATTTTTTCCAGCAAGTGACAATGTAAATCGGATTGTTGGCTTTGGCCATATCGTAAGTCCCCACCTGCTGCAAGCGCGTCACCTGCACCTGAATGGCCTCGTAGATGTACGTATCCGAATGCTCCCGCATGAACTCAATGCACTGCATCAGTGTCTGCACCGTGATGCAGTTGAGCACCAGACGGCCGGATGCCTTGAGCTTTGGCGTTACTTCTGTCAAAATTTCCTGCAGATTGCCGCCGCTGCCGCCAATCAGAATCGCATCTGCCTTGGGCAGGTCAGCCAGTCCTTCGGGGGCTTCGGCCTGAATCACCGTCACGTTTTTCACCGCAAAATTGGCTGCATTGGCGCGGATGAGGCCAATCCCCTCACTGCTACGCTCAATGGCATAAACCTGCCCCTGCGGTGCCAGCCTTGCCGCCTCTATGGAAATGGAGCCGGTACCTGCACCGATATCATAAACTACCGCATCCGGAGCAATCTGTGCCTTCACCAGGCTCAAAATTCGGATTTCCTGTTTCGTCATGGGCACATCCTGACGGATGAACTCCTCATCTGCAATGCCGAGAAAATCCATGCCAATCCCTCCTTATCTGCCTAAAAAGAGACGCAGCACCAGCCATATCGCCACGCCCACACCTAATAACACCACGATTACCGGCAGAGCCACGAAGAGCAGAAAGCCCAGTACCGTGGCCGCGCCCACCAGCATCAAAATGCGCTGCCAGCCGCCGGGGCCGAGCAGCAGTTCCCGCCAGCTAAAGGTGCGCAGGGTAAAGCCCTGACCAAAACTTCCCGTTTGGTAACGAAAACCACCAGCGGACTGCCGGGACCGGCTCTCGCCGCCCTCCTCAATCGTCACCCCGTCATAATGCTCGCTTTCATTTGGGGACATCACCCGGACTTTGCTTTCATCCTGTTCCATGACTCTCACCTCGTTTTATCCATAATAGAGACTCTTGATAAAGGCCTCTTCCGTCAAATAGCGGGGGTCAAACATCCCGCAATCCAGTGTCTCAAAAATCTTCTTCATCGCGGCCCAGACCGACTCACTATCGATGCCCAAGAGCTCGTAAATCTCCGACTGGCCGGACAAGTCCACGCCATTTATCTGCGCAAACTTCAACAGCAGCGCCGTAATCAGAATATCATCGGTCTTATCCAAAGCCGCCACCGTCATATAATCCGTAAAGAATTTGACGAGCAGATTAATCTCAAACTTGCTGAAGCCCACATGCTTGGCCACGCGCCGCAGTAAATCAATGTCCGCCTTGAAATTATCTGCCACCTCGGGATTATCCGGCAGGGGCTGCATCACATGACGGCTCTTGAGCACGTTGAGCTGCGCATAACTGGCTAAAATCTGCAAGGTATGACGCACCACACCAGCATGGCGGGCAAAGAAATCCTTCAGCTCCGCCTGCGGACTCTGAAACTTAAACAGCTCATACTGCCGCAAAATCACATCCCGCATCCGCTGCTGCAGCTTGCGGCTGGCCGTCAGCGTCGTGATGTAATTGAGCAGCATCACCCCATGGGAATGAATATGGCCATAGAGAATGCAGTTGTTATAATTGCCCAGCGCCAATTCCGGCACCGGCAGTTCAAAATTCTCGCCCGTGAAGAAGTTGCGGCAGCTGACAAAGTCCTCGCCCACCGCTTCGATGCGAAAGACCGTGAACCGCGAGCGCAGCAAATCCCGCAGGATATCCTGTTCCGAGGTCGAGAGCTTGTCCCGCTCGTGCTCATAATAATGACGCAGGGGAATATCATCCGAGCCAATGAGATGATAATCGAACAGGAAAAAATCCCAAAAGCCGAACCAAAAATTACGCCGTTCCTCTTCCGGCAAGGACTCCTGTCCATCATACTCCGGCCCGGCGTACATCACGACCGCCCGGTCCATATCACGGCGGAAAGAAGGCTGTTTATAATAATCGTCAATCCGGTGCAGGAGTTCATCGAGCATCTTGTTGAGACGCTGCATGGTTTCCGCAGGCACTTCCTCCATATGCTCCAGAGAACTGTAGAACTCGTCACCATCCCGCCTGTCCGGCAGGAAGAAATAGCCGCCCTCATAAAGGGAATCCTTGGCCGCCTGCAAGCCCTGCCGATAATCGTCAGTCTTACAGGTGCGCTGCAGATATTCATAGAATTTATCCGCTGCCGCGAAGAACTTAATGATATCCGCCTCCGCCAGCATAAAATCCGCCCGGTCGTTGGCGTAACGATAAATGAGTTCCTGATAATCGTACACCGTCAGCGAGACAAACGAATAGAGATTCAGCTGGTCAACATAGTTGATGAGCAGGGAAATAATGCTCCAAATGCGCTTGAGCTCATCATCATCGGCACCATGCCAGGCATTGCGGCGCAAATATGCCTCCACAGTCTCCTGTGGCACAATCTGCCCGGCAGCATTATTTTCTTCATAAAAATGTTCGACCAGCGAATATACATTATCCATACAACCGGAACCTCTACAATTCATAAATTAACAAAGTACATTATAACATAACATAAGCTATTGTTCAAAATGAAATGGACCGCCAAACGTAACCTTGTAAAATCAAAAATTGCTTGTCACGATAAAACTTGTTACAATATAAATTATCGATTTCAAAGGAGCATTCCCACCATGAATAAAAAATATCTCTATATGCTGTCAGCCGGACACCTCAGTGTTGATATCAACTCCGGTTCCCTGCCGGCACTATTGCCCTTCTTCGTCAGCGAATACGGCATGGACTACACCTCCATTGCCGGGCTGATGTTCGCCTCCTCCTTCCTGTCCTCCATCATCCAGCCCCTGTTCGGCTGGCTGGCGGACAAGGGTTCCCGTCAGTGGTTTATGGTCTTAGGCGTGCTGATGGCAGGCCTTTCCCTAGGCGTTACAGGTTTTGTCACCAACTATTGGAGCATCTTTGCCGCCGTCACCCTCATGGGTATCGGCAGTTCCATCTTCCACCCGGAAGCCGCCCGCAACGTCAACGCCATTGCCGGGAAGAAAAAGGGACAGGGCATGAGCATCTTCAGCGTTGGCGGCAACGGCGGATTCGGCCTCGGCCCGCTTCTGGCCGTCTTTCTCGTCACCACCTTCGGCATGAAAGGCACAGCCTTTTACGCCATCGCCTCCCTGTTCACTGCCGCCATGATTGCTCTGGCTGCACCGGCTATCCGTCGGGAATCCGCCCGGCAGTTAGCCGCCGTGACCAAAAAAGCGACAGCCAATCCCATTCCACGCGAAAACGATTGGCGGGCCTTCTCCCGGCTCTTCCTCGTCATCGTTTTCCGCTCCACCCTCTTTACGGCCATCAGCAGCTTCCTGCCCCTGTTCTGCATTCAGGTGCTCGGCGCCAGCCATGCCGTGGGCAGTGCAACGCTTTCCATCATCTCCATTGCCGGTGTGCTGGCTACCTTGGTCGGTGGCTTGTTCGCTGACCGCAAGGGCTATGTCCGCACCATGCGCTATGGTGCCTGCCTGCTGGTGCCCTGTCTTGCCGTCATCGTCTTTACCCAGAACATCTGGGCCGTCTATGCCATGCTGATTCCCATGAGCTTTGCCATGCAGGGCCCCTACGCCGCCTTTGTGGTGCTTGGTCAAAGCTATCTGGCTAAGAGCCTCGGCTTTGCTTCCGGCGTAACTCTGGGCCTCTCCTTCAGCCTTGGCGGCATCATCGTGCCCTCCCTCGGCTGGTACGCTGACAGCTACGGCATTGCCGCAGTGATGCTGGTCATCCTCGCCATCTCCATCTGCTGTGCCGCCGCCACCTTCCTGCTGCCGGAACCGAAAAAAGCATAAGAAAAATCCCTGACATGTCAGGGATTTTTCTTATTCCTTGATTTCTCTTAGCATGACCTGCTCGGCTTCATCCGTAGACTGCAGCTGCACGCTGATGGCTTCTTTGGAAGATGTGGGTACGTTCTTGCCCACGAAGTCGGCGCGGATGGGCAGTTCCCGATGGCCGCGGTCAATGAGCACCGCAAGCTGAATAGTCTTGGGACGACCGTTATCGATAATGGCATCCAAAGCCGCACGGATGGTACGCCCCGTGTAGAGCACATCATCCACGAGCACTACGGTCTTGCCTGTGATGTCCACCGGCAGTTCCGTAGGCCGTACAATGGGCTGATAGGCCAGCGTTGACAAGTCATCCCGATAAAGGGTAATGTCCAGCACGCCCACCGGCGGCTTTTGGCCTTCGATTTTCTCGATATTAGCCGCCAGACGCTCCGCAATGGGAACGCCCCGGGTACGAATGCCCACCAGAACGATATTTTCCACGCCCTTGTTCTTCTCCACAATCTCATGGGAGATACGGGTCAGCGCCCGGCGGATGCCTTCACTGTCCATCAGGACGGTCTTATCGGTAAATTCCATCTTCCTCGCCTCCTGTTATTGCTGCGCCTTCATGCGCTTGTTGCGCAGGCCGGTCAAAATCTTTTCCATATCACTTGGCACAGGTGCCGTAAAAGTCATTTTCTCTTTGGTCACGGGATGAGTCAGCGTCAGCTGCAAAGAGTGCAGGGCTTGTCCCTGAATGGCAAAGGGCGAAGACTTCTTCGGCCCATACTTGGGGTCATTGACCAAAGGATGACCAATACTGGTCATATGAACGCGAATCTGATGGGTGCGGCCTGTTTCCAGCTTGCACTCCACCAAAGTATATTCGCCGAACCGCTCCAGCACCTTGAAATGCGTTACCGCAGGCTTGCCATTTTCCCGCACAATAGCCATCTTCTTGCGGTCGGTGGGATGACGGCCAATATCGCCCTTGATAATGCCCGCTTCTTCCTTGATGTTGCCATGAACAATGGCCCAATAGGTGCGGTGCGCCGTCTTGGTGCGAATCTGCTCGGCCAAGTCCAAATGAGCCGTGTCATTTTTCGCACAAACCATGACACCGGAAGTGTCCTTATCCAGACGATGGACAATGCCGGGACGGATTTCCCCATTGATGCCGGATAAATCCTGACAGTGATGAAGCAGCGCATTGACCAAAGTGCCGCTATATACACCCGAAGCCGGATGCACGACCATGCCCCGTGCCTTGTTCACCACAATGATGTCCTTGTCCTCATAGAGGATGTCCAGTGGGATGTCCTCGGGCGCAGCGGTGATGGGCTCCGCCTCAGGAACCGACACCTGCACTTCCTCCGTGCCCCGCAATTTATAATTGGCCTTGCGCTGAGCACCATCCACCAGCACCATTCCCTGTTCAATGAGTTTTTGCACATGGGAACGAGAAAGCTCCGGACAGTGTTCCACCACGAACACATCCAGACGCTGTCCCTTTACCTCTGCCTTAAATACCATAGGTTCCATATTATTCATCCGTTTCCTTTTCCTTGTAGAGAATGGCATAAATCATGCTGATGACTCCCAGCACAATGGCAATATCCGCAATGTTGAACACCGGCCATACCCGGAAGTCAAAAAAGTCAATGACCAGCCCGCTGCGCACCCGGTCAATCAGATTGCTGACCGCCCCGGACAGCAATGCTACACAGCCATAATGAAAGTAAGCGCAATGCTGTTTCAGCTTAGGGTAATAAAAGCAAAACACCGCAATCATTGCTGCGCCGGCCAGAATAAAGAACCAGCTTTGATGGGGCAGTATGCCGAAAGCCGCCCCAGGATTCAGGACATAGGTGATATGAAAGAAATTTTTGATGACGGGAACACTCTCTCCCGGCGTCATTGTTAGCGTGACTAAGCCTTTTACCAACTGGTCTAACACCAGCAGTACAAAAAACAATCCCCCTGCCAATGTACCTTAGTCCTCCTGCTTCTCCTCGTCAGACTCTTCCTCGCCAAGTTCCTTGGCCTCATAGGGAACAGCCTGATGCTCGGACAGGGCCTTCTGCAGAGCCTCTGCCTGCGTGCCCATAGCCTTCTTTTCCCGTTCTTCCTTCTCCGGGTCGGGCAGCTCGGAAAGGGTTTCGTTGATGATGGCCAGTTCCGATTCCATGGTAATCTTCACCTTACGCAGGAAATTATTCTTTTCGCGTACCAGACGATCGTACTCCGCTACAATCACCTGCGCTTTGGCCTTGGCATCTTCGATGATTTTGGCCGCATTCATCTCCGCTTCCTGAATCTTGTTCTGACATTCCTTGGCGGTGTTCTCCCGCGTCTCCTCCGCATTCTTACGGGCATTGCTGGTTACTTCTTCCGCCGTCTTCTGTGCCACGAGCAGCGTGTCCTTAAGATTCTGTTCGAGCTGCTGATACTGCTCATTATCCTTCTGCGCCCGGGCCAAATCTTCCTTCAGACGGTCATTTTCCCGGAAGAGCTTTTCATAATCGTTTACTACTTTATCAAGGAAATCATCGATTTCGTCCTCATTATAACCGCGAAAGCTGCGCTTGAAATCCTTGTTGTGTATATCCATTGGTGTAAGCAATATTATTATCCCCTATCTGTATGGCGGAACTCCGCCAGTTTTCTTATATTACTTAAAATATACTATCATATTTCCACCTAAAATGCCACTTTAGGCGTGGAATCTAATGCAATTCTAATATCATTTGCACCGATAGCGTGTATTCTTGCCATTGCCCACTCGTTGAATTCTGCCTTCATCCAACAGTTTCCGCAAAATATTCACCGTTTTAGTCAGGGAAAAACCTAATTCTGACTGCAACTTCTTGCGACTGTCCAAACCTGCGGCTATCAACTGATAAACACCTTCATCAGCCGCTATTTCAGCTGTATACCCCTGCCGTTCATCTTGTACAACATCCTTAGCGATTACAGGATGTTCCCACTCAGCATGAAGATTCGGCAAAATCACCTTAACAGCATTATCCGACACCAAAAACTGTGGTTTTTCCTCACATTCCGCATAATCGGTCAGAATACGACGCACACCTGTACCAAAGGCCTCAATATAGTGCAGGCGATAAAATATTTCTGCTAGTTTTGGATTGCGTGGAATGGATACGCCCAACATCATATCGTTATAAGTCACGCCTTCTGCGAGTCCTCCTAAAGACAAGATTTCAATCCTATCCTCATAAACGCTCACCAGAATGCTGCCGCTGAACCCATAATCACGATGCACAAACGCATTGAATATCGCTTCACGTAAAGATTCCACCGGATAATCCCGGCTGTCCAAACGCTTCATGCCTCGAATCTCTGAATGCAGGGCATTATGAAAGTCCAGATATTCAATTACCTGATTGACTTGTAATAACAACGAACCAGAAAATTCCCGTCGGTCACGGAAAACCACCTGTTTCTTCCCGGAAAAAATCGCCACCTTCACCGTATGCTGACACTGGTCGGATAAGAGCAGCCCCAGATTCGTATACAAGCCATCCTTGCTGACAATACGCAGGGTACGACGCTCTGCCTCACCAAAGGGCACACCAGCTTCCTGCAAGAAACGTTCTGTCTCCTTAAAAGTCAATTCCTGTTCCAATGAGCGCTCCTGCTCATAATGAAAATCTCCGGCTTCGCGAATCATCTTCCGAATCTGTGACTCCGCTGCCGGTAAACTAACCGGTCCACGCCGTACATACACACCTTCTGGACGAATTCCTTTGCCCTTCAGGTAGTAAGGACAATCCGTCCCCCGCTGAACCTGCAGGCGAATAACGTCCTTATCTTCTATCACCGTTCTATCACATGATAGAAACATCATCACATCCGGTTGTATTCCATCACGGCATAAACTGATAACACGCTTCTGTACATCATCTACATCTGCCACACCTACGACTGTACCATCATCCTCAATCCCGACATAAATACAGCCGCCGTCCGTGTTAGCAAAAGCCACCACCGCCTTGCGGATACTATCCGTATACTCACGCTTGAATTCTGTGTTGCTGTTTTCTATCATGCTATCACCTTCTTTAAGGACATTCTATCATTATTCTATCACATCGTCAATAAAAGAAGAGCGACCAAACATTTAATTAAAACCAATACAATTTACAAAATCGACATAATTAAACGATTACGCAAAAAGCCCCCGAAGGAAAACTTTCCTTCTCCTTCGGAGGCTTCCAAACAACAACATCACAAATATCTTTTTAGCACCACAACCGTGCGGCCTTTCTTAGTCGTACCACGCACTTCGGCCACTTCCAGTCGGCCTCTGCCACGCATGGAGAGGATGTCGCCTTCTTTGACATTCTGGGAGGCACTTTTGGCGGGCTGCCAGTTGATTTTGAGTTTATCGGCGGCAATATCGGCAGCTGCTTTGCTGCGGGAGGAACCGAACCCGGCAGCGGCAATGGAGTCCACACGCAGAGAAGCTACTGTCGCGCGGATTTCCTTGCAGCGTTCTTCCTTGGGCGCGATGCTACTGAGATCTGAGCGTTCACATGCCACGCCGACCGCGCCGATTTTATCGAGGTTCGTGAGCAGGAAATCTGCCATTTTTTCCTCGCAAATAATCTTGACGGAATCATTGGTTACGAGCAAATCGCCGATGGTATCACGCTCAATGCCCTGCCCCATCAGGGCGCCCAAAACATCTCGGTGACTGAGGCGGGCAAACTGGCCATTCCATTTGGCTTCGATGCAGTCAATGCCAAAACCTGTCGGCGTACCGGCAAAATCCTCGTGGATAAAGATGGCTCTTGCCCGTTCTGCCCCCTGATAGCCGCCCGCAAAATCCACGCGGATATTGCCGTAGTTAGCGGCCACGGTTTCGGCAATCTCCTGCCCAAAGGGGTCAAGGAAGCCGGAGATGCGGAACTTCTGGGTGCGCAGAACATTTTCCGCTAAATCCACCAATTTGATGACGGTTTCTTCCCCCTCAGTCCCCTTATAAAATCGAATGAGTTTTTCTTTTTGTTCACTTGCCATATGATGTGTCCCTTATTTTTTCAGCCAGGGCATTTCTGCCGAAACTTTCTTTTCCTCTTCCGTATAGCTCACGTTGACATTGCTCGGAGCGCAGAGGAATACATTGTGGCCGACCTTCTTGATTTCGCCGTTGAGCGCATAAGTCGTGCCGCTGATGAAGTCGATAATGCGCTTGGCATCGTCAGCCTCGGTCTTTTCAAAGTTAATCACCACGGGCTTTTTCTCCCGCAGATTGTTCGCCACCTGCTGGGCATCGTCAAAGGTCTTAGGCTCAATGACGATAACCTTCATCTTCATATTGGTAACGGTACTACTTTCCCGGGCAGAAGCTGCCGACTGAAAATCCACTACATTCCGGGAACTGTCGCTGCGATCATGATTCATAGCAAAACTCTCTTCCTCTTCTTCCGGTTCAAAATTCCGGTCTTCCTTAATTCTCTCTTCCTCGTAATCCAGCTTTTCATCCGCCGGATCCATCAGACCCATTTTTCCACAAACTTTATCTATAATACTCATGATTAGTCCCCTTCATTACTCGTTAATACTGACGCGGCCCAAATATCGCCGTACCGACACGCACCACATTGGCGCCTTCTTCCACAGCGATTTCATAATCATGGGTCATTCCCATCGATAACATATCAATATTCGACGCAGGCAGACCCATTTCCTTTATCTGCTGATAAATTTTATACATTTCCCGAAAGAGGGGGCGGCATTTTTCTACGTCATCATAGTTGGGAGCCATGCACATGAGGCCCCGCAAACGCAGATTAGGCAGTTTCGTCACCGCCTGCAGCACTTCCTGCAAATCCTCCCGGTAGACGCCGGACTTACTGTCCTCCTTGGCCAGATTGACTTGCACGAGGATATCCTGCACCTTGTCGATGCGAGCCGCCTCGCTGCTGATGGCCTCCGCCAAATGGAGACTGTCTACGGAGTGAATCAGGTCTGAAAATTTCACCGCCTGGCGCACCTTGTTGGTCTGCAAGTGACCGATAAGATGCCAGGTGACACTATTGCCGATTTCAGCAAACTTGCCCTTGGCCTCCTGCACACGGTTTTCACCCACATTTGTGGCACCTGCAGCAATGGCTTCCCGCATAGCTGCCACATCGTGATTTTTGGTGACGGCCACCAACGTGACGGCCGCATCTTTCGGCACAGTGGTACGCCGCTGCTTGGCTGCTTCAATCTTTGCTACAACATTCTGGTAACGCTCTGCTATTTCCTGCCCCAAAACACTCACCCCTGATTTCGTCGAATTATTAGTACTGATTCAGTGCAATGATGGCGGCCATGCGCCCGGTCTGTCCGCCATCCGCCCGATAGGAATAGAACCACTGGTGCTGGCAGTCCGTACAGGTATCAGCCATTTCGATATGATTCTTACAAATGCCCGCTTCGAGCAGCTGCAGGCGATTGGCCTCCCAGAGATTCACATAGAGCTGGCCATCTTTCTCGGAAATGATGCGCTCAGCATCCTTCGCGAAGGCTTCGCGGAATTTTTCTGCGACCTCCTCACCTACGGCAAAGCAGCAAGGGCCAATGGATGGGCCAATGCCCGCGAGGATATCTGCCGGATTGGAGCCAAACTCCTCCTGCATGCGATAGATGGTTTCCCGGGCGATTTTGGCCACGGTTCCTTTCCAACCGGCATGGGCAATTCCCACAGCCTGCTTCTCCGGGTCCAAAAAGATAACCGGAACACAGTCGGCAAAGCAAAGCATCAAGGGCAGCCCCGGTTCATTGGTAATCAGGGCATCGGTACCTGCGATGGCATCCGCATAATCCTTAGCGCCTCTGCCGGCATCCGCCATGCTCACCCGCTGAATGTTCGCCCCATGAACCTGCTGCGGCGTCACCAATTTTTCCGCTTTCAGCTCCAGCACTTGAAAGAAACGCTGACGGTTTTTCCAGACAATATCTGCTTCATCGCCCACATGCAGTGCCATATTCAGCCCCTTGTACGGCTTGACGCTTTCGCCCCCCAGGCGGGCGCTAAAGGCATGCTGGCAGATTTTCTCATCGAAGGAAGTAAACTTCCCCCGCCAGAGATTATTGCCCATATGTTCGATTGCAAAACTCATTTGCTCACCCCGTTTGCCAACTCTATACTATCCACATACACCACAACGATGACAACCGTCAAAGCACTGTATGGTAGGTTTCAATTCTGCTGCTTTTTTCATTTCCTGATAGATGTACTCGCGGGTAAAGCCCATGTCGAGACTCTCCCAGGGGAAAAGTTCGTCTGCTTCCCGCTCACGGTAAAGGTAATCGTCCATGGCAAGTCCGCATTCCTTCATGGCCCGCTTAAACGCCTTGCTGCCGCCATTTTCACAGGCCAGCAGTAAGGCTTCGCCCACCTGTCTATCACCGCGGGCGAGCACTCCCTGTATATAGGCTTCCTTGGGAGATTCTACACCCACAATAATATTTTTGCGCTTGCGCAGGCCCTGTGTCAAGGTCTTGGCCGCTTTTTCCACATATTTCTTATCGGCCATGGGCAGCCACTGGAAGGGTGTAAAGGGTTTGGGAATAAAGGGATTGACGCTAAGGGTCAGGGTTCCCTTGCTGCCATGTTCCTCCATATAATCCTTGAGGCGTCCGGCTAAATCCACAATAGCCTCCACGTCTTCATCCTGTTCAAAGGGCAGGCCAATCATAATGTAGAGACGGAAATGTCGGATGCCCGCCGCCAGTCCCATATCCATGGCGTTAAAGAGATGTTCCTCCTCAATGCCCTTGTTGATGATGGCCCGCATGCGGCTGCTGCCCGCCTCCGGCGCCATGGTCAGCGTCTTGAGTCCGCTTTCGGCCAGCGAATCCACCAGTTCTCTCGTTACGGAATCCGCGCGGAAGGAAGCCACGGACATCGAAAGCCCTTCCCCCAGGATATCCTTGCAAAGTTCGTTTATCTCCGGATAGTCCGAGATAGCCGCACCCATCAAGCCGATGCGCTTTTTATACTGCAGGGCGTCTTTGACCTCCCGTGTCACCACAGAAAGCGAGCGATTGCGAGGACGGCGGAAGCAGTAGCCCGCCATGCAGAAGCGGCAATGGCGGCCACAGCCCCGGGCCGTTTCAATAAGGTAGAAGTTGAACTCCGTGTTCTCCGTACGCACCACGGTATGGGCTGGATACGCATCCAAATCCTGCAGCCACTGACGGCTGACTTTGGCAGGAACATCTTTATCCGGAACAATGGCCAGCAGGTGGCCGTCCTCCCCGTAGCGGTGTTCATAAAGAGAAGGCACATAAACGCCCGGTACCTTTGCCAGACGCTGCAGCATTTCTGCGCGGGAAAGTCCCTCGCCGCGCGCCTGATAAAAGACATCCATCAGAGCAGGCATAATGACTTCGCCCTCGCCGATGACGAAAGCATCTATCACCGCCGACAACGGCTCGGGGTTAAAAGTGGCACAGGGGCCGCCCGCAATAACCAGCGGGTCCATATCGCCGCGCTCTGCCGCCCGCACGCGGACCTTGCCGAGCTCCAGCATCTTCACCACATTGAAATAGTCCATCTCAAAGGACAGGACAAAGGCAATCATGGCAAACTGCTGCAGTGGCAGCTGATTTTCCACACTCATGAGCGGTGTGCGGGTATTTTCATAACGCTCCAGACTCTTGCGCTCGGGCAGGAACACACGCTCGCAGGCAGTATCGCTGCGCTTGTTTAAGAGCTCATAGATGATATGCAGCCCCAGATTGGACATGCCTACAAAATAGGAATTGGGATACGCCAGGGCCACAGGCAGACGAGTGCCCAAAGGATAGCGGTAATAACCTTCCTCTGCCGCCAGCTGTTCCTTTAACTCCTGTTTTAACGCCCAAGCCAAATGCCTTACTCCTTTTTTTCCTTACGCCTTACTACTTATCTTTTTCCTGTTCCTTATGGGCCTGCAATTCCTGCAGTTCCTCCATAAAGCTGCTGATGTCTGCAAACTTCCGGTATACCGAAGCAAAGCGGATATAAGCCACTTCATCAAAATTCTTGAGCTTGCTCATCACCAGCTTGCCGATTTCGGAGGCGGGTACTTCCTGCTCCATGGTATTGCGGATATCCCGCTCAATATCATTGGTGAGGCTGGTAATGCTCTCCAGGGAAATATCCCGCTTATCACAGGCCCGGATAATGCCGTTCAAAATCTTTTCCCGCTTAAAAACTTCGCGGCGGCCATCGTTCTTGACCACCATCAAGGGCTGCTTTTCCACCACTTCATAGGTGGTGAAGCGGCGGCCACAGGACGTACACTCCCGGCGGCGGCGGATGGTTGCCCCATCATCTGCCGACCGGGAATCTATTACTCGACTGTCGTTCTGTTTACAATATGGGCATTTCATCGCCGCACCTTCTTTATCGCTTTATTTTTCGGCCGGTTCGCCTTTTGACTTGTCAATTTTGACTTGTCAAATCGTTCGCCTGCAGGGCGCACCAGACATTTCTTGTCAAAACCGATTAAGTCTGTCCGGCCGGCTTTGGTGAGGGCCTTGCGCACAATGGCCTGATTCTTCGGCAGCCAATACTGCATCAAGGCCCGCTGCATCAGCTTGTCCTCCGGGGATTTGGCCGAGTAGACTTCTTCTCCCGTCAGCGGGTCAAGGCCCGTGTACCACATGCAGGTGGAAAGGGTTCCCGGTGTGGGGATAAAATCCTGCACCTGCTGGGGATGATAGCCCTTGTCCCGGATAAATTCCGCCAGCTCAATGGCATCTTCGAGTTTTGCGCCGGGATGGCTGGACATGAAATAAGGCACCAAATACTGCTTCTTGCCCAGTTTTTTATTCATGGCCGTGAACTTGTCCACGAACCGTTCATAGACCCTGCGATTGCTTTTGCCCATCATGCGGGTCACCCGGTCAGTGATATGCTCTGGTGCAATCTTGAGCTGACCGCTGATGTGATGCTCGCAGAGTTCCTTCAAGAACTCATCCTTGGCCAATAGCAGATAATCAAACCGCACACCGGAACGCACAAAGACCTTCTTAACACCGGGAAGGGCCCGCAGTTCGCGCAGGAGCTTGATGTAATCGCTGTGGTCGGCCACCAGATTCTTGCAGGGAATCGGTGACAAACAGGGCTTGCCCCGGCAAGTGCCGCGCTCTAACTGGCCATCACAACTGGTACGGCGGAAATTCGCCGTAGGGCCGCCCACATCATGGATATAGCCCTTGAACCCCTTTTGCTGCGTCAGAATCTTCGCCTCACGCAATAGGGATTCGTGGCTGCGGCGCTGAATAATCCGCCCTTCATGGGAGATAATCGCACAGAAGTTGCAACCGCCAAAACAGCCGCGCTGACTCAAGAGACTAAACTGCACCTCCGCAATGGCGGGCACACCGCCATCCTTGTCGTAAATGGGATGCCAGGTGCGCATATAGGGCAGGTCGTAAATCTCATCCATCTGCTCCTCCGAGAGGGGCTTAGCCGGTGGATTCTGCACCACACACCATTCGTCATTCTGCTGGGCGAGCTTGCGACCGCGGAAAGCATCCTGCTCCAAATATTCGAGCTTAAAGGCCTCGGCAAATTTACGCTTGTCCGAGCTTACTTCCTGATAGGACGGCAACGGCAGATAATCCCAAACGTAATCCATATTGGGCACCTTGTAGCAGGTCCCCTGCACATCCTGAATATTGCCAATCTCCACGCCCTGCTGCAAATCAGCAGCGACTTCGAGAAGCGCCCGCTCACCCATGCCGAAAATCAGCATGTCGGCACCACTATCTACCAACATGGAACGGCGCACGGCATTCGACCAATAATCATAATGCGCCATGCGGCGCAGGCTGGCCTCAATGCCACCGATGATTATCGGCACATCGGGATAAAGTTCCCGCAGGCGGTTGCAATAGACTATAGTCGCCCGCTCCGGACGGAAGCCGGACTTGCCGCCCGGCGAATACGCATCCTGATGACGCATCTTTTTCGCCGCAGTAAACTTATTGAGCAGGGAATCCATATTCCCTGCAGAGACAAGAAACCCCAGCCGTGGTTTTCCCAGGCGGTCAAAATCCCTGGTAGAATGCCAGTCCGGCTGGGGAATAATCCCTACTTTATAGCCATGCTTTTCGAGTAATCGGCAAAGAATGGCGGGACCGAAGCTGGGATGATCCACATAGGCATCGCCGGACACAAAGACAAAGTCCAGCTGCTCCCAGCCCCGTTCTTCCATATCCTTTTTGCTGATTGGCAAAAATTCATTCATTATTTCTTGCTGTCCTTCTTATCCGCCTGAGGAGCCTGGCCGGCCTTATCCGGTGTGAACGTCTTTTCCACAACCTGGCCGATATCACCAGCCTTGCCCATATCCCGGCCATTCACTTTCATCTCTACAGCCCCGGCATTACCTGCGGTGATAACCACTTTTTCCTTGCCCTTCCAAGTTTCGGTCTTGCCCGGTTCAATCGTGCCTTCATAAACGGTCTTGCCATCGGCCACCACCTGCGTCCAGCACTTGTCCGTGAACTTAGCCACGAGCTCTACCCCATCCACTTTCTTAGCGGCAGGCTGTTCTTTCGGCTGTTCCTTTGCAGGCTGGCTCTTAGCTGCAGGAGCCTTAGCCGTCTGCTGGGTAACGGTCTTAGTCGCAGTCTTCGGTGCATTGCTGTCATCCATGGCAAAGAGATAGTAAATACCGCCGCCCACCAGCAGCACAATCAATGCAATCAGCAACGTATTCTGACGATTGCTCGGCGTGGATACCTGGTCGCGGTACTCGCTGCCCGTAGCCAGCTTGGCTTTCACCTCAGCCTTATTGGCCTCTTCCGCTTCCGCCAGCTGCTGTTTTGCTTCTTCGGCAGCAGCCACTTCTTCCGGATGGTTTTCTTCCATAAACTGGCGCACCACTGCGTCAGCATCAATCTTTAAGAAATTGGCATAGTTACGGATAAAGCCCTTGGCATAAACTGTCCCCGGCAGCTGTCCGTACTCACCCTTTTCAATCGCTTCTATATAGAGGGCACGAATACTGGTGCCCTTGGCAATATCCTGAATTGTTAAATTTTGACGTTCACGCTCTGCGCGTAACTTATCACCGATCATGTCTGATTTTCCTCCCCATTTATCAAAAGTGCCCTTTACAAGCACTACCAAAAAACATTATACATAAATATACAGCTTAATACAAATTTTTTTTACACGAAAAACAGCCTTCCCTCTCAGGAAGGCTGCTCTTAACGGGCACAGCCAATATTTTTTTTGTTCTGGTCGTTATCCAGCAGATTTTGCAGGGTGATGCTGTCCAGCACTTCGGTGATACTGTCGCAGACCTTCTCCCAAATGCCCCGGGTCACACAGCCGCAGGCCTTGCTGCACTTCTGCTCGGCCGCATCCACTTCTGCCAGCAGGCAGTCCACCACCGCAATAGGTCCTTCCACGGTGGTAATGATGGAGCCAATGGTGATATCCGCAGGCTTCTTCGCCAGCAGATAGCCGCCTTGCGCACCACGGATGCTCTGCACAATCCCCGCCCGCCGCAAAGGCACCATGAGCTGCTCCAAATAATTTTCCGAAAGCCCCTGACTCTGGGCTACACTCTTGAGCGAAACCGGCCCCTTGCCATAACGCTGCGCCAATTCATAAAGCGCCGTCACACTATATCTGCCCTTGGTTGAGATTTTCATCTATTCCCACCTCAAAATTCCAAGTGAATTACTAAGATTTATTTTAATAATATAACAAAAAAAAATCTCACTGTCAAAGACTATCACCGCTTTTCAGGCCATATCCTCAAAAATCCGGACAGCCAGTACCTTCTTCTACTGCCATCCATCCGCTCCTGCCCCCAGCCGATAAGCATTCGTTAATTATACTTGATGATGATGCTACAAATATTGATTTTGTTAGTTATAACTGATAAAATATGTATTACTAGACGTTTATCGGTTATAAATACATAATGGAGGTATATATGATAAATCGTAGCTTATATTTGGATAGAATCCGTCCTTTTATCAATCAGGAACTGGTCAAGGTCATCACTGGCATCCGGCGTTGTGGCAAATCGGTCATGCTGGAACTCATTCAACGTGAATTGAAAAAATCCGGCGTGGCCGCTGAATCCATGCTGACCTACAACTTTGAATCCTTGACACTATCCCATCTATGCACTGCCGAAGCACTGCATAAAGATGTGCTGGAAAAAGCAAAAGCCATAACAGGAAGGGTGTACCTGTTCTTCGATGAAGTGCAGGAGGTGACACATTGGGAAAAAGCTATCAACTCCTTCCGTGTTGACCTTGACTGCGATATTTACATTACAGGCTCAAACTCCAAGCTCCTGTCCGGGGAGCTGGCCACCTATCTGGCGGGGCGCTATGTTGAGTTCGTTATGTACCCTCTTTCTTTCCGAGAGTTTTGTGAAGCGATACACGAAAAGCAGCCTGACCGCACAGTGGCAGACTGCTTCCAACAGTATATGCAATTCGGCGGCATGCCCTATCTTGGGAACCTGCAATATCAGGAAAAACCTGTCAAACAATACCTCCAAGACCTCTATAATGCCATTGAGCTAAAAGACATAGTACGCCGCAAGAAAATCCGCGATGTAGACTTACTGGAACGCATACTTGCCTATGTCACCGCCAATATCGGCAACACCTTTTCCGCTACCTCTATTTCCAAATACCTGAAGAACGAAGGGCGCAAAGTTGCCCCTGACACTATCCTGAACTATCTCCACGCAGGACAGGAAGCATTTCTTTTCTATCCAGTCAAACGGCAGGATATTGCAGGAAAGAAAATCCTAAGTGTGCAAGAAAAATACTACTTGGCCGACCACGGCATCCGGGAGGCCGTCATTGGCGGCAATATGCAGGATATTAACCTCATACTGGAAAACATTGTCTTTCTGGAACTGCTGCGCCGTGGCTATGAAGTCACCGTAGGAAAGTACGGCGAAAAAGAAGTCGATTTCATCGCCAAACGCCAGGCCGAGAAGATTTATATACAAGTCAGCTATATCCTGGCCACCCCCGAAACCGTAGAGCGCGAGTTCGGCGTGTACAGGAACATCCGCGACAACTACCCCAAATATGTGCTTTCATTGGATGAATTTAATATGAGCCGTGACGGCATCATACATCAGAATATCAGAGACTTCTTGCTGGAAGGTACGAAATAACCATAAGAAAAATTGGCTTGGAATCTAGATTGGCTCATCGAAAAAAATATCAACTTCTCCAATCTGTTGCAAAATGCGCTTATGCGAGAGTTGAATGTGTAAAAATTTCCCCATGAAGATTTTTGCTTCATGGGGATTTTATCATTCGCGATATTAAATTTTATCCTTCAAAAAACTCATTACATATCTACTTTGATACTGTCGCTTCATGTGCATACCATCAATAAATGCATCTTTGTCAACGCCCATTTCTTGTGGATTATAAGCTCCTATAATGTCAATGCCTTGATCTGCTGCAAAATCTTTAGCCCATGCCCCAGCCTCGAAGGCATTCTTATACTGGATATTCTGCTGTAAATGGTCATAGACTAAGGGATGATATGGCGGTAAGAAAAAGATGACCTTAATACCCTGCTTTTGCATACTTTTTATCCAAGCTGAAAAAATATCCCGCAAACCTTCATCCAATTCCTCGTATTTTTCCAAATGATATACCTTATCTCTCACATAAGCCCGTGCCTTCGCCTCAGCATCCTCCCGATACGATTTACGTGACCCCATCCTTGAACCATCCGCATATATCAAGGACTTATCTTCAGCACTCTCTTCTTGACTATTCCATATTTCCAACGACTTTACAGGATTGCGGTATTTCTTCCATGATTCTTTGGTATAGCTAATGGATAACAACGACCTGTATCGCTCATTATCCTTTTGTACATCACCTTTTAGCCCTAAGCGCTTCATGCCGGCAAGATATTCCTCCGTCAATGATTTCCAACGGTTCTCTCCATTATGTCGATTAAAAAGCCATGGGTCAATCCCCACAATTACGAGCTTCGGCAAAGCATCCATATGCGTAACATAGCTTTCCCAAATCGCAATATCATCTTCCAAAGCGGCCCCTGAAACACCCAAGTTACGCACCTTAATTTCATCGGGGAAATCCTGCTCACCGATATCCATAATACGACTAGACCCCAAAACAATCACATCATATCGATTATCGCCTAACTCAATGACATTTTTCGTGAACAAACGTTCATCGTAATTTCCAGACACCACAAGTTTTTTTCCAGAACAAGATTCCTTCGCCATAGTTTTATAGGGATTTTCACCAGCAAAGATCCCCGCGGGATCCTGCCACAGATTAAATACTGCTATGCACACCAGCAGTATGAACACCATCCCTATACAACCCAAAACATATTTTTTCCCATTCAACACTGCACTATCCCTCACTTAAAACTGAAAATACAAGAACGGTGAGTCAACTGTGATATATAACACACCTATCACCAATAGTACAATTGTAGCCACTTCCCATTTATAACTGGGGAATTTTGTCTGTTTCAATAGCTGAATAGGGCTTGGGATCACCATAAGCACACATCCTATTGCCAGCAAGCTTCCCAACCGTCCCCATGGTATATTTCCTTGATTACTCCAATCTGTCATCACCTGCAAAATATTCATTCCATCAGCAAGAGATTCCGCTCTAAAGAAAACCCACGCTATGGCCACACAAATAAAGGTTATTCCGCGGGATAACCATATCGGCATACCAATTTGAAATCTCCGCCATTGGTGATTTACTATTAAGTACATACCATGCAAAGCCCCCCACAGAATAAAAGTCCAACCTGCGCCATGCCACAGGCCAATTATCGTCATAGCCACAAACAGATTACGCATTTTCTTCACTTCACCATGACGGTTGCCGCCCATAGGAATATAAAGATAATTCTTAACCCACCCGCCCAAGGTCATATGCCACCGTCGCCAAAATTCAATGATATTATTCGCCTGATAGGGCGAGTTAAAGTTCAGCGGCAATCGCAGATTTATCAGTAATCCCAAGCCAATGGCCATTTCACTATACCCGGAAAAATCAAAATAAAGCTGGAATGTATAGCCAATAGCGGCCACCCATGCCTGCCAAAAGTCCAGTCCTCCAACATTGCCAAAAGCTTCATTTACCCAAGGAGCTATACGGTCAGCCACCAAAACTTTTTTCGCCAGCCCCATGGCAAAAATGGTCAATCCCAATGCGATATTTTCATAATTGATGCGGAATGTCTTATCCGCCACGAACTGAGGTATCATTTCCTTATGGTTGATAATCGGCCCCGCAATCAGATGCGGGAAGATGGTAACAAACTCGCAATAAGTTACAAAGGACTGATTTTTCGCCTCGCCTCGATAAGCATCCACTAAATATGCTGTCTGGGTAAATGTAAAGAACGATATACCCAATGGCAGTACGATATGAGGCAGATCAAAGAGATTAGCTCCGGCCACATCATTGACTGTGCTCAGGAAAAAATCCGTGTACTTAAAGTACCCTAGCAACAAGACATTGATAACGATGCCGAAGGTCAGCCACCCCTTGTGCCCATTATTAACCTCCAACTGCCGCCCCACAAAATAATTGAAACAAATAGAGCCAAACAACAACGGGACATAACGCATATCCCAGTAGCCATAGAAGAAAAAAGAAGCCAATACCAACCATAGAGTGGCCCACTCCTTCTTTCCTCTATGCCCCAAAAAGAAAAAGCCCGCGAAGGTCAAGGGCAGGAACAAAAACATAAACTCGTATGAATTAAATAACAAGCGGAGAACTCCCTTCATGATAGTTTTGTGGATAAAACCTTCACTATCATAGCACAGTTGTCCCCCCCCGCAAGACAGAAAGACCAGTTGGTTTAACCCAACTGGCCCTTCGTCTTGCTACTGCCTTATTCAAATTGAAACGAAAATTTTCTCCCCGGTGTGATGTATTTGAGCATAAAGAGTTCACATTCGCTGACTCTGCCCACGACGTTGACCCGCTTATCGGCGGGCTGGGATTTTTTGACGATTTCCAGTTCGCCCATATAGCGCAGATAATCTTTGTTATCAATGGTGATGGCTCCGCGCCGCCGTTCCTTATTGCGTTCCGGCTCTACGGTTCCCCGCAGAAGCCCCCTGCTTTCCTGTGCGCGGATGGCATCTCGGGCTTCATCCTCACGCGCCGTGAAGGTATGGTTCAGCAGTTCCTGCTGAATTTTATCGCCCGTGAGCAGTTGGGCTTCTACGACCACTTCATCCCCGCGCAGCTTACCGACTGTTGCCAATTCCTCCAGCAGGGGCAGACTGTCACTGAGGAATACAGAATCGACACCGAGCGCTGCCAAATGGCGGGCCGCCCTATCCGTATGCCAGAGGCGGTGCGCTTCCAATGTGGGCAAGCCCTCAAAGAGCGGCCCCCGCTGTTTTCCCTGACTCGGCACGAAGGCTCCCACCTTGATGCCGTATTGTTTCAGCAGGGCATTTTTCCGGCACAAAGCCGCCTCACTAAGCCCTGTCCCACGGTGGGGATAGAAATTATGCAGTGCATCCAGATGGGAAAAATCCACACCAGCTGCCTGCAGCTCGGACAAAATCTTTTCCGTAATGGTACTGGCGTTTAACTGCAGGCGGATGCCCAGTTCATTATGACTGAATTCCGCTATCTGCGCCGCCTCATAACCATAATCGAGCCGCAGGGTGGTAATGCCCAACTGCTGAAAAGTTGACATGTCAAATTTCGGCATATCGAGCATGGAAAGTGTCCGTGGCGAAACATCGGAAATTATCTCCATACCATGTTTTCTCGCCGCTTCCAGAAGCGTGGCCAGTTCTTTTTTCAAAACCGCCACATCGGTTTCCGGAATATGCAGGGAAGTAAAGACCCGGCGAATACCGCACCTAGCCGCCTGCTCAAGAAGCTGCAGATTTTCTGTCAGCGTATTGTCCAATCCGGGATAAAGGGAAATACCATTTTCCATCTGCTTACCTCCTGCTCTTTAAGGCCTGTGCCAGATGGCCGTCAGCTTCAGCAAGTGCCGTCTTTCCTTCCACATAATCCGCCCCGGTGAGGTGAATAAAGATTGCCAGTTTCGCGTTGCCTTTCGCTTCTGCAAGTGCCGCTATGCTTTCTTCCCGGCTGCAGCCCGTAGCTTCCATAACGATGTTTTTCGCGCGCTCCTCCAATTTTTTGTTGGAAGTTTTGACATCCACCATCAGATTGCCATAGACTTTGCCCAGCTTAATCATGGTACCTGTGGAAAGCATATTGAGCACAAGTTTTTGCGCCGTACCGGCTTTCATGCGGGTAGAACCCGTCACGACTTCTGCCCCCGTCACCGGCAGCAGGGCAATGTCTGCAAATTCGGCAATCGCGGCATTGGCCGAGCAGGCCAACGCAATCGTCGCTGCACCGAGTTTACGGGCATATTGCAGACCGCCAATCACATAGGGCGTGCGGCCGGAGGCGGCAATGCCCACCAGCACATCAGCAGCGGTAAAGCCTCTGTCCGCCAAATCCTTGTAGGCAAGTTCGCCATTATCCTCGGCGCCTTCCTGTGCCTTGAAGATGGCCGGCGTGCCGCCGGCAATAACGCCCTGCACGAGTTCAAAGTCCACGCCATAAGTCGGCGGACATTCCGAAGCGTCCAGAATCCCTAACCGCCCAGATGTGCCTGCTCCCAGATAAAAGAGCCGCCCACCCTTAGCCAGCCTGTCGGTGATGATGTCCACAGCCTTAGCGATTTCCGGCAGGATTTTTTCGACCGCCAAGGCGACCTTTTTATCTTCCTCGTTGATAATCCGCAGCATCTCTACAGTGGGCAGTTCATCGATATGGGCGCTTGCAGAATTGCGGCGCTCGGTACTTATTTTTTGCAAATCCAGCATGGAAAAATTACGACTCCCTTTCTTCCGCCGGGTCATCAAAGCCCAGCAAATACGTGGCAATAAAGCCTGCGATATAGGCGACCAATACCCCCAAGAGGTAAATGGGGATATTGTTGGTTGTTCCCGCCAGCGGCAGGCCGGAAATGCCCATAGCCGATGCCCCGACCATAAAATGCGCCTGCACCGCACCGCCAAAGGCACCGCCAATGCAAGCTCCGATAAAGGGACGGCCCAAGGGCAGGGTAACGCCGTAAATCAACGGCTCGCCCACGCCCATGAGTCCAACTGGCAGAGCCGAAGCCACGGTTTTCTTCAAAAATTTATTTTTACTCTTCACATAAACTGCGATAGCCGCGCCGACCTGACCGGCACCGGCCATAGCCAGAATCGGCAGGAGAATCGTCACGCCAAACTGAGAGATTAAATCCGCATGAATCGGCGTCAATGCCTGATGAATCCCCATCATGACCATGGGCAGCCACATACCGCCCAGCACAAAGCCCACAGCTGCGCCGCCAGAACCTACAGCTCCCGTAGCCGCCGCACCAATCGCCGAGGAGATTGCACCGCCCAACGGCTGCAGGACGAAAATTGCCGCAACGCCTGACAAGAGGAATGTCAGCAGCGGAGTTAGGAACAAATCAAAAACCGTGGGAATCAGTTTGTGCAAGCGCTTTTCCAGCCATGCTGCCAGAAAAGCCACCAAAATCACGGCAATAACACCGCCGCGGCCAGGAACCAGCTTACTTCCGTCAAACACCACATTCGCCAGCCCCGGATGACTGATTAAAGCCGCCAGTGCCCCGCCTAAAATCGGTGTGCCGCCGAAAACCTTGGCCGCATTATAACCCACAAAGAGATTCATGCCCCAGAATACGGCGTTGCCGGCAACAGCCAATAACTGCCAGGTCGGCGAAGCCGTTATCTCCGGCCAGATTTTTGCCGATACGCCGAGTATCCCCGTGAGCAAACCGCAGGCGATAAAGGCAGGAATCAGCGGAATAAAGATGCCGGCAATTTTTTTGAGCAAAAGTTTGCCCGGCGTGGCATTTTTCTCCCGAATCTGTTGATGGAGTTCCTTGCCATCGCCAATCTTCGGCTTATTAGCCTTGGTATTTTCCAATAGTTCATTGACCACCGTCGTCACCTGTGTGGCGGTTCCGGGGCCTAAGATGATTTGCAGTTCTTCCTCTGTGTCGTGAATCCCCATGACTCCCGGCACCTGCTTAACCGCCTCCAGCAATGCCGCATCTTTTTTGTTCAGCTGCACCCTGAGTCTTGTCATGCAGTTATAAGCCTGCAAAATATTCTCCCGGCCACCTAATACATCATAAAGTTTTTTCCCCAGCTCGTCCATTTTCATCCTCAATCCCCCTTAAAATCTTTCTGGCCAGCAGCGATGCAGATAATCTCCTATACGCTTTTCCTGACCGTTATCGCTTGGCTGATAGTAATGGGCACTTTGTATTTCCTTGGGCAGGTATGCCTGTTCGGTAAAATGCCCTGGATAATCATGCGGATAAATATACGCCGTACCATGCCCCAGTTTTTCTGCGCCCTTGTAATGCGCATCCCGCAAATGCAGGGGCACAGCTCCGCAGTTTTTCTGCTTCACATCGCGCATCGCAGCAAAGATACCCTCACAGGCCGCGTTGCTCTTGGGCGCTGATGCCACATAGGTAACGGCCTGTCCCAAGGTAATCTGTGCTTCCGGCATACCCACAAACTGCACGGCATTGGCCGCATTCATGGCCACCACCAGCGCCATGGGGTCAGCATTGCCCACATCCTCGGAGGCACAAATCACAATGCGCCGGGCAATGAACTTCACATCTTCCCCGGCCGCGAGCATACGCGCCAGATAGTGCAGTGCCGCATCCGGGTCACTGCCCCGCATACTCTTGATAAAGGCCGACACCGTATCGTAATGGTTATCGCCCGTCTTATCGTAGCGCTGTACCCGCTGACCCAGAATCTCCTGCACCATATCCAGGGTAATCTCGCCGCCGGTCAGCGGCAGCATACTGGCTGTCCCCTCCAGAATATTGAGTGCCATACGGGCATCGCCGCCCGCCATCTGCGCCATGGCGAGGATTACTTCGTCACTTACGGTTATCGGCTGATTTCCCAGCCCTCTTTCCTTGTCCGTAAGAGCCTGCCGCAGAATTTTCACGAGCTGTCCATCGGTCAGCTGATAGAGCCGCACAATCCGCACCCGCGAGAGCAGGGCATGATTGACTTCAAAGAAGGGGTTTTCCGTAGTCGCGCCAATGAGAATCAGCCGCCCGTCCTCCACATAGGGCAGGAGCACATCCTGCTGGCTCTTGTTGAAACGATGGATTTCATCGATAAACACAATCGTGCGCTTTTGGTAAAACTTCCGGGCATCATCGGCTTCCTTCACAATCTGCCGAATATCGCCAATGCCAGCCGCCACTGCATTGAGCTTCCTGAACTCGCTCCCCGTCATACGGGCAATCATCTGCGCGAGCGTGGTCTTACCGGTACCGGGCGGACCATAGAAAATCATGGAGGATATCTGGTCTTTTTCCATCATCTGCCGCAGAAAACGGCCGCCGCCCACAGCCTCCTGCTGTCCCACGAATTCATTAAAATTGCGGGGCCGCATACGCTGTGCCAAAGGAGCAAAACGCGCGGCACTGCCGCTGCCGGTGCTGCCTTGACCTTGCGCAGCCGCCGCAAATAAATCCATTTCCTCAGCCATCTTTATTCTCCTTTGCCTGTGGAGCCAAAACCGCCCTGACGCTCGTCCCCTGCTCCTGCCCGGTCATCATCCGTGGTCAGATAGCTTAGGAAAATTCCCTGTGCGACCCGCTCCCCCTTATGGATGACAAAATCTTCCTTGCCCATATTGACCAAAGCGACCATAATATGTCCCTCGTTGCCGGGATTGTTATAATAATCCGCATCAATAATGCCCACGCTGTTAGCGAGCATTAAACCATGCTTAACTGCCATACTGGAACGGATATTGAGCGTCAGCACCTCACCTGCCTGCATATAGGCTTTCAAGCCCGTAGGCACAAGCACCATACCGCAAACAGGCAAAACGCAATCTGCCGCTGCCTCGATATCATAACCCGCGCTGGCTCCCGTCTGCCGCAAAGGCAAGTGAATATCCTTATCCTGCCACTCACTTACCACTTCAAAACCTCGTAATCTCATAAACACTCCTTAGCATAAAAAAAGAGAAGCCAGCCTCAGCAAGACCATAGCCCCTCTGCAAAACTCTGCTAATATTATAACGCCGTTGTTCCAGTTTTTCCATAGCTGCCTATGTCATGTCCTGTAAAAATAAAGAGCTGCTGCATACGTGCGAAAGCATATGCAACAGCTCCTGCCATTTGCTTGTTATTTTGCCTGTGCTGCCATTTCCTTCATCAGCCAGTCATGGATAGCTTTGTTGTCTGCCTTGCCATCAGCG
The DNA here is from genome assembly GCA_015058625.1 of Pseudoselenomonas ruminantium. Classification (GTDB taxonomy): domain Bacteria; phylum Bacillota; class Negativicutes; order Selenomonadales; family Selenomonadaceae; genus Selenomonas_A; species Selenomonas_A ruminantium_N. Next base: position 42,138 of record SVCA01000011.1, on the reverse strand, counting down.
GTATTTTCATCCAGATAGATTGCCTTGAAATAGCTGGGCAGCTGTTCGTTGATAAGCTGGATTACCCAGGCGCCTTTGTTCTCACCGATACCGTAAATGGCATTTTTATTTACGGCATAGTTCTGACGCACATCCTGAAGCAGCGAACGCATAATCTCCATGCCCTCGGTATTGGAAAGCCGTCCGACACGCTGTTCAAAATCCTTTGTCGACTGCACGGTCAGAACGATTGCATACTGCTGGTTGCGCTCTAATTCATCCACCCATGCACCAACGCCATCCGGCTGCTTCAGCAAGGCCCTGCCGTCCGTTTCTCCATTCACATCATTGACGACAACAATCAAGGGATAGCTCTTACCGGCATCATACCAGCGCGGCAGGCAAATCTGATAGTCCAGTTTTGACTGAATGAGTTCCGAGCTGACAAAACGCTGCGAGGCCAGCTTTTTATCCTCACTCGAATCCTGACCGGGCATAGCTGTCTGCACTGCTCCCTGTGAAGCCTGACGAACCTCCGCATGCGCCATAGCTCCAAAGCCGACACTAAAGCCCATCGCCGCAATAACTGCCGCGGTCACCAGTTTTTTCTTCTGCATGATAATAACCTCCTTACAGATATGCAAAAATCAACCCTATGGATATACTTCGCCATATGAACTTTAATCCCTGCCCATTTCACAGAAACTTCTATATTTTTTGTAAAAATTCCGATACCCTTTATTTTTCACTTCGCCTTAGCGGATAAATCCCCTTTAATCTGATTGTAAATGAGAATGGTAAATATCCCCGTGCCACCGATTACATTGCCCAAACCTGTAGGCAGCAGGAAGCGGAAAAAGTAATCCATAAAGTCAGCCTCACCCGCAATGACTTCATAGGCCATTTCACAGGAGCCCACCACCACATGCGCGAACTCGCCCAAAGCGATGAAGTAGATGAAAAACGTAATGGCAAAAAAGCGGAAGTACCGTGTACCGGGAGAAAGCCATACCAAAGCGGCGATAATAATTCCGGCAGGGATTCCCTTGATAATATTGTCCAGCGCATTGAGTCTCGTCACATGTTCCGCCAAATCATGCAAAGCAACCGCCACCTCAGGCGAAACCGCATTGGGAAGTGACAGGAAAAGTGCTGCCAGCGTGGTGCCGAGAATGTTAAACACAAACACCGTTGTCCAGAGCCTTATCACATACCAAAGCCTTTTCCAGGAAAATTCCTCCAGCACGGGAATGATTGTCGTGATGGGATTTTCCGTAAACAGCTGCATCCGTCCCAAAATCACAATCAAAAAGCCCACGGTATAGCCGAGACTCGATATCAATGGTTCCCATGAATATTCCGCCATATACATGCGGAAACAGGCACGGAACAGAAAAGAGAAAGAAACAAACACACCAGCAGCCAAAGCCGAAAAAGCCAATGCCCGAAAAGAACGTGACATTTCTTCCTCGCCTTCCTCACGAATAATATGAAATATGACCTTTGGCTGCAAAGGCGCATTTTCCCTCAACATATTCTTTTCCATCTTGGGCAATGCCCGTACAAAATCTTCCCATGATTTTTCGTTTTTCGTTGGTGCATCTTTGTTTTTTCCCATAAATTTCCCTCCCCACTGCTGGCGTTATACCATCTTTTTCTCTGTTGAATTCTCTAAAAAAAAATAAAATCCTGCCAAAAGCCCCCTTGGTTTTTACAAACCAAGGGGGCTGCCGTTTCAGCGATGATTTAGTTCTCTTCTTTTTCACAGTTGAAATTAACTGCCTTTGCCGGTGTAATGGTGGAAATTGCATGCTTATAAACCATCTGCTGCTTGCCCATCACATCCAGCACTACGGTAAAATTATCAAAGCCCTTTACATTGCCTTTAATCTGAAAACCATTCACCAGATGAATGGTCACACCGATATTCTCTTTCCGCACCTGATTGAGGAACGTATCCTGTAAATTGATTGCTTTTGCTGGCATAAAAAACCCCTCCATGTAATCACGATAGTTATTTAATTCGCCAATTCCGGGAAAAATCCTGCTAAATCACGGCAAACGTTTTGCAAAAGATTCTCACTTGTCATTTCGTCCGCCATATACCAATGGATGTAGGGCATCTTGCGGAACCAGGTCAGTTGGCGCTTGGCAAAATGACGGGTGTTTTTTTGAATCAAATCCACAGCTTCCTCACGGGTCATTTCGCCCGCAAGATACGCCGCCGTTTCCTTGTAGCCGATGCCCTGCATTGCCTGCATTTCACGGGTTACGCCGCCTGCCAGCAGATTTCGCACTTCATCTTCCAAACCTGCCGCAAACATCAGCTCCACCCGCTGATTGATTCGCTGGTAGAGTCCCTGTCTTTCACGATTCAGACCGATAACATAAACATCATAGCACAAATCGCCCTCGCCGTATTCCTTTTGGCGGGAAATCTGCTCTCCGCCAAAATGCGCTACCTCCAGCGCCCGAATCACCCGGCGCAGGTTGTTGGCATGAATCTCTGCCGCCGCTTCCGGATTCACTTGCACCAGCAGGTTATGCACGTATTCTTTGCCCTTTTCTTCAGCGAGTATCGTCATTTCCTGCCGATACTCGCTATGGTCAGCGGTTTCATTAAATGTATAGCCTTCCAGCAGTGCCTTGATATAAAGCCCCGTGCCGCCGGCAATAAGGGGAATCATCCCCCTTCTATTTATATCCGTAATCAGCCGCCGGGCTTCGGCCACAAAATCCGTCACATTAAAATTTTCCCACGGCTCCAGATTGTCCACCAGATGATGGACAATGCCCTGCCGCTCTGCAGCCGAGGGCTTGGCCGAACCGATATCAAAGCCCCGGTAAAAGAGCATGGAATCACCGGAAATAATTTCTGTCTCTAATTTTTTTGCCAGTTCTATGGATAAATCCGTTTTCCCCACCGCTGTGGGGCCTAAGATCACAATTAACTTTTCTTTGCCTGTCATGCCTGCATTTCCCAAGTGCCGCCCGGCTCAACGATATGTACCTCTGCCCGGGTCATGGCCTCAGTAATCTCCTTGTAATGGCGCACATCCTGATTGATGATGGGCCAGGTGTTGTAGTGAACGGGAATGATATGCCGCGCATTTAAGAGCTGTGCCGCCATGGCCGCATCCTCAAGTCCCATGGTATAATTATCGCCTACGGGCAGGATGGCATAATCCAAATCATCCTTCTTGCCGATAAGCTGCATGTCCGAGAACAGCGCCGTATCCCCGGCAAAGTAAATCTTCAAGCCGCCCATATAGATGACATAGCCGCAGGCAATGCCGCCCGGTACGCCGCTGCTGTGCTGTGCCAGCGTCATGCGTACCTTGCCGAAGGGCAGAGTCAGCGAGCCGCCCAAATTCATGGGATGCTGCTTGAGTCCTGGCACCCGCTCATCACACAGTCCTAATACCTCTGGTATCCCCACCAGTCCGGCACCTGTGCGGTCAGCAATCTCCGGTGCATCCCCCAAATGGTCGCCATGCGCATGGGTAATCAGGATGAAATCTGCCTCCACATCCTCAAGCTTCACCGTTGCCTTGGGATTTCCTGTCAGGAACGGGTCACAAAGCACCTTATACTTGCCATCATCCAACAGAAAACAAGCATGACCATAATACGTAAATTGAACCATCCTTTGCCAGCTCCTTTCCAATACACATTGTCCCATAACCCACTCCGTGTTATGCTATAGTTATCATTATAACATAAATCGAGGTAAAAGTTATGACGTCAAACGATATTCCCGGGATAAAGCTGCCCCAGCTTCTTATCCAAAGCCCAGCCTTCTGCCAAAAGCCCTGGCTATTGATTACCGGCGGCCGTGCTCCTGCCGCCGCCTGGCTGCAGGAACTGCCGCCTACTGCCAAAATCTTTGCCGCTGACCACGGCCTTGATACCTGCCATGCACAAAACATACGCCCGGATTACATCCTCGGCGACGGCGACAGCGCCGCCCCTGCCACCTGGGAATGGGGCAAAAGCCTCGGCGTACCCGTGGAGGAATTTCCCACCGCGAAGGATTTAACGGACACTCAGCTGGCCCTGGAAAAAATGAAAAGCGCTCCCGCCATTCTCATCACGGGAGCCTTCGGCGGCCGCTTCGACCACCTCTATAGTCTGATGTTTTCCTGCGCCCAGCAAAAAGTGCCTTGCATTATAAGCGATGAACAGGAAACCATCGCCTTCGTCAAAAAGGATGAGGAACTGACTTTTCATTTCCAAGAACAGCCCCAGGCCATTTCCCTGCTCCCCTTTACCGCTGCCTGTACCGGCGTAACTATCAACAATGTCCGCTGGCCCCTTACGAACGCCACCTTAACTCAAACCTTCCCCAACGCCATCAGCAACGAACTGCTGCCTGACCAGTCAAAACTGACCGTCAACATCAAACAGGGCATTTTAGGTATCTATTGTCATTGGCAGTAATCCTCATATGAAATAAGCCCAGTGACTGACGATACTTTTCCGTCGCGTTTGGCAAGCTTGTCTAAGCAGAGGAAAAGCATCGTCAGTCACCGGGCGCCTTAGCATATAGATATTAACGCAATCCTCAAAACTTCCTTTGCCGCAGAGCTTCATAGAGCACAATCGCCGCCGACATGCCCACGTTCAGCGATTCCGCCTGCCCATACATGGGAATATAGGTCTTTTGTGCAGCCGCCAAGAGCTCTTGCGATACGCCATTGCCCTCATTGCCAAGCACCACCGCTGTACCTTGGGTAAAGTCCTGCTGGAAATGCGGTTTGGCCGTTTCATCCAAGGCCGTAGCCAAAAGCTGCAAACCACTTTCCTGCACAAAATCCGTCAATTCATCCTGCGTAACACCGCTGTATACCGGCACATGGAAGATACTGCCCATAGTGGAGCGCACGGCCTTGTCGCTGTACACGTCCACGGTGCCCTTCAGCAGAATGACACCGTCCGCACCCACCGCATCTGCCGTGCGGATAATCGTACCGGCGTTGCCGGGGTCCTGCACCCCATCCATCACCACATAGAGCGGCTTATCCCTCTCTGCCCCCGCTGGCAGGGAGGGATTTTTCTGCGCCATCACCAGCATGATGCCCTGCGGCGTTTCCGTACCTGCGGCCTTGGCAAAGATATTGTCCGGCACCTCATAGAGCGGACAATTTTGACCAGTCAATTTTTCCACCAGCTCGGCTCCTCGCTTCTGCTCCAAAATTTGACTAGTCAAAAGTCCGAATTCTATCTGCCAGCCGGCATCTGCTGCCATTTCGCAGAGCCTGATACCCTCGGCCACAAACAGCCCCGTCTTTTCCCGCTGTTTGCGCTGCTTCAACGCCGCCGCCAGTTTGACCTTTTTGTTGGCAGGGCTGTCAATCCGTTCAATCATCCATACTGCTCCTTAACGTCTTTTCTTTACGGCTTTTATTGTATCACAGCCATAGGCGCAAAAAAAGCCCCAACAGCCTGCTCAAGCCTGTCAGGGCCACGCTCAAATCTTATTCAGATTCAGATATCCGCTTTCCATAAGCCATGGAGATTGCAGTATTCAAAAACGGTCAGAGGTTCATCCCCATCGGCAATCTTAAACACTGCTTCCGGTTTGTCCTCAGAGGTCAGTCGCCGCATCATGCCGCCGTTCTTCGTCTGTACATGAATCCACTCAATGAGATGCTCCGGCGTCATCGGATGCGCCACCGAGCCCACCGTGACTTTGAGCACACCTGCGGCCTTATCGAACTCTGCCACTGGCACATGCTTCTCCTGTGCCGCATCGGTGGTGTTGGCCGTCAGTTCCTCCATGTCCTGACCACAGCACACCAAAGTGCCTTTGCCTTCCTGAATCAGGCCGACAATGTTGCCACAACGGCTGCAACGATAAAATTTACTGGCCATGCTTTTCCCTCCTGTAGTTTCTAATACACATTATCCCACTTAATTCTTATCAATTCTATGCTAAGCCATGCAAATCCTGCCACCAAAAAAATAATATGCAGGTGATTACATTGTCCGCTTCAACATGATATGATAGAGACAAAACAACAGGAGGTGTTTTCTTGTCCGTATCCGCTTTTCAATGCCAAGGATTTCGTCCCAGCATTGACGAAAACTGTACCCATCTGATTCTCGGCTCCATGCCCAGCGTGGCTTCCCTTGAAGCCCAGCAGTATTATGCCCATCCCCAAAACCGCTTCTGGCCCCTGATGGCCCATATTTTAGAGCAAAGCGACGCACCGGCAGTCTATGCAGAACGCCTGAAGATGCTGCTGCGCCATCATATTGCACTATGGGATTCCATTGCCACCTGCGAACGGGAAGGCAGCCTTGATGCCGACATTCACAACGAACAGGGCAATGATTTTTCTGCCCTGCTGAAGCAATATCCCCACATCCATACCATCTGCTTCAACGGCAATAAATCTTTTGCCTGCTTCAAGAAATACAACAAGCCGCTTCTCGATTGCCCAGACCTCCATTTCCATAAACTACCGTCCACCAGTCCGGCCAATGCCCGCTGGACACGCGAACGGCTGGAAGATGCGTGGAAAATCCCCTTTATACAGTGAGGACTGGCAGGGATATATCCTGTCCGGGTTGAATTATTTTAGCAAACGAAAACTTATCGTCAGGAGGTACGATTATGCGTAAAACATTGATTCCGTTATTACTTGCTGCTTGCCTGTTCAGCCCCACAACCACTTATGCCGGTTTTGGCACAGGCATCGGCATCAGCTTTCCGGCTTCAGGCTCAGGCACGGTAAGCAGCGGCAGCACCTATGCCGCCCTCCAGTATGAAGCCTTGGTCGAAGAACTCTCCCTTACGGAAAAAAGCGGGCAGCTGGTGATGGAATTAAAAGTCAGCAACAATGGCGATACACCATATACCGCCAGTCACCGCAATGGTCAAATCTACGATTTCATAATCAGCGACAAAAACGGCAAAAAAATATGGCAATGGTCGGATGGCATGGCCTTTACTCAGGCACTATGCACCACCACCATTGCCCCGCACAGCTTTGAAGTCTATACAGCTGAACTCGACAGCAAGGCATATCGCAAAATCAAGGATAATGCCGTACTGGCTACTGCCTATATCCTCGATACGCCCTGCAGACTGTCGGCAAGAATCCCCACCCGTACCGCTGCAAAAAGCACCCCTGTGATGATTCACGGCGGTGTGATATTCGGCAATGGACGTTGGGTTGATGATTAACACCGCTCCTAAGGCGGCCAATCATACATATTCATCTGCAACATTCACAAATTCTTTCAAAGATATTGACCCCAAAACAGGACTCTGCACCAGATGCTGATGCACATCCACAAGCTCCGAATTGTCTACATCCTTCACCATTGCCTTAGTGGCTCCCTAAAAACTGCATATCTCAGGAGATAAAATTATCATACTGCCTGCAATAGAGGTTGCATCGAAGATGGTAGTTTATTTTCGTAGAATGCTTTGCTACTCCCAGATCATCTTGTGCATAACTAAGCCATACTTTAGCATCATTTATATTCTCATGCGGCATAAAGCAGGACTCCCTTATTCATTACTTCATTCTCAATCCCCATCTTCATCTTGCGGCCTTCAAAACTGCTTTCCGTACCAATGATAATATCTACAGCCCGACTTCTGACATGGCGAATGGCTTTATACGCTTCAGCCGTCAAGTCTACGAGGTTAGTGGTACCGTCTGCTACTATGATATAGAAGTCAAAATCGCTGTCTTCTGTTTCTCTGCCCTCTGCAAAAGACCCAAATAGATATATTCTTTTTGGCGACAATCTACTGACAAACTGATTTTTTATAAGTTCGATTTCTTGTGTTAGCATAATATCGCCCCCTTTGTCACAATTTTATCATATTTTCACACGCAAAAAAGCCCTGACCTTTCGGTCAGGACTCTGCTTGTTGTAATCTAAAATTACACGAGCTCGATGATAACCATCGGAGCTGCGTCACCGCGGCGTACGCCGAGTTTCAGGATACGGGTGTAACCGCCCTGACGGTCTGCGTATTTTGCTGCGATTTCATCGAACAGCTTTCTTACTACATCTTCATCAGCAAGGGATGCGATTGCCTTGCGACGAGCGCTCAGGTCACCGCGCTTTGCCAGCGTGATGAGCTGCTCAGCGAACTTGCGGAGCTCTTTTGCCTTTGCTTCCGTCGTTTCAATGCGTCCATATCTGAAGAAGGAAGTAAGAATGCTAGTGAACAGCGCCTTGCGGGCTGCGGAGTTACGTCCTAATTTTCTGTAGCTCATTTATTTCCCTCTTTTCAATCGTTGTTTACTCTCAGCGCTAAACCGAGTTCCTCGAGCTTCTTCTTGACTTCTTCAAGAGATTTGCGGCCGAGGTTGCGGACCTTCATCATGTCATCTTCCGTCTTTTCAGCAAGGTCAGCGACCGTGTTGATGTTAGCACGCTTCAGACAGTTGAAGGAACGTACCGAGAGGTCGAGGTCTTCGATGGTCATTTCCAAAACTTTGGAAGTATCGTCCTCTACCTCTTCGGGGAAGGTTGCCTCCTCCTCTTCGATTTCTTCCGGCAGGCCGTCCATGCTCTGGAACAGCTTGAGGTGCATCACGAGGATACCGGCTGCTTTGCTGACAGCTTCTTCTGGACGCAGGGAACCATCGGTCCATACTTCGAGAATAAGCTTGTCATAGTCGGTTTCGTTACCTACACGCGTGTCCTGCACGGTGTAGTTTACACGCTGTACCGGGGAGAAAATCGAATCGATGGGGATTACCCCAATCGTGTCATCCGGCTTTTTGTTCCGTTCTGCCGGAATGTAGCCACGGCCACGGGCAACGGTCATCTCAATTTTGAGCTTGCCCGTTTCGTCAACCGTTGCAATATGGAGGTCCGGATTGAGAATCTCAATGTCGGCATCACAGATGATGTCGGCAGCCGTAACTTCCTTTTCGCCTTCCACATCAATGCGGATAACCTTCGGCTCGTTGCCCTGCATCTTGAGGCAGAGCTGCTTCAGGTTCAGAACGATATTGGTCACGTCATCCCGGACACCCGGAATCGTGGAGAACTCATGGAGCACTCCATCAATACGGATGGAGGTAATTGCAGAACCTTCTAGGGAAGACAGGAGCATACGGCGGAGGCTGTTGCCAAACGTCGTGCCGTAGCCGCGTTCGAGCGGTTCGCAGACGAACTTGCCGTAGCGGTTGTCTTCGCTGATTTCCACAATTTCAATTTTCGGTTTCTCGATGTCTATCATCTGGAATGAACCTCCTCAATAACTAATCGAACACTATGCACACAGGCACAAATATTCATTATTTGGAGTACAACTCGACGATAGCCTGCTCGTTAACAGGAACATCGATTTCTTCACGGTTCGGGAAACGCGTTACCGTACCCGTGAGGTTAGCCTGGTCAGCCTGAAGCCATGCCGGAGCGGACAGGGCATTGCTGCTTTCCTTCAGTTCTTTGAAGAAAGCGTTGGACTGGCTCTTTTCGCTAACTGCGATTACATCGTTAGCGGAAACCAAAGCGGACGGAATGTCTACGCGCTGGCCGTTAACGGTGAAGTGACCGTGACGAACGAGCTGGCGAGCCTGACGACGCGTGTTAGCGAGGCCAAGACGATATACAACGTTGTCCAGACGGCGCTCAAGAAGACCAAGGAGGTTTTCACCCGTTACACCCTGCATCTTCTTAGCTTTATCGTAGTATCCACGGAACTGCTTTTCCAGTACGCCGTAGATGAATTTTGCTTTCTGCTTTTCTTTCAGCTGCATGCCGTATTCGGAAACCTTACGGTTCGTGCGGCGCGGCTGACGCTTGGATTCTTTGGAACGACCGATAACAGCCGGTTCAATGCCGAGGGCACGGCATCTTTTCAGGGCTGGTACTCTATCAATTGCCATACTTTTACTTGCACCTCCTATTAAACTCTTCTACGCTTCGGCGGACGGCATCCGTTGTGCGGAATCGGAGTAACATCTTTGATCATGTTTACTTCGAGGCCAGTTGCCTGCAGGGAACGGATTGCGGCTTCACGGCCGGCACCAGGACCCTTAACGTATACTTCGACCTGCTTGAGGCCATGTTCCATAGCTGCCTTTGCAGCCGTTTCTGCTGCCATCTGTGCAGCGAACGGCGTGCTCTTACGGGAGCCACGGAAACCAAGGCCGCCTGCGCTGGCCCAGGAAAGTGCATTACCGCTCTTATCGGTAAGCGTTACAATCGTATTGTTAAACGTAGAACTGATATGGGCTACGCCATATTCGACGTTCTTACGAACTTTTTTCTTCGTGCGGACTGCTTTCTTAACTGCCACCAGTTAACCCTCCTTTATTTCTTCTTGCCTGCTACGGCCTTTTTCGGGCCTTTACGGGTACGGGCGTTGTTCTTGGTGTTCTGACCACGAACGGGCAGACCAAGACGGTGGCGACGACCACGGTAGCAGCCGATATCAACGAGTCTCTTGATGTTCATCTGACGTTCACGGCGAAGGTCACCTTCTACCATAACGTTATTATCGATGGCATCACGAAGTTTTACAACTTCATCCTCCGTGAGGTCACGCGTACGGGTATCCGGATTGATACCAGTCTCCTTCAGCAGGTCCTTGGAAGTCTTCAGACCAATACCGAAGATGTACGTTAATGCAATTTCAATTCTCTTGTCACGGGGTAAATCTACACCGGCAATACGTGCCATTAATAAAGCACCTCCTTATTTCTTAATTAACCTTGTCTCTGTTTATGCTTCGGATTTTCGCAGATGACCATAACACGGCCTTTGCGCTTAATGACTTTGCATTTTTCACAAATCCGCTTTACTGACGGTTTTACCTTCATTTTCGTTGTGCCCCCTTTTCCTTATTGTCAGTCTCATTTTGCTAGTATAGCATGTTTGCTCCCCCTTGCCTAGTGGCAAAGTGAATTTTTTTATAAAAAATTTGAAATGATAACAAACACAGCAAACTATAAGCAAAAGCGGAGATGACCTTATTTGAATCGGTAGGTTATACGGCCACGCGTTAAGTCATACGGCGTGAGTTCGATAGTGACTTTGTCTCCCGGAAGGATACGGATGAAGTTCATGCGAATCTTGCCGGATACATGCGCCAGTACAACATGACCATTCTCTAGCTCAACCTGGAACATTGCATTTGGCAGTGCCTCCAGGACTTTGCCTTCTACTTCAATAACATCTTGTTTCGACATGTTTTTCTCCTCTTGCAGATGTATAAATTGGTTGGGCCAAAGTCATCTAAGGAGCTTTTGCATTTCTTGTTAAATGCCATGCCCAACAACAGGTTGTTAATCAAAATTCTTTAATCATTGTAATGGGCGGCAGTTCCTGCCGCCCTTACAACAATCTCTATCGCTGCGTGAATTTCACCAACGGTTTGACTCAGCCCTTCAGAACTGCAATGAGGTCTGCGGTAACTTTGTCAATCGCCTGTCTGCCATCCACTTCCGTGTAGAGGCCTGCTTTTTGATAGTAATCAATCAGCGGGCGGGTGCTGTCTTCGTATACGGAGAGACGACTCTTCATCGTTTCTTCCGTATCGTCAGCACGCTGGAAGAGTTCGCTGCCGCACTCATCGCAAGTTCCTTCCGTCTTGGACGGGTTGAACTTCACATGGTAGGTAGCACCGCATTTTTTGCAAATGCGGCGGCCCACAGCGCGTTCGATAAGGTCAGCTGCCGGAACATTGATGTTCAGGACACGCGTCAGGCTTAAACCGAGGTCTTCCAAAATACCTTTGAGGGCATCTGCCTGGTCAACGGTACGAGGGAAACCATCGAGGATAAAACCTTTCTTGCAGTCATCTTTGGCAAGACGCTCACGGACAATGCCGATGGTAACTTCGTCAGGAACGAGTTTACCTGCGTCCATGCAGGCTTTTGCCTGCTTGCCAAGTTCGGTACCTTCCTTCACAGCTGCACGGAACATATCGCCCGTGGAGATGTGCGGAACACCAAACGCTTTGACCAGTTCAGCCGCCTGCGTGCCTTTACCGGCACCCGGGGGGCCCATTAACAGGATATGCATGTTTTTGCCTCCTTTATTTCATGAACCCTTCGTAGTGGCGCATAACAATCATGGCTTCAATCTGCTTCATGGTCTGAAGGGCAACGCCCACGACAATCAGCAGGGCCGTACCGCCAAAGTATACACCCTGAATATTGGTAGCGGCTGCTACCATATTCGGCAGTACTGCAATGAAGGCCAGGAAAATCGAGCCAGCAAGCGTGATACGAGTCATGACATGATCTAAATAATCTGCCGTTGGCTGTCCCGGACGGATGCCTGGGATGAAACCACCGTATTTTTTCAGATTCTCTGCCATATCCGATATCTTTACAGTAACCGCAGTATAGAAGTAGGTAAAGAAGATTATCATGCCTACATATAATGTAGTCTGTAACGGTTTACCCCACTCCAGATAACTGGCAACGGTCTTTACCCAGGGAATCTCAATAAACTGGGCAATGGTTACTGGAAACATCAGCACGGATGACGCAAAGATAATTGGGATTACGCCCGCCTGATTGACTTTCAGGGGAATGTGGCTGGAATGACCACCGTAGGTGCCACGGGCACCAACCCGTTTCGTGTAGGAAATGGGAATGCGGCGGAAGCCGTTTTCTACATGTACTACGAATACCACCATAGCGATTGCGATGAGGGCAAACATAAACACGGAGAAGTAGCTGATGGTTCCAGCCTGGACGTAATGGTAAATGGTGCCGATGTTTTTCGGCAGAGCTGCTACGATACCGGCAAAGATGATAAGGGAAATACCGTTACCAACACCGTTAGCCGTAATCTGCTCACCGAGCCACATCAAGAACACCGTGCCCGCCGTCAGCGTGATTGCAATAATCAGGATGTTGACGGGACTTGGATTCAAAATAGCTGCCTTCAGGCCGATGGACATGCCAATCGCCTGGAGGAAAGCCAATACTACCGTGAGGTAGCGTGTAACCTGGGTGGTCTTTTTGTGTCCTTCCTGACCTTCCTTCGACCACTGCTCCAGTGTGGGGATTACCACATTCAGCAGCTGAATGATAATCGCCGCATTGATGTATGGAGTAATGGACATTGCGAAGATGGAGAACTTACTGAAAGCACCACCAGAAAAGAGATCTAACAGACCAAAGAGGTTGCCGTTTGCGAACAACTGCTCAATCGCTGTCGGGTCAACCCCCGGAACGGGGATATGCGTCCCCATCCGGAAGATGGCAAACATAATCAAAGTAAAGGTTATTTTCTGCCTAAGCTCCGGAATTTTCCATACGTTGCCAAGGGCTGAAAGCACCTTACTTCACCTCAATCTTCTCGATCTGGCCGCCTGCAGCGGTGATTTTCTCTTCAGCGGACTTCGTGAAGCCGTTAGCGCGAACCGTCAGCTTCTTCGTGAGTTCGCCGTTGCCGAGAATACGGATGCCATCCTGAACATTCTTCAGGATACCTGCTTCAACGAGAACAACGGGATCAACCGTCGTGCCATCTTCGAAGCGGTTCAGGGATTCAACATTCACTTCAGCGAAGGTCTTAGCCCAGATATTCTTGAAGCCGCGCTTCGGGAGACGACGGTACAGAGGCATCTGGCCACCTTCGAAACCCGTGCGAACGCCACCGCCGCTGCGGGAGTTCTGGCCTTTCATACCTTTACCGGAAGTCTTACCATTGCCGGAACCAAGACCGCGACCTACACGGTTGCGAACCTTGCGGGAACCAGCTACTGGCTGTAATTCATGTAATTTCATCTGCGTGCACCTCCTGTTCTTATCTTATTCTGCGATTTTTTCTACGGTAATCAGATGCTCAACTTTATGGAGCTGACCGCGGATAGCCGGGTTGTCCGGCAGTTCAACAACAGAGTTGATCTTGCGCAGGCCAAGAGAACGAACAGTCTTGCGCTGCGTTTCGGGACGGCCGATAAGGCTTCTTTTAAGAGTTACTTTAATTTTTGCCATTGTCGCGCCCTCCTTAACCTAAGATTTCCTGAACCGTCTTGCCACGGAGTTCAGCAACCGTTTCAGCACGCTTGAGGGCCTTGAGGCCTTCCATCGTAGCGCGTACCATGTTGTTCGGGTTGGAAGAACCCAGGGACTTGGTCAGAATGTCATGGATGCCGGCCAGTTCCAGTACGGCACGAGCCGGGCCGCCAGCGATAACACCGGTACCTTTGGCAGCCGGCTTCAGCATAACCTTACCAGCACCGAAGATGCCGAGCATCTCATGAGGAATCGTACGACCATCGAAGAGAGCAACCTCAACGAGGTTCTTCTTTGCATCTTCAACGCCTTTGCGGATAGCTTCGGGAACTTCAGCAGCTTTGCCGAGACCTACGCCAACTTTGCCCTTCTTGTTGCCAACAACAACGAGAGCACTGAACGAGAAGCGGCGGCCGCCCTTGACGACTTTCGCAACTCGATTTATGTATACAACTTTCTCCTCGAACTCTGGAGTTTCGTTGTCCATATTTCTAGCCATTCATTTACCTCCTTCAGTATTGATGATTTAGAACTTCAGACCTGCTTCACGAGCAGCTTCAGCCAGAGCAGCCACACGGCCATGGTATACATAACCGCCACGGTCGAAAACAACTTCGCTGATACCCTTTTCGAGAGCACGCTTAGCAACTTCAGCACCGATAGCCTTAGCTGCTTCGATGTTGCCGCCGTAGTTTTCAAAGCCCTTGTCCTGAGTGCTTGCGGAAACGAGCGTTACGCCCTTTTCATCATCAATGACCTGAGCATAAATGTTTGCCAGGCTGCGATATACGTTGAGGCGCGGACGAGCTGCCGTACCTGCGATATGGTTGCGGACACGCAGATGACGTTTCTGACGTGCCTTATTTTTATCTGCTTTAACCAGCACAGAGATTCACTCCTTTCTCGAATCAGTACCTTATTTCTTGCCCTTAGCGCCGGCTTTACCTTCTTTACGACGGATATGTTCGCCAGCGTATTTGATGCCCTTGCCTTTGTACGGTTCGGGTTCACGGAAGCTGCGGATTTCAGCGGCAATCTGGCCAACAACTTCTTTGTCGATACCAGAAACCGTGATAGCGTTAGCAGAGGGGCATTCGAATTTGATGCCCTTCGGCGGTTCAACAACTACCGGATGGGAGAAACCCAGGGACAGGTTCAGCGCGGTGCCCTTAAGCTGAGCACGGTAGCCGACACCATTGATTTCGAGGTTCTTGGAGAAACCTTCCGTTACGCCGATAACCATGTTGTTAATGAGCGTACGGGAAAGACCATGAAGAGATCTGTGGGTCTTATCGTCGGAGGGGCGTTCTACTTTCAGAACGTTACCTTCAACGGTTATTTTCATTTCCGAGTTAATGTGGCGGGAAAGTTCACCTTTCGGGCCTTTAACACTTACCAAATTGTCATCGCCAACAGTGACGGTTACGTTTGCTGGGATTTCAATCGGTGCATTACCAATTCTTGACATCTGTACACCTCCTGACTACTTTTCGATTACCAAACGTATGCAACAACTTCGCCGCCAAGGCCAGCTTTACGAGCCTGCTTGTCGCTCATGATGCCCTTGGAAGTGGAGATGATGGCGATACCCAAGCCGCCGAGAACGCGGGGCAGTTCGCTCTTCTTAGCGTACTGACGCAGGCCAGGCTTGGAAATACGTTTGATACCGGAAATAACCTTCTCACGGTTCGGGCCGTATTTGAGGGAAACAGAGATAACGCCCTGCTTGCCATCTTCAGTGAAGGTGTAGTCCTTGATGAAACCCTCTTCCTTCAAAACTTCAGCGATAGCCGTTTTGATTTTGGAACCCGGGATTTCAACACTTTCGTGGTATACACTGTTTGCATTGCGCAAACGAGTCAGCATATCTGCAATAGGATCAGTCATTGCCATTGAATCGATATCCTCCTTTTACTTAAATCAATCTTACCAGCTGGCTTTGGTTACGCCAGGGATAGCGCCTTTGTAGCTCTGCTCACGGAAGCAGATACGGCACATATCGAACTTACGCATATAACCATGCGGACGGCCGCAAATTTTGCAACGGTTGTAACCGCGAGTGGAGAACTTCGGTTCTTTGCTCCACTTTTCTACCATAGCTTTCTTAGCCAAGTTTCCTTACCTCCTTATGCTTTGAACGGCATACCCATGAGTTTCAGGAGCTCTCTGGCTTCTTCATCCGTCTGTGCCGTCGTAACGATAACAATGTTCATACCACGGAGCTTGTCGATCTTATCGTATTCGATCTCCGGGAAGATGAGCTGCTCTTTCAGGCCGATAGCGTAGTTACCGCGACCATCAAAAGCCTTGTCGCTTACACCGCGGAAGTCACGTACGCGCGGCAGGGCAACGTTCATGAACTTATCGAGGAACTGGTACATGCGCTGACCGCGAAGGGTTACTTTGCAGCCGATGGGCATGCCTTCACGCAGTTTCCAGGCAGCGAGGGATTTCTTAGCACGGGTCAGGAGCGGCTTCTGGCCGGAGATGATCGTCAGATCAGCTACAGCAGAGTCCAGAGCCTTGGGGTTACCAACGGCTTCGCCTACGCCCATGTTGATGATAATCTTTTCAACTTTCGGAAGCTGCATTACGTTCTTGTAACCGAACTTTTCGGTCATAGCCTTGCAGACTTCGTTCTGATATTTTTCCTGTAATCTATCCACTTATGCTCCTCCTTTCCAAATTATTTCGTCTGGTCGATAACTTCGCCGCACTTCTTGCAGGCGCGAACCATCTTGCCATTGACTTCCTTATGAGCAACGCGGGTTGCTTTGGAGCATGCCGGGCAAACCAGCATAACTTTGCAAGCGTGCATGGGCATTTCCTTTACCAGGATACCGCCCTGGGGAGCCTTCTGGTTCGGCTTCGTGTGACGCTTAACTTTGTTAACGCCTTCCACAACAACCTTACCGTGCTTGGGCATAGCAGTGATAACCTTGCCCTGCTTGCCTTTATCTTTGCCGGACAATACAACGACCGTATCGCCCTTCTTAACGTTCATCTTAACGAATGCCAAAATCGCACCTCCTCACAATTAAAGTACTTCAGGAGCCAGGGAAACGATCTTCATGAAGTCTTTATCGCGAAGTTCTCTAGCTACCGGTCCGAAGATACGCGTACCTTTCGGAGTCTTGTCGTCTTTAATGATAACTGCGGCGTTTTCATCGAAACGGATATAGGAACCGTCTGCGCGGCGCAGGCCTTTCACGCTGCGAACGACAACTGCCTTAACGACATCGCCCTTCTTCACCGTGCCGCCCG
Source organism: Pseudoselenomonas ruminantium (assembly GCA_015058625.1). GTDB lineage: Bacteria > Bacillota > Negativicutes > Selenomonadales > Selenomonadaceae > Selenomonas_A > Selenomonas_A ruminantium_N. The sequence continues at coordinate 24,934 of SVCA01000011.1, read as the reverse complement.
GAGCAGCGGATTTAACTGCAGCTACGATTACATCACCAATGTTGGCATACTTGCGGTAGGAACCGCCGAGAACACGGATGCACATGATTTCTTTTGCACCAGTGTTGTCGCCAACCTGCAGGATTGTTTGCTGTTGGATCATTGTTGGACCTCCTTCTTCTTAATTTTGGCTTATTTAGCGCGTTCGATGACTTCGACAACTCTCCAACGCTTAGTCTTGGACAGCGGGCGGGTTTCCATCAGGGATACCTTATCGCCTACGTGAGCATCGTTCTTCTCATCGTGAGCATGGAACTTTACAGTTCTCTTAACCGGCTTCTTGTAGAGCTTGTGCTGCTCGAGCTCTTCTACTGCTACAACAACCGTTTTATCCATTTTGTCGGAGATAACCTTACCGACTTTAACTTTACGTACGTTTCTTTCGCTCATTAGGGAGCCTCCTTCCTTCTGCATATCAGTGTGCGATTAGGCCTTCAGTTCGGCTTCGCGCTGGATCGTCTTAATGCGGGCGATCGTCTTCTTTACTTCTTTGATACGCATCGGGTTCTCGAGCTGGCCAGTAGCGAGCTGGAAACGGAGGTTGAACAGTTCCTCTTTGAGCGAAGTAAGTTTCTGGTTAAGCTCATCAGCGCTCATTTCACGGATTTCATTAACCTTCATTTACTTCACCGCCCTCTGCTTTTACATCTTCTTTAACAACGAACTTCGTCTTGATCGGCAGCTTGTGGCCTGCAAGACGCATAGCTTCCTGAGCAACTTCACGGGATACGCCGTCCATTTCGAACAGTACGCGGCCCGGTTTAACTACTGCTACCCAGTACTCAGGCGAACCTTTACCGGAACCCATGCGGGTTTCAGCCGGTTTTGCCGTTACCGGCTTATCCGGGAAAATCTTGATCCAAACCTGACCACCACGTTTGATGTAACGGGTCATAGCGATACGAGCAGCCTCGATCTGACGGTTCGTGATCCAAGCAGGTTCCAGAGCAACCAGACCATATTCACCATGGCTTACGGTGTTGCCGCGATGAGCTTTACCCTTCATACGGCCACGGAACTGCTTACGGTATTTAACTCTCTTTGGTAATAACATTAAGCTTCGCTCCCTTCAGCTACAGCCTGACGCTGCTTTCTTTCCGGAAGAACTTCACCCTTGAAGATCCATACTTTTACGCCGATACGGCCATAAGTCGTATGTGCTTCTGCCGTACCGTAGTCGATATCAGCGCGAAGCGTGTGCAGAGGAATGCTGCCTTCACGATAAGCTTCCTTACGAGCAATTTCGGCACCGCCAAGACGGCCGCTCAGAGCAACCTTGATACCCTTGGCGCCCAGACGCATCGTACGGCCAACAGCCTGCTTCATAGCACGGCGGAAAGCAATACGGCGTTCGAGCTGCTGAGCAATGTTCTCAGCAACGAGCGTTGCATCCATATCCGGCTGCTTGATTTCAGCGATATTGATGTCAACCTTCTTTTCCGTGTACTTCTTCAGACCTTCTTTGATCTGTTCGATACCGGAACCACCGCGACCGATTACCATACCCGGTTTAGCCGTGTGAATCGTGATCTTCAGACGGTTCTTGCTACGCTCCGTCTCAACGCGAGAAACACCAGCTGCCTGAAGGCTCTGCTTCAGATAATCGCGGATTTTAATATCTTCATGCAGGTTATCTGCAAAATCTTTGTCTGCATACCACTTAGCATCCCAAGTCTTGACGATGCCAAGACGAATACCATGCGGATTTACTTTCTGACCCAATCCGTTTCCCTCCTTCTTAGTTCTTCTCGTCTACGACGATGGTTACATGGGACGTGCGCTTCAAAATCTTGAAGGCCTGCCCACGGGAACGCGGATGGATGCGTTTCATCGTTGGGCCGTCATCAGCGAAAGCCGTCTTGATGACGAGCTTGTCAACGTCCATATCATAATTGTTCTCAGCGTTTGCTACTGCAGAACGCAGAACTTTTTCAACTACTACAGCGCCAGCTTTCGGCGTGAATTTCAGAATCGCAAAGGCCTCTGCGACGTTCTTGCCACGGATGAGATCCAGGACAACACGAACTTTGCGCGGAGTGATGCGAACGAACTTAGCTACTGCTTTAGATTCCACAAGGATTCTCCTTTCGCAAAATTACTTGAGTCCGGTCTTGCGCTCTTCACCAGCATGACCCTTGAAGGTACGGGTGGGAGCGAACTCACCGAGTTTGTGGCCAACCATGTCTTCCGTTACATAAACGGGAACATGCTTGCGGCCATCATGAACAGCAATCGTATGACCTACGAAGTCCGGGAAAATCGTGGAGCTTCTGGACCAGGTCTTTACAACTTTTTTATCGTTAGCTTCGTTGAGAGCCGTGATTTTCTTCATGAGGCTTTCTGCAACGAAAGGTCCCTTTTTAATCGATCTTGACAAAGTGTATCCTCCTTCCGTCAGGCGGCGTTAAGCTGCCTGCCCGATTCTATCATTATTTCGTGCGGCCTCTGACGATGAGACGATCGGAAGCTTTCTTGCGACGAGTCTTGGCACCCATAGCGCATTTGCCCCACTTGGTAACAGGGTTCTTGCGGCCAACAGGGCTGCGGCCTTCACCACCACCATGCGGATGGTCGTTCGGGTTCATAGCAGTACCGCGGTTCTCCGGACGAACGCCCAGCCAACGGTTACGGCCAGCCTTACCAATCGTAATGTTTTCATGCTCCAGGTTGCCAACTTCACCGATGGTAGCACGGCAGTTGATATGCACCTTGCGAAGTTCGCCAGACGGCATACGGAGGAGTGCGTAATCGCCTTCCTTTGCCATGAGCTGAGCGGAAGTACCAGCACTGCGAACCAGCTGGGCACCCTTGCCAATCTTCAGCTCTACGTTATGAATGGTCGTACCAACGGGGATGTTCTTCAAAGGCAGGGCATTACCAACCTTGATATCAGAATCCGGGCCGGATACAACTTTATCGCCGACTTTCAGACCGTTCGGAGCGAGGATGTAACGCTTTTCACCATCAACGTAGTTGAGGAGAGCGATACGAGCGCTGCGGTTCGGGTCATATTCGATGGTAGCTACGCGAGCGGGAATACCATCCTTGTTGCGCTTGAAATCGATTACACGATACAGACGCTTGTGGCCGCCGCCCTGATGGCGAACGGTCAGTTTGCCCTGCTGGTTGCGGCCGCCTTTTTTCACCAGGCGCTCAGTCAGGGATTTTTCAGGTTTGCTTGCCGTAATTTCGTCGAAGGAAGCGACGGTCATGAAACGGCGACCTGCAGAGTAAGGTTTAAAACTCTTTACTGCCACTTAAATTTCCTCCTTGCAAGGGTTTACGCTTCGAAAAGCTCAATGCTGCTGCCTGCAGCGAGTTTAACGATAGCTTTCTTATAATCAGCGCGCTTGCCAACGTTGCGGCCCATGCGCTTCGTTTTGCCAAGTACGTTAACCGTATTGACCTTTTCAACTTTTACGTTGAAGATTTCAGCAACTGCTTTAGCAATTTCAATCTTGTTGGCTGCTTTCGCAACAACGAAGACGTATTTGCCTTCAGCCATGAGCTGAGTCGTTCTTTCCGTAATCAGCGGACGGATCAGGATATCACGTGCTTCCATTATGCGAATACCTCCTCGATACGGGTAACGGCATCCTTCGTGATGAACAGCTTGTCATGATTCAGGATATCATGAACATTGAGGCCCATCATGCTGATTGCCTTAACACCCGGAATATTGCGTGCAGACTTTTCTACGTTTTCTGCTTCATCAGCAGTGATGAGGAGAGCCTTCTTCTCAACGGAGAAATCGCTCATCATCTTAACAACCTGCTTGGTCTTGGCAGCTTCGAATTCGAGGCTGTCGAGAACTACCAGTTCGCCATTCTTCACTTTGTCGGAAAGAGCGCACTTGATAGCCAGACGGCGCTGCTTGCGGGGCATGCTGAAAGCATACTTGCGCGGATGCGGACCAAATACCGTACCGCCGCCTACCCACAGCGGGCTGCGCGTGGAACCAGCACGAGCACGGCCGGTGCCCTTCTGCTTCCAAGGCTTGCGACCGCCACCGCGGACGAAGCTTCTCGTCTTCGTAGCATGCGTGCCGAGACGCTGTGCTGCGAGCTGCATAACAACGGCCTGATGGAGAAGACCTGCGTTCATCTCTACGCCGAAGATATTGTCATTGAGTTCGATATCGCCAACCTGCTTGTTGGTGATGTCATAAACTGCTACTGTAGCCATAATTTAGGTTTTCCTCCTTCCAATTAGTTTTTGCCCGGTTTAACGGTGTTCTTAATCACAACGAAGCTCTTCTTCGGGCCCGGAATAGCGCCCTTGATGAGGATCAGGTTGCGGTCTGCATCTACACGGACAACCGTGAGGCGCTGAACCGTAACACGCTGTCCACCCATACGGCCAGGCAGCTTCTTGCCTTTCAGCACGCGTCCGCCAGGACCGGAAATCATCGCACCAGTGGAACCCGGTTCACGATGGGATTTGGAACCATGGCCCATGGGACCACGAGCAAAGTTGTGACGTTTGATACCGCCGGCAAAACCTTTACCCTTGGAAGTACCAGTAACATCGACTAATTCGCCTTCGCTAAATATGTCAACGCCGATGGAATCACCGACTTTGTATTCAGAAGCATCCTGAAGACGCATTTCGCGGATAAACTTAACCGGCTTAACACCAGCCTTGTCGAAATGGCCCTTCAGCGGTTTGTTTACCTTATGTTCTTTAACTTCACCGAAGCCAAGCTGAACAGCATTGTAACCGTCGTTTTCAACCGTCTTGTTCTGGATAACGATGTTGTTGCCAGATTCTACAACAGTAACGGGGACAACCTTGCCCTCTTCCGTGAAGATCTGGGTCATGCCCAGTTTTCTACCTAAAATTGCTTTAGACATTCATTCCACCTCCTCGGATTATAATTTGATTTCGATGTCTACACCAGCCGGAAGGTCGAGACGCATCAGGGCATCTACTGTCTTGTTCGTCGGCTGCAGGATGTCGATAAGACGCTTATGAGTTCTCATTTCGAACTGCTCGCGGGAATCCTTATTGACATGCGGGGAACGCAAAATCGTGTAGATATTTTTCTCCGTCGGGAGTGGAATCGGACCGGATACCATAGCACCAGTCTTCTTTGCAGTATCCACAATCTTTACTGCGCTCTGATCGAGGGCTTTGTGATCATAAGCCTTCAACCGGATTCTAATCTTTTGGTTCTTAGACAATTTGTTTTCCTCCTTATCGTCCGGACTCTTGGCCCAAACATTTCTCCGTAACAGTTCCCTCGGACAACGCCGAGCCATCTGCCACGTCATCGCGTTGGGGGGTACCATATTTATATCAACCCTTAAATAAGAGCGGCGCGAGCGCCGCTCTTATCATGGGATTGATTGACTAATAATTAGCCTTCGATTTCCGTTACGCGGCCTGCACCAACCGTGTGACCACCTTCGCGGATAGCGAAACGAAGACCTTTTTCGATAGCAATCGGAGTGATGAGTTCAACATCCATCTCGATGTTATCGCCAGGCATAACCATTTCCGTGCCAGCCGGCAGAGTAACTACGCCCGTAACGTCAGTCGTACGGAAGTAGAACTGCGGACGATAGTTCGTGAAGAACGGAGTATGACGGCCGCCTTCTTCCTTAGTCAGAACGTAAACCTGACCTTTGAACTTCGTGTGCGGGTTGATGGAACCCGGCTTAGCCAGAACCTGACCGCGTTCGATTTCCTTACGGTCAATACCGCGGAGCAGAGCACCGATGTTATCGCCAGCAACAGCGCTGTCGAGCATCTTGCGGAACATTTCGATACCCGTTACAACCGTGGATTTCGGTTCATCCTGGAGACCTACGATTTCAACCGTGTCGTTCAGCTTCAGTTCGCCACGTTCTACACGGCCCGTAGCAACCGTACCACGACCAGTGATCGTGAATACGTCTTCGACCGGCATCAGGAACGGCTTATCCGTGTCACGGGTCGGAGTCGGGATGTATTCGTCAACAGCATCCATCAGCTCATAAATCTTAGCCTGCATGTCAGCATCGCCTTCCAGAGCCTTCAGAGCGGAGCCAGCAATAACAGGGATGTCATCGCCAGGGAATTCGTAGCTGGAGAGCAGTTCACGAACTTCCATTTCAACGAGTTCGAGCAGTTCCGGATCGTCAACCTGGTCAACCTTGTTCAGGAATACAACGATTGCAGGAACGCCTACCTGACGAGCGAGCAGGATGTGCTCACGAGTCTGCGGCATCGGGCCATCAGCAGCGGAAACTACCAGGATAGCACCATCCATCTGAGCAGCGCCAGTGATCATGTTCTTTACATAGTCAGCATGGCCCGGGCAGTCAACGTGTGCATAGTGACGTTTTTCCGTCTCATACTCAACGTGTGCCGTGTTGATGGTGATACCGCGTTCACGCTCTTCCGGAGCCTTATCGATATCAGCGTAATCTTCGAATTTTGCCATGCCTTTTTCAGCCAGGCACTTCGTGATTGCAGCCGTCAGCGTCGTCTTGCCATGGTCAACGTGACCAATGGTACCAATGTTAACATGGGGTTTAGTTCTCTCAAACTTTTCTTTAGCCATTTGTGTTTTTTCCTCCCTTATTCGCCTTTGTTTTTAGCAATAACCTTTTCGGCTATATTCTTAGGAACTTCATCATAGTAAGCTACTTCCATGCTGTAGTTCCCTCGGCCCTGAGTTTTGGAACGGAGATCCGTGGAGTAACCGAACATTTCGGAAAGAGGCACGAACCCGTTGATTACCTGAGCACCGTTGCGTGCTTCCATACCATCGATACGGCCGCGACGGGAGTTCAGGTCGCCGATGACATCGCCCATGTATTCTTCAGGAACGGTGACTTCGACTTTAACATACGGTTCAAGAAGAACCGGATTTGCCTTCTCTGCACCGCTCTTGAATGCCATGGAACCGGCAACCTTGAACGCTGCTTCAGAGGAGTCAACTTCGTGGAACGAACCATCGTAAACGATAGCTTTGATGTCCACCATCGGATAACCAGCAACAACACCAGTTTCCATAGCCTGCTTTACGCCGGCTTCGATCGGGTTGATGAATTCCTTCGGAATTGCACCACCGACAACTTTATTTTCAAAGCTGAAGCCTTCACCCGGTTCCTGCGGAATGAGTTCGAGCCAGCAATGACCGTACTGACCATGACCACCGGACTGGCGTACGAACTTACCTTCGGACTTAACCGTCTTGCGAATCGTTTCACGATAAGCAACCTGCGGTTCGCCAACCTTGCAGTCCACTTTGAATTCGCGGAGCATACGGTCAACGATAATCTGGAGGTGAAGCTCGCCCATACCGGAGATGATGCACTGACCAGTTTCCTGATCGGTACGTACACGGAAGGTCGGATCTTCTTCAGCCAGTTTCTGGAGAGCTACGCCCATCTTTTCCTGGTCGTTCTTCGTAGCCGGTTCAACAGCAACGGAGATAACGGGATCCGGGAATTCCATGGATTCGAGGATGATGGGATGTGCTTCGTCGCACAGCGTGTCACCAGTCGTGGTGTCTTTAAGACCAACAGCAGCAGCGATATCACCGCTGTAAACCTTTTCGATTTCCTTACGGTTGTTAGCGTGCATCTGCAGGATACGGCCGATACGCTCTTTCTTGCCCTTCGTGGAGTTGAACACGTAGGAACCAGCATCGAGCACACCGGAGTAAACGCGGAAGAATGCCAGCTTACCAACATAGGGGTCGGTCATAATCTTGAAGGCCAGGGCCGAGAACGGCTCGTCGTCACTGGACGGACGATGGTCTTCTTCACCGGAATCCGGATTGATGCCCTTGATAGGCGGAATGTCTACCGGAGCCGGCATGTAATCAACGATGGCATCGAGCAGGGGCTGAACGCCCTTGTTACGATAGGAAGTACCGCAGGTTACCGGAACGAGTTTGCACTCAACGGTGCCCTTACGGATGACTTTCTTAATCTCTTCTTCAGTGATTTCTTCGCCACCGAGATATTTTTCCATAAACTCGTCATCGAGTTCGGAGAGAGCTTCGAGCAGCTTTTCGCGATACTCTTCAGCTTTTTCCTTCATGTCATCAGGAATAGCAACTTCGTCAGCAACTTTGCCGAGGTCGTCTTCATAAACGATGGCTTCGTTCTTAACGAGGTCGATGATGCCCTGGAAGGTATCTTCAGCACCGATCGGCAGCTGGATAGCTACTGCATTGGCCTGGAGACGTTCATGCATCATGTTGATAACATTGTAGAAATCTGCGCCCGTGATGTCCATCTTGTTGACATAAGCCATACGAGGAACATTGTACTTCTCAGCCTGACGCCATACGGTTTCAGTCTGAGGCTCAACGCCACCGCGAGCAGTCAGAACTGCTACGGTACCATCGAGTACGCGCAGGGAACGTTCAACTTCTACCGTAAAGTCCACGTGACCCGGAGTATCAATGATGTTGATACGATGGTCTTTCCAATGACAGGTGGTAGCAGCAGACGTAATCGTGATGCCGCGTTCCTGCTCCTGAACCATCCAGTCCATGGTAGCAGCACCGTCGTGAACTTCACCGATCTTGTGGTTTACACCGGTGTAGAAGAGGATACGCTCAGTAGTAGTCGTCTTACCAGCATCGATGTGAGCCATGATACCGATATTACGAGTTTTTTCAAGGGAATACTCTCTTGCCACTTTTAATATCGCTCCTTATATAATAGAAAAGATTACCAACGATAATGAGCGAATGCCTTATTGGCTTCGGCCATCTTATGCGTATCTTCCTTCTTCTTGATTGCTGCGCCAGTGTTGTTGGCAGCATCCATGAGTTCACCGGAGAGACGCTCGTCCATAGTCTTTTCGCCACGGAGACGTGCATAATTCACGATCCAGCGAATACCGAGAGTCATACGGCGGTCCGGACGAACTTCAACCGGAACCTGGTAGTTAGCACCACCGACGCGGCGAGCGCGAACTTCGAGAACCGGCATAACGTTCTTCAGAGCCGTCTCAAAAACTTCCAGAGGATCCTTGCCCGTCTTAGCGCGGATCGTCTCAAATGCATCATATACGACGCGTTCAGCAACACTCTTCTTACCGGAGAGCATTACCTTGTTGATGAATTTTGTAACCGTCTTGCTGTGGTACACCGGATCCGGCAGTACGTCACGCTTAGGTACGGCACCTTTTCTTGGCATTGTTTTACCTCCTTATCATAGTCTTCATTTGCGAAGCTGTATTATTTCTTCTTAGCGCGTTTCGCACCATACTTGGAGCGGCCCTGAGCACGATCCTGCACACCTGCAGTATCGAGAGAACCACGGATGATGTGGTAACGAACACCCGGCAGGTCCTTAACACGACCGCCACGGATCAGAACAACACTATGCTCCTGAAGATTATGACCAATGCCCGGAATATATGCAGTAACTTCGATGCTGTTCGTCAAACGAACACGAGCTACTTTACGCAGAGCCGAGTTCGGCTTTTTCGGCGTAGACGTGTAAACACGAGTGCAAACGCCACGTTTCTGCGGGCAATTCTTAAGTGCTGGTGCTTTGGACTTCTCCTGCATGCTCTTTCTGCTCTTACGAACTAACTGGTTGATAGTAGGCATACATGCACCTCCTTCCTTCATATTGAGAATTTATTATTTATTAAAATCGCAAGCAGAGCTTACGATTTTTAACAAATAGGCGTATTACTTAATCGCTGCCGCCGCTGCCGCACCAACTTCGATGTTGCAAGCTGTCCCCAGCTCTTTCATCGAACTCACGCGGCTGACCGGTACATTCTGTTCCGTGCAGAGCGTTTCCAAAGGTTCAACCACCTTGGCATCTGCATCATCAGCGATAAAGACTTCCGTTGCCGCTTCGCGTTTTACCGCTTTGGCAACCTGTTTGATACCAATGACCCGCTTGGCTGTTTTCAGTGCTTCCAGTGTCATTGTTTTCACTCCCCTGTATCACTAAAATCATGCCCTCGAATCAGGCACTTCTATATATTAGCATCCACTAAAATCCCTGTCAACACTTATTTTACAAAGTTTTTCGTGTACACGTTACCTCGCGTATCAAAACGCAAAAAAAATTTCAAACTGCCTCTCATTCACGAAAAAACACGTTGCAAACTCCTCTTATTTCGAACAAATTACGCCTATAAATCATCCAAAAGAACCTTCACCTCTTAGCATAGAAATCATTTTGATTCCAATTACACGAAAAAAGCCCCGGTGCTGATAATATCTTTCCAAAATGTTTGACAAGCTTGTCTAAGTGAAGGAAAGGTATTATCAGCACCGGAGCTTCTTAGCATATCTTATTTAATTAGAAAGAAATCTTATCTTTCTAATGCCCTATGCGCAATATCTTTGCGATAGAACGCATCCTTAAAGGAAATCTTCTCTACCCCGGCATAAGCCTTAGCTACTGCCGAACGCACATCACCAGCCTTGGCCACCACGCCAAGAACGCGGCCGCCATCCGTGACAATGTTACCGTCTTTATGTGCCGTACCTGCATGGAACACCAACGCCCCTGCTGCCTTGGCCTCATCCAAGCCGGTAATCGCATCACCCTTGCGGTAAGACTTGGGATAGCCGCCTGCCGCCATAACCACGCAGACTGCGGCATCTTTTGACCAGTCAATCTGTACTTCAGCCAAATTTCCATCAGCGCAGGCCAGCATGATTTCTACCAAATCACTGTTTAAGAGCGGCAGAACAACCTGCGTTTCCGGGTCACCGAAGCGTGCGTTGAATTCCACAACTTTCGGCCCGTCTGCCGTAATCATCAGGCCGGCATAGAGACAGCCTTTATAGGGCTTGCCTTCCTGCTCCATGGCCTTGATGGTCGGCACAAGAATTTTATCATAGGTTTCCTGCACCATTTTATCCGTCATGACAGGAGCCGGGGCATAAGTGCCCATGCCGCCAGTGTTGGGGCCTTTGTCACCATCATAGGCGCGCTTATGATCCTGCGAACTGATCATGGGGCAGATGGTCTTGCCATCGGTGAAGCATAGAAGGGATGCTTCCTCGCCTTCCATGAATTCTTCAATAACTACGCGCGAACCTGCATTGCCGAATTCCTTATCTTCCATAATGTCCGCAACAGCCTGCAATGCTTCGTCTTCCGTCATGGCCACGATAACACCTTTGCCCGCGGCCAGGCCGTCCGCCTTGATAACGATTGGCGCGCCTTCTTTACGAATGTACTCCCGAGCTGCCTCTGCCTCGGTGAACACTTCGTACTTAGCTGTGGGAATGCCGTATTTCTTCATCAAATCCTTGGAAAAGGATTTGGAGCCTTCAATCTGCGCCGCCGCCTGCGTGGGGCCAAACGCCTTGATACCTGCTGCCGTGACTGCATCCACTAAGCCATTGGTCAGGGGTACTTCCGGGCCGACTACGACCAGCCCAATCGCATGCTTTTGCGCAAAATCCACAATCGACGCATTATCCGTAATAGCAATACCTTCCACGCACATCGCCACATCAGCCATGCCCGGATTGCCCGGCAATGCATAAATCTTATCTGCCTTCGGCGACTGAGCGAGCTTCCACGCTAACGTATGCTCCCGGCCGCCACTGCCGATTACTAAAATATTCATGGTTTCGCCCCTTATTTTGCCAGCTGTTTTGCCAGATAATCCTGAATCATCGTGTCGTAAGCCGCCGTATGGGCAAAGGCTTCCTGCGCAAGTTCCATGCGGGTACGGTCATCGACACCGCCATTTTTCTTAATCTGGGCAATTACTTCATTATACTTAGCCGGATTGGTCACAATGGTCACGAACTTGAAGTTCTTGGCCGAAGCGCGTACCATAGCCGGGCCGCCGATGTCAATATTTTCAATGGCTTCTGCCAGCGTTACATCCGGCTTGGCAATGGTTTCCTTGAACGGATAGAGATTGACCGCTACGAGGTCAATCCCCTTGATGCCATGCTTTTCCATCTGCGCCACATGTTCGGCATTGTCCCGCACCGCGAGGATACCACCATGAATATAGGGATTTAACGTCTTTACGCGGCCATCCATGATTTCGGGGAAGCCTGTCACATCGCTGACATAGGTTACAGGGATGCCTGCTTCCTTGATGGCTTTCATCGTTCCGCCCGTGGAGATGATTTCCACACCGGCTTCATGGAGCTGGCGGGCGAACTCAACCACGCCTTCTTTATTGGATACGCTAATCAGGGCACGCTTAATCTGCATTTATCTGTTCTCCTTTACGCGTCTTACTCTAAAATCGTCACCTTACGGCCTTCAACCTTTAACTTGCCTTCACAGTACAGCCGGATACATTCCGGATAAATCCGGTGTTCCTCTTTGAGCACTCTTGCGCCCAAGGTTTCCTCCGTATCATCATCGAGCACCGGCACAGCCGCCTGCATGATGATAGGGCCGGAATCCGTGCCTTCATCCACGAAATGCACCGTACAGCCGCTGACTTTCACGCCATAGGCCAGTACATCCCGATGGGCATGGGCGCCGGGGAAACTGGGCAAAAGCGCCGGATGAATATTCATGATACGTCCGGCAAAATGCCCTACAAAATACGGGGTAAGTATCCGCATAAAGCCTGCCAGCACCACCAGTGTTACACCTGCGGCTTCAAGCTTTTCAATCAAGGCCTTTTCAAAGGGCTCACGACCGTCAAACTGCTTGCGGTCAACGCAGACCGCTTCAATGCCGGCCTTTCTTGCCCGTTCCAGCGCATAGGCTTCCTTATCCGTCAATACTATGGCGATTTCGGCAGGAACCTGCCCCGCTTCAATCGCATCGATGATGGACTGCAAATCTGTGCCGCGGCCGGAACAAAGAACACCTAATTTTTCCTTAGCCAACGAACACACCGCCCTGCAATGTTACATCATGGCCGCCTTTGACGACCTTACCGATTTCATAAACCGTTTCGTCAGCCGCCTGCAAATGTGCCTTGACCGCTTCTGCTTCTTCAGCAGCGACAATCAGAATCATGCCGATACCCATGTTGAAGGTACGGTACATTTCCGGCCAGTCCACATTGCCCCACTGCTGCAGGAGACGGAAGATAGCCGGCATTTCCCATTTGCTCGTGTCGATTTCCACTGCCAAATCCTCGGGCAAAGCGCGAGGGATATTCTCGTAGAAGCCGCCGCCCGTGATATGCACCATGCCGTGAATATCGAATTTTTCAATCAGCGGCAGACAGGATTTCGGGTACAGGCGCGTCGGCGTCAGGAGTTCCTCACCGATGGTCCTGCCCAGTTCCTCCATATATTCATCGCCCTTGAAGCCCTTATGATCAAAGACAATGCGGCGCACGAGGGAATAGCCGTTAGAATGTACGCCGGAGGACGGCAGGCCAAGAATCACATCGCCTTCCTTGACCTTGGCGCTGGTGATGAGCTTGCTCTTTTCCACCACGCCTACGGCAAAGCCGGCAATATCGTATTCTCCTTCGGGATAAAAGCCATTCATCTCTGCCGTTTCGCCGCCAATCAGGGCACAGCCGGATTCCTTGCAGGCGCCTGCTACACCGGTTACGACATCGGCCACCTGTTCCGGCAAAAGTTTGCCCACCGCCAGATAGTCGAGGAAGAACAAAGGTTCTGCCCCCTGCACCAAAATATCGTTGACGCACATGGCCACGGCATCCTGACCAATAGTATCATGCTTATCGAGCATAAAGGCCAGTTTGAGTTTCGTGCCCACGCCATCCGTGCCGGATACCAGCACGGGCTCCTTGTACTTGCCGCTATTTAAGGCAAACAAGCCGCCAAAGCCGCCCAAGTCACCGAGCACTTCCGGACGGTACGTTGCCCGCACACTGTTCTTGATGAGTTCTACCGAGCGGTTGCCCGCATCGATATCTACACCGGCATCTTTATAGGTAAGTTTTTCCGTCATTATCCTCTTGTTCCTCACTTTTTGCGCTGTTCAAACACATACTTGCTGTCACCGGCCGGCTTTTCGCCATCGGCTATGGGATAGGCACTATTGAAGCAGGCATAGCACATATCGTCGGCATTGACTTCCGACACACAGGATTTCAGCCCTTCCAGGGAAATGAAATGCAGGGAATCCGCACCGATAAACTCGCGGATTTCCTCAACGCTCTTTGTGGCAGCAATCAATTCCTTGCGCACCGAAGTATCAATCCCATAATAGCAGGGATAGCCAATCGGCGGACTGCTGATGCACATATGCACCTCTTTGGCTCCGGCCTGCTTGAGCATATTGACAATCTTGCCGCTGGTTGTGCCGCGAACGATACTGTCATCGACCATGATAACGGATTTCCCCGCCACCACGGAACGGATGGCATTGAGCTTTAGTTTCACGCTGGTATCGCGCTTCTTCTGTGTCGGCTGAATAAAGGTGCGGCCAATATAGCGGTTCTTAATCAACCCTTCCACAAAGGGAATCCCCGACTCATAAGCATAGCCCGTAGCTGCCGTCGTACCGGAGTCCGGCACCGAAATCACGATATCGCCCTTGAACTTTGCCTCGCGCGCGAGTACCCGCCCCATCATAAAGCGGGCATCATGGACGCTCTGGCCGTCAATGACCGAATCCGGACGGGCAAAATAAATGTATTCAAAGATACAGGAAGCCTTCTTCTCATGCATGGCGAACGGATAGGATTTCACGCCGCTGTCGTCAATGACCACCATTTCACCCGGCGCAATATCGCGGACGAACTCAGCACCAGCCACATCGAGGCCGCAGCTTTCCGACGACAGGATATAGCTGCCTTCCTCCGTCTTGCCCAGACAAAGCGGACGGAACCCCTGCGGGTCACGAGCCCCAATCAGCTTATCCTCCGTCATAATCGCCAGACAATATGCACCGCGAATCTTCTTCAGGCTCTCGATAATCTTTTCTTCCACGGTTTCTGCCCGGCTGCGGGCAATGAGGTTCACAAAGACTTCCGAATCAATGGACGTCTGGAAAATCGTGCCCTGTTCTTCCAGCTCATGGCGGATTTCGGCTGCGTTGGTCAGATTGCCGTTATGCGCCAGTGCAATCTTGCCGCCCGAATAATTCACCATCAACGGCTGGGTGTTGCACAAAAGACTTGAGCCTGTGGTGGAATAACGTACATGGCCGATGGCGATGCACTGATTTTCCATATGGGGCACCTGATGGCGGAACACCTCATTGACGAGACCCATACCACGGGTAACATCCATCCAGGCGCCATCGGTAATAGCAATGCCTGCACTTTCCTGCCCGCGGTGCTGCAAGGCATAAAGCCCTAAGTAGGTCAGCCCCGACACATCTTCCGTGCGGGAAAACACGCCGTAAACACCGCACTCCTCTTTCCATTTCGGTTCTACATTATAGCCATTTTCATACATGGTTATATCAATCTCTCACTTTTTTCTACTAAAAAACAGTCCGGTGCCGCGCAACTTAAAGCTGCGCAGCTACACGGGCTGCTTTCTTTTCCACTTCTTCAACCATTTTTTCACGATATGCCGCAAGCTTTGCTGCAAGTTCAGCATTGCCCACCGCAAAAATCTGCACCGCAAAAATCGCTGCATTCTTCGCACCATTGATTGCCATCGTCGCCACCGGCACACCGGAAGGCATCTGCACCGTGCTCAAGAGCGCATCCATACCATTGAGTGCCGTCGCATTGATGGGCACACCAATAACCGGCAGCGTCGTATAGCTTGCTACTACGCCTGCCAAATGCGCCGCTGCGCCAGCCGCCACAATGAACACAGAGATACCCTTCTCCGGTGCTGCAAGCACAAAATCACGCACCTTGCCCGGCGTACGATGGGCAGACGCCACCACCACTTCGGCTTCAATGCCAAAGGACTTCAAAATATCCACAGCTGGTTTCAAAATTGGCCAGTCCGAATCGCTGCCCATGATAATTGCTGCTTTCATTAAAGTTTTGCTCTCCCTTCTCTTATGATAATTATCGTTTACATCGTTACCTCATCCGTCACGCTGCGCGTGCCACCTTCCCCAACGGGGAAGGCCTTAAGATTTCTAAATCTTAGCGAGTAAACGTTTTGCCTGTCAGAACTTCGTATGCTTCCTTATACTTGGCAATGGTCTTATCAATGATTTCCTGCGGAAGCTTATAATCGCTGTCCGGATTTGCCTTGAGCCAATCACGCACAAACTGCTTATCATAGGACGGCTGGCTCTTGCCTGCTTCGTAGCCTTCCAGCGGCCAGAAGCGGGAGCTGTCCGGCGTCAGCACTTCATCACCCAAAACGATATTGCCTTCTTCATCCACGCCGAATTCAAACTTCGTATCTGCGATGATAATGCCCTTGGTCAGCGCATACTCTGCGCACTTCTTGTAAATGGCAATGGTGTAGTCGCGAATCTTTTCCGCATATTCCATACCATGGCCGGGGAATTCTTTTTCCAGAACCTTGGCACCCTGTTCCAGGGAGACGTTCTCATCGTGGTCGCCAAGTTCAGCCTTAGTACTCGGCGTGAAAATCGGCTCAGGAAGTTTTTCCGATTCCTGCAGGCCTTCCGGCAGCTTGATACCGCAGATGGTGCCGTTTTCCTTGTAGCTTTCCCAGCCGCTGCCCGTGATGTAGCCGCGTACAATGCATTCCATGGGAATCATGTGCAGCTTCTTGCACTTCATGCTATTGCCTTTGAACTCCTCCTGCTGGAAAAATTCCGGCATGTCCGCATTGTCTACAGACAGCATGTGGTTAGGAATGATGTCCTTCGTGAAATCAAACCAGAACTTAGACATCTGGGTCAGGACTGCGCCCTTGTCCGTAATCTTGTTCTTCAGAATGTGGTCAAAAGCCGAAATACGGTCTGTTGCCACCATGATGATGCTGCCATCAGCTTCATAAACTTCACGGACTTTACCAGATTTGAAAGGTTTGTAGGTTTTCATGGATTTTATCGTCTCCCATAAAAATATAAAGTTGTTGCGGAACTGTGAAAAGTTCCCTTCCGACTATTCCATAATAACGAGATTTTTTTGACCTGTCAATGATTTTTAGGACACATGTCCTTGATTTTCATTTTGCATATAAAAAGACTGACCTGTTCAAAAGACAAGTCAGTCTCAAAATATCAGCGATTAATCACCGCATCATTATGTTCTTGTTTTTCCTGCTTTGGCCCGCGCTCTTTAGCTACTGCCAGCATGAGTTTCAGGCGGTTAAGCTGGTTGACTTCGCTCGAACCGGCATCGCAGTCAATGGCTGTGATATTGGCTCCCTTGTAGGCGTTGCGCAGTTCGTGCATCACACCTTTGCCCGTGATATGGTTGGGCAGGCAGCCGAAGGGCTGCAGGCAGACCACATTGGGCACGCCGGAGTCGATGAGCTTGACCATTTCACCAGTCAGGAACCAGCCTTCACCGGCCATATTCCCCAGACTTACATGGCGGGAAGCCATGGCCGCCGTTTCGTAGATGGAATGAGGCGGCTGGAAATGTCTGCTTTCCTGCAGGGCCTTCTTCATGGGACGGCGGAAGAATTCCAAGATATTGATAAACATCTTGCCAAAGACTTCTTCCTTGTAAGAGCCTGCCAAGAGATTCCGCTTGGCAATGGCATCATAAGCCGAATAGAGGAAGAAATCCACAAAATCCGGCATGACTACTTCGGCACCTTCGTCCATCAGGACTTTTTCGATATGGTTGTTGGCCACCGGGTGATACTTCACGAGGATTTCGCCCACGATGCCCACCTTCGGTTTCCAGAGTTGTTCATCAATGGGCAGGTGGTCAAACTCCTTGACCATAGCCTTGATATTTTTCCGGAAACGGAAGTAATTGCCGCGGACGATTTCTTCCTTGGCCCGTTCCATCCACTTATCAAACAGCGCCTTCGTTGAGCCCTTGGTGATTTCATAGGGCATCATGCGGTTGCGCACGTTCATGAGCGTATCGCCGTAGACGGCCGCCTTAATGGCATCTACGAGCATGCCGCGCCCCATATGGAAGGAATCTGTTTCCTCCTTGAGGCCATGAACCGCAAACACCGGCACCTGCGGGAAGCCTGCATGCTTCAATGCCTGCCGCAAAACGCTCAGATAGTTGGTGGCCCGACAGGCACCACAGGTCTGGAACAGCATGATACTCGTATGGTCAGGGTCGCAGAGTCCGTCCTTCAAGGCGGAAATCAGCTGGCCGATAACCACAATGGCCGGATAGCACATATCGTTATGCACATAGCGCAGGCCTGTATCAATGGCATGCTTGTCCGGCATCGGCGGAATCACAGCCTTTAAGCCATGCTTGTTGAGCACGGTCTTAAACAGCTCAAAGTGAATCGGTGCCATTTGCGGGGCCAGTACCGTATGGGTTTTCTTGCATTCCTCGGTAAAGTGCGGACGCTCGATATCGGGCACCGCCTGATACGCAATCGGCTTTTTGCGGGCCAGCGCCGCCATCAGGGAGCGCAGACGAATCCGCGCCGCGCCAAGGTTCGATACCTCATCGAGTTTAATCATCGTGTAGATGCGCTGATGTTTTTCCAGAATATCCTTGACCTGCTCCGTGGTCAAAGCGTCGAGGCCACAGCCGAAGGAGCTGAACTGAATCAACGTGAGGTTCGGATGTTCAGCCACAAACTGCGCCGCATGGTACAGACGGGCATGATAGCTCCACTGGTTGACTACCTGCAGACGCTGTGCCTTAACCGGCAGATGATAAACGGCATCTTCAGAGAGCACCGGCAGTTTATAGGACTGAATCATCTCCGGTATGCCGTGGTTGATTTCCGGGTCAACATGATAGGGACGCCCCACCAGCATAATGGCCTGCTGTCCGGTGCGCTCAATATGCTCCAGAATCTTTCTGCCATAATCGCGCACATCTTCGCGGTAACGAGCAATTTCCACATAGGCTGCCTCCACTGCGCTGGCAATTTCCTGTTTGCTGATGTTTTCCCGCTTGCCGAGCTCCTCGAACAGGCGGGCCGTCAGCCGTTTTTTATCATTTATGGGCACAAAGGGCTGGATGAATTCCACTTCCTGCTGGCGCAGAACATCCATATTCCCACGAATATTTTCCGCATAGGACGCCACAATCGGACAGTTGAAATGATTGTCCGAAGCATGCATCTCGTCCTCCATGTTATAGGGCGCGCAGGGATAGAAAATCTTCTTGATGCCCTTTTCCACCAAGTCCATGATATGACCATGCGTAATCTTGGCCGGATAGCAAAGGGAATCAGATGGCACCGTAGCCATGCCCTTGTAGTACATCTTCGCACTGGACTTGCCCGACAATTCCACCCGATAGCCCAAAAAGGTCAGGAAGGTGAACCAGAAGGGATAGTCCTCGTACATATTGAGCACGCGCGGAATGCCAATCGTACCGCGGCTCGGATGTTCCAAAGGACGATAGTATTTGAATACCCGATTGTATTTATAGGTGTAGATATTCGGTGTTTCTTCTTCGGTCTGCTTCTGTCCGCCCACGCCACGCTCACAGCGGTTGCCTGTGAAATACTTGCCGCCATCCGGGAATTTCTGCATGGTAATCAGACAGCTGTTGCCACAGCCCTTGCAACGGTAAGAGCTGGTTTCCACATGGAATTCCTGCAGTTTAGCAAGCGGCAGGATTGACGAATGCTCCTGCCCGCTTTCCTGCGCCAGAATCGCAGCGCCATAAGCGCCCATAAGGCCGGCGATATCGGGACGGATAACTTCTCTGTCCAGCAGTTTTTCCATACAGCGCAGTACAGCATCGTTGTAGAAGGTACCACCCTGCACAACAATATGGTCGCCAAGTTCCCGCACATCTTTGAGCTGCATGACCTTGAACAAGGCATTCTTGATAACGGAAAAGGCAATGCCCGCAGAAATATCGGCGACTTCTGCCCCTTCCTTCTGGGCCTGCTTGACCTTGGAGTTCATAAATACCGTACAGCGCGTGCCCAAATCCACAGGCGCCTTAGATTTCAAGGCCTTCTGCGCAAACTGCGCCGGTGTCATGGACAGGCCTTCGGCAAAATTCTGGATAAAGGAGCCGCAGCCTGCCGAGCAGGCCTCATTCAGCGTGATATTGCCGATATTGCCGTCTTTGACAAAGAAGCACTTCATATCCTGACCGCCAATATCGAGCACGAAGGTAACTTCCGGACAGAACTCCTGCGCGGCCCGCAGATGGGCAAAGGTCTCGACCTCGCCGCCATCAGCGTGCAAAGCTGCCTTGACGATGGCTTCACCATAGCCCGTGGTCATGGTGCTGGCAATATAAGCACCTTCCGGCATAGCCTTATAGAGTTCCTGCATTTCCCGCACAACCGTGGAAAGCGGCGAACCCTGATTGCTGCCGTAAGACGTATAGAGAATTTCCTTATCCCGGCCAATCGCCGTTATTTTCGTGGTGGTGGAACCAGCATCAATGCCCACGTAGACAGGCCCTTGATAGCCTGCAATATCCCCGCGCTTTACCTTGTCTTTATCGTGACGGGCCTTGAATGCTTCATACTCCGCATCACTTTCAAACAACGTAAAATCCGCCTGGCGGGTTTCGCTGGCGGCAGCAGTTTTCGCTTCAGCAATGCCCTTTTCCAGACGAGCCACATCCATTTCCTGCGCTTCATCGGACAGAGCAGCCCCCATGGCCACAAAGTAGTTGCCGTAATCCACGTCAACCACATGGTCATCATCGAGCTTCAGGGTTTCAATAAACCGCTTGCGCAGTTCCGGCAGAAAATGCAGCGGACCGCCTAAGAAAGCAACATGACCATCAATGGGGCGCCCCTGTGCCAAATTGCCAATCGTCTGATTGACCACCGCCTGAAAGATGGACAGGGCGATATCGGCCTTTTCTGCGCCGTCGTTCATGAGCGCCTGAATATCCGTCTTGGCAAACACGCCGCAGCGCGAAGCAATGGTATAAATCTGCTTGCCTTTCTCTGCCAGTTCATTAAGACCGGAGGCATCCGTAGAAAGCAAAGAAGCCATATGGTCGATAAAGGAACCGGTGCCGCCGGCACAAACGCCGTTCATGCGCTGTTCCGGAGCCTCACCGAAGTAGGTTATCTTGGCATCCTCGCCGCCGAGTTCCACCACGGTATCCGTCTGCGGTATGAGATTTTTTACGGCTGCTGCGCAGGCAATAACCTCCTGCACAAAGGGCAGGCCTATACGCTGAGCAATGCCCATACCTGCTGACCCAGTAAGCGCGAAGGTAAACTTCTTCTCTCCCACCAGAGATTTTAACTGCGTCAGATTCTCCTGCAAGGCATTGCCAATTTCTGAAAAATGCCGGGCATAGTTCTTGTAGAGAATATTCTTCTCATGGTCAAGCACCACCAGTTTAATGGTCGTGGAGCCCACATCTATACCCACATTCAAAAGGGACTTCATAATTTCACCACCTGAGTTGATTCCTAAAATAAACCTTTTTCAGGTTCCTTTCATATTATATAAAATTCAACCATTTGGTGCAAGCTAATTTGTTACGAAATGCACTTAATCAATACTCAACACTGTACAAATATAGCCCGCAGGCAGGGGCAGTCGCACTGGCCTGATGACGGTCAAGGCTCTCCATAATCTCCGCAAAACGTTCCACGCTGATGCGCCCTAAGCCTACGTTTGCCACCGTGCCAATGATATTGCGTACCATATGATAGAGAAAGCCATTGCCATAAATGGTAAATTCGAGCATATCGCCCGGCCATTCCTCGACCTTGGCCTCATAGATGGTGCGCACCGGACTCATCGGCGCACCGCCTGCAGCCCGAAAAGCGCTGAAATCATGCGTGCCTTTGATTAAATCGAGCGCCGCCTGCATTTTTGACATGTCAAGTTTGCGCCGTTCATACCAGGCATAACGGGCCGTCAACGGGTTGGGCGTTGTGCCCTGCTGTATCCGATAGATATAGGTCTTGGCCTTGGCACTATGGCGGGCACTGAAATCCTCATCCGCCTCCCATGCCTCCTTGACCACAATATCATCCGGCAGCAAACTGTTGACCGCCATAGGCACTCTGTCGATGGGAATACTGCCATTGGTAAAGAAATTGACCACCTGTCCATAGGCATGAACCCCTGCATCGGTGCGCCCCGAAGCTGCCAGTTCAATGGTATCCCCAAAGATAATGGCCAGCTTCTTTTCCAGCACATTCTGCACCGCCACTACCGGCGGGCTCTGCCGCTGGAAACCATGATACGCCGTGCCATCATAGGCCACCTTCAGCGCAATGTTTCGCTTACGGGCCTTCATTTCTTCTTTGTGTTCACTCTTCATAAGGTGTAGCTAACTCCTAATCCCACGCTGACCAGAGAAAAAATGGCAATCGCCACATAATCCAGCCTTGCCAGCTTCATTTCCTTCATGCGGGTACGGCCTTCGCCCCCGCGGTAACAACGTGCTTCCATCGCCAAGGCCAAATCATCTGCCCGGCGAAACGCCGACAAAAAGAGCGGCACCAAAATCGGCACCATATTTTTTAGCCGCGACAAGATACTGCCCGTGACAAAATCAGCACCACGCGACTGCTGCGCCTTCATGATTTTATCTGTCTCACTGATTAGCGTCGGAATAAACCGCAGGGCAATGGTCATCATCATGGCCAGCTCATGCGCCGGCAGCCCCAGACGCTTGAACGGTGACAATAGGCTCTCCAGCGCATCCGTCAATTTGAGAGGACTGGTCGTAAAGGTCAGCAACGTGCTGAGTATGATTAAAAGCATCAGGCGCACGCTGATTAACGCCCCCTGCTCCAAGCCTTCCTGCGTGATGACAAACTGCCACACACGGCATAATTCGCGCTCCGGATGACTGAACAGATGCAGCACAAAGGTAAAGAGAATAATCCACCACAAGGGCTTTAACGAACGCAGTACCATGCGCACCGGCACCCGGGAAATCGTAATCAACAAAAGAGTTACAACACTCATGCCAATATAAACAGTTGCACTGGTAAAGACAAAGACTTCAATGAGCAGAACCAGCAGCAGACATATCTTCACACGGGCATCCATTCTATGCAAAAAAGAATCGCCAGGAAAATACTGGCCAATCATAATATTATTTAACATGGAATACCTCCCTGAGCGATTGCAGGCCAGCCTCCGGCGTCAACGCATGTTCGTCCACAGGCAGGCCGGCAGCACGAAGCCTTTGCATAATCTGCATCATCTGCGGCGGTTCCAAACCAGTCTCCTGCAAAAGCTGGGCATCGGCAAAGATTTCTGCCGGCGTTCCCACCGCACGCAGATGCCCGGCCTGCATAACCACCATTTTATCGGCCAGACGTGCAATGTCTTCCATACTATGGGACACAAACACGATGGTCAGCTTCCATTTGCGGTGCAGTTTCTGAATGGTAGCCATCAGTTCTTCCCGGCCCCGCGGGTCAAGTCCCGCTGCCGGTTCGTCCAGTACCAGATACTTGGGATGCATGGCCAGGACACCGGCGATAGCCACTCTGCGCATCTGCCCGCCACTTAACGCAAACGGAGACACATCCTTATACGTTTCATAGGATAAGCCCACCAGTTCCATGGCTTCCTTAACGCGCTCTTTTGTCTCTTCTTCACTAAGGCCCTGATTCTGCGGGCCAAAGGCAATATCTTTTTCGATGGTTTCCTCAAAGAGCTGCGTCTCCGCATACTGAAACACCATGCCCACCTGCTGACGGGCATGCCATGCTTTGACCTTGTCTTCCTTGTTCTTCCCATGCAGGTTTACGCCGTCCACCAGCACTTCACCATCAGCAGGCTTGAGCAGACCATTTAAGTGCTGTACCAAAGTGGACTTTCCCGAGCCTGTGTGCCCGGCAATGGCCGTAAAACTTCCCTGCTCAATAACTAGGGATACATCATCTAAAGCAACACGTTCATAAGGAGTTTTGGGCATATAGATATAGGTTACATTTTTTAACTCAATGGACATAACGAGCCTCCAGCGCGGCAATCAAATCATCAGCACTTAAAATATCATGAGACAGTTGCAGCCCGCCCTGACGCAGCTGCCAGGCCAGTTCGACAGCCAAAGGCACAGCCAGGCCCAGCTTATGCATGCGGGGCGCATCGGCAAAAATCTCCTGCGGTTTGCCGCTTTGCACCAGCTGACCTTTCTCCATGACCAGTACCCGGTCAGCTTTGGCCGCCTCATCCATAAAATGCGTGATAACGATAAGAGTCAGCCCACGCTCTTGGTGCAGGCGTTCCACTGTAGCCATCACTTCTTTGCGCCCCTGCGGGTCCAGCATCGCTGTAGCTTCGTCCAGTATCAGGCAGTTGGTATTCATAGCTAACGCACCAGCGATAGCCACCCGCTGCTTCTGACCGCCAGACAGTAAATGCGGCGCAAACTTGCGGAAGTTCTCCATGCCCACAGCTTTTAACGACTCCGTTACCTGCTGACGGATTTTAGCCGGCTCCATGCCCAGATTCTCTGGGCCGAAGGCCACATCATCTTCCACCACACCGGCAATCAGCTGATTGTCCGGATTCTGAAACACCATGCCAACCTGACGGCGAATCTGCCAAACATCCTGCGGATTGCGCGTATCCAAATTTTGAATCTGGCAGCTGCCCTCCGTCGGCAGCAAAAGTCCATTCAAATGTCGGGCAAGGGTGGACTTACCGGAACCATTGGCGCCCAAAATCGCCACAAACTCTCCCTGCTCGATATTAAAACTCACATCCCGCAAAGCGCAAAATTCCTGCTCTGTGCCCTGACTGTATATATGTGTCAGATTGTTTACCTCTATAAATGCCATTAGACTTCCTCTTTCACTAGAATCACAACACAAAGCTTATTATACAACAAAACTCCCCTTCGTCATAGAACTGACTTAGGGGAGTTTACGTATTATACACTCAAAACTATACAGAAGAAATTGCGATGTGTTTGTTACGAACTTTTTAGGACTGGCTCGTTATGCTTGTTCAAGCATAACGCTCTGCTTAAGTTAAGCCCTCGATTTATTAGTATTGGTCCGCTGCATGCCTTACGGCACTTCCACTCCCAACCTATCTACCTT
>SVCA01000010.1 GCA_015058625.1 Pseudoselenomonas ruminantium | reverse complement strand
TGCCGCAGCATAAAAAAACGGTAGCAGCAAATAATTGCTACTACCGGTAAGGTCTAACTTTATGGGGTCACTACAAGAATCAGTTCGTCCGGGCTTTTTCTATTTTTTTAACGAAACGCAATCAATCTTCTTCCGTTCCCAGCAGCGGCATTTTCTTTACCAGAAAAGCCGTGCCAAGAATAGCTCCGACCACCGTAGCCGCCGGGGCAGCGTACCAGATATTGTCCGCACCGAACAGCACCGGGAACAAGTAGATGAAGACAATCGGCGCAATCAGCGACTGGCAGACGGCAATGACTGCCGAAATCGTGCCCCGGTCCAGCCCCGTAAAAAAGCCTGAGGTCACAAGGCAAAAACCGTACAGGAAAAATTCCAGTGCGCAAATTCTGAGGGCTCTGGTCGCAAAAGCATGTGCTTCAGCATCGTAGCCAAGATACAAGGTGGCAATGTCATCGGCCAAAGAAACACCGACAACGGTCATGACGAAGCCCAAGCCCAGCGTCAAAACGATGTTCTTCTTCATCAAATCTCTTATGCCGTCAAAATCCCCTGCACCATATTTGTAACCGACCACCGTCACCGTCGTCGTATTGATGGCAAAGAAGACGGATAAAAACACCTCGCCAACATAACTGTGCACACCGATAGCAGCCACACCTAATTGCCCCAGCAGCAGCATGAGCTGCAGATTGTAGACAAGCTCCAAAATGTTGACCGAAACGGCATCGACCATCTCGGATATGCCATTGTAGCAAATCTTCGCCAGACGATAGAGGTCAAAGTGGAAACGCACAAAATGCAAGCCGGAGGCATTGGGACGGGAGAAATACCACAAGGTAATGAGCGTGTTCACGATAGTTGCCAGCCCCGTTGCCGTAGCCGCTCCCTCAATCTCATATTCCAGCACGACGATGAACAGCCAGTCCAGAATAACATGTGTCACGCCCTGCACCACTGAAAGGTAAAAACCTGTCTCCGATTTCTCGGCCATGACCCACAGACTTTGAAATGACGTGGTTATGAGCAGCGGCGCAATGAACAGGAACAGAATGCGCCCATATCGCAGACAATAGGGCACAAGTTCTTCCGATGCCCCCAGCAAGCGGACAATCTCCGGCAGGAAGATATACATCAGGGTACTAAAGAAAGCGCCCCAGATAAATATCACAGCCACCAGCAGCGTAAAATACTGCCGGGCTTTTTCGATATTGCCCTCGCCCTTGAGCTTGGAGATAAAGGCACTGCCGCCTTCACCAATCATGAAGCCCGGCGCCACCAGCATCATCAACAGAGGAAATACCAGATTGACAGCCGCAAAGGAGCTTACCCCCAGCCAGTTGGATACGAAAAAACCATCTGCCATCTGAAACGAAGTAATCGCCAGCATGGTGCCGATATTCGGCAGGCTGTAGAGTAATATTTTTTTATACGTAAAATGTTCGGAAAGCTCTATTTTCATCCAACGGTCCCCCTCCCATCATCCATTTACCAACTGTTTGAAATGCTTGATGTAGATATCCAAGAATTTCCGGATACTGCCCTCAGCATAAGCATGGGCCAAATACTCGATATGGATATTGACCTTGCCGTTTTTCTCCTGCAGATAGAGGTCGGCATGTCCCATCATGGATTCATCCACACCGGCCAAAGGAACTTCCGTCGGTTCAAAGCCTTCCATATTGGATGCATCACCCAACTGGGCAACGTAATTGACCACGATAGCATCTTCCTCGGCGATGTTTTCCTTGGCACTATAGTCGCAAATACTGTTGGCAAAACTCTCAATGACCTGACGGTTCACTTCCTGCAGCAGCATGTCCAGAGAAGAATATTGCTGCAAATCCACAGCCAGAGGCAGCATCTTGAAGACCAGCCCCACTGTATTCTGCAGGTATTTTTCCGTACGGTTGCTGTTGAGATAATCGACATTGATTTCGTCCTTATGACAGTATTCCTGCAAGGCGAGCATGGCTGCCGTAATGGCCAAAACGGTACGGGAATAGCCCCGGCGTTTTTCCGCCGCATCCACCTGCTGAACGGTCACGACGTCATCTTCTGCCTCTATAAGCGATTCCGTCTCCCATGTCTCGAAATCCGGGGTAGGAATCCTGCACCAGTCATGACCGGCCAAGAGATTCTGGAAATAAGCCTTGGCCTCATCAAATTCCTTGGTTCCCTGGGCTTCCCATTCCTGCCGCAGATAGCTGTAATAGTAATCGCGCGCCAGCGGTTTTCCCCAGTAGGCCTTGGCAATATCTGCGAGCAATACGCCCTGCGAAGTGCCATCGGAAATCATGTGATGCACATCCATAAAGAGGTACAATTTTTCACCACAGCGGAAAATCTGCGAGCGGAAAAGCGGTGCATTGAAGATACGGAACGGCTGCACCAGCGTTTGCGTAAGCTGTTCCAGTTCATCTTCTGTAACATCCTTAACGGTTGTTTTGGGCAGAATTCCCGGCTCTATATGCTGTCTGATTTCCCCTTCCCCATCCAAATCTATGGTAAACACGGAGTTGAGGGAGGGATGATGGCTTACGGCCTCATCCACTGCCTGGGCCAGCTTTTCTGCATCCAGTTTTGCATTCAGGCGATAGAATACGGGAATATTGTACATGGGCGAACGTACGTCCATGAATTGATCATCCACCATCAGCATCTGCGCCAGTGTTGCGGGGATGGCCTTGCTCCGCGCTTCTTCATCGTATTCCTGCAGATTCCCGAGCATCTGTCCGGAAAGTTCTTCTGCAATGCGCCGTGCTGTCTTGCACTTGAAGATGGTCTTGGCACTCAATCCCTCAATATCCGCCGTTGCCATGACTCGCATGGATTTTATGGAGTCACCGCCTAAGAGATAGAAATCATCATTTCTACCCACACTGTTTTCTTCCAAGCCTAAGACTTTGGCAAAGACATCACAGAGTTTTTTCTCCATTTCGTTGGTCGGTGCCTCATAGGCAACGTGCTGGCCCTGCAAGTCCGGCACAGGCAGGATTTTGCGGTTGATTTTGCCATTAGGCGTCAAAGGCATAACATCCAGCGGTATATAGACGGTTGGCACCATATATTCCGTAAGTGTCCCGGACAGGAAGTGCTTAAACTGTTCTATATCTATCTTGATGCCCTCTGCCTGCGTGTAATAAAGAACAAGCTGCTCCTTCACCACAGCTGCCGCCACCTGCTCAATGCCATCGTACTGGCTGGCACAATTCTCTATCTCACCGAGTTCAATGCGGAAACCGCGCAGTTTGACCTGATGGTCTATGCGGCCTAAATATTCCAGTTCCCCGTCTTCATTGTAGCGTGCCAAATCACCTGTGCGGTACATCTTCTCACCTTTCAGGAAAGGACAGGGCACAAAGCTTCTGGCCGTGATTTCCGGCTTGTTCCAGTAACCATCCGCAATCTGATTTCCGGCCAGACACAGTTCGCCTGCCATGCCCTGTGGCAGCAGATGGCCATAGGCGTCACAGATAAAGGAATAGGTATTGGGCACAGGACGGCCGATGGGAATATCGATGTCTTTTTCCTGGTCTACCCAGTGATAGGACGAAACCACGGTGAATTCCGTGGGGCCATAGCCATTGACAATTTGGATATCCGTCTTTCTGCAGGGCAGCATCTTTTCGCCGCCCATCAACATATAACGCATGGGCAAATCTGGATACTGATTGAGCATAGCCATGCCCATCTGCGTGGAAAACGAGGCATGGACGATGCCATGCTCGATGATGTAGTCCTTCATCTCCTCCATATTGCGGCGCAATTCCTCCGACAGAATGTGAATTTCAGACCCAGCGGCGATGGGACAGAGCAAATCCTCCAAAGATGCATCAAAGGAAAAACTCGGATGCACGGCATGAACGCTCTTTTCGGTGATAGCAAAATCAATCAGCCGCCATTCCACGTAGGCACGCAGGGAACGATGGCTCTGCACTACCCCCTTGGGACGCCCCGTGGAACCGGAAGTATAAATCATATAGGCGCGCCCCTGCGGCACTGCGCGGTTAACCGACTCTGCCTTTGGATATTTTGCTATGGCCTCCGCCACCGCTTCTTCGGTCAAAACAGCCCGCGCAGCCGAGTCCTCCAGCATGTAAGCAATACGGTCCTCCGGATAGGTCGGGTCGATGGGCACATAGGCTGCCCCCAGCTTTTCCACGGCAATCACACCGGCCAGGAATTCCTTCACACGGTCCATGCGCAGGGCTACAAAGTCGCCCTCTTTTGTCCCCTTTTCACTCAGCCAGACTGCGATGCTGTTGGACACTTGCTCTAATTCCCCGTAGGTGTACTTTCCTGTGCTGTCCACAACGGCCGTATGTTCCGGTCTTTCTTTCACCTGCTTGAGGAACATATCCACCCATGTTTCAGACATATCATACACATAGGTCGGCCCTTTGGACAGAGCTATAAGCTCCGCTTCCTGTTCTTTGTCTAAAAGCGGCATGGAATGAAGTGAACGTTGAGGCTGCTCCACCATGCAGGCAATGTAATGTTCCATAAGGGCAAAGATGCGTTCCATCTCAATCTTGCGGTAACGCTGCGGGTCGAAGGACAGAATCACCTCGATGCTGCCATCGGCCAAAGCCGTTGCATCAATGCCGACATAACTGCCCACATGCTCTTCCTTGACGAGCATGGGTTTCAGCATGGACAAACCATCCTCATCATCCCCGTAGTTCTCAAAGGAGAGAATGGAATAGACCAAGCCATCGCTCATGCCAATCGCTTTCTGTACATCAGACAGCGGGCAGAAATCAAACGGATTGCCTTCCAGAGACTGTTCATGAAGATTCTGCAGAAGTTCTGCCGCTGTAGAATCCTTGCCCGTCTTGAGCCGCACGGGAACCGTATTGATGAACAGGCCGACCAGGTCGGACACATCGGCGGAGGTATTATCCCTGCCGGAAACCACCTTGCCAAACACCACATCATCCAGACGGCAGACGGTCTGCAGCACCATCCCCCAGGCCAGTTCCATACCACTGGAAAGTGTTGCGCCCGCATTGCGGCACATCTGCTCAAACTGCCCAATCAGCCCGGCATCCAGATGCCTGATAATCCGATTGTCCTTATAACGCTCATGTTCGGCAATCCTGCCATAGGCAGGAATCTCCGCCTGATTCTCATACCCATCCAAGAGGTTCGCAAAGTACTTTGTAGCTGCTTTCCTATCCTTGGCGATGAGTTCCCTGACCATGGTCTCATACAGCCCAGCCTTGTCGGATAGAATCTCCGGCTGCGCTATACCTTCTCTTGCCATCTGCAGGAAATGCTCAAAGTCTTTCAGATACGTGCCCACACACCAGCCATCGACGATAATATGATGAACTGCCGTAATCAGGCAGGCAGTATTCTCCGAGGTCTTGGCACAGATAATCTGGAACAAAGGTTTTCTCTGCAGGTCAAAACCCTCATGAAGCATTTTCTCCCGCAGCTTGTTTGCGGCGGCAAAGTTGTCCTGCTCTTTGCTGATATCCACCAGCGAGAGGCCAAGTTTCCTGTCTGTGATGGCCTGACGATGCACTGCTACCCCCTCATGGATGATGGCCGTACGCAGGACTTCATGCCTCTCAGCCAGCGCATCCAGAGCCAGACGCAGTTCTTTTTCCGTGGGCAGGAAGTTCAGGGCATAGATATCCACCAGACGATAAGCAGAATCATGAGGGTCCATCACATGGGACAGCAGCATCCCTTCCTGCAGCGGTGTCAGCGGATAAATCCGCTCGATATGCTCCCCTCTTGCGGCAAATTCCTCAACAACGGCGTTGAATTCTTCCTCGCTCCAGGAAGTTTCTCCTAAATCCGAGGCCGTGACCACAGTCTCATGGACACTGTCCAGATGTGCTGTCAGTTCCCCAATCTCTTTTAGAATGCCATTTGCAAAAGACTCTGCTGTTTTCTCATCATACAGCCCCGTATTATAATCCAAATAAAGGTTGAAGCAACCTCCGTCAATCAGACAGTTAACCGCCAAATCCGGACCGTCACAATTCTTCACCGCTTGATAGTCCAGCCCCGTAGAAAAACCATCCTTGCTGTCCGGGGCAAAATACGTTCTGTTTTCCTCAGCACCTGCCACATCACCGAGATAGTTGAACACCATTTTCGGAATGAGATTCTTTTCCCAAGCGAGCTTATGCTGCCCCTCCACAAACGCGAGGACATTATAGCCGACGCCCTTGTTCGGAATGCGGTGCAATGTCTCCTTCACCCGGATGAGGTCATGCTGCGCTTCCCCATTCAACTTTTCCAACACGACAGGAAAGATGGAAGTAAACCAGCCAATGGTGCGGTCGGTCAATAGTTCCTTGCCAATGTATTCACGGCCATGGCCTTCCAGCTGCAAAGACAATGAGTCCTTGCCAAAAGTCTGCCGATAGCTCCTGCCAACAGCCGTCAACAAAAGGTCATTAATTTCGAGCTGATAGGCAGAAAGTTTTGCCGCGAGCATTTTGTCTGTCCCCGGCTTGTCCATAGAAACGGTAAGGTGTGCAAAATGACGGCTGTAGTCTTTCCCCTTGGAGGTCTCCATAGCCAGTACCTTGCGAACCGTTTCCTGCCAATAGGGAATCTCCAACGACAGGGCATAGCTGTCCCGATACTCCTTCATAGCCTGCGCATAGTCTTGATAGGTATGCGTCTTTTCCGGCAGCTTCACGCTTTCTTTTGCCAAAGCCTGCCCATAGGCCGTCTCCAAATCCTCCAGCAAAATACGCCAGGAGATGCCGTCCACAATGGTATGATGCGCCGTAATGAAGAAGAGGTCCCTTGCGCCTGCATGCAGGAGAGCCGCCCGCACTAACGCTTTGTCTACCGCCAGATGGGACTGGATATCCTCGCAGAGTTCCTTTATCTTGTCGGTATCATCAGTCAGTGTATACTCTTCAAGCGTCACGCCATGTTCGCTGGCAACTGCGGCCTTTACAAAGAGATGGCCCTGCTCAAACCTCGTGCGGAGCATATCATGCTGGAAAGTAATGCCATCAAAGGCCGCCTGCAAGGCTGCCAAATCGGCCTTCCCCTTCCACTCCAACAGGGTGGACTGATTGAAATAGTCGCTTTCCGGATAATCAAGGTCCTTGTAGAAGAGGAAAATGCCGCTATCCTCCACCAATCCTTCTATCGGCTCCTGGCTGACCTGCATTTCTTCAGCGCCATATTTGGCAAACTGGGCAATCTTTTCCACCACGCGATGTTTCAATACATCATTAGCCTTCAGCAAAATTCCCTGTGCCCGCAGGAAGCTGACCATGCGGATGGCTTTGATGGAGTCGCCGCCAATCTCGAAGAAATTATCGAGCGCGCCAATCTTCACATCCCGCTCCAACGCCTTCTTCATACAGTCAACTATTGCCTGCTCCAGTTCATTGCGGGGCTCAATATACTCTACAGAACGCTCCATCACAGGTTCCGGCAGGGCTTTGCGGTCCAATTTGCCATTAGGCGTTTCCGGCATCTTATCGAGACGGATGAAGCAGCCGGGAATCATATAATCCGTCAGGCTTTCTTCCATGGCGGACTTCCAGGCCTGTTCATCGATATCCTTTTCCGCCGTGTAGTAAAGACAAAGGGTATCGTGTTTCACCTCGGCCGCCACCTGAATGATGCCCGGATATTTCAGCGCTGCACTTTCCACTTCCCCAAGCTCGATGCGGAAGCCCCGCAGCTTCACCTGAAAGTCGATGCGTCCGAAGAATTCCAGTTGGCCCGCCTCATTGTAACGGGCCAAATCCCCCGTACGATAGACGCGCCGCACATCATCATCCGCTATCTTGATGTCAATGAACTTCTCCGCCGTAAGCTCCGGCCGCTTCCAATAGCCCTTGGCCAGCTGCGGGCCGGACAGGCAGAGTTCACCCACTTCCCCCAGTGGCAACAGTTCCTGCTTTTCGCCCAGGATAAACGCCGCGCAGTTGTAAAGTGGACGGCCAATGGGAATGGGATTGTATTCCTTCCCCTTCTCCAGTTCAAAATACGTAGCATCCACCGTAAATTCCGTAGGGCCATAGGTGTTGTAAACCGCACCACGCGCTTTGACAGTGCTCGTCATGGCCTCGCCGCCCAGCACAATGTAGTCCACATTTAGTGGCTCATCCCCTGCCAGCATCTGGCCAAAACGGGTTGTATAACAGCCGCCGGTGATACCATGCTTTTCGATGAACTTTTTCATTTCAAAGATGTCCCGCCGTGCTTCCTCGGGGACGATATAGACACAGCCGCCAGCCGTAAGAGCAGGATACAAATCCTCCACCGAAGCATCAAAGGCAAAGTTCGAATGGCAGGCAATCCGGCTCTTTTCCGTCAAATGCCAGCGTTCCCGAATGAAGTGGACAAAGTTTACGAGCGCCTTATGCTGTATCATAACTCCTTTGGGCTTTCCCGTAGAGCCGGAGGTATAAATCATATAAGCAAGGCCCTCAGGGGATTGCTTATACTCCTGCGGGGCAAGCGGTGGACACGTTTCTACGGCCTGTTTTACCGTTTTTTCCGTGATGACCATCTTGGCCTCGGAATCTTCCAGCATATAGGTCACACGGCCAGCCGGATAATCCAGGTCCAGAGGAACATAAGCCCCGCCTGCCTTATGCACGCCCAGAGCAGCCGCAATGAATTCCTTGGAGCGTCCCATGCGGATGGCCACAAAGGTATTCTCCTTAAGGCCCTCATCCATGAGGTACTTGGCCACCCGGTCAGATGCCTCATCCAGTTCCTTATATGTCATACCGCCGTTTTCATCAGCAACGGCCATTTCGTCAGGATATTTCTCTGCTTGTTTGCGAAATAAATCCACCCAAGTCTCAGAAGCGTCATAAACATACTGCTCCCCTTCTGACACTGCCAAAATTTTTTCCACTTGTATATCCATCTTCATTCCTCCGTTTACCATCCTTCAGAAATCAACGGCCTTACAGTTACTACTGCAAGTTATTCCTTATTTCTTCTTTTTTCGACATTCCCCGTCTTTCTCCTCTAAATTATCGCCTCACTGCTTCTTTCCTATTTCCGATTAGCAAAAAGCAGGCGAATTGACATGTCAAATTTGACCGGTCAAACCGCCCGCTTTGCGTTTTCCGTATTTAATTATGCTTCCTGCAGGAAGGCCATATAGCCTTTCTTCACTTCGTATACGTCAATCTTGCTGGTCACTTCCCAGGGTGCATGCATGCTCATTACACCCACACCACTGTCAATAACCTGCATCCCGTAAAGGCTCATGATGTAGGCGATAGTGCCGCCGCCACCTAAATCCACCTTGCCGAGTTCGGCCAGCTGATAATGCACATTGTGCTTGTCCATCATTGCGCGCAGCTCACCGAGGTATTCGGCATTGGCATCATTAGAGCCGGATTTGCCGCGGGCACCGGTGAACTTGTTGAACACCATGCCCTTGCCCAGATAAGCTACATTCTTTTTATCATAGGAGCTGGCATAGAGCGCATCATAGGCACTGGACACATCGGAGGACAGCATCTTGCAGTTGGCGAGCAGACGGCGCAGAGCAAGTTCACTGTAAACACCGCAGGCATTCATAACTTCTGCCACCGTATTTTCAAAGAAGCGGGACTGCATGCCCGTAGCGCCTACGCTGCCGATTTCTTCCTTGTCCACCAAAAGGCAGCAGGCCGTGCGCTTAACATCCTTCATATCCAGCATAGCCCGCAGGGAGGTATAGGAGCAGACACGGTCATCCTGCCCATAGGCCAGAATCATGCTGCGGTCAAAGCCCAGTTCTCTGGCCTTGCCAGCCGGCACCAGACAGAGTTCTGCGGACTGGAAGTCCGCTTCTTCCAAACCATATTTGTCCTTAATCAGCTGCAATACGCCATCTTTGACGCTTTCCTTATCGTCCTTTTTCAGCGGGTAATTGCCCACGAGAATATCGAGACTTTCCCCTTCGATAACCTTCGCCGCATTCTTTTTCATCTGTTCCTGAGAAAGATGAATGAGCAAATCCGTAACGCAGAATACCGGGTCGCTTTCGTCCTCACCAATGCAGATTTCCACCACGGAGCCGTCTTTTTTCGCCACCACGCCATGCATAGCAAGGGGAATGGTCACCCACTGATATTTTTTGATGCCGCCGTAATAATGGGTATCCAGATAGGCAAGGCCCCCATCTTCATAAAGCGGGTTCTGCTTGACATCCAGACGGCAGGTGTCGATATGTGCCCCCAGAATATTCATGCCCTGTTCCAACGGTTCCGTACCGATATTAAAGAGCACCACAGCCTTTTCCATATTGACGGCGTAGACCTTGGCGCCTGCCGTGAGTTTTTCGCCACTCTTGATAATATCCGTCAGATTGCGGTAGCCGGCAGCTTCCGCCTGCTTTACCGCTTCCTTGACACTTTCCCGCTCGGTCTTGCAGGTGGTCAAAAATTCCCGATAGCCTTTATTCAGGGCTTCTAATTCCTGTTTTTCTGCATCGCTGTACTGGCTCCAGAGGGAGTCTTTTTTTTCTTCGCTCATGTATAAACCTCCTCAAAATTCCACCTCATCCGCCCCTTACGGGGCACCTTCCCCTCAAGGGGAAGGCTTTAACAAATATTTTTCGATTATGTCGATAAAATCCTCGCGTTTTTCGGCCTTGTTGAATTTATCGCGGAGAATTGCACCGTAGGTAATGCCGCGCGTATACCATGTGGCATGCTTGCGCATTTCCCGTGGGCCGATATAATCGCCTTTGTATTTTAAGAGCAAGTCCAGATGCCGGATAATGACCTCCGCCCGCTCCTGCATGGTCGGTTTGGGCAGGACTTCGCCCGTGCGCAGGAAATGGGTGAGCTGTTTGAAAATCCAGGGATTGCCCTGCGCGCCGCGGCCAATCATCACGCCGTCCGCGCCAGTAACGTCAAGAATCTTTTGCAAATCCTGACAGGTGCGCACATCACCATTGGCAATGACCGGCACCTTGACCGTCTTTTTGACCTCAGCGATGATATCCCAATCCGCCTTGCCACTGTAAAACTGCTCGCGGGTGCGGCCATGAACAGCAATGGCATCAACACCTGCCGCTTCAGCGATTTTGGCGATTTCCAGCACGTTTACGTGTTCATCATCCCAGCCCTTGCGCATCTTCACGGTGAAGGGCATCTTCACGGCCTTGCGGATAGCCGAGAGAATGGCATAGGCCTTATCCGGGTCACGCATCAGCGCCGAGCCTTCGCCATTCTTGACGATTTTCGGTGCAGGACAGCCCATATTGAAGTCCAGAATATCCGCCGTACCCAAATCTTCCACGTATTTTGCCGCTTCCGCCGCCATTTCCGGCGTGTTGGCAAAAATCTGCATAGCCAAGGGGCGCTCGCCCGGTTCTGACTCCAGCATGGTCAGCGTGCGCTCATTGCGGAAGTGAATGCCCTGCGAGCTTACCATTTCCGCATAGCAGAGCGGACAGCCCATATCGTGGGCGATAATGCGGTAAGCCGTGTCCGTAACACCGGCCATGGGCGCCAAAAATACCGGCTCGTTGAATGTAAACTTTCCTATCTGCATGTTTTAAGCGTTCCTCTCAGCCGATTCGCGCTTGTCGGCATTGCGCTCGTAGAGTGCCTGCAGACCCGTGAGTGTCAGGAAGTGGTCAACCTTGTCGATGGTCGAGGATTCCTTGGCAATCATACGGGCAAGGCCGCCCGTGGCGATAACCTTCATGTCCTTGCCGAACTCAGCCTTGATGCGGCGCACGATTTCGTCAATCTGGCCTACATAGCCGAAGATAATCCCTGCCTGCATGCCCTGAATGGTGTTGCGGCAGATAATCTGCTTGGGCGGAACCAGCTCGATACGCGGCAACTGCGCCGCCGTCTGGAACAGGGCATCAGCGCTCGTGCCGATACCGGGCGCAATCACGCCGCCCATAAAGTCGCCATCATCGCCCACCACATCATAGGTGGTCGCCGTACCGATATCAATGACAATCAGCGGGCCGCCATACTGCGCATACGCGCCGACCACGTTCACAATACGGTCGGCACCAATGGAGCGGGGATTTTCATAATGCAGTTTTATGCCCGTCTTGATGCCGGGGCCTACAACCAGCGGCTTCAGGTGGAAGTAACGCTCGCACATCTTGACCATCGGCACCACGAGTGGCGGCACAACCGAGGAAATGATAATCGCATGAATATCGCTCATGCTGATGCCCTGATAGCGGAACAAATCATTCATCAACATGCCGTATTCATCCCCAGTCTTTTGCCTGTCTGTGGAAATACGCCAGTGCTTCATCAACTTCTTGCCTTCATAGGTGCCCATGACAATATTGCTATTGCCGATATCCAAAACTAATAACAAAGGATTTCCTCCTAAAAAAATTCATTTACCACTTGCCACTGCGGGGACGGATGGATACGTCACCGGCCAATACTTTTTTCCGGCCATCTGCTGTATCCACCAGCAAAGCGCCATCTTCGTCAATATCCACAGCGCGGCCAAAATAAACCTCGCCGTCCCGCACGCCGATAACCTTGACTTCCTGCCCAAGCGTGATGCTGTACTTGCGCCATTCCCGCAGAACCGGCGCAAAGCCCTGTGCCTGCACCTGCGCATATAAATCATCCATAGCCCGAAGCACTGCCTGAAAGAACTTCACACGGGGCAAAGGTTCGCCCTTCATCATACACAGCGATGCTGCCACGTCGCGAATATCCTCGGGAAATTCCGACTGCTCAATGTTGACGTTGATGCCCGTACCGATGACAATGTAATTGATACCATCCATCTCGGCACTCATTTCCGTCAGAATGCCCACGAGCTTTTTGTTCTCATAAAGCAGGTCATTGGGCCATTTGATGCCCGGTTTGAGATTAAACTCCGTCATGGCTCTGGCCACCGCCACCGCCGCCATCAGCGTGCATTTCGGCGCTTCCTGCGGCAAAAACTTGGGCCGCAGAATAACGGAAAACCAGATGCCCTTGCCCTTGGGCGAAAAGAACCGGCGTTCCAACCTGCCCTTGCCCCCGGTCTGACATTCCGCTACCACCACCGTACCTTCTGCTGCGCCCTCACGCGCCAGCCGCTTGGCTTCGTTATTGGTGGAGTCAATTTTCTCATGGCAGATAATGTTCTGACCGATAACGCTCGTCTGCAAATCGTGAGCAATTTCCCCAGAGAGCAGCGCATCCGGCGCTTCTTTCAGCACATAGCCCTTGCGGGCATGACTTTCGATATCATAGCCCTGCGCCCGCATTTCCTTGATATGCTTCCATACCGCCGTCCGAGAAACGCCCAATCGGTCTGCCATTTCCTCGCCGGATATATAGTTATCCCTGCTTTCCCGCAGGATTTGCAAAATCTTATTTCGCACAGCAATCCCCCTCGGATTGGTCAATTTTTCACACTATACGATTATACCGCCAATAGGCAAATTTTGCCATAGGCAAAAAAAGAGGAATGTAGAGAATCTCATGGCCGCACGAGCTTCTCTACATTCCCTATAAAATATTTATGGTCAGGATTTCTTCAATCCTTTTTGACTAAGCGTGATATTGGCGGGCAGATTTTCCACCGTATGCGCCGTGCGGAACATGGCGGCAGTTTTACTCTGGAATTCCTTTGCTTTTGCCGATTCCCGATAATGCTCATAGGCGGCCTTATCCCGATAAAGTTCCATGGTATGAATGATGTTCGGATTATCGTGCTCAGCCGTCACAAACATCCCCATGACACCAGCATCTTCCCTTACCGCGCGTACAGCTTCTGCCGTTGCCAGATGCTGGTATTCGGCCAGTTTTTCCGGCGCTACTTCATAGCGGTGAATATAGACAACCGTCGCTGTGCCGCTATCTTTCTGCTCCAAGGCAATGCCGTTAGCCTCCATAATCCGCAAATTCTTCAGCATCGGCAGCCTTGCCGCCCGATATTCCTGAAAAGCCTCGCTGGTGCTGTGAATGCGATAGGCTTCATAGCTTTCATAAATTTCCAGCAGACGCATTAAATCATGATTCTTCACATCAATGCCGCCATAAAGCGCATAAGTGCCGGCTTCCTTGGCTGTCTGCGACCCGACGGTTTTAGCGCCGATTGCGCCCATGGCCTGCATATTGCCCGGCGTGGATTCCAGTACAGCCCAATGTACCATTGGCATATTGCCTTCCGGCGTACGGATTGGATGCGCACTAACCACTGAACTAGCCATTAACATTCCTCCCAGACAAAACATTAAACCTTTTTTCAATACCTGATCACCACCAGCTGTGCCTTTTCCCCAGGACCATGCCCCTAAAGCAATTTTCGGCAGATTTCTCATGTTGCTTCCCTCCGTAAACAATCATTTATAACATTATTGACATCGTGTCATTATTATAAACAATAAATGACACGATGTCAATATAATAAAGGAAATATTTTATTTCAGCTTGGCGTATTCTGCTTCGTTCACCGGTTCCAGCCATTCTGTGGTAGCCCCTTCCTTAAAGATGGACAGATGCTGGAACCAGCTGTTGTTCTGCGCTCCATGCCAGTGCTTCACGCCCTCGGGGATGGTGACGCTTTGACCGGGCAGCAGTTCCTTCGGTTCTTCGCCCCAAATCTGGTAAGTTTCATTTTCGTTTCCTCCATATTTCACTTAAACAATTTCTTCCAAACGATAATGCCGTTTTCCCAAGCCACGTTCCTCAGCATACTGCAACAGGCGCACATTATGTTTTTCCTCCCACTTCTGCCTTACCGCCTCTGACGGTGCAGCTCCAAAAGTGAAATCTACTGCCGCCTGATCCACAGCCACAGGATCCAGCGAAGCTAAAATGCCAATATCCGCCAACGGCTTGGCATCTTCGCAATCATCATCCGGCTGCAAACCGCACAACACGTTGAGAAATACCCATCTATCTTTTTTGGCATCCACTGCCGCCTTGGCCGCGTCAGCCATGGATTCCAAAAATTCCTCCATATCCGCGGGACTGTAACTGACTTCTTCCCGTCCGGCACTATGAATAATAGCCTTCCCAGAAATAGAAGCAAGACATATCGTCAGATTTTTAAGTGTTCCCCCATAGTCCCGAATATGATGCGCTTTGAAGCGGACTACCGACAACATGGAGTCATAATTGGCAAAATGTGAGCCGGTACGATGATATTTCAGATACTTCCCATTTATTACGGGAATATCCATTTCGCCCTCGGCATCAAGAATATCTACCGGCCCCACTGCCGTAAACCCATGTTCCTTTGCTACCTGCAAATGACCTTCTGTCGTGTTGCGCGGCGGGGTAAATCCGTTAGAATCCAAAAAAGTTCCATCTACTTTCTGTCTCACTTTGGACAGGAACTGCGGATTAAGGTAAGGACCTCCCGGCGTTTCAAAAGTCAGCTTGATGCCGACTTTTCCGGCAAGCTGTCTGCCTGTACTTTCATACGCCTGCAGCATAGCATCCTCATCCACTTTACGAATAAGATGCACCACCGGCGCATCTGTATCCTGAACCTGATGAGCAAGCAAAGGTGATTTCTTTTCCACGACTGCCGCTGTCTCTTTACTGCCATCCAGCAGGGAAACACCGCATCCGCCCAAAAACACAGAAGCCAGCCCCATACCGGATAGTTTTACAAAATCTCTGCGATTCATGCTCAACTCCTCCGTTTATCTCCTTTATCTATATCACCTGAAAATTCCGCCATTTTCCCGTCCGTTCCCGCCATAGAAAAACGACAGCCCGAATTGTCCAATCCGCCGCCATTGCCAGCGCCAGACCAATTACGCCCATATTCAGTACAATGCCCAAAACATACGAAAGCAGCAACCTGCCGCCGATGGTCGAGGCCAAGGAAACCGTCATCGTGAACCGCACATCACCTGCCGCCCGCAGGCCATTGCTGAACGCGCCGGAATAAGGAAAGGCGCCCGCATTGAATACATTGTGAATCAAGACCAGCAGCAGGACCAGTTTCTTTGTCTCCGGTGCTAATGCGTAAAAATCCAATACAAAGGGCGTAATCGCAAGGATAAGGATATTCCAGCCTGTAGAAAAAGCCAGCGTATATTTTCCCAGTTTGCGGAAATAATAAGCAGCCGCCTCCAAGTCTCTTGCTCCCACGCATTGGCCGATGACCGTAATAAACACCGGCCCCATGGCCACACCGGCCAAAGCAGCTAGTGACCAGATACTCTGCGCTACGCCGTTAGCGGCAATCTGATAAGTGCCAAAAAGAGCCGCCATACTGGTCAGCGCCACCTTGACCAGCTGGAACACACCACTTTCAATGCCATTGGGTATGGCGATGGACAAAATCCGGCGCATAAGCGCGCCATTCCAGGCAAAAATCCAGCGTATACGATAAGCTACTGCCTGCCCTTTTCCAAAACATACCACTGTAATCAACAGTGCCGAAATCATCCAGGCCATGACAAAGGGCCAAGCCACACCGGCTACACCGGCCCGCAGAAGAAACACGCCCAGAAAATCCCCCACGGCATTCAGCACGCAGGCAATCGCCGTGATATACATGGTAATGCTGGTTTTTCCCAAGCTGCGGCAGATTGCCGCCCCCGCATAATAGACCGCCATAGCCGGATAGCCGCAGGCCGTAATCTGCAAATAGCGGCTACAGGCCGCCATCACATCCGGCTCCCCCCTGCCAAACAGCAGGGAAAGCAGCCACTCTGCACTGGACAGCACAAAACCTGTGACCGCCAGGGAAATCACGATACTCAGGAGCAGCAGCTGACTGGAAGTTCTGCCCGCCTGCTCGTTCTCCTTGCGGCCGATGTATTGGCTGATGACAACTGCCCCGCCGGAGGCCAGTGCCAAAAAGAGATACAGAAAAATAATGTTGAACTGATTCACCAGCGCAACACCGGACACAGCCGCTTCCCCGGCATGGCTGACCATAAGCGTGTCCGTTAGCCCTACCACCATGACGAGCAGCTGCTCGACAAAAAGCGGCAATATCATTGCCCGCAGCCTGCGTCCGGAAAAATGTTCCATGAACTTACTTAGCCTCGTAAACTTCCTTTGCCATGCGGAAAGCTCCCCAAGCCTTTGGCCAGCCGGCATAGAAGCCCAGCTGCGTGATGGCTTCGACCATCTCAGCCTGCGTCACGCCATTGGCTTTTGCCGTCTGAATATGATACTTCAGGGAACTGTCAATAATGCCGCTGGCCACCAACGCCGAAATGGTAATCAGACTGCGGTCATGCAGGGAAAGGACATCATTGCGCGACCATACCTCACCGAATAAAATATCATCATTGTAACGGGCAAAATCCGGTGCAAATTCCCCTAACGCATCCCGACCTGCTGTCTGTACGATTTTCTTTGCCATTGTTTTTTCTCCTTCCTGATTCGCTGCCATAACCGGCATCATATTCACGGCCAAAAACGCTGCCCCGCAAACTGCGGCTGCCAGTTTCTTTCCCATGTTTTTCACACTATTACCTCCTCAAATGCAAACCACCTTCAACTTACTTATAGTATAACGTCAGGGATTTTTCTTGTCTAATACCTATTTTACATTTTAGTTCATGCTTTTTAAGCATTGATAAGGCAAAAAAAATATGCTATGATAAAGCCCAAAATAAGATAACTCATCAGCGAAAGGACATGCTATGGAACTGGATATCCGCGTACTGAAATACTTTCTGGCTGTAGCCAATGCCGGCAACATCACGCAGGCAGCCAAAGACCTCCACATCACCCAGCCGACATTATCCCGGCAGATTATGGATTTGGAACGCAACCTTGGCTGTGAATTATTTATCCGAAAACGCAAACAACTGACCCTGTCTGACAGCGGCTTTTTATTCCAGCAGCGGGCAAAGGAAATCGCCCAACTTGCCGACAAGGCCTGCCGTGAAATTTTCGAACAGCAGGGACAGCTCGGCGGAACCATCTCCATCGCCTGCGTGGAAAGCATTGCCTCCACGCTTTTGCCCCAAATCATGGCCGACTTCAGCAAAGAATATCCTGCCGTAAAATATGAACTGTACAGCGCAGACGGCAACGATATCCGCGAAAAAATTGACCGTGGTAGCATTGATTTGGGGATTCTGCTCGAACCCATCGAGGTTGCAAAATATAATTTCCTGCGTCTGCCCTGCTATGAAAAATGGGGCATTGTTATACCTG
The DNA here is from genome assembly GCA_015058625.1 of Pseudoselenomonas ruminantium. Taxonomy (GTDB): domain Bacteria; phylum Bacillota; class Negativicutes; order Selenomonadales; family Selenomonadaceae; genus Selenomonas_A; species Selenomonas_A ruminantium_N. The sequence continues at coordinate 107,563 of SVCA01000010.1, read as the reverse complement.
AGGATTCCCCTCTTGCCGCCAAAACAGCAATCACCACGCAGGACATTCAAGGACTGCCCATCATCATCCCCTGCCGTACCATCGTCATTGAGGAAATTGCCAAATGGCTGGGCCTAGCCGAAGAAAAGCTGAACATTGTCGCCTCCCATAATCTCCCCACCAACGGTTTGCTGCTCGTCAAACAGGGCATTGGCATCCTCATCTGCGTGGAGGGTGCCGTCTCCATCCGCCCCATGACGGAAATCTGCTTCCGCCCCTTCCAGCCGGAACGCATCACCGGACATGTACTGGCTTGGAAAAAGAACCAGGCCTTCTCTGCTGCCACCGCCAAATTCCTGGATTTTGTACAAAGTAAATATGAACTGTCTTAATAAAAAGCCGGCAACAATCGTTGCCGACTTTTTTGAAATATGCTTACCAGTCACCACCATCATCATAGGAATCACTGCCCCAGTCGGAGCTGCTGTCATAGCTGTCATCCTCATAGCCTGCGTAATCGTCATCATCATAACTATTGTAGCTGTCATCATCATCCTCGTCGTAAGCCAGCATATCATAGTCATCATCCCAATCCACATCCTCGTCCTGTGCCAGATGCTCATAGTCATAGTAGTCATTGTAGACATTGTAGTTGTTAACCGTCTCATGAGCCTCCGCCTTGTGGTCACCGCTAAGCATATGACCCAGGACAGCCCCCGCCACCATTCCACCGGCTACGTTGCGCAAGGTGTGGTTGCCGCTATTGTTTTCTCTGTGCTGCAGAGCAGATGCCACCTGTGGTCTTTGACCAGTCGCCATCTGCTGTTTCGTCTGTTGTTGTTTTGTCAGTTGTTGTTTCTGCGGTAAATCAGCCGAACTCATACGCCTGTTATCATTTTTCGGCCGAAACATCAACCAGCCCAAAAACACACCAATGCCAATCAGCGCTATCGTTCCCATAGAAAGTCCCCCCAAAAACACCATGCCGTAACATTTATTATTTCGACCTTTCTATCTCATTTCCCTGCAAAAAAATAACCGCGCACTATACTGTACGCGGTTAGAAAAATCATATTTACATATAATCGGCGGAAGTTTTCTTCTTCTGCTGCTTAAACATACCGAGCTTCGCGGCAATCCATTCCATGGCTACGAAGAACACCGGAATCAGGAAGATACCAAGAGCGGTTGCAAAGAGCATACCACCGACAACGGCCACACCCATACCATTACGGGCAGCTGCACCGGCACCACTGGCCACAGCCAGCGGCAGGCAGCCGATGATGAACGCAAAGGATGTCATGAGGATAGGACGCAGACGCAGGCCAGCTGCTTCAATTGCGGCCTTGACCGGCTCCATACCTCTGTCTACACGGACCTTGGCGAACTCTACAATCAGAATAGCGTTCTTAGCTGCCAGACCGATAATCATGATGATACCAATCTGCATGTAAACGCTGTTCTGCAGACCTGCATTCTGAATACCGAACATCCCTTCCAGCATGGACAGACCATACTCGGAGATAAGGGCACCCATAATACCGGTCGGCACCGTCAGCAGTACGGCAAACGGAACACTCCAACTTTCATAGAGCGCTGCCAGGCACAGGAATACGAATACCAGTGCGAGTGCCAGCACCTGGAAGGTGGAGCTGGTAGCCTTGGCTTCTTCACGGCTCTGGCCGGACCATTCGATGTTGAAGCCGCTGGGCGCATTCTGCTCAACCACTTCTTTGATGGCTGCCATGGCCTGACCGGAGGAATAACCTTCACCAGCGTTACCCTGAATATTGATGGCGCGTGCACCATTGAAACGGGAAATCGACGTCGGGCCGGAACTTACACGCGGTTTTAAGAGCGTATCGAGCGGCACCATCGTATCGTTTTCCGATTCCACATAGACGAACTTCATGCCTTCGGCTTCACTGCGGTAGCTTACATCCGACTGCAGCATAACCTTATAGGTACGGCCGAACTGGTTGAAGTCGTTGACCTGGGCACCACCAAAGTTCACCTGCATAGCCGTGAACACATCGGACATCTTGACGCCCAACTGCTTGACCTTTTCACGGTCAATATCGTATTCATAGGTCGGCGCCGTCATCTTAAAGGTCGTACGCACGCCCTTGAGTTCCGGACGCTGATTGGCTGCGGCCACGATTTTACCCGTGATGTCAGCCAATTCCTCATCGGTATGACCGGACATATCCTGCAGCTGCAGGCTCCAGCCGCCTACGGCACCCAGACCAGGCAGAGCCGGCGGATTCATGGCGATAACCGTAGCTTCCGGTGCCAGTTTTGCCCCGATGCCAAACATTGCCCCAACGGCTGCCCCAACGGATTCATCACCGCCAGGACGCTGTGACCAGTCCTTCATGCCCAAAACGACCAGACCAGCACTCGGCTTAGCACCGCCGCCTAAGATATCAAAGCCCGTGATGGCCATGACATTTTCTACACCCTTAACGTCTTTGGCTGCCGTAGCCACCTTGTCGATGGTCTGCTGGGTGACATTCATGGATGTACCTTCCGGCAGCTGTACTACAGCAAAGAGGTAACCCTGGTCTTCGTCCGGAACGAAGGTGGACGGAAGTACCTTGTAAAGTGCACCGGAAATGATGCACACAATGACCATAAAGAGAATCGCCAGGCGGGTGCGGCGGATAAACTTGGCCACCACGCCCATATAGCCGCGCTTCGTGCGTTCAAACCAGTTATTGAACTTCACGAAGAACTGACCGAGAACACCTTCATCGTCTTTCGCTTCATGGCGCTTCAGAATCATCGCACAAAGCGCTGGTGTAAGCGTCAGGGCCACAAAGGCGGAAAGCGCCATGGACACGGCAATGGTCAAAGCGAACTGACGGTAAAGGATACCCGTCATGCCGCCTAAGAAGGCAACCGGTACGAATACGGCGGCCAAAACGAAGGCGATAGCCACAACCGGCCCCTGCACTTCGGCCATAGCACGCTCGGTTGCATCCACCGGCGTCAAGCCTTCTTCCATGTGCTTTTCGACGTTTTCGATAACAACGATAGCATCATCAACGACGAGGCCGATAGCCAATACCATGGCGAAAAGGGTCAGTGTGTTAATGGAGAACCCTAGCACCACAAACGCCGCCAGAGTACCGATAAGGGATACCGGCACAGCCAACAGCGGAATCAGCGTTGCACGCCAGCTCTGGAGGAACAGGAAGATAACCAGCACCACCAGCAGCAGGGCTTCTACGAAGGTTTCCACTACTTCCTTGATGGAAGCGTTAATGTAGTTCGTGGAGTCGAAAATCTGTGCCATTTCGAGTTTCGGCGGCAGGGTCGGCTTGGCTTTTTCGAGCACTTCACGCACACCTGCTACCGTCTGCATGGCGTTGGCATCACTGGTCAGGTTGATACCGAAACCAACGGAAGGATAACCGTTGAACTTGGAAATAATCGAACTGGATTTTTCCCCGGTTTCCACACGGGCTACGTCCTTCAGACGAACAAATTTGCCCTTATCGGAACGCAGCACGATATTGCCGAATTCCTCAGCCGTTACCAGACGGCCGGAAATCTTACCCGTGTACTGCTTTTCCTGACCATTGTTTACCGGCATAGCGCCAACCGTACCGGCAGGTGCCTGCACGTTCTGTTCCTTGATGGCCGAGGTTACATCGGCAATGGTCAGCTTGAGCTCGGCCAGCTTATCCGGATTGAGCCAAACGCGCATAGCGTAGTCAGAACCGAAAATCTGCACGTCACCGACGCCGGATACACGCTTTAATTCATCCAAGAGATAAATATCGGCGTAGTTTTTCATATAGGCACGGTCATAAGTGCCGTCCGGAGAGTAAAGGGACAGCATGTAGGCCATATCGTTAGACGATTTTTTGGTAGTAACACCGACCTGCTGTACATCGGAAGGCAGGCTGGCATTGGCAATGGCGACATTGTTCTGCACCTTTACGGAGTCCATATCGCCATCCGTTCCCGTCTCAAAGACCACAGACAGGCTGTAACGGCCGCTGTCGTCCGAGTTGGAACTCATATAATCCATACCCTGAGTACCATTGACCTGCTGCTCGATTATCTGAGCCACCGTATCGTTGATAACGGAGGCGCTGGCACCAGTATAGCTGGTACCAACGGAAACCGTCGGCGGCGAAATCTGCGGATACTGGGCAATTGGCAGCTGGAAGGCGGCCAAAATACCGACAATCACGATGATAATCGAGATAACAATGGCAAATATCGGGCGGTGAATAAAAAACTTAGACAAATCGCCGCCTCCTTATTTCGTTGAAGAACCTGCTATTTTATTGGAGTCGAACTTGCTCGTATCTGTAATCAGCGAGAAGCCCATATCGTCAGCCGTTACCATCGTAACGTTAAGAGGCACTCCTTCCTGCAGGTTAGACAGACCTTCTACCACGACTACATCAGCAGTAGTCAGACCATCCTTAATGATATAGTAGCTGCCTACCTTGTTGCCCAAGGTCACCGGGCGTGCTTCTGACTTGCCGTCGCCGTTTACGACCATGACAAAGGATTTGCCCAGAAGCTGCTGAACCGCACGCTGCGGCACGAGAATAGCATTCGGAATCGTCTGACCAGACAAGCGCACGCGGGCGAACATGCCCGGCATCAGCATGCCGTTCGGATTGTCAAAGAGTGCCTTAAAGGTCAGCGTCCCCGTGCTGTCGGAAAGGGCTCTGTCCTGTTCGACAATCTCACCTTCAAGCGGATATTCCGTGCCATCCGTCAGGGTGATGTTCACAATCGGTTTAACCTGATTGCCCCCCTGCATGATGGCATTCATATAGGTAATGTAATCCGTTTCGGACACGTTGAACTTCGCATACACGGGATTAGAGGAACCAATCGTTACCAGCGCAGTCGTACCAGCCGTAGCAAAAGTACCCACAGCCACATCATCAACGGCCAGCTGACCGCTCATCGGAGCATAAATCGTGGTATCAGCCAAATCCTGCTGTGCCTTTATGAGCTGAGCATGAGCCGCATCTGCTGCTGCCTGATAAGCGTTCACCGTGGACAGCTGATTGTCGTAAGTCTGACGGGAAATGGCATTGGAAGCGACCAGCTGTTCATAGCGGCCCAAATCGTTCTGGGCATTGCTCAGCGTGGCCTGCGACTGGGCAAAGTTAGCCTGTGCCTGCCACACAGCGGACTTATACTGACGGTCATCGATGCGGTAAAGCGGTTGGCCGGCTTCCACCCACTGGCCACCTTTTACATATTTTTCTACCACATTGCCGGAGACCTTGGACTGAACCTTTACTTCGTCCTTGCCAATAATCTGGCCGGCAAACTCACTGGTCAGCGGCGTATCCTGCTGGATAACCTGCATGGCCTTGACCTGTGCGCCCTGCGTCTGCGCCTGCTGTTTGTTGCCACAGCCTGCCACCACAAAGCTTGCAGAAACAGCCAAGGACAGGCCAATCAGCAATGCTTTAGTCTTCTTGTTTTTGGACAAAAACAATTTATGAACCTCCTTTTTTAGCCTAAACACAAAGAAAAGAGCGCACTGCTCCCCTCCCATGTTTATGACAACAATTCATTTCTTATTCCCAAAGGAATAGTAAATAAATGTTTACTATTTGTGTTATCTATAGTATATTATATTCATGTAAAAGTCAAGGAATAAAGGAGTCATATCATGGAAGCCCAAGTATCACCCAGTTTATCCCAGCAATTTGTGGAAATCATGGTGCTCTTGCATAATAATTTCGGCAGGCAAACGCAGGTGCCGCTGCCACTCAATCAGTTTGGCGTATTGTGTGTTCTCATGGACACGCAGGGACTGACGATTACGGATATCAGCCGCCAGCTCAATATCTCCAAGCAGCAGATGACCAACATCATCGACAAACTGGTCAGTGCAGGTTATGTAAGCAAGGAGCCAGACCCCGTTGACCGGCGCCGCCTGGTCATTACCATCAGCCGCAAGGGCAAGAAACTGCTCGAAGACCATATGGAACAGTTCCGCCAGCGCTTTGAAAGCCACGCCCAGAATTTAACACGGGATGAACGCCAAGAACTGGCCACCATCCTGCGCCGCTACTATGAACTGATTAACAAAATGTTTGCATAAGGACCCCAAAAGCCCGCTGAACAAAATCGTCAGCGGGCTTTTATTAGTATTGCAGTTTGTTTGTTAGTTCGTGGTAAAGGTATCCCGTTCATACGAAGTTTAGGGGTGAACGAGGAGTAATTTTTCTGTTTTCCGCTAAACGACCCCCTCGCAAAAGAGGGATATCCAGTTACCTGCGCCGGGCAGGCCAACGGCGCTGCTTTCAACGTATTTGCTTAGCTGATTTCTACAGGGGCCGGCCTTCACTTCGTTCAGGCAGTCGCTCCCTACAGAAAAATCACTCCCCGTTCGCCCCAAGCCACAAACTATACTATTGCCACGAACTCGTTACTCCCGTAACAAGGACATCGATGTACTTGCTGCCTATCGCTGCGAAAATGACGGTTTGTACGGACATCGCTTAGGGGGAGGTGGTGATGCTTTTCGCCGTGGAACGACTGTCCGAACGCAGTGAGGACTGGCCCACAAACGGCACAGACTAAACACTGGGCTGAACATACGCGCCGCCGGTCTTGCCCGGCGCAGGTAACTAAAAGTCCATACATTTGCTTGTGGGTCATTCAGTGCAACGGCGAAAAGTATTACCACCTCCGCCCCCACTGAGCTGTAACAGATTGCGTTTAAGCTCGTATGGTCGAACTGCAATTTTAGATTTCGATTACATCCAAATCATCCGGCACGAAGATATTGCCGTGGTAATATTCTTTGGCTTCGGCCGTGTAATCCGCCTTGCGCGTGGCAATATGTTTGTCCTCCGTATGATAGAGCACGAGGTTCTTCACGCCTAGTTCTTCAGCCAGTTCACTGGCTTCTTTGACCGTGCTGTGATTTTTCTCGTAGGGTTTGAACACATCCCGGTCCTTGTACTGACAGAAGGCTTCGGCCAGCAGCCAGTCGGCATTCTCTGCGTACTGCCGGGCATGTTCGTTATAGGGTTCGTCACCCAGGCAGGTGAACTTCAAGCCGTCGGCAAACTTGAGTTCATAACCGAACTGCTTGGCCTTGGTGGACATGATATCAAAAGCCGTCATGCAGAACTGTGGCAGGTCAACACGCTGGCCGTCCGTCACTTCATGAAGCAGGATATCCGTGCCCACGCGGGCAAAGTCTTTTTTCTTGAGCGTCATAGCTGACATTTTTTCGAGCATATCCTTAACCACATCATGGCAGTAGATATGGAACTGGCCCTCGAATTTGCCTTTGTTCATGAGGTCAGCCACCTTGCGGATAATCCAGACCACACCTAGGACATGGTCGGTATGGCCGTGGGTTACGAACATATGGTGGCACTTATTGTAGTCAAAGTTCGTGACTTCGAGCTGGCGCAGAATGCCATTGCCGCCGCCGGCATCGGTCAGGAACAGACTGCCGTCCTCCAATTCCAGAAAAAAACAGGTGTTAAAGCATTTCGTGGCCATGGCAAAGCCAGTGCCGAGGATAACCAACTTTCGCATAATAATCTCCTCCTCCAAGCCTTCCGCTTTACTGCTTACCTCGTTGGTGCTATCTTTGCCAACGCTTCCTTCGCAGCTTTTTGTTCGGCCTCTTTTTTGCTCCTGCCAGTGCCGGTGCCCATAACCTTGCCGGTAATTTTGACGTGAAAAGTAAAGGTCTTATCATGGTCGGGGCCGGATGTACTCACCAGTTCATAACTGACGGTCTGCTGGGCTTCCTGATAGACCACTTCCTGCAGGATGGTCTTGTAATCCTTGAGGATGCCTCCCTGCTCCACCTGTTTGAACAGCGGCATAAGCTGACGAGTGACATAATCCTTGGCAACTTCCCAGCCCTGGTCCAGATAAATAGCACCGATTACCGCTTCGAACACGTCTTCCAAATTGGTCTGGCGGTCACGGCCGCCGCTCATTTCTTCGCCGTGCCCGAGCAGCAGATAATCGCCCAAATGAAGCGTCCGCGCAAGTTCCGCAAGGCTGGTGGAGCAGACAATGCTGGCTCTGGTCTTGGTCAGCTGACCTTCGGGCATCTGCGGAAACTGCATATAAAGATAGGTGCTGGAGGCAAGCTCCAGCACCGCATCTCCCAAAAATTCGAGACGTTCATTATGGACGATGTTTTTTTCTTTGGCTTCATTGGCATAGGAAGAATGTATCAAAGCCTTGTGCAGCAGGGTTAAGTCCTTAAACTCCACACCCAAACGTGCCGAAAGCTCCAAAAGCTCTCCCTTGCGTTTAGCCGTTAATGTATCTCCCATCGCCCGTTAACCTCTTATTCTGCGTACTTCTTCAACAGCAGGCAGGCATTGTGACCGCCGAAACCGAAGGAGTTGGACATAGCGGCACGAACCGTCTTGGCTTTGGCCTTGTTGGGCACATAGTCGAGGTCGAGGCCTTCGTCCGGCGTTTCGTAGTTGATGGTCGGCGGCAACATATCGTTTTCGATAGCCAGAGCCGTAGCGATTGCTTCAACACCACCGGCAGCACCGAGCATATGGCCCGTCATGGACTTGATGGAGGAAACGGAAACATTCTTTGCTGCTTCGCCCCATACAGCCTTGATGGCTTCGGTTTCGCCCTGGTCGTTGAGGTGCGTGGACGTACCATGTGCATTTACATAGTCCACTTCTTCAGCCTTCATGCCGGCATCATCAAGAGCCAGCTGCATGCACTTCGCCTGGAATTCACCATGGGGTGCCGGGCTCGTCATATGGTAAGCATCGGAGTTTGCACCATAGCCGACTACTTCAGCGTAGATATGTGCGCCGCGTGCTTTTGCATGGTCGAGGCTTTCGAGGATGACGAGGCCAGCGCCTTCGCCCATAACGAAACCGCTGCGGTTCTTGTCGAACGGACGGGAAGCATGCTTGGGGTCATCATTGTGGTCCATGCAGAGCGCCTTCATGGCGGCAAAACCGGCTACAGCAGCTTCGGAAACAGCAGCTTCCGTACCTCCGGCCACCATTACATCCGCATCGCCGCGCTGAATCACACGGAACGCATCACCGATGCAGTTGGAGCCCGTAGCGCAGGCCGTAACCGTACAGCTGGACGGACCATGCAGCTTATAGGTGATAGCCACCTGACCGGCAGCCATGTTCGCAATCATCATCGGCACAAAGAACGGGCTGATGCGGGAAGGCCCCTTGTCAAAGAATTTCTTGTACTGGCTGTGCATGGTTTCGATGCCGCCGATACCTGTACCGATGAACGTACCAACACGGTCAAGATTTTCCTTTTCAAGATCCAGACCGGCATCTTTGATGGCGAGATCTGCCGCAGCTACAGCGAACTGCGTGTAACGATCCATGCGCTTGGATTCTTTCTTGTCGATGTACTGGGTCGGGTCAAAATCCTTGACTTCACCAGCAATCTGCGCCGTGAATTCAGAAGCGTCGAAACGGCTGATTTTGTCAATACCGTTGCGGCCTTCCATCAGACCTTTCCAGAATTCATCCTTGCCCGTACCGATAGGGGTAATGGCACCTACACCAGTGATAACTACGCGATTACTCAAAATGAATAACTCCTCTCATCTATTCATAGCAATGTGCTACGCTTAGTTGGCAGCCTCGGCTTCTGCTATAAGCTGCGCGAAAATTTCATGCACGGTCATAATCTTATCGATGCGGGGCATGTATTCCCCGGTAAAGACCAGACCCGTTTCCACATCGCCCTGCTGTGCCCGGGTCAGGGCACGAATGATGCAGAAATTGTGCTTGCACGCCTTCAGGCAGGCATCACACTGCGTCGGAGGTACGGGGCCTTCCATAACCCGGGCCGAAAACGGCGTGCGCACGGCACGTCCCGGCAGACCAACAGGGCTATGGATAACCACGATATCCTCCGGTTTGGATTTCAGATAATATTCTTTGAGGGCCGGTGCCGCATTGCTTTCCTCGCAGGCTGCGAACCGGGAACCCATCTGAACGCCAGCTGCGCCCAGCTTTATAAAATCAACGATGTCCTGACCATGAAGTGCACCACCGGCAGCAATCACAGGAATCTTTACCGCAGAACTTACATCCGCGATAAGGTCGCGCACCGAAGTATCGGTGCCTAAGTGACCGCCGGCTTCCTTCCCCTCCAGCACAATGGCTGTTGCGCCAAGACGCTCTGAAATTTTAGCTAATTTAACGGAAGAAACGATGGGAACAATCGGTGTTCCGGATTCCTTCCCCAGTGCAAACATATCACGGGAAAAACCAGCCCCGGCTACGACAAGGTCAATCCCTTCATCAATAGCCACTTTAACCACTTCGGCAAAGTCATTAGCTGCCACCATGATATTGATGCCGATGATACCAGACGTAAGCGAACGTGCGAGCTTTATTTCATACCGCAGTTCGTCATGGCTCATGCCGGATGCCGCAATGAGGCCGATACCGCCTTCATTGGCAACTGCTGCCGCCAGACGGGCTGTGGACAAGCGAATCGCCATACCGCCCTGTTGAATGGGAACGCGGGCGACTTTATTGCCTATTTTCAGCTCTGGAAGTTTCAATGTTACTCCTCCAATCAAGCTTACCTACCTTGAAAAATCCCGCGAAAACAAGTTTCACGGGATTTTCAAACAGGTAAGACGCTCAAACTTATTTGTTCTGGTCTATGTAGGTAACTACGTCCTGAACGCTCTTGATCTTCTCAGCAGCTTCGTCCGGAATTTCAATGTTGAATTCTTCTTCGAAAGCCATGATCAGCTCAACAATATCCAGGGAGTCAGCTCCCAGGTCATCGATGAAAGTGGACTCGAGGGCAACCTCGTCAGCCTCAACACCTAACTGCTCAACAACGATATCTCTTACTTTATCAAAAGTCATGAAGTTTCACCTCCTTAAAATGATGTCTTTTATAGTTATATCACATAACCATGCCACCGTCTACATTGATGACCTGGCCGGTGATATAGGATGCATTGTCAGATACCAGGAACGCGACAGCGTTTGCCACATCTTCCGGCGTACCCATGCGGTTCAAAGGAATCCCCGTCAGCGTCATTTCCTTAGCCTTGTCCGTCATGGCTGCCGTCATATCCGTGTCAATAAAACCTGGTGCTACCATGTTCACCGTAATGCCACGAGCCGCCAGTTCCTTGGCTGCGGATTTGGAGAACCCAATTACGCCAGCCTTGGCAGCTGCGTAGTTGGTCTGGCCTGCGTTGCCCATAAGGCCAACGACAGAAGCCATATTGATGATGCGGCCGCTGCGCTTCTTCATCATGAGCTTGGACACGAGTTTCGTGCAGTAGAACACGCCCTTGAGGTTCGTATTGATAACTGCGTCGAAATCCTCATCCTTCATGCGCATCATGAGGCCGTCACGGGTAATACCGGCGTTGTTCACCAGAATATCAATCTGACCGAACTTTTCTACCACGGTGTTTACCATAGTTTCCACAGCGGCAGAATCGGCAACATCAGCCTGCACGAGAATAGCTTCGCCGCCATTCTTCTCAATCTCAGCCTTAACTTCTTCCGCCTTAGCCGTGTTGCCTGCATAGTTGATGGCAACCTTGGCGCCTTCAGCAGCCAGCTTCAAGGCAATGGCCCGGCCAATGCCTCGGGAAGCACCCGTAACAAGGGCAACTTTTCCGTCTAAAAGCATATTAGCGAACCTCCTTGAAATAGTCAAGAGTTTTTTGCAGGGATTCGATATTTTCGACGTTCATGCTGGTAAGGCTCTTGTCGATACGACGGTTGAAGCCGCAGAGCGTCTTGCCCGGTCCAGCTTCTACGAAGGTATCCGCGCCGAATTCCTGCATGGTCTTTACGCAGTCAATCCACTTAACCGGATGGTCTGCCTGTGCCACGAGATTAGCCTTGATGTCAGCCGCACTTTCTTCGAGCTTGCCCGTGTAGTTGGAAACCACCGGAATCTTGGCATCGCGGATGTCAACCTTGTCGAGTTCAGCAGCCAGCTTCACCGCAGCAGGTTTCATCAGCGTGGAATGGAACGGAGCGGATACCGGCAGAATAACGGCCTTCTTGGCACCGGCAGCCTTCAAGGTCTCCACCGCTGCTTCTACGCCAGCCGTCGTACCGGCAATAACCGTCTGACCGGGGCAGTTGAAGTTAACCGCCTGCACCTCACCGGCAGTTTTCGTTGCCTTCTCACAAGCCTCTACGATAACCTCATCGCTAAGGCCGATGATTGCTGCCATGCCGCCCTGACCAACAGGTACAGCCTCCTGCATAAACTGGCCGCGCTTATGCACGAGCAGCACTGCATCCTGGAAGTTCATGACATCAGCAGCAACGAGCGCAGAATATTCGCCGAGGCTGTGACCACCGACAACATCCGGCTGAATGCCGTGTTCCTTCAGAATTTCATTGGCAATTACACTCATGGTCAGAATTGCAGGCTGCGTGTTTGCCGTCAGCTTCAAATCCTCTGCGGGGCCTTCAAAGCACATATCCTTAATGGAATAGCCCAGCGCTTCGTCTGCTTCCTTAAAGAGTTTCTTTGCTACTTCATACTGCTCACAAAAATCCTTGCCCATGCCTACGGCCTGAGCACCCTGACCTGGGAATACAAATGCTAATTTATTCAAGACTATAACCCCCAATTATTTGCAATTACCCTGAATAGCATTTATAACATTGGGAAGTCCTCCCACAATGTCTTCAATAATCTGTTTTACCGGCTTGATGTCGCTCAACATACCGGAAATTTCGCCAATCATGACGGAACCATTTTCCACGTCCCCCTTGTGCGTAGCGAGGTGCAGCGTGCCTGCGCCCAGCTTTTCCAGTTCTTCTGCGGATGCACCGGCAGCTTCCATTTCCTCATACTTACGGGAAAGTTTGTTAGCGATAATACGCGCCGGATGACCAAGGCTTCTGCCCGTAACCACCGTGGAACGGTCTTTGGCCTTGAGCACGAGGTTTTTGTAGTTCTCATGCGCAATGCACTCCTCACTGAGGACAAAGCGGGAACCCATCTGTACAGCCTGTGCGCCCAGCGCAAAAGCTGCTGCCATACCACGGGAATCACCGATACCGCCGGCACCGATTACCGGCACATCAACAGCATCTACCACCTGCGGCAGCAGAGCCATCGTCGTGATTTCACCGATATGACCGCCGGATTCCGTACCTTCAGCGATAACGGCATCCGCACCGGCACGCACCAGACGCTTGGCCAGAGCAACGGAAGCCACTACCGGAATAACCTTCGTGCCGATTTCCTTGAGTGCCGGCATATATTCGCCGGGGTTGCCGGCACCGGTTGTAATAACCGGAACTTTTTCATCGATAACAACCTGCATGACTTCCTTGACGAAGGGACTCATGAGCATGATATTTACACCGAACGGCTTATCCGTCCAGCCCTTGCACTTCTGAATCTCTGCCCGCAGAACATCTGGTGGCATATGGCCGGCACCAATAATGCCCAGACCACCGGCATTGGATACTGCCGAAGCCAGTTCAGCCGTACCAATCCAAGCCATGCCGCCTTGGAAAATCGGGTACTTTATGTTCAGTAACTTACAGATTGCATTGTTTTCAAACATTAAATACGTCCTCCTTAGCCTCTCTCAACGCTGGATTCCTCGTCCGGCCACGATTAAGACTCTTTCGTTAACATTTCTTCTTGTTCCAGAGTTTCCTTGATATGCTCCAGTACCTTACCGTTCACATAATCATTGGCTACTCCGATAGCACTGCAAATGGACTTGGCATTTGACGAACCATGACTGATGATACAGACACCGTTGACACCTAAAAGCGGTGCACCGCCGTATTCGGAAGCATCCAGACGCTTACCCAGCTTCTTGAGCGTCGGCATCAGGAGCAGTGCGCCCAGCTTTGCCAGAATGCCGCCATCTTTGATGGCTTCCTTAATCAGCTTCATGATGGTCTTGGCTAAGCCCTCTGCAAATTTTAACACAACATTGCCGACAAATCCATCACAAATTACAACATCAAAGTTGCCTTTGGGAATATCACGGCCTTCTGCGTTGCCGCAGAAGTTTATGCTATGCAGTTCCTTCAACAGAGGATAGGTCTCGCGGGCCTGTTCGTTGCCCTTGGTTTCTTCCTCACCGATATTCAAAAGTCCCACGCGGGGATTTTTTATGCCGAATACATATTCCGCATAAATGGAGCCCATCATGCCGCTCTGTACCAGATGAATGGGCTTGGAGTCCACATTGGCACCAGAGTCGAGCATCAGCGTTACGCCCTTGGGCGTCGGAATCGGCGTCGCAATGGTCGGACGGCCAATGCCCTTGATGCGTTTCAAGATGAGCTGGGCTGCTGTAACGGCTGCCCCTGTGCTGCCAGCGGAAAGCACCGCATCACACTGCCCATCCTTGACGAGCCTCGTCGCCACAACCACGGAAGAATCCTTCTTCGTCCGCACTGCATCAGCAGGATGTTCATCCATCTCAATAACCTGACTGGTATGGTGAATCGTAATGCCGAGCTTTTCCCAGCCCTTTTCCCGCTTCAATACCTCGCGGATTTTTTCCTCATCCCCCACCAGTACGATTTCACAACCGTATTTTTTCGCTGCCCGTACGGCACCGAAAACGATTTGTTCCGGAGCAAAGTCCCCGCCCATTGCATCAACTGCAATTTTCACGAATCTATTTCCCCCTTACTTTTCTCCCCACGAAACCACGATGAATTTCGCTCGGAAAACTTCTTGGGTCTCATTATGGGTCTTGACCCATATAAAATATTTATTGCCGCGTACCTTGACGATTTCCGCCTTGGCAATCAGCTTTTCGCCCACATGAACAGGCACCTTGTACTTCACATTGGCCACACCTGTAACCGCCATTGGCGCATCCACAATAGCCATGGCCAGCGAATCGGCCTGGGAGAACATGAAGTGTCCCTTGGCAATCTGGGTCTTGCCAAAGACCATGTCCTCCGTGATTTTCAACAGGGAAATGCCCGAATGACCAAGCTCCAGGTCGATAAGCTCACCCACCACTTCATTGCTCTGGATGGCCTTTACCTTGTTCTGCGCATTTTCCGCCATCTTCCTGATACGTCCGCGTAATTCAGGAATTCCCAGTTCCAGACGGTCGAGGCGGATGGTCTGAACGCTGACGTCCAACTGCTTGGCCAGTTCCTCATCGGTGAGGAAGGGCTTGTTCTTGACCTTCTCAATCAGCTGTTCCTGACGGATTTTCTTCTTCACTCTTGCCATTCGTACACCTCCTTCCGAAATTAGTACCTGCTATTACAATCTCATAACATTGCCTATTATACGTTGTACATACTAAAAATGCAAGGGGCAAATGTCATTTATTTCCAGAAGTCCTTATCCGGCAAAAGAAATAAGCAGGACTATGCCGTCCTGCTTATATATTTTTGCTTATTCAGCTGCAGCAACAACCTCTTTGCCGTCATAGTAGCCGCATTCAGGGCATACATGATGGGGCATCTTCGGTTCGTGGCACTGGGGGCAAGCAACGTAGCCCGGAGCCTCCAGCTTCCAATTAGCACGGCGCTGGTCGCGGCGAGCCTTGGACATTTTTCTCTTTGGAACTGCCATTTCGGATACACCTCCTTGAAACTAGCTTTATGCTTAGTCTTTCTTCAATAATTGCTGTAATGCTGCCATGCGCGGGTCTGGCACAAAGCGGTCACAACCGCAATCGCCTTCATTTAAGTTATGCCCGCACTTCGGGCAAAGCCCCTTGCAATCGGGCTTGCATATATTACTGAGGGACTGGGCCGCCAGCAGGGTATCCCGTACCATATCCTCAATGTCCAGCAAATCCCCGCTAAAGACATTTACCGAATCGTCCTCGCCTTCATCACGGGTGAAGTCTTCGGAAAATTCATGTACCTGTTCTTCGCGGCAGTCTGTAAGGCATCGATTGCAAACGAAAGTCTTGACCACTTCAATCTTGCCGCTGACGCGCCAACGCATGCCTGTATAAACTACAGTCCCTGTGACCTTTATGGGGTCTTCGAACTTGTAATCATCACTTAGGGCATCCAATTCAGCTGCTGTCACCGCAAAAGAAAAGGGCAGCTCCCTGCCTAAATCAGTTTGTAATTCAGCAATATTAATATTCATCATTTCAGCATCAACCTCGAACTATTTTAACAGTTGCTACCCCGTTTGTCAACGCATTTTACTTGACGGCTACCGTATGCTCTGCGTCAATCTGCTTAACTTTTTCTACGCGGCGCACATATTTTTCAGCCGTCAGCGGATCCGTATGCATCCAGGTCTTCACCGTTTCCATAGCAATAGCGCCACCGATAATCTTACCGCCCAAGCAGAGTACGTTGGAATCATTATGCTGACGAGCCAGAGCTGCACAGAACGGGTCCTGGCAAACCACAGCGAAGATGCCGCGTAGTTTGTTGGCAATCATGGCACTGCCATAACCTACGCCATCGACAAAAATACCGCGCTCACATTCACCCTTGGCCACAGCCGTTGCTGCCGGCAGGACAAAATCCGACAGGTCGCAGGATTCTTCATCATAAGTACCAAAATCCTTGACCTCATGGCCTTCGCTTTCCAGATACTTCTTGATTTCCTCTTTCAGCCGCGTACCGGCATGGTCATTGGCCATTGCAATTTTCATTAGAAAAACCTCCCGTTACAATCCATTAACGATAATATGATTGTAGCGAGAGGGAAATTGTTTGTCAATATTTTCAGAGGTTAAGTTCGTGGCACGAGAGGGCGGGCGGGGGAGGCAATTACTTTCGTCTGCTTATACAGGCTTGTCTAACGCTGCCGAAAGCAACCGCCTCCCCCGCCCGCCTCAGTTCCATCACAGACTCGAACTTCCGATACAACTGAACATTAATATCACACATAAGCCGAAGAGGCTTAGCATATGTATGTAATGTATGTAATGTATGTAATGTACGCAATAAGCCCGGTGGCTGATGATGCTTTCCGTCGCGTTAGGCAAGCCTGCATAAGCAGAGGAAAGTATTATCAGCCACCGGGCGTCTTAGAGCAGCGATGTTAGCCAAAACCTAAAGCTGTGGTAATTTATGCCTCTGCCCCAGCCACATTGCTGTCATATTTCTTTTCTTCCTGATCCATCACGATGGTAACAGCACCATCACCCGTGATATTCAGGCAGGTACGGAACATATCGAGCACGCGGTCGATACCAGCTACGAGAGCCAGACCTTCAAGCGGCAGACCTGCCGTCTGCAGAACCATGGCCAGCATGATAAGACCAGCGCCCGGAACACCTGCGGTACCGATGGAAGCCAATGTACCCGTCAGGATAATCATGAGCATCTGGCCCATGGTCAAATCAATGCCGAACACATTCGCGATAAAGAGCGAACATACGCCCATGTAAAGAGCCGTACCATCCATATTAATCGTAGCGCCCAAAGGCAGTACGAAGGAGGATACTTCACGAGATACCCCGAGTTTTTCCTGACAGTTCTTCATGTTAACCGGTAGAGCTGCCGCACTGGAACAGGTCGTGAAGGCAATCATCATGGCTTCACTCATGCCCCGGAAGAATTCCAACGGCGTGTGACCACCCCAAATACGGGCCAGCGAGGAATAAACCACTACAGCATGAATCACACAGCCAATGGCTACACAACCGATAACGGACATCAGCGGCAGGAGAACTGCCGGGCCATTTTTCGCTACTACCGGCAACAGCAAAGCAAATACACCAATCGGCGCAAACTGCATCACAATGCCGATAATCTTGTAGGAAACTTCGGCGGCAGCATCAAAGAACTTCATGAGAAGCTGTGCCCGTTCGCCGCCCACATGGACAATGCCAATGCCTACAAACAAGGAGAAGACGATAACCGGCAGAATCTGAGCTTTCGCCATCGCGTCAATGGGGTTCGCCGGAATCATTGCCACCAACACCTGCATAAGGCTGGGAGCTTCCTTCACTTTCACTGCAGCATCACTGGTGAGTGAAAGTCCTGTCCCCGGGCTGACAATACCAGCTATACCGAAACCAATCAAAATAGCCACTGCCGTCGTTACCAGATACAATACTACGGTCTTGGCACCAATGCGGCCCAATTTCTTAGTATCCCCCAGACTGGTCATACCAACCACCAGCGAGAAGAACACCACCGGCACAATCATCATCTTAATCAGATTGATGAACATGGTACCAATCGGAGCAATCCACCAATTGATAAACGGCAGAGCCGGTTCGCCTGCAATCAGGCCAACCACTACGGAGAGAACCAGAGCGATAAAAATTTTGATGGAAAGATTCATACTATCACTCCCTTTACAATAAAACCTTAATAAATGCGCTTCCATCTGTCTTTATTATACGGAATATTGTAACAATAGTCTAGCATTTACAGTTATGTGTACATGTATACTTGTTCACAATAATCTTTCCAATAAAAAAACTGACATGTCAATTCGGAATTGACATGTCAGGAGTGTATTTCTTTCTATTTACAGAGTTGCCAGTATTTCTTTTACTTTATCGAGATATTCTTCGCGACTGACGGTGAACATTTCGCCCGTCCTGCGCACCTTGATTTCAATCTGATTTTCTTCCACAGCCTTGGGGCCAACAACTACGCGCAGAGGATAGCCAATGAGGTCACAGTCCTTGAACTTGACACCGGCGCGTTCCTTACGGTCATCGAGGAGCGTATCAAAACCTGCGGCCTTGCATTCCTTGTAGATTTCTTCGGAATAAGCCAGCTGATCGTCCTTCTTGGCATTGACAGCGACGACAACAACTTCAAACGGCGCAATGGCACGCGGCCAGATGATGCCGTTTTCATCGTTGTTCTGCTCGATGGCAGCAGCCATCGTACGGCCTACACCGATACCATAGCAGCCCATGTAAAGCGGCTGCTGTTTGCCCTGCTCATCGAGGAACATCGCACCCATAGCCTGGCTGTACTTCGTGCCCAGCGTGAACACCTGACCGGCCTCAATGCCGCGGGTCATCTTCATCGGTGCGCCGCAGTGCGGGCAGGCGTCGCCTTCCTTGACCATGCGCAGGTCGGTGACGATAATGCCTTCGGCGTTGAAATCACGCTTGGGGTTGACGTTCTTGTAGTGCGCATCCACTTCATTAGCACCGGCTACGGCATTGTGCATATTCATAACCGTCGGGTCAACGAGCACAATTACGTCTTCACTCGGCTGAATGCCAATCGCACTCATAAAGCCCGGGCAGCCGCCGACATTTTTGATGGCTTCATCTTCGGCCATGGTGAGTTCCAGCGCACCTTCTACCTGATTGATCACCTTGACTTCATTCACATCATGGTCACCGCGGACAAAGGCCAACACAAGCTTGCCGTTATCAGACTGGTAAGCAACGGCCTTGATGGTCTTTTCGATGGGCACGTTCAAGAACTCTACGAGGCTTTCAATCGTATTGGTGCCCGGCGTAGCCACTTTTTCCAGCGGCAATTCTTCTTCTGCCGGAGCCTCGATGGGGCTAAGTGCAGCTTTTTCATCGCTGGCAGCGTAGTCACACTTCGTGCAGTATGCAATGTTGGATTCACCGGCTTCAGCCAGCACCGTGAACTCGTGGGAGTGTCCGCCACCGATAGCGCCGTTGTCAGCTTCTACCGGACGGAATTCGAGACCCATGCGGGTGTAGATGTTCGTATAGGCATCGTACATCTTCTGATAGGACACATTCATGCCCTCAATATCCTTATCGAAGGAATACAAATCTTTCATGATGAATTCGCGGCTGCGCATGAGGCCGAAGCGCGGACGGCGCTCATCACGGAACTTATCCTGAATCTGATAGAGCATCAACGGCAGCTGCTTGTAGGAGCTGACTTCGTCGCGCACCAAATCCGTAATCATTTCCTCATGCGTCGGGCCAAGGCAGAAGTTACGGCCATGACGGTCTTTAATGCGCATCATTTCATCGCCATAAGCTGCCCAACGGCCGCTTTCTTCCCAAAGCTCGGACGGCTGCAGAATCGGCATGCCGATTTCCTGGCCGCCAGCGGCATCCATTTCCTCGCGGATGATTTCTTCAATCTTACGGATGACGCGCCAGCCCAAAGGCAGGTAGGTATACATACCACCGGCAACTTTACGAATCATACCCGCACGGTACATAAGCTGATGGCTGGCAATCTCGGCTTCTGCCGGCGTATTGCGCAGCGTAGGTGCATATAAATTACTTGCTCGCATTGTTCTTTCGTTCCTCCAATATGGCATCTATTTCTTTGAAGAGTTCTTCTACTAATTTATCTTCCGGCACTTTGCGGATGATTTCACCCTTGCGGAAAATCAGGCCCTCGCCGTTACCACCGGCAATGCCCACATCCGCACCGCGGGCTTCGCCCGGGCCATTGACCACGCAGCCCATGACAGCTACATCAATGGGGTCTTGAATCCCTTCGAGTTTCTTTTCGACCTGTGCAGCAATGGCCGGCAGGTCGATACTCGTGCGGCCGCAGGTTGGGCAAGCAACGAGAGTCGGCCCGTATTCTTTAAGCCCCAAAGACTTTAAGATTTCATTAGCTACTTTTACTTCCACCACCGGGTCGCCGGTCAGCGAAATGCGGAAGGTATCGCCAATGCCTTCTGAAAGCAAAGCGCCAATGCCCACAGCAGATTTGATGATGCCCGTGTTCACCGTGCCTGCTTCAGTAATGCCCAAGTGCAGGGGATAATCCACCGTTTTGCTCATCAGACGGTAAGCCGCCAGCGTCAAAGGCACATCATGGGCCTTAAGGGAAATCTTGAGGTCATGGAAATCCAAATCCTCCAAAATTTTCACATGCTGCATGGCCGATTCCACCAAAGCCTCCGGCGTAACTTCACCGTATTTAGCGAGAATCTTCTTGTCCAAGGAACCCGCATTTACGCCGATACGGATGGGAATATGGGCTTCTTTTGCGGCCTTGACCACAGCCCGCACCTTTTCTTCCCCGCCGATATTGCCGGGGTTCAGGCGCAGGGCGGAAATGCCCTGCTTGATGGCTTCCAGAGCCAGCTTGTAGTCGAAGTGAATATCGGCCACCAGAGGAATATTGATTTCCTTGATGATATTGCCGAGATTCTGAGCAGCTTCCATATCCGGCACCGCCACCCGCACGATATCGCAGCCCGCATTCTGCAGAGCTTTTATCTGCGCAACCGTGGCTTTCGTATCCGTGGTCTTGGTATTGCACATGGACTGCACGGAAATCGGCGCGCCGCCGCCAATGGCGACATTACCGATATGAATCTGTCGGGTAATCTTGCGTTCAAACATTTATCTTAGCCTCCTGTAAAGACGCGTACTATGTCGTTTTTGGTGGCCAAAACCATGAGCAGGATGAGCAACACAATGCCCACCTTCTGGGTGTATTCCAAAGCCTTGGGGCTCATGGGTTTGCCCCGCACGGCCTCGACACACAGGGTCACAAAGTGGCCGCCGTCAAGCGCCGGAATCGGGAACAGATTCACGATACCAAGGTTCAGGCTCAGGAACGCCGCAAAGTTCAAAAGCGGCACAAAGCCCATCTGGGCCACTTCTCCTGCCATCTGAGCCACGCCAATCGGGCCAGCCAGTTCCGAGCCGGAGAGTTTCAGAATAATCTGGGCCAGGGCTTCCAGCATCATAGCCACAATCATGGCCGTTTTCTGCAGAGCCAGTCCCATGGAATCAATGATTCCCGGATGCTGGGTATCCACCGAACTCATAACCCCCACCATGGCCTTCTTCGCCTGCGTATCATACACCGGCGTCATGGTGGTTTCAAAGGTTTCTTCCCCACGCTGTGCAGTCACCTTGATGGGAGTACCTTCATTATCCTTGATATTATCCACGAACTCGGTCCAGGAGCCAATGGCCTTGCCATCGAGGCTGATAATCCGGTCACCAGCCTGCAGCCCCGCCTGCGCAGCGGCCTTATCGGCCAATACCGTGCCCAGAACCGGCTCAGGATTAGGAGTGCTGACCCCCACGAAGAAAAATATCCCGAAGAAAATCACAATGGGCAGAATGAAGTTCATCACGGAACCTGCCAGAATGACAATCATGCGGGAAAGCACAGGCTTTTCGCAATAGCCGCGGCTCCCTGCTTCATTGTTGCTGGGGTCCATGCCCGCAATATCATTAAAGCCCCCCAGAGGGATAGCCCGCAGGCTGTATACCGTTTCTCCTCTGGTGAAGCTAATCAGCTTCGGTCCAAAGCCAATGGCAAATTCATCCACCCGCATTCCCGTAAGTTTTGCGGTGATGAAATGCCCCAACTCATGTACCAGCACCAGCAGGCCAAAAACAAAGATAGCTGCTGCAATGGTTAATACCATAGTGTCACCGTCCTTTATTTCTTCCGCAGGACTTCAGTAGCAAATTCCCGCGCCCAACGGTCTTCCTCGAAGAGTTCCTCCAAAGTGGGTTCCATAATGCATTCCCGCTTCAGCATCGTCTCTTCGATAATATCGTAAATATCCAGGAACTTGATTTCGTCTTTCAAAAATGCCCCGACCGCAATCTCGTTGGCAGCATTGAAGATGCATGGCATACTGCCGCCCATGGCGCCGGCTTCATAGGCAAATTTGAGGCCCTTGAATGTGTCCGTATCAGGCTTACTGAAGGTCAAATCCTTCATCTGCCAGAAGTCCAGACGGTCAAAGCTCGACTGCACCCGGTCCGGATAAGTCAAAGCGTACTGAATGGGCAGCTTCATATCCGTGGAACCAAGCTGGGCAATCACCGCACCGTCACGGAACTGAACCATGGAATGCACAATGCTCTGCGGATGCACGACGACCTGAATCTGGTCATAGCTTACATCATAGAGCCACTTTGCTTCGATAACTTCGAGCCCCTTGTTCACGAGGCTGGCCGAATCCACAGTGATTTTCTGTCCCATATTCCAAGTGGGATGCGCCAGCACCTGCGCCTTCGTGGCATCGAGCAAATCCTCCCGCTTCTTGCCACGGAAGGGACCGCCGGAACAGGTCAGCAGAAGCTTTTCGATGGAGTCCATCTTCTCGCCCTGCAGGCACTGGAAGAACGCGCAATGCTCACTGTCCACCGGCAGAATCTTTACGCCCTGCTCGCGGGCTCTGCGGGTCACGATTTCCCCGGCTACGACCAAGGTTTCCTTATTGGCCAATGCGATATTCTTCTTCGCATCCAATGCCTTCATGGTGGGTTCAAGACCTGCAAAGCCCATCATAGACGTAACCACCGTGTCCACGCCATCAAAGGCTGCGGCATCAATGAACGCCTGACGGCCGCCAGCCAGCTTCGTCTTACCGCTGTAACGGCTCTTTAACCGGTTATAGGCATCAACATCAGCCAATACCGCCAGTTCCGGCTCAAACTCACGAATCTGCTGTTCAAAGAGTTCGTCGCTGGAATTGGCCGCGAGTACGCTGATATGGAAAAGCTCCGGGTTGCGGCGCACCACATCCAAAGTCTGGGTGCCAATAGAGCCCGTAGAGCCCAATACTGCAATGTTTTTCATCATCCAATCTCCTTACTTATTTGCCCATTAGATTTACAAACTGGACAAAATAGTAAACCAGCGGTGCCGTAAAGAGCACGCTGTCAAATCTGTCCCAGACACCGCCATGGCCGGGAATGATATTGCCGGAATCCTTGATGCCCACATAACGCTTGGCCACGGATTCCACCAAATCCCCCAAAGTGGCCAGGATGGCAATCAAAAGACCTAATACCGCCATCTCTTCCAAAGGCAAATTCAGGAAATAACCCAAGCCAGCCACTACAGCCGTGGTCCCCAAGAGAGAACCCATAAAGCCCTCAATGGTCTTGTTCGGACTGATGGACGGGCAGAGCTTATGACGGCCGATGGCCGTGCCCGTAAAGTAAGCAAAAGTATCGCTGGCCCAGGTGCCGATAAACATAATCCACACAAAGGCATTGCCAAAGGTGAACGTGCCGATTTCCGTGGTGAAAACCGTCTCCGGCATAAGGTTGCGCAAAAGCAGCAGGCAGGCAAACGGGAAACCGATATAGATAAGCCCCGCCCCGGATGCCAGCGCATCCAAGATACTGGTGCCGCCGCGCAGCAGCACACTTTCGAGCAGCATCACCATGATAATCAGCGGGCAGGCCAATGCCAGAAATTCCGGTCTTTGCCAGGCCGCATACCACATGAGTCCCAAGGCGATAAAGCCCGTAAACAGGGCAATGCCCATGCCCCGCTCCGCAAAGGCCCGGGCATATTCAAACCAGGCCAAAAACATCAGCAGCAACGTAAATCCGGCAAAGACCTCTCCGCCCGTCTGAATCACAAAGGCAGCAGCGGCAATGCCCACTATTCCAGTTATTATTCTCAGTAACAAAAAGCAACGCTCCTATTATTTCTTGTCCTCATTCAGACCGCCAAAGCGGCGGTCACGGCTGGCAAAATCCCGCAGAGCATCCACAAAGCACTCTGGGGAAAACTCCGGCCAGTTCACATCGGTAAAATAGAACTCGGCATAAGCGGCCTGCCATAAAAGGAAATTGGACAGACGCATATCGCCACTGGTGCGGATAACCAAATCCACCGGCAGATTGCCATAGGTGTCCAGATTCTCCTCCACCAACGCTTCATTAATATCTGCCGGAGCCAGTTCACCAGCCTGTACACGAGCAGCAATTTTCTGCATTGCCCGCACCAGTTCATCCTGCCCGCCATAGTTGGCCGCAATGTTGAACTTCACGCCGGTGTTATTTTTCGTCAGCTCCACTGCCTCACGCATCTGCTTCTGCAGGGAGTCCGACAGACCATCCAGACGGCCAATGAAGTGAATCTGCACATTGTTTTCGTGCATCTCCTGCAATTCCTTGTTCAGATACTCCGAGAACAGATTCATCAGGAAGTCCACTTCCACTTCCGGACGCTTCCAGTTTTCCGTGGAAAAAGCATACACCGTGAGCGCATCCAGTTCCAAACCACTGGCTGTCTTGAGGATGTTCTTGAGCGTCTTGACGCCAGCCTTGTGGCCCGCCGTACGCATGAGCCCCTGGCCTTTCGCCCAACGGCCATTGCCGTCCATAATCACCGCCACATGTTTGGGAAGCTTCTCCCAATCCAAACCTGCAAACAGCGGTGAATCATGCTTGGGAATCGCAAAATCATCACGTCCAGCCAGTGTGGTAACCGCTTTTCCCAATATTTTCTTCAACATATATAATCCCTCACTAGGAAGTAATGACATAATGCAAAACAAGCCCCTCTGCCTAAAGCACCAGAGGGGCTTGCAAAGTCGCGTCAGGGAGCCTCGATAGCAGATACCGGGCAGCCAGCAGCGCAAGCGCCGCACTCTACGCACTTATCCGGGTCGATTTCATAACGTTCTGCACCCTCGCTGATTGCCTCTACCGGGCAAGTAGCAGCGCAGGAACCGCAAGAAATGCAATCCTCACCAATTTTGTAAGCCATGTATTACACCTCCTTTACAGGCAGTTGTTTTGCAGCCAATGTCAGCAGCAGCTTGCCGTCTGCCTGCTGACGCTGGCGCACAACATAAAGTCTATCCTCGTCCACCGGGAAAAAATTCCGGGTGGAGCGGGTTATCTCTGTTTCATAGGAGATATTTGCCTCCCGAAGCTGCTTTTCCGCAGTCTCCCAGGGAAGGGCCATCACATCTAAAGCCATCAGACTTCCATTACTTCCTTTTCCTTGCCGGCACGGGTGGTGTCTACCACTTTAACGTACTTATCGGCCAGTTTCTGCATGGATTCCTGTGCCTTCTTGGACTCGTCCTCGGTGATTTCCTTGCCCTTTTCGAGCTTCTTGATGGCATCATTGCCATCACGGCGAATGTTGCGGATAGCTACTTTCGCTTCTTCAGCCTTCTTGTTGACGGTCTTTACCAGTTCCTGACGGCGTTCCTGCGTCAGAGCCGGAATAGCCAGACGAATAGCCGTACCATCGGAGTTCGGGGACAGGCCCAAATCAGACTTCATAATAGCCACTTCCACTTCGTGGAGCATGGTCTTTTCATAGGGCTGAATCATAATCATGCGCGGTTCCGGAACAGCAACCTTGGCAATCTGGTTTACCGGCGTCGGCGTGCCATAGTAATCTACCATTACCTTGTCGAGCAGGGACGGATTCGCACGGCCAGCCCGCAGGGATGCAAATTCGCGTTTCAGGGCTTCGATGGATTTCTGCATACGCTCTTCGTGGGAGCTAAGAATTTCTTTTACCATTATTTGTTACCTCCTACAGTGGTGCCAATCTCTTCACCCAGAGCCGCACGCACGATATTTTCATGGTCATCAATGTTAAAGACAACGAGAGGAATCTTGTTGTCCATGCAAAGGCTGGTGGCAGTGGTATCCATAACCTGCAGGCCTTTGCTGATGATTTCCAGATAAGTCAGTTCATCAAACTTCTTGGCATCAGGGTTCTTGTTGGGGTCGGAATCATAGATGCCGTCAGTGCCCTTCTTGGCCATGAGAATTACATCGGCCTCGATTTCAGCGGCACGCAGAGCTGCCGTGGTATCCGTGGAGAAGTAGGGGTTACCCGTACCAGCGCCAAAGATAACCACACGGCCCTTTTCCATATGACGGATAGCCTTGCGGCGGATATAGGGTTCAGCGACCTGGCGCATTTCGATAGCGGTCTGCACCCGGGTATCCACGTCCATCTTTTCCAGAGCATCCTGCAGAGCAAGTGCATTCATTACTGTAGCCATCATGCCCATGTAATCTGCCTGAGCACGGTCCATGCCCTTAGCAGAACCGGAAAGACCGCGCCAAATATTGCCGCCGCCCACGACTACAGCCACATCCACGCCACGCTCACGGATAGTCTTAATCTGCTTGGCGATATCTTCCACGATAGGCGGGTTAATGCCAAAGCCCTGTTCACCAGCCAGAGATTCACCCGAAAGCTTCAAGACAACACGTTTATATTTCGCTGTTTCCAAAACTAATACCCTCCATACTAGGCTATGCACCTGATTCTTACTCACACTTAGTATATTATACATGAAAACCGCCGAGAACACAAAAGTTTTGTGCTCCCGGCGGGAAAATTATGTACGCCCCGATTCCTTGCCCTGATAGAAGTACAGGAAGATAATCGGAATCACGAGCAGCGTGAATACCGTGGAGGTCAAAAGGCCGCCGATAATCACCCAGGCCATGGAGACGCGGGTCTCGGCGCCATCACTCATGGCCAGCGCCATAGGCATCATGCCCACCATCATGGTAATGGTGGTCATGCAGATGGGCTTTAAGCGAACACAGCCGGCCTCTACAATGGCTTCGAGTGCAGTCTTGCCTCTATCCATCAAGGTCAGCGTATAGTCAATCAACAAGGTGCCGTTCTTGGCTACGATGCCGTCCATCACCAATATGCCAATCATAGAGTAAAGATTCAGCGTGTTATGGGTCAGGAACAGCAGAAGCACGGAACCAATGAGCCCCAACGGCAGGGAGAACATGCGGATAAACGGCGTCAGCACGGATTCATAGAGCACTGCCAGCAGCATATAGATAAGCACCAGTGCGAGCAACAGGGCGCTTAAGAGCTCGCTGAAGGTATCGTTCATACGGCTGGCCTGTCCTTTGAATTTATAGGTGATGCCCTCGCCCAAATCTGCCTGTTTGAGCGCCTGCCGCACATCACGGATTACATCCCCCACCGGTCTGCCCTGCAGATTCGCTCCCAGACGAATGGAACGCTGTTTATCCACCCGCCGGATGCTCACGGGGCCCCGGCCATCTTTAATATCGGCCAAATCACCCAGATATGCCAGCTTGCCATTTGACCAGACAGGCACACGGGCCACATCCGACGCCTGATAACCATCGGAATCTTTGAAACGCACCTTGATATTCGTGTCCTGCCCGCCGTTTAAGGGGTCATTTTTGAGCGAGCCCGCCGAACGGCCGGAAATAGCGGAAGAAAAGGCGGTATCAATATCGGCCAGACTGGCATTGAAGGCCTTGAGCTTATCCCGGTTGACGGTGAGCTGCAGTTCCGGCATACCTTCCGTATAGGAGCTGTTCACATCCCCAATGCCCCTGATGTCATTGCGCAGGATTTTTTCCACCTTGTCTGCGGCTGCGGTCAGTTCCTGCATATTGTTGCCCCGCAGTTCTACCTGTAAGGCACCACCGCCCCCGCGGCCGCCTCCGCCGCCGGAGATGCCCGCCACGTTGGACTGGGTTTCCGTCACGCGAATATCGGCGCTCTTAATCTGCTGCGCGAACTCGCGCACCTCCTGAGTAATCTCCCAAACGGAACGGCTGCGGTCATGGCGGCCCACCAGCTCCACCTTGATGCGCCCTTCATAAGCACTGGCCGAACCGCCCGCCTGCGTCATATAGTATTTCACCTCCGGAATTTCCGCCAGTTTTGCCTCCAACAGTTTGGCCACCTTATTGGGTTCTTCGGAGGAGGCCCGCACGGGGCACTCGATGTTGATGGTAAAGCTGGACTCATCGGTCTGGGGCATATACTCCATGCCCACAAGCCCCAGCGGAATCATGGCCATAACCCCGGCAAAAACCGCCAGAATCGTCAGCAGAAGTTTCTTCTGATGGGCCAGACTCCAATGAAGCGCCCGCCGATAAAGCCCCACCGCCCGTTCCTCTGTCTTATCCATAAACTGCCAAAGGAAGTGGTTGTCCACATGATAGCCCTTGCGGAAGAACTTAGCCGCCAACATGGGTGTCAAAGTAAAGGAAACGAACAGGGAAAAGGCCCCGGCAAAGACAATGGTCAAACCGAACTGGCGGAAGTACTGCCCCGTCATGCCCTCCATGAAGGCAATGGGCATAAAGACCGCCGCATCACAGAGCGTGATGGCAATAGCCGCCATGCCGATTTCCATACGGCCCCGCTCGGCCGCCACTTCCGGTTCGGCACCGTTTTTCAGATAGCGAATGATGTTTTCCAGCACCACAATGCTGTCGTCCACCAAGATGCCCACGCAGAGAGTCATGCCCATCAAAGACATCATATTGAAGGTAAAGCCCGCCAGATACATGACAAAGAAGGTGGAAATCAGCGAAGTAGGAATGGCAATCATCACCGCCGCTGTGGAGCGCCAGCCGCGCAGGAACAGGAAGAGAACCAGACCTGTGGTAATCAAACCTTCCACCAATGTCCCCAAGGTGTCATGGAGGGAGGTTTCCACATATTCCGCATCATTGGACACCACCACGAACTGGTAATCCGGGTAATCCTGACGCAGTTTCTTCACGGCTGACAGAATGTTGTTGGCCGTCTCCACCACATTGGCGTCGCTGTTCTTGTAAATCAGCACGTTGACTGCCGGTTCCCCGTTAAGACGTCCATAGCGCACCTGCCGGGCATCCTGCTCCTTTACCGTGGCGACCGCCGTCAAAGGTATCAGTTCCCCACTGCCGTTAGCAATGCGGATTTTTTCAATATCACTGGCTTTTTTGTACTCGGCTACCACCCGTACATCGGCCTTGGAGCTATCCGTATACACCGGGCCTGATGGCAGCAGCTGGTTTTCATTCTTGATGGCGCTGGCAATCTTGGGCAGGGTCAGCTTATAGGCGGTGAGCTTTTCCCTGTCCACCTCCACGGCAACTTCCTTGTCCCGACCGCCATGCAGTTCAATTTCCGAAACGCCGCCCGCCTGCTGCAACACATCCTGAAAGACGTGCTCCGTCATGGCATAGGTCGTGCCCAGTCCCTGCTGGCTCATCACCGCCAGTTCCATAATGGGTTTGGCATTGATATCCCGCTTGATGACTACGGGAGCATCGGCCTCATCGGGAAGTTTATTTTTGATGGCTTCGACTTTTTTCGTGGCTTCGATGGCCGCCATGTCTGCGTCCGCATCGAAGTTCATTTCCATCATAACCCTTCCCCGCTCGTAGCTGGCGACGGAGGTGATGGATTTCACATTGGACACGGAAGATACCGCATCTTCCACCGGCTTGATGATTTCCTGCTCCACAGATTCAGCGCTGGCGCCGGGATATTTCACCGTCACCGTCACATAAGGGGTGTTGAGGGCGGGCAGCAGCTCCACACCAATGCGGTAGTAACTGTAGAGCCCCAACACCACGAAAAAGGCCACAATCATGGATATGCCTACCGGGCGGCTGATGGATAAACGGGTGATATTCATGATTCTGCCACCTTGACTTTCATGCCGGACTGCAGCTTATCCTGATTGTTCAGCACCACTTTTTCACCTACGGCAAGGCCCTCGATAATCTCCTCGCTCTCGTCATTGAGGAGGCCGATTTTTACAGCACGCTGTTCCACGGTGCCATCGGCCAGCAGGACAAAGACATACTGCACCCCATTGCGGGAAAACACCGCCGACTGTGGCACGAAGATGGTCTGACGCCGCTGCAAAATATCCACCGCTGTATGCGCAAAGAGTCCTGCCTTCACGGATTCATCAGGATTATCCAAAGAGAGACGCACCTTGTAGCTCTTGCTGTCCTCCTCCATGGCAGGACTCACAAAGATGACCTTGCCCGCAAAGTCCCTGCCCAAAGCATCAATGGTGATATTCACCGCCATGCCGGAGCTTAAGATGGCTGCATCATTTTCCCCTATCGTGCAGTCCACATTGATATGGCCCGTGTCCACTAGCGTAAAGGCTTTGGAATTGGCCGCAGCCAAGGCTCCCACTTCCGCATTGCGGTAAGCAATCACGCCGCTGCGGGGTGCCCGCAGAATCATGTCCTCCCGCTGTTTCTGCAAAGCCTCCGTGGCCCGCTCCTGCTTGACGGCCGTCAGTTCCTTGGACTCCACGGCCGCCGGTTCGCCGCCAGACACCTGATTGGCCAGCACCTCATAGGCCGCCCGGGCCGCACTGAATTCTGCTTCCCTGCTGTCCAAGGTATCCTGCGAGATAGCCCCAATGGAGAACAGATACTGCTGGCGCTCGTATTTGGCCTTGGCCAGCTCATAGGCATTGCGCTTGCTGATGATATTGGCATTGTAGGAGGCAGCCGCCTCCCGCGCATCAGCCCGGGCCGCGCCTGCTGCCGCCCGGTTCTGGGCAATGGAGATATCCAAATCCCCCAAGTCCTGCACCATGAGCACCTGGCCTTCTTCGACCCAGTCACCCAGATTCACATAGACTTCGGCAATGCGGCCATTGTACTTAGGCGCAAGGTTAATGCTGGCATCGGCCACAGTCTGGCCGGACAGCACGATATGACGCTGCATATCCGCCCGCTGAATTTCCTGCACCTGCACCTCCGGCAGTTCCCGGCGCACGCCACCGGCCTTCTGCTTGCCGCTGCCCATATAAAAATAGAACGCCACCGCCAATAGCAGCAGGCAGACACCTGCTGCTGTTATTTTTTGCTTTCTGCTCATTGCCGTAAATGTATGGCGCATTATTCTTCCTCATTTCATTCAATTTATATTCACTGGTTTATCTTGATTAAATTCTGCTTTTCCCGGCCAAAATCCTTTAGCAGGCAGGAAAAACATTACCTGCGCCGAAGTAACGAAATAGGTTTCGTAACCATGACAGAAAGGAATGACGATTATGCAAGCAATAGAAATCCGGCCAAACATCTACTGGGTAGGAGCCATCGACTGGTCCATGCGCAGTTTCCACGGCTATCAGACAGGGCGCGGCACGACCTACAACGCCTATCTCATCCTGGACGAGAAGATTACCCTCATTGACACGGTGAAGGAGCCCTTTGCCCCGGAACTTCTCGCCCGCATAAAATCCATTATTGACCCGGCTAAGATTGATTATATCATATCCAGCCATGTAGAGCCCGACCATTCGGGAGCCATTCCCTTTATGATGAAACACTGCACTAAGGCAAAAATCATCACGAGCCTGCCCAACGGCGAAAAGGGGCTCAAAGCTCATTACGGGGATTTGCCTTATCAAGGCGTCAAAGCCGGGGACAGCCTAAATATCGGTCAGCGCACCCTGCAGTTCGTCCCCACGCCCATGCTTCACTGGCCCGACAGCATGGTAACCTACTGCCCCGAGGAAAAAATTCTCTTCTCCAATGATGCCTTTGGCGAGCATCTGGCCTCCAGTCATCGCTACGATGATGAAGTTGACAAGTCAATTCTGTTCTTTGAATGTCAGAAATACTACGCCAACATTCTGATGCTCTACGGCAGACAGGCTCAAACTGCCCTCAAGGCCCTCGCGGGACTCGACATCAGCCTTATCGCCACGGGCCACGGCATTATCTGGCGCTCCTATATCCCGGAAATCATGGCCTGCTATCAGAAATGGTCAATGAACGAGAACGAGGAACGCGCCGTTATCGTCTTTGACAGCATGTGGCACTCCACCGAGAAGATGGCCCGCGCCATTGCCGAAGGCTTTGCCCAAAAGAACATCCCCGTGAGCTTCTACGACCTCAAGGAAAATCATCTTTCCGATATCGTCACGGATATCCTCACGGCAAAATATCTGGCCGTAGGTTCCCCCACCATCAACAATCAAATGCTGCCCACCATGGCAGGCTTCCTCTGCTACCTCAAAGGACTTGCTCCCAAGGACAAAAAAGCCTTGGCCTTCGGCTCCTACGGCTGGGGTGGGCAAAGCATCGGCCAGATTGAAGAAGAACTAAAAAACATGGGCTGCGAAATAATCCTCGACAAAATCCGACTGCTGAATGTGCCTACAAAGGAACAACTGCAGGACATCACCACGCAGATAGCTGGTAGCCTCTAATAAAAAATCGCTGACAGACAAAACTGCCAGCGATTTTTTACTTTATCACCTTGAAATTTTTCAATAGCTTTTTCTTTTCTTCTTCCGATAAAGCCGAAGATTTGTTTTCTCCCTTGACCATCTGCAGCTGTACCTTTTTGATTTCTGGCTGCCGCTTGGCAGATGGTTTTACGGTTTTAATATGCGTCTCCCTCTGCAATAGCTCTGCCATGTTCATTTCGTCCAAAGCCTCTTTTAGATATCCGCATCTACGGGCTTTGCGCAGGCAATAAGCCATAGCCACCGCCGCATCATCCTGCAAATCCAGCAGGCTCCCCTTGAGGAGTTTTTCATCATCAATGTATTTTGCCAGACCAATCCGTTCCAAATACTTAATCAGACTTCCCCGAAAATAGGCCAGCCGCATTCGTTCTTCCAACCGCATAGCCGCTCGCACCAGAATTGCATCCAATCGTTCATCCAGGCCCGAGTGTTTCATACGCATCCCCCCGGAAACTTTTCCTCATTACTTATTTAAGTTCGTCATCATTTGCCTATTTCCTGCATAAATTCACAGAATTATTAAAACATGTGCAGATTTCTTCCCTTGGTCTTAGCCTTGAGTGTCACCAGGAAGGTCGTTCCCTTGCCCAATTCACTGTCAATGGCAATGCTGCCATGATGAAGTTCCACAATTTCCTGTGCGATGGCCAGCCCCAGACCATTGCCTCCCATTTCCCGGGAGCGGGCCTTATCCACCCGATAGAAGCGGTCAAAGATTTTTTCCTGGTCTTCCTTGGCAATGCCAATCCCTGTATCCTGCACCGCCAGCGTCACCTTGCCCTTTTCCGCCGGGCGGAAATCCACGGTAACTTTGCCGCCGTCGGGGGTATACTTAACGGCATTGTCCACCAGAATCAGCACCAGCTGACGGATTTTCTGCTCATCGGCGTGAATCACTGTCTTGGGCAGGTTGTCCGCGACAATATTGATATGCTTCTGCTCGGCTAGTGGCTGCATCATGCGGGCAGTCTGCGCTGCCACCGCCCCCAAATCAAATTTGGACGGTTTCAGCTTCAAGGCCTTGTTATCGCTGCGGGCCACCACCAAAAGGTCGCTGACCAGCTTGGTCATCTTCTTGACTTCGTCATGAACATCTTCGACCACCTGCTTGAGGAAAGGCGATTTGATTTCTGGGTCATTCTGCAGGATTTCTGCCGAAGCCATAACTACAGCGAGCGGCGTGCGCAGCTCATGGGAAGCATCGGCGGCAAACTGGCGCTGCTTTTCATAGGCGGATTTCAGCGGCACCATGGCCTTGCCGGAGAGGATATGCCCCATCATGGTTGCAATAATAAGCGCAAGCAGCCCCAATCCTGCCATGATGGATGTAGCCTTTTCCATACCATTGTAGAGGGCCGTCACATCCTTGCCCACATAGACCATCTGCACCTTGCCGCTGCTGTCGGTGATTTTCTGGGTCGTCATCATGATTTCCGACTTATGGCCATTTTCCTTGGGCTTGGTCACGACCACTACATCCCCTTCCGGCGCCGTCCACTGCGACATGACGTCGAGAATAAACGGCTCAATGCGGAAAGAAGCCCGCGAAAAGTTCAGCAGCCGGCCGTCCTCGTCAAAGACATAGAAAAACAAGCGGTCATTGGTGTTCTTATAGGCCAGCGTATCATCAATCACCAGTTCCGGATGCTGATTGAGATATTTCTGGGCTTCGGCCACATTATCCGCCGTATCCCAAAGTTCCCTGGCCTGTTCGGAGCGAATCGACCAGTCCATGGACTGATGCATGGCGAAAATCAAAATGGCCAGAAAGATAATCATGACCAGCGAATAGAGCATGGTCAGCCGCTTGCGGCTCTTGCCAAAAAGATTTTCCTTCACTGCCCGCCGACCTCCAGCTTATAGCCAATGCCCCGGACGGTCTTAATGGCGGTTTCCCCGTCTCCCAAATCGAGTTTTTTCCGCAAAATCTTGATATAGGAGTCGATATTGTTGGAGCTTACATCTGCCTCCATGCCCCAAATTCTGTCCAGCAGAATGTCGCGGGGCACCACAATCCCCAGATTCTGTACCAGCAAGTCAAAAATCTGGAACTCACGCGGCGAAAGCTGAATGATTTCGTCCTTCTTCTTTAACACTTTCGTGGTACGGTTCAGTGTAAAGTCGCCGACTTCCACCTTATCCTGCTGAATCTGCTGCGTGCTGCGGCGGCCCAGAGCCCGCAGGCGCGCCATGAGTTCAGCAAACTCAAAAGGCTTCACCAGATAATCGTCTGCCCCGGCATCCAGCCCCGAGACCCTGTCTTCCACGGAATCTCTTGCCGTGAGCATGAGGATGGCCTTGGCGTAGCCATCACTGCGCAATCGCTTGCAGATGTCAATGCCGTTTTCCCCCGGCATCATCCAATCAAGAATCAATATATCGTAATCGGTGTACATGGCGTACTCATAAACTTCACTGCCATTGGTCACCCAATCGGCTTTTATCTTATTCTGCTCCAGCATGTACTGCACTAATTTGCCCAAGCGACGGTCGTCTTCTGCCAATAAAACCCGCATAACCGCACCTCCAAAAATTATTTTCATTTCTATTATAAGCATCTTTTCTTGAAAATCCAATGAAAAGCTGTCTTTTTCTAGATAAATAAATATGATTTATTTATCATTAGAATTATCTATAAGTTTTTTTATAAAAACCTCTTGCAATTTTTTTAGTACCTGCTATAATGTATTTCTGTTAGCAGGTACTAAGATGTACCATAAATTTCAGGAGGTGAAACAAACCATGCGTGATTGCGAAAAGATTCTTGACCAGAAGCTGGGCAGCCGTGAATTTGCTGAAGCTTTCGAAGCAACTTCCATGGAGTATGATTTTATCGACCGCATTGCTGCTGCTTGCGCAAAACTTTCCAAAGCTGAAAAAGGCGAAAACTAATTTCCTAACATATATCGAAGTACGGCAAGAGGGGCTGACATGTCAAAAATTGACATGTCAGCCCCTCTTTTTCTATCTCTTGCTTAATAGCGCTTGCGCTTCACCGAAGATGGATAGCCCAAAGCCTCGCGGTATTTCATGACCGTGCGGCGGGAAATATCCATCTTTCTTGTTTTCAAAAGTTCACAGAGCTTTTGGTCGCTCAAGGGCTTCTGCGGATTTTCTCCTTCGATAAGCTCTTTGATGACGGCCTTGGCCTGGCTGGCAATAAAATCCTCGCCGTCACCACTCTTGGCTAGATTCGCGGTAAAGAACTTGCGCAGGGCGATAATGCCGCCCGGCAGTTCGGCATATTTATTGGCCACTGCGCGGCTGACTGTGGACTCATGGACACCGATGGCATCGGCCACCTCCTGCATGGTCAGGGGGTGGAGTTTTTTCATGCCCTGTTCCAAAAAGTCCTGCTGTACGCGCACGATTTCTTCCACCACCTTCTTGATGGTGCTGCGGCGCTGTTCAATACTGTTAATGAGCCAGGATGCGGCACTCAGCCGCTTGTTGATGTACTTTTGCGTATCCTTGTCGTATTCCTCGGCATTTTTGTAGATAGAGGATATTTTGAGCTGTGGAATATAGGTGTCGTTGAGGTTCACCTGATAGCCGTTCGCGGTCTTGGTCACCACCACATCGGGTGTGATGTAGCTGGCCGCCTCCCCGCCATAGGCACTGCCGGGCTTGGGGTCGAGCTTGCGAACGATATCCACCGCCACCTGCACATCAGCTGGCTTGCATTTTTCCGCCGCAGCAATTTCCTTGATGCGGGCATCGGCCACCTTCGGCAGATGCTTGTCGATAACGGCAGCCACCAGCCCTTCATAAATGCCCAAGGCCTTGGCCTGAATCCGCAGGCACTCCGCTAAATCACGGGCGCCAACGCCCAACGGCTCAAAGGTCTGAATAACCGCAAGTACCGCCTCAACCTTTTCCTCCGTCACCTGCATGGTGGCGGCGATTTCCTTCAACGGCAGGGTCAGATAGCCCCAATCGTCAATCGAACCAATGATGAAGGTCGCAACGGCCAAATCTTCTTCCGCCTGAAAGGCAAATTCAGCCTGCTCCAACAGTTCCCGCTCCAAGGTCGTACTGACCGGCGTAGCCGATTCAAAAACGTGTTCGCGGGTACTGGCGTCGCTAAAGCCGCCATTAGAGGTATTGCCATCTCCTTCGAGATACTCGGCTAAAGCAGAAATATTCTCCGCCCGCAGGTTCTCCATCTGCCGTTCATCGGCACCATCGCCGTATTCCATCTCCAGAGCGGGATTTTCCAAGTATTCCTTTTCTATCTCCGCCTTCAAATCCTGCGCCGACAGCTGCAGAATCTGAATGGCCTGCTGCAGCTTCATGGTCATCGCCAGATGCTGCGACAGGTTCATATTTAGTGATTGTTCCTGATGCATGGGAAAAACGCTCCTTCAATGAATAGGCGCACCTAAGGTCTTACTTTTGGGACATGGCTGCGGCAATCGCTGCGCCCAGACCGCTGCCGCCGTTTTCCAGTACCGTATCAATAACTGCGGCTTCCTCGCCGAGAAGTTCGGACAGAGCGCGCATAATGTTTTCTTTGGCCAGTGGCATCTTTTCGTAAACCGAGCCGTCAATGGCAATGTGCTGTTTCTGTGCCTTGCCGCTGCCAGCCTGCTGCCAAATGATGCCCACAAAGGAAGCCGTCACGAGGCGGGCAGAACGGATAACCAGCGTGCTGGCCAGTTTCTGCACCTTTTCCACATCTTCGGCCGCAATATCATGGCCCGTCTTAGCCTTGATGATTTCGGCCACCTTATCGGACTCATTGATGATATTGCTCATATCAATGCTGGTAAAGCCGTAGTTCTTGCCCTTTTCTTCCAGCAGTTCAGCCATAGCCATGCCGAAGAGCTCGCCCATATAACGGCCGGAAACCATTTTTTCCAGACGCTGTTCGCCCGGCTTTTCGGATGCTTCATCATATTCGATATCCAGACGGCTCGGCACGAGCTTCATGAAACCGCCGGATTCCAGATTGAGAATCATCGGCGCATCGCCGCTTTCAGCATAGGGTTCGAGGTAGCAAGTGTTGTGGCCCGTAGCATAGATGGAACCGATGTAGATATCCGGCTGTTTGTAGGCTGCAGCCAGGAGAACGGCTACTGTATCGTTGATGACCGCCGTCGGTTCAACATTATCAATGCCCTGACGGTGCAGCGCTTCCTTTAAGAGGTCATTGACCACCTTGCCCTCAACACCCGGCGTAGCAAATTCCTTCGTCCAGATGATGAGTTTGGCATTGTAGAGATTCGTCTGTTCCGAGGGGAACGAGAACGTATGACCTAAGAGGTACTTTTTCTCATGGTCGCCGTCAATGGCTTCATCTACGAGTTCAGCGATGAAGTCAAACATTTCCTCAGCCGTGGAATCAGCACCGATAAAATCGTATACGCCTTCCACCTTCAGCGGCTTGGCCACCTTTTTGAGCACTTCGAACTTGCCTTCACCCATGAGCTTAATCCGCAAAACACGCAGGTTCGTGCCGCCAAAGTCCAGTGCCAGATATTCGCCAGTCTCCTTGCCGGAAGGCAGGCCCAGATAGGACTTGAGCATACGCAGCGAAGATTCGTCCGGATTCTTGAGCCCCAAACGCAAATCATAACGGAAATCAGCGGCAATCTCC
Source organism: Pseudoselenomonas ruminantium (assembly GCA_015058625.1). Lineage (GTDB taxonomy): Bacteria > Bacillota > Negativicutes > Selenomonadales > Selenomonadaceae > Selenomonas_A > Selenomonas_A ruminantium_N. Next base: position 69,336 of record SVCA01000010.1, on the reverse strand, counting down.
CTAAGCTGCTCGCTGTTCACCGTGAATTCATCAATAAGCTGTGCAAAATGTTCCTGATTAAAAGCCATTTTCTATTCCCCTTTAACATTTTTCTAATAGAAATACATTTCTTATTATAGCGTTTTCCCGCATTTTTTCCTAGTACTTATTCTGAAACTGTTTTCCTATTGCAAAACACCGGCTCCATTGAACTCCGGCACATATTCTTCTGACGCACTGCGGCGCTCCTGCACATAGACATTTTCCATGCCCAAATCCAGCACATAATCCACCACGGACTCATATTCAAAGGTCGTCAGACGGCGGTTGATTTTCTTATGCTCAGAGGCTTTATACATCGGCGTATACTGATTCATCAAACTCACCTGAATCGTCCGGCCAAAGTTTTCCCAAAGCCATTTCATAAGTTCCATGCTCTCATGGCGGTGCCCCGGCAAGACCATATGGCGCACCAAAACGCCTTTTTTCATTTGCCCGTTATCTGCAAACTGCACTGGCCCCGTTATTTCCACCATCTTTTTAATGGCGGCACTGGCATGGGAAAAATAATCTGCCGCCGCAGAATACTCTCCGCCGCTCTCTGCGCTCATATATTTCAAATCCGGCAGAAAAATATCCACACAGCCCCGCAAGGCCTCAATCGTTTCTACCGTTTCATAACCGCTGGAATTATAGACCACAGGCAGGTGAAAGCCCCGCCCCTTAGCCATATCCAGTGCGGCAATAATCTGCGGCACATAATGCGTAGGCGTTACGAGGTCAAGCGTAGCCGCCCCCCGCGCCTGCTGTTCCAAGAAAATCTCTGCCAGCCGCTCCACAGAAACTTCCTGCCCTTTGCCGCCATGACTGATTTCATGGTTCTGGCAATATACACAGCGCAGATTGCAGTAGGAGAAAAAGACTGTCCCAGCGCCCCGCTCTCCTACAAGACAGGGCTCCTCCCACTGGTGCAGGGAAACCAGCGCAATGCGCACCTTCTCCCCCGCACCGCAAAAGCCCGCCCGCTGGGTGCGATTGGCACCACAGCGGCGCGGGCAGAGATTACAGTTCGTAATATCCAACATTTGCGTTATCTTCCTTTTACTTTATCCTATCCTCAATAAACAGCCATCAACAGCTTTCTCGCTACTTGAACATATCCAACCAGTTTTTTCATTTTTAAGCCAGCCCAGTTTATATGCTGCCGTAAAAATCTTCCGAGGTGAACCCGTAGCAACCTCAGTTACACCATACAGATTTAACATTTCTTTCAACGCTTTCCACGCCAGTTCAAAGATTAGATTGAACTGCGTAATTACTTCCATATAATAAATCTTATTTTGGGTTGCTAAGTTTCTTTCTGCTTGTTCAAGAACACTTAAACAACGGACAAATGATTCATACTTTTTCATTATAACGCCATTACTCCAATTTTGTCGATACCCAATTATAGTAATAAGGAATTAGTTATCAGTATATTTCTTCCGCAAATTCTGCACCATCTCAACATATTTCTCTTTGCAATCCAACCATTTCGCTTGTTCTATATATGATAAACACTTTTCTAGATAAGTATCCCATATCTCTCTATATATAGTTCTTGCATTAGGCAGTTGATTTATAGCCGAAACAATTTTGGGTGCTACTATATAGTATTCTTTTATCAAAGACTTTCCATCATCTTGAAAAGCAAGCCAATTATCTCGAAAATCTCTAAACATAGTCAATTCATAACAATCATCATCTTTTCCAAATCTATCACATACCGCCGTTGTAATAAAGCATCCTTCACTATTTTGTTGATTTGCTGACTCACGTTCCATTTTCTCTAAATGGGCTAAAGCAGACCTTGCTTCTTCTCTAATTGCACCTTCACTATACTTCATCGCTTCATTGCAATATCGTTTAAACATTTCTAATCTTTGTTCCGGTTCAACATTTGCCATTTCTGGTATATCTTCACAAGCATAAGCCATAGCTAAACCTAATAATGCTTGCCCATTCTTGGGATTAATAGACAATGCTTTTTGTATTAATTGAAATCCTCTAATATGATTTGTGGGAATCACAGGATCATCATTTCCATTAATCAACAAAGTTCCTAATTCAGCGCACGCATTTTCTAAATAAGGATTATCAGGCAATGATACTGCTTTTTCCAACCATTTTATTGCTTCAGAGTAATTTCCTTCTTCCTCACAAATGACACCAACTTGATGTACACATAGAGGATCATTTTGTTTTGCTCCAATTAAATACCATTTTTTTGCCTCTTTATGATTTTCATTACAACCATTTCCCCAATATAGCATGGTTCCCAAACTTTGAGCAGCTATGGCCATTCCCTTTTTTGCAGATTTTTCATAATATCTATATGCTTTATTATAATCAATCTTACCAAATAACCCATTTTCATATGCTGTGCCTAATATGAATTGTGCAGGCCACATATCATGTGACGATGCTCTTTCTAAGTACATCTTTCCTTTTTCAATATTTCTATACTGATTATTATCAACGTAGAAGAATCCAAGTTCATACTCATCGAATGGCCCTTTACAATCCCTTTCTGCTTTTGGTAATTCATTATTTAATAGCCGTATAATATCATTATACATTGGATCTTTTTTTGCGCTATCACTCCGACAATAGTGATTAAAAAAATTAACACATAATATTCCTTTTATATCTTTATCATCGTCATTAGGAGATGTAATATCTATTGCTTTATTATCATCTGCTTCAAACCCATCACCGCCAGTTTGATATATAGTGGCCAACATATGTCTAACTCTTGTATCTTTGCTTTTTATATCACTTAAAACAGTTTCCGCTCTCCGTACGTCACCCTGCAGGAAATATCTAGTTGCATCTTCTATTAAAGCATTATTGGCATTATCTTCTTTCTTTACTGCTTCTCCCATATCAGAAAAGAATCCGCTATCATTTTCTAATGTGTTATTCTCTACTGCTTCTGCAAAGAAATCATCCTGTGGTTCCTCTACTATTGGTTCATTTGCTTTATTCACAAAATCTTTAAATGAGGTTCCACATTCCATACAAAATTTTGCATTGTCTATTGCAACTTTCGCTCCACAGTTCGGACAAAACTTCATCACTATCGCTCCTTATCTTCTGTACCCAGCTTGCGCTGCTCTTTCATACCACTTTCTCGATTTTTCTTTATCTGCCCTAATATCAATATTTCCTTTTTCGTAAAGCTTCCCCAGTATCCACATTGCTTGTGGTATTCCAGCATTTGCTGCACCTTTCAAATAGGCCAAACCTTTTTTAGAATCTCTTTTTATTACTCCACTTCCATCCAAATATATACCACCTAATAATACATTTGCATCATAGTTTTTTCCTTTTGATGCAATTTCAAGCCATTTAACTGACCTTTGAATATCCTTTGGCACTTCATCTCCTTGGAAATATAAATTTCCTAAAAACATTGCAGCCTCCATATTGCCATTATACGCTGCCATCTCAAACCATTTAATTGCTATTTGTATATTTTTAGGTATCATTTGTCCTTTATAATACATGACTCCAATCAAAAAATAAGAATCTTCTCCATCCATTTTTCTATCCAATTTTCTAAACCATTTCTCAGCTATTCTATCATCTCTTGTTACACCTTGTCCATTTGCATATATTGCTCCTATGAAAAAAGCTGCATCTTTATTTCCTTTATCATAGGATCTAGTATAATAATCTAACGCTTTTTTATATTCTTTGTTTTTTATTGCATCTTTACCTTTACTTTCCAATTCCTTTGCAGATAGGTCTTCCTTTTCAGCAGCAGTTTCTTTTATGTCAGTATTAGGATAAAGTTGACAATCCATTTTGCCATTTTCATCTTTATGCTTAACGTCTATGTCAACATTATTTTCAATTACAAGCTTAAATCCACACTCTGCACAAAATTTTTGATTTTCACCTATCACTTTTGCTCCGCACATGGGACAGAATTTCACACAAACCGCCTCCTACTTTACTTACGCATGGCATACCTTGCTATTTCACCAAAGAAAGGTCCACCTGTATCGTTTCTACCTAAGTCGGCCATTGTCATCTTTTTCCAGTCAATTAGGCCTACTTGTTGCCATTCACCATCATTAACACTTTCAAATACTTTATGTACTTTATTCCCCATGCTTTGAATTCTATATTTAAGTTTAACTACTTCACCCGAATTAACCTCTACAATATTTCCTCCCATTTCATTGCTTGCTTTATTCAGCCATATTGTTCCATAATCAATATTATAAATAGGCTCATTTGAACTAAGCATCTGCGTAGGCGGTGTTACGTTAATTTCATTTTCATATATTGCCTCATTACTTATTTGCATAGTCTGATTTTGTTTTGCTTGCTGATTCTGTGAATAAATACCATACGCTGCAACAGCGCCTTCGATAACAGCCTTGGCTATTTCAGTATTTCTTTGATCTTTAGACTGTTGTAAAGCTATCTGCTTCTTATCTTCAGAATCGATTGCTCCATTAATTATATCAACGACTGTTCCTGCTAAAATTCCCCACATAATTGCCCCTCCCTACATAATCTTGGAATCTCATTGAATATATCCTATTTCCTTAAATTCTCATTGCAGTCTTTTTTGTGAAAATGACTCTCAATTTTCCAATCTTCGATTCACTGTCCAAGTATGTGGCTTGTTCCCCTGCTTACGTGGACACTTTCCCGGCTGAGGTTTTCCCAATGAAACAAAGCGAATTTCCTTCTTTCCACAATGACTGCACATATACTCGATGCGTTTCGTTGCCATCCTTATTCCTCCTTCTTCTTATCCGTCAGCTTATAAAGCCCAACTGCGCCAATCAATGCGGCTAGTGCAATTCCAGCATATTTCAGCGGAGCGTTACCTTCCTGTCCCTTTGCAGGTTCCTTTTCTTCATTTTCAGCTACTGGTACATAGTCAGCATCTTTTGCACGTATGCCTTCTTCATCCATGACCTGCTGAGCCACTTTCATCTCCGCTTCCATATCCAACAATTCACATTGCATGACCTTAGCCAGTTGTGTTTCATATGCGGCCAGAAAACCGCGAAATGTGTTTTTCATTTCCTGCAATAGGTTCTGCTGTAATTCCTCCCGCAGGCCTGCTTCCTGCATAGACAGGTATTGCCGTACCAGCGAAGCCGTCCTATCCTGATAATAGTTCACAAAACGACCAGCCGCTGTTATCCGTTCTGGATGTTTTTCCAAATATCCTAATAATCTCTTCGCTATTTGCTGCATAGCTTGCAATAAATAATGCAATTCCTCGTCCCGAACTGCTGGTAGAGATATTTGCAAAAATCTGTAGTCCTCGTCAGCTTTCCCATAAACGTCATTATATTCTGTCTTTTTATTAGGCACTAATATAATCTTTTCCTTTTCCTGGTCTTTTTCTTCACCTGACAACAAAGCATAGGCAATAGCGCCCAATGCAATCGCACCTACGACTTCTTGAAGTGAGAACACGCTCAACACTTTACAAATTGCCAATAACAACAGTAGTACACCTATAATAACCAGTTTGACAACGAGGAGCATCGGACTCCCTCCTATCCTTGGTACACCGTTCCTATCCATTTCTTCTTTTCTCTTATTATAGGTGTATTAAGTGTTACAGTCAAGTTCTGTATTATTAAATAAACGCCTTTGTTATTATTTTTCTGTCACTTATAATGGAAATGATGAATTTCTGAAACGAAAGAGTGGACTTCCCCATGAATATCACCGCTTACCGCCTACGTGCTCTCCGCGAAGCAAAAGGACTATCACAGCGAGAGGTTGCCGAGCGTATTGGCATGACACGAGCTGCATATAACAAATACGAGCGTGGCACCAGCCGCCCAGTGCGAAAACTTGACGAACTGACCGCACTGTTTGGCGTAACTACTGACTATCTCCTTGGCAAAGATGCAACTTCTTTTGAGAAGCAATTGACTGACCTTGCCGCTCACGATTACGACCAAATACAGAAATACTTAGGCTTAAGTCAGGAAAATAAACTTTTGGCCGATATTATGCTTGATGCACTCCATGACCGAGAACAAAAATCAAGCACCGAAAATCCTACAATCTAAAAAGCAGGACAGTTGCCCTCAAGGCAGCCGTCCTGCTTTTTCTTATGGTTTGAACTCCTCTATACTTTTTCTGATAAACGCCACCATGGAATCCATCATAAATTCCACAAACACTGTGCTATCTTCACTATCCTGACTCTTAGCCAACGCCTCAATGTACTTAGCCTTGTGTTCCTTCTTCAAGATGCTAGGAAGCACCCCCTTCTCCATCTGTATCATATTCATCAGCAGGCGGCAGGTGCGCCCGTTGCCATCCACCCACGGATGAATGGCCACAAGGCGATAATGCGCTTCAAAGGACAAAGCATAAATTGCAGCGGCATCTATAAATGGCTTTCGCCGTTCAGCATTCAGCCATTTACAAAAATCCTCCAACCGTTGTGGCACTTTCTGATAGTTAAGATAAGACTTACCGCCGCTGCCTGCACTGACATTAACCAGACGCAAATCCCCTGCCGAAGAATCAAAACTGCCTAACGCCGTTGTGTAACTGCTGCCGGTATTGCGCATAACCAATGCAGACAACTGTTTTAGGAAATCCACGGTTATGGGAATGTTCTTATCCAGCAGGCCATTCACATAGTCATAAGCCCTTTTCAAATCCAGATTCATCATCTGTTCCGTGACATTATGACCGCCAGGAACTATCCCCTCGTCAAACATAAGGGTATTTTCTATCTCTGTTACGGTTGAGCCCTCAATAGCCGTAGAATGGGTAATTATCGAATACAGATAAAGCTTTTGAAAATCAAATTGCTCCGCTATCCCCAAGCGATTAAATTCTTGTAAAGTATTATTCAGTTCATTGTAAATTGTATTCATCCTGGATACTCCTCAACCTTCACTGCGCCTCGCTATTCTTCCTCATCCAGCCGCAAGTTATTCAGCCGTGCCCGGATTTTCTGCCAATCCGGCATATACTTTGCTACATAGCCATAGAACCGGGCATTATGGTGTTTCTCAATCAGATGAGTCAACTCATGAAGAATCACATACTCCAAACATATCGTTGGCTTCTGCGCGAGCTGCACGTTGAGCCAGATTCTTTTAGCCACGATATTACAGGTGCCCCAGCGGGTCTTCATATACTTGGTACTCCATTCATTTGACTTCAGCCCCGTAATTGCCTCCCATTTGGGCAGCAGCACTTCGGCTTTCTTAATCAGTTCCGCCCGATAGACCTCCCGCATAAACTTCTCCCGCCAGTCCACACTGGACTTTTTCGGCAGATACAAGAGCATTTTATCGCCCATGATTTTATAGGCAGGCTTCTGCGACTCGATAACCACAAGGCGATAAGGAGCTCCCCATAGATAAAACGTTTCGCCTGACACATACTGCCGTCTGGCTGCGCGGGGCTGGTCCTGAAATTTCTTTATCTGCCGCCGAACCCACGGAAGATTGGTACGGGCAAAGAGTTCAATCGCCTTATTCGGCACTTGCAAAGGTGCAGAAATAACCACCCTGCCACAGGGTGGTTTGACATAGAGGTGCATATTCTTGATTTTCTTCTTCTGTACTTCAATGGCAATTTCTGCCACCTGCATTTGCATCAATAAAACCTCACCCAAATATCTAACCTATACATTATATTTCTTCTATTCCATTTCTAGTACAATCTTGAAACTTCCAGGATAATGATATATAATATGTGTAACAAGGGACGGCTGATGTGTGAAGGCGTCGGCTCTCCTCGGTATCTAGAATGTGAAGAAGGCCGCGCCGCTCAACAAGCGGCTTTTTTCATATCACAAAGTAATTGCTTACTTGAATAATCCAAAGATGGAGACAATCAGCGTCAAAACCGCTACAAATATAGACAGCTTTTCATATAGCGTCATGGCTCTCACCTCCCCATAAGGGAAAGTCGACTCATCAGCCGTGTGTATATTATAGCACGAAAACTATTTTTCTAAAATATACTGTTAGCGGAAAAACCATTCCCGCAAACACCATAAGCAAAAAGCAGGGCAGCTGCCAGCCTAGGCATCCGTCCTGCTTTTTGCTTTATAAATACGATATTATCTTCCCTTTTCATCCAAAATCTTCTGGTCGAGTATTGGCCCATATTTTGGCCGCCACCACGAGATGGCTCTTACGGCGTTGATATAGTCCTGCATGGCCTGGTCGTCAATCTTAGGCGGCTCGCCGCCGTCAATGGCCTCCGGCACCAAAGGTACGGTATCCGCCTTGCCGATGGCTGTCCGCGTAATCCAAAAGCCGTAGTTGACGCCCTTTGTACTTGTCGTTGTCAGACTCTGCCCCAGCGCCATATAGTTTGTGCCCTTAGGCGCAGTGAGTTCCATCAGCGTGGGGAATATATCAATCTGACTGCCCGCACTGTCGGCCAGCAACGTGCCCTTATGGATATTTTTCCCCGTCACAATAAAAGGAATGCCATAACGGGCGTACATATCCGGCTGTTTTTCGATATTGTAGCGGTCGCCGTGGTCGCCCACGATAACAAACAGGCTGTCGGGATATTTTTCCTTGACCTCCCGCACAAATTTAACCAGTTCCCGCTGAGCATACCAGTAGTGCCCCAGCTCCCGCAGGAGTTCTTCATCCTGCTGATAAGCCGCAGGCAGTGCTACCCGCACTTTTTCCTTGTCATAGCCCTTGGCCTCCACATCCACATCATAGGGTGAATGATTCGACGCATTGAGGATAATATTGAAGCTCGGCGCATCCGTCAGCCGTTCCAGGATGTTGGCATAAAGGCATTCATCCTCACAGCCCCAAACGCTGCCCGGCACATCACCGAAATCGCCGCGGCTGTAGAAATGCTGGAAGCCCTGCGCCTGTGTAAAGGCGCCGATGCGCTCCCAAGTGGCCGGCCCGGCATAGAAAAAGTTCGTTTCATAGCCGAGTTTTGCCATCTGCGGCGCACTGGCTGTGGGATATGGTGCCGCAAAAGACTCCGGCATAGTGGTCAGATAGAGATTGGCATCCGCTACACCTGCCACCGAGCCGGTCACGGCCGATACGGTGCTGGCGCCATTTGGCAGGAAGGTCGGACAGTAATCCGTATCCTCTGCCGCCACCAGCCCGCGTAAATCTTCGGCAATCGGAATATCTTTATACTTATCCAACAGCGGCCAGTTGGCCAGACTTTCGGAGAGAATCACAAAGACATGACGCGGCGGCTGTTCCGTTCCCTGTACCACATTTCTTTGCAAATAAACATCGAGATTATTCGTATCGGCAGGCTTGCCGCTTAAATTGGCAGCCAGCTGCTGAATATCCTCCATCGTGAAATCCAGCCCATTGCAGGCCAACATACGGCTGTTGAGATTATAGGCACGGTAGATGGCCTGTGGATTGTCGAGGATTGCTTCATTTAAGAACTCATCCTTGGTCACGCCGGCATTTTCCCAATCCACAGCCGTCTGCCAGCCCAGACTGCCGCCGAAGATGCCCAGCAGCACCGCTACATACACGAGCGCAAGGAAGGCGGCACGAATGACCAGCTTTCCCCATAACGGCCAATGGGCAATCGGCAGTAAGGGCATTTGCCAAGCCAGCAGTCTGCGCAAAAGTTGCCAAAGTACAAAGGTCAAGAGCATTGCCCCCGCAAAGCGGGCCGGCAGTGCATATTGGTCAACCATGGTCCAGAAGAGTGCGCCCCAGTCCTCATTCATCCCCGTAAAAATCATCTGGTTGAAATTCATGCGGTAGATGCGGTAATAGGGAAAGCTGGCCATATAAAGGATGGATAACCCCATAAGCAACAGACCGTTTATCCCCAGCCATAGATATTTCTCGATTTTGGGCAGGAGATAATGTGCCGTAAAGGCAGGCACAAAGCTAATGAGCGTCAACGCCCCTGCCGTCTGCATACTCAGACGGCTGCCCCGCCAGAGAGCCAAGACAATATCTGTGCTACTTGTCTGCGGCCCCCAATAGTCATTGAGCCACAGAATAAAAAAGAGCCGGAAAAGGGAAAGGACTGCCAGGTAAAAAGCATATACCTTCAGTCCTTCTACAATAACCCTATGAAAATTTTCCCAACTCAAACGTGTAGGGAAATTTTTACTCATGGCAGAATGATTTCCACGCCGTAAGAATCAGCGGCCTCCTGAATATCCTGTGCCGGCAGGGTATCGGTAATCAGACCCGAGAGCGTATCGAGGGTCGTATAGTTGTAGTTGCCGTCCGTGCTGAGCTTGCGGGCTTCGGCTACTACATAGGCTTTCTTGCTGTGGCGGATAATGGCGGCCTTGTTGATGCCATCATCAATATCGTAAGTGGAAACACTGTTTTCCTTGACGTCAACGCCTACAGCACCGACAAAAGCGATATCCGGCTTCAGACGGGAGATGAAGTCCAGCGTCATGCCCCCCCAGAAACCATCACGGCTCTTGTTGATTTTGCCGCCGGCAAAGACCACGCGGATTTTCGGATTGCGGGCCAGTACCACGAGAATGTCAATCATGTTGGTCACAACCGTGATATCCTGGTCCATCTTGACCAAGAGTTCTGCAATAGCCAGATTACTCGTGGAGATATCGAGGAACACCATATCACGCTCGTGGATGAGCTTTACAGCGGCCTGTGCAATGCGCTGCTTCGCTTCCACATCGGTGTTGCGGTGCTTGCTGACTTCGAGCATATGACTGTTCTCGCGAATGCGGACAGCGCCGCCGTATGTACGTTTGAGCTTGCCTTTTTTCTCCAGCGCACCCAAATCCTTACGGATACAATCTTCGGTTACCTTAAACTTTTCACTGAGGTCGCGGACACGTACCTTGCCATCACGGGCAAGCATGTTCAGGATAATTTCCTGACGTTCTTCCAAAAACATCTGCAATTCACTCCCATTAATTTTTTCCTTACAATACGCTTGGGGAAGAGGTAAGGTATTGTTTGTTATTATTGTTGTACAATTAGTTTACTAGATTTGCGACAAATTATCAAGCCCAAATTACGACAAATTATGCCGGCTTTCCTTAATATAGCTCCGAGCCCTGTCCATCAGCATTAAACTGCGGTTCAGCAGCATATCGTAAACCGGTTCGCTGCCTGCCCACTCGGCGACCAGAAAGGCCGTCATGGACACCAGCATCAATGACAACAGATGCTGGTAAGAGCCGGTCATTTCCATAATCAGAATGGCTCCTGTAACGGGTGATTTGACCACGGCAGAAAAATAAGCCGCCATGCCAAAGACAATGCAGGTCACAGCCCACTGGGCATCCATCAGCTGAGCCGCAATGGCCAGTTTCGCAAAGATGGCCCCGCCCAAGGCTCCGAGCACGAGCATCGGCAGAAATATGCCGCCCGGCACGCCGGAGCCGAAACAAAGCATGGTGAAGAAAAATTTTCCCGTCAGAAGGAGCAGCAAAAAGCCAATCGCATATTCATGTTCTACGAGCGCATCCACCAAAGGACTGCCGCCCCCTAAAATCTGCGGCAGGAAAAAACCGATTACGCCAGCGGCCAACAGCGGAAGCAAAGGCTTTTGCCAGGCTTTCAGCGGCGACTTGGCATAGCTGTCCAGCGAAATGGTGAGCATGCGGTTAAATCCCAGCCCCAATACGCCCACAAATACGCCCAGCAAAATCAGCATCACATAGACATTGCCCGCCATCACCACGGGAATCTCACCCATATGGAACACCGGCTCCATGCCAAAGAAGAACTGGTTTACGGTGGTCGCGGTTACCGTAGCGGCAATGGCTCCCATCAGCACATAGGGAGAAAAATTTTTCGTCAGCTCCTCCAGACAAAAAATCGCTCCCGCAAGTGGCGCGTTAAAGGCCGCAGCCAGCCCTGCGCCTGCGCCTGCCGTAAGCAGGTAATGATTTTCCTCATAGCTGCGATGGGTAAGCCGCCCTACGCCCTGACCTAAGCAGGCCCCGAGTTGGACGCTGGGGCCTTCCCTGCCCAGCGACAGGCCCGCACCAATGCCCAGCACCGCTCCGGTAAATTTGAGCAACAGCACCCGCGCCCAGTGCATGTCCATTTTCCCCATGAGCACGCCTTTGATTTGCGGAATGCCGGAGCCGGAAATCATGCCGTCCATCCGCAGCAGCCAATGGAGAATACAACCAATGGCCATAAGCACAAAGAACCAGCCGGGAATATAGGCAGGATTTTCCTGCAGAAACTGATAGAGCCGGGGCAGATTCGCCTCGGAGATTTCCAGCAGATAGCGGAACAGGGCGATGGTCAGCCCGGTTAATACGCCAATCACGTTGCCTTCGATAAAGAGCCGCAATTTCAGTCGCTTAGGGTCGGTAAGGGCTTGCAAAATATCTTCGAATCGTTTTTGCATAAACCTCTCCTATAAATGAAAAAGCCTTCCCCGAAGAGAAGGCTTGCATTTTGCTTATTCAGCAGTAAACGGCAGCAATGCGATATTGCGAGCACGTTTGATGGCAACAGTCACCTGGCGCTGATGCTTAGCGCAGTTGCCGGAGATACGGCGAGGCAGGATCTTGCCGCGCTCCGTAATGAAGCGACGGAGTTTTGCCACGTCTTTATAGTCGATATGTTCGACCTTGTCTACGCAGAACGAGCAGACCTTTCTACGAGGTCTTCTGCTTCTGTCACGTCTCATCAAAGTAATTCCCTCCTAACTTAAAACGGAATTTCTTCGTCAGGGATGGACGGGCCGAAACCATCAACAGGCGCAGACTGCGGTGCTGCCGGTGCCGGTGCACCGAAACCGCCAGCCTGAGGAGCAGAACCCTTGGAGTCCAGGAATTCTACTTCGTTTGCTACGATTTCCGTCACATAACGCTTCGAGCCATCTTGTGCATCATAGCTTCTAACCTGAATGCGGCCTTCCACAGAAATCCGGCGGCCCTTCACCAAGTTGTTGCCGCAAACTTCAGCCAGCTTGCTCCAAACAACAATGGGAATAAAATCCGCCGTCGGCTGACCATCGTTAGCATCCTTACGTGCAAAGCGGCGATCCACTGCCAGCGTAAAGGTGCAGACTGCTGTGCCGGACTGCGTATAACGCACTTCCGGGTCACGGGTCAGACGGCCTATCAGTATTGCCTTATTCATGATACATCCTCCCTGACGCCAAAAATTGGCGTACTTCTAATTACTCTTCGTCGTTTTTCACGATCATGTGCTTGAGGATACCGTCCGTAATCTTCATTACACGGTCGCACTCAGCTACGCATGCGGGTTCGCAGGTAACGTAGAGCAGTTCATAGAAACCCTCAGTGCAGTCTTTGATCTCATAAGCAAGACGCTTCTTGCCCCAACGATCTTCTTTATCGATAGTACCGCCGTTTTCGGTGATGAGCTTAGTGAACTTGCTGATAACAGCGTTCGTAGCTTCTTCTTCCATCGGTTTCACGATAAAAATGACTTCGTACTTTCTCACGAAATCACCTCCCTCTCTGGTCTTTGGCTCCTGCTCGCACAGGAGCAGAGGTTGAAATGTTATTTCAACTCAAAACTTATTTGTCTCACGACTAGAAGATTATACCATTATTAGCAGACCATTGCAAGAAAAATTTTCCACAATTTCTCCCTTGTCATTGCATGGTTCCTGCATAAAACTTGGCCAGTTTCTGCATCTTATGAATGACCTCGACACGCCCTTCGCTGCTGTTGCTTAGCGCCACCAGAATAAAATCTTCCTGTGGCCCATAGAAGATGCCCCCATCGGCATAGACGCTATTGACCTCGCCGGTCTTATGGGCGATATCATAGCCGGATACCACCGCGGGGAAACATTCCTTATCCCGCTGCTGTTTCAGGATATCGATCATAAAGGCATCTTCTTTTTCACCAACGAGCTGATGGTAGTAAAGATTCGTCAGCAAATGACCGATATCCCGCACCGAAGAAAGATTCTTGTTGCTGGCCTTTTTATTGACCATGAGTTTGTGCACCAGCAAGGTATCCTTATAGCCATACTGCTGCAGGTACTGATTGATATTTGCCATACCCAGTTTATCAATCAGCATATTGGTGGCGGTGTTGTCACTTTCCACCACCATCAGCCGAATCAGCTGGGCAATGGTGCGCTTTTCACCGGCATTGTACCAGGTGGTAACCCCAGCGCCGCCCACCACATCCTGCTTGCGGATGGTAAGCTGTTCCTCCAGCGACAATCTGCCATCATGAACATCCTGCATGGTCTTGGCCATCACAAAGAGTTTAATCATGCTGGCCGGAAACATCCGGCGCTGATTGTAGATAAAGGGTTCCACTTCCCGGCCCGGACGCAGGAAGTACACGGCAAGCTGCTTATTGTTAGCGCCTATAACCTGAGTTGTATAGGCAAAGAGCTCGTCTTCGTCCACTGCCCTGTCTGCCCGCACCAAGGGCATATTTTCTTTTCCCGTCATTTCGGCCGCCAGGGCAGCAGCCTCCCGGCCGTCATGGTGCTGCCAGAGGAAGGCCGTTGCCATGCCCCCGGCCTCCAAAATCACGACCAGGCCAAAAAATGTAACGATTCGCTTAAGTTTTGTAGAACGGCTAATCTTCATTTTCATGAGCAAGTCCTTGAATGATAGAATTTACCAGGGCTGCGGCGTAATGGGCGTCACCACGCCAAAACGGTAACCCTTGGCCTTGAGATTGTCGATAATTCCCGGCAGCGCCCGCACCGTTTCTTCCTTGCCTCCGTTGCAGTGCATGAGCACCAGCGCCATATTATCCTTGAGCTGACCTGCCGCCCGCCGGTCGATATAATCAATCTGCTGCTCTGCCGAAGGATGTTCCGGCGTGGCATCTTCCGTGAGCACATTCCAGTCGTGTTCCACGTAACCCAAAAGATTCAGGTGCTTATAATAATCGTCTGCAAACATGCCGACCGTTCCGCCCGGCGCGCGGATGATAAAGGGCCGCATGCCAATAACCTTAAAGACGGCCTCGTCGGTCTGCTCCATCTCCTCCACAAAACTTTCCTTATTGGCATAGAGGCGCTCATAATCGTGGTCGTAACTGTGATTGCCAATGGCGTGTCCCTCGGTAAAAATCCGCTTTAACACCGCAGGGTTCTTTTCCACCATGCCCCCCAGCACATAGAATGTCGCATGAACCCCCTTAGCCTTGAGCACATCTAAAATGGCCGGGGTATTCACATCATCGGGGCCATCATCAAAGGTCAGATAG
Organism: Pseudoselenomonas ruminantium; assembly: GCA_015058625.1. Taxonomy (GTDB): domain Bacteria; phylum Bacillota; class Negativicutes; order Selenomonadales; family Selenomonadaceae; genus Selenomonas_A; species Selenomonas_A ruminantium_N. Next base: position 54,172 of record SVCA01000010.1, on the reverse strand, counting down.
GCCACCTTCTCTGCCGTATAGTGCGGCAGTACCGGCAACATGGTGGGCAGTCCCTTGGCCAGCCGCTGCTTCAAGGTATAGCGGTCGTAAACCGGCCGGTCCACACTAATATTGTCATAAGTGAGATTGCTGTAATCGCCTTTCGCCAGCGTATAGGCCGCCGATTCCACGCCCGGCTCCGCTTCCACTTCCTGCGGCTGTTCCGTAGCCCGCACCTTCGCGTGCCAGGCTGCTCCCGCCACGCCGCCTAATATAACCAAAACCGCCAAGACACCGATAACCTTGGCAAACTTATCACGTTTCACCGTAATCGCGCCCCCAACTATTCTTCCTAATTTCTCAGCTTCTTCATTATACTACATCTTTATGCCAAAATAAATTCAGCAAAGGCTAAATTCCCATATTTGAAGCCTTTTTCCGTCAAGCGGCAGCCTGCCTGGTCAACCAGCAACAACCCCTGACCCTTCAAATCCGCCATAACCGTTCCATAGACTTCATCGAGTTCCCGCTGGAATTTATCCCGAAACGCCTTGCGCGAAATTCCCTCTGCCGTACGCAGCGCCAGAAAGGCAAATTCTTCCATGGCATGCTCCAAACTCGGTTCTTCCTCCAATTCCCAGATTTCCTGTCCATTTTTTATCCCGGCAGTATACGCCTCAATATCCGTCACGGCAGCATAGCGTTTCCCCTCCAAATAGGAGTGGGCCGCCGCCCCCAATCCCAGATAGGGCACATCATGCCAATAACTCCGATTATGACGGCTCTCGAAGCCAGCCTTGGCAAAGTTGGACACCTCGTAGCGCTGATAGCCCAGCTGTGGCAGACGATTGGTCATATAGTCATACATGGCCTCTGCCTCGTCCTCTGTTGGCAGATGCAGTTTGCCCATTTCCTCCATGCGGGCAAAGGCCGTGCCCTTCTCCACCTGCAAACCGTAGATGGAAATATGCTGAATCCCTAGCGCATCTGCCTGCGCCACACTCGCCTGCAAATCCGTTAGATTCTGCCCCGGCAGGCCGTACATCAAATCCACGCTGATATTTACAAAGCCTGCCTGCTGCGCCAGCTTCACAGCCTCACAGGCCTCGGCACCACTATGAATCCTGCCGATTTTTTTGAGCAGTGCGTCCTGAAAACTCTGCACGCCAAAGCTCAAACGGTTGACACAGCCAGTCCGCAGAATCTTAAAATAATCTTCATCCACCGTGCCGGGATTGCATTCCACGGTAAATTCGCCAATCTCAGCCCCAAAAGCTTCCGTCACCGCCGCCAGAACTTTTTCCATAAGCGCCTGTGGCAGAGCCGTAGGCGTGCCGCCACCGATATAGATAGTGGCAGGTATTCCCCATTTTTGCCGATAAGAAAGGCCCTGTATCTTCACTTGCTGACACAGGGCCTCCACATAAGCCTCCATGCGATTTTCCTTCCCTGCAAAGGAGGGAAAATCACAGTAGAAGCACTTTTGCCGGCAAAAGGGAATATGTATATAAACTCCCCATTGCATAATCTTACTTCCTTATTTTAATCAATCTTCAAAATCGCCATAAAGGCTTCCTGCGGCACTTCCACCGAGCCAACGGCTTTCATGCGCTTCTTGCCTTCCTTCTGTTTTTCGAGCAGTTTGCGCTTACGGGAAATATCGCCGCCATAGCACTTAGCGAGAACGTCCTTGCGCCGTGCCCGCACGTTTTCACGCGCGATGACCTTGGAGCCAATCGCCGCCTGAATGGGAATCTCAAACATCTGCTGCGGAATGATTTCCTTGAGCTTGGACGCCAGCTGACGGCCACGGCTCTGGGCTCTATCCTTATGCACAATCGTCGAAAGGGCATCCACCGGGTCACCGTTCAAGAGGATATCCACCTTCACGAGCTTCGACTCCTGATAATCTGCCAGTTCATAATCCAGCGAAGCATAACCCTTAGTCGCCGATTTCAGACGGTCAAAGTAGTCAAAAATGATTTCATTGAGCGGAATATGATAGGTAATCATGACGCGGTTGGTGTCAAGATAGTCCATATTCTTGAACACGCCCCGCTTGTCCTGCGAAATCTCCATAACCGCACCGACAAAATCATTGGGCACAATCACGGTCGCCTTCACAAACGGTTCCTCAATATGCTCAATCTCCGTCTGCGGCGGCAGTTCTGCCGGATTGCTGACATTTAAGACAGAACCATCCGTCTTAAACACATGGTAGATAACCGAAGGCGCCGTCGTGATAAGTTTCAGATGATACTCACGCTCCAAACGCTCCTGAATAACATCCATATGCAGCAGGCCCAGGAAGCCGCAACGGAAACCAAAGCCCAAAGCCACAGAAGTTTCCGGCTCAAAAACCAAAGCCGCATCATTAATCTGCATCTTTTCGAGAGCGTCCTTGAGGTTGTCGTAATCAGCGCTTTCCACCGGATACAGACCGCAATAGACCATCGGTGTTACACCGCGATAACCCGGCAGAGGCTCTGCCGCAGGCCTGTCGGCAAAGGTGATGGTATCGCCGACCCGCACATCGCGAACGTCTTTTAAGGAACCAGCCACAAAGCCAACTTCGCCCATATTGAGCTCACCGACATCCACCGGCTGCGGCTTAAAACAGCCCACATCCGTAACCTCAAAAGTCTTGCCCGTAGCCATCATCTTGAGGCGCATGCCCTTCTTGATTTTGCCCTGCTTTACGCGCACATGGGCGATAACACCCTTGTAGGAATCGAAGAAAGAGTCAAAGATAAGCGCCTGCAGGGGTGCATCTTCATCCCCTTCTGGTGCAGGAATGCGTTCAACGATGGCATCGAGGATTTCTTCAATGCCGATACCAGTTTTCGCCGAAGCCAGTACTGCATCCGTGGCATCCAAGCCAATGGTGTTTTCGATTTCCTCCTTCACGCGGTCGGGGTCGGCACTGGGCAGGTCAATCTTATTGATGACCGGCACGATTTCCAAATCGTTTTCAAGCGCCATATAGACGTTCGCCAAAGTCTGCGCTTCAACCCCCTGCGCGGCATCTACCACGAGCAAAGCCCCTTCGCAAGCGGCCAGACTGCGGGAAACCTCATAGGTAAAGTCCACATGGCCCGGGGTATCGATGAGATTGAGCTGATACATCTCCCCATCCTTGCCCTTGTAGTCGAGGCGCACGGTCTGCGCCTTAATCGTGATACCACGCTCGCGCTCCAGGTCCATGCTGTCGAGGACCTGCGCTTCCATCTCACGCTGCGTCAGCGTGCCCGTATATTCAATCAATCGGTCCGCAATGGTCGATTTGCCATGGTCGATATGTGCGATAATCGAGAAATTGCGAATATGCTTGTTCTGCATTGTCATTTTCCTTTCGAAAGTTCTATCCATATAAATGACATTATACCCCATCTGCCCCCTCTCCTGCAATAAATATACTTTCCTTTTCCAAAAAACTATTGCATTTTGAAAAAGGGCGTGCTAAAATAGCTAGGTAACGAATCAATTGAGGGGGGTGAACTACTTGCCGAATATTAAAGCATCTATTCTTAGTGTAAAATCTGACGCTAAGCGCCGTGCGAAGAACGCTGCTGAGAAGTCCCGTGTACGCACTGCTTCCCGTCGTGTTCTCGACGCTGTTGAGGCTGGAAACGTTGATGAAGCGAAATCCCTCCTCACGGCTGCTTGCAAGACTATCGACATGGCTGCTGCTAACCACGTGTTCCACAAGAACTGCGCAGCTCGCAAAAAGTCCCGTCTGGCTCGCAAAGTGAATGCACTCGCTAAGTAATTCTCAGATGAGATAGAAAAAAACCGTCCTTCGGGGCGGTTTTTTTGTGTCTCATCTTTTTTTCTTCTTTTCCACTATCAGCTCATATATTTTCAATTTTACACCAATGTTCCTTGCTTTTCTTATCATAGGTAATCCCCACAAGGATTATCGCCCTGCTCCCCCAGTCTTGCAACGCCTGCGGATAGTCATTCCGTTTTATTTGCTCTATAGCGGTATCGGCATCCACATTCCATTTCAGCTCCACGATAATAGCCGGTTTATCGGCATAACGCGCCTTGGGCACAAACACCACATCGGCAAAGCCTTTTCCCGTGGGCAATTCACGAATCATCTGATAGCATTCTCTTGCCGCATAATAGGCCAACGATATGGTATAGGACAGGGCATTTTCATCGTTGTACTGGATATGGCTGGTTTCTAAATGGGCAGCTGCAATTCCACCAGCTACTGCCGCTTCATTGCCCTCTAAGGTTGCCTGCAATAATTCCTTGGATTTTTTTATTGAGCGCAACACCTCCCCCCACTCTGAACGGGTAGTTGCCGTAACAAATTCATCCATGATTTCCTTATTGGGTATGAAAATTTCCTTATGGGGAAAATCATAGCCCAAATAGCCTAAATGAACCAGCAAGGTCAGCACATCATCGGCACTATGAAAAGTGGTCATATCATTGCTGAACGAACGGCTGTCTATCTCCACTCTTCCCCCGGCCATAACGGTTAAAATTGCATCCCGCAGACCATCAAAATTCATATCAATATAAAGCCTTAACGCCTCAAAAGTTTCCGTTTGGTTCCAATAATTGTTAAACTTGTGCATGAGCATACTCTGGACGACCGAACGCGGGCTGTATATATCTCCACATTCCTCCAGATAGTACCCATCATACCACTCTTTTGCCTGTACAAAATCCATATCATAACGCTGACAAAGACCTTTTACTTCATCTTCACTAAAACCAGTATACTCTGCTAAAGCCCCCTGGTCCAGCATGGAAAACTCGGAAAACATATTCAAAGCCGAATGCGTACCATATTTTTTTATAGGCAATATTCCCGTCATATAGGTTAACGCCACATATTCCTTATCCTTCAGCAAATCACGCAAAAAGTCCAGATAGGCTTCCTGTTCTTGTTTGTGATTTTTTTCTTCACGAAATACACAGTCCCACTCATCAATAATGATGACCACCTGTCGCTGCGTATTTCGATAAATATCCATCAGCGTGCGTGAAAGATTCGTCTGGTCAAAATAGCGAAAGTCCGGATAGGCTTCCAACAAGTCCCACAACAATGACTTCCTGATTAAGGCCAGCATTTCGCCCATATCACGAGAATTACTAAGAAATTCCTGCATATTCAGCTTGATGACATCATACTGGCCTGCATACCGGGTAAATCCAGGTTCACTTGCAATTTTCATATTCTGGAACAGATACTTCGCATCTACCGTACGGTCATAGTAGGCACTAATCAGATTTGCTGCCATGGACTTACCAAAACGTCTTGGCCTACTGACACAAACAAAGCATTGTTCCGTATCGACCACCCTGTTCAAATAGCCAATTATACCACTTTTATCAATATATATTTCACTATTCAATGCCTTTTGCAATTTCTTTGCACCGGGATTCAGGTAAATGCCCATAGCTTCAGTATCCTCCATTTCTCTAGCTTTTTATCTATTATAACGCTGTGACTTATTTCTTAGCAAGAAAATTTCATTCGTAATATTTTCTGCTTTTGTAATGTTTTATTCCGCTTTTTTTGCTATAATTGTTCTATAGACTATCAATCAGGGGATGATTTTATGCATGTTCGCCATAGCAAGTTACTTAGCCTTGTCAATCAGCATAACCGCATTGCGGTGACGGATTTGGCCAAGGCGTTGGACGTTTCCGAAGTCACCATCCGCAAAGATTTGAATCTGCTGGAGAAAAAGGGCTTATTGCGCCGGGAGCACGGTTATGCCCGGCTTACCACCAGTGATGATATCGGCAACCACCTTTCCTTTAACTACGAAGTGAAACTGCGCATTGCCCGCCGGGCAGCAGAGAGCGTTCATAACGGGGAAACCATCATGATTGAATCCGGCAGCTGCTGTGCCCTGCTGGCAGAAGAAATCGCGGCTAACCGCCGGGATGTTACCATCATCACTAACTCCGCCTTTATCGCCGACTACATCCGCAAATATCCCAATGTGCGGGTGATTCTTTTGGGTGGCGAGTATCAGAAGGAATCACAGGTCATGGTGGGTCCTATGATTCGCAGCTGTGTCCGTGATTTCTATGTGAGCAAATTCTTCGTGGGCATTGACGGTGTGGATAATCTTGGCTTTATGTCCAATGATTTGATGCGCGCCGAAGCCGCCCGCGTTATGGCTGAACGGGCAGAACAGACCATCATCCTCACCGAGTCCGCCAAATTCAAGGTTCACGGTACGGTAATGCTGCTTCCCTACGCGAATGTCTCCGCCCTCTTTACCGATGACCTGGCCGCAAGCGCCACCTTGAGCAACTTACACGAACAAGGCATTCATGTTTATCCGGTAGGCAGCAAATAAACTGCAATAGCAAAAATAAGGTTTGAAAGCACGTTTGGCTTTCAAACCTTATTTTTATTCCAAATCACGTTTATTCATTTCCTGCAGAAGTTCAATAGCCCCACGGCCCATGCCCGTTTCCCGGGCAGTCTCCTCTATAGAATAGCCGCTCCGCAGCAAGGCTTTTGCCTTGGCCGCATTGGGAGAAATCACCTTTTCCGGCTTACGCTGTGGCTCTTCTGGTTCCGGCTGTTTTTCTTCCGGCTCTTCCTCCGGCACAATGGGCTCCGGCATATCCTCCGGGCGGCGGTTCATCGCTTCAGCCAGACCTGCTGCCTGCTGTGCATTGATTGCTGGTTCCGCACTTTCTTCCCGGTCCAGGGAATTCTGCAGCACCGTAGCAAAATCCTGCGAGTCCACACGCTGTAAAGAAGCCTGCGCCTGCATCTGCTGCGGCATATTCTGGGTCATGTTCATCACAGGCACAACCGGCTGATGTGGCACCAAGGGAACAGACTGATAAGCCGCAAGTTCGGCAATCGTCTTGCGGGCTTCGGTGAGCTCGCGATTCAATGCCGCAGAACGTTCTTCCATCTCGCCTGCCAGCCGCTTGTATTCATTTAGGCCTGCTTCGAGCCGTACATTGCGCTCATCGGCCTGCCGCAGAAGGTTCTCCAAATGCTGGATATGATTGCCCATGCGGGCGATAACGGCATCAGCGGAGCGGGTCAGTTCCGCTTTGAGCTGTTCTGTGGATTCACGCAGTTCTTCGGTATCCACGCCTTTCTGCCGCTGAGAGATATAACGCACCACCAGCACCAACAATGCGCCTGCGATAATGAGAAATCCTAATATTTCTGGAACCATAGGCTAAAAATAACACCATCCTCAAAAATTTTCTATTTTATTATACGCTATTTACAGGCTAATGTCTAATAGCTGGCCCCTGGAAGGGTCTGTTGCCATCTTCACGGCAGGCTGTTCTTCCCTTTCTTCCGGTGCCGCTCCACCGGCACTGCGCCCCTTGCCTCCCTTGCCGCCGCGATTGCGCTGGCGCTCAGGATCATCCTTTATACGTCCGTCTTCGAGATTTTCTTTTTCCCGCACCTGCTTTTGTTTCAGCTGGTCTTCCCGCTTCTGCTCCACAGCCTGATAATCTGCCTGCAGGGCATTGGCTTGATTGAGATTGTGCTGTACCTGTCCGGCATCTGTGGCCCGGGGCACAATCATCTGCATACTCATGGGGCTGACATCCATGCTATTCCCTTCTTTCCTGCTTGCTGATACAAACTTGAGGGCATCTAAATGATGCCCTCCTTGGTTTTCTTAATATGTACCAATATTGACACGTTCGTCTTTTACCGTAAGCAGACAGCGGCGAACGATACTCTGCACATTCATAATCACCGAATTGATGGTAATACGAACACCGGGATAAAGCGTATCCGCCACGCGAATCTTGCCATCCTTCATGCGGCCCATAGCTTCTTCCAACGCCTGTATTTCCTTTTCGGCCCGCTTGATTTTCCCCGCCAAAGGAAACTGCGAACGGGTCAGCGTGTTAATCTGGTCTATGCGCTGCTGTGGCAGACGGCTCACATCAATCTTGCTCAGAGTATTGAGCATTTGCGTAATCTGTTTAAGCCTGCCCCTGTCTTCCTTGCACTCCCGGCAAATTTCAATATAACGCTGCTGTACCGTGGGGTCGACACCTACGGACATTCTCGTCACCACTGCAGCAGCATTGCCTGCCATCTTACAGCGGATTTCCTCCCCGGCAGCGACACTGCCGCCTGTGATAATCCCCCGGCGTTCCTCAACGTACACCCGGTTGCCCGCCCGTACATTGGAATGAAGAATCGCGTCAATGATGCTGACATCACGGCCAGCTTCAATATTGGCATTTTCCGCAAACTGCGCCTGCACATCCTCAACGGCTTTGACAATGCCCCGGTTCTGTCCGTTAATGCCGCCCTTAATCACTACATTGCGTCCATAGACTTCGGCACCATTTACCATGCCGCCAATCTCGATATCGCCAGTAGCCTTGACCACAAATCCTGCTTCCACATTTCCCTTGATGGAAACGCTGCCGGTAAAGTCAATATTGCCGGTTCCAGTACCTACGCTGGAACGGATATCCAAATGAGGGTCAATATCTATCTTGCGGGTGGAATCCACAATCTGTCCGTCAATCGTGGCATAAAGCTCATTTTCATTGCGGACTTCGGTATTCTTCCCCTGTGGCATAGGAATCGGACGCCCTGTACGGGCCGGTACATCGAGCCCAAAGATGTTCTTTCCGGGCGTGCCCTCGGTCTGGGGTATGCGCACGGCCAGCAGGTCACCCTTCTTGACCAGTACAAACAGCCCCATGTCCTTATAATCGGCCCGATTGAATTCATCAATCTTCGGCCTGTTTTTCTGCGACAGGTCAAACTTGCGTTCAATACGGGCATTTTCCCCGTGCTGTACCTGTTTTCCTTCCGCGGCCACAAAGGGCGTCAGGCTGCGCACCCCATTTTTGATGGTTTCTTCATTAATGCCGAAGACCACGCCTTTTTCATCCAGAGCAGCCTTAATATCCGCTTCTGTCGGCAGCTTCGTGCCTTTGCTCGTATCGTAGCGCACTGTCGCAATCATCTGATCCCGGCTGATGTCAATGATAATCCCGGCCACTTCTTCGCTGCTGCTTTCCTCTTCCTGAGCAGCCGATTCATTATCCCGTGCACCGGAAACATCTTCTTCCTCCTCCGGCATCACTTCCACAAATTCGTCTGCCAGCTTGCGGCGCTCGCCTGCCGCCTCGCGAATAATCTTGGACAGTTCAATAACATCGTAATCGATAACACCATTATCCTGCAAAGTCTGCCGCACATCCGAAAGCTCAAAAAGCATCTCCGTGCCATCACTGGGATATACCGTTACGAAAACGCCGTCCTGAAGGAATTCGAGCAGATAACCTGCGTCCTCTCCGCCGACTGCTGGGCGTAATGTCTGGTCATCCATGATGCGTCCCCCTTAAGGCTATTCTATACCAAGCTTGCCTTCATCCGAGCCAGATAGCCCCGCATACGGAAAATCGCTTTCGTATGCAGCTGCGAAATTCTGGCTTCCGATAGGTTAAGGATTAAGCTGATTTCTTTCAAAGTCAATTCTTCGTAGTAGTATAGCGCCACTACTTTTTTTTCTTTTTCCGGCAGACGCTCAATGGCTGCGGCCAAAGTCTGCCGAAGTTCCTCCCGCTCCATGCGGTCAGAAGGTCCCGGCTCACCTGTGAGCGGCGAATCTGCCCGCAAATAATCGTCCAGAGGAATGACCGTAGCTACACTTATCTGCCCCTCCAGTGCCTGCAAATCCTTTAATGACAGAGATAATTCCTCTGCCAGTTCCTCATCCGTAGCAGGTCTGCCCAAACGATTTTCCAAATCATAGACCGCCTGCTCATAACGCCGGATACGCTGGCGTATGGTTACAGGCAGCCAGTCCTTGGCTCTGAGATAATCCAGCATAGCCCCGCGAATGCGGATGCCTGCATAAGTTTCAAACTTGTTCTTGCGCTCGATATCATAGCGGTCAATGGCATCCAACAAGCCAAAGAAACCGCTCGACAGCAAATCATCCCGATCCACGTGGGATGGCAGGCTGATGGCGAGCCGCCCGGCAACCAGCCTGACCAAAGGCAAATAGAATTCAGCCAGCTGGTTGCGCAGCTCTACACTCTTACTTTTCAGATAATCTTGCCACAGGGAAGCGACATCAACAGCCGGCGTATCATTTGTAAATTCAAAAGACTCCACCGAACGCCCTCCTCCCATCAACATCTAATTTCTAAGTTGGGTAAATTTAGCAAAATACGAACTCATTGCGGCGAATCCATACGCGTCAGTTCCTCACTGCTAAGTGGCTCAAACTGCGCGGGTTCACCTGTTTCTGCTGGTTCCGCTTCATCTGCCTCCGGCTGTTCCCCTTCGGCGGCCTCATCATCCGCCGCCGAAGGTTCTGCGCCTTCTACTTCTGCCAATGCCTCTTCGTCCTTTGCCTCAATAAAATCGTCAAAGTCCATGATATCATTGGCAGCCAGAATTCTCAGCACAATGTAGACAATCAAGCCAGCGCTAACAAAACCAACTATGCTGCGAAAAAACACCGTTATAAGCCGCGCATCGCTTGATAGTCCCGTAATCACGATCACCACGGCGGCGATAAAAGCGAAAACCACTGCCACATATAATTTAGCCAAAATCTTTTCACCTGCAAATCTAGTCTAACTATTAAATCTCTTTTTCGCCTTTATCAATGGTCTTAACCTTATACACACCAGTATTCAAGTCGATGGATACCGTGCGGCCATAAGTTCCGCCAGTATCTTCGCCAATGATTTTAATTCCCTGAGCCTTTAGAATCTTCTTGGCTGCCTCTGCATTGCGGCTGCCGACACGCATGATATCGGTAGCGTTCTGGAAGGCGAACATCTGCGCTCCGCCAGCGATTTTGGCTACGAGGCGGGTTTTCACCGCGCCCAGAGCCAACACATCCTTGAGCATCAGCGGTAATCCTGTATCCGCAAATTTTGCCGGATTGTCCGTGGGACGAGCCTGCGTACTATCGGGAAGCATGATATGCAGGAGCCCGCCGACTTTCGTCTGCGGGTCATACAGGGAGATCCCGATGCAAGACCCAAGACCATAGCTGATGATTGTTGACGGAGCAGAACCAACTTTATAGTCGGCCATACCGACTCGGATAAGATCTGCCATATCACTCAACTCCTACAGCTTTTATAATCGTCTCCAACGAACCCGGGTCGGGAACCAGGAAGAACTGGCCATTGATGCCATCATCCTCTGAGAGGAATTCCGTTTCAATAACGAGTGCCTGGTCACCCATCTGGCCCAGCTGGGCCAGAACCACATTCAAAAGCGCGCCTGCCATATCCATAGCCAAAGCGGGGATAGAGGGCAGCATGGTAATCTTCGTAAAGGTAAAGAAGGCATTGAGATACGCACCGGACAGAATGTTGCCGATTTCCATCAGGGCCGATTCATCCATGAAGTCCAGACTGTTGGTCTGCCCATGGGGTTTGCCCATCAGCGTATCCACCAGATAAAACGCCGACTTCTGGGGAAGCAGGAACAGGATGTTGCTGGGGGCCTTGCCATAAACGCGAAGGAAAATCCCCACTACTACAGCATCGGGGCCGCCCACCAAATCCGGCACCATTTCCAAGGGCACCAGTGCCACCTTGGGCACATTCATATCAATTCTCCGGTTGATGACCTGGGACAGGGCCGTAGCCGAGTTCCCGGCACCAACGTTACCAATCTCGCGTAATGCATCCAGCTGATTGGCGGAAAGGTTTAATTCTTCGGTCATAGTCGACACCTCATTTTTACTTTACTTCCCATCGCCAGTTGCACCAATAATCTCTTCCAGATTCAGCATGATGATAAGTCTGCCATCCACATTGCCGATACCGTTGAGGAAACGAGAACCGCTGCGGTCATTGGTAGCCTTCTTGGTATCCACTGTCTTGCTGCCAATGGTAAGCACTTCCGTCACCGCATCCACCAGCATACCTACATGCAGTTCATCAATCGTCACCGTTACAATGCGGGTATTTTCCGTATAGGGAGTTTCTGCCAGCCCCAGACGCTTTTTCAGGTCGATAACCGGCAGTACCGAACCACGCAGGTTGATAACGCCTTTGATAAAGTCCGCTGCAAAGGGTACACGGGTAATATCCGTCATATTGCGGATTTCCTGCACATTCAGGATGCTGACGCCATATTCTTCATCGCGCAGCTTGAACGCCACGACCTGAATTTCTTCATTCTGTTTGGTTTCTTCATTTGCCATGGTTACTGCCTCCTTACTGCTGCATCATCGTAGCCACATCGAGAATCAGGGCTACACGGCCATCGCCGAGAACCGTTGCGCCAGAGAACATCTTGAGACCCGTAAAGAGGTTGCCCAGGGTCTTGATTACGATTTCCTGCTGACCAATCAGATTGTCAACTACGATACCAGCTTTGGCTTCGCCGGCATGTACAACTACAACGAAAATCTCATCCGAATCCTTCACATGCGGAATCTGCAGGGTTTCTTCCATGCGGATAATCGGAATAATCTCACCGCGCAGAACGATGACCTCGCGGTTGCGTACCGTCTTGATGTCCGTGGGCTGAATGTTTATTGTGCTGTCGATGGAGCCCAAGGGAATTGCATAGATTTCTTCCTGAACCTTAACCAGCATGGCCTGAATAATAGCCAGGGTCAACGGCAGTTTAATCTTGAATACCGAACCTTCGTCAATCTTGGTTTCTACGTCAACGTGGCCGGACAGGGACTCAATCTTGCTACGGACAACATCCATACCTACGCCGCGCCCGGAAATATCGGTAATCTGTTCGGCTGTGGAGAAACCTGGCAGGAAAATCAGGCGTACAGCATCAGCATCATCGAGTTTATCTGCTTCCTCCTGGGAAATCATGCCCTTTTCCACGGCTTTTTTACGAATCTTATTGGCATCAATGCCGCTGCCATCATCGGTAACCATGATGACGACATTATTGCCTTCATGGCGAGCAATAAGTCCTACCTCACCGGTTCTGGGCTTGCCTTTGGCTTCACGGTCATCAGGGTGTTCAACACCATGATCCAAAGAGTTACGCAGCAGGTGCATGATCGGGTCGCCGATTTCATCGATAACAGTACGGTCAAGTTCTGTTTCCTCGCCTTCAATGGTCAGATTAATCTCCTTGTTGAGTTCCTTGGATACGTCACGCACCATGCGCGGGAAACGGTTGAATACTGCACTTACCGGCACCATGCGGACTTTCATGACGATGTTCTGGAGGTCAGTGGTCACTCTGTCCATCTGCTCCAAGGTTTCGGTAAGTTCTCCAAGGCGATGTGCCTGACCAATCTGTTCCAGACGAACTTTGTTGATAACCAGCTCGCCCATGAGGTTCATCAGGGTATCCAGCTTGTCGATGTCTACGCGTACCGACTGACTCTGATGGCCCTTTTTCTGGGCTGCTGCCGCAGGTTTAGCCGCAGGTTTGGCTGCCGGTTTCGGGGCAGCGGGCTTGGGCGCAGCTGCCGCAGGTGCTGGTGCGGCTGGTGCTGCCGCCGGCGCAGGTGCGGGCGCTGCTGCCGGTTTATCCGGGTCAACTACTTCCACAACAATTTTATCAATTTCTGAAATGGTGTTCAGGGCATCTTCCACTGCCTTTTTGTCAGCCCCCGTAACCATCAGGATATCAAAGCTGTGCTCGAATTTTTCCTGTTCCAGATCCTCAGCAGGCGGAACGGATTTAATCACATCACCCAGCTCGTCCAGAGCATTCATCACCATATAGGAACGAGCGGATTTCAGCAGGCAGGTTTCCGACAGCGTTACCTGAATGTGCACGCCCACCATACCACCGGCCTTGGCCTGACGAAGCATATCCTTATCGGTATCGGTAAGTTCAATGCCGATACCGGCCTCAGCCGGTGCCGGTGCAGCCTCTGCGGCAGGTGCTGCCGGAGCGGCGGGTGCTGCGGCAGGAGCCGGGGCCTGTTCTCCTTTGGAGATTGAACTGAGCTTGGTCACCAGATCGCTGACATCTACCACATCTTCTGATTCACCATTGGCCACACTATCAATCATCTGTTCCAGAGAATCCAGACATTTGAACAGGGTGTCGATAATATCTTCATCCAATTTCAGCTGTTCCTTACGAATAAGGTCCAGCACATCTTCCATTTCATGGGTAAGTTCGGCAATCTTATTATATCCCATGGTTGCCGACATGCCCTTCAGCGTATGTGCATTACGGAAAATATCATTTACTACCGAAATATCCTCTGGATTTTCCTCCAAGCTTAGAAGGCCTTCGTTCAAGGACTGTAAATGCTCATGAGATTCATCCAAAAACATATCCATATACTGATTGGTATCCATTTGTATTCCCCCTATATCCTTTTATCTCTTTACAGCCTCGACAATAGCCTGGGCTATGTTTTCCACGGGTTTGATTTCATCAGCCAGCCCTGCATCCACTACGGCTTTTGGCATACCGTAAACTACGCATGTAGGCTCATCCTGAGCGATGCTGTAGCCGCCTGCTGCCTTGATTTTCTTCATTCCCTCACAGCCATCACAGCCCATGCCGGTCATGATTACAGCCACCAGATTTTTGCCAATCCCCGCCACTGAATCGTACATGACATTCACAGCAGGGCGGTGGTTGCCTACCGGCGGGTCCTGCCCCAGGACAATCTTGCGGCTGTTTCCCTCCTCTTTTACGCGGAGGTGCTGGCTGCCCGGCGCTATATAGACATGCCCCGGCTGGATTATATCCCCGTCTTCCGCTTCCTTCACAGAAACCTGCGATATGGTGTCCAAGCGATCAGCCAAAGCCTTCGTAAATCCTGCCGGCATATGCTGTACTACGACTACACCGCAGGGCAAATTCCCCGGCAGACGGGTTATCACCTGCTGCAGAGCCTGCGGCCCGCCAGTTGATGTGCCAATCGCCACCAGCTTTTTGGCGCCATTGCCCATGCTGGTCATCGCCACAGGTGTTACCTTGCTCGCCGCTGGTGGCTGAGGCTTGCCTCTGGCCTGCAGGAAGGGGTTGGCACGCCTGATGCCAAAACCGTTACCTGAATTTTGTGACGAGGATATGGACGCCGCACCGGGAAGTTTCAAGCCCTGCCTTACAGGCAGTTCCACACGTTTCATCACCGGCGGTCCCGACGACGAGCTCGGTGTACTCATCTGCGGCAGGCTCTTTTGCGGTACATAGGGCATCTTGCGTACCTTGGCCTTAGCCGCATTACGGCATTTTTCCAAGAGTTCATCTTCTATGCTGTCCAGCCTGGATATACTGCCGCCAGCTTTGCTGATAAAGTCTATCGCTCCCAGGCTCAGAGCCCTTACGGTAGCTTCTGTTCCCTGCTGCGTCAGACTGCTCAGCATCACCACCGGGGTGGGCTGCTTTTCCATGATGACCGCCAGGGCGTTGAGTCCGTCCATAACCGGCATATTCACATCCATGGTCACCAAATCCGGACTAAGTTCCAAGACCTTGTTAATGGCCTCCTTGCCGTTTATCGCCGCGCCTGCCACTTCAAAATCCGGCTGCTTATTGAAAAAATCCGTTAATATCTTGCGCATGAAAGCAGAATCATCAGCGATCAAGACTCGAATCATCCCGCTCACCTCTTTTACATCCGGCTAAAATTTCCCTACACTTTTATAAATGAATTGTTTCCTCAGTCTTTGAACCCCTTGGCAATATTGGCGCGCTGCACGCTGAACAGATAGCGGACAATCTTGTTGACTACGCTTCGGGGCAAATGCTGAAAGGCCGCCCCCACATGATAGACAATGGATTCATCCGAACGCTCTACAGGTGCGCAGCGCACAATCCGGCACATGACATCGATAATGCCTGCTCCGGGAATCCCATTAAGCTCCAGCACCGCCTTGGTTTCCGGTTTGACCTCATACGGGAAAGCCAGGCAGATTCCACTGCCGCTCAAATCCACCACGGGCACGATTGCGCTGTCATGGATAGTTCCTTCATCATCCACCAGACTCACCGTGGCTTTGAGGTTAACCTTTACCCGTACGAATTCACGATTCTGGAAACGCTCCAATTTGTTTGGCTTGTCTACATACCAGACCGGAATGCGGCCATCCTTGTAGCCCTTCCCATGATACACCGTGAAAAAGCGATAGCGGCACTGATTCCCCACGGCTACGCCGTACAATTTTTCATTGTCCTTGGGGATGATGGGAACGCCCTGCCGATTCATCGGCATAGCCACTTCCAGCCGATCCTCGGTCATGTCTTCAATACGGCTGGCATAACGGGTTTCATCAGCCTCTACATAAAACTCGACCCGCTGGCCAATCTTTAAGTATTCTTTTGCCTTTACTAATTCGCCCGTCATAATCAAGTTCCTCCATGTTTAATGCGCAAAATTAAATATTTGTCGCAAAAATCCCTTCCAGCCGCGCTTAACTTTCATTTTACTGCCAAAAAGCAGGCTGTTTGCCAATCCTTGAACGCAACGAGAAGCTACGGCTCCCGGCTGAGCAGCCAAAAACGGCTGTTGCTGGCGCACCGACTTCATCACTGCACTATCTTCAAAAACATACCCCAGACAATCTATGGGCATATTCAAAAAACGAGTGGATGTCTGCTGCAGCTTGGCTACCACCTCACGGCTTTCTGCTTCATCGTATACACGGTTCACCAATAGCTTGATGTTCTTACTGGCAGCATACATACTGTAAGCCTTCAGGACTGCATACGCATCCGTCAAGGCCGTAGGTTCAGGTGTGGTCACCAGCAATACTTCATCGGCTGCCAGAATGAAATCCATTACATTCCGGCCCAGCCCTGCACCGGTATCAATGAGGATGATGTCTGCCATCTGCCCGCAGGCTGTAAGCTTCTGCATCAGCCGCTGGCGTTCCTCATAGGTGAAATCCGCTGCTTTTTCAATGCCGGAGCCGCCGGAGATGTAGCGGACACCATAAGGGCCGTCTATCATCACATCCTGCAGCTTTGTATCCTTCTCCAAGAGATTCAGTAAATGTTTCTTTGACATGCTGCCCAGTACCACATCCACATTGGCCATGCCCAGGTCAGCATCAATCACCAGTACCCTTTGTCCAGCCTGCCTTAAAGCAATCGCCAGATTCACTGTGATGTTGGTCTTGCCCACACCGCCTTTGCCGCTGGTCACGGCAATTACCCGGGGGCCAAGCGTTGACAGGGTCGGAGTATCGGGCACAACTGACATCGGTACTTCGTATTCACTTTTGTCTACTAATTGACGCAGTCTTGCTGCCTGATCTCCCATATTATTCCCTCAACAGTAATGCGGCCAGTTTATCAGCGGTAGCAGGTATAATATCATCCGGAACGCTCTGCCCGTTAGTCATAAAGGACAGCGATATATCCTTGTCGGCCAGCAGGTTGACAATCATGCCCAGACTGCTGGTTTCGTCCGTCTTGGTAAAGATAACCCGTCCTGGTTCACAAACGGAAAACTTCTGCAAGATGTCTTCCACATCACGGTTCTTCGTAGTGGCACTCATAACCAGATGCTTCTCAATTCGTGAATCCACCGCCAGGAAATCCTGCAATTCCTTCATCTGATATTCATTATGCTGGCTGCGGCCTGCTGTATCAATCAAAATCAAATCCTTATCCCGGTGCTTGTGAATAGCCACCTTCAATTCATCCGGAGAATACACGATTTCCAAAGGCAGGCCAATGATATCCGAATAAGTCTTGAGCTGCTCCACTGCAGAAATGCGGTAGGTATCGGCAGTAATCAGAGCGGCCCGGATATTCTTCTCCAGGACGAAGCGGGCGGCGATTTTAGCAAGCGTTGTGGTCTTGCCTACACCAGTAGCACCGATAAGGGCCACAATGCGCACACCGTGCTTATTGAGCTTGATGCCTTCAGCAAAATTCATCTTGCCTTCCAGATAACCGGCTACGACTTCCGGAGCCCTTTTGTCCAAGGAGTCCATCAGCATATCCCCAGCGGCCGTCTTGGCAGCCATATCCTTCAAGATATCTTCATCGACTTCCTGACGGCGCAAAGCCTCCTGCAAGGACACTTCGTCCTGCGGCTGGTCCTTGCTCATCACCTGGGTCAAGAGAGTCTTCATCTGCGCCAGTTCGGCTTCCAGCTTCTGAATCTTTTCTGCATCCTCAGGATTGGAGGCAATCATCACCGGCTGCACGACGGACTGCACATCATTTACGCCATTGGGATTCACTTGTTCATCTTCCTTTGCTGCTACATTTGCTTGCGTTGCTTCTTCGATTGTTTCTGTGGTCAGTACCCGGGCCGCCTTTGGCGGAGCCGTCGGTTTATCGGGTATCAGCGGCTGAAAATCTGGTGCCGCAATGGGCGCTTCTGCCATGCGTACGCCGGTTTCTGTGCCATTCGTCTTATACTGGGACAAGACCGTGTGCGGCAGCGGCGCTGCCTTGGACAGGACATCAAAATTGCCTCCCGTGGCAGGCTGGCGCTCCGGCTCAGCATGCAAACTGCGTCTTGGGCGGCTCTTTACAGGACTTTCCGGGGCATTTTCTTCGATGGCGGCCGTAACCTCCACCACTTCTTTGCCCTTATAGCCCATAAAACCGCCCTCACGGTATTTCTTCGTATGCAAAATGACTGCATCACGGCCCAATTCTTCTTTAACTTGCTCCATGGCCTCCTTCATAGAAGGAGCCTTAACTACTTTTATCTGCAACTTAAATCTTCACCACCCCAAGAATTTGAATCTCTACGCTCTGCTCAATTTCCGCATGGGACAGGACAATAAGTCCCGGTACGGAACGTTCCACCAATTTGCGGAAGTACAGGCGTACAGCCGGGCTGGTCAGCACGATTGGCTGATAGCCCATATTAGTAAGTTTCGGCAGCTCTTCATTGAGTGCCGTAACCAGTTTTTGCATGGAATCCGGGTCGATGCTGACGTAGGAGCCGTGCTCCGTACGCTGTACACCGCCCGCAATGCGGTTTTCCAAGGCCGGATCCAGCGTGATGCAGGGGAGCGTCCCATTCTGCACATTCTGCTGGGTGATATGACGGGCCATGGCATGACGGACATACTCGGTAAGTATCTCCGTATCTTTGGTCGCCCGTCCATAATCGGCCAGCACCTCCAAAATGGTGCTCATATCGCGGATGGAAATACGCTCCCGCAGGAGATTGGCCAGTACCTTCTGAATCTCGCCCACGTTGAGCAGGTCGGGAACAACCTCGTCCACCAATGCCTGATTGGATTTCTTGAGGTTGTCGATAAGGTTCTGGGTTTCCTGACGGCCCAGGATTTCATCTGCATGCTGCTTGATGACCTCGGTGAGATGGGTGGCGAGAACCGACACCGCATCTACTACTGTATAACCATTTAATTCTGCCTGCTCACGCTCGTTTTCCGGAATCCATAAAGCAGGCAGGCCAAAGGCCGGCTCTGTGGTTTCAATACCTGGCACTTCCTCAAAGACCGTGCCGGAATTCATGGCCAGATAATGGTCGAGCATCAGTTCGCCCTTGGCAATTTCAATGCCTTTCAATTTGATGATATAGGCATTTGGTTTTATCTGGATATTATCGCGGATGCGGATGGTGGGCACCACAAGCCCCAACTCCAGCGCACATTGACGGCGAATCATGACGATACGGTCCAGCAGGTCACCGCCCTGCCCCGTATCCACCAGAGGAATCAGCGAATAGCCAATCTCCAGCTCCATGGGGTCAACCTGCAGGAGCGAAACGATATTTT
The DNA here is from genome assembly GCA_015058625.1 of Pseudoselenomonas ruminantium. GTDB lineage: Bacteria > Bacillota > Negativicutes > Selenomonadales > Selenomonadaceae > Selenomonas_A > Selenomonas_A ruminantium_N. The sequence continues at coordinate 34,561 of SVCA01000010.1, read as the reverse complement.
CCGGCGTGGTGGCCTTGCGTTTTTCCTGTACTTTCTTTTCCTCCTGCTGCACCTCCGTCTTGACTTCCGTCTGCTGTTTCAGCAGGCGGCCAATCAGGAAACAAAACAGCGCCAGAGCAAAAAACGGAATCCCCGGAAGACCAGGTACTACCGAGAAGAACACCAGCACACCGCCAAGGATGAAGAAGATACGGTCATTATGGAAAAGCTGGGCTACAATGTCGCTTCCCAGGTTTCCTTCGGCTCCGGCACGGGTAACGATAAGACCTGTAGCCGTGGAGATTAAGAGTGCTGGTATCTGGCTTACCAAACCTTCACCGACGGTCAGCAGCGTATAAGTCTGCAATGCCTGTACCGCTTCCATATTACGCTGCATCATGCCGATGACGAAACCACCGGCAATATTGATCAGCATGATGATGATGGCGGCAATGGCATCACCTTTGACAAACTTGGAAGCACCGTCCATAGCGCCAAAGAAATCCGCTTCATGCTGGATTTTCTCACGGCGGATTTTGGCTTCCGCATCCGTGATGGCGCCCTGATTAAGGTCGGCATCAATGGACATCTGCTTACCGGGCATAGCATCCAAGGTGAAACGTGCCGATACTTCAGCCACACGTTCCGAACCTTTGGTAATAACGATAAAATTGATGGCTACCAGAATGACGAACATGATAAAGCCGACAACCGGATTACCACCGACAACGAAGTTACCGAATGCGGTAATGACTTCCCCGGCGTAGCCATCCAAAAGAATCAAACGGGTGGACGAAATATTCAGTGCCAGCCTGAATAAGGTGGTAATCAAAAGCAAGGACGGAAAAATGGATAAGTCCAACGCTTCCTTGTTATAGATTACCGACATGACCAGCAGCAACGCTATGGTGATATTCAGACAAATCAGCATATCCAGCAGCAGCGTCGGCAGCGGTATAATCATCATGACAACGATGGTGACGATAGCTACTGCTATCATGACATCGCTGTATTTTTGAATGAAACTGCCCTTGCCGAAAACGGTATTGGGGGCAGCTGCCTGTTGTGCAGCCATAGTGTTTCTCCTTAAACTTTACTTATGCCCGGCGGCGATGGTTGTTTTTCAGGCGATATACATAAGCCAGAACCTCGGCCACCGCCTGATACAGTTCCGCAGGAACAATCGCCCCTACCTCTACCGCAGCGTAGAGAGCACGGGCCAGCGGTTTATTCTCCACAATCGGAACCTTGTTATCTCTGGCTAAATCCTTAATGCGCTGTGCCACCAAATCCTGACCTTTTGCCACCACGAGCGGTGCTACCATGCCCTTTTCATATTTCAAGGCCACGGCGAAATGGGTCGGGTTGGTCACAATAACATCTGCCTTAGGCACTTCCTGCATCATGCGGGACATCGCCATCTGGCGTTGTTTCTGCTTGATTTTGCCCTTAATCTGCGGGTCACCTTCGGACTGCTTCATTTCATCCTTGACTTCCTGCTTGGACATTTTGAGATCCTGCGTGGTCTGCCATTTCTGATAAGCATAGTCGATAAAACCGACAATCATGATGACGCCAACGACTTCAAAGGCCATACTAAAAATTATATCAGAAATCTGCGCTAAACTGGTAGGCAAATCAAAATAAATAAACTGAGGCATCTCCATCAAGTGGTCAGACAAAAAATCATAAAGAAAAAAGCCAATAATTGCAATCTTCATCAAAGACTTGAAGAGTTCCATCAGGGAGCGCTTGGAAAAAATACGCCCAAAACCATTGATGGGATTGAGTTTGTCCAGTTTGAATTCAATGGCCTCTGTATTAAAGTTAAGCCCCACCTGATACATATTTATAGCCAATCCTATAGCCATAACTGCAATCATAATGGGAAGTGCTGTCTGAGCCAGCAATTCAATAATGCCAATAAAGATACGAATAACATTTTCTGTGTCAACAGGCTGATTTAAATGCGAAAATACATATGTTGTATAACTCGCTATTTTATGATAAATAGATTCCCAAAGTAGTTTAATGGCAAAAAAGCCCATCAGCAGCACAAAAGCAGCACTCATATCAGTACTGCGGCCTACTTGGCCTTTCTTTTTGGCATCTGCGCGTTTTTTAGCCGTTGGTTCTTCCGTCTTATCATCGCCAGCAAAAAGCTGCAAGTCAAAGACAAAGGAATTTCTATTGCAAGGCCTCCAACGCAATGGTAATGTTTCCATACATTTCATTGAACAACACATCCAGAAACAAGACGTAGAAAGGCAGCACCATGGTCAGAATCAACATTCCCACAGTCAGCTGCATCGGAATGCCCACCACGAAGATATTCATTTGGGGCATTGTTCGCGCCAATATTCCCAGACCAACATTGGTCAGCAAAATGGCAAAGGTTACAGGCATGGCAATTTTCATGCCCGTAAAAAAAATTCCTGTCGTAAAGCGCGCAATAATCAGCGGCAAAGACAGATCCGGATTGGCCCCCAAGAGGGGCACCAGCTTAAAGCTCTCAAACAGAGCCGAAATAATCATGTGATGCCCGTTGGTCACCAAAAAAACAATAATGGCCAAATTATAAAGAAAACTTCCGATAAGCGGCATTTGCTGACCGGAAGTCGGATCCATTACGTTTACAACGGCAAAGCCAGCCTGCATATCCATAACCTTGCCGGCCATGGTGATGGCTGCAAAGGAGATATACGCCACAAACCCGATAAGCCAGCCTACAAAGAGTTCGCTAAGCACAGCCCCTGCATAGCCAAGAACTGTAGCTGGCGCAGCCACTCCCTGAAAATTGTCCACCACAGGAAAAAGCACCAGTGCAAAGGCAAAAGATGCCGCCGCCCGGAAATATACCGGTATATTCATGCTGCCAAAGAACGGTGAAATCACAAATATACCACTAACACGGGTAAGCAGGAGCAAAAACACAGCCGCATGGCCTTGCAGAAGTTCATAAAAGTCCATAGACTGCTCCTTTAGCCGATGTACCCCGGCAAATTAACCAAAATGTTGGTCAGATACTCCGTCATAATCCGCAGCATCCAAGGGCCAAAAATAAGGATTGCCACAAATACAGCGATAATCTTAGGAATAAATGCCAAGGTCTGTTCCTGAATGGAGGTAGTTGCCTGAAAGACACTGACCATCAGACCTACAATAAGTCCCAGCCCCAGCATAGGAGCTGCTACAATCATTACGATAAACAGGGCTTCCTGCCCCAGCTGTACAACTAAATCACCAGACATACGCACCCGCTCCTTCCGTCTCGCCCGGATTCCACTCTATTTGAAACTGACAATCAGCGACTTGATCAGCAGATGCCAGCCATCAACCATAACGAAGAGCAAAATCTTAAACGGCAAGGATATCATTACCGGAGGCAGCATCATCATGCCCATGGACATCAATGTACTAGCCACAATCATATCAATGACGATAAAGGGCACATAAATCATAAAACCGATCTGAAAGGCCGTCTTTAACTCACTGATAACAAAAGCGGGAATCAAGGTAAAGGTCGAGACATCATCCTGTGTTTCCGGGCGTTCATCATCAGCCAGATTCACGAACAATGCCAAATCCGATTCACGCGTCTGCTTGAACATGAACTCGCGAATGGGTGCCACCACATTGGTAATGGCCTCCTCCTGAGTTATCTGCCCAGCCATATAAGGCTGAATGCCGTTTTCATTGGCCTGACTCCAATAAGGAGACATGATGTAAAAGGTCAAAAACAGCGACAACGCGATAACCACCTGATTCGGCGGCACATTCTGGGTAGACAAAGCATTACGCAAAAAACCGATAACCACCACGATACGCACAAAGGACGTGGTCATGATGAGGATGCCCGGTGCCAAAGACAAGATGGTCAGGAGCGCCATCACCTGCAGCGTCACCGCTACATCCTGGGGCTTGTTTGACGAGCCCACATCGACATTTACCGAGGGTATAAGCGGTGCAGCCAAAGCAGCGTCCTGTGCCATAAACAGCAAGAGGGCTATCCCTCCCAGCATGATAAAGACATTTCGGCGGTTCAACTGCCCACAACTCCTTTTTAGCTTTCAATTGGATGGTCAATCACTTGCGGAACAACGGCGGTACCTTCTGAACCAGTCCTGCCAGCGTACCAAACTGCTGCGAGAACATGTCCGGCATCTTGCCAAAGGCCAAGTCCTCACGATGCAGGCGGTCAATCTCATCCGGGTCGGTTATTTCGGATAACAGCGTTATGGAATGCTCCGTAACGCCCAGCATAAACACCCGGCCACTCATTTCAATCACACACACCGAACGATTTGGTCCCAAAGGCAGATGCGACAGGATTCTGCCGCCGTAGCCCAGCTTCTGCTGGGCGAATTTGCCACCGATAAACCGGGCAGCAAAATAAGCCAGCCCTACTACAAATACAAAAATAGCAAAGAGGCTGACCAGATAAGCAATCGTTGACCACCAGGAAATCGACGTTGGCCGCGGGTCACTGTTCTCATACCCTGCCAGATACCCGCCCTTGGCAGCCTCATCGGCTGCCAAGGCTGGATCTGCCATTACAAAAAGTATGAGTATACCCACGAAACACGTCAGAAAAATACGTTTTCTTTCCATCAGCCCACTGCTTTACGGACAGCCTCCAATACACGATCAGCCTGGAAGGGTTTTACAATAAAGTCACGGGCACCAGCCTGAATGGCTTCAATAACCATGGCCTGCTGGCCCATTGCGCTGCACATAACAATCTTGGCGTTGGGATCAACCTTCTTGATTTCCTTAACGGCACTGATACCATCCATTTCCGGCATCGTGATATCCATGGTAACCAGATCCGGTTTCAGTTCCTGGTATTTCTCCAGAGCCTTCATGCCGTTTTCTGCCTCGCCTACGACTTCATAGCCGTTCTTGGACAGAATATCTTTAACCATCATTCTCATAAATGCCGCATCGTCAACGACCAATACTCTTACTGCCATGTTCCATCTCTCCTCATCTTAAAAACATCCGACTTGGTTCAATAATTTAATTATATAAGAAAGTCTTGTTTTAGACAAGAGCCTCTCTACCCTAACGGAGTGCTACTGAAGCTTTGCCGCCCGCTCTGCGGGGCTGGCAATTTCGGTGATTCGCACACCGAAGTTTTCGTCAATGACCACGACTTCACCTTTGGCCAGAAACTTGCCATTGACATTGATATCCACCGGCTCACCAGCCAGTTTATCCAGTTCCACAATGGAACCATTGGTAAGCTCCAATATATCCTTGATGGATTTATTGGTGCGCCCTAATTCCACCGTTACCGACAAGGGTACATCCAGGATAAGGCCAATGTTTGCATCGTTCACCTGTACCGGCTGCATATTGAGCGGCGTGAACTGGGCCGGCTGTACCGGGATATTGGCCGCCATACCCTGCATGGGCATTCCGTAGCCATACCCGCCGCCCGGAGGTGGAGCCATAACGGGTGGTGCCATCTGCTGGGCAGGTGCTGCCGCAGGTGGTGGTGGCGCTGCCGCAGGCTGTGGCGGTGGCGGCGGTGGTGGCGGTGGCGCTGCAGCTGGCGCAGGTTCCGGCTCTGGTTCTTCTGTCGAACCATTTGTCAGGGATTCCACCATTTCCTTGGCCACTTCCACGGGCAAAATCTGCATGATTTCACTATCGATAAGGCCATCTACTTCCATGCGGAAGGATGTACAGACGATAGGTTCATCCGTGCCAACCACCTCGGTAACCTTCTCCTCATTGCCAAAATCGATGAGGTTTACCTTTGGCGGGGAAATATCGATTTTCTTATTGAACATCGTGGACAAAGACGTAGCCACGGTCCCCATCATCTGGTTCATGGACTCGCCCACGGCGCTCATGGCAATTTCATTGATTTCCGTATCCGGGTTGGTACCATCACCGCCCATCATCAAATCGGCGATAATGGAGGCATCCTGTGCCTGAATGGCGAGGACATTGTTGCCATCAATACCGATGGTATACCCCACTTCCACGATAAGATAGGGCATGGGATACTGTTCCTGAATAATACTCATTGAGGAAACAGAAACCGCAGGCGTTGTAATGTTAACCTTGTGCCCCAAGAGCACGGAAAGTGTTGTTGCAGCACTGCCCATGGAGATATTGCCAATCTCTCCTAAGGCATCCTTTTCCACATCCGTAAGTACATCATCAAACTGAGATGAACTACTGTCGGAGCCTGTTGCGGCTTCAGCTGGCGCTTCTGCCGATGCTTCGGACTCTCCCGCCGGTGCTGGACTGTCGTCTGCTGCTGGTATTGTGCCTCCATTAAGCAGGGCGTCAATCTCCTCTTGCGAGATCATATCGTCACTCATCAGTATTTTCATCTCCTTCGCTTATAATTTTGGTAACCTGAACCGCCATTTTCTTGCCCGACTTACCCGGGCGGCAGTAAAACTTTGGTCTTTTGCCTACCAAACATAATAAATTATCATCCACACGGGTGTCCATTTGCAGGACATCCCCAAACCCCAATGTCAAGAACTCATGAATCGTAAGATGAAGCTCGCCCAGCTGTACCACGAAGGGCACTTTGGTGCGCTCAATCTTCTTTTGCAGGAGCTTGACCTGCTCAGGGTCATCATCCCTGGATACTGATGAAGCTACCCAGAAGGTAGTGGTAAGTTTTGACATAACCGGCTCAAGCACCAGATAGGGAATACATATATTCATCATCCCCTCAACTTCCCCCACCTTCATCTGAATGGTGACGATAACCACCATATCACTTGGCGGTACGATTTGGGTGAATTGCGGGTTTGATTCCGTTGTTTCTAATGCGGGGAAAAATTCCACCACATTCATCCAAGCTTCCTTCAAATGGCCCAGCGCGGTATTGATAAAGCGCTGTACCACCACTTCCTCAATTTCTGTAAGGACGCGGGGTTTTATTCCCACTCGTCCTTCGCCACCGAACACGCGGTCGATAAAGGCAAAGGCAATCTCCGTATTGATTTCCATGATGATATTGCCTTTTAGCGGTGGCACAGCCACGATGCTGATAACGGATGGATTTGCCAGCGACTGGACAAATTCCTGATAGGTCAGCTGTTCGACCGATGCCACTTCCACATTCACCAGCGTGCGCAGGTGAGTAGACAAATACGTGTTCAGGAGCCGGGAAAAGCTCTCATGAAGCATAAAGAGCGTTCGTATCTGGTCCTTGGAAAACTTGTCTGGTCGCTTGAAGTCGTATGTCTTAACTTTCTTTTGTTCTTCGTCTGCTTTGACTTCTTCTGCCGATACGGTTCCGTCTGACAGTGCGGAAAGCAGTTTATCTATCTCGGATTGAGATAGTACTTCATCTGCCAATCTTACGCCCTCCTCCCTGCTAGAATACGAACTCTTTTACTGAAGCAGGAAGCTAGTTATATACACATCATACACCGAGCCAGGCCCCAGCTTGTTGTTCAGTTCATCCTTAATCTTCTTTTTCAGTTCATCCTGACGGTTCGCATCGAACTCATCCAGCTTGGCACTGCGAAGGATTTGCATGGTGGTATCGAGAATCTTCGTCTCTGCCTCCGGCAGCAATGCTCCTTCTTCTGTCATGTTTGCCTTTTTGCCGGGATTCATCTCCAGGACTATCCCCGCCTTCAGGAACTTGCCGGCTTTCTGTCCGCCGACATTGACCATAATGCCATCTTTAGCATCCCCCAGCTTGATAAATTTGCCGGGGTCATGGTGTTCATTTACCTGCTCTGTTGCGGTATCCGCCATCATCTTGGTGGTAATAAAGAATGAGATGCCACCGGCAAGTACCAGTCCAATCAGGACCAGCACCACGACAAGGATTATCGGAGATTTCTTCTTCGGTTCTTCCTCCGCCACTTCCTCTGTATCTTTTTCTTCGTCAGCCATAGGTTTATCCCTCCATAAAAAGTTACTATCCCATTATACCAGCTGATGAGGACTTGTCCACATCAAAATCATTGATGAAGTGCCCGGCGGTACTTCATCACCCGGCGGACGATTTCGTCCATTGGTTCTTCAACAATGAACTTTTTGCCGTTGGTCAGGGTTATGACTGTATCCGGCGTTTCCTCTATCGTTTCTATTATTTCGGCATTGAGCACGAATTCTCCTTTTTTATTTGTCTGCGAATTAAACTTTGTCAGCTTAATCATTTTTCTTTTCCCCCTTACATCCTTGCCATGCTTTCTTATTCTCTTAAATTTCGTCACGAGGCCGCTTTTTCCCTTTTTCAGGTTGAAAGTTTCTTGGAAAAATTCAAAAAAATTTACCTGTTAAGCAGGAATGAAGGCTGCGAAAAATGATTTCCCCGGTTGTATGCACAGATAAATTGCAGTTTGATAGTGCGCGCTTTATTTTTTTGTTACAGCTCAATGGGGCGGAGGTGGTAATACTTTTCGCCGTTCCACTAAATGACCCACAAGCAAATGTATGGGCTTTTTAGCAACCTGCGCCGGGCAAGACCGGCGGCGCGTATGTTCATCTTAATGTCCAGGAACTATCGTTTGTGGGCCAGTCCTCACTTCGTTCGGACAGTCGTTCCACGGCGAAAAGCATCACCATCTCCGCCCTAAGCGATGTCCGTATAAGCTGGCATCTTCACGGTGACAAGAAACAAGTACATCGATGTTCTTGTTACGGGAGTACCGAGTTCTCGCCGCTTGTATAATCCGTAACTTGGGGCGAACGGGGAGTGATTTTTCTGTAGGGAGCGACTGCCTGAACGAAGTGAAGGCCGGCCCCAGCAGAAAGTTGCCAAGCAAATAAGCTGAAAGCAGCGCCGCCGGCCTGCCCGGCGCAGGTAACTGGACAGCGCGCCTTTCCGAGGGGGCGTTTAGCGGAAAACAGAAAAATTACTCCCCGTTCCCCCATGACCACGTATGAACGGGATACCATAACCACGAACTCCCCAACAAATTGCAATAATAAAGCCCGCTGATACTTTCCATCAGCGGACTTTAGCTGGCAGAGAATATTCTCAGCCCCTATATTATTAGCGTTTCATATTGATGAGCGTCTCCAGCATCTCATCACCGACGGTGATGACCTTGGAGTTAGACTGGAAGCCGCGCTGGGTGATAATCATATCGGAGAATTCATTGGCAATATCCACATTGGACATTTCAAGAGCCGACGGAGTGATGGTTACGCCCAAGTCGGCAGCCGTCTTGACATTAGCCGTACCGGAGTTGTTGGATTCCTGATAGAGGCTGCTACCCGTCTTGGTCAGGCCGGAGGCATTACTAAACTGAGCAATGGCAATCTGCGCTTCTGATTGACGCACACCATTAGTATATACGCCTGTGATAATACCAGACTGGTCAATAGATACACTCTTCAATGTACCTGCAGCATTACCATTAGCCTCTCCCTTCACTGTGTTGCTACCAGCATATTGGGTAAGGGTAGATAAATCAATAGCAACACTTTGCGTACCCAAAGCACCATTCGTTAAGGTAAGTGTAGTGGAACCAGTACCGCTGTTGTACTTACCGGAAGTCGTAAAATTGATAGTTACTGGATTCAACGTAAGCGTGGTCGTGGAACCATCCGTCTCTGTAATTGTCGTACTGGTCTTCGTAATATCGGAATCTAGCGATAATGTCCATTCATTACCGGTGGAACTAGAAACCTTCGTCTTAGTAAAGAAAAGATTCAACGTATGGACGTTGCCTAAAGTATCATAGACATTAACAGTTGTCGTAATCGGCAGACTGTATCCAGTAGTGTACGTTCCCGAAGTCTGAGTCACAGTAGAACCATCACTCATAGTCAATGTTACGGGCTTAGTCGTACTGGCAGTGGAGCTTTTCAGGGGACCACTCACACTGTTCACACTAGTAGATGCAGGAATTGCAGCGGTTGTAGCAGTTGAAAGGGTACATGTTACAGCAGGATTGGTACCATCTTTTATAGTAATGGTAGTGTCACCGACCGCGACGGCCGCATTCACTGTCCATGTTGCGCTAGGATCTATATTACTTGTAATACCTGTTACTGTATAGGTTGTACCATTAATATTCAAAGTCACTGGATTGGACGCAGATACATCAGCAGCTTGAATAGTACCATTTCCTCCAGATATCTTACTAATAGTTAACGCCGCCGAATTAAGATTGTTCTCGTAGGTTATCTTTTCCGATGCCTTAGCCGCCATGCTTTTACCGGCCTTGACCACGATATTTTCTATGCCGCCATTTGTAGTCAACACACCGTCTTTAGCCATCCAGCCCTGTACATAGTGGCCGCTTCCCGGCAATACATAGTTACCATCCGCATCGAATTCAAAAGCGCCATCACGAGTATAGTAAGTATCTTTGCCGCTCTTTACTACAAATAAGCCATTGCCCGACAGAGCCACGTCCGTATTTTTGCCTGTCTGCTGGGCACTGCCATCGGTGAAAAGCAGGTCAATGCTGGCTACGCCCGTACCAAGACCAATCTGCTTGGGGTTCGTGCCGCCCAAAGTATCACCAGGAGCCGAAGCTGCAGTCTGTGTCTGACTCAGCGTATCGGCAAAAGTTACACGGCTGGATTTGAAGCCCGTGGCATTTACGTTAGCAATATTATTGCCGATAACATCCATTCTCGTTTGATGTCCCTTAAGTCCCGAAACACCAGAAAAAAGCGAACGCATCATAATGAATCTTCCTTTCCTTACATGAAAAGATTTTTTCTTATGATGCAGCAATCGCGAGATACCTCAATCGGTCAGTATCTCCAAGTCTCCTTATCGGTCCAACTCTTAAATGATTGCTGCACTGTCAATATTCGTTATTATGTTGTCTGTGCCCTGGAGTTTTTCCAGAGCGGTGATTACCGTGCGGTTGGCTACGCTGACTACCAGCGCCACCTCCTGCATGTAGATGAGGGATTCCCTCGCTCCCTTTTGGGCCAGCTTGTCAACGGCTGACTGCAGGCGAGCCAAATCTTCATGGCTCAAATTGATATTCCTTTCTTGCAAGCGGTTCTGCGCATGCACGGAGAAGGCAATTTCTGCGCCTTTGGCAGATTCCTTCTCCTGCGCACTTTGCAGAAAATCTTGAAAGCTGATTTGGCTCGCATTATGCGTCTGTGCAGTACCTTGCAAACTGGGTATTCGTCCTTGAAGCGGAAGGATGGGGTGCATGATTCTCTCCTCCCTTATTCATAGCCAAAATAATTTAGCTTCCCTGTACACCTTCTCCAATACGGATGATGTTGCCAATAGCGACCTTATAGGACTGGCCGCCGGCACTGGCTACAATCGTGGGCGAGCCATCAGAAATGCTTACTCCTGTAACCTTGCCTTCCATCTTGGAGGTTGTCGTACTAACCTTGCCATTTGCGTCCGTGCTGGTGGTGTCAATGGTCCACTGGATATCCTTGCCAATCATATTGCTGAGCTGGCCTACCAGTACCGAAGTGTCAATGTTGCCGACCAGTTTCGATACATCACTGAGGCCATCGGCTACATTGGTCATCTGTTCCAATGCGGAGAACTGAGCCAACTGAGCCAAATATTCGCCATTATCCTGCGGGTCCAGCGGGTCCTGATACTTCATCTGGGTAACCAATAACTGCAGGAATGCATCCTTGCCTAAGGCACTATTATCCTTGTTGGCCTGCGTCTGACTTGCCTGATAGTTTTCCAGCGTCTGGGTTACACCATCCACTGTGATTGTGTTTAATGAATTTGCCACCTTTTTCACCTTCTATGCTTTAGACTCGGTAATCAACACCGTCGGCAGCGTCAGCTGTGCTTTGCTGACTAACAGCTATATTTTCGGTCTCTTCCCCATATTCTTCCACATTTCCTATATTCCGAATGCTGTTGCCACTGTGTCCCTGATTCTGCTGCCATGCCTGCTGTCCCTCTCCCTGAGGCAGCTGCCCGTCCGTGAGTCCGGCATAGACATCGACGTTATCCACTTTGAGTCCCTGATTGTTGAGTTCCTGTTTCAGCTGTACCAGCGTGTTTTCAATGATAGCCCTTACCTGCACGTTGTCGCTGTGGAAGGACGCATTGATTGCACCGCCCGCCGAAACGGAAACCTTAAGGGTAAGTTCGCCTAAATGGTCGGGGTGGAGTTTAATGACCATCTGGGTATCCTGTCCCCGCCGCAAGAGCCTTGCCTGTTCCACAATCTGACGGGGAACTCCAAAGTCTTCCTGCACGTTCTGGGGCTGATTCACATCCGCTGTCCTCTTGGTTCCTGTCAGGCTCTCATTAAGGCTCTGCTGGAACATGCTGATGGGTTCGTTATTGGCGGACTGCTGAACCGGCGCCTTATCACCTACAGCTTCTTCCGGAAGCTGCGTTGTCTGCCCGCCCTCGCCATTGAGCTGATTCTGCTGGGCGTTCATGGACTGCGTTACCACCGGCACTTCATCTTCAACCGTTATGTTGACACCTGCCAGCGGATTATTCACGGGCTGCCCTTCTTCTGTCTTTAGGGGCTGCACCATGACTTCAGGAAATTTTCCCTGACCTGCCGCCTGTTGCAACGTCACTGAATCATTCACCTTCCCAGCAGACATGGACGGCATCGTCTCTTCGCTCTGCTCAAAAGGCGCCATTCCCTTGGCATCTGCTCTTTCCTTGCCATTATTCAGTACCGTTAAGGACGGCATTTCCGTTTGGTTTGCGGTCAACTCATCCGCTGCATTTGCTACATTTTCTGCATTTGCTACTTGATTAGCAATCTGGTGATTGCTTAACTGGACTTCCAACAAGGTCGCCGGTTTTGCTGACTGATTAATTTCCAGTGAACCTGCCTGCGGATTCTGGTTAAGTTCCGGCTGAATATTCTCCAAAGCCGTTTCTTTGCCCGTTGTCTTTACCTGCTGTCCCGAAAGCATTGCCAGGAAATTCTTATTTTTCTGAGTATCTTCCGCTGACTGGGGCAATAAACTCTGCAGATTCACTGTGGCTGCCGCTTCTGCCTGCTGTGGCACTTCTTCCATGACCAATGCGGCCTGCCCTTCCGGAGAAAAGTTCAGCATCACCGCCTGAGCGGCCAGCTTGCCTAACTCCTGTTCTCCTGTTGATGCTTCGCTGCCTTCCGTAGCTTTTGCTCCCTGCGCATCCTTTCCATCCTTGGCTGCTTTCCCTGCCTTTTGCTCCTTGCCCTGCTGCTTATTCAAAGCAGCCTCCGTTCCGTCTGGCATATCGTCTTTTATATCAGCTTCCTTAGCCTCAACATTTCCTTGTTCACTTCCCTGTACTGCCGATTTTGCCGTTTTTCCTGCTGCATCTTCTCCTGCCTTGCCCAGTACCTCACCGAAGGAATCCTTGGCACTGCCTGTGGAATTCCTGCTCACCGTCCTTGTGGGCTGAACTTTAGGCGCGGCACTGGCTTGCGGAGAAATTGCCATTACATTTGCTGTGTTCACTGAATCACCTCCTTCTCATGGTATTTATCGGCGAAAAGTGACTTTTACTTAAATAAAAAATTCTCCTTCTTTGATGAAAAGGAGAATTTTCATAGCAAATAATTATTGTTCCTGTTGTGCCGACGCTTCCTGATTTTCCTGCTGGGCCTTTTCTTCCATCATCTTACGGACATCTTCTTCCGTGTTGACTTCTTTCTTGGTGCCGGCATACATGATACGGGTAATGCGGGCAGTCTTGCCTTCATCAAATTCCGTCATAATCTTAGCCACGACTGCTTCATCCATGCGCTGTAAAATGGCAATGCACATATCATCATCGAGCTGGTCCATGGCTTTAGCAGCATCCTTAGGCTTCATCTGATTGTACAGACGGGCCAGCTTGGAAACGCGTTTCTTTTCCTCGGCTTCGCGCTGCTTCATTTGCTTTTCGATTTCTTCCTTGGTTATGACAATTTTCTTGGATTCTTTTTTATCCTTGTCGTCTTTCTTTGCTTCTTTGTCCTTATCCTTGCCCGGTTTCGCATCCTCCACGGGAAGATTTTCCATGTCATCCTTACTCGGTGCCGGACGCACAAAGTATTCACCAATCACCGGCAGGTCGTAGAGCTTGAGTTTTTCATTGGCCTCCTGGGTGTCAATCAGCTGCAGGTAAACGCCCAGGGCAAAGCCTCCCAAAATCAGTACTAATAGCAGGAAGAGCACTAATAGCACTTTCACTATTTTACTGCCTTTTTTCTTTTTTTTCTTCGCTGCCATTGTCCAACCCGCCTTTGTTATCTGTAAATATCAAGTACCTTGCTTACATAATTCTGCGTCTCTTTGTACGGTGGAACACCACCATAATCCTTCACCGCGCCAGGGCCGGCGTTGTACGCTGCCACTGCCTTCTTGAGGTCACCTCCAAAGGTATCCAGCATCTGCCGCAGGTATTTGGCTCCACCTTCGATATTTTGCTGCTTATTATAGGGGTCAACCCCCAGAGATGCCGCTGTATCCGGCATCAGCTGCATAACGCCAATGGCGCCCACAGAGGAAACGGCATCCTGATTGCCATTGGATTCCACTTCGGCCACAGCGGCTACCAGCTTGGGGTCTACCTTATACTTGCGGGCCGCCGCTTCAATCAAGGTGCTAAGATTCTGGTCAGCCAGCGGCATATCGTCCAGAAGTTTACTGGAAACCTTTTTGGCCGCTTCTGTCTGCTGTACTTCTGGAAGCTGCTGGCTTTTATCCTCTGCAGCCGCTTTTGCTGTATCCTGCACCTTTTCGGTATTGGCAAGGCCCAGAGATTTTTGAATCTCCTTTTCCAGTTTTTGGGAGAAGCCTGTTCCGGGCATGTTTCCCGGCATTCCAAACTGCTCCTGCAACTGGGCAATTCTTGCCTGTACATGGCGTACACCGGTTAAATCCATCATTAGCTTACCCCTTCCCTCTTACGCCGCATGGTGAGCTGGAGTCCGATTTCGTCGAGCATCTTCTGTTCTTCCTGCAGAGCTTCTGCCTGATACTCCTGCCAGCGGCGTTCCTTCAGCTGTTCTATACTTTTTAGATAACTCATCACATCCATCAGGACTTTGAGTTTCTTCTGCTTCTCGGCTTTCATCTGCAGAATGATGTTCTGCTGCATTTCAATCTGTTCCCGCTTCCAGGCAAAAAAACTGTTGAAGGTCATCAACCGTCCTACAGTAACCCGGATTCCTTCCCTGGAAAGAGCATCATAATCCTGCTGGCCTTTCTGCATTTCTGCCAGCAATGTATTAAGGCCCTCCCGGGCTTCCTCCACCTTGCGGGAGGCATCCGCAAAGTCACGCTCGGCATCATCTTTTTTGCGCCGGGTGACCCGCAGCAGGGTTTCCAGCTGAAACTTAAATTTCTTCATGGCTTATCACCCAGAAATCCCGATTAATTTCTTTTCGGTTTCCTCATAGGAATCCACCTCGTAAATTCCCTGACAGAGGAATTCATTTATGGCATCAATCTTTTGGATGGACTCGTCAATCTTAGCACTGGAGCCCTTCACATAAGCACCGATATGAATGAGGTCCTCTGCGTCCCGGTACACCGCCATAAGCTGCCGCATCTGCTGGGCTGCTTTCAAATGTTCCGGTGACACTACTTCATTCATAACACGGCTGACGCTGGGCATGATGTCAATGGCGGGGAAGTGATTCTGCGCCGCAATGCTGCGGGAGAGCACGATATGCCCATCCAGAATGGAGCGCACCGCATCGGCAATGGGCTCGTTCATATCGTCACCATCGACGAGCACCGTATAGATGCCTGTAATGGAACCGGTGGAATTTGTTCCCGCCCGCTCCAACAGTCTGGGCAGCATGGCAAATACCGAAGGCGTGTACCCACGGGTAGCCGGCGGCTCCCCAATGGTCAACCCGACTTCACGCTGTGCCATGGCAAAGCGGGTAACCGAATCCATCATCAAGATGACCTTGCGCCCCTGATCGCGGAAGTATTCGGCAATGGCCGTAGCCGTCATGGCTCCCTTGATGCGCACCAATGCAGGCTGGTCAGATGTCGCCACCACCACCACGGAGCGCTTCATGCCTTCTTCGCCCAAATCGCGCTCGATAAAGTCACGCACCTCACGGCCACGTTCCCCCACCAGAGCGATAACGCTGATATCCGCTTCGGTATTTCGGGCTATCATGGAAAGAAGGGTGGATTTACCCACCCCGGAACCAGCCATAATACCGATACGCTGTCCTTCGCCCATGGTGATAAGGCCATCAATCGCCCGCACCCCTACATAAAGACTGTCGTGGATACGAGGCCGCGACAGCGGATGCGGTGGGTCAGCGTTAAGACCATACTCCGTCTTACAAAGGATTGGACCCTTGCCATCAATGGGATTGCCCAATCCGTCCAAGACACGGCCCAGAAGTTCTTCGCCCACCCGGACATTCAGCATGCGCTGGGCGGCAGTCACTTCACAGCCGGGGCCAATGCCCTGCATCTCACCGACAGGCATCAGCATGACATAGCCCTCACGGAAGCCCACCACCTCGGCAGGGATGGGCGGCACATCGGGATTATGGGAACTTACATAACATAACTCTCCCACGCTCACCGTCGGCCCCTGTGATTCAATGACCAGACCGATAACCTGCGTAACTTTCCCCGTCAGCTTGACGCTGGAACACTCATATACCGCCTCGGTAAACTTGTCGATATTCAGTTTGAACGGCTTTCCCTGCATATCTTCCATAGCGCCATACCTCAAGGGAAACGCTTAAAGCATAACATTTTTTATCGCCTGCCGTACCAGTTCTATCTGGGTGGCAAGTCTTGCATCCACAGTGCCATTAGGCGTTTCAATCAGACAATCCCCCGGCTTCATGCTTTGGTCAGAAACCAAATCAATGGTGGCATCACCATAGGTCAGAAGCCCCCGGAACTCATTGCGGGCCATCAGCACCAAATCATAGTCCTGCGGCGCAATATGGATTTTCAGTTCCTTCTGGTCCTTTACCTTGGAGATGGCCTCCCGCACCACAGGCAGTACCACCTGTGGTACATCGATGAAATGCTGCGGCAATATCTTTTCCACCACTGCCATAACGATGCGCACCACATCCTGCTCGGCCTGCTGCACATAGTCGCGCGTGGCCGTCTTGGCATCACGCAGGGTCTTCTCTGCCTGGGCACTGCCTTCGGCAATGGTTGCCGCCATTTCCTCACGGATTTTGGCTTCCCCATCTTTTAGGCCTTCTTCATAGCCTTCCTGATGGCCCTGCTTTATGGCTTCTTCCTTAGCATCCTGAACCTCCTGCTGGGCTTCTGCTTTCATGCGCTCACATTCGGCTTTGGCCTCCTGCCGCATGATTTCAGCATCCACCTTGGCATCCTTCAGGAGCTGAATCGCACGCTGCTCCTTGGCAGCAATTTCTGCCAGCATACGGGCCTGAGCTTCTTCATCTATGCCAAAGTTCTCCGCCGCAGATGCCTCGGGCTTAGGCGGCTCGGGGGTATGGATAAGATGAGGATTCTCCTCCCATATCGCGGCTTTGATAACTCTAGACAATCATCTCGTCTCCCTGTCCACGCGATACTACGATATCGCCCTTGTCTTCCAGTACGCGGATGACGTTGACGACCTTCTGCTGTGCCTCTTCTACGTCGCGAATCTTTACCGGGCCCATAAACTCGATTTCTTCGCGGAGCATATCGGCGGCACGTTTCGACATATTTCGGTAAACCTTGTCCGCCACTTCCTGAGGCGTAGCCTTGAGGGCCAGGGACAAATCCTTGGTATCCACCTCGCGCAGAACCATCTGCAGCGAGCGGTCGTCCAGCTGAACGATATCTTCGAATACGAACATGAGGCGTTTGATTTCTTCCGCCAGTTCCGGATTGTCCACTTCCAAGGTTTCGATAATGGATTTTTCTGTGGTACGGTCCACCCGGTTGAGCACTTCCACGATGGCCTTGACACCGCCTGCCGTGGTGAAGTCCTGCGTAACCAGAGAGGAAAGTTTGCGTTCGAGCACCCGTTCCACCTCGCGAATAATATCCGGCGACGTTCTGTCCATCTGGGCAATGCGCCGGGCTACATCGGCCTGAGCTTCCGGCGACAGGGAACCAAGTACCGTTGCCGCCTGGTCCGGGTCCAGATAAGCCATGATGAGCGCAATGGTCTGGGGATGCTCGTTGTTGATGAAGTTCATGAGCTGAGAAGGGTCTGTCTTGCGCAGGAAGTCGAACGGACGAACCTGCAGGCTCGTGGTGAGACGATTGAGAATTTCCATCGCCTTTTCCGAACCCAGTGCCTTCTCCAGTACGTTCTGTGCATATTCCAAACCGCCTGTGGAAATGTAGTCGCTGGCCATGGCCATCTGATAAAACTCACTGACAACTTTGGACTTAACCTCAGAACTTACCTTTTTATGATTCGCAATTTCCAGGGTTATACGCTCAATTTCATCATCGGCCAAATGCTGAAACAATTTCGCCGAATACTCCGGCCCCAGAGCAATGAACAAAATGGCCGCCTTCTCTGTATTAGTGAGCTGTTCTTCCTCACTATCGCCATACATATCTTCAAGTGCCATAGGTCATTCCTCCGCAAGCCAGGTTTTAACAAGCATAGCCACCTCAGCAGGCCGCTGGTCGATAAGCTGCTGCAGGGTCTGTTTTTCGGTGAGGTGCTGCTGTTCTTCTTCAGTAAGTTCTTCAACATCCAAGGCACCAGCGGCGAGGAGTGCTGCGCGTTCTTCTTCTTCCAATTTTCTCCTTGCTTCCTCCTCCTGACGGATTCTCTCCTGCTCGGCCGCGATAGCTTCCAACTTCTTCTTGCGGCGATAGTAGAGGTAGCCGCCGATAGCAGCCAGTACCAGCAAAATTGCGGCAATGGTGCCGTAGAGAATCATATCTTCCCTGTCTTTTGCAGCCTTTTCCTCCGCAGCACGGCGGTCACGAAGTTCCGTGCTAAATGGCAGTGGTTCAACCGAAACCGTATCACCACGGTCCGTGTTGATACCTGCCGCACTGCTGACCGTCCGCATAATGCTGTCCTGCTGCTGCTGGGTCACGGTATCATCCACCAGCACCGCCACCGTCAAGCGGCGGATAGAGCCGGGTGCTGCCACCGTCTTGGATTTTTCTTCATTTATTTCATAGTTTTTCGTGGATTCCTTTTTCTCATAATCCGCATTGGCATTGTTGTTCTGAGCCACATAGCCGGGTACATTGGACTGGACACCGGCTGCACCGCCAGGCTGGGTCGAAGTACCGCTATAGGTCTCACTCAAATCCTGCTGGCTGCGGATAATACCGGAATCGTCCACCACGGGGGTAAAGGTCTGCTTGTCGGTGGTTCTGTCGTCAAAGTCCAGCTCCACGCTGACCCGGGCAAAAGCCTTGCCCTCCCCCATGGAATCATCCAGCATGGACTGGATATTCTTCTGGATATTATCCTGAACCTTCTTGGTCATCTCCAGCTGCGTCATCGTTTTGACACCGACTGTCTGTTCCTCATTTTCGTCGGGGTCATTGAGGATTTTGCCTGTATCGTTCACCACAGTGATATTTTCCGGTTTCAACCCCTGCACACTGTTGGCTGCCAGATTGACAATGCCCTTGATTTCCTTTTTGGATAATTCCATATTAGGCCGCAGATGAAGCATAATTGAGGCCGTAGCGGGCTTCTCATTCTTCTTATAGAGACTGTCTTCCGGCAAAACGATATGAACCCGTGCCTTTTCCACGGCTGCAATCTGTTCAATGGTTCTGGTCAGTTCGCCCTGCAAAGCCTGCAGATAGTTGACCTTATTCTGGAATTCCGTAACGCCCAGCTTGCTGTCATCAAAGATTTCAAAACCTTTGTTGCCCCGGGGCAGTCCCTGCGTAGACAAATCAAGCCGTGCATTATGCACATCCCGTGAGGGAACCATGATGGTAGTGCCTTGCCGCGTTTCCTGTACTTCGTATTCGATTTTGGCTTCTTTCAATTTTGCAGCTACTTCACCGGCATCCTTGGTTTCCATATTGGTAAACAGGGGAACCATATCCGGCTTATTGCCATACCACGCACTTACACCAATGATGGCAATGAGAATAGCCAAAGCGGAGCCCAGCATAATATACCGCTGGCGCTTACTGAATCTCTCCAGCAGCTCCTTATACCGCTCTTTCCAATCTCCCATGATCTCAATCCCTTCACGTAGAATTACACTGTATTAGCCGTTACACTTGCATGCGCATAATTTCCTGATAAGCACTCATGGCTCTGTTTCTCATTTGAAGGGTCAGCTGGAGGGCTATATCGGCCTTCTGGGAGGCAATAACCACCTGGGATACATCTTCAATTCTCCCAGCTGCCAGCAGGGCATTTTGCCTGTCGGACTCCAGCTGTAATGCGTTTGTTTTCTTCAAAGCAGCCGTCAGATACTGACCGAAGCTTTGCACTTCCTTTGGTTCCTGATTTTCTCCCAGATGACTCGTGGCGTGCATAGACACCGGAGTCATCGCAAGTGGTGCAATTTCCATATCTCTATCCTCTCAAATCAAAAGCATCCCTAATTTCACTTGCCCATTTCCAAGGCCTTGGTCACCATGGACTTGGCGGCATTAATCGTCGTGGTATTGGCTTCATAAGCCCTGGAGGCGGTAATCATATCCACCATCTCTGCCACTACATTGATATTGGGCCGTTCCACATAACCGTCAGCATTGGCATCCGGATGTCCTGGATCATAGACCAGCGGGCCCTGGGTGTTATCGCTTTCGATGCGGGTTGCCCGTACACCATCTCCGGCCTCCAGCTTGTTTGCCGCTTTTTTCAAAAAACTCTGAAAGGGGCCGTCATTCTTCGTCCGTGGTTCAAAGACCACATAACGCCGGTGGTAAGCTCCGCCCTCCTGCGTTCGGGTTGTATTGGCATTGGCGATGTTGTTGGAGATAACATCCATACGCAGCCGTTCTGCGGTAAGGCCCGAAGCCGCCGCATCTATCCCTAGAAACATGCTCATAATTATTCCCTTACACTTTCTATCACCAGCTTAACTCTGGCCGCTGGTGATAACATTCTTCATCTTGGTCATAAAGCCGCCCAGCTGTGTAGTCATTGCATTGTAATACAGCTGATTCTTGGACAGCCCTGCCATCTCAATATCAATATCCACATTGTTGTCGTCCACACGCATTGTCGTCGTATCATCTTCTTCGATTACAGCGTGAACCTTGCCATGTATCGGTATAGGCAAGTGCCGGTCATGGGTGCGGACAATCGCCAGCCGGTTCACATCATCATCCAGATGGAGCTCCTTGGCCAACAAATCTTCAAAGTTCACCGCACTTCGCTTGAAATGAGGCGTGTTGACATTGGCAATATTGTTGCTGATAACTTCCTGACGCAAATTAGCGGCTTCCAGCCCCCGGGAAAGGTAATCGAAATTAGACGAATTCATTATCTGCTCCAGCATGCCGGAATCACACCCTTTCTTCCTGCCAATTTTTAATCTGTCCTTATAGTTGCCTTTTATTTATTTTCTACATAAGCCCTCTAACTCCTTCCCACTTTATCATTTTTTTCTTGGCAAATCTATAGCGATTTCTAAAAAAAATAAATAAAATATAAGACCGGCACACAGGTGCCGGTCCCAAAGGAATCCAAATCAGATTTTCAGTTTCTGTACTTCTTCGAGCAGGTACTCGTTGAGTACCTTGATGTACGTGCCCTTCATGCCCAGAGACTTGGAAGAGATAACGCCGGCGGACTCGAACTTGCGCAGGGCGTTAACGATAACGGAGCGGGTAATCTTCACCTTGTCGGCAATCTTGGAAGCGACCAGGAGGCCTTCCGTATCCGGCAGAGCTTCGAGAATTGCTTTGGCTGCACGGCTCTCGGAGAAGGAGAGGGTGTTGAGCGCAATCTGTACCGTAGCTTTCTTGCGCGCTTCGATTTCGATTTTTTCAGCATGGTCGCGGAGCATTTCCATCCCCACAACCGTAGCGCCGTATTCGCAGAGCAGCAAATCTTCATCGCTGAACTCTTCGTCATACTTAGCCACCACCAGCGTACCGATACGTTCACCTACACCATAAATCGGAACGATGGTCGTGTTCTTGCCGTTGAACAGGCACTTCGTATTTTCTTCATAAGCGCACATGCCCGTCTTGGAATGGAGATTGGCGTTGGTTTCATCCATGCGCATGAGCCAGTTCACATAAGTCTTGGGGAACTCACCCTGATTGATAACCTTGTCCACCATCAGGTCACATTCGAAATCATCCACAAAGGCATAACCGAAAATCTTGCCCTTCTTGTTGGTAATATAGACGTTCGCATTCAAAACGTTGCTGAGAACGCGGGAAATTCCATCGTATTCCACATTCTCGGAACGCTGCAGGAGCCGGTTGATTTTTCTTGTTTTCTCTAATAAAGATGCCATGTAGCCTTTCTCCTTTACAAAATATTTCGACAGCCTGACACAGTACCCACCAGGCCATCATATACACATCTAATGATATTTTATCACATTTTTCGAAATAATCATAGATGCTGAATAATATTTTTAATTAAATTTTCATATTATTTCTGTCAGCGCAAAAGGAATCTGCAAGCAGATTCCTTTTATCACGGTCAATTACAGAATAAATTGCGACAAGTCGCGGTTCACCACAATGTCAGCCAGCTGCTTGTCCACATAAGCCGCATCGATGACGACCTTCTTCTCCGTAAGTTCCGGAGCGGTGAAGCTGACTTCTTCGAGCAGTTTTTCCAGCAAGGTGTGCAGGCGGCGGGCACCGATATCCTCGGCCTGCTCGTTGACATCACAGGCCAGCTGTGCCAGACGGCCGATGGCTTCGTCCTTGAATTCCAGTTCCACTCCTTCAGTTGCCAGCATAGCCTGATACTGCTTAATCAGCGCATTCTGCGGTTCGGTGAGGATTTTCTGGAAGTCTTCCTTGCGCAGGGACTTGAGTTCCACACGAATTGGGAACCGGCCCTGTAATTCCGGAATCAAATCTGAAGGCTTGGCCATATGGAAGGCACCGGCGGCAATAAAGAGCACATGGTCGGTCTTTAAGGGGCCGTACTTCGTCATAACGGTCGAACCTTCGACAATCGGCAGAATATCGCGCTGTACACCTTCGCGGCTCACATCTGCCCCGGAGCTATTGCCCTTGACGGCAACTTTATCGATTTCGTCGAGGAACACAATGCCGCTGTACTCTGCCACCTTAACCGCTTCATCGGCCACAGCTTCCATATCGATAAGCTTGTCCGCTTCTTCCTGCGTGAAAATCTTGCGGGCCTGCTCGACCGTTACCTTGCGCTTGCGATGACGCTTGGGCATCAGGTTGCCAATCATGTCCTGAATGTTGTCACCCATGCTTTCGAGACTGGAACCGGCAAACATGCCCACCATGGGCTTGCCGGAATCTTCCACATCAATCTCAATGGTTTCCTGTTCCAATTCGCCCTTCTGCAGACGTTTGCGCACCCATTCACGGCCAGCCTGATACTTCGGCTCGGCCGGCTGTTCCTCTTTCTCTTCGGCATCATCACTGCCGCCAAAGAGACGTCCCAAAGGATTCGTATTCTTCTTGGGTTCCGGAACAAATACATCGAGAATGCGTTCTTCCGCCATTTCCTTGGCCTTGTCCTGAACGGATTCGATACGCTGCTGGCGCACCATGCGCACAGAGGTTTCCGCAAGGTCACGGATGATGGATTCCACATCACGGCCCACATAGCCCACTTCGGTAAACTTCGTGGCTTCCACCTTGATGAACGGGGCTTTAACGAGCTTTGCCAGACGGCGGGCAATTTCCGTCTTGCCCACGCCAGTGGAGCCAATCATCAGGATGTTCTTGGGCACTACATCTTCCTGCATATCTGCAGGAAGCTTACGGCTGCGCCAACGGTTGCGCAGAGCAATGGCCACTGACTTTTTCGCTTCGTCCTGGCCTACGATATATTTATTGAGTTCCTCCACAATCTGACGCGGAGTCTGTTCATTCGTACCAAAAAGTTCTTCCATTTAGTCCAGTTCCTCCACCTTGATGTTATGATTGGTAAATACGCAGATATCCGCCGCAATGGATAGCGCTTCTTTGGCAATCTCGCCCGCGCTCATCTCCGTATGCTTGGCCATGGCACGGCCGGCAGACAGCGCATAGAAGCCGCCGGAACCAATGGCGGCCACATCCCCGTCCGGTTCAATGACTTCGCCGTTGCCGGAGAGCATCAGCATGGTGTCCTTGTCGGCGACCAGCAGCAGGGCTTCCAATTTGCGCAGGATTTTGTCCGTACGCCATTCCTTGGCCAGCTCGACTGCCGCCCGCTGCAGATTGCCATTATAGCTTTCCAGCTTCGCCTCAAACTTCTCGAACAGCGTAAAGGCATCGGCCACGGAACCGGCAAAGCCTGCCAGCACCTGATTATGGTAAAGGCGGCGCACCTTGCGGGCGTTGGCCTTCATAATGGTATGTTCACCGAAAGTCACCTGACCGTCACCAGCAATGGCAGTTTTGCCATTCTTACGCACGGCACAGATTGTCGTTGCATGAAATTGTTTTTCCATGATATCTAATCAACCTCCAATAGCAGGCTTGAACGCATCAATGGCAGCTAAAGCCCGCTCCGCAAGTTTCATTTTCTTGGCTTTTTTATCTTTGATAATCTTGCCGTTCTCATTGCGCATAACAATGGTGGGCAGGATGCCAAAGTTCACATTCATGGGCTGGAAGTGCTTGGCTTCGCTGGTAGTGATGTAATGTGCCAAAGCGCCATGACAGGTTTCCTCGGGGAATACCAGAGGTTCCTTGCCCATGGCCATACGCGCGGCGTTTACACCTGCCACCAGTCCCGAAGCTGCCGATTCCACATAGCCCTCTACGCCGGTCATCTGCCCGGCAAAGAACAGATTGTCAATGCCCTTGAACTGGAAGGTAGGCCGCATATGCGTCGGCGAATTCAGGAAGGTATTGCGATGCATAACGCCATAGCGCAGGAATTCTGCGTTCTCCAGTCCCGGAATCATGCCAAAAACGCGGCGCTGTTCCGGCCATTTGAGATGGGTCTGGAAGCCCACGATATTGTAGAGTGTAGCCGAAGCATTATCCTGCCTCAGCTGCACCACCGCATAGGGGCGTACCCCGGTTTCGGGATGTTCCAGTCCCACAGGTTTAAGCGGGCCAAAGAGCAGGGTGTCCTCCCCGCGGCTGGCCATAACCTCTACGGGCATGCAGCCTTCAAAGAATTTTTCCTTCTCAAAATCCTTGGTCGGCGCTTTTTCTGCGTTGACAAGTTCCGTCCAGAACGCCTGATATTCTTCCTTGGTCATGGGGCAGTTGATATATGCTGCCTCACCCTTGCCATAACGGGAAGCCCGATAGGCCTTAGTCATATCCACGGATTCGAGGCTCACAATCGGCGCTGCCGCATCATAGAAGTACAAGGAATCATTACCGGTAAGTTTGGCAATTTCCTCGGCCAGTTTGCCTTCCGTCAGCGGGCCGCTGGCCACAATGGTAATGGCATCGTCCCGCAAGGGAATCGTCTCGATTTCCTCGTGAATAACCGTGATATTGGGGTGGCTGCTCACCTTCTCGGTGATATACTGGCTGAACCCATGGCGGTCTACGGCCAGTGCTCCGCCTGCCGGTACTTTCGTAGCATCGGCAGCTTCCATAATGATGGAATTAAGACGGCGCATTTCCTCTTTGAGCACGCCCACGGCATTTTCCATGCCAGCCCCCCGCAGGGAGTTGCTGCAGACCAATTCGGCAAACTCCGCGGTCTTATGGGCAGGAGTGGACTTAACCGGGCGCATTTCATAAAGCGTTACCTTCGCTCCCATATTGGCTGCCTGCCAGACGGCTTCGGCCCCGGAAAGGCCCGCTCCAATGATGATGATATCTTTCATTATTTCTTTTTACCTTTTTTCATCTTACTTTCTTTTTCCGCCTGAGCGGCAGCTTCGGCTTCCTTGGCCTTCTTGGCTTCGGCGCGCTGGCGCATCTTTTCCAGTTCCTTGTTGATGGGATGGTCAATACGCGTCTCGCAGGCCTCATTGCTGCAATAAGTCAGTCCCCGGCCGTTCTTATAGTGATGCTTGAGCATGAAGGCGCCGCACTTCGGGCACTTTTCCTGCAGGGGCTGGTCCCAGGTGGTGTAATCGCACTCGGGATAATTCTTACAGCCGTAGAACTTGCGGCCACGATGAGATTTGCGCTCCACGATGGAGCCGCCGCATTTCGGGCACTTGACGCCGGTATCCACAAGCAGCGGCTTCGTGTTGCGGCAGTCCGGGAAGCCTGGGCAGGCCAGGAACTTGCCATAGCGGCCCTGCTTGACCACCATCATGCGGCCGCAGATATCGCAGGGCACATCGGAAACCTCCTCGGGAAGTTCCACATGGCCAATGGCCTCGTCTGCCTTTTCGAGTGTCACGGCAAAGGGGTCATAAAATTCCTTGAGCAGATGGTTCTTCTCCACCTTGCCTTCGGCGATTTCGTCAAGCTCATTTTCCAAATCCGCCGTGAACTTCACATCAACGATATCCTTGAAGTATTCCTTCAGCATATCCACCACGACAAAACCGAGTTCTGTCGGCTGGAAATGCTTGTCAATACGCTGTACATAACCGCGGGCCTGAATCGTCTCGATAATCGGCGCATAGGTACTCGGACGGCCGATTTCCTTTTCCTCCAACGTCTTGACCAGAGAGGCATCATTGTAGCGCGGAGGCGGTTCTGTAAAGTGCTGCTGGGGCAGCATCCTGGCGATATTTAATTCATCACCCTCGGCCAAATCCGGCAACAGGACATCCTTTTCCTTCTTGGTGGTCTCTGCCCCGGCATAAACTGCCGTAAAACCGGCAAATTTCAGCTTGGAACCGGCAGCTTTGGCCTGATAACGGCTGCCTGCCTTAATCTGAATGCTCATGGTATCGTAAACGGCCGGTACCATCTGGCTGGCCGTAAAGCGCTGCCAAATCAGCGTGTAAAGCTTCAGCTGGTCCTTGTTCAGATATTTTTCCACGCTCTCCGGCGTGATATTCACATCCGTTGGACGGATGGCTTCATGGGCATCCTGCGCCTTCTTGCCCGTCACATAGACATTGGCCTTGGCGGGCAGGTAGTCTTCCCCGAACTGCTCACCGATAAAGGCGCGGGCATCATTGAGTGCCACATCGGACAGACGAGTGGAGTCGGTTCTCATATAAGTGATAAGACCCGTAGCCCCGTGACGGCCCAATTCGATACCTTCATAGAGCTGCTGGGCAAGCATCATGGTCTTGCGGGAAGTAAAGCCCAATTTGCGGGCTGCATCCTGCTGCAGGGAACTCGTGGTAAAGGGAGCAGCAGGCTTGCGCTTGCGCTCACTCTTCTTGACCTTATCCACGATAAGCTGCTGCTTCTGGAAGTCTTCCACGAGCGCCGTGGTGTTCTTCTCATCGTGGAGGTCAAGTTTTTCGCCATCCACATGGGTAAGTTCCGCATCAAACATAGCGGACTTATCCTTGCGCAGTTTCATGCCCACCGTCCAGTATTCCACGGACTCAAAGGCCTGAATTTCCTTTTCCCGGTCGCAGATAAGTTTGACCGTAACGGACTGTACGCGGCCTGCCGATAGGCCCTTGCGCACCTTGCGCCAAAGCAGCGGAGAAAGTTTGTAACCCACAATACGGTCGAGCATACGACGGGCTTGCTGGGCATCCACTTGGTCAATATTAATGCTGCGCGGATGTTTTACGGCCTCCTGAATGGCCGGTTTGGTAATTTCATTAAAGACAATGCGGCAGTCCTCCTCCGGATTCAATCCCAGAATAAAGGACAGATGCCAGGCAATCGCCTCACCTTCGCGGTCAGGGTCGCTTGCGAGATAGACTTTGTCCGCATTCTTCGCGTCTTTTTTCAGGGCCTTGATTAAATCCCCTTTGCCCCGAATATTTATGTACTTGGGGGCAAAGTCATTTTCCACATCAATGCCGAACTGGCTCTTGGGCAAATCCCGCAGATGTCCCATCGAAGCCCGTACCATATACTTTTTCCCCAAATATTTTTCAATGGTCTTCGCCTTGGCTGGCGACTCCACGATAACCAAGGTCTTTTTTACTTTGCTTTTCGCCTTGGTCTTCGCTTTGGCCTTTGTTTTTTCTGCAGCCAAACTTTCACTCCCTCTCAGCACGCCTATAGGCATGCATTTCATTTTCTATCACAATCCCCTTGAGCTCCATTTCCAGAAGCAGGTAGGATAAATTTGCTATTTCACCATCCGGCAAACTCATCATGATTTCATCCAAGGAAAGCGCATGGTCAAAGGAAAGTACCTGATAAATAGCCTGCTCCTCTGCCGTGAGTTTTACCTTTGCTGATGATTTATTTTCCGCCGGGGCCAGATTAAATTCTTCCAGCACATCCTTCGGCTCGGTGACGAGCTTGGCTCCCTGCTGAATCAGATGATTGCAGCCGGCACAGCCTGGCGAATAAATGCTGCCGGGCACGGCATAGACATCCCGGCCAGAGGACAGCGCCATCTCTGCCGTAATCAGCGAACCGGAACGAGCGGCAGCTTCCAGCACCAGCGTACCTTCGGCAAGGCCGCTGATAATGCGGTTCCTTGCCGGAAAATACGCCGGCAGTGGTCTTGTTCCCGGCTCATACTCCGAAAGAACAGCACCGCCACTATCGGCAATATCATAGAGCAGCTTGCGATTCTCAGATGGATAGGCAACATCCACGCCACAGCCCAGCACGGACACAGTGCGGCCGCCTTTCAGCGCCCCAAGATGGGAAAACGTGTCAATGCCACGGGCAGCACCGCTGACCACCGTAAGGCCTGCCGCTGCGAGCTTCTCACCAAATTCCAAAGCCGCTGCCTGACCGTAGCCGGAGAACATCCGCGCTCCCACCATAGCTACCCGCCGGGCATCCGGCTCCAATATGCCGGTATAATAGAGCAATACAGGCGGCGCATAGATTTCCCGCAGTACTTCCGGATAGTTTTCTTCCATTATAGATACCGTGTGAATGAGCTTCTTCTCGCAGGTCTTCTTTATCTCCTCGGGCGCAGCCTCATGCTGACGGCAAAAGTCCGCCAGCCTTTGCGCCAGTCTGGATGTCAGCACCCGCGCAGCGATTAAGTCATCCTTATCCGCCCGCCAGACAGCAGCTGCACTTCCCATAGACTCCAACAGCTGCCGCAAATACCGGCAGCCAATCCCCGGACAGCGAAGTATCGCCGCCAGATAAAAATGTTCGTCCTGCACTTCAGCCATAATCATCACCAAGCCTATACGTTATACAACCATAACAAAAATTTAGAAATTATGCAACACTTTACAGATTTTATTCATAAATATTTTTCACCACGAAGAACTTTTTCCCTTCTATTCTTAAAGAAAAAGTTTTCGCTCTAAAGTTCGAGGTATTTGTTCGAGGTATTTGTTCGAGGTATTTGTTCGAGGCACAAGACGGAGGAAAAATATTACCAGTCCCCACGGCGTCTTAGTACGCTAATGTAATGTACGCAATAAGCCCGGTGGCTGACAATACTTTTCCGTCGCGTTAGGCAAGCCTGTCAAAGCTGCGGAAAAATATTGTCAGCCACCGGGCGTCTTATCATATCGATGTTAACCAAAAATCGAAAGCGATAATTTACTTCATGCGCTTAATGGTAAACCGTCCCGTCTCCACTTCCTTGCGGTGGCAATGCGGGCACTCATTTTCGATAAGCCCCGTATAGCCGCAAACCGGGTCGCGGTCAACCGGATGGTTGATGGAGAAGTAACCCATATCCGCATCATGCATGGCGCGAACCAGACGTTCAAAGGCCTTAACATTCTTGGTCGGGTCGCCGTCCATTTCGATATAGGCTATATGGCCAGCATTTTCCAGCGCATGATACGGCGCTTCAATGCGAATCTTGTCAATGGCCTTAATTGGATAGTACACGGGTACATGGGAGCTGTTGGTCATATAATCCCTGTCCGTAACGCCCTCAATCACACCATAGACCTTGCGGTTGGAACGCTGGAACTGACCGGCGGTGGATTCTGCCGGCGTTGCAAAGCAGGACCAGTTCATGTGTTCTTCTTCCGTGTATTTATCCATGCGCTCACGCAGATGGCCGACAATCTTGAGGCCCAGTTCCTGCGCTTCAGCACTTTCACCGTGATGTTTGCCGATAAGGGCCTTGAGGCACTCAGCCAGACCGCAGAATCCTACGGAATAGGAAGCATGCTTCAGCACATCCTTGATGCTGTCATCGGCACGCAGCTTGTCGCTGTCCATCCAAACACCCTGTCCCATGAGGAACGGGTAGTTGTAGACATGCTTTTCCGCAATGACCTCCAAACGGGCGAGGATATAATCATGGCTGATCTTGATGTATTTATCGTAGAGCTGCCAAAACTTCTCCATATCCCCCTTGGCTTCCAATGCCAGCTTCGGCAGATTGATGGTGGTGAAGGCAAAGTTGCCGCGGCTGCCGGATTCTTCCGGGCCGTTGACATTGCTCATGACACGGGTACGGCAGCCCATGGTCGCCACCGTGGAGTTGTAATCGCCGGGCTTGTAATACTGGAGATTATACGGCGCATCAATGTTCACGAAGTTCGGGAACAGACGCTTGGCGCTGACCTTGCAGGCCTGCTGGAACAAATCGTAGTTGGGGTCTTCGGGATTATAGTTGACCCCGGCTTTCAGCTGGAACACCGAAATCGGGAAAATCGGCGTCTCCCCGTTGCCCAGACCAGACCAGATGGCGTTCAGCACCTCACGGGTGGCCAGACGCCCTTCCGGGCTGGTATCCATGCCGTAGTTCAAAGAGCTGAAGGGCACCTGCGCACCGGCACGGCTGTGCAGCGTGTTGAAGTTATGAATCATGGCCTCCATGGCCTGATGCGTTTCCTCCACCACATCAGCGCAGGCCAAGCGATAGACATTGCGGGCCAGACGACCGGACTCATCCGTGGGCAGTTTATAAGTATCTGCCAGCACAGCTTCCAGAGCCTTCTTAATCGCCTGCACGGATTCAGCGGCACGCGCATCTTCATTATTTTCCGTATAGCTGCAGGCACTGAAATCCATAGCCGGCTTAAAGTTTGCCTTAAATTCCTTTTCCGTACCAAAGTCATGGGTATCGAACTGATACATCAACGCCTTGTGGGCTTCGCTGATGACCGCCTTGCGGAAGGACTTGCGCACACCATCGGCCATGGCATAGTCAAAGGCATTGATGGCCTGACCGCCGAACATATCGTTCTGGTTGGACTGAATGGCAATGGCCGCCAAGGAAGCATACGAACGGATGGAGTTGGGTTCACGCAGGAAGCCATGGCCCGTGGAGAAACCGCCCTTAAAGAGCTTCAGCAAATCAATCTGACAGCAGTTAAAGGTAATCAGCGAGAAGTCCTTGTCGTGAATATGAATCCAGTTCTCCTTGTCGGCCTCGCGGAACTCATCGGTAAGCACGTAGTTGTCCACGAAATGCTTAGCCCCTTCAGCCCCCAGCTTCAGCATGATGCCCATGGAGGCATCCGTATTGATATTTGCGTTGTCGCGCTTGGAATCCACATCCACCGCATCGGCAAAGAAAATATCCCGATAGGAGGACATGAGGTGTTTCTGGGCCACACGGCGTTCCGCATGCTTCTGGCGGTAGGTGATATACTTCTTGGCGATATCGTAGAAGTTGTACTTCATGAGCTCCTGCTCAACGATATCCTGAATTTCCTCTACGCTGACATTCTCGCGATCCTGAATGTCCCACTCCACCTGACTGGTAACCTCATCAATATCCTTGGGGCTCATCTTGTGGCCGCCGTCGTTATTGGCGCCAGCAATGGCATTATAGATTTTCTCCCGGTTGTAAGGTACGGTATGTCCGGAACGCTTCGTAACTGTTTTCAAATTCATAGACTACAGGCACCGCTATCTTGCGGTTTACCCTCACGCCTCCTCTATATGTTGTGGTTAATTTATGTCGTAACGGTATATATTGTAGCAAATAACGGTCTTTTTCGCAATGAAAAAAAATCACAGCGCAGTATAATCAAGCGCAAAAAAACGGCAGAACCCGTAAGATTCTGCCGTTATCACAGGTAAATTTTTTCTCGATTACTGTTTGCTGTTGCTGACTTCTAAAATGCCAATCAGCTTGTACAGCAGGCGATAAAGTTCCTGAGCATCCTCCATGGGAAACTCTGCCACTTCATTGGCCATAGCCAGGGGAATCTTGGCAGCAGCCCGCTTGAGCTTACGGCCTTCCTCCGTAATGCAGGCGATAACTACCCGCTCATCCACCGTGGAGCGCTCCCGCTTCAAATATCCCTTGCTTTCCAGCTTCTTTAAGAGCGGAGTAAGCGTGCCCGAATCCAGATGCAGCTTCTTGCCCAAGTCCCGTACACTGACCTTGCCCTCTTCCCAAAGGACCATCATCGTAATGTACTGGGTGTAGGTAAGACCTAACACATCGAGATGAGGACGGTATGCCTTAACGACTTCCCGGGCGCAGGCATACAGGGGGAAACAAACTTGATTCTCCAAACGCAATGAATCTTTTTTGTCCATAAAATCTCCCTCATTTCAAATATTTTATCACACTTTGATTTTATTATTTTTCCCTCTAAAAGTCAACGATAAAACTATTTTGTAATCTAGTTATCAAATGAATTTATTCTGATATTATTTACTTTTTCGGACATATGTCCTCTTATTGCAAATTGACTACCGCCGCAATTTCGTGTAGAATTGTCGTTGTACTTTCATTATATATAAAGGAAGAATGTTTATGACTATAACCAGTGCACAACAGGATGCCTTCATCCGCCGACTGGCAGCGGCGGCCAGTTATTTCTGCTGTCTTATCGCTTTTTACATCGACATCGGACAGGACATGGGCGCCAAATACTTTATGCCCATCCTCCTGCCTGTGATTGCCGCTTTGGTGCTGACGCAATACGCCACCCGCGTGTCCATCTTCAGCCGGGCGGCACTTCCCAATCTCATCACGAGTTTGGGCTGGAGCATGACCTTTCCGCTTCTCTATGCCTGGACATACAACTCGGTCTGGTATCAGTCAAAAATCTGTTTTGACTTCGTGGTGGGTACGGCAGCCTTCGTGCTCCTGATGAGCATTGAAAGTGTACTGACACGGCTGGGCCATGTAAAGATAAGTTCTCTCTTTATGGCGCTCCTGAACTTCGCCTGTCTGGCCATTCCCTTTATCCAGTGGGTTTATTACTGCCTCTTCTGGCACTGCCTGACCCCGGCCTCCCTGATGGCCCTTTACCTGACCAACTACAACGAGAGCATTGACTTCATCCAGTCCAATCTGGGTCTTGTGCCCACACTTTTGATTTTCGCCGGCTTTGCGCTCTTCATCTACCTGGCTTATCGGGCACATCTGCACTTTGCCCGGCTGACGGAAGATGATGAAGCCAGCGCCCTGCGTCTTTCCACGTTGGGTGTGCTGACCTTCCTCTCCCTTTGGGCGCACAGCTACTACATTCCCCAGACTTCCTTCGCCGAACTTTGGGAGGATGTAACCACCTATGTGACCCAGACACAGGAATATAGCATTGGCCATGACGAGCGCTACGACAGCCTGATTATCGACACGGAAAACACGTTGGCTGCCAAAGCCCCGGGCACGGTCATCCTCATCATCGGTGAGTCTGCTTCCCGGAACTACATGAAGGCTTACACGCCGGAGTTCCCCTATGAGAACACCCCTTGGCTCAACGAAAAACTGGCGAACGCTGAATCGGGCTTTATCAATTATCATAACGCCTATTCTTCCTGGTCCCAGACGGTGCCTGTACTGCAGCGTGCCCTGACGGAACAGAGCCAGTACAACGGTAAGGAGTTCTTTGAATCCGCCTCCATCCTCGATGTGGCCAAAAAGGCCGGCTACGAAACCTGGTGGTTCAGCAATCAGGGCCGCTATGGTCAGTACGACAGCGCCATCACCTTGGTGGCCAAAACAGCTGACCACGCCACCTGGACAGACGATTCCTATACCTTTACGGATAAGTATGACGAGGCGCTCCTGCCGTATCTGACGCAGATTGACCCATCCAAGAACAACTTCATCGTCCTGCACATCATGGGCAGCCATATCTACTACAACAATCGCTATCCTGCTGCCTTCGATAAGTTCCAGACCATGGAAGAAGATTCCCGGGCCACTTCGACACCATCTTATGCCAACAGCATACTATACACCGATTATGTGGTAAGCCAGGTCTTTGACTACGCGCAGAAACATCTGAATCTGCAGGCCATGGTTTACTTCTCCGACCACGGGGAAAATCTGGAAATCTCTCATAACCCGGATGTATTCAGCTTCGATATGGTGCGGATTCCCTTCTGGGTTTACATCTCACCGGGCTATCAGGCAGCCATGCCGCGGCATACGGCCGCCCTCTATGACCATCAGCATCGTTACTTTACCAACGACATGCTCTACGATACCATCAGTGGTCTCTTAAATGCCCCTTCCAACCGCTACAATCCCGAACAGGATTTTGCCAGCTTCAGCTACAGTTTTAATCGGCAGAATCTGACCACCATGCTCGGCCAGCATAAACTCACCGAGGACCCGGACGGCGGCCCGGAAGAACCAACCGAATAAACAGAAAAACAGCCTTGCCTGCAACAAATTGTAGAGACCCCCATAAGTTAGACCAAGGAATCTAACTTATGGGGGTCTTTTTATGGCAAAATATAGTGCAGAATT